>NZ_JAPNXS010000009.1 GCF_030397575.1 Psychromonas sp. 14N.309.X.WAT.B.A12 | reverse complement strand
CAGAGCAATTTGAACTGCAATCAGCAGAATACAAAGAGTCAGTACTACCAGCGGCAGTGACTAAACGTGTTGCTATCGAAGCGGGTATTGCAGATTACTGGTACAAGTACGTTGGTTTAAACGGCAAAGTGATTGGTATGACGACCTTTGGTGAGTCTGCGCCAGCGGATCAACTGTTTGACATGTTTGGTTTCACTGTTGCAAATGTAGTTGAGACAGCTAACGCTTTATAATTAACCGTTTTTATCTCGGTTTATAAGCGTTGAATGAGCCCCAATCATAAGTATATGATTGGGGCTCATTCATTTTATCTTCATTAACACTCTTCTAAAATATGATAAAGCAATGTATTTGCTTCATAATTGCTATGATCATATTTCCAAGTAAGCTTATACAGTGGCGCATCAGCCTCTTTTAACTTTTGTTTAATGGATGTTGTAGGCGTTGAGAATAATCCTGCTCGTTGTACTAGGTGAGGTGTATCTGCACTGACCTTTAACGTATTGTCCCAAATCTCTTTTGATGTTTTATCCTGTGCTATTAATCTTTCGAATTTGTAATGAAGTGCAAAGTAAGGGGTGATTCCCAATACCTTAGTAATCATAGGATTAAACCAATATTTTGTAGTTGTTGTTTTTTTATTTAGTATTCTTGATAAGAGTGTTGTTATTTTTATTTGTATTTCAGTGGGCTCATTAAAGTCGTTTTTAATCCAGTATTGTTCCATTAAGTCATGGAGTTTAATAGTAATAGGGCAACCTGCTTGAGAAGCAAAAAACCAACTCGACATGAGTCTATCTTTATCAGGGCGATCAAAAACAAAAAATCCAGATTGACTGCATGTATCTATCCACTGATCTAAAGGTTTATTACAAAAAGTGGTGCTATCAGCCCAAACACCGCCATATTCATGCAATAATTTTAAACGTAAAAGATCCGACCGATGGGCTGGAGATAACTTAGTTAATGTTTCTTGTGGGGTTTCTAACGTGATGTAATTATGTAAATTACTTTCATCTAATACAATGATTTCCCAAGTGGGATTGTGCTTAACCCAGGATGCTATACATTTTTTTATAAGGTACGGGGCATTCTCAAGACCTTGATACCAAAGTAACCAAATTTTTCTAGGTATTAATTTTTTCTGTTTTGTCAAAGCTGTTCCTATAGAAAAGTATTTCATTTATATCGAGCAAACTGGCTGTTATTGTTTTAAAAGCATAAAACAATATTTTTATTCAGTAATAAAGTAATAAAGTAATAAAGTAATAAAATAATAAAATAATAAAATAATAAAATAAGCAAATAAGCAAATAAGCAAATAAGCAAATAAGAGTTAAGGTTAATTAAAGGCGAGTATTATTGATGTTCCTGATACTTGTAGCAAGTTTTGTATGGTAAATGTTGAAGGTTATGAGTTCTAAGTTAATTATTAATAGTTAATGCCTCAGCAAAGAGAGCTTATTTTAGCAAGCTCTCTTATCAAGCGTGAAAAACGATGAATGTTAATTATGCAGTTAGTAAATTGGTTAGTTGTTCATCTAACTTTATTTGATCCAAAGTAAAGTTACGAATACCTTCTGCTAGTTTCTCTGTTGCCATCGCATCTTCATTTAATGACCATCTAAATTCACTTTCTGTTAATGGTGTTACTTGTTGTTTTGGTGTATTTTGCTCTTTTAGTTTTTGCTCGATAGGGGCGTCACTATTTTGTAGCTCTGCCATCAAATCAGGGCTAATAGTGAGTCGGTCACAACCTGCTAACGCTAATACTTCCTCCACACTCCTGAAGCTCGCGCCCATTACCACAGTTTGGTAACCCTGTTGTTTGTAGTAATTATAGATATTAGTAACTGAAATTACCCCTGGATCTTGGTCGGCTGGGTAGGATGCTTTTCCTGTTTGCTTCTTGTACCAATCTAAAATACGGCCAACAAAAGGTGAAATAAGGTATACGTTTGCTTCTGCACAGGCTTGCGCTTGAGCAAAGCTGAATAACAGTGTTAAGTTGCAGTTAATACCTTCTTTTTCAAGTATTTCTGCGGCTTTAATGCCTTCCCAAGTTGCTGCCAATTTAATAAGAATTCGATCGTTTGTAATGCCTGCTTGGTTATATAAAGTAATTAATTTACGTGCTTTAACAATCGACCCTTGTGTATCAAAGGAAAGACGAGAATCAACCTCTGTAGAAATACGCCCAGGAATGGTTTTAAGTATTTCTAATCCGACTAACACTGAAAGCTTATCACTGGCATCGATCACTTGTTGCTGTGCATCTTGTGATTGTTGTTTTGCCCACTCAGTTGCTTGCGTTAATAGCTCTTGATATTGAGGTAAAGACGCCGCTTTTAATAATAGAGAAGGGTTAGTGGTTGCATCTTGAGGTTGGTATTTTGCAATAGCTTGTACATCGCCGGTATCAGCCACTACGGTAGACATTTGTTTTAATTGTATTAATTGGTTGCTCATAAATATTTCCATCATGGTTGTTTTATTTTATTAGTAACAAGCCTGAAGTGCTTAAGCAAGCAAGATTTTAGAGAATTATTGTGGTTTAACAGTTTTAAAATATTTTACGTGAACTTGCTCTCTTTTTATCAATGTAAGGAGTGCAATTTTTTTATTAATGTTTAAATTCCCACTCATCGAAACGATTGCGCAATCGATTTCTAATGAGTTTTTCTTAATGTATTTAGTTTTAAAATGAACACAAAAGAAGGGGGGGAAATGAAAAAATCTGCATTATTAAATGCCAAGCTATCTCATTGTATTGCTTCATTAGGACATTTTGATGAGGTCACTATTTGCGATGCGGGTTTACCTATTCCCATTCAAGTTGAGCGCATTGATCTTGCTTTAACGCATGGTGTACCCGGATTCTTAGAAACGGTTAAAGTGGTATTGAGTGAGATGCACATTACTGGGGTGATAGTAGCTGAAGAGATGAAACTGGTTAGCCCTAAGTTACATGAGGCGCTATTAGCTATTATTAAAACATATCAAGCTGTCGAGATAACTTATGTTAGCCATGATGCTTTTAAAGCTAAGACTTTCAATAGTAAAGCGATTGTCCGTACTGGAGAGTGTACACCATACGCTAATGTGATTTTTCAATCTGGTGTAGTTTTTTAAATTGATGATGCGAGAAATACGATGAGAGAGCCGATATTACAACTCACTGAAATCCATAAATCATTCCCTGGTGTGAAAGCGCTAGATGGGGCGTCTTTAAATGTATACCCCGGACAAGTAATGGCTTTATTAGGGGAGAATGGTGCTGGGAAATCGACGCTAATGAAGGTGATCACTGGTATCTATACATTGGATGCAGGTGAGATTTTTTATGAAAATATCAATGTTAATTTTAAAGGTCCAAGGGACTCACAACAAGCGGGCATCAGTATTATTCATCAAGAACTGAATTTATTACCTGCTTTAACGATTGCAGAAAATATTTTTTTAGGGCGTGAAATGACCAATCGCTTTGGTGCCATTAATTGGTCTTCTATGTATCAAAAAGCCGATCAATTGTTAGCGCGTTTAAATGTAAAGCATAAGTCATCGACCATGCTCAGTGAATTGAGTTTAGGTGAACAACAAATGGTAGAGATAGCTAAAGCACTCTCCTTTGAATCTAAAGTGATCATCATGGATGAGCCTACAGATGCTTTAACGGATAGTGAAGTCGAAGCGTTATTTAGTGTGATTAATGAGCTACGCGATGAAGGTTACGGGATTGTTTATATCTCGCACCGTTTAAAAGAGATTTTTGAAGTATGTGATGACATTACTATTTTACGTGACGGTAAATTTATTGCTGAAAAGCCAGTTGCCCAAATAGATGAAGACAAATTAATTGAGCTGATGGTGGGACGCCGTTTAGATGAACAATATCCGCGTATCCCGTGTGTACATCAAAGTAACTGCTTAACCATTAAAAGCCTTTATGGAGAGGCGATAAATAACGTAAGTTTTACGTTAAAACATGGTGAGATTTTAGGCATATCTGGGTTAATGGGGGCGGGTCGTACGGAACTGATGAAAGTGATTTATGGTGCATTACCACGACATGCTGGAGATATCATATTAGAAGGTGAAGTCATTAATCCTCGCTCTGCATTGCAAGGGTTACAACATGGTATTGCTTATATTTCAGAAGACAGAAAGGGTGATGGTTTAGTGCTTGGTTTATCAGTGAAAGACAATATGTCGCTGTGTGCACTTAAAAGCCTTTCTAGTGGGTGGCAGTTAAAACATCAAGAAGAGCGCTTAGCAGTTAACGATTTTATTGACCTTTTTAATATTAAAACCCCTTCAATGGAGCAAATAATTGGCAATTTATCTGGCGGTAATCAACAGAAAGTTGCCATTGCTAAAGGGTTGATGACAAAGCCTAAAGTGCTGATTTTAGATGAGCCAACACGTGGCGTAGATGTGGGGGCTAAAAAAGAGATCTATCAACTGATCAATAAATTTAAAGCTGAAGGCATGAGTATTATTTTAGTGTCATCAGAAATGCCCGAAGTATTAGGGATGAGTGATCGTATTTTAGTGATGCATCAAGGCCAGATTAGTGGCGAGTTTAGTGCACAAGAAGCAGATCAAGAAAAACTAATGGCTTGCGCTGTTGGTAAAAATCACAATGAGGTAGCAGCATGAGTTCAAACATTACAGCCCCTGAGGTTAATCAGTCTAAAAGGCATATTTTTACTAAAGCTTGGTTTATTGAGCAAAAATCATTAATTGCTTTGATTGCCTTAATTGCAGTTGTATCTGTGCTTAATGAGTACTTTTTTACGCTTGATAACCTCCTTAATATTTTGCGTCAAACCTCGGTGATTGCAATTCTTGCTGCGGGCATGACATTAGTTATTTTAACTGCTGGTATTGACTTAAGCGTAGGTTCAATACTCGCGTTATGTGGTGCTTTTGCTGCCAGTATGATCAGTTTAGAGATATCTGTGTTTATTGCTATTCCAGTCTCTTTATTAGGTGGAGCAATATTAGGCTCAATGACTGGGTTAATTATATCGAAGGGGAAAGTGCAGGCATTTATCGCGACATTAGTGATGATGACATTACTTCGTGGGGTAACCATGGTGTATACCGATGGTCGTCCTATTTCTACTGGCTTTACTGATGTTGCAGATCATTTTGCTTGGTTTGGTACTGGTTACTTATTTGGAGTTCCTGTGCCAGTTTGGTTAATGATTTTTGTGTTCGCTGGGATTTGGTATTTACTCAATCATACTCGCTTTGGCCGTTATGTTTACGCTTTGGGCGGCAATGAGTCAGCGACTAAGTTATCAGGCATCAATGTCGACCGCATCAAAATCGGCGTGTATTCCATTTGTGGTTTATTGTCAGCATTAGCCGGAATCATTATTACTTCGCGGTTATCATCAGCACAACCAACAGCTGGTATGGGCTATGAGCTAGATGCAATTGCGGCCGTGGTAGTTGGTGGAACGAGTCTTGCTGGTGGCCGTGGCTACATTATGGGGACATTGATTGGGGCATTAATTATTGGTGTATTAAATAATGCATTAAACCTATTAGATGTGTCTTCATATTTCCAAATGATAGTGAAAGCAGCGGTGATTTTATTAGCGGTGTTAGTAGATAACAAACAGAAATAAACCTTATATTTTTTTAAACCCAAAAAAGGAAAGTCCAATGAAAAAGTTAACAACATTAATTTCAGCGGCAGTGATCTCAGCAACATTCAATGCTAGTGCGATGGCACAAGATACGATTGCAATGGTCGTTTCAACGTTGAATAACCCCTTCTTTGTTTCAATGAAAGAGGGGGCAGAGAAAAAGGCTGATGCATTAGGTTATAAAATAATTGTACTGGATTCACAAAATGATCCGAGTAAAGAGTTAGCTAATGTCGAAGACCTATTGGTTCGTGGAGTAAAAGCTATTCTTATTAATCCTACGGATTCTGATGCAGTATCAAACGCAGTGCGTTTAGCTAATCGAGCATCAATACCGGTATTAACTTTAGATCGAGCTGCTAACAATGGTGACGTCGTTAGCCATATTGCGTCAGATAATGTCGCTGGTGGGGAAATGGCAGGTAAGTTTATTCGTGAAAAAATCGGTGAAAATGCGAAGGTGGTTCAGCTAGAAGGTATTGCAGGTACTTCAGCGGCACGTGAACGTGGTGAAGGTTTTATGAAAGCTGTTGAAAGCCAAGGCTTGGATCTATTAGCCAGTCAACCAGCTGACTTTGACCGCACTAAAGGCCTTAACGTCATGGAAAATTTATTATCGTCTCAACCTGAAACACAAGCTGTATTTGCACAAAATGATGAAATGGCACTAGGTGCTTTCCGTGCAGTGCAAGCTTCTGGTAAAGATATATTTATTGTTGGCTTTGATGGTACTGATGATGGTATTGCGGCTGTTAAGCGTGGATTGTTAGGTGCAACTATTGCGCAACAGCCTGCTTTAATTGGTGAAATTGGCGTACAATCAGCTGTTGATACGTTAACTGGTAAAAGTGTCGATAAAAACATTCCTGTGCCATTAATGATGGTAGTTAAATAAGATTGGTGAATAAAACTCGATACTAGTGTTATTTCTACATTTTGTAGGTTCGAGTCGTCGAGTTTTATAAGCGTTTATATATTATAAGCGCTTAAATATTCACCATTAATAAGTCTATTTCAATATTTAATAAAGGTTTATTTATGCGTCAACTCACGGTGCTTGGAAGTGTTAATGCGGATCATGTTGTTAAGGTAAATAGTTTTCCTCGCCCTGGAGAAACATTACATGGGCAAGGTTACACGGTAATTGCTGGCGGTAAAGGAGCAAATCAAGCTGTGGCTGCGGCTCGTTTAGGCGCGAGTGTTAATTTTATTGCCAGTGTTGGCGATGATAGTTTTGGTATGGGAATTCGTAAAACCTTTGAGCAAGATGGCATCAATGTAGAAGGGGTGATGATAGAAGAAGACACTCCAACCGGTATTGCCATGATTCAAGTATCAGCAAGTGGTGAAAATAGTATTTGTATTTGTGCAGAAGCCAATGCGTGTTTAACTCCGCAAAGAATCGCACCTCATCAAAGTAAAATCGAAACAGCAGATATTTTATTACTGCAGTTAGAAGTTCCTATTGAAACCATTGAAAAAGCAGCAGAAATTGCTAATCTATCTGGTACAACCGTGGTACTTAACCCTGCGCCCGCACAAGCATTATCAGATCACCTTCTTGCTTTAGTGGATATCATTACGCCTAATGAGACTGAAGCAGAAATATTAACTGGAATTAAAGTCTCTGATGATCAGTCTGCCCAGCAAGCTGCCAATGTACTGCATGGTAAAGGCATAGAAACGGTATTAATCACCCTAGGTAGTAAAGGTGTTTGGTTAAGTAAAGGCTCTAGTGGTCAACGTATTGAAGGTTATCGTGTACAAGCTATTGATACTACAGCCGCAGGCGATACGTTTAATGGCGCTTTGTTAACAGGGTTATTAGAAGATAAAAGTTTAGATGACTCGATTCTTTTTGCCCATGCTGCCGCAGCATTAACGGTGATGGCCGAGGGGGCTCAATCATCCATTCCCTATCGAGATGATGTTAATGCATTTTTAAGTAAACAAAGATAAGCGAATTAAGGAATTCATAACATAATGGCCACTATTAAAGATGTAGCGAAACATGCGCAAGTTTCTACTTCCACAGTTAGTCATGTATTAAATAAAACGCGTTATGTTAGCGAAGAAATCACTGAAAAGGTAAAAGCTGCGGTTGAGTTGTTAAATTATACACCTTCAGCGTTGGCGAGGAGCTTAAAGCTTAAAAATACTCGTACCTTTGGCATGCTTGTAACAACGTCAATTAACCCTTTCTTTGCTGAAGTCGTAAAGGGGGTTGAACGACGTTGTTATGAGCAAGGCTACAATTTATTGTTATGTAATACAGAAGGTAATTTCGAGCGCTTACGCTTTAATATCGATATGTTATTACAGAAACGTGTCGATGGTTTATTGTTAATGAGTGATGAACTAGTCAACCAAAACATTGATATTTTTGAACGTCATGATCCTGTGCCTACAGTTGTGATGGATAATGGTGATACAGGGTTCCCAACCGATAAAATACAAGATAACGCCTATAAAGGTGGTTTGATAGCCACGCAATATCTCATTGATAATGGCCATACTAAAATAGGCTGTATTCGCGGTCCTATTGATAAACCCACTGCGAAAAAACGTTATGCTGGTTTTGAACAAGCAATGCATGAGGCGAATTTAAATATCAATTCAGATTGGGTAGAGATATCTAATTTTGAGTGTGAAGATGCTGCTATTGCTTTTAAAAAGCTTTATCAAAAAGGGGAATTACCAACGGCTATTTTTGTTTGTAATGACATGATGGCTATGGGCGTGATTAATGCAGCAAATAGTTTAGGATTATCTATTCCCGATGATTTATCGATTATTGGTTACGATGATATTAAGATTGCGCGTTATATGACACCTTCATTAACGACCATTCATCAATCTAAATTTAATTTAGGACAGCAAGCTTTTGATACGCTTTTAGACAAAATACAAACTAAGCGAGAAAGTGATTTAGAGATCCAATTAGAGCCAACACTAGTGGAAAGAAGTAGTGTGAAAAATCTTCTACTTTGACTATCAAACCTCAATGCGAGATAAGCAATACAGGATCGTTATTTTAGCGGGTTTGCGATGTTAAAATATCTTTTAATAATCTGTTATTGTTTCAATGACTCGCTTTAAACTTCGCAAAACTAACGGCACGGTATAGTCAAAAAATATAATATTATAACTTCAAATATAATTCCGCTGTTATTCACCTGAATTGAGGGGATGGCATAAAATAGTGTTTGAGAATTAAAAAAGCCCATTATGCATTCACATAATGGGCTTTTTGATATCTTGCTACTTATACGCTCTAAAACGAGGGCTTATTTAAGTTTAGTGATATCTCGTACAGCACCTTTATCGGCAGAAGTTGCCATTGAAGCGTATACTTTTAGTGCCACTGAAATAGGGCGGATACGATCCACTGGCTTCCAACCAATTGCATCTTGTTTTGCACGACGTTCTGCTAATACCTCATCTGATACTTTTAAGTCCATCGCACGCGTTGGAATATTAATATCAATGATATCACCGTTTTCAATTAGACCGATTAAACCGCCAGCTGCCGCTTCAGGAGAAACGTGACCGATTGATAAGCCTGATGTACCACCAGAGAAACGACCATCGGTGATTAATGCGCATTCTTTACCTAAACCGATAGATTTAAGGTAACTGGTTGGATAAAGCATCTCTTGCATACCAGGACCGCCTTGCGGGCCTTCATAACGGATAACAACTACATCACCAGAAACAACTTTACCACCTAAGATAGCTGCAACCGCATCGTCTTGGCTTTCGTATACTTTTGCCGGGCCAGTGAATGTTAGGTTATCGTCATCAACACCAGCGGTTTTAACAACTGCGCCATCAACGGCCATATTACCAAATAATACTGCTAAACCACCTTCAGTACTGAATGCATTGTCGATTGAACGAACACAACCTTCAACACGGTCATTATCTACAGTATCCCAACGGCAAGATTGACTAAATGCTTTAACGGTACGGATACCTGCAGGGCCTGCTCGGTAGAAGTCGATGATAGCTTGGTCTTTAGTTTGCATAATATCGTACTGTGCTAACTGCTCACGCATCGTCATGTTTAAGATGGTTGGAGTATCGCCATTTAATAAACCTGCACGATCTAGTTCACCTAAAATAGCCATTACACCACCTGCACGATGCACATCTTCCATATGGTATTTAGGTGTAGAAGGCGCTACTTTACATAGTTGAGGAATACGGCGAGACATCTCATCCATATCGGCTACAGTAAAGTCTAATTCAGCTTCTTGAGCACAGGCTAAAAGATGCAGGATAGTATTAGTAGAACCACCCATTGCAATATCTAACGCCATTGCATTTTCAAAAGCGGCACGGTTAGCAATTGAACGCGGTAATACTGAGTAATCGTCTTCTTGGTAGTGACGTTTAGCGATATCAACAATACGAGTACCTGCATCTAAGAATAGTTGCTCACGGTCGGCGTGTGTTGCTAACATTGAACCATTACCTGGTAATGATAAACCTAAGGCTTCAGTTAGACAGTTCATAGAGTTAGCAGTGAACATACCTGAACATGAACCACAAGTAGGACAAGCACTACGCTCAACTTTTTCAACATCTTCATCAGATACTGTTTTATCGGCACCCATTACCATAGCATCAACTAAATCTAGTTTGATAATTTGCTCAGAAAGCTTAGTTTTACCTGCTTCCATTGGACCACCCGATACCATAATCACTGGGATATTTAAGCGTAATGCCGCCATTAACATTCCCGGTGTGATTTTGTCACAGTTAGAGATACAAACAATCGCATCAGCACAGTGAGCATTTACCATGTATTCAATTGAATCTGCAATTAAATCACGTGAAGGTAAGCTGTAAAGCATGCCAGAGTGGCCCATTGCAATACCATCATCAACAGCGATAGTATTAAATTCTTTAGCAATACCGCCAGCTGCTTCAACAGCACCTGCTACAAGTTGCCCCATATCTTTCAGGTGAACGTGGCCAGGTACAAACTGTGTAAATGAGTTTGAAATTGCGATGATTGGCTTACCGAAGTCATCATCTTTTACGCCAGTTGCGCGCCATAGTGCACGTGCACCAGCCATATTACGGCCATGTGTTGAGGTTTTCGAACGATAATCTGGCATGTTAATTTCCTTAAACTGCTTTGCTGGCCAACTCAATGGGCCTTGATAGTAATAGTAGTGCAAGTAAAACAGATAACCCTTAAGGGTACAATCTGCAATTTATGCGCTTGCTTTAATATTTCCGCTTGATGCTAATAGAGTGACCGTTAATATACCAATCACTTTATCAAGTTGTTTAGTAAGTAGTGTTATTTCACGGTCACTACTAACGGTTAATTCAATATGTGTAAGTTGTTGTTCTATAGTTGCATTGATGCTTACAATGGAGAAACCGCGGTGACGACAAACACGCAATAGGCGCTCTAAAAACTCTGGGCTATGCTTAGCTTCAATTGTTAATGTGTTATTCATCCTACGCTCTCCATCATTTGATCATTTGCTGCACCTGGTGGAACTAATGGCCATACATTTTCTTCTTCAGAGATAGATACATGTAATAAGTAAGGGCCATCGCTATTTAATAAACGTTGTAATGCTTGCTCTATTTGAGATTTTACAACAATGGTTTCACCTGGAATATCAAAGGCACTAGCTAGTGTCACAAAATCTGGATTATCAGTTAAAATAGTTTCACTGAAACGACCATTAAAGAACAACTCTTGCCATTGTCTTACCATGCCTAAGCGTTGGTTATCAATGAGTAGTATTTTTACTGGTAACTGTTTACGTTTAATAGTACCTAATTCTTGTATGTTCATCATAAAGGAACCATCACCCGATACTGCGATCACCGTATCATTTGGACGTGCTACCTGTGCACCAACAGCTGCTGGTACACCAAAGCCCATAGTACCAAGACCAGAGCTAGAAATATGGTTTTCCGGGCGATCTACAAACATGTGTTGCGCTACCCACATTTGATGTTGACCTACATCACTACAAATCACCGTATCTGCAGGCATAGTTTCAGCTAATTGGCGTAATAAAGCCGGCGCAAAAATCGGCTCACCTGGATGATCATAACGATTAGCGTGCGTGACTTTCATTTCGCTAATATGTTGTTGCCATTGTTCAATACTAGGTTGTACAGTGATTGCGGGTAGTACTTGTTTAAGATCATCTGTCATAGAGATGGTGACTTGGCGTAATTTATCTATTTCAGCTGCATCCACGTCGAGATGAATAACTTTAGCATGTTGTGCGAATTCATCTAGTTTACCTGTTACACGGTCATCAAATCGTGCACCCACAGCGATTAACAAATCACATTCTTGAATCGCTAAATTAGAGGCTTTACTGCCATGCATACCCACCATACCCATGAAATAAGTTGAGTCATGTTGAATACAACCAATTGCTTTTAGCGTACATACGCTCGGAATCTGAGTTTGCTCAATGAAAGTGCGTAATTCAGATACCGCTTTTGCCATTCCGACACCACCACCTACATAAAGTAATGGTTTTTTAGCTTCACTAATTAATAGTTTGCTATGTGATATTAAGTTTTGATCCAGTGGTTTCTGTGTATCTGCTAATTGTGCCAAGGCATAGGCGACACTTGGGCCGACTTGGATATCTTTGGGAATATCAATCAATACAGGGCCTGGGCGTCCGCTGGTGGCGATTTCGAAAGCCTGCTCAATAATTGGACCTAATTGCTCTGCAGTTTCCACCATAAAACTATGCTTTGTACATGCTAGCGATAAACCTAATACATCGACTTCTTGGAAAGCATCAGTACCAATTAAATGGGTTGGCACTTGACCAGTAATAGCCACGATAGGAATAGAATCTAATAAGGCATCTGCTAAACCAGTTATTAAGTTAGTGGCACCTGGACCTGAGGTCGCAATGCATACGCCCACTTTACCCGTAGAGCGTGCATAACCGATCGCCGCCATTGCAGCACCTTGTTCATGACGGCATAAAAGATGATCAACGCCACCATCAAATAGTGCATCGTAGAGTGGCATGATAGCACCACCTGGGTAACCAAATACCTGTGTTACATTTTGCTCTTTGAGAGCGTGAACAACAAAGTTTGCACCATTCATGGGGTTTTCCTGAATTTAATGATGGTTAATCAATCTGTTTTTAATGCGTTGAAGATTGATTTTAAAAAGGGTGGTCTTTATAGCAAAAAAGCGCTGTTCAAACAACTTTTGTTACATTTTTAAACAAATTATTGAGTAGGCATTCACTTGAAAGTGATAGTGTTTGAGTCGTCATATTAAGCAGGTAATTTTAATTTTACACAGAAAAATAATTAAATTTAAATGAGCAAGTTAACATGGAAGATTGTTCCCTTTATAACCTCTAGAACTCATTAGCCGATTAGCTTGATTAGTAAAACAGACCCGGCGTTTCTTGGGGTTAATATTAGCGTTGATAGAAGAATTATAGGGATGAAACTAATAAATAGAGACGGACTAGTATCAGCCTCTATTTATGCTACTGCTTAGTGTTATCTGAATGCTTTTGTAGGTGTGTCAGTTTTACTTTTTGTATATTCTGCGACAGTTAACTGTTCAAAGGCTAATGCAATCCAACTACTCATTAACATGTCATAATGCTGTTCAACACCACTACAAGCTACCACTATGTTTCCGTACACAAATGATCCATAAAATAAGATATCACCATCTTGTAATGCAGAAGGGTGTTTAGATTGAATATCAACATTAGCACAACTGTTACGCCAAGCTTGATGTGCTTTTTTTCTAGCTAATTCATCAAATTGGATTGTCCACTCTTTTGGAGAACCCAATGATTTTTCTACTAAAATAGCGCTATCAAAATCAGACTCCCATGGTTTTAAGGTAGGATCCATAATCACAATATGTAATTCTTTTCTGTTGGTACGCTCAAATAATTTCAGTATTGCAGGGGTCACCAAGTCGATAGCATCTAATGCTATTTCTTTATTACTTCTCATTCATCATTTCCTTACTCTGTTGAGCATTAGTGGTTATATAAATGATTAACATACCTTGATCATTTAACCTTTTAAGTTGTCATACCATACTATTTAAAAATAAAAAATACCGTGAAGAGTCACTCACTTTAATTACCAGAAAAATGATAAATCGGATTTGTTTGTGACTTTAAATTTTGTATTACAGATCTAATTATTGCCTTTGATTATGTGTTTCTAGACACACTATTTTGCTGAATAAGTTTGACTCCTATACTTAAAGGCACATTCAAAACGGATAGCTGGTAAAGGGAGTTAAGATGGCATTAGCGAGGTTAGTATGTCGTTCTATTTCGGGAGTAGATGCTCCTGAAGTAGAGGTTGAAGTCCACCTTGGTACTGGGTTACCTGCTTTTTCATTAGTTGGATTACCTGAAACGTCAGTCAAAGAAGCAAAAGACCGAGTACGTAGTGCTATTTTAAATAGTAATTACAAATTTCCGAGCAAGCGGATCACGGTGAACCTCGCTCCTGCTAACTTACCTAAAGAGGGGGGACGTTTTGATTTAGCCATTGCTTTGGGTATTTTACTCGCCTCAGAGCAATTAAAGTGTCCTGAAATTCTACAATTTGAGTGTTATGGAGAGTTATCATTATCGGGAGAGTTACGCCATGTCGATGGCATTATTCCTTGTGCATTAGCCGCAAAAGAGCAACAACGACAAGTCATTGTGTGTACAGAAAATGCCCATGAATGTGCATTAACGGGAGCGAATGGTGTTGTTGCTCATTGTTTAGTTGATGTCTGTGCCTATTTACAACAACAGCTTACTTTGCCACCTGCTGAGCAAGATGTAACTACCAGCATCGAAGCTTCTTCTCTAGACTTCAGTGATGTTCTTGGTCAGGAGCAAGCCAAGAGAGTGTTGGAAGTTGCAGCTGTTGGGGCGCATAATTTACTCTTAATTGGTCCTCCTGGTACTGGAAAAAGTATGTTAGCTGAACGTTTTATGACGTTGTTGCCTAACTTAGAGGAGCATCAAGCCTTACAAACTGCTGCTGTCTACTCGGTATGTGGCAAGCAACGGAGTGATTGGTTTTTACCACCGTACCGTGCTCCTCACCATAGTGCTTCGGCAGTGGCGCTGGTGGGCGGAGGAGGTAAACCCAAGCCGGGAGAAATCTCATTATCGCATCATGGGGTGTTGTTTTTAGATGAATTAGCTGAATTTCCCCGACAAGTCTTAGATAGTCTTCGTCAGCCGATGGAAAACCATCAAGTTACTATTTCTCGTGCTGCAAACCAAGTAACTTTTCCTGCGCATTTTCAATTGATTGCAGCGATGAATCCTAGCCCTTGTGGACATATTTCAGGTAATTTAAGGCGCAGTACGCCAGATCAAATATTACGCTATTTAGGACGTTTATCAGGCCCTTTCTTAGATCGTTTTGCATTAGCTATTATGGTGCCGTTATTACCAAAAGGTTTATTAGCTGACTCACAACTAGGTGCAAAAAATAGAATAGAAACCAGTGCTGAAATCAAAGAGAGAGTATTAGCTGCTCGTCATATTCAGCTAACACGGCAAGGGAAATTAAATCATTATTTATCAAGTCAGGAAGTTAATCAATTTTGTGTATTAAGCAAAGAGGATGCTGTTTTTTTAGAGCAAGCGATTGATAAAATGGGATTATCTATTCGTGCTTGGCATAGCTTACTAAAAGTGGCCAGGAGTATTGCTGATCTTCAACAACAAACTGATATATCTAAAGCCCACTTGTGCGAAGCATTAAACTACCGAGCGATGGATAGACTATTAAGTAGCTTCAACTAAGGTCGTTTAAGTTATAGAGGTAACCATGGAATTGGTGTCAATGTCTGTATGGAGTCTTCCGGCAATATAACGTTATCGATGGCGATAAGCTTGCGTTTATCCAAATGTAATTTGTCTATTTGTGCTTTGTGATACAGCTTTACGAGCTCAGATAATGCTCCCTTTTCTTTTAACCTGGTTAAGCCCAGAGTGATTCTTTGAGCAAGCTCTGGGTCACTCTCATGGACGAAAAAGAAAATTGGAAAAGGGTAATGAAATAATAGTGTATTCTCTATTTCAAAATTTAAATCAGCGTATTTTTCGTATTCATCAGTTACTTCATTAATACCACGAAGATAGCAATCAAAACGTTGCTTTTTTAATTGTTGAAATAATAAACTGTATTTATAAGAAGTACGTACATCTAAACCACTGCTTTTTAGAATGTGTGCATCAGGCCAGTCTTGATGTTGACCTATGGTTAAGCGATTGTCTATAAATGCTTGTTTATTCTTGATGTTTGAAAATTTAGGTTGATCTCCTTTATTAATCAAACAAACGCGATAACCTAATAACCCGTTTAACAGAGGGACTTTAACAGCAATTGCTCCCTTTTCTCTTTCTAGACTAGAAGCAAAGTGTGCTACATCTAAGACTCCCTCATACTTTATCGCTAACCGCTGTACAGCTCTTCCTTGTTCCATCTCTTTTGATGGGACAATTTCGTACTCCCCATATTCATGACGAGTTATATCCAAAGCTTTGATTAATATTGTGATAAAAATAGGATCAGGATGTTCAATAGTATGTTGCCATACGGTAATTCTTGTGTGTGCAAGAGAGGGATTTTTATCTGCATATATTGATGTAGATAAAGTGGCTATTAATAAAAATAAAAAAGACTGAATTGTTGTTTGTAGAGAGAACATATTTTTTCATAAAAGCCAAAGAGGCTATTAGTGTAGATCATTTTCACAAAGTTGCTAAAAATGTAAGCAGTTATTTTTAATTTTTATGAAGTAATCACGGTTTTTATCAGGAAACAAGAGTAAAGAGCTTCTAATTAATTTTGAGCTTCATTTCAGATCAGTGAGTGGTAGGCGTTTTTACTATGGATGTTAAAAGCTGGATATGAAAAAGGGACTGTTAAACAGTCCCTCAAAAAGTTAAAGCGCATTAAGAAATTAAGCTAATCGATAGGGTTAAAGTGCTTTAATCGTTTCAATTTGCTCACTTAACTTGTCACAAGTAGTTTGGTATTCAGCTTGTTTTGCTTTTTCTTTCGTAATAACCGCTTCAGGTGCATTACTTACAAAGCGTTCATTACTTAGCTTCCCAGAGACTTTATCTAACTCTTTTTTCGCTTTTTCAAGTTGTTTAGCTAAACGTGCTAATTCAGCTTCTACATCAATTAACCCAGCCATTGGGATAAGTAACTCTAAATCACCAACTAATGCTGTCACCGACACAGGTGTTTGTTCACCTTCAGCAACAAAAGTAACACTCTCTAGTTTAGCTAATGCAGCTAAGAATGCTTCATTATCAGTGAAACGACGAATTGCTTGAACATCTGCATTTTTAACTAATACATTGAGTGGCACTTTCGGGCTAATATCCATTTCACCACGAATATTACGTACAGCATCAATCACTTGTTTAACCCACTCAAGGTCTGCAACAGCTTGCTCATCCACTTGTGATGCATCATATTCAGGATAAGCCTCTAACATGATGGTATCGCCACCTTGACCAGTGATTGTTTTCACTCGTTGCCAAATTTCTTCTGTCATAAATGGCAGCATTGGATGTGCAACACGTAATAATGTCTCTAATACATTGATTAATGTATTACGTGTACCACGTTGCTCTTCTTCGCTACCTTTGAATAAAACAGGTTTTGTTAATTCTAAGTACCAACCACAGAATTCATTCCAGATGAAGTCGTACAAAATATTCGCAGCGATATCAAAACGGTATGTATCTAATGCTTGGCGGAACTCTTTGACCATATTTTGTAACTGACCTTGGATCCAACGATCGGCAAGGCTAAATTGCATTGCTTTATTGTCGCCAAAACCAAAGTCTTGGTCTTCAGCATCCATTAATACATAACGGCTTGCATTCCATAGCTTGTTACAGAAGTTACGGTAACCTTCAAGACGGTTCATATCCCAGTTGATGTCACGACCTGTGGATGCCATTGCTGCTAATGTGAAACGAAGTGCATCGGTACCATGTGCTTCAATACCGTTAGCAAAGGTTTTACGTGTATCTTTTTCAATCTTCTTAGCAAGTTGTGGTTGCATCATGTTGCCTGTACGCTTGGTCACTAGGCTTTCAAGATCTAAACCATCAATCATATCTAAAGGATCTAATACGTTACCTTTAGATTTAGACATTTTATCGCCATTTTCATCACGAATAAGCCCAGTCACATAAACGGTTTTAAAAGGAACTTGTGGGGTGCCATCGTCGTTCTTCATAAAGTGCATGGTGAGCATGATCATACGTGCAACCCAGAAGAAGATAATATCAAAACCAGTCACCAACACATCAGTTGAATGGAAAGTTTTAAGATCCATGGTTTGGTTTGGCCAACCTAATGTAGAGAAAGTCCATAAACCAGATGAGAACCATGTATCAAGTACATCATCATCTTGATTTAACACAATACTGTCATCTAAGTTATGTTTAGCGCGTACTTCTGCTTCATCGTGACCTACATAAACTTTACCAGCTTCGTCATACCAAGCTGGGATACGATGTCCCCACCATAACTGACGAGATACACACCAATCGTTAAGGTCATTCATCCATGAGTTGTACATGTTTTCATATTGTTGTGGTACGAATTTAATATCACCATTTGCAACCGCTTCTGTTGCTGTTTTTGCAAGAGGAGCAACACGTACATACCATTGGTCTGTTAACATTGGTTCAATAACTACGCCGCCACGGTCGCCGTAAGGTACGGTTAAGTCATGGTCTTTCACTTCATCTAATAAACCAAGTGCATCTAGTTCACTTACCACTAATTTACGCGCAGCTTCACGTGTTAAGCCTTGAAATTGTGCTGGTAATTCTGTTGGATAATCTTCGCTCTTTTCACCATTAGTATTAAACACTTCTGCGCTATCACGAATACAAGCATCAAAAGTTAATACATTGATCATTGGCAGTTTATTGCGTTTACCTACTTCGTAGTCGTTAAAGTCATGTGCCGGTGTGATTTTTACACAACCCGTGCCTTTTTCCATATCCGCATGTTCATCACCAATAATTGGGATTTCACGATTAACAAATGGCAGTAAAATGGTTTTACCAATAAGGTCTTTGTAACGTGGATCTTCAGGGTTAACAGCAACCCCTGTATCACCTAATACCGTTTCTGGACGTGTTGTCGCCACTACGATGTAATCTTTACCGTCGGTAGTTTTTACACCATTCGCTAACGGGTAGCGGAAGTGCCACATGAAACCTTTAACATCTTTGTTTTCTACTTCTAAGTCAGAAATCGCAGTGTGTAATTTTGGATCCCAGTTTACAAGACGTTTGCCGCGGTAGATCAAATCGTCGTTATATAAATCAACAAAGGTCTTTTTAACGGCTTCAGATAAACCATCGTCCATGGTAAAGCGTTCACGATCCCAATCTACAGAAGTACCTAGGCGACGCATTTGGCGTGAAATATTACCGCCTGATTCAGCTTTCCAGTCCCAGATTTTTTCAATGAAAGTTTCACGGCCTAATTCTTTACGTGTTTGGCCTGTTTCAGCAAATAATTTACGCTCAACAACCATTTGTGTTGCAATACCTGCATGGTCGGTACCCATTTGCCAAAGCGTGTTTTTGCCTTGCATACGTTGGTAACGAATCAAAGTATCCATGATCGTATCTTGGAAAGCGTGACCCATGTGTAAACTACCAGTGACATTTGGTGGTGGGATCATGATGCAGAAACTTTCTTTATCAGTATCACCGTGTGGTTTGAAGTAACCTTTTTCTTCCCAGGTTTGGTAATTTTTTTGCTCAATCGCACTTGGGTTGTATGTTTTTTCCATCATTTGTCTTCTGTCTGGTTGGTTGACTCTTGAGATGTTGCTTCAACATCTTGAGTAGAGAGGGTGTGGCCTAGTTTTTTATAGGCACTGTAACGCATTCGCGCATTAATTCTTAGTTGTTCTTGTGCTGGCACAAAATCAATAATTTGTTGGAAGTTTAAATTAAACTTCGGAATAGATTGGTTTAGGTTGATTAACACAGCGCGAGGGTGCTGTGGAGCAAGCCAGCTAATCTCAACTGGAGAACCATATCGAGGGCCTTCACCCACTAAATTATGGGGTACAAAACTATCACCATCAAATTGCCATAAATACTCGTCAACAACAAAAGCATCCTGTTGATTCTCTGTATAAATAAACACTTTTTTATTTTGTTGATAATAATAAGCCGCTAACTGGCAAGCCTGCACAAAATGTGCAGGCAAATCAGCATTCGTATCGGGTTGCGAATGTATGTAGAAAAGAACTTGGCTCATTATTAGCTTGTACCTTGCTTAACTTGGTACATTTACGCTTCTATATCCGTTAGTTCTTGCTCACTGCGGTTAATCACAAACTGAGTTAATAACGGAACAGGGCGTCCTGTTGCTCCTTTGTTTGTGCCTGAACGCCATGCTGTACCAGCAATATCTAAATGCGCCCATGTGTAAGCTTTAGTGAAGCGAGATAAGAAACAAGCGGCAGTGATTGAACCCGCTGGACGACCACCGATATTCGCCATATCAGCAAATGGGCTGTCTAATTGCTTCTGGAAATCATCATCCATTGGTAATTGCCATGCTTTATCACCGGTTTGGTTTGATGCGCCTAACAGTTCATGTGTTAAGCCTTTGTGCGGACTCATTAATGCACTGATATTATGACCTAGAGCAATAATACAAGCGCCGGTTAAGGTTGCCATATCTACTACACATTCAGGTTCGAAACGTTCTACATAAGTTAGTGCATCACATAATACTAGACGGCCTTCTGCATCGGTATTTAATACTTCAACCGTTTGCCCTGACATAGTGGTTAGAATATCACCTGGACGATAAGCTTTGCTTGATGGCATGTTTTCAGCAGCTGCGACCAAACCAATAACATTGATTTTTAAGTCTAATTCAGCAATCGCTTGCATAGTACCAAACACCGAAGCAGCACCACCCATATCATATTTCATTTCATCCATGCCTGCGCCTGGTTTTAATGAGATACCACCTGAGTCAAAGGTTAAGCCTTTACCCACTAATACAATAGGTTTTTGATCGCTTGGACCACCTTGGTAGTTCATGATCGACATGTAAGCTGGGTTCGCTGAACCTTGTGCAACGGCTAGGTAACTATTCATACCTAGTGCTTGCATTTGCGGCGTATCAATAATCTCAGTGGTGATTTTATCAAAACGCTGACCTAACTCTTGTGCCTGTTGGCTTAGGTATAACGGAGTACAAATATTTGGTGGCATGTTAGCTAGATCTTTACAAAGCTTCATACCTGCAGAGACTGCAATACCATGTTGTAATGCTAATTCAGCACGTGCTAATTCTTTACGACTTGGTACATTGAAGGTTAGTTTACGTAAAGGACGACGTGTGTTGTCTTTATTAGTTTTAAACTGGTCAAAGTTATATAAGCTATCTTGTGTTGCTTCAACTGCTTGACGAACTGCCCAGTAGCTATCGCGGCCTTTGATATGTAATTCAGATAAGAAACAGATTGCTTCTAACGCACCCGTGTCATTTAAGGTAGTAATGGTTTTTTCAATGATTTGCTTGTACTGTTTTTCAGTTAATTCGCGTTCTTTACCACAGCCAACTAATAATACACGCTCACTCAGTACGTTTGGCACGTGGTGTAAAAATAAAACTTGGCCTACTTTACCTTCAATATCACCGCGACGTAATAAAGCACTTAAATAACCTTCACTGATTTCATCTAATACTTCGGCTGCATGGGATAGACGGCGAGGTTCAAAAACACCTACAACAATACAGGCGCTACGTTGCTTTTCCGGGCTACCACTTTTAACTAGAAATTCCATATGTATCCTTAAAACGATTATATTAAGATTAACTGTGCTATTTTTATAAAAATGCAGTTATCATTAGCTCTTGTGGATCTTGAAACGTAATATAAACTTACTAAAATAGCAATTTTACCGCAATTGCTCTCTTAATCCACTATTTTACCGCTTTTGTAGCATTCTTATTTTACATTGGAGATCAGCTTGATAATTCTTCGTTATTTAATGTTAGAAACATTTAAAAGCCAAGTTGGCATTCTCTTTGTTTTAATCCTCATCTTTGTTAGCCAAAAATTCATCACTATTCTTGCTCAAGCTATTAATGGCGTGATACCTGCTGACTTAGTATTAACTATTTTGTTTCTAAATTTTCCGACTTTAGGCATCTTAATGTTGCCTATTAGTTTTTATTTAGCAATCCTTTTTGCACATGGTCGATTACACAGTGAGAGTGAAATGGTGGCGTTAACCTCATGTGGTTATAGCCCTAATAAAGTACTTAAGGCAACCTTAACACTATCCTTATTAACCTTTACCTTTGCCTGTTTTAATAGTTTATTCCTTGCGCCGAGTGCGGAAGATAAGATGATGTCTATTATTGAGCAAGCCGAAGCAAATGCGGGTACAGCAACGCTAATTGAAGGGCGTTTCCATAAAGCTTCTGGGAATGGCGGTGTGGTCTACGTAGAAAAATATGTAGAGGGGCAAAATTTACAAAACGTATTTGCTGCACATTGGCCAAAAGAAGGAGGGGTTTCTCCTTCCGTGATCACCGCAAAAAGTGGTAATGTGGCTGAGAAAAAAGATGGGACCTGGTTAACCTTAGAAAATGGCCAACGCTATGCAGGGGTTGTGGGTGAAAATGAATTCGAAAACTCAAAGTTTTCAACATACCAAGTACATATTGCCAACTCTACCGTAGAGAACAAATCTCGTGACGTAGAGGCTTTACCCACATCAAAATTGATTGGTGTAGATAACCCTAAATACCAAGCTGAGTTGCAATGGCGTATTGCTATTCCTGTTTCTATTTTATTGATCACGTTTATGGCCGTACCATTAGCTAGAGTCAATCCACGTCAGGGGCGTTACGCGAAATTATTGCCTGCCTTAGCTTTATACCTTAGCTTTTTCTTATTATTGAGTGCATCTAAAAGTTTAATAGAAGACGGTGCCATTCCTGCTATTGGTATGTGGGCAGGACAGATATTGTTTTTTATTGTGGGTATTGTTTTACATTTACAAACAATCGGTAAGCTAAATTTTAGTCGTAGAAAAAAATTGACGCCTAAGTTGGGGAAGTAAATGGGGATTATAGATAGATACATTGGTCGCACAATCTTTGCGGCAACGTTTTTAAGCTTATTCGTACTGATTGGTTTAAGTAGCATTATTAAATTTGTTGAGCAGATGAAGAGTGTCGGAACTGGTGCTTACACAGTATTATCTGCGGCCTATTTTGTACTTTTAAAAATGCCGGTTGAGATAGCATTATTCTTCCCGATGGCAGCCTTAATCGGTGCTTTAATTGGATTAGGCTCGTTAGCTAGCAGTAGTGAGTTAGTGGTTATGCAAGCGGCGGGTATGTCTAAATTTAGAATCGCGACGGCCGTATTAAAAACTGCTATTCCAATGGTTATTGCTGTTATGTTACTAGGTGAGTTTGTTGCCCCGCAAACAGATAAAGAAGCTTATTTCATGCGCGATCAGCTTCGTAAGGGGACTGAACGAGTTGATAACAAATATGGTGTTTGGGCAAAAGATGCCAACTCATTTGTGAGTATTGGCAGAATGAACAGCAAAGCAGAATTGTATAATGTACAGCTATACTTTTTTGCTAAAGACCTAACCTTGAGTCGAGCAATGGTTGCTAAGCAAGCAACTTACCAAGAAGGGTCTTGGTTATTACAAGAGGTGAGTCAAACCAGTTTTTACGATGGTGAAACGCGGGTTGAAAATTTCCCTGATTACGTATGGGAAACTGAATTAACACCGAAAAAACTAGAAGTCATTATCAGTGAACCAGATAAGATGTCGATGCGTGATATCTATGACTACATTACTTATTTGGAAAGTAATGACCAAGATGCGAGCAGTTATTGGTTAATACTATGGCGTAAAGCGGTATTGCCTTTCACCGTGGTCGTTATGATGTTGCTATCGGTTTCATTTATATTTGGTGGTTTAAGATCAGTCCCCATGGGTACACGTCTTATTTTTGGTATAGCCAGTGGTTTTACTTTCCATGTATCTGGAGAGTTATTTGGTCCCGCTAGTTTAGTATTTGGCTTACCGCCGATTTTAGGTGCTTTATTGCCTAGTATATTAGTGTTAGTAATTGCTATGTATCAGTTAAGAAAGCAAACTTAAAGAGTGGAATGATAATTTACTTACTCAGTTAAATGGAGCTTTAATTGAGTAAGTAATAATATTTCTTACTTTTCTTTTCCTTCTACCTTTTTAAATAGAGCCCAGGTGTTTAAAGATTTTGGTAATACCACGACTTCACACTCAGCCCATAAATCTTGAAAAGCATTGCGATCTTTAAGTAACGCCATAAAACTACCTAAACCAAAAGCAGAGGTGGCTAAGCGAATCGCAGCTTGCGTCATGCTTATATTACTACCATCACTATTTTGTACTCTCAATTGAACCAGTTTCATGCCAATAGTCTGTCCTGAACAGCTCCAAAAATAAATGAAGAAAGCAATAATAAGTAATGAGATATAGGCTAAAAACCACATGCTATGACCTAAATAATCGCTGCTATCTTGATATAAACTTAAATCAATACCACCCAACTTCGCTACAATATTCACTACCAATAATGCCAGTGCCGTGGCAAAGGCAATGACGAATCCTATTGTAAAAAGATCAATAATATAAGCTCCTAAGCGTCTCCAAAAAGAGGCGCGTTTGCAGCCTTGATATTGCTCCGCTAAGTTGAGCTCTTGATTCTTTTTTTTATTCTGTTTGGCCATGATAATCCCTCAAATATGTGAAAAAACAGTGTAGCAAATGGCTAATAACTTGGCATTTTATTTATTATTCATAAAGATTGAACGGTTTTTAATCGCTTACACAGGATTGTAAACAAAATGCTTGTTTGTCATTGTCCTGTAGGTATAATCCTTTCTACTCAGCCCGAGTGGTGAAATTGGTAGACGCGACGGATTCAAAATCCGTTTCCGAGAGGAGTGACGGTTCAAGTCCGTCCTCGGGCACCATATTCAAAGAAAGCCTCAACAATAGTTGGGGCTTTTTTGTTTCTGAATAATGAACATTCTGTTTTTATCCATTACCTGTTTTGCTATTAGCCTCTATCTATATTTGATATAAGTTAGTAAAAGTTTATTAAAAGATAATGGTTGTCGGATTTTTTAACACTAATGATATTTGAAAATAAAAAAATGATGAAAAAGCATTTTAAAACAATAGTTTATATTTTTGGCATGTTTAGTGCTTTGTTAGGATGTAAATAGCTATTCATAACATTAAGGAAATAATATGAATTTATTCAAAACAGCACTGACAGCTATCATTTTACTGTCAAGTACATATGCTTCGGCTATCTCTTTTTACTCAAGTGTAGACGATGGCTCTAGTAGCACTAGTCCAACAACAACACTTACTGATGATGATCATAATTGGATTGATCCAACTGGTACTGATTTAGATGGTGCAACATGGATTCAACCAAGTGATGCTTGGAATGTTGATGGTAGTGAGTATAGTTTTTATGAGCTAGATCTTGTTACTGTTGATAATTACAACCTAACATCGTTATTCGTTTCTTATGATGACGAGCTGATTGTCTCAATCGGTTCAGATGTTATCTTTGACTCTACACAAACTGATATTGAAAAAGCTTGGAAAAATGTTTATGACATTTTCGATAGCTCACTAACAACATTAATCACTGCAGATAACAAACTAACTTTCGCTGTAACTAATAGCGCTAATGGTAACACTGGTGTGATTTGGAGTGGTACAGCCTCTGTTCCTGAACCAAGCATGTTATTTGTATTAGGTTTTGCACTTATTGCTTTTGCTTACAGACGTAAAACAAACGTATAATCTAATAACACTATTATATATCTGACGAACGGCTCTATCTAATAGAGCCGTTTTTTTATAACCTGTTTTTAATATTAAAGTGCATCACTTAATCCACAATAAATCAGGTCAATCACTTCTTAACTTCTTAAAGATTATTTTTTCTACTATGAGTCTTGATTAATTACTATACCTTGCTCATCAAACTCAATGACTCTTGGTTTATAGTTATAGTTGAGGTTAAATCGATCGTGAATACTTGCTTCTATTTCGCTCCCACAGGAGTGTCTTATTCTAGTTGGCTCTGCCGGGGCATCAGACATAGAAAGTGAAAAGTAATGTTCTGCATAAGTGGTAAAAGGCTTCAATTCTCTTATGTTATGAGAGGTGCATGATAGGCATATAGGTTTGAACGTCGATCTATTAAAGAAATCGATTCCCTTCTTTTGTTATGATCTTTTTTTGATCACGTAGTTGTTTTTTCTTTTTTTAGAAAAATAATAAAATAGTGTGCTTTTAAAATAGTTAATTGTATCAATCGTATCCTCTCGTTTTTTAGTTGTATGCCTTTTAAGATAGGGGAAAGGGATTGAACGATAGTGTCACACTCATCACATCATGCGCCTCTAGTTTGTGGTTTTCTCTCTACAAGGCCGATATATTGATGGGAAGCCCAACTATCATATCCTGTGAAGTCACAGTGAGAGAGTGAATAAGAAACTGGAAAATAAGAGATAACGTGTTACCTTATTGTTAAATTAAAATCCGTTAAATCATGTTCTTAACTGTTATTAGTAACAAACAGAATAAAGAAATCAGTTTCTAAAGGATAACCAACTAAGAGTTATTAAGGTAAACAATTTTTAAACATAAATAGTAGAACCTTTTATAAATACTTACTCAGTTATTACAGTTTGATCACAGCTTTGAAAACCTCTCATCTAAACTCCATTAATCGTCATTTTATTTAAATGGTATGTTCAGTTTTAGCGTAAACATCTAGCATCTTCTACATCCCTATTTATCTACTTTAGCTCTTTACTGAGCGCTCACTCACCTAATTGTACAAAAATCAAACAAAAATGAGAGCGGGTCTTGAGTTTTTTATGCTTTTTTATTGTTATATTATTGTAATACAAAGTGTCATTTAAGGTTGTTCAAATAACTTTTAAATATCAATCAAGTGGATTGCATTCATATTTTATTTGCTCGTATTGAAAGTAGTTATTCTATTGAGAGGGCCTGAGTCACTTTTTATTTTTACCAAAGTGATCGTTTTATTAACTTTATTAATATTTTTAAATTTATCTGCTTCGTAAGTTATTTGTACATGGAAGTCGTCAATTATTTTTAGTGAATACTGACCATCTATTTCAAAGGTATTGGTGTTCATTGATACATATCGTTTTTACTCAGTTTTACTGAATAAGCGGTAACTGAGAAATACAAAGTGCTACTTCTGCAAAAGAAAGAGGACTGTGTGGAGAGTGTTTTAACAATATAAACATTCAGATAAAGAAAGATAACTGATTATATTAGGAGTTAATTATGGGTTTTAATTTTAAAAAGAGCTTGGCTTCAGCATTGTGCTTAGCGTGGGCATCCTCTGCGTATGCTGCAGTCGAATTTAAGCTTGGTCACTTTGGTGCTGAAAACCATCCTTCACACATAGCAGCGATGCAATTTGCAAAGCAGGTTGAGGCTCGTACAAATGGCGAAGTTGAAGTTGAAATTTACCCTAATAATGCTTTGGGTAGCCCGCCAGAAGTGCTAGAACAAGTGATAATGGGGGTTGTTGATATGAGTCTATCAGGACAGGATCAATTGGCAAAACATGTTCCATTATTTGATACCGTGAGTATTCCTTTTTCATTAACTAATGCTGAGCATGCGGATAGAGTTCTAGATGGCCCTTTTAAAGAGTGGGCTACACCTGAGTTAGATAAAATTGGCTTGGTTTATTTATCCAGTTGGGATTGGGGATTTCGTCAATTGACTAACTCAGTGCGTCCTATTTTATCCCCTGCAGATGTCAAAGGGTTAAAGATTCGAACACCTCCTGCTATGACTTATCAAGCTGCAATGCAGGCGATAGGAGCAAATGTGCAAACTATTTCATTCAGTGAGTTGGTGATGGCGATGCGCCAAGGTGTGGTTGATGGTCAGGAGAATCCAATTGGGGTTATTTATAGTTTAAAACTGTATGAATCTCAGAAATATATTTCAATTCTTAATTACCTTTATAGCTCAATGGTTCATGTTGTTTCTAAAGATGCTTGGGATCGCTTAAATGATGAGCAACGTAAGATTATCAGTGAGGAGTCTGATTCAGCCCGTTTATTAATGCGTAAGTTAATGAGAGAGGAAGAATTAAAACAAATCGCAGATATGCGCGCTAAAGGTATTGTAATTGATGAGCCTGATCTTGCACCTTTCCAAGCAATGATGGGGCCAGCCTATGAACAAATTAAAAAGAAAGTAGGTGCCGCTAATTTTGATAAATGGATTGAGATGACTGAGTCTCTTAAATAATCAACATTGTAAATGCTAAACCCTATTTATTTCGTCTTGAATAAAGGCGAAATATTTCAATTTTACTAATGCATCCAGAAGCAGTTTATAGTTTGAAATCAATCTCTCATTAAAAGATCTATAACAAATTTGGCTAGCTTCATTAATACCAGTCATATTTAGTGAGTGTTGGCTGAATTATAGTTGTTTTAAATGCATTAGATATGACGAACAGGTAACCTTGTATGTTGACCTTAGCGATATTCGGGCTTTTAATTTTCCTACTGCTGATTAATGTTCCTGTGGTGGTGGCCATTGGGTTAACATCGGTCATTTTTTTTGTTGGCCTTGGCGATGCGCGGCTATTAGCTATGTTACCTCATCGCATGTATTACGGCACAACGGGCTTTACATTATTAGCCATCCCATTTTTTATTTTAGCTGGCAATTTAATGAATACAGGAGGCATTACCGATCGTATTTTCCGGTTTGCACAAACCATGGTTGGCCACATATCTGGCGGTATTGGCCAAGTTAATATTGTGGCGAGTGTCATTTTCTCTGGCATGTCGGGCTCTGCTGTAGCTGATGCAGCTGGCTTAGGGCAAATAGAGCATAAAGCTATGGTTGACCAAGGTTATGAGCCTGCAGACTCGGCAACACTTGTCGCTGCTTCCTCTGTTATTGGTCCTGTTATACCGCCTAGCATTCCCTTCGTTTTATACGGTTCAATTACCAGTGTGTCAGTGGCTCGCTTATTCTTAGCTGGTTTTATACCTGGTGTGTTGATGGCGTTAGGAATGATAGTTGCGTTAAGTATCTTAGCAAAACGTAAAAACTATCCCTGTGCAGATACTAAAGCCACATTCAGAGATCGTTTATCATCGTTTAATGGTGCTTTTTGGCCATTGATGGCACCGGTTATTATTGTTGGCGGCATTATGAGTGGCTTTTTTACACCCACTGAAGCATCCGTAGTCGTTTGTGTATACGCAGCATTATTGGGTTTCTATTACAGAGATTTAAAGCTAAAAGCATTACCGGGCATAATTTATAAATCCATTACTCAATCAGTTAGTTTGTTATTTATTATCGCCTCGGCTAACTTTTTTGGATGGTTGATTATCCATCAAAAAATTCCAGATAGCGTCATTGAAACCTTAGTCGGATTTGGAGCAACACAATCGATAGTGATGTGGATTGTGATAGGCATAGTGCTCACTATGGGGTTATTTTTAGAGGGTAATGCTATCTTTTTAATTACCTTACCGCTGTTTATGCCGATTGCCACCATGTTTGACATTGACTTGGTTAACTTCGGTGTCGTGATGGTGTTATTGATTATGATTGGTAACTTAACACCGCCAGTAGGCATGTGTTTATTTGCCGTTGATAGCTTTGCAAAAGTCGGCATGCCTGCCTTAGCTAAAAGGGTATGGCCATATTTATTGATGATATTTCTTATCACTGTGTTAATTGCATTTGTGCCGAGTATTTCTTTGTTTTTACCTAATCTTATTATGGGGGAAATGTGATGGTGGGATTATTGCAAAGCATTGATATTTGGGTGCAAAGAATACTACGCTATATTGCTATTACTATGTTTTCAATTCTCGCTCTTTTATTGATTGCGAATATTTCGTTACGTTTAATTAACGACTTAATTCAATTTTTGCTAGTGAATGGCTGGGAGGGAACTGCCAACTTTATTCAGAGTGTAATCACTATTAACTCTTTTTATTGGTTTGATGAGATTATTGAATTGAGTTTTGCTGCACTGGTTTTTTATGGTGCGGCAGCTTTGTGGTGTGCCAAGTTACACTTTTCAGTAGGGGACTGGATAACGCCGCGTATTAATAGTATACACTTACAAAATTTATATAAGTTACTGATATTACTTATTTCTGCGACTTTTATGGCTATCTTATTTTGGTATTCGCTTAAGTTAACTTTAAGAACAAATCAAGTGACCACTGCCTTCCAAATTAAGCAATGGATCCTCTACTCCTGTGTCCCGATCTCTTCGATGATCATGTTGATCTACTCAATCGTTGATGTAGTTATTGCGGCTAAACGTTTGTTGCACGGAGATCACCCAGTACAGCAATAAAAACCAAACCATTTATTTTTCTAGATATGACTATCAAAATACAACCAAACTGATCAATTCAATCAGTTTGGTTGCCTTTATTATACTGTATACCTGTCTTTACGATGATTAAGTGCAATGATTAAGTTAAGTACAATACCGCAGAAAATAGACAAAACTAATTGATATAGCGAGACAATAGATAAAGAAATTAACATGATTGTCAGGTCTGCTCCCATCAATAGCCAGCCAGCTTTGACTGCAAACTTATCTTGTAAATACAGCGCGAGAATATTAAAACCACCTAAACTGGCTTTGTGGCGAAATAATACGATAAAACCTACACCAAAAATAAAGCCGCCAAAAATAGCAGCATAAATAGGGTTAAGTGCTTCAATGCTAATGAATTGGTCGTGTAAGGAGCTGAATATAGAAACTAGTAGCACTGCAATAAAGGTTTTTAGGGTAAACATTCTCCCCATACGATGTAGCGCTAAATAATAAAAAGGGAGATTAATGAAAAAGAAAATAACACCAAAATTGAGATCAAGTTTGTAATGAATTAATAGTGATAGTCCTGCTGTTCCGCCTGTGAGTAATCCTGCATGTTTTAGAAATAAAACACCAAATGAGACCAAACTAGTTCCAATTAATATAGCCATCGCATCTTCAAACCAACGATGCCCAGTTGTTATTTTCTGTATGTTATCTACTAGTCCAGTATCTGACATCCTTTGCAGTCCTATTGTATTTTGCATTAGTCGTGCATGCTTTATATCATGGTGATTATATTGTGCAATAAGTTGTTTTATTTTGTTTTTGTTGTGCATTTTTGGTGCGTTTTTGTCTATTTTGGTGCACGTTTGAGATGTCACTTTTATCTGCTATGTCATTGCTATTTTCGTGAGAGTTAGAAGAAAAAGGTTTAAAGATTAGTTGTGTTACTTAGCGGTCTAAGGTGGTAATGAAATCCATTTTTTCTGTTCTAAAGTTGAACGGAGATTTACAGGCTTTTCTATTTTGGTTGATATTATATAAAGCCCTCCACCTCATTGTATTGTTATTTCAGTTTACCGTTTTAATGCCACTTTCTTTGATTCGTTCAAGTACGAGAGACGTTTTGATATGTGAAATGAGTTTGGTTTGGAATACTCGTGAAAGTAACGCATTCAAACTGTCTAGATCGGAAACTACCATTTTAAGTGAATAGTCTGCATCACCAGTGGTTTTATAGGCATCGATTATACTCGGTTCATTCACAATAAATTGGTGAAAGTCTTGTGCATTTTCATTTTCATGGTTAATGAGTTTAACTTCTACCATTGCCTGCATCTCTTGTTTTAATGCTTTTGGTGCGAGGCGAGCGTGGTAGCCCAAAATAAGTTGTTGTTGCTCCAGACTGATACGACGACGTGAACATTGTGATGGAGATAAACCAACTAACTCACTCAGTTCTTGATTAGTGAGACGTCCATTTTCCTGTAACAAGGTTAATATTTTTACATCATATTCATCAATATTGGACATTACAGCACCTTTTATTAAAGTTAAGAGCACAGAGTCTAGCAAAGAAAATATCAACTGGCTTTCTAATTCATAACCTAAGAATAGTTTACTGCATCATTAAAATGGTGATTTCAGGGGGTTATTTTTAAACTTTCCAATAGCTTCATTATCAAAGCTGTTTTCTATAATAGAGGCAGTAGGGCTAAGTATCGGACCCATATGAAAAGGGCTATTTATTTTACAGCTGAAAACATGCTGACACGTGCCCAAGTCAACCAGCAAGATTGTGTGTTAATCTCAGGCGCATCAGGTGGTGTAGGTTCCGCAGCCGTGCAATTAGCTAAAGCACGTGGTGCTTATGTTATTGCTATTACTAGTCCAAGTAAAAACCAACAACTATTAGATATAGGTGCAGACCAGTATTATCAAGAGATGCTGATATGGTAGAAGCATTGGGGGGAATAGTGTTGATGTTGTAGTGGATTTAGTTGCTGGTAAAATGTGGCCACAATTTTTGACACTATTAAAAGCAAAGCGGCGTTATGCTGTTTCTGGTGCAATTGGTGGGCCGCTGGTGGAGTTAGATGTGCGTACACTTTATCTAAAAGATTTAAGCTTTTTTGGTTGTACCGTGCTTGAGCCAGAGATTTTTCAAAATTTAGTAAATTGTATTGAGCAAGGCAAAATTAAACCGGTTATTTCACAAACATTTCCAATGCAATCTATCGCAACTGCGCAGGAGGTTTTTCTAACAAAACAGCATGTAGGTAAAATCATCCTAGAGATTGAACAACCTTAAAATTTTATTTCATAAAAAGGTATTATTAGCAGGGTTAGTGCTTTTAGCTAACAGCAAGTAATACCTCCTTTATTATGCATTATCTTTATTAATTCCCCCTGCGACCCAGACACTAAACATTATAAAAATGATAAATAATAGTTAAGTTAATTATCATTTGGTCGATATATTTATGTCTCATTAAAAAGAGACATAAATAATGATTATTCAGTTATTTATCTATTTATAATTAATTAAAGGTCTTATATGAAAGTATCAGGGAAAGTCATACTTGTATCATCAATAGTGTTAGCACTAACTATAACTATTCTCTCTTGGGTTCAGTATCAGAGTGTAAAAAGTACAATTCAGAGACAATCAACTAGTGCCATTAAAGAATCTAGCGATGCACTATCACAACAAATTACCAACTGGTTAACGGGAAAGTTGGAATTAATTGATAGTGTTGCACAGGTTATAGATGGAGATTTTAGTGATAAACGTATTCAAGATACGTTTGATGTAAAGGTATTAAAAGACAGCTTTTTATTAGTTTTTGGTGGTTTAGACACAAATGGTCATCCAATTAGCAATGATGCTTCATGGGACCCTGATGGTTGGGATGCGAGAAGTCGCCCATGGTATAGCTTAGCAAAAAGCACTAATAAAGCGGTATTAACTGAACCCTATGTGGACTTTACAACTAACGATATTTTAATTTCTGTGGTGGCAAAAATTACAGATAAAGGCCAATTTAAAGGGGCATTTGGTGGGGATTTAAGTTTAAAAACAGTCTCTGAATCGCTTAATACTTTAAACTTTAATCATGCTGGTTATGCTTTCTTAATGGCTAAAAACGGTAATATCATCAGTCACCCTAATGAAGATAATAATGGTCATAATTATAGTGAACTGTTTGCTGGGCAATCCTTGTCATTTACTAAAGATATTCAAGAAGTGGAAGTAAATGGTAAATCAACCTGGGTTAGTTTTACACCTTTAACCGGGCTACGTGGAGTAGACTGGTATATAGGCGTAGTTGTTGATGCTGATATCGTCATGGCTGAAGCAGATCATATTGGTGTTAGCTCATTTATTGGTGCATTAATTAGTTTAGTCATTGGTATTCTAGTATTCAGCTATGCAATGAAGTTTATTTTGAAACCGATTGCTTTATTAACTCAATCATTATTGGATATTAATAGTGGTAATGGTGATTTAAGTAAACGCTTACCGATCATTTCACGTGATGAATTTTCCGAAGTAGCAAGACAATTTAACCAATTTGTAGATAATCTGCAGGGTATTATTATTAATGTAAAAGCATTAGCTGAAGACACTGGAACCAGTGCTAATGTGGTGACAGAAAAGTCGGGTAAAGCATCACGTGAACTACAATTACAACTTTCCGAGTTAGACCAACTTGCCACTGCAATGAATGAGATGGCTTCTAGTTCCACTGAAGTAGCAAATAATGCACAAGTAGCTGCGCAATCTGCAAGTGCCGCAGATCAAGAAACACAAAATGGTGTGATGGTGGTCTCTAATACAACCGAATCAATTAATGAGCTTGCACAACACCTGGAAATAGCAGTTGAATCTGTGGTTGAGTTGACGCACTTTAGTAATAACATCGAGTCTATTTTATCTGTGATTACTGAAATTGCCGATCAAACTAACTTGTTAGCATTAAATGCAGCCATTGAAGCCGCAAGAGCCGGGGAGTCTGGACGAGGGTTTGCTGTTGTGGCCGATGAAGTACGCTCTTTAGCATCACGTACGCAGGAATCAACCAGTGAAATAAAATCAACGATTGAGCAACTACAAACAGGTGTTCATAAAGCCGAAAGTAAAATTAAAGAGAGCAGAGAGGCGGCAACGATGACCTCAAAAGAAGCGGCTAAAGCTAATGAGTCATTAGAAGTTATTCGCAATGCGATCGTTGAAATTACGGATATGAATATCCAGATAGCTTCCGCTGCAGAAGAGCAGTCTGCGACAGCTGAAGAGATAAATCGAAATACCACTAACATTCGTGATATCAGTCAAGATGTTGCTGAAGGTGCACACGAGCAAGCAAAACAAGCAAGCCTAATGCATAAACAGGTGCAAGCACAATCTGAGCAACTCAATAAATTTAAAGTTTAATTTTTCACCTATAACTGGTCATATTAAGCGGCCACATTCTTAATTTATTTTAAGGGAGTGGCTGCTAACACCTTCACTTAAAAGCTTTTCTGTTATACTTGTCACATTAATGAATGTGATAGGTATTATTATAAATTCTTCATTATTCTTGCACATTGTTATTTTATATTGGCCTTTTTTTAACCAAAGTGGGTGACCAATATGATAAAAATAATACTGAGCAACTGCCTAATCTTAAGTGCTCTTCTGGCCTTCCCTACACAAGCGTCACAAACCTTAACAGCTACCATTATTGGGTCTGGTTCACCTATTTATAATGAGAAAAGAGCGAGTGCAAGTGTGCTTATTAGTAATGGTGAAACTAACATTCTGGTGGATATGGGTAATGGAACACAAGCTAATCTGCATAAACTAGGTGTACCGATTGCTAGCTTATCAAGCTTATTATTAACCCATCATCATTTAGATCATAATGAAGAGTTTGCTCCTTTATTGATTGGTCTATTAATGTCTAATCATGACTTTGATATCGTAGGACCAGAGAATACAACACACTTTACAGAAGCGAACTTAAACCTTTATCAAGAAGATATTAGTTATCGTCTAGGGAGAACCAATAGAAACTTTGATCAGCGTAAAAAAGCAATTCACCTTAGTGAGTTAAAAGGTGGAGAGCAGTTTAAAATTGGTGCGATTAATGTGTCTACACTCGCAGTGCCACATACTATTGCGACCCTTGCGTATCGTTTTGATTATGACCGACAATCTATAGTGGTCACTGGAGATTTAACCTATTCAAAAGCATTACCAAAGTTTGCGAAAAATGCCGATTATATGATTATCGACTCTGGCGGCATGGTGATGTCAAATATGCAACCTAAAAAACAAAAAACTAATCCAAGTAAGCATAAACAAGCCACTAAACGTGCGCATTTAGACTTAAATGATTCTAGTTTGTTAGCTTCCCAAGCTGGCGTTAAACAACTCGTTTATACACACTTTCTTAAGGGAGAGGTTGATACTAAAGAAAGCCTAAAGCAGATCCGAAAAAACTATCAAGGGCCAGTTATTTTTGGTGAGGATTTGATGGTAGTGAATCAAGTAAATAAAACAGTCTCAAACAATCTCACTTATCCTGTGGTTGATACTGGCCAAGTCGCATTTTACAGTGATAAAAAAGTGATTAAAGAGCCTACTGTGGAAGAAGCCTTTTTTGGTCAAGATGGGCAATATGTGATTAATCAGCCTTCCTATACCGATAATCATGATGGCACAATTCAAGACAATATCACTGGATTGCAATGGCAACAGGGGCTGACCGAAAAATTAACCTATCAAGAAGCCTTACAAAAAGTGAAGCAGTTTAGATTAGGCGGTTATTCTGATTGGCGTATTGCTAACATCAAAGAGTTGTATTCCTTAATTCAATTCACTGGCTCTGTAAAAGGGCAAAAAGCTATCACGCCTTTTATCGACACAAATTACTTTAAGCAACCCTTAGGAGATACAAACTTAGGTGAGCGTGAAATTGACGCGCAAGTTTGGAGTAGCACTGAGTATGTAGCCAAAACCATGAATAATGATGAAACCATTTTTGGTGTTAATTTTGTCGATGGAAGAATCAAAGGGTATCCCAAATATAATCCACGTACCCATCAAGCAAATAAAATGTACTTTAGATTTGTGAGAGGGAATGTTGCTTACGGTAAAAATAATTTTACGGACAATGGTGATGGTACTGTCACCGATCATGCAACTGGATTAACTTGGCAAAAGCAGGATAGTCAACAAGCAATGAACTGGCAGCAAGCGTTAGATTATTCAGCCCAACTTCAGTTAGGGGGGCATGATGATTGGAGACTACCTAATGTGAAGGAGTTACAAAGTATTGTCGATTATACTCGCTCACCAGAAACGACTGACTCTGCTGCAATTGATCCAATCTTTGAAACGACAACTATAAAAGATGAAAGTGGTCATAAAGATTACCCTTACTTTTGGAGTTCAACGACTCACTTAGATGGCCCTATACCGGAGAGTAGTGCTGCTTATATTGCCTTTGGTAAAGCGTTAGGTGAAATGCGTGGTACGGTGATGGACGTACATGGTGCTGGCGCGCAGCGTAGCGACCCTAAGACTGGTAAGGCAATGTCTAGAGGTCCGCAGGGGGATATGATCAGAGTTTATAACTATGTCCGAAGCGTGCGAGGAGGCGTGAAGGATACCGAGCAAACTACAGATACAAAGACTCACCTAGCTTTTACTAAAAGTGATAACGAAACCCATGGGCAACAGAAGCAATCATCTCAACATAATCGCTTCATTAAACGCTTAGATAAAAATGGCGACAATAGAGTGTCTAGCGATGAGTTCCATGGCAATCGAACTCAGTTTAATTATTTAGACACTAATAAAGATGGTTATATCAGTGTTCAAGAAGCGCCAACCGGACCTGCTAAAAAATAACAGAAAGCCTTGATAATATTCAATAACTCTATTCATAAAGGTTTAAAGATATAATTTGTTCTTAATGCCTATTTTTTATGTTATTACCATTAGTGAGTGTCCAAATTAACTGGACGAACGGTGGACAAACTCTGTAACTAGCCAAGCAGTCTCAGAGGTTCAAGATTTTAGTCCCTTTAAAAAATAACGACTTTTTAACCTTACTTTTAAAGCATCACCTTAGAGTGATGTTTTTTTTGCCTAGTGAAAATCATCAAACTAAGTTTTTTGCTCTATCAATTAATGTAAATCAAATTTGTTTATTTTAATTAATTGATTTAGACGTCTAGATGGCTTAGTATGCATCCATTATTACAACTTAGCTCACAGATTTTCTATGATGCCTAATATGTAACCAGTATTTAAATTTCAGGAAATCTGATGATAGAAATAAAAGATGTAAACAAGGTATTTTATCAGGGAGATAAGGCGATTAACGCGCTTTCCGATATTAACCTAACCATAGAACAAGGTAGTATTTTTGGTGTGATCGGTTCATCTGGCGCGGGCAAAAGTACATTAATACGTTGTGTTAACTTATTAGAACGCCCAAGCTCTGGTGAAGTGTTACTCGACGGTGTCGACTTAACCAAATTATCAGATCAAGAGTTAACTAATACTCGTCGTAAAATTGGAATGATCTTCCAACACTTTAACCTATTATCATCACGCACGGTTTTTAATAATGTCGCCTTACCTTTAGAGCTTGCTGGCGTTAGTAAAAGCGAGATTAAAAGTAAAGTTGAAGAGCTATTAGCGTTAGTTGGCTTAGCTGAAAAGCGCGATGTTTACCCAGCAAATTTGAGTGGTGGACAAAAACAGCGTGTGGCAATTGCGCGGGCATTAGCGTCAGATCCTAAAGTATTATTATGTGATGAAGCAACTAGTGCATTAGATCCTGCGACGACTATCTCTATCTTAGAGTTACTTCGTAAGATTAATAAAGAGTTGAATCTGACTATTCTTTTAATTACCCATGAAATGGCAGTAGTAAAAGGTATTTGTCAGGAAGTGGCTATTATCGGTGGAGGGAAGTTAGTTGAGAATGGGTTGGTGGGAGACATTTTTGCTCACCCTAAAACAGAGCTAGCGCGTGAGTTTATTCGCTCAACATTAGACTTATCAATCCCAGCTGATTACCAAGAGCGTCTGCACAGTACACGTGTTGAAAACAGTTACCCTTTAATTCGTTTAGAGTTCACAGGTGCCTCTGTTGATGCGCCAGTAATTAGTCATGTAGCTCGTGAATTTAATATTGATATCAGTATCTTAAGTTCTAATATGGATTATGTAGGTGGTGTTAAGTTTGGCTTGATGTTAGCTGAATTTATTGGCCCAGATGAATGTGCAGAAAAAGCCATTGAGTATTTAAAACAACAAAAAATTGAACTAGAGGTGCTTGGCTATGTCATTTAATGCAGTGGTTACTTGGTGGGCTGAAAACACACGCCTAATTGAGCTATTAGTTAGTTCATTGTGGGAAACATTAATCATGGTGTTTACGTCTGGTTTTATCGGTTTTGTGGTCGGTATTCCTCTGGGTGTGTTATTACATCTAAGTAAAAAGAATGGTTTATTAGAAAGCACTAGCTTGAACAAAATATTAGGTGTTGTGGTGAATATCGGCCGTTCAATCCCATTTATTATTTTGCTGGTTGCTTTAATTCCAGTGACTCGCTTTATTGTTGGCTCGTCAATTGGGACTGCAGCTGCAATTGTGCCTCTAACCATTGGTGCGATTCCATTTATCGCACGTCTTGTTGAAGGTGCGTTATTAGAGGTTCCAGCAGGATTAGTTGAAGCCGCACAAGCGATGGGAGCTAAGCCACTACAAATCATTAAGAAAGTATTATTACCAGAGGCATTACCCGGCATTATCAATGCGGCAACCATTACATTAGTGACTTTAGTAGGTTACTCAGCGATGGCAGGGACCGTTGGTGGTGGTGGTCTTGGTGATGTTGGTATTCGTTATGGCTACCAACGTTTTGATGCCACTGTGATGATGATTACTATCGTTATTCTGGTGATCCTAGTACAACTGATTCAGTCTCTAGGTGATTATCTTGTTAAGCGTGTAGACCACCGTTAATCGTTTCATTTTAAATTTTATTAAAGCAACATCTCAAAGGAAAATGTATGAATGTTAATATCAAAAAAGTAATCGCTGTATTAGGTTTTGCGTCTGTATTTGCGCTAGCTGGTTGTGGTGAAAAAGAAGCACCGGCAGTTGATAACAATAAAGTAAAAATTGGTGTAATCGCTGGTGCTGAAGCACAAGTAGCAGAGATTGCTGCTAAAGTAGCGAAAGAGAAATATAACCTAGATGTATCATTAGTCACTTTTTCTGATTACATTACACCTAATGCTGCATTAGATGAAGGTTCAATCGATGCAAATGCATTCCAACACAAACCTTACTTGGATCAACAGGTTGCTGATCGTGGTTACAAATTTTCTGTTGCAGGTAACACATTAGTTTATCCAATCGCTGGTTATTCAAGCAAAATTAAATCATTAGATGAATTAAAAGACGGTGACCAAATTGCTGTACCAAGTGACCCAACTAACTTAGGGCGTTCTTTAATTTTATTAGAGAAGCAAGGCTTACTAACACTGAAAGAAGGTGCTGGCCTGAAAGCAACAGTATTAGATATTGTTAGCAGTGAAAAGAACCTAAAAATTGTTGAACTAGAAGCAGCACAACTTCCACGTTCTTTAGATGATGTTGCATTAGCAATCATTAATACAACCTACGCAAGTTCAATTGATCTATCACCAGAGCATGATGGTTTATTTGTTGAAAATAAAGAGTCTCCATACGTTAACTTAATTGTTGCGCGTGAAGATAATGTAAATGCTGAAAACGTGCAAAACTTTGTGAAAGCATATCAATCAGATGAAGTGTACCAAGCTGCTTTAGAAATATTCAAAGGCGGTGCCGTTAAAGGTTGGTAATCCGACTTTTAATAACGGTAGATTGATTAAAAAGGTATTAAGCGTTGCTTAATACCTTTTTTTATACCTTCATTTTGACTGATTAATGGCTGAGTTAAAAACTGTTCATATTTGTTCTGTAAATCATGTCCGACTAAATGCTATTTCCAACATAGGAAAAAGATAAAAAAGCCGTTATTCTATTGTTTAAATCTTAATACTTATCAGAAATATATGCCTATTGGTTATTTTTAATTTATTGGAGATTAACAATGAAAATCGCACGTCCACCTTTACCCCCTTTTAATGTTGCAAGTGCTACTCTAAAAGTCAGAGCCGCAGAGAATGGGTGGAACAATAAAGACCCCGAAGCCGTTTCACATGCTTATAGCCAAGATAGTCAGTGGAGAAACCGCTCACAATTTATTAATGGCCGCGCTGAAATTGTCGACTTTTTAACAACCAAGTGGGAAAACGAATTAGATTATAAGTTAATTAAAGAGTTGTGGGCATTCAGTGGTAATCGTATTGCAGTTCGTTTTGCTTATGAATATCGTAATAAAGATAATCAGTGGTTTCGAGCTTATGGCAATGAGAATTGGCAGTTTGATGAGTTAGGTTTGATGCAAAAACGCTTTGCTTGTATTAATGATTTACCCATTAATGAGCACGATCGTTTGTTTACTTGGGAAGGGGCAAAGCGCCCAGATGATTTCCCTGGTTTATCCGAGTTAGGCTTATAGATGCCTTATTTTCCTACATTTGATAACGTGTATTACGCTCATTAAGTGAACCATTTCCCTTGTTAAAAAAACTATCTCCTCCTTGTAAGTTTCGTAAAGGGAACAATCATTTACGAAACTTATGCCTTAAACCAAGCCATTGCTCCTACACAATATTTAGAATATTTATTGAGTATAGTTTGCTCTTAGTGAAATTTATTCAGACGTAGGAAGGTCTTTATTGTTGATACTTTTGTTGGTAAGAATAATCACCTTGTCTTTGTAAATGATTGAGTCCATCTATTAAGCGCAGCCGTTATTTTTACTATCAAGAGAAATTATGTTGATCATTTTTGATTCAACTTGATGACTCTATAAGTGATCAACAAAATAGGGCTGATATAATACTAACTATATTGTATTAGCCCTTTTATTTAATTGATTTTTCAATAACTAATTGTTTAACGCTGCAATTTGTTTCTCAGTTAACCCTTTAATGCCGGTCCAGTTTACTTGCGCGGTTTCAATATTGCCTGGCACATCTTTTAACCACTCTTTTTGTACATTTTTATTTAGGTTTAAATAAAGCTTATTATCCTCGATGTACCAAGCCGTTGGCTCTACATCAAATTTTTGATTAACCGCAACACCATAAGCACAAAAACCGCCGTATTGTGGTGCATATTTTGCTGGATCAGATCTAAATAAGTCTCGATTTTTAGCGCTAGCGAAATGATAAATCGCGCCATTATAAGCTGCTGTGTATTTATCCGAACCCTTTGTAGGCTTACCTTTAGTGAAATATGAAACCGTATCATAACCCTTAATTGCTAGGTCATTTTGGTTTGCGTTCACTTCGATGTTAGCAGCGAAGCTAAGGCTACTTGCTAATAGTGCAGTACTCACTAATGTTGATTTAATTATTGATGAAAGTGACATAGTTTTTTCCTTGTAACGAGTTAGATAGTAGTTATGTATTAATTAAAGTCAGGACTCACCCTTGGCTTGATAAGTAATATATGACTTTTTACTCTATGAAAGGGATGAGATAGTCTTTATATTGAACCCAATCGTCCAGAAATAATAAAGAGAACTGAAATGGATCAGCTTTCAAATATCTTGCAGCGTTTTACAATGAATACTGAGGTGTTTTTTACTGGTAATTTATGTGGTGTTAGCTATTTAGATAAACTGCCCAATCAAGGGCACTTACATTTATTACGGAGTGGAGAATTAACTTTTATAGATGAGCAAGGGAAAGCATTATTGTTTAATCAACCGACAGTTATTTTTGTTGCTCTACCATATCGTCATCAGATTATTGGCAGTGTTGAAAACCCACCAGAATTAGTTTGTGCCAACGTTATTTATGACCAAACGCACTCCAATCCCATTGCAAATGCATTACCTGCTCTCTTACACTTTAATTTTAATGAGTGCCCTAATATCAAGCAAACTGCTCAGTGGTTATTTGATGAAGCATTTCAAGATAAATGTGGTCGATTGCCAATGCTCAACGCTTTAACCGATATCTTTATTATTCATATATTACGTTTTGTATTGAATAATAAAATGATGAAACATGGCTTATTAGCAGGGCTTGCTCACCCACAATTATCAAAAGTATTATTAGCTATTCAATCTACTCCTGAATATTCATGGGGATTACAAGAAATGGCTGATATTGCCTTAATGTCTCGATCTAAGTTTGCTGAGTTATTCAAACAGGTAGTAGGGCAAAGCCCTGGCGACTATCTACTTGATTGGCGAATTATTATTGCTAAAACGTTATTAAAACAGAATAAGTCAGTTGCGTTAGTAGCGAATGCTGTTGGTTATGAAAATGGCTCTGCTTTGGCGCGTGTATTTAGGAAAAAATTAGGGCTTTCACCTAAAGAATGGCTCGTTTCAAAGCAGTAAAGGTAAGGGCGGATAAATCCAGTTGTTTAACAAAAGTTTAATTGTGCTGTCATTTTTTGAATATGAGATGGATCTCAAGCTGGAATGATGTTTATAAGCAGTGTACTTATTCAATTTTTAATTACAAATAAGAGAATCTTAAGCAGTGAGTTCAATTATTAACTAATAACTACTGCAAATAGAAGGATTTCAATAGCTTTTTTAAACATTCTACTTTGCATATTGACCTAGTTTGAGTATAGTTTTAGCTAAATATCATGTATTATCTCGTGGAAACAACAGGTATTACTGACAGCTTTTTTTAAAGCATAGTAAAGTTCATATGGACAATAAACTTAACATAACTCCCCTTGGCGATATTATTTGGTCAAGCGGCTCATTTATAATGGAGAAAAAGTGAGATACTGTAAGCTTACAATTGCTTTGATGTTGTCATTTGCAACTAACCTATCTGCTTTAGAACTGATCACAGCATCTGAAGATTCCGCTATTGAAAATATAAATCAACAATACGATATTAATAGTCTTTTAATATCCTCTAATAATAAACTTGGCCGCTATAACAAAAATGAATTTGAATATAGAGCCTTAAGTTTAGAGATCGAAAACAACAAAAACATCTACCAGAACAATATTAATGCGTTAGCTGATAAAGTTGTGGCGAAGGATAATGTTGCTCAGTACTTTAAAGATCTAGAAGCATTGGTTTTAAAAATTGATGCATTAGAGAAAGAGTACGAAGAAAAAGGCCGAGCTTTAAAAGAAGAGCATCAATCCATCATTGAAGATGGTAAAAAATTAAAAGATGCACGCATTAAAAGAAACAGTGAATTAGCATCATTAAAACAGAGAGTAGTAGCTCGTTTAACAGAAGAGTTAGCAAACCCTAAAAGTGTGAAAGATGTTTCTTTGAGTGGCACATTAAGTTGTACGACTTACCAATCTATCAATCAATGTTTAAGTGAAAATGAAAACTTCATTGTTAAAGATGCAAAGAAATCTGACAACTTCTTAAATGAGCGTAGTGTATTACTCTCTTACAAAATTGTAGATGCAAGCATGAATTTAGATGGTGAGTTAGCTTACCGTGCTGCCATGACATTTAAACCTGCTTACAACAATAAAATCGAATCTATCTTAAATGAAAAATTTGGTCTTAAATCAGCAGTATTAACGTTAAAAAGTAACGTAGATGTAGATTGGTATATTGATGGTAATAAAGTCGGTAGTGGTAAAGAGATTACCCAGGAAGTGGCGTTAGGTCGCCATGGTATTTTAGCTTCGTATAATTCTGTAGGTCAGTCTAGTGTCGAAGTTGTCGAAGGTAATGGCGAGTTCTTTTATACTTTTGCCAATACAGATAAAAAAAATAAAGCCAAAAAATCAGCGGCAGCAAAAAAACAAACAGTAAAAACAGATTATCCTAATGTGTCTACTACACCGCCTAATAAAGACTTACATAAACCAGTGATAAAGTTAAAGCCTAAAAGTTCGCTGAATGAAAAAGTAGACAAAGGTTATTTATACTTTATGGGACTAGAACCAGAAGCTGAAACACAAGAAACATTTTTGTAAAAGTTAAGAAGTATTTAAAGTGAGATACCCTAAAAAGTAACGACGGTTTCGTCGTTACTTTTTTTATATCCATAGCATTATAAACCGCTTCTTGCATAAGTTGTTTTATTGAACTGTGATTGAAATAAATCTAGGTCATATCGATTAACTCGGTAAGGTAGTGCTGTTCAGTATACTCCCATTTGGTGTGTCTATATGGATACCCGTTAGTCAAATAGTTTTTATTTCAAGCTCGCACGCTAGTTTAATATCCTTTTCATCAGTATCGCTGACCATTGTGATGATGGGGGCGGAAACTTTAAGTTTTTAATAATCGCTTTAAAAAAATCAAGTGAGCTTTTTCCTACCACCAAGCTTTGTTGGTAAAAGTAGCCACTGATGTAGCCGTTTAATCCAGGCCGTTGAAATGCATCAATTGACAGTGTAAAAGTTTCCGCTTATTGCTGACCATTAAAGTTAGTGAATAATAGGTAAGAAAAGATGTAATGTGTTGTAAAAAACGTCTGAAACGACGGCTTTATATTGACTGTTTACCCGGTTACACGCTATTGTTCAGCCTCCTTAGGATATAGTCTTAAAGCTATGCATCTCATCTTAGAATGAACTAGGAATGATGTGTTTGGGAACTTGGTCAAATACCAAGGCTGCCCCCGCAACGGTAGAGCAAATTACGTTTGTTAAGCCCGGATACCAAACCTTTGGATGATACTTGCATGAGGCAAGTACCGTGGTGTTGCGGAGGGCTTCACCGGCTGGTTTATCTTATCTAAAGTTATTTTTAGGGATTAAGAATGCCATCTCCTCCACAACTTCGCCTGTTATTAACTCAGACGGAGATTTTCCTTTGCTAAACTTTACACAGCTTAAAAAGCTAACACAAACCATTAATTTACAGCGTTTTCTTGCCCCTGCAATTGTAGCTATAGGTTGTATATTACCAACTTATGCCAGTGCACACTTTCAAATGATCTATACCCCAGAATTACTCCGTGCCAAGGGTGGAAATATCAGCCTTAAAATGCCTTTTACGCATCCTGCGGCAAGTGGTCATGTGATGAAGGTTGATCATCCTCAAGCTTTTTACATGATTAAAAAAGGCAAAAAAACTAACCTGATAGACAGCCTCTCTGAAATTGAGTGGGAAAGTGCTGTTGATAAAGGGCATGCTTATCAAGCTGATGTGAAGTTACGTGGATTAGGTGATTATGTATTCATTTCTAAGCCATCGCCATATTTTGAAGCTGAAGAAGGCTTTTATATTCAGCAAATCACTAAAACCATTGTCAACGTAGGCGGCCTGCCAACGGATTGGAATAAGGACTTTGGGTTAGCTGCAGAAATTGTTCCATTAACCAAACCTTATGCAATTTACGAAGGTGGCATTTTTACTGGTGTGGTTAAATCTCGTGGGCAAGCAGTCCCTTTTGCAGAAATTGAAGTGGAGTTTGTTAATTATGTTCCTGAAATGGAAAATAATCGTTTTGCTAAAACACCATTGATGATACCTGCGGCAGATGTATTTATTACACAAACCATTTATGCTGATGCCAACGGCACTTTTAACTATGCATTACCTAAGGCTGGGCAATGGGGATTTGCTGCATTAGACGTAGGTGAGCAGAAAGTCTATAAAGATAAAGCGCTATCACAAGATGCGGTTATCTGGGTTGAAGCGACTAAATTACCCTAGCTAAATTAATACTCATTGAAGATCAGTGAGTATTTTTCCTATTAAAATATAAAAAGGTAAATTATGCATATAGTTGATGGCGCCTTATCTTCACCAGTATTAATAAGTGGAGCTGTATTGAGCGCAATAGGCGTCTTTATTGGCCTTAAAAAAATGGATTATGATCATTTACCTTTGGTTGGGGTACTCGCCTCTGTTTTCTTTATTGCATCTTATATTCATCTACCATTAGGCTTTTCTAGTGTGCATTTAATTATGAATGGTTTATTAGGTATTATTTTAGGCTGGGTAGCCTTTCCTGCTTTATTAGTTGCGCTATTGTTACAGGTGATTTTCTTCGGTTTTGGCGGGCTATTAGTGTTAGGTGTTAACACGCTTAATATCGCTCTTCCTGCAGTGCTTATCTATTACATTTGCTATAAAGGCGTACGTCATGAGAGCCCTAAAGTCGCGGCAACATGGGGAGCTGTTGGTGGTGCTGGCGCGATATTTATTACCGCGTTGATGGTGGCATTTTCATTAGCATTATCTGGTGAGTCTTTTGTTTTAGCGGCAAAAGCCGTGGTACCTGCACATATTCCAATTATGGTGATTGAAGGGTTTGTTTCTTATGCTGCTGTCTATCTCATCCATACCGTTAAACCAGAGTTTATAAGTAAAGGTTCAAATTAATGAAATGGTTAATCTCTTTTCTTACTGTTTTAAGCTTATCTATCTCCTGTCATGCAGTTGCTCATAATGTCATGGGCGGCGTCTACGCAGAAGGGTTTGAAATCGAAGGCGAAGCAGGCTTTTCTAATGGTGCTATGGCAAATCCGGGCACAGTGGTGAAAGTCACTGACGATCAAGGGCATGCTTTAGGCGAAGTCTTAATAGATGAAGAAGGCGCTTTTGTGTTTACTGCTAAACAGCATATTACTCATCATTTTGAAGTTAATATGGGAGCTGGGCATATATTGAAAATGCAGTTACCCGCTGAAGAATTACCTGACAGCCCAAATGATGATTTAACGAGTGATAGCTTTGAGAGGGTAGATGCACATTCTTCTATTAATTCTCCTGATCAGCAAGCATCAAACAATGCACAACAAGTGACTAATTTGATGCTAGAAAAAGCTATTGCTAAACAGCTCAAGCCCTTAAGACGTGAAATACAAGAGTTAAAAGAGAAGTCAGGGTTGCGTGATATTCTTGGTGGCATTGGCTATATTTTTGGACTGCTCGGGTTAGTTGCTTTTTTACGTGAGCGTAAGCAAAAGGTTAAATCTTAATGTCACAAAGCTTAGAGCACAGCTTAACATCTTGGTCAGGACAAGCCCTTAAACATCAAGCCTCTTGGATTGATGATATTGATGCACGTGTGCGTGTAGTTTGCTCTGCTTTATTTGCATTAGTGGTGGTATCGAGTCACTCTTTTGCCCCTACTTTGTTAGGGTTGTTCTGTGCTTTTCTGTTGGTGAAAGCCAGCAAGCTGAACATTAAACGAACCCTACGTCGAGTGGTAGCGATGGATTTATTTATGTTGACATTAATTTGTATCTTACCGTTTACCACACCAGGCGATGCAATGTTTACAGTGTTTGGTTTAACCGCAAGTTGGCAGGGTTTGCTTCATGCTTTACTGATCACGGTGAAAGCAAATGCGGTATTATTAGTGTTATTTTCTTTGGTCGCTACCATGAGTGCATCAACCTTAGGGCATGCACTTGCACACCTTAAGGTACCCGATAAATTGGTACATTTAATGTTATTCATGGTGCGTTATTTGGATGTGATCAGCCAAGAATATAAAAAAATGCGAAGAGCTATGCAGGCTCGCGCTTTTGTATTACGCACTAATTTACATACTTGGAAGAGTATTGGTTATCTTTTTGGTATGCTATTAATTCGTTCAGTTGAACGTGCAGAACGTATCTCAGATGCCATGAAATGCCGTGGTTTTTGCGGGCGTTATTATCTTAACGACGAAATGAAAATCCGTTCAATTGATTGGATTTTTAGTATCGTGTTTATCTCTTTTTTAATACTGCTAATAGGGCTTAATATTGATGGCTTATTCAAATAACCCCCTGATTAAGATAGAAGGTCTTAACTATGCTTACCCAAGGCGTGGCAGTGTGTTAAACGCAGTTAATTTTTCGTTATATGAAGGTGAAAGAGTAGTAATTAATGGTGATAATGGGGCTGGAAAAACCACCTTATTACATCTTATCGTTGGTTTAAAAAAAGCGAAAAAAGGCCAAGTATCAGGATTTGGTCAAGTTTGTAAAACTGAAAAAGAATTTAATCAATTACGTGCTAAAGCGGGTTTATTATTTCAAGATCCCGATGATCAGTTATTTTGTCCTACCGTATTAGAAGATGTGATGTTTGGGCCATTAAACTTAGGGTTTACTAAACAACAAGCCGTTGAGAAATCGATGCAAACATTAGCAAGTCTTGGAATGCAAGGTTTTGAATCACGGATCACTCATCAGCTATCAGGTGGTGAAAAACGCATGATAACCTTAGCCAGTGTGTTGGTAATGGAACCGAAAGTATTGATTTTAGATGAGCCAACTAACGCACTCGATGAAAAAGCCAAAGCACGCTTGTTATCTGTATTAAAGGCATTACCCCAGGCAATGATTATTATCTCTCATGACAAATTATTTTCTGAGCAATTAGCAACGCGACAATTAACCTTAAAAGAAGGTTCACTAATCGATAGTGAAGCAACAAAACAAACAATAGCAGTGGCCTAGGGGAGCAATATGAATAATAACATTGAAGATATCACTTTTCCTTTTAGCGCTGTGCAGGGACAAAAGCAATTTAAACTAGCCTTGTTATTAGCAACCGTGAACCCATTAATTGGCGGTGTATTAATCTCTGGCCCAAGAGGCTGCGCAAAATCGACCTTAGCGCGCGCGGTGGCAGATCTTTTACCTGTGACTGAACACACTGTTTCACAATTTGTTACCTTGCCTCTAGGTGCTAGTGAAGAGATGTTAATTGGTACCCTGGACTTAGACCATGTATTAAAAGGTAAACAAGTTAAGTTCTCACCTGGTTTATTACAAAAAGCGCATACTGGTGTGCTTTATGTTGATGAGGTTAACTTATTGCCTGATCACCTTGTTGATCAAATCCTAGATGTGGCAAGCAGTGGGGTTAACATTGTCGAGAGAGATGGTGTGAGCCATCGTCATGATGCTCGCTTTACACTGATAGGCACAATGAATCCTGACGAAGGTGAGTTACGCCCACAACTAAAAGATCGTTTTGGCTTAATGGTTGAGTTAGATAATCAATACAGTATCGAAGAGCGTATTAACATTATTAAAACACGCCAAGCATTCGAGCTCGATAAAGTGGCTTTTTGTGATGAATACCAGGCACCACAAATTTCATTGCAACAACAAATAAGTGACGCGCAGGAATTACTGCCTAAAGTAACCTGTGATGATGCTTGTTTAATTGAAATCGCCACACGCTGTCAGCAAGCTAATGTGGATGGTTTACGCGCAGATATTATGATGCATCGTGCGAGTTTAACCCATGCTGCTTGGTGCGGTAGATCGGCTGTCTCGTTACAGGATATAGAGGAAGTTGCGCCATTAGTACTATTACATCGTTCGCAACCATCTGGGACACCACCGAGTTCGCCGCAATCGCCCGATGATGCTGCTAAAGATAAACCCCAAAACGGTGGTTTTTCTCGTCCAACACCTCCTCAGTCAAATGATCCTAAATCGCAAATATCTGAGCACAAATCAGAGCAGGAAAGTCAATCGAGTAACGATCAAGATGACACTTCTGAACCTTCTGGTGAATGGGGAGCAATGCCACCACAATCAGGTGAAAAACAAAAAACGGTAATGCAAGCCATTGAATTACCAGAATTACATTATAAGTCATTAACTCAAGTATTGAATAACAGCGTACTGCAAGGCGAGTTACAACAAAATGCACAAGGTAAAACAGCAAAAGGGTTAAGAAAATCAACTTTAGATAGCCACAAACCAGATTGGTTTAATACCCTGTCTAAAAATTTAGGGCAGTGGCCGCCTACACAGTTTAGTTTTAAAAAAGCTAAAACAGGGCAAGCTAAACATCACCTCATTTTATTGGATACGTCGGCTTCCACACTAGGACAAAGTTTATCGTCATTAGCCAAGTCAGTAGTAATGAATATCGCAGATAGTGCTTACCTTCAACGCGAAAAAATGAGTCTATTAGGGTTTGGTAATAATCAAGTTGAAACCTTGATTAAAGCGGGTAAAGCGCCTAAAAAAGTACAAAATTTATTGGATGATATTAGTGCAGTAGGTGGTACGCCTTTACGTCAAGTATTAGAAAAGGCGTTACAGAGTATTAAACAGTTAACAATACAAACGCCTGACCTTGCATTGTTTTGTTACTTGATCACCGATGGTCGTAGCAGTGTAGATATTGATGATTTGAAATTAAAGGTACCTACGTTATTGGTGGATATCGAAAAATCTACCATAAAACGTGGTCGAGGTAAGCTCCTAGCAGCACAATTAGATGCGCAATATTTTGCACTTTCATCTTAAAACAGAGCAACATAAAGGAATCAAATGACCAACAAAGCAAGTTGTCCTGCACTATTTTTAGCGGCACCCGCATCGGGACAAGGTAAAACGACCATAACATCAGCGATTGCACGTTACTTTACTGAGCAAGGTAAAGTGGTACGCGTGTTTAAAACAGGCCCTGATTACCTTGATCCGCAAATTTTAGCGCAAGCATCACAAGCCCATGTTGAACAGTTGGATATGTGGATGGCAGGTGAAGCTTACTGTCAGCAAAAGTTATTTGAAGCAGCACAACAAGCGGATCTAATTTTGGTTGAAGGAGCAATGGGGGTATTTGATGGCGAACCTTCAAGCGCAGATTTAGCGGCACGTTTTCATATTCCCGTAGCAATTGTGATGGATGTAAAAGGCATGGCGCAAACTGCGGCTGCTGTGGCAATTGGCTTAGCTAATTTCCGTGATGATTATACTTGCCATGGTTTGATCGCAAATAACTGTAGCAGTGAACGTCATGCGCAATTAATTCGAGATGCCTTAGGTGAACAGCTGCCTTTATTAGCTTGCTTGAAAAAAGATCCTGAAGTGGCATTACCTGAACGTCATTTAGGTTTAGTACAAGCCAGTGAAGTCTTTGATGAATTAGAGGCTAAATTTACGCTTGGCTGCGAATGGTTAGTTGATGGCGTAAATCGTGCGGATGCTAATAGCCCGTTATTAAATTTACCTGCGCCTGTTGATTTTTACTCCGCTGAACAATCTCCAGTTCCACCATTATTAGTGGGTAAAAAGATCGCAATAGCCCAGGATCTAGCTTTTAGTTTTATCTACCAAGCCAATACCCGTTTATTAGAAGAGATGGGGGCAAAGCTACAGTATTTCTCCCCATTACAAGGTGAGCAATTACCTGAAGCGGACGCATTATGGTTGCCCGGTGGTTATCCTGAGTTATATGCTGAAAATCTAGCAGCGAACGCTGCCTTACAATCGCAAATTATCGCGTTTAATAAAGCAGGAAAACCTATCCTAGCGGAATGTGGTGGCTTTTTATATTGCCTCAATGAGCTGGTAGATTTGGATGAAAAACACCATAAAATGCTTGGCTTATTAGATGGCTATGGAAGCATGTCAGGTAAACGTGGTTGTCAGGGAATGCAAAAAGCCATCTTACCCGAAGGTGAGATTCATGGGCATGCACACCATAGATCCCGTGCCATTATGAACATGCAGCCTATTGGTTACGGACAACGCCAACGTCATCCTGCACCGGGTGAAGCCATTTATCGTACGGGAAACTTAACCGCGAGTTATTTACACCTGTTTTTCCCATCTAATCCAGGGTTAATTGCTGATATTTTTACCGGGAAATTACAAGCGGTTGACCAGAAAAAGTTAGTGGAGTGGGAAAACTACAATCATCAATCTGTGGCGAGCCCAGTTAGCAAAGAGACTCAGCAGCAAGCAGCAATGCAAGCGCAGCAATAGGAACAATAAAGTTATGTGGCCGGAAACTAGCGAAACAGAGCAACCATTACGTAATGGTTTAACCACGGGAAGTTGTGCAACAGCTTGCTGTGTTGCTGCTGTGCGTGCGTTATTAGCCAACAAACAACCAGCCAGTGTTGAGATTACTTTGCCGCGTGGTGAAGTCGTTAACCTCGATATAATCGACTATCAATCCCTTGAAAAGGGCATGCGTACCAGCACCATTAAAGATGCCGGAGATGACCCTGATGCAACACATGGCGCAACCTTATTTGTCGAATTACGTTTACTACCAACGCCGGGCATTATATTTAAAGCGGCTGAAGGAGTAGGCACGGTAACACGTGATGGATTAGTACTGGCGATTGGCGAGCCAGCGATTAATCCTGTGCCACGTAAAATGATGACAGGGCATCTTGAACATTATGCGCAAGCATACCAGTATCAGGGCGGCTTTGAAGTGTCAGTAGGTATTGTTAACGGTGAGCAAATCGCAACTAATACCATGAATAGTCGATTAGGTATCATTGGCGGCCTCTCTATTTTAGGCACCACAGGTATTGTACGCCCTTATTCTTGCGCTGCTTATATCGCATCTATTCATCAAGGTATTGATGTGGCCAGAGTCAATGGTTTTACCCATTTAGCGGCTTCAACGGGTATTGCCAGTGAACATGCCATTAAAGAGTTTTATCAAATGGATGAGGTAAGCCTGATTGAAATGGGCGACTTTGTTGGGGCTATGCTGAAATATTTGCGCCGTGAAAAGATCGATCCTAAATCAGGGAACCGTATTAAAAAGCTCAGCATTAGTGCTGGTTTTGGCAAGTTAACTAAGTTAGCCAACGGGCATTTAGATTTAAATAGTCGCCAGTCTAGTATCGATTTTGAGCAGTTAGCCACTATCGCAAAAGATTTGGGAGCTAGTGCTGAGCTACAACAACAAATTGTAACCGCAAACACCACCATTCAAGTACTTAATATGACTAAACAAGCGGGCTTAGATATCGCCACTGTGGTATGTGTTGAAGCGTTAAAATTTGCTAAAACCATTGTCCATGAATCCATTGAGGTGGAAGTCTGGGCTGTAAATAGAAAAGGTTTGTTTGTGGCAAATAGTCATCAAGATAAATTCGATGTTCATGGCAACATAATCAATCAAGCAAAGGCTAACTAATGAGAGTTTTAGTCGTTGGCGGCACTGCAGATGGGCGTAAATTAGCAACTCAATTACATGAATTAGGGGTTGATGTTATCTACAGCATTGCTGGAATCGTGCGCAAAGCGACGGTACCTTGCCTGTCTATTAGTGGCGGTTTTACTCAGTTTGGTGGTTTGGCGCAATATCTAACGGATAATCACATTACGCATGTTATTGATGCCACACACCCTTTTGCTCAAACTATGAGTAATACCATTGCCAAAGTGACTAAGGACTTGTCTATTACTGCCATTCGTTTTCACCGTAAAGCTTGGCAGAAAACAACACGGGATAATTGGGTAGAAGTAGATGATTGGCCATGTTTGATTGAAAAAGTAGCTAAACATAACTCATTATTCATCACCGCAGGACAAGTATCACAATCAGTGATTGATGCTTTATCTGCGCAGTCGAGTCAGGTGTTATTGCGCACTGCGATGCCCGCTAAAATTACTTTGCCAGCTAATGTCACCTGGTTAAAAGCAATTGGTCCATTTCATCTCGAAGATGAAAAACAGTTGTTAGCAACTTACCATATTGATGCGGTGATCAGCAAAAACAGTGGTGGAGATGCCACTTATGCCAAGATTGAAGCTGCTGCGTTAGCGAATATTCCCGTTTATCAATTTAAGCGTCCCGTGCTACAAGCATTAACTTATCAGTTTGATGATGCACTAAGTTGTATTGCATTATTGCAATCATCATCGACTTTAGCTGAATCTGAAGCCACACCTAATACCAGAGTAATTGAGCCAAATAATGAAATTTGATTATATCCACGATCCGAGTTTGATCGAAAATGAAAGCTTTCGTCAAATCAGAACTTTAACTGATTTAGAACATTTATCTATTGAAGCCCAACAAGTAGTGATGCGCGTGGTGCATAGCGTTGGTATTCCTGCTGTCGCAACACAAGTTAAATTCAGTGCGAATGCTTGCCAGTCTGGTATTGCAGCCTTAAGAAAAGGCGCGCCAATTCTATGTGATGTAGAGATGGTAAAGCAGGGCATTACCAAACGAATGATTAATACCGATCCTTATTGTTTTTTGAATGCACCTGGTGTGCCTGAGCGAGCGAAGGAAACCGGTGAAACCCGTACCATGGCAGCATTAACTGCATGGTTACCCTATTTAGAAGGCAGTGTAGTAGTTATTGGAAATGCACCAACTGCACTGTTTCGTTTATTAGAGATGATCGACCAAGGATCGCCTAAACCCGCTTTGATTATCGGTATGCCTGTGGGGTTTGTTGGCGCCGCGGAATCAAAACAAGCTTTGTGGGATCTACACCAAACTTTAGGTATTGAATGCATCACACTGTTAGGCCGCGAAGGTGGCAGTGCAGTATCAAGTGCAAGTTGTAATGCCTTATTACGTTGTATTAAAGGGGAATTATATTAATGATCAATTTTTTCAGTAAATTAGTTAATAAATTAGGGTTAGCTTCCAGTACAAGTAACCAGATTAGATCGCATGCAACTGGCGTACGAGAGATCTCGGTGATTGGCTTAGGGGTTGCGGAGAATGCCACGTTAAGTGAGCAAGCATTATTAGCGTTACAGTCGGCTGATTTAGTGATTGGCTCTGAGCGCCAACTATTAACCTTAGAGAAATATTTAGCAGTACCGCCGGCTATCGACTCACTAGAAGAGGGGGAGCAACAAGCTGTTGAACCTAAGGGGGATCATCTTCCGCCAAGAACCGAAATACTGCCTAAATTAAAAGACTTAAAAGCGTTAATAGAAACAGAACAAAATGTAGTGGTGTTAGGGTCTGGTGATCCACTTTATTATGGTATTGGTACTTGGATTAGCAAAAACTTTAAAGACGCATCCGTCCGCTTCTTTCCTGCTGTATCAAGCATTACACAAGCTTGTCATAGTTTATCGATAGCGCAACAAGATGTGAATGTAGTGAGTTTACATGGACGACCTTTAGAAAGGTTAAAAGTGGCTTTAAAAGCGCAGCAAACCTTGTTGCTATTAACCGATCAAGATAGCTTACCTCAACATGTGGCTAGCGTTTGTTTAGAAAGTGGCTTTTTTGATGCGGAAATTATGGTGTGTGAGCGCTTAGGTTACAAAGAGCAAAAAATATCACGATTCACTGCTGCTGAATTATGTGAAGCTGAAACGAATGGGCAACGACCAGCATTTGATACTCTACATGTCACCTTCGTCATTTGTGGGGAAAATAGAGGCTTCTTACCTGAGTTTCCAGGGATTAAAGATGCCGATTTTGAAACCGGAGAATTAGGTAGTAAAGGGATGATCAGCAAACGTGAAGTGCGTTTGGCTATTTTATCATTATTGCAACCAAGCAAAGGTGATTTAATTTGGGACATTGGTGCAGGTTGTGGTGGCGTTTCTATTGAATTGGCTTATTGGCAATCAAAAGCCACTGTCTATGCTATTGAGCATAACCAAGAAAGGTTTAATTGCTTGATGAAAAATCAGATAAAATTTGGTGTTGTCAAAAATCTTAAACCGCAATTTTCGCGTGCACCAGAAGGATTAGCAACGCTACCTGCAGCAAATAAAATCTTCATTGGTGGAAGTGATGGTGAACTACCTACTTTATTAACGCAGTTATGGGCTAAATTACCTGAACATGGCCAAATCGTTGTTTCTGCTGTAATGGAAAAAACCAAAGCTCAGTTGTTAGACTTTTACTCTCAACGTGAAGACTTAAAAGATGCTGAATTAGAAACATTACAGATTGCTGTCAATAAAAGTAGAACCCTAGGAGGGCAACTAGCTTACCGTCCTGCGCTAGCAGTTAGTTTATTTAGTTTCACTAAAAAGGCAGTGTCATGAGCGAATTAACCTCAACACCAAACACGGCATTATTCATCGGTGTGGGTGTGGGACCTGGTGATCCTGAGTTATTAACGTTAAAAGCGTTCCGAGCGATTCAAGCTGCCGATGTGATCTGCTATTTAGAGAATGAAGCAGGGCAATCACAAGCATTAGAAATTGCTAGCGAAGCATTAAAAGAGCCGGTTAAAGTACAGCAACACTTAGGTGTGCGTTTTGCTATGTCTCGTGAGCGTATTGCTGCTAATGCCGCTTACGATAAAGCGATTATGCAGATACAAGCAGAACTTAAACAAGGTAAAACCGTGGTGTTTTTATGTGAAGGTGACCCGCTATTTTTTGGATCTTTCACTTATCTACTAGAACGCTTGGAAAGTCAGTATCAGTCACAAGTAATTCCTGGGGTGCCTGCTTTTGTTGCTGCCACAGCGCAATTACAATTACCGTTAACCGTATTAAAACAGTCTTTTGCGGTGATCACAGGACGCCATAGTGATGCCAAAATTAAAGCCGCATTATTAGAGCATGATGCCGTGGTTATCATGAAAGCGGGTATTGAACGTCCGCGTTTAATCGCATTATTAAAAGAGACTCAACGATTTGATGATGCCAATTATTTGGAATATGTCAGCCGAGACCAACAGAAAATAATACGAGACTTAAATCAATTAGACAATGTTGCAGGGCCTTATTTCTCACTCTTTGTTATTACCAGAGAGGAGCTTACCGCGTGATTCGCATTATCTGTTTAACTGATGTCGGGCTGCAATTGGCGAGGCGTTTACAACACCTTTTAAATAATGCTTCGACAGCAGTAAACAGTGAGGTTTGCTTTAAGCCAACACCTTTTAAAAAGGGGGTGCAAGGCTACTTTACACAAGGTGATACGCTTATTTTTATCTGTGCCACTGGCATTGTTATGCGAACTTTAGCGCCAGTAATAAATGATAAATATAGTGATCCCGCTGTTTTAGTCTTGGATGAGCAAGGACAGTTTGTGATCCCGTTATTATCAGGTCATGAAGGTGGTGCTAACGAGTTCGCGAGGCAAGTTACAGAGTTACTGCAAAATCAATTAGTGTTAACTACAGCTAATAGCTACTTAAAACCTCAATATGTTGTAGGTATGGGCTGCGAGCGCCATTGCCCTGAACAGGTTTTACAAGGTTTATTAGACCAGTGTTTAATCAAAGCTGGACTTACTATTGATGATATTAGCGCGATTACTAGCATCGATATTAAAAGTGATGAAGTGGGATTAATTGCCTTAGCTGACACCTTACAAAAACCTTATCTAACTTTTTCTGCTCAGACGCTAAGTTTAATGGAAGATCGCCTTTCCACTAAGTCTGATTATATTTTTAAAACTGTTGGTGTGTATGGCGTGGCAGAATCTGCGGCACTGTATCAAGCGCAGCAGCTGACTAATAACGGTAGTGAATTGCTACTTAATAAACATAAAAACAAACAAGCTACCTGTGCGATTGCCAGAAGTTATAGCCTGTAAATTATTAAAAACTAGGAAATAAAATGAGTTTAAAAAAACAACTTTTTGTTGTCGGTATGGGACCGGGAAATGCAGATTTAGTAGCACCAAAAGCATTAAAAGCGGTTGAGCAAAGTACTGATTTAGTCGCATATGGACTGTATTTAGACTTGTTAGGTGAGCCTTGTAATAACAAGGTTCATCATGATTTACCGTTAGGGGAAGAGATTGGTCGTGCTCGTTTAGCATTAGATCTCGCGGCAAGCGGCAAAACCACGTCACTTATTTCAAGTGGTGATATTGGTATTTATGCGATGGCCACCTTGGTGTTTGAATTGTTAGATAGACAACTTCAAGGGCTTGAAGATCATCCTGAATGGCTAGACGTAGAAATTGACGTAGTACCAGGGATATCTGCTATGCAAGCTGGCGCAAGCCGAATTGGTGCTATGTTAGGCCATGACTTCTGTACGGTAAGTTTGTCAGATCTATTAACGCCTTGGGAAACTATTGATAAGCGTATTCATAGTGCTGGTGAAGGAGATTTTGTTATCTCTTTCTATAACCCTGTGTCGAAAAAGCGTGATTGGCAGCTTAACCATGCACGTGACGTATTATTAAAATATCGTCCAGCTTCAACACCTGTTTTATTAGGCCGTCAATTAACCCGTGAAGATGAAACCATTCGTATTATTCGTTTAGATGAATTAGATGCTAAAGACGTTGATATGTTTACTCTAGTCAGTGTGGGTAATAGTGAGTCAAAGCATATTGTTAATGGAAGCCAACACTGGGTTTATACACCGCGTGGTTATAAAAAGAAATTATAACGTCGTACGTTAATTTATCTGTGAAAGCACTTACTTGGTAAACCAACCTTTGTGCTTTTACCTTGAGCTAATAGGAATTGCTTAGCTATAAATCACTTTTCCTATTTGGATTAAAGTAAAAGATTAATAACTAATTATTAAAAAATGGAATAACTATGAAAGTTTACTTTATTGGAGCAGGGCCGGGTGATCCTGAGTTGATGACCATCAAAGGGGCACGCTTATTAAAGCAGTGTCCTGTTGTCTTGTATGCTGGATCGTTAATTCCACGTCAAACATTACAAGATGTTGAAGACAGTGCGGAATTAATTGTTGATACCGCAAAGATCAATTTGGATGAGATGGAAGCCTACTTTGTTGAAGCAGCAAAAGCAGGCAAAGATGTGGCACGTCTACAATGTGGTGATCCTGCATTATATGGCGCTATCGCAGAGCAAATTCGTCGTTTAGAAAAACACGGTATTGACTATGAAGTGATTCCAGGTGTCAGTGCGACAGCAGCCTCAGCGGCTTATTTAGGTAAAGAGTTAACCCTGTCTGGTGTATCACAAACAGTCATAATGACTCGTTACGAAGGGAAAACGCCTTTTCCAGAGCGCGAGCGTTTACCGCAACTGGCACAAAGCGGTGCAACTCTAGCGATCCATTTAGGCATCACTAAAATTCGCAAAATAGTGGCGGAGCTGATCCCACATTACGGTGAAGACTGTCCTGTTGCAGTGTGTTATCGCAGCTCATGGCCAGATCAAGACAAAGTGACCGGGACCTTAGCGGATATTGCTGAAAAAGTTGAAGCTAAAGGCTTCAAATTAACCGCGCTTATTTTAGTTGGCCATGTACTGGATACCACCAACTTTGAAGACTCTTATCTTTACCACAAAGATAAGCCGAATATTTTCCGTCGTCGTAAAGGCGAACTATCAATACAAGAACTAGAGGCTCAACATGACAACAAGTAACGTTTCATTAAATAAGATACCAACTACAGTCGTAACTGGCTTCTTAGGCAGTGGTAAAACAACGCTATTAGCTAACTTACTTAAAAAAGCAAAAGGTAAGCGCATTGCCGTGATCATGAATGAATTTGGTGAATTAGATATCGACTCAGAACTGCTTAGAAGCTGCCCATTAGAATGTGAAGATGAAGCGGCTGAATTAGTTGGCGGCGAAGATGGTATTTACGAACTGGCCAATGGTTGTATCTGTTGTACCGTTGAAGAAGAATTTTTACCTGTGATGGAAAAACTGGTTGAACGTCGTGACCAAATCGACCATATCCTGATTGAAACATCGGGTTTAGCCCTACCAAAACCATTAGTACAAGCCTTCAACTGGCCTGGTATTAAAGAGCACTGCACGGTTGATGCCGTTATCACAGTGGTTGATGGTCCTGCGATTGCAGCAGGGCGCTTTGCTGCTGATGAAGATAAAGTATTAAAGCAACGTGCCATGGACGAGAGCCTAGATCACGATCCAAGCTTACAAGAGTTATTAGACGATCAATTGAATTCTGCTGATTTAGTGGTTGTAAGCAAAAGCGATCTATTAAACGAAGCTGATCAGTTGCGTGTTAAAGAGGTCGTGCAAAAACGTTTGCCGAGCTCGGTAAAAACCGCTTACATCAATAACGGTGATGTGCCACTGGAAGTATTAATCGGTATCAATGCAGGCTCTGAGAAAAATATCGATAAAGTACATAACCACCACGACCATCATCATGCTCATGGCGCACACCACGACCACGCACATGACCACTTTGACTCAATGGTGATCAGCTTAGGTACTGTTGATGCTGACAAACTTAAAGCAAACGTTGAAAAACTATTAAACGAGTTTAATTTATTTCGTATCAAAGGTTTTGCAGCCGTTCAAAACAAACCGATGCGCCAAGTATTACAAGCCGTTGGTAAACGTTTAGATGTACATTTTGACCGTTTATGGGAAGCCGTTGAAACGCCAAAGACAGAACTAGTATTAATCGGTAAAGGCTTAGATGAAGCTACCGTGACCGCTATTTTAAAAAGCGCAGAGGTTTAATCGTTAATGCACCTATTAGCAGCACAACCAGGCGGGTTTGTTGAGCAAGAGGGGATTGTGGATTTAGCACAATCCCCTGCACCTTTAGTGGTGTTCAGCGCCGCCGATAGTCAATTAACGGCGCTTTCTGCTGGATATCAAGCAGTGAGTGAAACACACGCTTTAGCAGAAACGCGTTTAGTGAATTGGACTAATTTATTAAAGCCAGCCGCCTTTGATCTTTATGAAGATAAAGTACTAGGGCAAGCGCAGGTGGTGGTGGTGTCGTTATTAGGTGGCAAAGCTTATTGGCAATATGGTGTGGAAGGACTGATTCGTTGGTCGAAAGAAGCACCTAATCGCCATCTTATTTTAGTGCCTGGTGATGATAACATCGATCCCGAGTTGATTGAGTTATCGACTGTGTCTACGCAAGTTCAGCATCAAGTTTGGCGCTATTGCCGAGCTGGTGGCATTGATAATAGTGCACAGTTATTTACCTTTTTAAATAAGCAGTTTTTTGACCTTTCAGTGGATTATACTGAGGCGGAATTTCTACCTGTTGCACAGTTTTATAACCAAGAAAAAATACACTGGCAAGCTGGGCAGCAAGTAGTTGCACTGCTTTTTTATCGTAGTCATTTACAATCAGCTAACTGCCAGATGTTTGATAAGCTTATTGAATTAATGTCAGATAGTGGATTGAATCCATTACCCATAGTGATCAGCTCATTAAAAGATCCGCAGGCAATGCAAGTTGTCAATGCCTTGCTTGTTGAGCATGATTGTCGTTTGATTTTAAACTCTACAGGCTTTGCATCAAACACTGTCAGCACACCGGGGTTAAGTTCTCAGCCAAATAGCTTTACACGCTTGTTTGACGTAGATATTCCTATTTTACAGTTAGTCTTATCGAGTAGTACTTTAGAAGATTGGAACGATTATAAGCAAGGCCTACGTAGTCGTGATATCGCCATGCAAGTGGTGTTACCGGAAATGGATGGCAAGGTATTAACTCGCGCCATTAGCTTCAAAAGTGAAGCCTTTTATGACGAAAAAACACAAATATCACTCGTGCAATATCAATTACACCAAGAGCGTGCGTTGTTTGTGATTGAATTGGCTAAAAAATATATTCAGTTATCTCAAACCGCTAATCAAGATAAACGCATTGCCTTGATCCTAGCAAACTACCCAACAAAAGATGGTCGAATAGGCAATGGTGTAGGGTTAGATACTCCGAACTCGACAGTCAATATATTAACTAAACTAAAAACAGCAGGTTATCCGATTGGTGAGGTTCCAGAAAATGGTAACCAACTGATTGAACAGCTACTACAATCCGTTACCAACAATCCAAATACCTTACATCATTTAGCGTGTTGGCAAAGTCTCTCTCTAACTGAATACAAAAGGTATTTTGCAGCGTTACCGTTAGTCAGTCAGCAAGCGATTACCGATCGCTGGGGGCAACCTGAAGATGACCTTAAATGTCGTGATGGACGTTTGATGATTGCAGGGATCCGATTGGGTGAAACCTTTATTGGTATTCAGCCTGCGCGTGGCTTTAATATCGATTTATTAGCCAATTACCACGATCCTGATTTAGTGCCACCACATAACTACCTAGCCTTCTATTTTTGGTTGCGTTTTACTTATCAAGTGAATGCCGTTATTCACGTAGGTAAACATGGCAACCTTGAGTGGTTACCCGGTAAAGGATTAGCGTTATCTAATGAGTGCTGGCCAGATGCAGTATTAGGCCCAATGCCTCACTTTTATCCGTTTATTGTCAATGATCCCGGTGAAGGGGCACAGGCTAAACGTCGAACACAGGCGGTAATAGTGGATCACCTGATGCCACCGATGGCGCGTGCGGAAACCTATGGTGATATGGCCGAATTAGAAGGGCTGGTGGATGAATACTATCAAGCGCAAGGGTTGGATACACGCCGTGAAGTGTGGTTAAGAGAACAAATTTTAGAAAAAGTACAAAGTACCAACATCTTAGATGAATTAAATGAAGCAGCGCGTGGCGATGAAAACCAAGTTTTAGAAGAGTTAGATACCTATTTATGTGATATCAAAGAAGCGCAAATCCGTCATGGTTTACATATTTTAGGACAATTGCCAGAGCAGCATAAAGTGGCCAATACTTTGGTTGCCTTATTACGTTTGCCACGCGGAGAAGGGCAGATCAACCAAGGTATTTTGCATTGTTTAGTGAAGGACTTTTCTCTACGGATTGATGGCGAGCTATTTGACCCGTTAAGTGCTGGGCGTGAGCCATGGTTAGGCGAACAACCAGCGCTATTAGTCAATATCAGTGAGTCATTATGGCGTAGTACTGCAGACACGCGAGAACGTTTAGAGTTACTGGCTTTACAGTGGGTAGAACACTATTTATTGGCGAATAACGATCTCGCTGAATTGATAGCTTTTCCTGCAAGCCATGCTTTACTGGTTTATGCCCAAAACACTATCCATAGCGCCTTACAACAAAGTGTTGAAAATGAGTTGAGCGCGATCATAGATGGGCTTGATGGTAAGTTTATTGAGGCCGGGCCAAGTGGCGCGCCTACGCGTGGCCGATTAGATACTTTGCCTACCGGGCGTAATTTTTATTCCGTAGATAACCGAGCTATTCCTTCTAAAGCCGCTTGGGTATTAGGCCAGCAATCGGCCCAAGCGTTAATACATCGTCATCTACAAGAGCAAGGGGATTACCCTAAACAACTCGGTTTATCGGTGTGGGGAACGGCGACCATGCGTACCGGTGGTGATGATATTGCACAGGCCTTTGCGTTAATGGGTGTAAAACCCATTTGGGCAGAAGGGAGTCATCGTGTAGTAGATTTTGAAATTATTCCCTTCCAATTACTGAACCGACCGCGTGTTGACGTAACACTACGAGTATCTGGTTTTTTCCGTGATGCCTTTGCAAACGTAATGGCGCTCTTTGATGCCGCCGTAGTGGCCATTAGTAAACTTGATGAGCCAGGTAATGGCAATTTAATTCAGCATAATATACAACAACGCGAAGCAGAGTTAATTGCCTACGGTATGACAATTGACGAAGCAAAACGACAAGCAAGTTATCGTGTATTTGGCTCGAAACCGGGCGCTTACGGTGCAGGTTTACAAGGTTTGATTGATGAGCGCTGTTGGGAAGAAAAAAGCGATTTAGCTGAAGCCTACTTAAACTGGGGCGGTTACGCTTATGGTAACAGCGATAAAGATGGCGTACAGGCAAAAGAGGCCTTTCTAGATAGGCTAAGCAATATCGACGTAGTGGTGCAAAACCAAGATAATCGTGAGCATGATCTGCTGGATTCTGATGATTATTATCAATTCCAAGGTGGCATGAGCAATGCTGCTCAGGTTTACTCTGGGAAAGCGCCGACCATTTATCATAGTGACCATAGCAATCCAAGCAAACCAGTGATCCGTACTTTGAAAGAGGAATTAAACCGAGTACTGCGTTCTCGCGTATTGAATCCGAAATGGATCGAAGCAATGCGAGAACATGGTTACAAAGGTGCTTTCGAGATGGGGGCGACAGTAGATTATTTGTTCGCCTACGATGCGACTACTGATTTGATAGCCGATTATCAATATCAGCAAGTCACCGACACCTTGTTGATGGATCCGACTAACCAACAATTTTTAAAAGACAATAACCCACAGATAATGGAAGAAATGGCTGAACGATTAATGGAAGCTGCACAGCGTGGTTTATGGCAAGCACCTGATGAATATCAAGAAAAGCTACAAGACTTATTGTTACAGTGTGATGAGATGCAAGAGAGTAAGTCATGAAGAGCCAGCACAGTTATCAAGAAAGTGAAAAGCAGGCTATCTATAAAGTGATTAAAGAGCGCCGCGATATGCGTCACTTTAGCCCTAAACCGTTGGAAGAAGGCTTATTGTTGCGTTTATTAACCGTCGCAAATCAAGCGCCAAGTGTAGGTTTAATGCAACCGTGGCGGTTTATACGTGTGACCAGTAAACCGCTACGAAGTGATATTCAACAGCTCGTTGCCGCAGAACGAACTGCAACGGCTAATTTATTAGATGAACGTAAAAGTGAATTCCTAAAGTTAAAAGTAGAGGGAATTGCTGAATGTGCAGAATTGATTGTTGTTGCATTACCCGATGGTCGTGAAAAGCATGTATTTGGCCGTCGGACTATGCCAGATATGGATTTAGCATCAGTATCCTGTGCTATTCAAAATATGTGGTTAGCAGCGCGAGCAGAAGGTATTGGGTTAGGGTGGGTGTCATTGTTTGAACCAGTTCAATTAGCTAACCTATTGAATATGCCAGAAGACAGCCGGCCCATTGCGATTTTATGCATTGGCCATGTTGAAAAGTTTTATGAAAAGCCAATGTTAATCGAGCAAAAGTGGGGAGAGGCCGCTCCCATAGAAACATTTTTGTTTGAGAACCGTTGGCCAGAAAAAGTGTAATTAATGATACGTTAACGTTGCTGTTTTTATGGCTATTGGTACCATGGCAGCCAAATCAGCTCAGCATAAATATAGATAAGAAAAAGAGATTTAAAATGAATGAACAAGTAGTTAAAAAAGGCATTATGGTATGTGGTCACGGTAGTCGTGATAAAGATGCTGAAGTTGAATTTTCATTAGTAGCAGAAGGGTTAAAAAAACGCTTCCCTGATATGCCTATTGAATATGGTTTTTTAGAGTATTCTGCACCTAATATCCATATGGGATTGAATAGCCTAATCGCACAAGGGGTTAACCATATATATGCGGTACCAGGCATGTTATTTGCAGCCACTCATGCGAAAAATGATATTCCATCGGTATTAACTACCTTTGAAGAAAAAAATGCGGGCTTACAAGTGACTTACGGTCAAGAATTAGGTTTACAACAACCTATGATCAACGCCTTTCAAGCACGTATTTATGAATCATTAGGACTGGATGCGGACAATCCCCCTAAAGAACTTTACGATACTATGCTGGTGGTAGTAGGGCGTGGTACTTCAGATACTGAGGCTAATGCAGAAGCTGCTAAACTAACACGTATTGTAAGTGAAAATATGGGCTTTGGTTGGGCTGATACCGTTTACTCTGGTGTGACTTATCCGTCAGTGGGTGTAGGTCTTGAGAAACTATTAAAGCTTGGCTTTAAGCGTATTGTTGTTGCGCCTTACTTCTTGTTCACTGGTCGTTTAATTAAACGTATTTCTGGATATATTGATAAAGTAGCAAAAGAGAACCCAGAAGTTGAATTCATTAACACACCGTACCTACGTGATCACGACAAAGTAATTGATGCCTTTGAAGTACGTGTTCGTAATATTATGGATAACCAACAAGTACAAGGTGAAGATTTAATGGCGACCTTTAAGCGTCGTTTAGCGGCGGGTGAAGTAGACGTTCATCACCACCATGCAGAGTATCAAGATCCTGAAGCGCATAGCCATGATCACGACCACAGTCATTCGCATGACCATAGCCACGACCATTCTCATGATCACAGCCATGCTCACGGTCATTCGCACGATCATAGTCATGCACATAGTCACAGTCATGCAGAACCTCATAGCCATGGCGTCTATAAGCACATTGCACACCCACTAGGACCAAGAACAATGATTGGTGAGGGTATTTGTAACTGCTTTATGAGTCAATTTCCTCAAGAATTATTAGATGAAGAAAAAGAGCGTATCGAGAATGGTGTACAAGGCGAAGCACTAGCACATCGTAAATAGTATTCGCGCACTATTAAATTGGGGGCTTACGTAGAAAGCTTACCAAGAAACAGTTATCAATAATCTTTGATAACTGTTTACTCTCCATTTCGCTCCTTATACTATGCTCTTATATTCAATAGCTTAGATACGTTAAAATCAGTTAGTCTATTGAATCAAATTTGATTATGATTGTCTTAACTTTCACCTTTACTAATTTAAGAGTGTACATTGAATAACCAAACTACTTTTTATCTTGCCCGTCATGGACAGACTGAATGGAATGTTGCACAGCGTATTCAAGGTCAACTAGACAGCCCACTTACGCCACAAGGCAAACAACAAGCTGCATTATTAGCAGAGCAGTGTCGCCAATTAAATATCACTAAAATTTTGACTTCCCCCTTGGGCAGAGCAGTGCAAACCGCGGATGTTTGTGGACAACTCTTACAAATAACGCCAGTGCCAGTGAAAGGTTTTGAAGAGCGTCATTTTGGCGATTGGCAAGGTAAATTTACCCATCAAGTGAATACGTTAAGTGATTATGATGAAATAACTTCTCAGATTACCGACTGCAAACCCAAGCATGGTGAGAGTTCAAAACAGTTAGTAACCCGTTTTGAAGCAACCTTACGAGAAGAGCTTAAAAACGCAGCAAAGGAAGTTAGTTTAATCATTATTCATGGTGATATCTTACGTTGTTTTATGGCGCAGTTTATCCCTCACCTAACCCCGAATTCGGGCTCTAAGGATAACGTAAGCACAGGTTATGATTATAAAAATGCCGAGCTGATAGCATTAAGTTACGATCAAGATTCTGGTACTTTTACAAGCCTATGATGGTTTTTTTCACCCTAGTGATTGCTTTGGTTATTGATTACTTTATTGGTGAGCCTAATCGTTACCATCCATTAGTCTTATTTGGCAATCTAGCGAATACGCTGGAAAAAAAATTAAACAAAGGTACGCCGCAACAACGCTTTATTAAAGGTATGTTTAGCTGGGCTATATTAGTGTTACCTGTACCGTTGATTTACTTACTCTTAATGTGGATCTTACCTGTTTATCTCTTACTATTAGTTAACATCTATATTGTGTATTGGGCCGTGGCATTAAATAGCCTTAACCAACATGGTATGCAAATCTATCAGCCTTTAAGTGAAGGTGATTTATCAAAAGCACAGCATTTTTGCTCTTACATTGTAAGTCGTGACACCAGTGAACTTGATGCCCAAGCGATAAGCCGAGCAACCACTGAATCCATGTTAGAAAATGGTCACGACGGCGTAACTGCGACCTTAATCTATTTTGTATTAGGCGGCGCATCATTAGTTATTATACATCGCTTAAGTAATACGCTGGATGCGATGTGGGGATATCGAAACGAACAGTTTAACTATTTTGGTAAATGCAGCGCCCGTATTGATGATCTATTAGGTTTTATCAGCGCTAAAATCACCGCTTTATTATTTGCAATCATTGGCTTGTTTAATGGCACTGCACAACAGGCATTAAATAATGCTTATCAACAGAGTAGAGACTATAAAAGTCACAATGGTGGCTGGGTGATGGCATCAGGCGCAACGGTTTTACAGGTTTGTTTAGGCGGCAGTGCGGTTTATTTTGGCAAAACAGTGGTTTCTCCACAATTAGGGGAAGGTGAAGCAGTACAAAGTAAACATATCGCTGCAAGCTTAACGTTAGTAAAAAAAGCAGTATTACTTTGGTTGTTGATGGTTGCATTATGGCAAAGCATTTTGTGATTGGTACATTTTTAATTTATAAACAACAGATTAAACAAGGTTTATTAAAATAATGGCAATAATACATGGCGGACAGCTGAGTAAAGTAGCAAAGCAGTTTGCGATACCTGAACAAGCATGGTTAGATCTTTCAACGGGTATTGCGCCATTTAGTTATGCTATTCCTACGATTCCAGAAAAAATATGGCAAGATCTCCCAACTATTTCACCGAATTTAATTACCGCTGCACAGCAATATTACCAAGCCGAATTCTGTTGGCCTGTTGCAGGCAGTCAACAATTAATCGAAAAATTACCATCACTTTGGAACGATAAAAATAGTGCGATAAAAGCAGGGGAAGTAAAGCATGCGTATTTGCCTAAAGTCGGTTATAAAGAACATCAACGAGCTTGGTCGTTAGCCGGTTATCAACTGCATTTTTATCAAGAATTTTTGCCAAATAACATCGAAAAAAATAGCGTAGTGATAGTGATTAACCCAAATAATCCACTTACCGATACTTTCTCTATCCAACAACTAACCCAATTAAAAAAGCACTGTCAGCAGCAGCAAGCACTGCTTATTATTGATGAAGCTTTTGCCGATATTTTTACACCTGAATTCAGCTTTGTGCCTCATATCACCAATGATAATGGATATGAGGACCTGATCGTATTGCGTTCATTTGGTAAGTTCTTTGGCCTAGCAGGGATCCGCATCGGCTTTGCATGCACCACTGAAATATGGCGAGATATCATTAAAGAAAGTATTGGTCCTTGGTCAATTAACGGGCCTGCATTATTTATCGCTGAGCAAGCATTACAAGATACACAATGGCAAGCCGCACAGAATGAACGACTTAATCAACAAAGTGAAGCGATGCAACTATTGCTGAAATCGTATTTATTGAATGCACGCATTGAAGCGAATGCTTTGTTTATTACTGTTTTCTTAGATAATGCACCTGATATTTATGAAAAATTATGCCGCCAAGCTGTATATGTAAGGTTAACAGATGAAGGTAACGCTCTTCGATTTGGTTTAACTGATATGTTAAATATGCAGCGTTTAGATGAAACATTAGCGACAATTACTTAAGTACCTGAAATCTTAATATGTGAGCGCTGTAAAAGAGTGGATAATTATCAATATTGAATACCTACAAAGTAAAGTAGCCTGTTAAAAAAATAGGTGTTACTTTGAATCTTGTTTTATTTTTAGCGTGATAAGAGCCTTAAACCTAAACCGAGAGATATGATCATGAAAAAATTAATACCATTACTATTTTTATCATTTTTTGTAACTAGTTACAGCCATGCATCTGAGGGTGTTACTTCTGTTGCGAGCCACCATTCAGTAAAAGAAACCGCTGATAGATTTGTAGATATATTGTCTAAAAAAGGGTTAACTCTTTTTGCGCGTATTGATCACCAAAAAAATGCGAAAAGTGTCAATCTGGAGCTAAGAGAAACAGAAGTGCTAATTTTCGGGAACCCAAAAGTAGGCACACCATTAATGCAATGTGAGCAACAAGTTGCGATTGATTTACCACAGAAAGTGTTAATTGCTAAAGACGCTGACGGGAACGTGTGGTTATCTTACAATGACCCTGAGTACATAAAGCAACGCCATCAGGTGACTGGATGTGATGCTGTATTTTCCAAAGTAGCTAATGTATTAAGTGCCTTGACCAACGCAGCTGCAAAATAGTATCTCCCTTCTAAATGAGTAAAGTAGTTTCCTAGAGACTACATTACTCATCTCATTGCAATAATTACCCAGTGCAGAGACAGTTAATTCTTCCCCAATAAACCTTTATCACTTCCTATCAATATCAACTTATTATGTATCTTCTATAAGTCATTTTATTAAAATAGCTTCATTTCTAGGCCATTATATTAAATAAAGCTATCTAAACTCTGGGCAGGAAAAATAAACTAGTTTAAAGCATAAACTGAGCCTTGCTAAGATTAACCTCGTTGATCGTCTGTCGAAGAATGAAAGAAAAAGTATTTATTCTTTAATGGCAGTTCCCTTACGAAATTTACAACGAAGAAATAAGTTATTTTAACAAGTAAAATAGAACAGTTAATTAGTATGATTGATATAGTAGCCTGACATCTATTCAATTTTAATAAGGATATTTATGAAACTCTCTCAAATTGCTTTACTTTCTATGGCTGCATTAACGTTTAATGCACAAGCTGATTTACTCGATGATATTCAAGAAAAGGGTGTTATCACGGTTGGTACAACGGGTGATTATAAACCTTTCTCTTATTACGATGGTTCAAACTACTCTGGTTACGATATTGATGTTGCTAAACATCTTGGTGAACAGTTAGGCGTAAAAGTAGAGTTTGTACAAACGACGTGGAAAGGCTTAGTGCCTAATCTACAAGCGGGTAAATATGATATTGCCATGGGAGGAATTACTCGTCGTATCTCTCGTCAACTAGCAGCAGAACAATCACAAGGTTACATGACTTTTGGTAAACTATTTTTAGTTGCCAATGGTAAAGAAGCGCAATTTGATACCTTAGCGGAAGTGAATCGTCCTAGCGTAAAAGTCGGAGTTAATATTGGTGGCACTAATGAAAAATTTGCCGAGCAGTTTTTAACGGAAGCGACTTTAGTAAAATATGAAAACAACTTAGATGTTCCTAAAGCTGTTGCCAATGGTGATGTAGATGTAATGGTAACTGAAACACCGGAAGCGCTTTATTATCAAACGATTAATAAGAAACTACAGGCTGTTCGTGAAGAAAACCCATTTACCAAAAGCCAGTTTGGCTACTTAATGCCAGTGGGTGAACAGCGATTACTAAATACTGTTAACTTCATAATGGATGAGATGAAGCTTAAAGGTGTAGATATTCAATTAATGAAAGATAATTCGCTAATGTAAGCTTATACCCACAAATATAAAGACACTTACCTTTTTGGCGAGTGTTTTTATATTGCTCTAATTACCCACACCGAAGTATCTATAATTGGCTTTATCTGTGCTATTGTTTTTATTAATTTTTTATTTACAGGTTAAACTATGAAGGTTGTACTTTAATGGAACTTTCAGGGGAATATGCGTCTAATATATACTCCGATCTAGAAAATGACTGCATTGAATTGTTGTTTGTATGTCTTCATTTTTATTGGTTCTTATTCGCATTATAAAAAATTTATTTATAATGAGGATATTATTTTAAGATCCAAGCATTTTCAATGCTTTATAATTTTTTAGGTGAGATATGAAGTGTATTTTTATTGGTGGGGCAGATCGAAGTGGTACAACCATGTTGGCTTCTTTATTAGCCAACATCAAAGATAGCGTGGTTGCACCAGAATCCTTATTTAAAACAGACATCCCATTTGAATCCCCTATCTCAATTGAAAATTATAGCCAGCAGCTTAATAAAGATAAACGCTTCAAACGCTGGGGCGTAGATACAAGCCGACTCAATAACACTGATTATCAAACCTACGATGATATCTACCAAGACATCTTAAGTTTGTACTCTTCAAACCCTGCACCACAATATTGGATCGATCACTCACCAAATAACTTAATGTATGCAAAGTTACTTAACTCAACATTTAAAGAGAGTTATTTTATACATATTGTTAGAGATGGACGGGCCGTTGCAAATTCACAAATACCACTAGAATGGGGGGAAAATACTTTCTTACAATCATCAAGAGCGTGGTTAAACAAGATTTTATATGGCTTCATGGCGCAAAGCTTATTCCCCGAAAAGACGATTTTAATTAAATATGAAGATTTACTTTTAGACAGCGAAAAAGAGATTGCAAAAATATTAACGCTTCTAGGTAAACCACAGCTGAATGGCGCTTCAATAAACAATGACTTTGTGCCTGACTTTTCAAAAAAACAGCACGCGTTGGTAGGGAAAGCGCCTGAAACAAGCCGTTCACAGGCTTGGAAAGCAAAACTAACTCAACAGAATATTGCAGATTTTCAATACTATGCTGGCGATGCATTAAACATTTTAGGCTACGAGTTAATTGATACGGGCACTCTCAAAGTAACGAAAATACATATCATAAAAGAATTTATAAAAGAGCTGTGGTTTAAAAAAGTAATTAACCCACGGAAATATAAGTTGAAACGAAAATAACCTGTGCTCTCTCCCTCCTTTCTTTCCGTCCTGCTTAATATTTTATATTTTTAACATCTGGTATCAATTAAAGCGTCAGGACAACATAGTGCATTGTTTTTAAATTAAAAGTTTGATTTAGCCTTTCTCTTGTAACAAGTAGAGATTTCTATTTACTTGTAGGTATTTGATTTTTTTAGTTAACTAGCTAAAAGGTGGTAGTTACTAGTGTTTTTGTTCGAAATTAAAACGATATCTTTTTTTATGGAACTAAAGCTGTTATTAATTAACGAAAGTAAGTGACAAAAGAGATCTAAATCACTAAAATTTATTCATTAGTTGTTTTTTTTTGACAAAATTAATTGTAACAAATGGCTTTAAATTGTTGTGAATATCAAAGTTAAGCTGAATTGATAGCTAATATAGTCTTTTATTTAGCAATCGAGTTAGTCATTTTAAAAATAACGAGAACTAGTGGCTTGGAATAAGCGACTAGCTGTGTAATATAAGTTTTAGATAAACGTTTAAACGATCAGCTTTTAACTTTAGAACAAGTACAACGGATTGTATTTTTAGCTTTGTGCAAAACGGCTCAATACGCTAACTCAGATAAACGGAATGTCTAATCAGTAAGTCTTTCCTTTTTGTTTTATCTTTTGATATCCACTTGTTTTATTCGGCGATTGCCATTTTTACATAAAATGTATTTGCTCTTTTTTCTTTTGTAATAAAGTACTTAATTTCTATTATCTAAAAAAGCATAAAGCAATATAAGTAGGGCTTGTTTTACTATTTATATAAAACTTAATTTTTAAAGGCAGTAAAAATATGAAATATTTAGTAACAGGTGCAGCTGGTTTTATTGGAAATTTTGTGTCAGAGCGTTTATGTGATGCTGGGCATGATGTTGTTGGGTTAGATAACTTAAATGATTACTATGATCCTAATCTTAAACTAGCTCGTTTAAAACGCCTTGATAAATTTAATAACTTTACCTTTGTAAAACTTGACTTAGCCGATAGAGAAGGCATGCAAAGTTTATTTGCTGAAGAGAAGTTTGATCGCGTTATTCACCTCGCAGCACAAGCTGGTGTCCGTTATTCTATTGAAAATCCAATGGCTTATATCGATTCTAATTTAGTGGGCATGGCTACTATTTTAGAAGGGTGCCGTCATAATAAAGTGAAACACCTAGTCTACGCTTCATCAAGTTCTGTATACGGTATGAATGAGAAAATGCCATTCTCAACTGAAGATGAAGTCAACCATCCTGTTTCTTTATATGCTGCTACTAAAAAGTCAAATGAGCTAATGGCTCATAGCTATAGCCATTTATACGACTTACCTACTACAGGGTTACGTTTCTTTACAGTATACGGCCCATGGGGACGTCCTGATATGGCACCGTTCTTATTCACTGATGCTATTTTAAATGACCGCGAAATTAAAGTGTTTAACAACGGCAAGATGAAGCGTGATTTTACTTATATTGATGACATTGTTGAGGGCATTATTCGTATTCAAGATGTCGTACCCGTGCGTAACGCCGATAACCCAAACACTTCCCCTTCATCAGGTAAAGCGCCTTATAAAGTATTTAATATCGGTAATAACGAACCAATTGCATTAATGACGTTTATCGAATCAATCGAAAAGGCTGCCGGTAAAGAAGCAAAGAAAAATTTTATGCCAATGCAAGCAGGTGATGTACCTGCGACTTTTGCAGATATTGATAGTTTAAAAGAAGAAGTAGGGTTTAAGCCTGATACAAACATTGAATTTGGGATGCAGCAGTTTGTTGACTGGTTTAAAGATTATTACAAAGTGGACAAGTAAAAATGATTAATGACGTCTGCTCTCCAACCGTATCGATTATTACGCCTGTCTATAACGGAAACGCATACATTGATAAATGTTTTTCCTGTATTCAAAGCCAGTCATATCAAAATATAGAGTGGGTTGTTATTAATGATGGATCTCAAGATGCTAGTTTAAGTAAATTACAAAAAATAGCTTCTGATTATTCAAACCTTACTATTATCGATCAGAAAAATGCTGGTGCTGCTGAAGCTCGTCGTGTAGGTGCTCAACGCGCACGAGGTGATTATATTGCTTATTTAGATATCGACGATGCAATTTCTGAAGATGCTATTCAATTAGCCATGGCTAAATTTAATGAAGAAGTAGATCTTGTTTTATTTAAGCAAATTAAAGTAGGTGGCGATGAGCCAATTCATTTTAATATGTTTACTGATAAATGGCCTCAAAAGGGGATTGATGTTTTTAAATCTTGCATCGATGGTTGGGGGGCTCATAGCTTTGGAGTATATCGCAAAGAAGTGTTTAGTAATGCTTATGTTGACTTAGATAAATTTGAATCACTTTCTAAAACTTATAAAGACGAATTATTGTCTCGAATTATTTTTGCCGAAGCAAATATGGTGGAGTATTGTGAGGGCACGTATTTCTACGATTTAAACGATGACTCGGTTAGTAAAAAGTTTAATGCAGAGTATTTTAAAATCGCTCATAACGCTTTTGCTTTAGAACAGCATATGAAGAGCCAAAATAAAGATATAAGCATAGAACGTATGTATAGCCGTTTATATTTTGATCTGTTAGGCCGCTATCTAAAGTGGCGAAAAGAATTGGTTAACAAAGATGAGTGGCGATTAACACTATCGAATTTAGCAAAACATATATCGATAAAACAAGACATAAATAATTGCATTACGAAATCTCAATATATAAAAATAGTACCTCGTTTATTATGTTTAACTTTTTTTAAAGTGCGTTTTTTTACGAGGGTAATATAAAATGAATCAGCAAAAGTCTGTGATGTCAGGTATAGGTACAATGGCAGCATTGACTATCTCTTCTAAATTAGTACGTTTACTAATTTTAATGATAACTGCACGTTTTCTTACTCCTGAAGATTTTGGGGTGGTTGCTGCTTTTACCATGGTATTTGCTTTTGCTTATTTACTTTCTGAAATGGGTATAGTTAGAACTATTATTCAAAGACCAGAAATCAATATAAAACATATCGGTAGTGCACTCGTTTTATCAGTCTTTTTGAGTTTAATTGTTGCCTCTTCGCTTATATTATTTAATGACTATATTTCTAAAATTTTAACTATTGATGACATAAGCTTACCTTTAGGAATATCTAGTATGATGTTCTTGTTGCTTGGAGTCAGTAATGTTTGTTCCGCTTTATTACAAAGAGACGGAGAAGTTGTTTTTATTGGGAAAGTTCAAGCCTTCGGGACAATTTTTGGTAATGTTTTTGTTACTATTCCGTTGCTTTATTTTGATATTGGATATTGGGCAATTATAATTGGCTTATGGGCTTCTGAGCTTATTTCTGTTGTGTTTATTTTATGTAAGAATTTTAAAAAACTTCATTTTAAGGTTTATAGGAAAGAGGCAATTGAAATTGCACAATATTCTTCTGCGTTCTTCTTAAATAATACATTAACTTTGTTAAGCCAACAAATTGATGTAGCTATTGTTAGCCGATTTATGGGGAGCGTAGCGTTAGGTAATTACTCAAGAGCAATGCAGTTAGTTGAGTTTCCTAATCAAGTGTATTGGTTAGTTGTTGATAGAGTTGTTTTTCCAGTAATGTCTACTATGAAATCAGAAAAAGAAAAGCTAACTTTATTTTTTTTAGAATCTATATCTTTACTATCCCTAGGCTTAACTATAGGAACTGTTGTATTAATTTTCGGGTCCCATGAAATAGTCTCACTAATGATGGGGGAGCAATGGGGAGTTGTAGGAGATATATTGCAGGTATTGGCAGCTTGTATCATCTTTAGAGCTCTTACTGCATTTATGGATTCTTTTTTGGCTGCTTACGGCTTAGTTAAAATATTAACAATAAAGCAAATTTTCTCTTTATTTCTTTTAGTTATTTCTATTTGGTCGGCTCTAGACTATGGAGTAATAGGAATTGCTTACTCTGTTGTTATAGCTAGTGCTCTACGTTTTTTTTTAACATTACTTTTAATCGTTTTAAATACTTATGTTAAAACTAGTTTGTTGATTAAAGCATTTATTCCTTCGCTATTTTCATCATTAATAATTATTTTTATTTACTTCTTACTTTCTCAGTTACCAATATTTATTGGATTGTTTGGGGTCATTGTCGCGGTTATTTTCTTATTGTCGACATATATTCTTTTTCCTATGAAAGTATTAATGTCGGAAAGTGGAGTTAATTTCCTCAGTATTATAAAAAAACGTTACTTTAAATCTTAATTAAAATTTAAGGTCTAAATGATAGTGTTTGATAACTTAATATTATATGAATGTTGTTTGCCATTTATAGCCTTTTAGTAACTAGTATTATTTTTAAGGGGGGGCTGGAAAAAGATATTTAATTTTTTAGATTTTATGTTTTTTGTGATATTTATTCCTCAGTTTTGTTTGATTTAATACTGCTAATTTAGAGGAGGAAGCATTACAACTGACCATTATAATCTTCTTAGTGAATATGTAATGTGCAGTATTAGATTTTTTCTAATATTTATTGGTTAGAGTTTGGTTATTTGGATTTTATTACTCATGAAAAATGGCTATAACATATTTGGTTATTATCTGTTGAATGGCAATTTTATATTTTTTATTCGGTACTTTTGATATTTTAAAATGAAGTACTTTTCTTTATAAACGTTAAAATTTTTTAAAGAAACTTGAAAAAGCAAACATCATAATTCTTAAATGATCGTGTTGGTTTCATCAACATAATTTAAAGCGGCATATATGACTTTAACAAAACAAATTTTAAATGGCTCAATCTGGAGCTTGATAGGTAATTCATCTTATCAAGCTTCAGGTCTGATCATATTTGTAATTTTGTCTCATATTCTAACACCTATTGATTTTGGGACTGCTGCTCTCGCTATTGTTTTTGTTGAGTTAAGTAACGTCATCGTACGATATGGGTTAGTTGAAGTCGTAGTGCGAAATACAAAAACTAATGATGACATAATTGAAAATAGTACTTTTATAGCGACATTATTACTTGGTCTTATTACTTGTTTTTTATTCGTTATTTTATCGTCTTATTTAGAGTTGGTTTTTGATGCTCCTGGCTTGGCTATCTCATTACAAATACTTTCTGTTGTACCTTTAATGCAGGCATTATCCTCAACGCCTGAAGGTATATTAAGAAGAGAGTTTAAGTTCAAAGCTCTGGCTATTCGTTTATTATGCTCAGCAGTTTTTTCGGGAGCCGTAGCCATCTATCTTGCTTATCATGATTTTGGTTTTTATAGTTTAATTATCCAAAAGGTTATCTCAACTGCGATTCTATTATTTTTAGTCTGGAGAAGTGTCAAATGGCGTCCTAGCTTTAATGCTTCTTATTTAAATCTGATTGATATATTAAAGCAAGGGCAGCCAATTCTTTTAAGTTCGTTAATAGGTAAAAGTATTTTTAGGTTTATCGAATTAATTGTTGGCTACTTTCTAGGTGTGGCTGTATTGGGGCATTTAAAGATCGCAAGTAAGTTGTTGGATGCTATTGTGCAATTTACCATTAAACCCATTGTTGATGTCTCCTTTTCAGCTTTTGCTAATTTAAAAGATTCGCCAATCAAACTTGAAGAATGCTATTTAAACTTCATTAATACAGCCGCTCTATTTTCTTTTCCTGCTTTTATCGGGGCACTGGTTATTGGCTCTGATATAGTAAATTTAATTTTCGGAAAGCAATGGGAAATCAGCGGGGTCATATTTTCTATTTTATGTCTAGGTGGAGTGAGTGCATCACTAAACTATTTTTTCTCTCAACTTTGCCACGCTTCACACAACTCACATATCCCATTTAGAATTCGTATTATTGAATTTATTGTGATTATTACGTTAGTTAGTATCTCTTCTCAATTCTCTATTTACTATGTAGCGTATGCAAATGTTGTAGTCGCAACATTAATAAGTTTCATTATGTTATTAATTTTAAATAGAAAATTTTCGTTTTCAGTAGCTCGTATCATTAAGAGTATTACCCCTTCGTTTGTATCAGCTTTGTTTATGGGGGGAGTGGTATATATTTGTTTACAAACATCTTTAAATACTTTTGAACCGCTTATAAAAGTTATTGTGAGTGTTGGAGTTGGGTGTGGTGTATACGCATTGTTTTATCGTTTTGTTTTTCCTAAAAAAACATCAGAAATTATTTTAAATATAAAAAAATTACGAAAATGATTGTTAAGTTTGACAAATTTAGGAATGTATTTTGAAAGACAAATGGATGTAAGGGAACTATGAAACTATTAACATTGCAATTTTTGAGAGGGATAGCTGCAGTTGTTGTAGTAGCTTATCATGTTCATGGTTTAATTATTAAGCGTGCATCAGAGTTAGGCGCTGATCATCCATTTTGGTTAGCTGAAAACCAGTTTGTAAAAATTGGTGCGATAGGTGTAGATGTTTTTTTTGTGTTGTCTGGGTTTATTATTTTTTATACCTCTCGTCATTCAAGTGATTTATGGCTCTATATAAAAAAACGAGCCGTTAGAATTTATCCTATTTGGTTTGTTGCTATTTTCTTTATGGGTGTCATTGCGATTTTACCAGGTACTTCAGCAGTTTTTGAGTGGAAACACGTCTTATACTCTTTGTTATTAATACCCCACTATACAGATGGAAGCCTGGCACCTTTCTTGAAGATAGGGTGGACTTTAAATTACGAAATTCTATTTTATAGCTTATTTGGGATTTGTCTCATCATAACAAAAAATAAAAGGCTAGAGCTAATCACAGGTATTATTGCTTTATTATGGATTATTTCGGGTATTGTAAATTCTAATTTAGCTTTGTTTGCTTTATTGCAAAACCCTATCTTATTCGAATTTGTAGTAGGTGGTTGGTTAGCTAGGTTTTATTTAGCTGGTTTTACTATCACTAAAATGCAGGTGTATGCTTTGCTACTAATCGCATTGATCTGGCTATCATTATTTTTCTATTCTACTTGGTTATGGCATTACACCTCTCTTATTTCACGAGCTCCTATTGCTATCTCTATTTTTGTTATTGCTGTTTTTTACTGCCCAATACGTGATTGTAAAGTTCCTAATTTATTTATTTATTTAGGTGATGCATCTTATTCAATCTACTTGTTCCATATGTTTCCAATCATGGTGTTAAGTGGGGTGTTTAAGAAAATACCTATCGTTGAGTTTATCAATATCCCTATCGTTATTGTTTGGGGAGTTATTACGCTTATTTCAATACTTTTTGGGTGCATTGTGTATTCGTTAGTAGAAAGAAATTTAAATCTATATATGAAAAGGTTTGTGATTAAATGAAAATATTAATGCTTACTTGCCAGTATATGCCTGATGTTTTTGGTGGGGCGGAGAAACAATGTGGTCGTATATCTAAAGGTTTGAGAAATAAAGGCTTAGAGATACAAATCCTAACTTCACGCCAGCAGCACAAAGGCAAGGCAAAAGAGGTGTTAAATGGAGTGCCTGTAAGGCGTTTGTATTCACCTATAGCGCCTGACTTATTGGGGCGTTGGTTGCCTTTCTCTGCTTATTGGTTGTTGAGAGTTCTCGTATGGGGAGTTTTTAACCATAAACAATTTGATGTTATTCATTGTCACCAGGGGAAATTTGGGGCTTTTGTTGGTTGTTGTTTTGCTCGTTTATTTAAGAAAAAAATTTCTATTAAAGTGGGCAACTCCAATCAGTTTATGGATTTTAATGCATTAAAAGCTAAAAAATTTGTTGGACCAATCATGGCTGACTTTGTGTTGAAAACTAACCCTACTGTGGTGGCTATCACCGATGTTATTGCTCAGAACTGTAAAGATTTTGGGTTTAATAACATTATTAATATACCAAATAGCATTGATACTAACTTGATCGATATGCAGCAGTACACTGAACAGCCAATACAAAAAGCTAATGATGTGATTAACCTGTTTTATCATGGACGATTGGAAAACATTAAAAAAGTTGATGTATTAATGGAATCATTTGCATTGTTAGTAGCCGAACATACAAATATACATTTTCATTTGATTGGCAGTGGTAGTGTTTTAGCCTCTGCTAAAGATTATATTAAACAGCAAGGTTTAGGCAGCAAGGTGACGTTCCATGGTGAAGTGAACGACCCCGTTGTATTCATACAGCAATTTGATGTGTTTGTTAATGCTTCTGAGGCTGAAGGGTTTTCAAATTCATTATTAGAGGCTTTATTAGCGGGTAAGGTACTTGTTTCTACGCCAGTGAGTGGGGCCAGTGATGCGATATACCCTGGGAAAAACGGTTATATATCAGATTCTTTTAAAGCAGAAGATATTAAAAATAGCACAATAAAAGGGATTCAATTACATAAGCAAAATACTGAGTCTGTTAAGCATTTTTCTGCTCAGTTAATAGCAGACAACTTTACCGTCGAGGTCATCGCAGAACAATATTTAGCACTTTATAAAAAATTAACAGGGACAAATAAATGAAAGTTTTAATTGGCATGACACGTTCGGATACTATTGTATCTGGTTCATTTAAACATATTTGCCAAATTGGTGAAAAATTTCGCAAGGAAGGTGCAGAGGTCGTTTATGCCATTGGTGGTAACGGTGAAGCAATAGACAAGTTACGTGACTCTGGTTTTAAAGTGCATGCATTGACTGATTTAAAAAGAGAAGTGAGTCCGTTAAGTGATCTTTTTTCTTTATTGAAGTTGGTGCGGTTAATTTTATGTGAAAAGCCACAGGTTTGTTCATGGCACACTGCCAAAATTGGTGCATTAGGGCGTATGGCGGCGATGTTAACCTTTAAACGTTCTTATTATGTGCCGCACGGTGTACCTTTTGTTAACACCCCAGAAAACAAAGGGTATAAAAAGTATCAGCTAATTGAAAAAATGTTGTCTATTTTGCCTTCCAAAATTATTGGTGTGTGTGAATTCGATAAAAATGAATATTTACGTATCGGCGTGCCAGATAAAAAATTATTAGTGATCCGTAACGGGATGTTAGGCAAAGAGAATAATACGTGGCAATTAACCGATAAACCGGTGCATTTTATTACAGCCGCTCGTTTTGAAGATCAAAAAGACTATGTGACTTTATCTGCTGCTTGTCATCAGCTGTTAGCTGCGAATAAAGCTTTTACACTGAGTATTTATGGTGATGGTCAATATGAATCAGAAGTAAAAGCACGCTTTGCTGACTTTCCTGAAGGTATGATCCATTTTTGTGGTGTGGTGGATAACTTTGCTGACAAGTTAGCGGAAGCAGATGTATTTATTTTATCTAGTTTTTGGGAAGGACTGCCACGCAGTATTATTGAAGCAATGGCTTGTAAAAAAGCCGTAGTAACTTCTGATGTTGGAGGGTGTTCTGAATTAATTATCGAACAAAAATCTGGATACTTAGTGCCAATAAGAGATGCTAAAATCATGGCTCAATCAATGATTGAATATGTCGATGATAAACAAAAGGTTGTTGATCATGGATTAGCTGCTTATACGCTATATAAACAAAAGTATTCATTACCTGTCATGCTAACCAGCTATGCTGAAGAATATGGTGTATTAAAGCCAAAGCAGGGTGTTTAAAATGACAGTTAGCGTATCACTGATTTGTCCCGTTTATAAAGTGGCTGCTTATTTGCCTGAGCTAATGAAGAGTCTATTAGACGGTGTTAATAGTGAGCAAGTAGAAGTTGTTTTTGTTGATGATTGTTGCCCTGAACAATCTATCCTGGTTTGTGAGCAGTTCCTCAGCGAACACGCTGAACTGATTAAATTTCAATATAAAATTATTAAGCAGTCTGTTAACCAAGGCCAAGCAGCCGCTCGAAATGTCGCATTAGCTATTGCTCAAGGCGAATATATTGGTTTTATTGATTCTGACGATGCTATTTCTCCCTATTACTGGGAAGCTTTACGCCCTTATGCGCTTGCTGCACAATATGACATTATTGAATTTACCTTTGAAGAGTTTAAGGAAACGTTACCTGAAGTTAGTAAAACTGATATTACCGAGTTACCTTCTTCAAACTTAAATCCTTTTCATTATGGTTTTTTTGTTTGGACAAGGTTATACAAAAAATCCATTGTTGAGGAGTTACGCTTTCCTGAAGGGGTGATTTTTGAAGACATATTTTATAACGTACATGCATTTTCAGAAGCAAAAAGCACCTTACGCTTATCGAGTTGTTTAGTATTTTATAGAAAACGTGAAGGTTCAACAACCAGCGGCAGAACGTCGAGTTACTCTAACCTTTTACTTAACTTAGTTAATTCAACAAATTCTACAATTGAGTGTTTTCAAGATAAAGCTGAAGTAGTTAGTCAGGTTGTTAGATATTCGTTTTTGGTTAGCCTTAAAGGTTTTACAATTAAAGATCGTAGTGATCGTCGCCATTTCTTTAAACAGTGCAAGAAAATCAATTTATCTTTTACTCCGTTATTAAAGCAATTTAATCATTCATTAATGGTTAAATTTAAATTTAAATTTTCACAATTTATTTGCTCGATAGGGAAATTTTTATAATGAAAAACCATAGTCCGATTGCATTTATCCGGAGTGATTTATTTCGCTATGAAGGGGAATGCGATTTAAAAATATTTGTTAAGTTATTAATGAAAAATCCTTATTTTCGCTTTCAAGTTTACTTGAGAATGACACAGGCTAATAATTACTTTATATCGTGTTTTTTTAAATTATTAAAAGCAGGTTTGGGTAGAAAAGTGAATGTTCAACTAAGCCCTAAAGTGTCGATCGGATATGGCTTATACATCCCGCATGGAAATATTGTTGTAAATGCGAAGACAACAATTGGTAATAATTGCAGTTTACTCCAGTTTGTGTCTATTGGAGCTATGAATAACAGCATTGCTGCGACGATTGGCGATAATGTCTACATTGGCCCAAATACAAATATTGTCGGTGATATTGTCATTGGTAACAATGTTGTGTTAGGTGCTGGAACTGTCGCAGTTAAAGATATTGAAGAAAGTGCTGTTGTTGTCGGTTCACCTGCGAAGGTGATCAAGAAGGTCGATGATATTCACCAATATTCAATTCATTTATGCAGTGATGAGTTTATTAATAAGGCTCCAAAATGAAAAAAATAGTACATATCACCAATGACCTTCAACGCCTGGGCGGTGTCCAGCGCTTGTTAGTTGACCTAATGACTTTACAAAAAGACGATTTCCAGTTTGAAGTGATTCTTACTCGAGGTGAGAATGAGTATGTTGACGAGTTAAAGCAATTAGGGATAAGTGTTTACCATAAGCGTGATATCGGTTTACGTGGTGTTATTAAACGTATGAATGCAGCAGATTTAGTGCATGCACATCTTTTTCCGTCATTGTATATCGCATTACTAACGTCGACACCTACAGTTATTACTGAGCATAATCCACATTACCGACGTCGTGATATTCTTTTTATTAAAACGCTGGAAAGTCTACTCTTTCGTAAATTTAAAAAAACTGCTTGTATTTCTAACGGCGTTCAAAATGCTCTATTAAGGGATTTAAATTGGTCTTCTAATAAGACTGAGGTTATATGCAATGGGATAGATTTAAGTCGATTTTCATTAAAACGCAAAGAGCTACCCCTTGAAAACAAGCAATTTAAAATAGGTATGGTCGGTCGTCTTCATCCTCAAAAAGACATTAAAACACTAATAGATTGTATTAAATTGTTAGACAGTCATTGCGAACTCCATTTAGCTGGAGATGGCGAGTTACGTTCACAGCTTGAATCTTACGCTAATGAAATTGGTGTCTCGGATAAGGTTTATTTTTATGGGCAAGTTAATAATATTCCTGAGTTTTTAGAATCCTTAGATCTTTATGTGCAATCATCAAATTGGGAAGGGTTTGGGCTGGCTGCAGTTGAAGCTATGGCCGCAGGTCTTCCATGTTTAGCGACAAATGTTGAAGGACTTAATGATATCGTATCAAAAGAGGCTTTGTTTAATGTTGCTGATGTTGAAAAGCTACTAGCATTAATTACAGATATTAAAGGATCGGGAGAGCTGTACGTTAAAATGTCTTTAGCTTCATTGCAGAAAGCGCAATATTTTTCTGCTGAAAATACTGCATTAATGTATCAGCGTTTTTATAATGGAAATATGAAATGATACCTGAAGTAGCTTTACACAAAATATATTTAGAAACACCAACTATGCTCAAATATAAACGCATGTTAACTATTTTAGCTGCGTCTATCTTGCCTTTATATTTCTCTATGTTTCGTTACCATGTCTTTGGTGCAACGCTAAGAATTGCTGACTTAGTTTGTGCAGTTACTCTTTTTCTGACATTGCTTATTTTTCCTAAATTTTATTTAAAGTTCTTTCAAGTCAAGTTCTTACCAATGTGGTTGTTAGTTGGCTATATTATTGTTCAGGGAATGCTTTTAGAGAACACTGCTAGTTCAGTTAAAGAGTCCATTCAGTTCTTATGGGTATGTTTTTACTTGGGAATTGCTTCAATTTATACTCAGTGGGATAGTAAAGCCTTCTTCAAATGGATGTTAATATTTCTTGCTCTATCCGCTTTATATACCATTTTTTATCACTTTTCTTTAGGGCATTTTACACGTTATAAACTTGCTTCTGATGGTAAGTATGCCTTTGGCTTATTAACAGTACTGTTATTATTAAAAGCTAATAGCTCTAGTGAACGTAGATATTGGATCTATTTTGCGATGAGCTTAATACCACTTAGTTTGTCAATGGAGCGGAAGGGGGTATTGGGAGTTATTTTAGTGATTATATTAGTCGCTTCAATAAGAGTGGTGATTGCTAAACCAAAACTTAAAGGAGCTGTGATATTTTTAACTGGATTTACTATGTTATTTATCCCTTATCTTTTGACTCAAGCGAGTGATTTTATTGATGGTAAGATTTATGAAAGTTACTTTTTAGATGAAAAATTGGCTCTTTTTACATCTAATATGCATAGAGAGAGCTTATTAATTAATGCCTATCAAATCATTAGAGACAATTTCTTTTTTGGTATTGGTGCCGATAGGATAACTGAGTTTATGGGTCAGTTTTATGCTGACCAACGCCTTAATAATGGTGCGCACAATTTTTATATGGACATGTCTGTAAAATATGGAGTTATTGGCCTTTTCTTACACTTATTATGGGCTGCCGTGCTATCTTTTTTTAGTTATTCAAGTAAAAGGTTTTCAATAAATCTCCTACTGTTTAATCTGTATTGTTTGTTTGTAATTACTTTTATGGCTGATGGACAAGCGGTGTTAATAGTTTTTCTGTTTTCTTTTCTAAATCCTTACTTATTTGAGCATCATGATTAATTCTATTCAATATTTACGTGGAATTGCCGCCATTTTAGTTGTTTATTATCATTCAACCATTAAGGCTGTACAAAATAATATAACTGACGCATCAATTTTTAATGTTGGGGAGTCAGGTGTTGATCTGTTTTTTATTATATCTGGGTTTATTATTTGTTTTGTAACGGATAATAAAAATTTCAAGGTTTTGAATTTTTTAAAATCTAGAGTGCTTAGGATTATTCCTTTATATTGGTTTTTTACTTTAATTGCTTTAATTGCCTATTTTTTAGTGCCTACGATGGTTAATAGCAGTGGCGGTAAAACACTTATTTTGGAATCATTTTTTTTAATTCCTACTGAAAGTAAATATTTGATTCAAAATGGTTGGACGTTATCTTATGAGTTTTATTTTTATTTAATCTGTTCTTTTATTCTTGTTTGTAGGTTAAATAAAATATGGCTATTAACTTTATTGTGCTTATTGCCATTGATAAGTTATTTACACCCATCATCTATATACTTCTTTTTTGACCAATTCTTACTAGAGTTTGCGATGGGGACTCTGTCATACATCGCTTATCATAAAAAAGTTAACAGCTACTTACAAATTAGCTGCTTATTAGCTGTTTTAGTACTGTTCCTATTGTTAGTTAATGTCGCAGGGTTGTCTAATCGGTTTATTATCTATGGTTTACCAATGTGGTTGATTTTCCATATAGGTTTATTAATTAATAATAAATTAAATGTTTTTGAGCTAAGTATTTTAGGTAAACTTTTACATAATTTAGGTAATTCCTCATATTCGCTTTATTTATCCCATACTTTTACCTTGGTTGTTTTCAATAAAATATACCTTTACTTTTTTGGGGCGGGAGAGCTTTTTAGTTATCTATTATATCTGGTAGTTAGTTCATTAATAGTTGGGCACTTGGTTTTTATATATATTGAAACTAATTTAAATAAGTATGCTAAAAGCTTATTTAAATAAGCTATAAAGTGACATATTATTTTTAATTTTCATCTAAAGTTTTTGTTTTATTTGATTTTTATTGCTCAATATATTCTTTTGATTTTTTAGTTGTGAGTTTTTATTGAGCACTTGTCTAACACATATGGGGTACTTATTTGTTTTGTTTTTTACTTGTTGTTTTTTAATAAGTTTTTATAAATTTATATGTGATAAAATTAAGTATTTTAATTCTCATTTTTTATTTGAGAATACTTTTTTTCGACGTTTTAAATATTGTTAAACACCGTTTGTTTTGTTATTGTGATCACATTTTTGTGATCCAATGAAGCGATCTATATAGAGTGATGTAAAGGGACTTATGACTGAACAAGATTTCGTCAAGAATAATATAAATCAATTGTCTGCGGTATATCGGATTGTTGATTTTTCCATTGTTCAATTTTTGTTGTTTTTCTGTATTGGCGCTCATTCTATTGAAGTGAGTGATCCTTATATTATTGTAGGTCTTATTGGGTCACTCTCTTTCATTATTTTTGCTGAAAATATTCGTTTATATCGTTCGTGGCGAACCGGATCGTCTTCCCGTCTATCCCTTTATACTTTCCTAAGTTGGTTCTTTGCTGTTTTTATGGTCGTTGTTTATCTGTTTTTCAGTAAAATGAGTGACGATCTTTCTCGATTGGTTATTGGTTCTTGGTTTATTAGTAGTGCGTTGTTGTTAATTGGCTGGCGTATGTCCTTTCGTTTATATCTATACAAACGTCGTCGTAAAGGTTTGAACACTAGACGAGTTGCCATTATCGGCTTAACTAGCTCTGGTTTTCGTTTGGCCACTGAATTTGCTAATCACCCCGAAATCGGCTTTACATTAAGTGCTTTCTTTGATGACAGAACCAATGACCGGTTATCAGCTAACTCTAAGTTTTTCTCAAAGTTACAGGGCGATATAGCAACAGGCATTGAGTTGGCTAAACAGGGGAAATATGATCTTGTTTATATTGCTTTACCCTTAGCCGCACAAAAGCGCATTGAATCTATTTTACGTGAATTAGGTGATACCACGGTTGATGTGCATTTAGTGCCTGACTTCTTTACTTTTAACTTATTAAATGGCCACCTTTCTCATGTTGGCTCTATTCAAACGATCAGCGTATATGAATCACCATTAAGTGGGCTTTCTTCTTTCGCTAAGCGTTTGGAAGATCTTATTGGTGCAACGCTTATATTGTCGATGATTGCGATTCCTATGTTGATTATTTCTATTTTAATTAAGTTGGATTCACGTGGTCCAGTTTTCTTCAAACAGAAACGTTACGGTTTGGATGGAAAAGCGATTAATGTTTGGAAGTTCCGATCTATGACGGTTGCTGATAACGGTAGCGTAGTGAAGCAAGCCACCAAAGGTGATGCCCGTATTACTAAGTTAGGCGCTGTATTAAGACGTACATCTCTTGACGAACTTCCGCAGTTTATTAATGTCTTGCAAGGGCACATGTCAATTGTTGGGCCTCGTCCTCATGCTGTTGCACACAATGAAGAATATAGAAAGTTAGTCGATTTTTATATGTTACGCCATAAAATGAAACCAGGCATTACAGGCTGGGCTCAAATAAATGGTTGGCGTGGCGAAACGGATACCCTTGAAAAAATGGAAAAGCGTATTGAGTTTGATTTGGAGTATATCCGTCAATGGTCGTTGTTGCTCGATATCAGAATCGTATTTTTAACTGTTTTTAAAGGATTCATTAATAAGAACGCTTACTAATTATAGTAAATAGTTGTTGAATGCCTCGGTGTTGAAGAAACAAATTGTTTATTTTAAAAACGCTGTCGTTGAGCGCTTTATTTAAGGATGAAAAAAGTGAAATATTTTACCCTTTTAGCACTTTCTCCTGGACTTGTTGTTAACGCTTTTGCAACAGAGTTTGATCCTGCTCCTATTAAAGTTACAGATGGTTTTTTAGTTGTGCCACAGTTAACAAGCAGCGTGGAGTTCGACGATAATATTTATGAGCAGGAAGATGATACAACTTCTTCTGCTATTTATATTGTTTCTCCCTCTATTCGTTTTGGTGTTGATGACGGGATTAACCGTTATGGCGGTTCTTATCGTTTAACTGCTGCAACTTATGAAAACGGTAGTGAAGATGATTATGTGGATCACCGCTTAAGTTTATTAGCACACTCTGAATTTACAGATAGACACCGTACAGACCTTACTTTTTCATTTGCCAATTTACATGAAGACAGGGGTAGTGGCCTCAGTGAAGGTAATGCCTCTTTTTATAATGAACCTATTAAATACAATGAACTAACTGCTAGAGGTTACTATCAATTTGGTAGCCTCAATGCGTTAATGCGAATTGGTGGTGGGGTTAATTTTATTGATAAAGATTATAGGAATTTTAGAGTCACGACTCAGTTTGATGACGTGAGTAAGCTTACCTTTTTTGCTGATGCAGATTATCAAGCGGGTAATGTAACTTATTTAACTTTTGATATATCAACAACTGATGTTAAGTATGAAGAATTAGAAGCTGGTGAAGATAGCAGTGATAACAAGGACTCTAGTGCCTTGCTTGGTTTTAGATGGCTAGGATTAGGTAAAACAACGGTCACTGCTAAAGCCGGTTATCAATATAAAACTTTTGAGTCAGATAGTCGTGTTAATTTCTCTGGTAACACAGTGGAGCTTGGCGCAACTTGGCAGCCGCAAGAATATTCTACTTTTAATGTGAGTTTTAGTCGCGCAGCGAAAGACTCAAGCACAGTTGGAGATTACATCCTTGAAATTGATAGTGCATTAGCTTGGAAGCAGTCTTGGACTGAAGATTTTGACTCTACTTTTAAATTCACTTATACCGATGAAGATTATGTTGGTTTTGCTCGTAACGATAAAACCAAAAACTTGGCATTAAATTTAAATTACACTGTAACTCGCTGGATAAAATTGAACGCGGGATACCAATTTACTGATAAAAACTCAACAGAAACCGACATTAGTTACGATAAAAACTCGGTTAATATAGGGATTGTGGTTGCTTTATGATGAATTACTTTTTTGTTTTACTAATGTTTTTCTCCTCTTTTAATTTGTTTGCTGCAGAGCTAACAAACTATCGCTTAGATGCAGGGGATGAAATTAAAATTTTGGTATATGACGAGCCAGACTTAACCATTGAAACCGTCATCAATGATGACGGAAATATTAACTTCCCATTTATTGGGCTTGTTTCTGTGACGGGTAAGACCTTACCTGAAGTACAAAAAGTGATACATGATGGGTTACTGGGGGATTATCTATTAAACCCTTCTGTACAAGTCGATATTATCACTTATCGCTCTTTTTATATCCATGGAGAAGTCAACCAACCCGGTGGTTATCCATATAAACCAGGGTTAAATATTGACCAAGCTATTGCATTAGCAGGTGGGTTAACCGCTCGTGCTTCAGTTTCAAAGATATACCTTAAAAAGTCACAAACACAAGGGGAGCAGAAGGTTGAGTTAACCTATGCGGTTTCACCTGGTGATATTATTACTATTAAACAGAGCTTTTTCTAACAAGCAATTGGATCATAAATATTATGCAATCAGTTAATAAACCTTTAAATTCACAAGAACAAGTCATTGATCTGAAAGCTTATTGGTCTGTGATGATGAATGCAAAATGGAAAATTTTAGGTTTTTCGTTGTTCATTACTATTTTAGTTGCGGTCTTTGTCACGAGTTTAACGCCTATTTACCGTGCAACGGGCTCGTTATTGATAAAAACCAGTACCGATAATACGATTTCAATTGACTCAGTGTTACCTTTGGACACTAGCCGTCAAGATTACTTTTTGACTCAGTTTGAAATTTTAAAATCACGTTCTGTATCTGAGCAAGTGATTGATAAGCTTGATTTAGGCGCAAATAAAGAGTTTATGCCTGATGATGAAGTGAGCTTAAAAAAAGAACTAACTGATTACATTAAGTCTTTATTACCTGCGGAGTTAGATAGTAAGGAAGAGAAAACATCACTGAGCCCACGTAGTGAAAAAGTAATGTTAATTGATGCTTTTCAATCAAAATTAACGATTACTCCTGTTCGTAATACTCAACTTGTTAATATCTCTTTTGATGCCAAAGATCCTGAATTAGCGGCACTTGTAGCAAATACGGTTGCGCGTGTTTATATAAATCAAGAAGTATTAGGTCAATCTACTTCAACGCAAAAAGCCGCTGATTGGTTGGAGATAAGATTAGAAGAGTTACGTGTTAATCTTGAAGAGTCAATTAATGCATTAGAAGCGTACCGTATTAAAGAAAACCTAATTGATTTAAACGCAACAGGTGTACGTAGTATCGCCAGTGATGAGCTAGAGAGCTTAACGGACAGTTATTTAAAAGCAAAACAAACTCGCTTTGAAGCAGAAACGCTTTATTTGTTTGTTAGTAATGCCAGCGGTAATGATATAAATTATTTGATGAGTTTGCCTGAAATTAGCCAACATCCACTGATCACTAATATTAAAAATATTGAAAACCAAACACAGCAAAAGGTGTCTGAGTTAAGTTTTCGTTATGGTGATAAGCATCCTAAATTGGTCGCAGCGAAAGCACAATTAGCATCGATTCAAGAGGAATTGAAACAGCAAGCTAATAAGTTAGTAAGAGGCTTTGCTAAAGAGTTACAAGCAGCGAAAAATAATGAACAACGTCTGATTAATGAATTAGAACAAGAAAAGCGTAAATATCAAGATATCACTAGTACTGAACAAGGTTATTTAAAACTGCAGCGTGAAGTTGAAGCGAACCAAAGTCTTTATGATACATTTTTAACACGTTATAAAGAAACTGAAGTCACTACTGACCTTGATGTGCAACAAGCTAAAATCTTAGATAAAGCAGAAGTGCCGCTATCACCTATTAAACCCAATAAAAAATTACTGGTTATTTTAGCCTTTATTGCTTCGTTTGCTTTTGCGGTTGTCTATGCATTTGTGATTGATGCGTTAAATGACACTTTCAGAACGGCTGCCGAGATTGAATCTAAACTTGGTTTACGTTTGCTAGGCTTATTACCGTTAATTAAATTAAAGCGTAATCAATCTTTATCGCCTCATGTATTTTTTGATGATAAGAATAAAGCATTTTCTGAAGCGGTTAGAACCTTGCGCACAGGCTTTGTTTTGTCACATATTGATGATCAACATAAAGTCGTACTCGTTACCTCATCTATTCCTGGTGAAGGTAAGACGACTACCTCAATTAATATTGCGTTTGCGATATCTCAAGTTGAAAAAACGTTATTGATTGAGGCGGATATGCGCCGTCCAAGTTTCCTTGGTGTATTTAAATTAGGGGCTGAACAAGCTGGTCTATCTAACTTAATTTCAGGATCTGAAAAACTTGAGAATGTAATTGTGCATGATGAAGCATCTGGACTTGATATTTTACCTTCTGGTTTTATACCGAGTAATCCGCTTGAATTATTATCAAGCGCGAAATTTGATGCGGCGATGGTGATTCTAAAACAGAAATACGATCGTATCGTAATTGACTCTCCACCTGCTTTAGCTGTGAGTGATGCGTTAGTGTTATCTAAACGTGCAGACTCTGTTATTTATGTCGTTCAATCTGATTCTACGAAGCAAGCTGCTGTTAAAAAAGGTGTGTCTCGTTTAATGCAAGTTAACGCTCACATAGATGGTATTGTCTTAAATAGAGTAGATATCAAAAAAGCAGATAAAGAAGATTACGAAGGCTATTATGGCTACGGTCAATAATATTCCTGAGGGCATACAAGTGGAACAATGATTGATCTACACAGTCATATATTAGCAGGAATTGATGATGGGGCTCGCTCCTTAGTTGATTCTCTGCAATTAATTGAAGGTTCTACAAACAGCGGTGTGCAAAAGATATTAGCGACACCGCATATTCATTTAGGCACCTTTGATAATGATTTAACTACGATCAAGCACGCTTTTAACAAGCTTGTTTCTTCTGTTAGTGAAAGTTCCTCCTCTCAAAAACTCTCTCTTGCTTATGCCGCGGAAGTACGAATTTGTCCTGAAATTATGATGTTGGCTAGCACTCAACAATTACCTTTTATGGGGAAATGGCAAGGTTACAGCTTATTATTATTAGAGTTCCCGCACAGCCATATCCCACCCGGTAGTGAAAAGTTAGTTGATTGGTTATTGGCACATAACATTATGCCGATGATTGCACACCCTGAGCGTAACAGAGGCGTTTGGGAGTCTCCTGAATTGTTAGCTCCGTTTAAAGAGCGTGGTTGTTTATTTCAAGTCACTGCAGCTTCGATAGTGGGGGATTTTGGTGAAAGATCTAAGGAACTAGTTTGGGATTTACTACAAAAAGACGAAGTTACTATAGTTGCCTCAGATATGCATAATGTTAATCGTCGGCCTTCTAAAATGAAAGAAGCTTTTTCAGCCGTGGCGAATCAACTTGGCGATGAATGTGCTAAACAATTATTTGTAAAAACACCGAATTTGATATTTGAATCTAATCCAACTATTTGGACCAATCAATAGAGAGTTTGAGGTTTCTGAACTAATAGCTTTGGGTTATTTGTCTTTTGGTTTCTCTCTTTACTTTTATCTCTCCGCAGAAAATGTGATCTTAAGCATTTTTCTTGTATTTTTTAAAATCCTTATTATGATGAGCAATGACTTAATCACTGTTATTGATATAACAAGTTAAGTCATTCGACTTCAGGGCGGGGTGTAATTCCCCACCGGTGGTATTTTTACGATATGTATACCAATCACGCTAATTAATTGATTTGTTTTGCTTGTTAAAAATAATTTATTGCTTCGTTGTAAGTCTGGTAAAGGGAATAACCATTTACCTCAACTTATCTCTTGGACTAAATCATTTATTCTACACAAAATTTAGATCTCTCATTTAATATAATTGGTATTAGGTATCAGTAAAAGAGCCCACGAGCGCCTAATTATTACTAGTAATAGCTTTATTAGGGTCAGCAGATTTGGTGAGAGGCCAAATCCGACGGTTATAGTCCGGATGGAAGAAGATCGAGAGTAAATAGCGTGCAAAATATCAACTATTCGACCCTATCGTTTTAATACGATAATTGGGGACATGAACTTGATCCCTTACAGAAATTGTTGATCTTCATTATTCCAATGAGGGCAGGTTATACTGCAAAATTGTCAGTTATTTATTCAGTTCTTTAGTGTTACAACTATTGAATAATACCGTTAGCCTTAATGAAACTATTCCAGAAAATAAATGGAATGGTTAATGATGTGGGCGGTATAACGTTCTTTCCAAGCTCTGTCTTTCTCTCCTTTTTAGTTTAGGAATTGTAATGACAGGTATTACCTTTATATTTTTTGCGTGCTTATTATGGGCCGCAGATACATTGATACGTTATCCTCTTTTATTTGGCGGCTCCAGCGCACAACAAATTGTGTTGTTTGAGCATTTAATATTAGTTGCTGTATTAGCTGGCATCTTTTTATTTAAACGTCGTAAATTTAACTTCATCTCTCGACAAACCTTCATCCCTTTTTTAGTGATTGGTTTTTTTGGCTCTGCTTTAGGTACCTTAGCGTTTACCGAAGCATTCTATTTGTCTAACCCTACTGTGGTTATTTTGCTACAAAAGTTACAGCCACTCGTTGCGGTAACACTCGCCTGTGTTTTATTGAAGGAAAAAATAGATTCTCGGTTTTTCCTTTGGTTAGGATTAGCTATTTTAGGCAGTTTGTTATTGATTTGGCCTGACTTCCAAGTGTTATTAGCCGATTTTAAAGAGGGGGATTTACAGCATGGACAAAAAGCATTATGGGGTTATGGCCTCGCTTTATTTGCTGTTGTGAGCTGGGGAAGTGCAACGGTATTTGGTAAAAAACTGAGTACCCAAGGACTTAGTAGCTTAGATTTAATGGCCGGGCGTTTTAGTTTTGGCCTACTTGGTATGTTGCCTTTTGCTTTTATTACACCGAGTTTGATAACTAGTATTGAGTTAACCGTGCTACAAAAAATTGCCATGTTAGCTGTGCTGTCTGGTGTCTTGGGGATGTATTGTTATTACCAAGGGTTAAAGCGTATACCTGCGCATTGGGCTACCTTAGCTGAAATGTTTTTCCCGGTGGCGGCAATCTTAATAAATTGGCTATTTTTAAATGTGGAAATGACTCAAATTCAACTACTCGGTGCAGTTACGTTAGTTGCAGCGAGTACGATGGTGCAACGAAAGCCTTCATTAACAACCTAGTTTTATTTGATTACGATTAATAAGTGCACTCATCGTTTAAAGAGTGCACTTTAATGTCTTCAATCCCTCTCTGAAAGTTATCCTTCTATCTATTTGTTAAAGTGCACAGTCTTTGCACAATTAATGGTTATGCTATTATTTATTAGTAACTTGGAGGATATAAGCAGAATGTTTGCTTATAAATTTTTTAAAATTTTATTGGTTAGTATGTTGTTAACATTATTAAACGCTTGCTCTGATAAGCATGAATCAGTTTTATTAAAGGTTGAGCCACATCAATCAACGGCTGATGTTTTATGTAACTATCAATATAACCAATACAACAGTTCAAAATCAGTAGAAGCAAACAGTGTTGCTTACTGGTCATGTGATAGCAATTCGAGAGATCTCGATGCTAATGGTATCCCTGACCATCAAGTAGGGAAGTTTCCGAACGCGCATAACCCTTATACTATTTTTCAACAGTCTGTTATCGAAAGCTTTCCTTTGCACCCAGTTGAAACCAAAGTGGCTACTAGGCTTAGTGGGGAGCATGCAATGATTGGCGTGACGCTGAATGGCGTGAAAATTTCAGGCGGTATAGGCGGTAGCTGTGATGATTTAGGTAAAAAGTGTAGTGCGACGGATTACAGAGGCAATTGGAGTATCGAAACTATAGGGCAAAGTGCTTTTAATTTTGGTATTGATAAAAATAATGCGCATGTGCAGCCTAATGGCACTTATCATTACCATGGCATGCCTGAAGGCTTTATCGCTAGCCGAGGCGGTGATAGTGATCGAATGACTCTGATTGGTTGGGCTGCTGATGGCTTTCCTATTTATGCGCGCTATGGGTATTCAAATCCTGCTGATTCCAGTTCTGCAATCAAGTTGATGAGAGGCAGTTATCAATTGGTCAGTGATATTAGTGACAAACGACCGCCGTTGGACATTTACCCTCTAGGGACTTTTAAGCAAGACTGGGAATATGTGCCAGGATCTGGAGATCTAGATGAATGTAATGGTCAAATTGGTGTCACACCTGAGTTCCCTGAAGGAATTTATCATTATTACGCAACGGATAGTTACCCCTACTTTCAACGTTGTGTGAAAGGGAGAATTTAAATTGATGTGCAACAGGTAATTAAATAATGAAAAAGAATATGAAATTAATGAAAAAAGGACTGTTAAGTTTAACTTGTGCGTTATGTTTAACAACACCAAATACCAGCTTTGCTCACTTAATGGCTGCACAGCATGGTACGTTGAGCTTTATTGGTAGTAATGTTTATATCGCGTTATCTTTGCCTATGTCTGCCTTTAAAGGTGTTGATGATAATGGTGATAAACACGTTACTATCCAAGAATTTAATAATCATCGTGATTTGATAAGCGAAAAAATAAAAGAAAATATCTATTTAACGGAAGATAAACGTAAGTTTGTTGTTGATGGCTTGTTATTGGAGCCGACTACTGGCCATGAAGAAGCTGGTAATTATAGGCATACTGCAGGTGAAAGCATTAAGCATGTTACTATTATGGGGCGCTATGCATTAACATCAAGCAATGCTAAAGTTGCTTTAAATGTTGCTCTTTTTAGTGATGATATGACCACTCAACAGTATGATTTTGTGGCTACAGATAAAAACAAAAAATTGACTCACGAATTTGAAGTGATCCCTAGTCAACCTTCGATTTCAGTATTTAATTAAGCAGTCTATTTGCTTAGCTAGCGCTAGGGTTAATTAGCTCATTCTAATAACACTTGTATGAGAATGAGCTTTATATAAAAATGAATATTTACCAATTAATAATGATCTTAATAACTTGAGCAACGTAATAACCTACTTACTCGCCAACAAATGAGTGTCCCATTGAAGAAACTATTACTCCTTATCGCACTGATTCCTATCGCTATTCTCATTTTCTCATTCTTAAAAGACAGTGCTGCCACTGAGCTAAAAATACTTAATACTGCGATATCCTTATCATCAAACTTGAAAGTGCAAAAAGATATTGTTTTTGATGCCAATAAAGACCTAAAGCTTGATATATACAGTAAAAAGGGCTGGAAAGCTGACACTAAGCGCCCAGTGCTTGTATTTTTTTATGGAGGTGGTTGGCGTTGGGGAGATAAGGATTATTTTACCTTTGTTGCAGATAGTTTTGTAGACAAAGGTTATCTCGTTGTTATTCCTAATTACACGCTTTATCCAACAGCTAAATACCCTGAGTTTGTAAAAGATGGCGCTAAAGCCGTAGCCTGGGTCAACCAACATATCGCTAAATACGGTGGTGATACTGAACAGCTGTTTATCGCTGGGCACTCTGCTGGCGCTTACATTGCGGCGATGGTTGCTTTTAATGATCAATATTTAGCTGCTGAACACCAACCTACATCTATTATTAAAGCGGTGGCGGGTATTGCTGGCCCCTATAACTTCACTCCTAAAGAACAGCAGTATATTGATATTTTTGGTGAAGAAAATTTCAATGATATGAGAATAGAAAATCACCTTAATGGTAATGAACCACCTGCACTGCTTATTCATTCTGAAGGTGATACAACGGTAGGTTTATTCAATCAACAGATAATGGCAGAGGCATTAACAAACAATGCAGATAAGGTTGAGACTTTAATTTATGGGCAGAAAGTTACGCATGTAAAAATCTTAATGAAATTACATCCTTGGTTTGCAAAAGAGGTAAACGTTGCAGAAGACATTGATAACTTTTTTAAGCGAATGAGTGAATGATAAATAGCGGAGATGCTATTAGCTTACATTAGTTGTTAAAATTAGCCTCTCATTAACCTGTATTAGCTGGGTGTTTATTGAATCTGCAAACCTGCAAGTCAGCTTCATGATGCATAAATATATAGTTGTTTTCTTCACTTTTTTAAAAAACAACATTAAAAAAATCAATTTCCCTCTTGAAATCCAATCAACTGTCTCCATCTATTAATTAACTTATTAGTAGTAACCCTTAATTAAGAGAGAAATAGAAATATGGAAAAGCAACAAAACCATGCTTTCAGTGCTGACACTGGTAAACTTCTTAAATTAATGATTCACTCTTTATACTCAAATAAAGAGATTTTCCTACGCGAGCTTGTTTCAAATGCTGCAGATGCTGCAGACAAATTACGCTTCAAAGCATTATCTGATGGTAGTCTTTTTGAAGACGATGCAGACTTACGCGTGCGTTTAAGCTTTGATGAAGAAGCAAAAACAATCACTATTAGCGATAACGGTATCGGTATGACTCAAGACGAAGTCATTGAGCACTTAGGTACTATTGCTAAATCTGGTACAAGCGATTTCTTCGAACAATTATCTGGTGATCAAGTTAAAGATTCACAGTTAATCGGTCAGTTTGGTGTTGGTTTTTATTCTGCATTTATTGTTGCCGATAAAGTGACGGTTAATACACGTAAAGCAGGTGATGACGCTAGCCAAGGTACTATGTGGGAATCAACGGGTGAAGCTGACTACACTGTAGCGAACATCGAAAAAGCGGATCGCGGTACTGAAATCATTCTTCATTTACGTGACGATGAAACTGAATTCCTAAACGATTACAAATTACGTAGCGTTGTTTCTAAATACTCAGATCACATCAGTATCCCTGTACAAATGTTTAAAGACGCGGTACCTGAGTCTGAAGGTCCTGATGGCGAGAAAGTACCTGCTGTTGAAGCAACTTGGGAATCGATCAACAAAGCAACAGCTCTATGGAACTGTGCTAAGAGTGATTTAAAAGACGAAGAATACAAAGAGTTCTACAAGCACATCGCAAATGACTTTGAAGATCCACTAACTTGGTCTCATAACAAAGTAGAAGGTGAGCAAGAGTACACTAGCTTATTATACATTCCAAAACGCGCGCCATATGATCTATGGAACCGTGAAAAAGCACATGGTCTAAAACTATACGTTCAACGTGTATTTATCATGGACGATGCTGAACAGTTTATGCCAACTTACCTACGTTTTGTTAAAGGTGTGTTGGATTCAAATGACTTACCACTAAACGTATCACGCGAAATCCTACAAGATACACGTGTAACCACTAAGCTACGTAGTGCTTGTACGAAACGTGCATTAACCATGTTAACTAAGTTTGCTAAGAAAAATGAAACTGAGTACAACGCTTTCTGGAAAGAGTTTGGCCAAGTATTAAAAGAAGGTCCTGCTGAAGATCCAAGCAACAAAGAGCAGATTGCTAAATTATTCCGTTTCGCTTCAACTGAAACTGATAAAGCAGACCAAACTGTTTCTTTAGACGCTTACATCTCTCGTATGAACGAAGAGCAGGATAAAATTTACTACATCACTGCAGATAGCTTTAATGCGGCTAAAAATAGCCCTCACTTAGAGATCCTACGTAAAAAGGGTATCGAAGTATTATTACTATCAGACCGAGTTGATGAATGGTTATTAAGCCATTTACCAGAGTATGACGGTAAAGCCTTCATCAGTGTGACACAGGGCGATTTAGACCTAGGTAAATTAGATACTGAAGAAGAGAAGAAAGAGCAAGAAAAACAAGAAACTGAATTTGCTAGCTTCATCGAACGTACTAAGAAAGTGCTAGGTGATAAAGTAAAAGATGTACGTTTAACGCAACGTCTAACGTCAACGCCTTCATGTATTGTTGCTGATAGCGATGATATGAGCACTCAAATGGCTAAATTGATGGCGCAAATGGGGCAACCAGTACCAGATAGCAAGCCTATCTTTGAACTTAACCCTGAGCACGAAATGATTACTAAATTAGCAGATATGGCTGATGAAGAGTTATTTGCAGAATGGACAGAGTTATTATTAGCACAAGCAATCCTATCTGAAAAAGGTAGCTTGGATGATCCATCTGAATTTGTTGCTCGCATTAACAAGTTATTAATCGCTTAATGAAGCGCTTTATCTACTCATAAATGTGTTAAAGGCCTGCTTATGCAGGCCTTTTTAGTGGATAATCTTGTGAATTCACTCACAACGGTGTAAATTTCGCTGTAGAATTTATTAATTATATAGGAAGCTAGAATGCGCATTATCTTATTAGGTGCCCCAGGTGCCGGTAAAGGGACACAAGCTCAATTCATGATGGATAAATATGGAATCCCACAAATCTCTACGGGTGACATGTTACGTGCCGCTGCTAAAGCAGGTACAGAGCTTGGATTAAAAGCAAAAGAATTAATGGATGCAGGCCAATTAGTCTCTGATGACTTAATTATTGGTTTGGTTAAAGAACGTATCGCACAAGAAGACTGTGCAAAAGGTTTCTTACTAGATGGTTTCCCTCGTACTATTCCACAAGCTGATGCGATGAAAGCCGCTGGCGTGATTGTTGATTTTGTATTGGAATTTGATGTGCCTGACGAAGAGATTGTTAAGCGTATGGCGGGTCGTCGTGTTCACTCTGGATCAGGTCGTACTTACCACATCGTTTACAACCCACCAAAAGTGGAAGGTAAAGACGATGTAACAGGTGAAGACCTTTCTATTCGTCCTGATGACGAAGAAGCAACAGTACGCAAACGTTTAGATATTTATCATACACAAACAGCACCTTTAATCGCTTACTACAAAAATGAAGCGGCGCAAGGTAACGGCGCTCATCATAAATTTGATGGTACACAAGCTGTTGATGTTATTAGTAAAGAGTTAGCCACTATTTTAGGCTAAGCTTTATTACATAAATCATTAATATTAGGGGCGTTAGCCCCTTTTTTACAGGGATAAGGAGAGCAAATGCAGTTGAGACTATGGAAAAGTTATTCACGACATTTTAGTTTATTATCCCTGCTCTATTTTATCGCCGCTTGTAGTTCTACTCCTGATAAGCAAACAGATCAGCAAAGTCTGTCTGGTCAACCAGCAAGTATTAAAGTACCCACTCAATCTTCTTCAAAACAACAATCTAATATGCAGCCTGATGATTTACTGTATGCCATTCTCCGCAGCGAATATACGTATTGGGCAGGTAGCCCTTATCGACTAGGCGGCAATACTTTACGTGGCATTGATTGTTCTAGTCTAGTGCAACAGGTGTTTAAGAATAGCTTCAATATCCCTTTACCTCGCACTACCGAATACCAAGTTAAGAAAGGTTTTGCTATTAAGAAGAGCGAGTTAAAAGTCGGTGATTTAGTCTTCTTTAAAACCAGCCGAACAACTCGCCATGTTGGCATCTATATGGGAAACAATGAGTTTTTTCATGTTTCTACCAGCAAGGGCACAAAAATATCTTCGCTTTCTAACCCTTACTGGCGTAAACATTACTGGCAGTCACGCCGTATAATCTAACTATTTTAAATCTGAACGTCAGTTAATCTGGTCTATTGAGTTTAAATGGTGCTGTGATTGATGCGTATTCACCGCCGCCTAAACGTGCTAGTGGATTGACTTTCTCTGCTGCAATATCAATACGTTCAGTCTGTTCTTTATTAATCACACTATCGCTAACGTAAAGGTGTTTAACTTCTACAAAGATCAATGTTTGCGGTACATCGCCAATCTCTTTTATCTCATATAGTTCACAAGCATAAGCTATATCACACTGGCTAATACGTGGCAGTGAAAAGTCTGCAAATTCTGTTGTGCTTAAAGAGGTGTTGGTTAGCTCTGATTCACCATGTGCTAGCGTTGCGGCAGTTTGAGTAACCAGGTCTGCTTGTTGTTCGGAAGCAATATGAATGACCATCTTTTTGTTTTTCAAAACATTAACTAGCGTATCTTTATCATCGCCATTAGGCTTTTTACCTACTGAAAGCATCAATAAAGCAGGGGCGCTTGATACGGCTGTAAAGTAAGAGAATGGCGCTAGATTGAAGCTGCTTGGTGTGCCTTCTGATTCCGTCAATACCCAAGCGATTGGACGAGGGATAACAGTTTGAGTCATTAAATGATAACGCTCTGAAGCACTGTATTTTGAAAAATTAAGCTGCATATAATCCTCTGATGATAATGTCTAATTGAGTGTTTTTTTGATGGTTTAATTATATAAAGTGTTAATATAACGCTATGTTCGATTTCTATAATTTACATATAGCATATTTATAAGGTGAGGCGTTGGCTAATTTAAAAAAGAATATTAAAGATGAGCAAACGATTGTTAACTTATTAAGTAAAATGCCTAAGCCTGTTGCTGACAGTTTTAATGAAGAGCAACTGACTCATTTATTTACTATTTTAAGCTCGCGCAGCTGGGCTAAACATAGTATTGATTTGCGCGGCACTTTTAAGATCCCCCTTTATCGCCGACGTTTTTATTATGTATTTTTGGCGGGTAAAAACTTTCGAAAGCTATCAAGGCAAGAGCAGAATTTATCATTAATTAGTAAAGCGATTATGCTAACGATACTATTGATATTTTGCACTTTAGTGGGGTTGTTAGTGGTTTATTTAATCAAGTCTGCGTTAGGTATTAACCTGATTCCAAACTTCTCATTTGGTATCTGGGGATGGTTTAAAGGGTTGTGGGTTTAGCGCTGATTGGTGGGTATTTTAAACACCTCTCAAGGTTATACCAATCACAATAATTAATTGATCTATTTTACTTGTTAAAATAACTTATTCCTTCGTTGTAATTTTCGCAAATAGAATAACTATTAAAGAATTAACTTCTTTTGGTTAATTCTCCGATAGACTTTTAACGAAGTTAATCTTCGAAAGGCTCAAATTACGCCTTGAACTCAGTCATTTTTCCTGCGCAAAATTTAGATCACTTATTTAATGTAATTGGTATTAGAGGTGTTTAGCATTTACGCTATTTTTTACTCGGCATACCAATAACCTAGATTCACTAATTTAGTGAACAAAGTGAGTGCCGCCTCTTCATCTTTAAAGATTGTAAGTAACTCGCTCGCGGCTTCATCTTGATCACATAAGCAATGTGCTAATTCTGTAAACCCTGAGAAGTCGTATTCTTCACCATTGATAAACACTAACTTTGGCGTTTGTTGAAAATAAACGGCACGTAATCCGCCTAGGCGAGTAAATTGAGCGCCGTCTTCTAAAAACTCTAGGATCTCTTTATTTTCTAGCGGGTACTCTGGTGCTGCGATGTCTAAGTCATGTTTTGCTTCGCTGATCATTCGCCCGAACCAAGGAATAAGTTGTTCTGGTGTTTTACAGTTAGCAAGCATTACGTGATGTAGCTTATTTAATTCAGAGTCTTCAATACACCCCGGTTTTTCGCGTACTTGCATTGGAATGTCAGTGTAACGCAAAGCGTTGTCATGGTTGTCGATGTTGTAATCTGTAAAGCTACTCAGTAAATCATTTTGGTCTGGTGCTCGGAAGCCAACACTGTAATTTAAAGATGGTTCAATCGCATAACCTTCATGCGGACAGCCACTTGGGATGTATAGGATGTCACCTGGTTCCATTTCTACATCAATAGCGGCATTAAATTCACCACAGTGTTTTAGTGCACCATGTGCAGCAAATTCAGGTAATGTTTGACGAGCACCAACACGCCAGTGACGCTTACCTTCACCTTGAATTATAAATACATCATAGTTATCAATATGTGGGCCAACACCACCTTTAGGTGTTGAGTAACTGATCATCAGATCATCGATGCGCCAGTTAGGTAGAAAGCGAAAAGGGCGTACTAGTTGTTGTGCATCTGGATGCCAATGGTCCACGGCTTGAACCAGTAAAGTCGCGCCATCTTTTTCTAAACGTTCAAAGCTTTTAAATGGGCCACACTCTGCATGCCATTGGTCATCTTGTTGATAAACTAATCGGCTTTCCAAGTCTTCTTCCATGGCCAGTCCTGCAAGTTCATCGGGTGCAATTGGATCTTGAAAGTCGATAAAACCTTGTTTGAGTAAAGCGGGTTTCTTTTGCCAGTAAGTATCTAAAAACTGGTTAATTTCAAAATTAAGTTCAAACATGTTGTCGCGCCTTTCTGTATAAAATAATTTGGAGTGTAACAGGTCGTTTATAAGCAGGGTAGCGATACCGCTATGCCACTAGATATTCATCATTAAAAGCCGATTTTTGTGATAATGTTGATGAAGTTATCCTCATATTAGTTCATTTTCAAGGAAGTATAATGGAAAGGTCGATCAAGTTTGATAAGGTCACGGGTTTACTCGCCGGGTTAGTGGTGGTGATGATTTGGTCAGGTTGGATCATTATTTCTAAATGGGGGTTATCACGTTCTTTAACGGTGTGGGATGTAACTGGCGTGCGATTTTTAACAGCGGCAGCGATCATTGCCCTGTATGCTTTATTAAGTAAAACTTCACTTAAGTCTATTTTCACCTTACCTATTATTATTTGTAGTCTATGTTGCGGTGCTTTATATGTCTGCGCTAGTTTGATTGGTTTATTAATTTCAGATGCTGCGAATACTGGCGTGATCATTAATGGGACTATGCCGATTATGTGTGCGCTGATTTTGTATGTGTGGAAAAAAGGGCGTTTAGGCCGTACTCAATATTTGGGTATTACTCTGATTTTGGTGGCTAATAGTTTACTGTTTACGAGTAGTGGTGGGGCGAGTCTAATTGCTTTGTTATGGTTACTACTGGCGGCTTTCTTCATCGCTTTTTATTCTGTTTCAATGAAAATATGGCAGATCAATATTAAGACGATTATGATCTCTGTTCCGATTGTGAATGCGTTATTTTTTACGCCGATTTGGTTTTTTCTACCTACCCACCTCAGCATTGCACCAGTATCTGAGATTATTCTACAAGGTGTATATCAAGGGATAGTTGTTAGTATTTTAGCCTTGTTTTGTATGAGTTACTGTATCAATAAGTTAGGGGCGGTATCTGCGTCGGCGATTATGGCCTTAGTGCCTGTGGTTTCTGTATTGTTAGCTATATGGATTTTGGATCAAACATTAACTTTACAGATGGCGGTTGCTATTTTGATCTGTTCTGTGGGTATTGCTTGTTACAGTAGTCTACAACCATTTTTAGATTGGTTATTTAGCTGTAAGAGAAGTGATACTAAGGTACTCACTGAGAAATAATATATTTAGCGCAATAAAAAAGGCAACCCTAAGGTTGCCTCTTATCGATTAGCTTAATGAGCGGATTAAGCCATTTTCTCTACAAGCTCAACTGCTTGACCAATGTATGAAGCTGGTGTCATTGCTTTTAGCTCAACTTTTACTGCTTCTGGTAGTTCAAGTGTATCGATAAACTCACTCATACCTGGGCCATCTACACGTTTACCACGCGTTAGCTCTTTTAATTTCTCGTATGGTTTTTCGATTGCGTAGCGACGCATTACCGTTTGAATTGGCTCTGCTAATACTTCCCAGTTTGCATCTAAGTCTTTCAGCATGTTTTCTTCATTTGCTTCAAGCTTGCTGATACCTTTTAGACTTGCTTCGTATGCGATCACTGAGTAACCGATAGCAACACCTAGGTTACGTAATACCGTTGAGTCTGTTAGGTCACGTTGCCAGCGAGAAACTGGTAGTTTCGCTGCTAAGTGATCAAAGATAGCATTTGCTAAACCTAAGTTACCTTCAGAGTTTTCGAAGTCAATTGGGTTAACTTTATGTGGCATAGTTGAAGAACCAATCTCACCAGCAATGGTTTTTTGTTTGAAGTGACCAAGGCAAATGTAACCCCATACGTCACGGTCAAAGTCTAATAGAATAGTATTGAAGCGTGCAATCGCATCAAATAACTCAGCGATGTAATCGTGTGGTTCGATTTGCGTGGTGAATGGGTTAAATGTAACGCCTAAACTTGTTACAAATTCTTCAGCAAAACCCTGCCAGTTAACTTCTGGGTAAGCACTTAGGTGAGCATTGTAGTTACCTACAGCGCCGTTTGTTTTACCTAGTTGTTCAGTTGCTTCGATTTGCTTAACTTGACGTTGTAGACGTGCTACTACGTTCGCCATCTCTTTACCTAATGTAGTAGGTGAAGCTGGTTGACCATGTGTACGAGACATCATTGGCATTGCTTTGTATTCGATTGCTTTTTCTTTAATCGCATCAACAACACGATTACAGTAAGGCAAGATAACGTCATTTTTAGCTGTTGATAACATCAGAGCGTGTGATAAGTTATTGATATCTTCTGATGTACAAGCAAAATGGATAAATTCAGATACAGCGTTAAGTTCAGCAACGTCAGCCACTTTTTCTTTTAAGAAGTATTCAACCGCTTTTACATCGTGGTTAGTTGTTGCTTCAATATCTTTGACACGTTGTGCATCAGCTTCACCGAAGTTAGCGACAATTGCATCAAGGTGTGCGTTTGCTTCAGCAGAGAAAGCAGGAACTTCTGCGATACCGTCTGTTTGTGCTAGTTTTTGTAACCAACGTACTTCTACTTGTACGCGGAATTTGATTAGACCAAACTCACTAAAAATATCGCGCAAAATTGCAGTTTTGCTACCGTAACGGCCGTCAACTGGTGATACAGCTGTTAGTCCTGAAAGTTCCATTTGTTGCTCCTAATGATATGTAGGTTGTTTAAATAGTTTCTTTATTCCCTTACTGGGAAAGAGTAATACGAATATTATGTTCTTAGTAAATTTTGTTTGGTTTGTTGCACTATCGCTTTGCGAGATAATAATAATTGACGACGTTTACCGCCAATTTGACGCCATAGTACAGCGGCACGCACACCGGCTAATAATAATGCGCGGATTTTATGTTGTGTTTGTGATTGTTGCAAGTAGCTAGGGTTACCATTAACTTGAATTTTAGGGCCTAAGTTACTAATTAGATCTTTATAGATAGAATCTAAGTTACTTAACACACTACTGTCATCAATTTCAAAATGTGCTAATTGACGATTCACTTGGTTAATACGTTCACCAAGTAGATTTAATGTGCCTGAATTAGCTGATAATTTGCGCTCCAAGGCCATCAAACCTGCTACATATTTAGTGATTTGCATATTACGGCTGCTGTCGACATTATCCAGTTGTGCAATCACGGTTTTGTAACCAAGTTTTAGTGATTCATGCCCACCTAAAATATCCAACGGAGCAGCACTATCAGTGCGTACTATTGAACGTAATGAGGCATTAAAGGCAACTGCATCGGGACAAATACCCTTAGTCGCAATCTTATCGACTAAGTAAGCTGCTTGGCACATTGCCGCAAAAGCAATGCTACGAGATTCTAAGGTATGGAATGACATGATCAGTACACTTCTTATTATAAATGAATGTGGAGGTAGACATTTATCTACCTCTAAGCCTTATTGCTTTATACAGCTTATATTTGGGCTACCAGCTACTTTTGCAAGTGCTGGTCAATAATCGCACCACCAAGACAAACTTCATCGAGGTAAAATACAGCTGATTGTCCAGGTGTTACTGCCGCTTGTGGCTGATCGAAGATAACTTCTAACGTATCATCGTCAATTGGGTTTACAGTACAAGGAATATCCGTTTGGCGGTAACGTGTTTTAACGGTACATTTAAAGCTTTCTTTCTTCGCTGTTCTATCTACCCAATCACATTTTTTAGCAATTAACCCATAAGAAAATAGCGCTGGGTGGTCTGCACCTTGAGCGACTAATAAACGGTTGTTTTCCATGTCTTTACCCACTACGTACCATGGGTTCTCATTTGAGTTTTGTAAACCACCTATGCCTAAACCTTTACGTTGGCCTAGCGTGTGGTACATCAAACCTTGGTGTTGACCAATGACTTCATTTTCAGGCGTAACAATGTCGCCGGGTTGAGCTGGTAGATAAGTCTGTAGGAAATCAGTGAACTTACGCTCACCAATAAAGCAGATACCTGTGCTGTCTTTTTTATTGTGTGTCACTAGATCTTGCTCTTCCGCAATACGGCGCACTTCTGGTTTTTCTAGTTCACCAACAGGGAATAAGGTTTTGGCAATTTGTTCGCCGCCCACCGCATATAAAAAGTAGCTTTGGTCTTTGTTAGTATCTAATCCACGTAGTAATTGTGCTTTACCATCAACTTCGCGGCGGCGACAGTAATGGCCAGTCGCGATGTAATCTGCACCTAAATCTTCAGCTGCAAATTCTAAAAAGGCTTTAAACTTAATCTCTTTATTACACATGATATCTGGATTAGGTGTGCGGCCCGCTTTGTATTCTTCTAAAAAATGTTCGAATACATTATCCCAATATTCTGCTGCGAAATTGATGGTATGTAGTTTGATACCTAATTTATCACAAACAGCTTTAGCATCTTGAAGGTCTTCAGCAGCAGAACAATATTCATCAGTATCATCCTCCTCCCAGTTTTTCATGAATAAGCCTTCAACTTGATAGCCTTGCTGCTGCAACAAGTACGCAGATACTGAGGAATCAACACCACCGGAAATTCCGACGATCACTTTAGTTTGGCTATTGTCTTTCATAAAATACTCTCCAACGAATTCAGGCGCAGATTTTAGCAGAATTTACAGTCAATTGAACTAATAATGTGAGCAAGATCTATCGAGCCGATTTACTCTGGTTTTGTGGTGTTTTTAAACAGGAAATGTCATTTCTTGATGGAGTTAAAACTTTTTAAAAATCATTTGTATTACTAATGGGGTAATAGTCATACTTTTAACATTCTCTTAAAAACTCATGGGCAGTAGTCGTTAGACTGTTGGAATAGTGTCAGAAACTAACAGAGCGCAAGGTCAACTCATTATTGGTTTCACGTTTCAACAAGGAAAATTCATGAATAAGCTTGGTTTTAAAAATATTTTAATTGTAGTGATTACCAGTTTGCTGATTTTAGCACTAGGTATCACTTCTTTTATCTCTATTGATAAGTTATCAGAAACGACGAAGAGTACGTTGATTAATAAGATCAGCAGTGCATCTCAATATGAAGCAAATAATATTAAGCAATATATCGCTTCATATTCCCAACCTGTCAGTAATTTAGCTGCATTATATAAAGCGAACAATTACCAAACAGACCATGAGAAGCATATGTTATTTGCTAAAGAGGCCACTGGGGTTGCTAAGTTGACGCTAGGGTTTGATGATGGGCGATCTTATACATCAAGAGCATCGGAATCTTTCCCTAATGGTATTGGTATTCCATCTAAATATGATCCTCGTACGCGTTCTTGGTATCAACTTGGTAAAAAAAGCGAAAAATTGACGTTAAGTGAAGTATTTGCCACTAAAGAGGGCGTCTTATTATTACTTGCAGTACAAGCTGTTCAGGATGGAGTGATTGCGTCCGATGTACGTTTAACTCGTTTACAAACATTAGTGGAAGGTGTGGATGTCGCCAAGGATTCAGTGGCGATTCTAGTAGACCAAAAGGGGATGGTATTAGCTTCAACTAGTGAAGTAGTAAAACCACAGGAGCAAATACAAGAAATAGATGAACTCAGTGATTTTTCAGCCAATATGTTAAAAAATGAACGTGTTATTGCTGATACTACATTAGCTGGAAAGCCAAGTTTATTGGTTTCCACCCGTGTTGAGTTGGAAGGTAGCGCGCCATGGTATTTGATGATTGCAGTTAAAGATGAAATAGCTTTTGCTGCAGTCTCTAAGGCAACTTGGGCATTGTTATTGTGGGTATTAATGATCACGTTATTATTTATTGTAGTGTTTATTTTTGTACTTAATCGCATCTATCAACCCGTAATAGCACTGAAAACGCTGGTGGGTAATTTATCCAATGGTGATGGTGATTTAACGCAACGTTTAGCGGTTAACTCGAATGATGATTTGGGGCAAATTGCCAGTAGTGTAAATCGCTTTATCGAAACATTACAGTTGATGATGTTGGATGTAAAAAAGGTGAGTGGGCGTTTATCTGAAGGCGTGGAAACACTGAAAAATCATTCTGATAATAGTGCAGGCATCTTAGCGCAACATCAGCAGGAAACGGATCAAGTTGTCACCGCGGTTGAAGAGTTGAGTGTGACTGCTGAAATGGTAGCTGCTAACGCACAGGATACTGCACAGTTTACGCAGGAAGCTAATCATTCTGGTGAAACGTCTAAAGATATTATTACTAATGCTCAGGTGAGCTTGCAACGCTTATCTAAAGAGGTTGAAAGTGCAACGGTTAATGTGGCTAATATGAGTCAGGAAACACAAGATATAGGATCTATTTTAAGTGTGATTGGTGCCATTGCAGACCAAACCAACTTGTTAGCGTTAAATGCAGCGATTGAAGCTGCCCGTGCAGGAGAGCAAGGGAGAGGCTTTGCAGTAGTAGCTGATGAGGTGAGAGCCCTAGCTGCACGTACTCAAACCAGTACGGGTGAAGTGGAAAATGCGTTAGAAAAACTACGCCATGAATCTACAGCAGTAGTGAGCTCAATTGATAGTACAAGAGCCACTAGCCAGCAAACCGTTTCAGAGGCTGCAAGTGTGGCTGAGAGCTTAGAAGTAATGAATAGTTTTGTTTCAAAAATTAATGATTTAAGTAATCAGATCGCCTCTTCGGCGCAGGAACAAAATGCAGTTATTAGAGAGGTGAGTCAAAACATGGCGCGTATTCACTCAATTGTACAAGAGTTAACGGTAACGGGGGCAAATGTGAATCAAGAAACCCATCATATTCATGAAGTTAATGAGCAGCTTAATAATATTGTAGGACGCTTTAAATTAGATAAATAACACTGCACCTGTATCAACAACCATCAGCATTTCTGGTCACCCTCTGTAATGCTTATGGTTGTATTTTACTATTTTATTTAGTCGAAACAGAAATAGGAGTCTTTAATCTAAAAGACTTATTTCATAATGACTAAGACTATTCTTCAGTAAGCGGAGCAACTCGTAGGCCTGCTTCTTCTTCATCAAAGTACTCTTTATCCAATAGTAATTGTTGCAATTCTTGTACTGTTATTTGCTCATTATTGAGCTGTTTTAATAACCGCTCTTCACATTGTTTTTTATAGTGTCTGATGTTAGAGATTGATATTCACGGCAGAAATAAAGTGGAGGTAGGCCAAAACTAAAAGCAGTTAATTGTGCTAAATGCATTGCGTTTAATGGAGTAATTAGTTGTGTTAATTGTAGTGCATTATCATTTTTACTTTCTGACATTCTGTTTTGCTCTCTTTAATATTTTGCAAGAAACTCTACATTAAAAAGCTACTTATGTCTTTGATATTAAAAATATGATGGGTGTTATTAAACAGTGTTTATTAAAAACCTAGGGGGGATCAATAATGCTATCGATAGAATACCAGCAAGATCACATTTAAACGGTTAACTTCATTCTACTATGTTCGCTGCTTTTCTGAAATGTTAGTTAAGGAGTAGTGATGTTGGCAAGTAATGTGAAACAATTTGAGCAGCTTGAAGAAACCTTATTAGCTTGTATTGATAAAGCGCGTATCTTTACTGAGCCAGCTCAGTTACTTGCCTATGGGACTGATGCTAGTTTTTATCGCTTAGTGCCTAAGGTAGTAGTGCGTTTGCATAATGCGAATGAAGTTATTTATACACTTCGAAGTTGTGCTGCCTTAAACATCTCTTGCACATTTAGAGCAGCGGGAACCAGTTTGTCTGGCCAAGCGGTATCTGATTCAGTATTAATTACATTAAGTGATCAATGGCGTGGGCATGAAATACTTGAACAAGGTCATAAGATTACATTACAACCGGGTGTTATAGGTGCTGATGCGAATAAATATCTATTACCTTATGGTCGTAAAATAGGTCCTGATCCTGCTTCTATCAATACCTGCAAAATAGGTGGGATAGCTGCTAATAATGCCAGTGGTATGTGTTGTGGTGTCGCACAAAACTCATATCGAACAGTCGATAGTATGCAGCTTATTTTTGCTGATGGAACGCAATTAAATACTGCCGATAATAACAGTGTGAGTCGCTTTAAAATGTCTCATCCTTCTTTAATTAATGACCTTAAAGATCTGTGTGAACAAGTAAAAAATGACAGCGCTTTAAGTAAGTTAATTAAACATAAGTATCGCCTTAAAAATACCACTGGCTATTCCCTAAATGCCTTAGTGGACTACCAAGATCCGATTGATGTAATTCAACATTTAATGATTGGTTCAGAAGGCACTTTAGGCTTTATCAAGGAAATTACCTATAACACGGTGATTGAGCATCGATATAAAGCCTCTGCATTAATTGTATTCAATGATATTGAAACGGCTTGCCAAGTGGTTTCTGTATTAGCGAAACTACCTGTGTCAGCGGTGGAAATGATGGATGGGCGAGCTATGCATTCGATTGCAGATAAACCTGGTATGGCTGCTTTTATTAAGCAGTTAGACTTAGAGGTCGGCACCTTATTAATAGAATCTAGAGCCAGTGACTTAGAGAGTCTTAATCAGCAGTGTGCGGCCGTGATGGAGGCTATTTCTAATTATACCGTTAAAGAATCCATCGAGTTTACGCGCGACCCAAGTGTGGTAGAAAGCTTGTGGGCAATACGCAAAGGTTTGTTTCCTGCTGTTGGGGCTGTTCGAGAAGTTGGTACAACAGTAATCATAGAAGATGTCGCTTTTCCTGTACAGCATTTAGCGGCAGGGGTTAGAGATTTACAGGCGCTGTTTGATCAGTTTGATTACCATGAAGCAATTATTTTTGGTCATGCATTAGATGGTAACTTACACTTTGTATTCACACAAAGCTTTGAAACAGAATCTGAAATAGTTCGTTACAGTGATTTTATGGATGCATTAACTCAGTTAGTGGCGATTAAACATAAAGGCTCACTAAAAGCAGAGCATGGTACAGGCAGAAACATGGCTCCATACGTCGAATTAGAGTGGGGCAAAGCAGGCTATGCATTAATGCAGAAGATTAAAGCGATTTTTGATCCCAACGGATTATTGAACCCTGGTGTGATTATTAATGAAAGTAGCCAAGCACATATTGAAAATCTAAAACCAATGCCTGCCGCGGATGATCTAATTGACCGTTGTATTGAGTGTGGTTTTTGTGAACCCGTTTGTCCGTCACGTACGCTGACATTATCACCGCGTCAGCGTATTGTGTTGTACCGAGAGATGAAACGTAGTGAACAAAGCGGTGATAGTGCATACAGTAAATCTTTAGCAGATACTTTTCAGTATCAAGGTATTGATACCTGTGCAGCGACTGGGCTATGTGCAGACCGTTGCCCGGTGGGAATTAATACTGGTGATCTCGTAAAAAAATTACGTTCTCTAAAATATCAACAGTTTGCACCTATTGCTCGTTGGACTGCGAATCATTTTAGTACTACGAATAAATTATTAAATGTAGGCTTGAAGGTTAACCAAGTCGCTCAAAAAACCTTTGGCTCTGCTCGGCTTAATAAAGCCAGTAAAGGCATTGCAAATCTATCTAATAACGGAGTACAACGTTGGTCGGCAGAAGTGCCTGGCGCAAATACTTTTAAGTTAAAAAGTACTTTCAATAAGCTTCATGGTCAACAAAACGATAAAAAAGTTGTGTATTTAGCATCCTGTTCAAGTCGAAGCATGGGGCAGCAAGCTGATAATAAAGATCAACGTTCTTTGACTGAAGTGACTAGCTCTCTGTTAGCTAAAGCAGGTTTTGATGTAATCATTCCAGATAATATTAATGACCTTTGTTGTGGTCAGCCACATGATAGCAAAGGCTTTTTTGATATAGCAAAACAGAAATCAGCGCAACTGGAAACTGCGTTATGGGAAGCTAGTGAGCATGGCAAGTGGCCTGTGTTAATGGATACTAGCCCTTGTGCAAAACGCAGTATTGAGGCTTTTTCAGAAGAAACTGTACAGCAGATGCAGGTAGTAGAGCCGAGTTTGTTTGTACTTAATTATTTGGTTGAATACTTGAATATTACGCCGCTACAAGAGCCGATTATGTTACACATTACTTGTAGTACACGAAAAATGGCATTAGATAAACAGATGCTACAGTTAGCACAGCAGTGTGCTTCTGAAGTGATTGTCCCTGAGCACATTGAATGTTGTGGTTGGGCTGGTGATAAAGGTTTTACAACACCTGAATTAAATAGTGCTGCATTATCACCTTTAAGGTCGCAAATACCCAATGGATGTACTCGAGGTTATAGTAATAGCCGTACTTGTGAGATAGGTTTATCACACCATAGTGGCATTGCTTACCAGTCTATTTTGTACTTGGTTGATGAAGTCAGTAGCTAAATCAAAAGTTACAGTCGTCTTTTAATGAGTGTCCTTGACAAGTATTGCATATTATTAATGCTTGTTAAGGGCACGGATATTGTTGACTAAACTCGTTAAATTTTTGCAGTAAAAAGTCGATTACCATGCGTAACTTCTTTCTTGGATATTCAGTTTGTAAGTAGACTAGCTGCACTGGTACATCTTCGCTGCGGTACTCTTTTAATAAAATGATCAATCTGCCTTGTTCAACATCTTTAGCAATATCTATCCAGTTTTTATAGGCGATCCCATGGCCGGCAATCGCCCATTCCCTTAACAGTGCGCCATCATTGGTGGTTTTAGCTGGCTCAATACGAAGATCTAATGCTTGGTTATCTTTTTGAAATTTCCATATATGTTGTTTGTTTTTGCCTAAATTCCAGTTTAATAAACGATGCTGTTGTAACTCGGCAGGACTGTTTGGTTGACCATGCTGTTTAATATAATCTGGCGAGGCAACCACATAACGTGGTGATGAAGCTAGGTATCTACGCTTTAATGGCGAGTCTGCTAAATGCCCATAACGTAATGCTATTTGTAAGTTTTGCTCTATTAAATCACTGTTGTGATCACTTAAATGCAGCGTCATGGTGACTGAAGGTGTTGCGGATAAAAATTCTTCTAGCCAGTGACTAACTATATTGCGACCTAAGTCAGATGGCACACTTAACCCTATATCACCGCTCACTTGGTCATTATTGTTGTTTAACGTATTACTGGCGACTTCCAATATTTGAATGGCGTCTTTACTGCTTTCAATGAACAATTTTCCCTCTTCGGTTAATTGCATATTTCGCGTGGAACGAATAAATATTTGGCAGTTTAGCCTTTTCTCCAAGCGTTTAAGTGCAGCGCTTGCTGCCGCTGGCGTTAAGTTTAATTCTCGGCTAGCAGCAGAAATACTGTTCAGATCGGCAATTCGAATCGCCAATTTCAGGTCGTTTAAATGATACATATTCAAAAATAATTTTAAAGTTATTCAAATTTATTCGTTATTATCAAATAAAATAATCAAGCGTACAATGTATTTATAAACTAGCAGTGGGTCTATGAATCCAGCTTATTTTTATATCGGTAACATCGCTGGTGTTATGAATATTAAATTCTTTGATTTAAGTACGACGAAAGGTATGTCTATGAAGCAAACAACAAATGAGACGCACGAGCAAATTATTAGTGATTTAGCGACACGTTATACAACCAAAAAATACGATCCTAGCAAGAAAGTGTCACAACAGGATTTAGCGGTGTTGTATGAAAGTTTGCGTCTTTCTCCTTCTTCAATTAATTCTCAGCCGTGGAAGTTTATTGTGATTGAAAGTGATGCTGCAAAACAGAGAATGCATGACTCTTTTGCCAATAAACATCAGTTTAATCAGCACCTAATATTTGATAGTTCGCATATTATTTTATTTGCACACAATCCAACTTATACCCGTGCTGATTATGCAAAAGTCGTTGATAAAGGTATACAGGATAAACGCACTGCATTAGAAAATAGAGAAAAAGCCTTTGGTGGATTCCATTTTGCTGAGAGCAATACTGACCAGCAAGGCAATAACAGTGCATGGACTAAAGCACAGCTTTATATTGCATTAGGTAATGCAATGCATACATTGGCGCGTTTGAAAGTTGACTCAACGCCTATGGAAGGCATTGACCATGAACTCGTTGGTGAGATATTCGCTGAAGAGCTAAATGGTTTCGAATGTCACGTTGCATTGGTTATTGGTTACCATCATGCTTCTGAAGATTACAATTTTAGTTTACCTAAAACACGCCTAGCATTATCAGATGTATTAACGGTTCTTTAATCAACTAAGTTTCTGAACAGTTAGGTCTTTTATAAAAATAATGACTTGAAGTGATATCATTTCAAGTCATTATTGACACTTTTGAATCAATTTGTAACCCGTTCTTTAGTGCTAATACTAATTATATTCAATCAGTTTTTTATCAAGCAAACTAGAACAGTTAGCTCGCTTGATTGATATCAAATTAAGCTTTGCAACTACCTCTTAATATTTACCTCCCTTGTTTTGCGTAACGTTTGTTACAATTTCTCCATATTTTCTTCACAATCTTTTCCGGTTTTTACTTTATGATGAATGCAATACCATTGATGACAATTAAGATCATTCGCTTAATTTTATTGGTGTTAGCTGTTATAAACACTACCTATACGCTTTTACCTCACTTTAAATAGAAGAAATAAAATGAAAAAATTCAACCCAGTTTTTATCTTAATAAGTTTTTTACTGAGTCTATTTAGCAGTTTTGCTATGGCACTCACGCCTTCTCCAGCAGTGCCTATTTATAGCGAGGTAGTCGGTGCTTATGAAGTATCAGAATCCTTATCTTTAATTGGAAAGTTACAAGCTAAGGAGTATGTGAGCATCGAGTCTGAGGTTGCGGCCAAAGTAACCCAAATTGCAGTGCAAGCTAATCAAAAAGTTAAAAAGGGTCAGCTGCTTATAAAGTTGAATAGTGCTGGTGCCAATGCATTATTAGCTGAAGCAAAAGCTTATTTAGCCAATGAGCAACGTACCTTAAAAGATTATCAGCGTCTTATCGGTAAACAAGCGATCACGCAAACAGAGTTAGATAGCCAAGCTTCAGTCGTTGCAATCGGTAAAGCTCGATTATTAGCCGCACAGGTGTTTATTGATAATCACAATATTACTGCACCTTTTGATGGCACCATAGGGTTATTAGATTTTAGCGAAGGTAAGATGGTTGCAATTAGCGAGTCGCTTTTGACACTAGATAACCTTTCCGAAATGACCTTAGATTTACCTGTTCCAGAACGTTACCTTTCTAAAATACAAGTAGGCATGGAAGTATCAGCTAAAACACGTGCTTGGGGGGATCAACCTTTTGTAGGTAGAGTGGTTGCGATTGATTCTCGTATTAATCCAGATACATTAAATTTACGTGTTCGGTTACTTTTTGATAATAAAGATGAGTTTTTAAAACCGGGTATGTTGATGTCTGCGAACTTAGTGTTTAATGCCGTTAATGAGCCTATTATAGCTGTGCAATCTTTAGAGTATTCAGGCACTAAACGTTTTGTTTATGTCGTTGGTGACGATAATAAAGTATCTCGTCGAGAAGTAGTATTAGGTCCCCGTATTAGAGACCAGGCTGTGATTGCATCAGGTTTAGAGATTGGTGAGCGAATTGTTGTGCAAGGTCTGGTTAATATGCGTGACGGACTAACTATTAAAGATTTAAGTACAGTAGAGCAAGCCGGTGAAACCACCGTGAATGTTAATGCGTTACAGAAGGATAACAAATAATGTGGTTATCCGATGTATCAGTAAAACGACCGGTAATGGCCATTGTAATGAGCCTATTACTTTGTGTTTTTGGGATTGTCTCCTTTGAAAAGCTAGCTGTTAGAGAGATGCCTGATGTAGAAAGTCCAGTGGTATCGATTACTACTCGTTATGAAGGTGCTAGTGCTACCATCATGGAAAGTCAGGTGACGTCAGTGATCGAGGATCAAGTGACAGGTATCAGTGGCATTGACGAAGTAGAATCGGTCACTCGTAATGGTATGTCGCGTATTACTGTCACCTTTGATATCGGTTGGGATCTTACCGAAGGGGTGAGTGATATACGAGATGCCGTTGCTAAAGCGGAAGGAGCCTTACCAGATGAAGCTGATGAGCCAATTGTGTCAAAAGATGACGGTTCTGGGGAGCCTTCTTTATACATTAATCTCAGGTCCTCAACCATGGACCGAACTCAACTAACCGATTACGCCGAGCGTGCTCTAACGGATCGATTCAGCTTAATCAGTGGAGTGAGTTCAGTCAATGTGACTGGTGGTTTATACAAAGTCATGTACGTTAAGTTATTGCCGGATTTAATGGCAGGGAGATCTGTCACTGTCAATGATATTCTTTCTGCATTAGAAGCTGAAAATGTAGAAAGCCCCGGCGGCGAAGTACGCAATGATACAACAGTTATGTCAGTACGAACTGCGCGCTTGTATGCACAGCCTGAGGACTTTGATTATTTAGTGGTACGTCGTGCTAACGACGGTACTCCTATCTACTTAAAAGATGTGGCAGAAGTAAATGTTGGGGCTGAAAATGAGAACTCTGCGTTTAAAAATAATGGCATTGTTAATATCAGTTTAGGGGTTGTTACACAAACCGATGCAAACCCTTTAGATGTTGCCGCTGCAGTGCGATCTGAAGTTGATAAAATCCAACAATTCTTACCTGAAAATACTGAGTTAGAATTAAATTATGATTCTACGGTATTCATTGAGCGTTCCATTGATGAAGTATATAACACGCTATTAATCACCGGAGGGTTAGTGGTCTTGGTGTTATATATCTTTATTGGTCAAGCTCGAGCAACCATTATTCCTGCGATCACTGTACCTGTTTCTCTGATTTCTGCTTTCATTGCCGCTTATTACTTTGGTTTTTCGATCAATCTTATTACCTTAATGGCGCTTATTTTATCGATAGGCTTAGTGGTGGATGATGCGATTGTAGTGGTGGAGAATATATTTCACCATATTGAGCAAGGTGAAAAACCGTTAATGGCTGCTTATAAAGGCACCAGAGAGGTTGGCTTTGCAGTAATAGCAACAACGTTAGTTTTGGTGATGGTCTTCCTACCTATTTCATTTATGGATGGCATGGTTGGATTATTGTTCACTGAATTTTCTGTGTTATTAGCAATGTCGGTGATTTTCTCCTCGTTTATCGCATTGACGTTAACTCCGGTTTTAGCCAGTAAAATGCTCAAGGAGCATCAGCAACAAAATCGCTTTAATCGTTGGGTGGATAAACAATTCTCACGTTTAGAGGGCGTTTATCGTGGGGGTTTAGGTTATGCCATTAAATTACGTTTAGCGGCACCTTTGGTTATTCTTGCTTGTATCGCGGGCAGTTACTTCTTGATGAAACAAGTGCCATCGCAACTTGCACCGAAAGAGGATAGGGGGGTTATCTTTGCCTTTGTAAAAGCCGCAGAAGGCACCAGCTTTAATCGTATGTCTGCGAATATGGATTTAATCCAAGAACGTCTATTACCTTTATTGGGACAAGGCGTGATTAGATCCTTTAGTACACAAGCACCTGCTTTTGGCGGCAATGCCGGAGATCAAACGGGCTTTGTTATCATGGTGCTAGAGGATTGGAATGAACGTACCGTTTCGGCTAATCAGGCATTAGGGTTAGTGAAGAGAACGTTAGATGATTTACCTGATATTCGGGTTCGACCTTTATTACCTGGTTTCCGTGGCGGATCTAGCGATCAAGTAGAGTTTGTTTTAGGCGGTTCTGATTATAGTGAGTTAGGTAAATACGCTGAGCTATTAAGACAACAAGCAGAAGCTGATGGGATGGTTGTTGGTAGTGATTTAGATTATTCAGAAAAAACACCTGAATTGTTAGTTTCTTTGGATAAAGAGCGTGCTGCAGAATTAGGCGTTAGCTTAGATGAAATCTCTGAAACTTTAGAAGTGATGCTCGGGGGGAAGAGTGATACTACTTATGTAGAGCGTGGTGAAGAGTATGATGTTTACCTACGTGGCGATGAAAATAGCTTTAATAATGTGAGTGATTTAAGCCAAATTTACATGCGCACTAAAGATGGTGAATTGATTACATTAGATACATTAGCAGATATTGAAGAAGTCGCGTCTGCTAGTCGCCTATCGCATTTTAATAAGCAGAAATCTATTACGCTTGGTGGTAGTGCAGCGGAAGGTAAATCATTAGGTGAAGTGTTAGATTATTTGGATGCCAAAGCTATCGAACTATTTCCAAGCGATATTACCGTTTCATACACTGGTGAATCACAGGAGTACCGTGAAAATAGTAGCAGTGTGTTAATTGTTTTTGGGTTGGCATTGCTGGTGGCTTACCTAGTATTAGCAGCTCAGTTTGAAAGCTTTATTAATCCACTCGTCGTTATGTTTACCGTACCGATGGGGGTTTTAGGTGGTTTCATTGGTATGGTGTTAATGAATCAAGGCCTGAACATCTACAGTCAAATTGGCATGATCATGCTGATTGGCATGGTGACCAAAAACGGCATTTTAATTGTAGAATTTGCCAATCAGTTACGTGACCGTGGTAAGAGCTTAGATACTGCTATTATTGATGCTGCTGCGCGTCGACTTCGTCCGATCTTAATGACGGCATTTACTACCTTAGCTGGCTCCATTCCATTGATTTTATCTGTCGGAGCAGGCTCTGAAAGTCGTATATCAGTGGGGACGGTGGTGTTCTTCGGAATGGCCTTTGCTACAATCGTAACATTATTTGTTATTCCGGCCATGTATCGATTGATTTCCGGGAGTACGCATTCACCGGGCCATGTTGAAGCATTGTTAAATGAAGAACTGCGTTTGAGTGAAGCAATGTCAAAGCAAGATAAATCAGTATAAGTTAATGATAAAGTGATGCTAAAAAGCGAGGAGAGTAACAACTTCTCGCTTTTTTTATATTCGCAGAGAAATTGTTCTTAAACTCCTTTCTAAAATTTAGTACCCTCTGGGCTTTAATTAATAAAACAGGGTTTATCATGCTTAAGTTTATTTTAATTGTGGCGATTGTAATCGTGGCATTTTTTGTTTTTCAATCGATGACTTCAGGGAGAGATGCACCTGTAAACATCCAAAAAGGGCAAGGCTTCCTAGCTGAAAATGCAACGAAAGAAGGCGTTGTTAGTACTGATTCAGGTTTACAGTACTTAGTGTTAGAAAAAGGTGAAGGAACAGAGCACCCAACAGCAAAGAGTAAAGTTAAAGTACATTACCATGGTACATTAATTGATGGCACTGTATTTGACAGTTCTGTGGAACGTGGTGAGCCAATCTCTTTTGGTTTAAACCAAGTGATTCCGGGCTGGACTGAAGGTGTACAATTAATGGTAGAAGGTGATAAATTCCGTTTCTTTATCCCAAGTCGACTTGCTTATGGTAATCGTAGTGCAGGTAAAATTCCTGCTGGTTCATTATTGATTTTTGATGTTGAATTACTAAAAATTAATCCATAATGATTTGATAACAATACACCTTTAATCATGAGAGGTGTATTGTTGTGCCTATTCACAAGGCGGTGCCATGTGAATAACCGCTAAACCTCCCTGTGATGTCTCACGATATTTTTTATTCATATCTTTCCCTGTTTGGTACATAGTCGCGATCACCTTATCTAGAGATATAAGGGATTTACTGTTACGTTTCAAAGCCATTCTTGATGCATTAATCGCTTTCATTGCGCCCATGGCATTACGTTCAATACAAGGTATTTGTACTAAACCTCCTATTGGATCACAGGTCATACCTAAAGAGTGCTCCATGGCTATTTCAGCAGCGATACATACTTGTTCATTACTGCCCCCTTGGATTGCGGTTAAGCCAGCAGCTGCCATTGAAGAGGAAACACCTATTTCTCCTTGGCAACCTACTTCGGCACCAGAAATAGACGCATTGCGCTTATATAACATACCAATCGCAGCGGATACTGCTAAAAAGTCTTTAAGCTGCGTAGTATCAATTTTGCGTAGGTATTTATGGTAATACATCAATACGGCTGGAATTACTCCTGCTGCACCATTAGTTGGTGAGGTCACCACCTGCCCTCCTGCTGCATTTTCTTCACTCACTGCAAAAGCATATAAGTTAACCCAATCTAAAGCACTCATTGGATCATTATCTATACCTTCGTTTGCTTGTAAGGTTTTTAATAATGCAGGTGCTCGCCTTACCACTTGTAATCCACCCTCTAAAATACCTTCACTGGTTAATCCTCGCTCTAAACAGAGGCTAATTACTTTCCAGATCTTTTCAGCCGTTGCGTCTAGGGTTTGTTGATTGGTAAAGGTTAGTTCGTTTTGCAATACTAAACCGCCAATACTTAATCCATTTTTATCTGCTTGCGCTAGTAAATCATTCGCTGAATTAAAGGGAAAGGGGACTTGACGCTCAGTGTTCTCAGTCGGGGTTAATAATTGTTGTTCAGTGCTAATAAACCCACCACCTGTGGAGTAATAGGTTTCTGAGTCAAGTAGTGTTTCTCCCTGGTAAGCAAGAAAACGAAGCGCATTTTCATGCAGAGGTAAGCTGGTTTTATGAAATTCAATATGAATCGCAGGATCGAATGCAATAGGTGTGTGATTAAGAAATGTTAATGTTTTTTGTTCAGAGGTTTTCTGCAAAAGTGCCTTTGCAGTTGCTGCTTTAATGGTGTCTGGTTTATAGCCACTTAATCCCAATATAATTGCTCTGTCTGTATGATGTCCTTTACCTGTAAGAGATAAAGAGCCATATAGTTGAACAGTGATAGAGGTGATTAGTTTTGCTTGTGCTTTATTTTCAGTTGCAAATAAATAAGCTGCTAGCATTGGGCCACTGGTATGCGAGCTGGAAGGACCTATACCAATTTTATAGATATCGAAAATGGATAGCATTAAATACTCCTTAACATTATCAACAGCTCGCCTTAGATAGTTGACATCCAAGGCACTTGTTTGAGGTTATTGTGGTTAATTTATAATGCTGATATTTTTTATTGGCAATTGAGTTTATATTGCTGTGAAAAGTATCTTCCCAAGGTATTATCAGGTGTTACATCTGCAGCCAGTGCTAATGTATAAGCTCTCTGTGCGTCTGACACTTTAGGCTCTACTATTTCACCGTTACAAGCAGAGATAAGTTGCTCGGATAGCTGTACATCACCTTTATTTAACCAAGACATATCAACAAAATAGGTTTCATCGTAAATATAAAGTCTGAAGTTTTTTCCTGCAAAAGCAATAGGTGAAGATAACGGAAGTTCAAAACTGAGCACTATCTTATCTTTATCTTTCACCATTTGTGGGTGGATCGCACTTTTATATTTTACTGGCGTATTACCGTCGTATAAATAAGTAAAATAGTGTTCGTTATACAGGTTAGCGATAACAGCCTTTGTTAGTTTTTGTAGTGTAGCTTCAAGGTTATCTGGGCTTACATCTTCACCTTGTAGCATATAAGCCGAAGTATCTGCATCAAATGACCAAGTCATATGGAGCGACCTAATATGTGCCTCGTGAGTTTCAAAATAAGTGTTGGTATTAACCCATGCGTGTGGATGGGCCGATAAAAGCGTTGGTAATAGCAGCGCTATAATAAAGAGTATTTTACGGCACCAGAGGCTTTTATTTTTTGTGATAAAAAAGTACATACTAAGGTTTTATTAATAGCGTTTTTGTTTTGAGTTAGGCGTAAGTTCTTGCTCAAACTCTTCAGGGAACAAAATAATGCCATTTAATTGGTTATCAGGGAAAATCACGATAGATAATTCGTCTTCTGTTAAGCCGGGTGTCCAGCGTGAAAACCAAGTTGTTAAATCAATGGCTTGTGCTGTACAGTGTGACCACTCATCTGTCGCCCAGTCTTCAGCAAATACTTTATTAGGCCATACAGGCACACAATCTTCATCTTCCGTATTAAGCATTACACAGCCATGCTCATCAACTAATAACCATACTTCTTGTTGTTTTTGAATTTCTTTACATAAGTATTGAAACCGTTGTTGAGCATCAAATTTTAAAATTTCTTTAATACGTTGTGGCGTTAAATCGCTCATATATTGTCCTATTCGCTCTGTTAATAAAGTACATTGCTAGCTTAAAGTAAATGGAAGATTTTGCTAGCTGAGATTGATTAAAGTTATTGTATTTTGATAGGTTACTTAGATGGTTAATGATTAAATAGTAAGAGTAATATACTTTCTTTTATAAGCTGTAACTGAAAAAAAACAATGTCTAAGGTGTAGGCAAATGTTAAAATTATCAAGATTAAGTGCTGAATATCACTTTTAATCTATAAAACATGAAACTTTACATAAATAAAAGTGGTTCTTAATAACCATAATTGTATGTTTTATGTAATATCTACCATAGATAATTTAAATCACGTCAAACCTGTTATTTGAAGTTAAGTATTTTTTTATTTGGTCGATAATTAATAAATATATCTTCATTTTAAATCTGATGCTAAGTATCTGCCTACTAATTAAATTTTAAGGTCATTATGTTTCATAGTATTAAAGCCCAGATCATTACTATTTATTCTATTGTTATTGTTGCATTTGCATCATTACTTTTATTAACAGTATACATTAATGAAAAAGATAGAATGTTAGAGTTGGAGTTAACAACTTCTACTGAAATATCACAAATGCATGCCACTAAATTAAGCCAAGAGTTTGCCCAATATGTTGCAATGCTAAAAGTGTTGAGTGGTGATTTTGAACCTGTACATAATGATCAAGAAACTATTCACCGATTATTGCAAAGGTTAATAAAGGCCGGCGGAGATAACTTTATTAATGCTATTTACATTGACCAAGCATTAAACCTTACCGATGCAAATTACAATAGAATGAAAGCGGTTCATCCATCATTGTTAAAAGGTAAGGATTGGGATAATAAAGAGTTTAATATAAGTAATCCTGTCAATACTAGCTTTGAAACTAAGCCGGTAATTATGGTTTCAGTGCCAATTCGTAATGAGAAAAATGAATGGAGTGGAACAATAGCTGCTGCAGTACCTATTGATATTCTGCCTAAAAAATTAGCCTCTATTAAATTGGGTTTAGGCAGTTATGCTTGGTTAGTTGATACGGAAGGATTACTCGTTTCTCATCCCAACCCTGAATTTATTATGAAAAATAGGGCAACTACTGAAGAAAATCCGAACTACCCTGGTTTTAATGAAATAGTGAAAGAAGCTAAATTAAAGAATAATGGCTACGGTCGCTATATGGATTTGGTACTAGATGAGTCTAAAATAGTCACTTATGCGCATATCAAATACCTTCCTAACTGGGTGCTATACGTAACAACTAAAGAATCTGAAATTTTTCAAGGTATTTATGAAATTCTATATAATGTAATCATTATCGCTGTACTGTTAATGGTTGTATTTTTAGTGTTCATTAGTCAATTAGCGAATAAAGTGACAAAACCTATTGTTAAATTAACTCGAGAAGTAAAATGCGTTGTAAATAGTAATAGTGAATATTTTCATGGTATTGATTCAAAAGATGAAATAGGGCAGTTGTCTAAAGCATTTGATAGTAGTTTCAGAAAAATACGTACTCATACTATGCATTTAGAAAAAATGGTGAATCAACGTACACAAGAGATCGCCACGAAAAACTCTTTATTGAGTGAGCAGAATGATCAACTTGAAGAGTTAGTTTCTAAGGATCCATTAACTCATTTATATAACCGTCGAGCATTTAGTCGTTTACTTGATAAAGAGCTTGCTCGTGCAAGAAGACATAAGTCGCCGGTGACACTTGCGATACTAGATATTGACCACTTTAAACGAATTAATGATACTTATGGGCATAATGTTGGCGATGAAGTGTTATGTCGCTTTGCCAATGAGTTAACCATTAACATGCGTGTTGAAGATCTGATCTGTCGCTGGGGTGGTGAAGAGTTCGTTATTTTATTATGGGGAGCTACGGCGAGAGGCGCTTTTAAACATATGGATGAAATGCGTGAAAATATCGCTAATATGAAATTTGATACCGTCGATAAAGTTACATTTAGTATTGGTATGGCCACCATAAGGCATGATGAAGAGTTTAAAGACTGGTTACATAGAGCAGATGATGCACTTTATAAAGCTAAAGAGATGGGGCGAAATCGTACGGTTATCGATGACAGTCAGATCAAGGATAGCTGACTAAATACTTTAATTAAATTTGAATTAGTTACTTGAGAGTTCATCTCTTTTGACTAATTCAAAACGCTTTTCATTAAATTCGGTTAAACAACTAATCAGTAGCAAGGTTGTTACGCTTGATTAGTGTTATACCAAGCATACGAATTAACACCTTCGTTCCATCGCCCATAAAGATTAACGCGATTAGCCTTGCTCAACTTCTGCCTTACACAATGCCATTTTAACTAAGCTAAATTGAGAGTATTTATTTAATAGAATGTATACGACTCATATTATTCATTTAGCGTTAAAGCTATATTCAATCTGTATTGTAGTGGGTGATATGAAGAATACATAGAGGTTATAAAGCAGGGTAAATGTAGCATAGGTGTAGCACCAATAAAAAAGGTTAGTAAGCAATACGCCTACTAACCTTTCTATATATGGTGGCCCTTCCCCGACTCGAACGGGGGACCTGACGATTATGAGTCGTATGCTCTAACCAACTGAGCTAAAGGGCCTTAATTTGTGCGCTGATTATATAAGCTACTTATTTCGCTGTCTAGTTTATTCAGTTTGATTGCTTATTAAATCATCGCTATTGGCTTAGCATTCTTAAATATTTATTTTATATGGTTTTTATCATTGAATAACTGATGCTTATTTTCGTTTTAGATATAAAAAATCCTACCGAAGTAGGATTTCTATTAGCCTATAAATCAAGTCTCGATTACTCGTCCAAGAAGCTGCGTAGCTGTTCACTGCGGCTTGGGTGACGTAGTTTACGAAGTGCTTTAGCTTCGATTTGACGAATACGCTCACGTGTAACATCAAACTGCTTACCTACTTCTTCTAAAGTATGGTCAGTATTCATATCAATACCAAAACGCATACGTAGTACTTTCGCTTCACGAGCTGTTAAACCTTCTAATACATCATTTGTTGCATTTTTAAGGCTTTCGCTTGTTGCACTATCAACCGGTAGAGCAATCGTTGTATCTTCAATGAAGTCACCTAAGTGAGAATCTTCATCATCACCAATAGGCGTTTCCATTGAGATTGGCTCTTTAGCGATTTTTAATACCTTACGAATTTTATCTTCAGGCATCATCATGCGTTCTGCTAGCTCTTCAGGCTGTGGCTCACGCCCCATCTCTTGTAACATTTGACGAGAGATACGGTTAAGTTTATTAATCGTTTCAATCATGTGTACAGGAATACGGATAGTACGTGCTTGGTCAGCAATTGAACGAGTGATTGCTTGACGGATCCACCATGTTGCGTAAGTTGAGAATTTGTAACCTCGACGGTATTCAAATTTATCAACGGCTTTCATTAGGCCGATGTTACCTTCTTGGATTAAATCTAAGAATTGTAAACCACGGTTGGTGTATTTCTTAGCAATCGAGATAACAAGACGTAAGTTCGCTTCTACCATCTCTTTCTTCGCACGACGCGCTTTAGTCTCACCGATGCTCATTGCACGAGAGATTTCTTTTAAGTTGGTAATGCTTAATGTGCTTTCAACTTCAATCGCTAACATCTTACGAATACAACGTTCTAGGTCTTCTTCAGCTTCTTTAATGCCTGCTACGTAAGCTTGATCACCGCTTAAGACTTTCTCTAACCATGCATTGCTAGTTTCATTACCTTTAAACAGTTTAATGAATTCTGCTTTTGGCATTTTGCACTGTTCAACACAGATTTTTAAGATTAAACGTTCTTGAACACGAGCTGCATTCATATTACCGCGAATCAATTTCACCATACGGTCAAATTGTTTAGGAATTAGTTTAAATTGTTGGAAATATTCAGCTTGTTCGTTGATCGCAGCTAATGTATCAGCATGTTTACGACCATTTTTAGTGATAGATTTTTCAACAATATTATTTAAACGGCGTAACTCTGCAAATTTTTCTGCCGCTTCTTCAGGACATGGACCTTTAGGGCCTTCCTCTTCTTCTTCGTCGTCATCTACATCATCTACGTCGTCATCAGCTAAATCAGATTCAGATAATTCAGAACCGATGTTAGTTGCACTTACCGCTTGAGTCATATCATCATTAGGGTCAATAAAACCACTGATTAAATCAGTGAGTTTCATTTCTTCAGCTTCGTAGCTGTCGTAGTTATCTAATAAGTTACGAATAGTGGCAGGATACTCAGAAACAGAGTTTTGTACTTCTTTGATGCCTTCTTCGATACGCTTAGCGATAACAATTTCGCCTTCACGTGTTAGTAGTTCAACAGTACCCATTTCACGCATGTACATACGAACTGGGTCAGTGGTACGGCCAATTTCTGATTCTACTGTTGCTAATACTTGCGCAGCAGCTTCTACAGCATCTTCATCTGGCTCATCGTTATCTGTACCAGATAGAATTAGATCATCAGCATCAGGAGCAGTCTCAACAACGCGAATACCCATGTCGTTGATCATTTGAATGATATCTTCAATTTGCTCTGACTCAACGATATCTTGCGGCAGGTGATCATTCACTTCTGCGAAGGTTAAGAAACCATTTTCTTTACCTTTAATGATCAGCTCTTTAAGCTGCGATTGAGGTGTTTGGGCCATAGGTACCATCCAAAAAATTAGTCGTAAAATGTGGTGTAAATGGGAAAAAATCTAAGCGCTCGATTATACGCCTAAATTGAATTTTATGCCAATCCCATTAATGTTGTTTTTGTTCTTTGAGAAGTTGTGCTAATTGCACTGTCTCCTCTGTTGTTAAAACTTCGCCCTGTCTTGATTTTTGCTTCAAAAATTCAATACGTTGCGTAAGGTGTAAAGATAAAAAGTTATCTAATATATCGAAGAATACTTCTTCGTATGTATGTTCATCAACTTGGTTTTTCCAAGTTGCTAAGGCAATTAATTGTTTTTCTTCGGGTTGACCACGCCAATGTTCTAATAACAGTCCTGTAGAGAGATGGGGTGTGTCTCTACAAATTTCAAGTAGTGTATTTAAAAGAGTTAACCCCGGTATTTGTATCTCTTTAAATTCAGGTATTTCAGCCAACTGATAAGCCATTTGAGGATGCTGAAGCAATAATGAAATCGCCAGTCTCATTGGTGTTATTTTTTGCGAAGTTGGTTTCTTTTCTACTTTTTGTGCCGCGGGTAATAATTTTTGTAAACCTTCTTTTTCAATACCTAATAAGCTAATTAAACGCGTTTCCATCATCTGTCTAAATACTGAGTCAGGTAACTTAGTTAATAACGGAATAGCTAATTGTGCAAGTTTTGATTTGCTATCGGCACTCGTCATATCCACTTGTGTTAACAATTGTTGAAACAAAAAGTCAGAAAGAGGCATCGCTTGGTCGACGAGTTTTTCGAAGAACGCTTTACCTTCTTTTTGTACTAAGCTATCTGGATCCTCTCCATCTGGTAGGAACATAAAGCGTACTGTTCGACCATCTTGGATTGAGGGAAGGGCATTCTCAAGAGCCCTCCACGCAGCTGTTCGCCCAGCTTTGTCTCCATCAAAACAGCAAATAATTTCACTGGTTTGTCTGAATAGAAGTTGTATATGGTCCGGTGTGGTTGCGGTGCCTAAAGAGGCGACGGCATAATGAATATCAAATTGCCCTAAGGCAACTACATCCATATAGCCTTCGACTACTAAAATACGCTGTATCTCTTTACTATGTTGTTTAGCTTGATATAAGCCGTATAGCTCTTTCCCTTTATGGAAAATAGGTGTTTCAGGTGAGTTTAAATATTTTGGTGTTGTATCATCAAATACCCGACCGCCAAAGCCAATGACACGTCCTCGCCTATCTAAAATAGGGAACATTAAGCGGTCTCTGAAGCGGTCGTAACTGCCGCCATTGTCTTTGCTGATTAACATGCCTGCATCAATAAGTTGTTGTTCTGTTTGTTTATTGATAGCAAATTTTTTACGTACTTCATCCCAACCGTCTGGTGCATAGCCGATTTGGAAGTGTTTCGCTGTTGCGCCAGATAAGCCTCTACTTTTTAAGTAGTTAATGACTTTTTCACTGTTTTTATGTGTACGTAATTGTTGTTGATAAAAGCGCGTAATGTCTGCCATTAATTGATATAAGTCTTTTCTATCGACATAGGTCGTTGCAGGTTGATTACTGCCAGACTCTTCGCGCGGGACTTCAATGGATAATTGCTCTGCTAAAACTTCTACCGCATCAACAAACTCGATACCATCATATTCCATCAAGAAGGAGACAACATTACCGCTTACACCACAGTTGAAGCAGTGGTAAAACTGTTGGTCTGGACTTACTGAGAAAGTGGAATCGTTATTACCATTATGGAAAGGGCAGCGTGCGCGGTAGCTTTTGCCTTTTTTCTTCAATTTAAGACGGCTATCAATTATATCAACGATATCGGTACGTGAGATTAAGTCGTCAATGAAATTCTTTGGAATGCGGCCAGCCATTTAAGAGTCCTATGGAGAAAAGGGAGTAGTATACTCACAGTATTTAATACGACACAATTATTGTATTTTTAATTCAGATTAGATGAGATTTATTTTCAAAGTACTATTGGTGTTTGGTTTATTTTTAAAAGTGCGTTAAGCGGTGCATTAGTTAACATCCAATTTACTGTTTTATATTATTGCTTAATTATAAAATTCTTTACTATAAAGTTAATGATTAATTAACAAAGTAGCTTTCATTAAAACAAAAAAACCTCAGACTTATAAATAAGCTGAGGTTTTTTTAATCAAGAAGACGAGACGACTATTTTAAGCTAGCTCTTACAAGCCCACTTACTGCAGCCATATCAGCTCTTCCTTGTATCTCTTTTTGGAGTATTCCCATCACTTTACCCATATCTTGCATGCCTTGTGCATCAACAGATGCAATAGCTTGTTTAATATGAGCATCTACTTCTTCAGCAGTTAGTGCTTGAGGTAAAAACTCCTCTAAAATAGCAAGTTCCGTTTTTTCTATATCAACAAGATCAGCTCGGTCTGCTTTTTCAAATTGTGTAATTGATTCTTTACGTTGTTTAACCGATTTCACAACAACTGTCGTGACAGCGTCATCATCAAGTTCAATTTTATTATCAATTTCAATTTGCTTAACAGCTGCAATTAATGAACGGATAGTCTTTACACGGACTTTATCCTTTGCACGCATTGCAAGCTTTTGCTCTTCTTGTAATCTTGTTTTTATAGACATCGGAGACCTTTATCTATTCTAGTATAAACGTACGCGACGAGCGTTATCACGAGAAAGTTTTTTCAGGTGACGTTTAACAGCTGCTGCTTTAGCACGTTTACGAACTGTAGTAGGTTTCTCGAAAAATTCGCGTTTACGAGTTTCTGCTAAGATACCTGCTTTTTCACAAGAACGTTTAAAACGACGTAATGCTACGTCAAATGGTTCGTTTTCACGAAGTTTAATTACTGGCATATGCCTCTTACCTTTATGGTTACGGTCGTAAATTGACCAGTGCATTTAAATTGGTGCCGAATTTTAATCCTATTTGGGGGATGATGTAAAGAAATTCCGCATTAATTTTCATTAAAAAAGCAGAAAGATCTTAATGATCTTTAGATCCGTGCTTATAATCACGCTTGATAAAAAAATCCACCTTGGCTGTATTTTCCGTTAGAATGCGTTACATTTTTTATTTTGTTCTCTATTTTACTTAATTAGCGTTAATGAAAAGCTAATTATTTTAGTTATAAGGTTGTTTAGTATGCGAATTTTAGGCATTGAAACGTCATGTGATGAAACAGGTATTGCTGTTTATGACGACCAACAAGGTTTGTTATCGCACCAGTTATATAGTCAGGTGAAATTACATGCGGATTACGGTGGTGTTGTTCCTGAGCTTGCATCTCGTGACCATGTACGAAAAACTATTCCACTTATTAAAGAAGCGTTAGCCTTAGCTAATTGCACTAAAGAGGATATTGATGCAATTGCTTATACTGCTGGCCCTGGTTTAGTGGGGGCATTATTAGTGGGGTCGTGTATTGGTCGTAGTATTGCGTTTGCATGGGATAAACCAGCGATTGCTGTTCACCACATGGAGGGGCACCTTTTAGCACCTATGTTAGAAGATGATAAACCTGATTTTCCTTTTGTAGCTTTATTAGTGTCTGGTGGACATACGTTATTAGTACAAGTGGATGATATTGGTGAATATACTTTATTAGGTGAGAGTATTGATGATGCAGCTGGTGAAGCTTTTGATAAAACCGCTAAATTGTTAGGTTTAGATTACCCAGGTGGACCTCGTTTAGCTAAAATGGCTGAAAATGGTGTAGCTGGGCGTTTTAAATTTCCTCGTCCAATGACAGATAGACCTGGTTTAGACTTCAGTTTTAGCGGGTTAAAAACCTCTGCAGCTGTAACGATTGCTCGTGAAGGTAATGATTTACAGACACAGTCTGATATTGCTTATGCTTTCCAAGAAGCTGTGATTGATACCATTGCGATAAAATGTAAGCGAGCTTTAAAACAAACTGGCTTGAAGCGTTTAGTCGTTGCTGGCGGTGTGAGTGCGAATACGGCATTACGTGAGCAGTTAGCTGAAACAATGCAAAAGCTAGGTGGCAAAGCATTTTATCCACGCGGTGAGTTTTGTACCGATAATGGTGCGATGATTGCTTATGCAGGTATGCAACGTTTAAAAGCTGGGCACATACAAGGATTAGAAATTAAAGCTAAACCACGTTGGCCATTAGATCAATTAGAAAGTGTGAAGAGTTAATCTTTAACCCTTTATCTTGCATTTTAAAAGCCGTTGAGCATTAAATTGTTTAACGGCTTTTTTATTACTTTATCTACACTTTGGTTAATAATTATTATTATAACGCAGAAATCCGCGGGAATAGTGTTGTATCATTTTGCTTATCCTTAATTGAGATTATTTATTTTTAAGCATCTCTAGGTAAGCCTTTTTTTACGGCTTTAATTAAGCGTTGGTTTAATCTGTCTATATTGATTGGCAATTTTTGTTGTTGCTCGGTAAGTGCCCATTCAATATGCTCATTGACTAGTTCATCTTCGCTTTCGGTTAGTTTATTTTGCAAACTAGTAATTACATCAATACTACTTGGTGCATTACCTAGCGCAACGGCGATATTTCTTAGCCACCGCTGATAACCAATACGTCGTATCGGGGAACCTTCAGTATTTTTTAAAAAGGTTGTTTCAGACCAAGCAAATAAACTGAGTAGTGACTGGTTTTGTAAAAAGTCTTTGGCTTGGTAATCTGACTCTTGAGTGGTTTCTGCAAAACGATTCCACGGACAAATTAATTGGCAATCATCACAGCCATAAATACGATTACCGATTGCTTTACGAAATTCGCTAGGAATTGCACCTTGTAGCTCAATGGTTAAATAAGAGATACAACGTCGTCCATCCACGACATAAGGTGCAACTATTGCTTGTGTGGGACAGATCTTGATACAGGCAACACATTGACCACACTGATTTTGTTGTGCTTGATCAACGGGCAAAGCAAGATCAATTAATAGTTCGCCAAGAAAAAACCAAGATCCTGAGTCTTTATCTAATAATAATGAATGCTTACCTACCCAGCCTAAACCTGCTTTTTCAGCAAGCGGGCGCTCTAAAATAGGTGCACTATCAACAAAAGGACGAAAGCCTAACTCGCCAACTTCATTTTTTATTTTATCACCCAACTGCTTCAAGCGTTTGCGCAGTACTTTATGGTAATCCCTGCCTAATGCATAACGACTTATATACGCGAGATCTTTGTCTTCTAAATTAGCAGCAAATTGTGCATCGTCAGGTAAATAATCCATTCTGACGGAAATAACGCGCAAGGTGCCAGGTAAAAGTTCATCTGGACGAGCGCGCATCATTCCGTGCTTTTCCATGTAATCCATTTCACCATGGTATTGGTTATCTAACCAAGCTTGTAAATTTGCTTCTTGATCTTTTAAATCAACATCACTGATACCAACAGCTTGAAACCCTAATGCTTTTCCCCAGGCTTTTATATTTTCAGCTAACGCACTTAACGCAGTCGATGACAGTGGAGTTTTGGGATCTGTTTGTAATACTTCTGATTTTTGATTTTTTGTCATTTGTTATGCATTTCGTTGTGAGAAGTCTATTTTTAGCTGTTTTCTAGGCCATTAGTTTAGCATAACTTACTAAACATGAGTGTTTCTCTTAGCTCGGCTAGAGGTAATTAATTTACTTTCTGGAGTGATTGTTTATGCTGTGCACTAGGCTAGCACTAGTGTGAAGTATCTGCTTTCTGTTATTATCTTCATTAATAGCGCAATTTCAGATTGTTTTTCATGCTATTTAAAGAATTTAGCTGTCAATATACTCAACTCAAGACCGGAATGAATAAATCTCAATGTCGAATCTATTAAAAGAAAAGTTACTGTATGCTGAACAAACTGTTCAATTTGGTAACCGTTTAAGTAAAGCTTGTGAAACTGCTACGTGTATTTATCTACACGGTGACCTTGGTGCAGGTAAAACCACCTTAACACGTGGTTTTATTCAGGGGTTAGGGCATGTTGGTAATGTAAAAAGTCCGACTTATACGTTAGTTGAACCTTATGAATTAGCTGACTGGCAGGTTTATCATTTTGACCTTTATCGTTTATCAGACCCTGAAGAGTTAGAGTTTATGGGGATCCGAGATTATTTTGGTGAAACTAGTCATTGTTTAGTGGAATGGCCTGAGCGTGGTGTTGGTTTTTTACCTAACCCAGATATAGATTTAACCATCGTTTATGTTGGTGAGCAGCGTGAAATTACGTTACAAGCAAATACCGATAATGGCTTAAGAGTATTAAAGAATTTATGATGAATAAGTACAATCCAGTGATGTTATTAAAGCCTCTGTTATCTAGTAAGGTTAGTTTGCTTTGCGCTTTCCTGATGATGCAATGCATTAGTTTAAGTGTAGCTGCGGCTCAAAATGAACTAAAAGGTGTACGTACCTGGCCTTCTCCTGACAATACTCGGGTTGTACTTGATCTCGCCAATAAACCTCAATACGAAACCCATTATCTGACTAAACCGGATCGTTTAGTGATTGATTTAACTGGAACGCGTAATAAAGCGGACTTAAATGCGATTACTAATAAAGGTAAGTTGATCACTCGCATTCGCGAAAGTAAAACAGCAAAAGCGAATACTTTTCGATTGGTGATTGATTTAACCACTGCGAGTAAAGCAAGAATTTTCAGCTTACCGCCAGCAAAGCCCTATGGGCACCGTTTAGTCATTGATTTACCAACAATTGCTACCAAGGTTCCCACTAAAATAGCGGCAACGCCTAATGGCCGTAACATTATCGTCGCGATAGATGCTGGTCATGGTGGTGATGATCCGGGGGCTTTGGGTAAATATAGTTACGAGAAAAAAGTCACACTACAAATTGCTAAACGCTTAAAAAACACTATTGATGCACAACGTGGTATGCAATCATTTTTGATCAGAACTGGTGATTATTTTGTTAACTTAAACAAACGTTCTGAAATTGCACGTAAAGGTAAAGCAGACTTTTTAGTGTCTATCCATGCCGATGGTTTTACTTCTAGTCGCCCTAAAGGTGCTTCTGTTTGGGTATTATCTAATCGTCGAGCGACCACTGAGTTAGGTCGTTGGATGGAAAAAAATGAAGCGCAATCTCAGTTATTAGGTGGTGCGGGAGATTTAATCCAAGACTCAGACAGTGTGCCATTCTTGAATAAAATGCTCTTGGATATGTCTATGGGGAATACCATGGGGGTGGGTTATAACATTGGTAGCTTAGTGACAAGTGAGCTATCTAAAGTTACTACCATGCATAAAAAAGAGCCTGTGCATGCCAGTCTTGCAGTATTAAAATCACCTGATATTCCTTCTATCTTGGTGGAGGCTGGGTTTATTACTAATCCAACTGAAGAACGTTTACTTAACCAAGCTGAGTTTCAAGCTAAAATAGCGAATGCAGTGTTTAAAGGGATTTACAAACACTTTAGTTTAAAACCACCTCAAGGGACTTTGTTTGCTCAGAAAAAACATGCGACTAAACATACGGTGCGAAGTGGTGAGTCGCTATCAATTCTTTCTAAGCGCTACAGTGTGAGTGCGGCAAAACTCAAAAGCTTTAATCATTTAACATCTAGTTCGTTAAAAATTGGACAAGTATTAAGTATTCCAGAGAATTATCAGGTTGTAGTTGAACCTGAACCTCGTGTTACTTCAGTGCAAAAAGCGACAACCCATATAGTTAAACGAGGTGAGTCTTTATCAGTAATTGCTAGTAGATACGGTAAAACTACTGCGCAATTAGTGGCTTATAATAACTTATCAAATACCACACTATCGGTGGGACAAAAAATTGCTATTCCTGGTGCGGGTAATGCAGCATCGAATACACAAACAGTAGTGGTTAAAACACCTGTCGTTCATACCGTTGTTCGTGGCGAGTATCTATCAGCCATTGCTAAAAAATATAATAAAAGTATTAAACAGTTAACCTCATATAACAAGCTAACCTCAACTACATTACGCGTCGGGCAACGTCTTAAAATACCTGGTGCTTACACCGAAACAACAAAGACACGTGTTGTGGAGAAAAAAGTGGCTCCGAAAGCACCAGCACCGGAAATAAAACCGCAAATAAAAAGTCAGATTTATACGGTGAAATCAGGTGACTCTTTATCGGTTATTGCTGAAAAGTATGCGACGAATATTACCCACCTTAAACAAGCGAATAATTTAAAATCTAGTGGTGTCTTTGTTGGGCAAAAATTGAAAGTACCAGGCGGGCAAGTACAAGCTGAACCTGAACGCCTTCATGTGGTTAAAAAAGGTGAGTTTTTATCCGTCATTGCTAAAAAGTATGGCACCAGTACATCGACTTTAAAAAGTTATAATAATCTTAAATCGACCTCTTTACGTGTTGGTCAAAAGATTAAAATACCTGGGGCGGGGAGTTCAAACTATCAAGCACCTGTAGTGAAAGTAGAGGTGCCAACAGAGCATAAAGTAGAGCGTGGTGAGTCATTGTCTGTAATTGCGCAACGCTATGATAGAAGCGCTCAACAGTTTCAAGCTTATAACCAGTTAAGTTCGACACGTTTGTCTGTAGGCCAAGTACTGAAAATTCCAAGTGAAAATTACAGCGCACCGGTTCGACCATCAACACATACCGTGGAAAAAGGCCAATCTTTGTCAGTGATTGCAAGCCGATACGGCGTGTCTACACAACAGTTAAAACAGTTTAATGGCTTACGTTCAAATTCATTAAATATTGGTCAACGTTTAAAAATACCAACGGCTAGCGCGCAAAAAACACAACATAAAGTGCGCAGTGGAGAGTCATTGTCGGTAATTGCACAGCGTTATGGTACAACTACCAGTGCAATTATTTCGACTAATAATTTACGTAGTAAATCATTGGCTGTTGGCCAAGTGTTAACAATTCCTGTGAGCTAGTTTAACGAGTCTATTATCATGTCAATTCAGATATTACCTGCACGTTTAGCTAACCAAATTGCGGCTGGTGAAGTGGTAGAGCGTCCTGCTTCTGTGGTTAAAGAGTTAGTGGAAAACAGTTTAGATGCTGGCGCCACCCGTATTGAAATAGAAATAGAGCAGGGTGGTGCTAAGTGCATCCGCATTAAAGATAACGGTAAAGGTGTCAGTAAAGATCAATTGACACTTGCATTAAGCCGCCATGCTACCAGTAAAATAAGCCATCTTGATGACTTAGAGGCGATTGTCAGTTTAGGTTTTAGAGGTGAGGCATTAGCCAGTGTAAGCTCTGTTTCTCGATTGACTTTTACCTCTAAACCTGCGGACCAAGAGCAAGCATGGCAAGCCGTTGCTGAAGGCAGAGATATGCAAGTTAATGTACAGCCTGCCGCTCATCCGCAAGGGACAACTGTTGAGGTGTTGGATCTGTTCTTTAATACACCTGCTCGACGTCGCTTTTTAAAAACAGAAAAAACTGAATTTCAACATATAGACGAGTTAATCAAGCGTATTGCATTGAGTCGCTTTGATATTGCGCTCACTCTCAAACATAATAGAAAAATCGTAAGGCAGTACAGAGCTGCGCCAGAACAGGTACAGCAGGAAAAACGTATTGCAGCTATTTGCAGCGAGCAGTTTATTCAACATGCGGTGTTTTTTGAACATGCAGACCAAGCTTTGAAGATATCCGGTTGGGTATCGGATCGTTTATCTCCTCGTCCATTAGCTGATGTGCAATATTGTTATATCAATGGACGCATGATTCGAGACAAATTAGTGAATCATGCGATTAAACAAGTGTTTGCACACTTTATTCCACAGGGCATGTTTCCTGGTTATATTATTTACATTGAATGTGATGCTAAAGAGGTGGATGTCAATGTGCATCCTGCTAAACATGAAGTACGATTCCATCAAGCTCGCTGGGTGCATGACTTTATTAGTAGCACGCTAAACTCAACTTTGAGTGATAGCTCATTATTAAGTCATGATGTTGAAGCGCAGCAAGCTACTGAGCAACCCCGCGTAGCAGAGCATGCTTACCAACCGCCAAGCCAGTTATCCGGCGGGCAGTCCGGTGATTACAATCAAGCTTCGAACAGCGAAGCTAGCCCTCGTCGTGGTGAGTATTCTGGTACTTCTGGTGGTTATTCTGCGATGCCAGCCCGCCCACAATTAGACCATCAACAAGTTGGTGCTTATTGTGATTTTGTGGCGGAAGCGTTCCAGCAGGATATTGCGTTACCCAGTAATACAACGAGTACACAAAGTTCTTCCGCAATGGCTAAATTAGTCAGTGTGATTGATCAAGAGCATTTGCTGATTCAACCTATTGCTGCTTCATTAAGTGCATTAACATCGAATGGCTTATTGATCATGTCACTGTCTAAAGTGCATAAAAATAGCGTGTCTGCTCAGCTATTCAATGCTTGGCAAGATGGTGAAGTGATTTCACAACCTTTATTGTTGCCAGTACGCTTTAAATTGAATGCTGAGATGTTAACTGTAGCAGAGCAAGCTAGCACATTATTAGCTCGCTTAGGTTTCACTTATAAATTTCAATCGCAGTTTGTGATTGTTAGTCAAGTGCCTGCCGCTTTTAGACATGCTCCGATTGCGACTATTTTACCGCAGCTATTCGATTCATCCAACCAGGTAGATAGCCAAGTAGAAAACCAAAATAGCGAGCAACAAGTGAAGCAATTATGTGATCAACTCAGCCACTTATTAGTAGCTCAAGAGTCTGAAAAAGCGTTTTCTGCAACAGAGATAAATCCTTTACTTGAAGCATTAAGCAGTTTGTCAGATGAAGCACTACAAAGCTGCTTTAAACAACCTAATTTGTCATTATTATTACAGGGTATTCAATAGAATGACCGACACCATTACCAGCGCCTTCCCAAAAGCGATTTTTTTAATGGGGCCAACTGCCTCAGGTAAAACAGATTTAGCGATCAAACTGGCTCAACAATGTCGCTGTGAAATCATTAGTGTGGATTCTGCACTTATTTATAAACAGATGGATATTGGTACAGCCAAACCAAGTGCAGAAGAGCAAGCTTTAGCTCCTCATATGTTAGTTGATATTATTGACCCCACAGAGAGTTATTCCGCGGGCAATTTTCGTGATGATGCATTGCGTTTAATGAATGAGATTGTTGCTAGAGGTAATACGCCTTTATTAGTAGGCGGTACCATGTTGTATTATAAGGCCTTAGTAGAAGGTTTATCACCTTTACCGAGCGCAGATCCAATAGTACGGGCAGCAATAGAAAAGCAAGTTAATGAAAGCAGTTGGCAAGCACTACACGAAGAGCTTCAACAGATAGATCCCGTTTCTGCGAAGCGTATTCATGTTAACGACCCACAACGATTGGCTCGTGCCATTGAAGTGTACCGTATTACAGGTAAAAGCATGACGGAGCTGACCGAAGTAAAAAGTGATCCAATCCCGTTTGATGTACAACAATTTGCGATAGCGCCATCTGAAAAAGCAGTGTTACATGAACGTATAGAGCGTCGTTTTGATCTGATGTTAGCTGGTGGTTTTGAGGAAGAGGTCAGAGCCTTGTATGAACGTGGCGACCTACATTTAGATTTACCTTCCATGCGCTGTGTTGGCTATCGTCAAATGTGGGAATATATAGAAGGAAAAATGGATTATGAAGAGATGCGTTTCCGAGGTGTCGTTGCGACTCGCCAACTAGCTAAACGACAAATGACCTGGTTAAGAGGTTGGAAACAAAATATCCATTGGTTAGAAAGTGCCGATCTAGATAACTTTGAAAAAATTAAAGGTGTTTTATAAGCGTCCAAATCTAGTGCAAATCGTTAGTTATTTAAATTACAAGAGGATAGAAGGAGGTACGGATCAAAATTTTACGTTTTCAGTCGGTTTTTTTCTATTCCTTAGTTATACTTATATTTGATTATAATAATAAAGAACACTTAAGGAATCGCTAATGGCAAAAGGACAATCACTTCAGGATCCTTTCCTAAATACCTTGCGTAAAGAACGAATCCCTGTCGCAATTTATTTAGTAAATGGAATAAAGCTACAAGGGCAAATAGAGTCCTTTGATCAATTTGTCATTTTATTAAAAAATACTGTTAGTCAAATGGTATATAAACATGCAATTTCTACTGTAGTACCTAGTAGAGCATTACCAAGTATCACTCACGAAGAATAGTGTACTTATTTAATGAAATGGGAATTATCCTATTATAAATAAAATGGCTTGCTTAATGCAGGCCATTTTTTTATTTAATAGTGGTCTCTTTTCTAATCTATACAGTATATTCATATGACAGCTGTGATAGGATTAAATTTGATGTTTAGTCTTGAAATCTCGTCATTAAGCACCACCTATTATCTTTACTTATTATATTGGAGAATTATTTGTTTGATCGTTATGAAGCCGGTGAACAGGCTGTTTTAGTTCATGTCTCTTTTACAGATGAAAATAATAAAGAAGATATTGATGAACTAAAGTTGTTAGTTAGCTCTGCCGGTGTTACACCTGTTGCCACAGTAACAGGTCCTCGTAAGTCACCTCACGCACGTTTTTTTGTTGGTACAGGTAAAGCGCAAGAAATTGCAGATACCGTTCATACCATGGGCGCTGATATTGTTATCTTCAATCATGCATTATCACCTGCACAATTGCGTAATATGGAGCAAAAGTGTGAGTGTTTAGTGTTAGATAGAACTGCATTAATTCTGGATATTTTTGCACAACGCGCACGCACCTATGAAGGTAAATTACAAGTTGAGCTTGCACAACTTCATTATATGTCGAGCCGGTTAGTACGTGGTTGGAGTCACCTTGATAAACAAAAAGGTGGTGTTGGTATGCGTGGTCCTGGTGAAACTCAGTTAGAAACTGATAGACGTTTATTAAGCGCTCGTATCACAACGATTAAATCAAGGTTAAGCAAGGTATCGAAACAACGTGAGCAGGGCCGTAGAGCTCGTCTTCGTAATGAAGTGCCTACGGTTTCGCTGGTGGGTTACACCAATGCCGGAAAATCGACTTTGTTTAATCAAATTACCGAAGCAAAAGTGTATGCTGCTGACCAACTATTTGCGACCTTAGACCCAACATTACGCAAAATTTCAGTAGATGATGTAGGTACTTGTATTTTAGCTGATACAGTAGGCTTTATCCGTCACTTACCACATGATTTAGTGGCAGCTTTTAAGGCGACCTTACAAGAAACACGTGAAGCAACTCTGTTGTTACATGTAGTGGATTGCTCTGATGAAAACTACTTGGCCAATGTTGAAGCTGTAGAAGAAGTGTTAGCAGAAATTGATGCTAGTGAAGTGCCTCATTTAATGGTGATGAATAAAATTGATGCGCTAGAAGAAGCGGAACCAAGAATAGACTATGATGATTTAGGTGTGCCAACTCGCGTTTGGTTATCAGCACAGCAAAATATTGGTGTAGATCTATTGTTTAATGCTTTAAGCAGTTTATTATCGGGTAAGATTCGTTCATTACAATTATCAATACCACCTGCTCAAGGCAAGTTGCGTGCTCTATTTTATCAATTAGAGTGTATTGAAAATGAAAGCTATGCAGAAAATGGTAATTGTGTAATCGATATTCGTTTGAATAACACCGATTGGCAACGTTTAATAAAGCAAGAAGGTGACTACATAGAGCAATTTGTAGTGGATAATAATTATCAAACTGTGGCAGAGTTAGAGAAAGAAGATTGGACCTAATATGTCATTAAGCGCTTTATTATTAGACTGAACATTGTTACATTGCAGTAATAGTTTAAGTGTTTGGTAAATTCTTTTAAATGATTCATTATTAAACAGATTTTATTAATTCAATTTATGAGTAAATCAGGAGCTAACATGGCTTGGAATGAACCGGGTAAAGATGATAAAAAAGATCAAGACCCGTGGAACAAAAACGATAAAAAGAATGAGCAGGGACCTCCTGACTTAGACGTTGTTTTTCAAAAGATATCTGGATTTTTAGGTGGCTTATTTGGAAAGAAATCTACACAAGGTCCTTCTAGTGGCAACAGTGGTAATGGCGGTAAGGTTGTTGCTATTGCCATACTAAGTGTCATCGCTATTGTTTGGTTCGCCAGTGGTTGGTATACCATTAAAGAATCTGACCGTGGTGTTGTGCTGCGTTTTGGTGCTTATCATTCACAGGTTGAACCTGGTTTACATTGGAATCCAAAGTTTGTTGATCAAATTATTCCAATTAACGTTGAAGCCTTCCGTACCTTACCTACATCTGGTTTTATGTTGACCGAAGATGAAAATATTGTACAAGTTTCAATGGAAATTCAATACCGAATCGTTGAGCCTGAAAAATATCTATTCAGCGTAACTAATGCTGATAATAGTTTATTACAGGCGTTAGACAGTTCTTTACGTTTTGTTATTGGTCATTCAACTATGGATGATGCATTAACAACAGGTCGTGAAGTGGTTCGTCAAGAAACGTGGGAGATGCTTAATAAAATTATTGAGAGCTACCACTTAGGTATCCAAATTCTAGACGTGAACTTACAACAAACACGTCCACCTGAACAAGTTAGAGATGCCTTTGATGATGCAATTGCTGCACAAGAAGATGAAGAGCGTTTTGTACGTGAAGCTGAAGCTTATGAGCGAGAGAAAGAACCAATTGCACGTGGTCAAGTTAAACGTATCGAACAACAAGCTCGTTCATATGAAGAAGGTATTATCTTAGAAGCGCAAGGTGCAGTTGCTAAATTTAATCAATTACTACCTGAGTACCAAGCTAACCCTGAAGTCACTCGCCAACGTTTATACATTGAAACGATGGAGAAAGTATTGGGTAATGCATCTAAGGTATTAATCGATAACAAAGCAGGTGGTAACTTAACTTTCCTTCCGCTTGATAAATTGATGGATAAGTCTAACAACACAACACGTTTACCGGTTGAAACTGAGATCGAAACACGTTCACGTGAAGATCAAAAAGCAGACCTAGATGAGCGTGCCGCAATTAATGAGAGAGCTTCGCGTAGCAGCCGTACAACGGGGAGAGACTACTAATGAAAAGATTATTAATACTACCAGCAATTTTGTTTATAGCTTTCATTAGCAGCGCGTTTGTTGTTTCTGAAGGTCAAAACGGTATTGTTTTACAGTTTAGTAAAGTAAAACGTGATAGTGATAATAATCCAGTGGTTTATGCACCTGGTTTACACTTCAAAGTGCCATTTATCGATACTGTTCGTGTTATGGACACACGTATTCAAACGCTAGATGACCAACCAGATCGCTTTGTAACATCAGAGAAAAAAGATTTAATCATTGATTCTTATGTTAAGTGGCAAATTGATGATTTAGCGGTTTATTACTTATCAACTGGTGGTAATAAAATGCAAGCTGAAGCGTTATTGAAGCGTAAAATCAATAATGGTCTGCGTAATGAAATTGGTTCACATACGATTAAAGATATTGTCTCTGGTAAACGTGGTGAAGTGATGGAAACGGCATTGAAACGTATGGCACGTTCATCTGAGTTAGGTATTAAAGTAGTTGATGTGCGCATCAAGAAAATTAATTTACCGGATGGTGTGAGTAATAGTGTTTACAAGCGTATGCGCGCCGAGCGACAAGCTGTTGCAAGAGAGCATCGTTCAGAAGGTCAAGAAAAATCTGAAGTGATACGCGCTAATATCGACCGTAAAGTATCTATTATGCTAGCTCAAGCAAATAAAGAGTCTGCTGAGATACGTGGTCGTGGTGATGCAACATCATCTAAAATTTACTCAGAAGCCTTTGCTAAAGATGCTGAGTTTTATGCCTTCATGCGTAGTATGCAAGCTTATCAAAAAAGCTTTGCAGACAAACAAGACGTAATGGTATTAAGCCCTGACTCAGACTTCTTTAAATATATGAACAATAAGAAATAATATTCACTATTTATAGTTCGAAATTAAATACTAAGTGATTGTAAAAAGGCCGATTTATCGGCCTTTTTTTTATTTTAAATTATATATGTCGCGATAAACTCACAAAGATATTGATCCAACTGTTTAAACTTTGCTAAAATCCCCGCTCAATTCGCTAGAGATATGTGATTCTGATGGGAAAAAATGTAGTAATTCTTGGCACTCAATGGGGTGATGAAGGTAAAGGGAAAGTAGTTGATCTACTTACAGACAAAGCGCAATGGGTTGTACGCTATCAAGGCGGCCACAATGCGGGTCATACACTAGTAATCGATGGAGAGAAAACAGTACTTCATCTGATTCCATCAGGCATACTGCGTGAAAACGTAAAATGTGTCATCGGTAATGGTGTGGTATTAGCACCTGATGCATTGTTCAAAGAAATGAACATGCTTATTGAGCGAGGCATTCCAGCCAAAGAGCGTCTTTCAATTAGTGAAGGTTGTCCTCTAATTCTTCCTTACCATGTAGCATTAGACGTTGCGCGCGAAAAAGCACGTGGCAATAAAGCTATTGGTACAACTGGTCGTGGTATCGGTCCAGCTTATGAAGATAAGGTTGCACGTCGTGGTTTGCGTGTAGATGACTTATTTAATATGGAGAAGTTTGCCGTTAAACTTAAAGAAGTAATGGAGTTCCATAACTTCCAATTAGTTAACTACTATAAAACTGACCCAGTAAGTTACGAAGATGTATTAGCACAAATGATTGAAATGGCTCCGCTATTAATTAGCATGGTTATTGATGTGACAGATGAGCTTGATAAAGCACGTCTACGTGGTGATCTTATCTTGTTTGAAGGTGCACAAGGTACGTTATTGGATATTGACCACGGTACATACCCATACGTAACATCATCAAACACAACCGCTGGTGGCGTTGCTACTGGTAGTGGTTTTGGTCCTACACATCTTGATTACGTACTAGGTATCGTGAAAGCTTACACAACACGTGTTGGTTCGGGTCCTTTCCCGACTGAGCTTTACGACGGGGTTAAACACTTAGACCCTGCTGGTCACCATATGGGCACAGTCGGCCATGAATTTGGTGCTACAACAGGTCGTTTACGTCGTACAGGTTGGTTTGATGCAGTTGCGATTAAACGTGCAGTACAGTTAAACAGTATTACTGGTTTTTGTTTAACTAAGCTTGATGTATTAGATGGGTTAGAAGAAATTAAGATCTGTACTGGTTACACTATGCCTGACGGTAAAGTTGTTGATGTACCACCTATGTGTGCGGATGGTTATGAGCAGGCTGTTCCTGTTTATGAATCAATGCCTGGTTGGTCTGAAGTATCATTTGGTGTTACTACTTATGATGCACTGCCTGCTAATGCAAAAGCTTATATTAAACGTCTAGAAGAGTTGACTGGGATCCCTATGGATCTAATATCAACTGGTCCAGATCGTAACGAAACAATTATCCGCGTTAATCCATTTAGCGAATAGTATTAATCACATTGAATAATTGATTTAAATTTTGCGCCTGAGAAATGACTTAGTTCAAGACGTAATTTAAGTCTTTAGACGATTAACTTGGTTAATTGTCTGTTGGAGAGTTAACGACAAGATGTTAATTCTCTAATAGTTGCTCTATTTACGAAAATTACAACGAAGAAATAAGTTATTTTAACAAGTAAAATAGATCAGTTAATTAGTGTGGTTGGTATAGGTATAATTGTGTTAAAAAAGGCCCGCGTTATTTTTGAAAATAGCGCGGGCCTTTTTGATCTTGCAAGATATTAAATAGTTAGTCAGTTTAACTAGGTAAAAGCCTCGATAAACTCGTCAAAAATAGACATAAAAAAGGGACAATACGTAGATATTGTCCCTTCTATTATTCGTGTTGTCGTTGATTGTGTTACTACTATTAAACCTAATGAGTAGTGCTATTAACTATAATGGTTAGCTGTTTCGGTTAGCTGCAATATGCGCAAGACTGATTAGTGCTTGCTTGTAATCACTGTCAGGTAGTATTGCAATAGCATTAATGGCTTTGTCGGCTTCTTCCATCGCACGTGCTTTTGTATATTCTAGTGCTTTGGTTTCGTTTAAAGCTTGCATGATAGTCTCAAAATTTTCGATCCCATTGCCTTTTTCAATCGCTTCTCGGATCAAGCTAGTTTGTGCTTCGTTACCATGCTGCATTGCATATAGTAGGGGAAGAGTTGGTTTGCCTTCTGCAAGATCATCTCCGGTGTTTTTACCCATTTCTTTAGCGTTAGATGCATAATCCATGACGTCGTCTGTCAGTTGGAATGCAGTACCTAGATATTTACCGTAATCCAATAGAGCATTTTCAATATCTGTCGATTGCTCACCTAGTACTGCAACTAACTGTGTCGCAGCTTCAAATAGTTTGGCTGTTTTGAAGTAGATAACGTCCATATACACTTTTTCAGTCGTATCTGGATTATTACAATTCATTAATTGTAATACTTCACCTTCAGCAATGACGTTGGTCGCACTAGCTAGTACTTTCATTACTTTAAGGTTTTCTAGCTCGGTCATCATTTCAAAAGAACGGCTATAAAGAAAATCACCTACTAATACACTAGCAGCATTACCAAATAGGGCGTTTGCGGTTTTCTCACCGCGGCGCAATTCTGACTCATCAACAACATCATCATGTAATAACGTGGCCGTATGAATAAACTCAATGATAGCAGCCAATTTTGTTGTTTCTGGAGAATGTACTTCTAAGGCTTGTGCAGCTAGTACTGTGATCAAAGGGCGAATGCGTTTACCACCACTATTGATGATGTAAAAACCAAGTTGATTAATTAATGCAACATCAGAGCTCAATTGCTCAGTAATCAATTGATTAACTTGAGTCATGTCTGTAGAAGAAAGCTGCTGAATTTGTTTAATATCCATGCCAAAAAAGTCCCATTGGAAATAGTGGGTGTATTATTCCCGTTTCTTCAGCATATCTCAACTCCATAGGGGTATTTACAGAGCCTTAATCATCATTTAATAATCAACTATGAAGTTAAGCCGATTTTAGTTGATTATTACGATTTTATTTTGCTTCTTTTTAATACTTTTTTTGTTGTTTTTTAGGTAAATTGTGAATTATAAAGTTTATCTATTTAACATTTGAAGTTGTTTTAGTGGTTAACATGACCATTTACTGAGTGAGTGGCGGTAGTTTTCCTGCTTTTAGAGGGGCATTTATTTGTTATAATGAGCCTTGAAGATTTATCGAAATATTAGCAGTGTATTTTATTTGCGTCATATCGAGAATAATTACAGCTGATTTTTAGCTACTTTTACCGTGATTTTTACGGTGAATAAAAAACTACAATATAATTGCAATATTTTACTTAAAAGCCATTGCCAAATTGACAATCTCTCTGTAGAATCCGCGTCCATTGTGATTAATTAGTGCGCTCTCGATGTTCTGTTTGAAATAAAACAACACGAGATGCCTGAACGGAGTAAGAAACATGTACGCTGTTATCCAGAGTGGTGGCAAGCAACACCGTGTTGCTGTTGAACAAACTCTTCGTTTGGAAAAACTTGATGTTGAAGCTGGTGCAACTGTAGAATTTGATAAAGTTCTATTAGTAGCAAGTGCTGAAGACGTTAAAGTTGGTGTTCCATACGTTGAAGGTAGTAAAGTTACTGCAGAAGTAGTAACTCACGGTCGTGGTAAAAAAGTTAAAATCGTTAAGTTCCGCCGTCGTAAACATTCTCGTAAGCAAGCTGGTCACCGCCAGTGGTTTACTGAAATTAAAATTACTGCGATTAACGCTTAATTAGGAGTTATTAAAAATGGCACATAAAAAAGCTGGTGGTAGTACTAATAACGGTCGTGATTCAGAAAGTAAACGCTTAGGTGTTAAACGTTTTGGTGGCGAATCTGTTTTAGCTGGTAACATTTTAGTTCGTCAACGTGGTACTAAATTCCACGCTGGTCTAAATGTTGGCCTAGGTAAAGACCACACACTATTCGCTAAAGCGACTGGTACTGTTAAATTCGAAAAGAAAGGTAAGCCTGTTCGTTCATTCGTGAGCATCGTAGCTGAATAATTTATTTCGAAGCAAATTTTAAAAAGCCTCGCAAATGCGAGGTTTTTTTTTGTCTATCTATTTCTATTGAAAATAAAAAATGTGATCTATGATCAATAGAAATAGGTATAATCGTCGCTCTATAAGTAGCGGCTATGTTTTTTGGAGGTTGTAATGAAGTTTGTTGATGAAGCAAGAATTAAAGTTGACGCTGGAGACGGCGGTAACGGCGTAGTCGGCTTTCGTACTGAAAAATATATTCCTCGTGGTGGCCCTAATGGTGGCGACGGCGGTGATGGTGGCGATGTTTATCTAGAAGCCGACGAAAACTTAAATACACTGATTGATTTCCGTTTTGTTCGTTTTTATAGCGCTGAGCGTGGTGAAAATGGTCAAGTATCAGACTGTACTGGTTCACGTGGTAAAGATAAGATCATTAAAGTACCGGTTGGTACACGTTGTCGTGATGATGATACTGGCGAAATCGTTGGTGATTTGACTAAAAATGGTCAAAAGCTGATGGTCGCAAAGGGCGGTTTCCATGGTTTAGGTAATGCGCGTTTTAAAACGTCTACTAACCGTGCTCCTCGTCAAAAAACGGAAGGTACACCAGGTGAAGTACGTAACTTATTATTAGAGTTATTACTACTTGCCGATGTGGGCATGTTAGGGCTACCTAATGCTGGTAAATCTACGTTTATCCGTAGTGTGTCAGCTGCTAAACCTAAAGTTGCTGATTATCCATTTACTACCTTGATCCCTAATTTAGGTGTGGTAAGTATGGGCCATGGTAATAGCTTTGTTATTGCTGATATTCCTGGTCTAATCGAAGGTGCTTCTGATGGTGCTGGTTTAGGAACTCGTTTCTTACGTCACTTAGAGCGTTGTCGTGTATTACTGCATATGATTGATCTTCTACCTGCGGATGGTAGTGATCCTGCTGAAAACGCATTGGTTATTTTAGATGAATTGAAAAAGCATAGTCCGAAATTAGCTCAAAAACCACGTTGGTTAATCTTTAATAAAACAGATTTGTTATTAGAAGATGAAGCTGAAGAAGTCATGCAACGTGTTAAAGATGCACTAGAGTGGGATGGACCAGTTTATAAAGTAGCGGCTATCTCTAAAACAGGTACTACTGAGCTATGTAAAGAGCTAGTAGCTTACATTGAAGAGTTACCAGTTGAAACAACACCTGAAGAAGAACGTCAGCAGGTTGAATTCCAATGGGATGATTATCATAAATCTGCTATTGATGCAGTTGAAGGTGCCGTTCGTATTGATGATGAAGACGACTGGGACGATGAAGATGAAATGATGGAAGTCATTTACGTCAGAGATTAATTAACTCTCTTCATTGTGAATACTAAAAAGCCGTTTAGAGTAATCTAAGCGGCTTTTTTGTTGTAAATTTTTACAAATAAGAGATCTAAATTTCACATGGGAAAATGTTCCAGGTTAATACCAATTATATTAAATAAGTGATCTAAATTTTACGCAGGAAAAATGACTGAGTTCAAGGCGTAATTTTAGTTAAATAGTTGTTCTATTTGCGAAAATTGAAACGAAGAAATAAGTTATTTTAACAAGTAAAATAGATCCGTTAATTAGTGTGATTGGTATAAGGCTTAACTTGAGGTAAGTGTTTAGTCTATTAACAAAACTTATAACAAGAAATCAGTTATGTTAATAAGTAAATTAGATCTGTTAATTCGTGTGATTGCTATTAATAATAAGCTGGTTTTTATCTTACTATAAAATAGTCCATTTTTTAGTGTTTTCGAAATTAGGAGTAACCATGTCCTCGGTTGATCTTGCTGTGTCAGAAAAAAATAATACAGTAGTAAATATGTTTATGCCATTGGTTGAGTGGATCCAACAACATCAAACACTTATCTGGGAATCTATCATGCAGTTGGTAGTGGGTATATTGATTATTTACGTGGGTGTTTCATTGGCTCGTCTATGCACCCATTTATTAAATAAAACGTTAATAAAGAAAGCCATTGATCAAACTATTCGTGACTTTATCTGTTTAATATTTCGATATACATTCACCACTATTAGTATCATTGCTGGGTTAGCACATATAGGTGTACAAACTGCTTCTTTAATCGCTATTTTAGGGGCGGCCAGTCTAGCCATTGGCTTAGCATTAAAAGGCGCATTATCTAATTTTGCAGCTGGTATCTTATTAATTGTTTTACGCCCTTTTAAATTAGGTGATTTTATTGAAGCGGCTGGTACGTCTGGCAGTGTTGAGTCGATTCAAATCTTTAATTGTATTTTAAAAGCTGGGGATAATAGGTATATCGTCGTGCCTAATCGCAGTATTTTAAAAAGTAATATTGTGAACGTTTCTCGTAAACCGGAACGTCGCATTGATTTGGTAATACGGGTTGGTTATAAAAGTGATTTAAAGCAAGTTAAAGCGTTATTAGAAAGTGTGGTATTAGCTAATGAAAAAGTGTTGGCTAGCCCTAAGCTGCAAATTGCAGTGTCGGAGTTAGCCGCATCTAGCGTTAATTTAGTGGTTCGCCCTTGGGTCAAGTCATCGGATTATTGGTCGGTGCGTTTCGCGCTAACAGAAGCAATTAAAGTCGCTCTAGATGACGCTAATATTAATATTCCCTATGCTCAACTACAGGTGCATTGTAAAACTTAAGGTGAGCTTTTTAAATCTAGGTTGTAATTGGTTAGGTGAATGCAACCAAGTCTTGATTAGCCCTTTTTTGAAACCTAATCCCACTATTTATGTCATTATGGATAATGATTTATAGGGAAGGGGAGTTTTGTAACCTGGTGTATTCATTATGAGTATTCTTATTTATGTGATCATTTATCGATATTGTAAATATATTATTACCAATCACAGGCACTGAGTGAGCGGTATTAAGTCTATTTTTTATTTTGAGGTTTTTTATGCTTGATAAAGTTGAGTTATATATCAGCGATTGGGTGAGCTCATTAAATATTGAGAGTTGGGTTGTCAATTTCTCATTATTACTTTGTGTCACCATTTTAATACAATTAGTGTGGCGCTACTTTGCCAAAAAAATGGAAGAGGCTATTTTAAAAACCTCGAATAACTGGGACGATATTGTCTTTTTCGCCATTAATAAACCTGTTAATTGGTTGATTTTGTTAATGGGAACCTCCACTTCACTACGAGTTGTAGCTGAAAGTGAAGGGCTAGGCATTTCTGATTACCTTCCACTAGGGCAAAAGGTCGCTGCTTTATTTTTAATTGGGTGGGTATTCTGGCGTTTGGTTTATAAAGCCGAGCACACCTTTGTGGCTGATGAAAAAAGAGACACAACGACTGTTACAGCATTAGCTAAGTTAGCTAAACTATCTATTTTAACCTTCGTGACATTGTCTATCGTGCAAACGTTAGGAGTTAGTATCTCTGGGGTATTGGCATTTGGTGGTATGGGGGGACTGATCGTCGGTATGGCGGCTAAAGATTTACTATCTAACCTGTTTGGTGCTGCTATGGTTTATATGGATAAACCTTTCAAAGTAGGGGACTGGATCCGCAGCCCTGATAAATCGATAGAAGGAACGGTTGAAGAAATAGGTTGGCGTGTTACCCGTATTCGTACCTTTGATAAACGTCCTTTATATGTGCCAAATAGTTTATTCACGCATATTGTGGTAGAAAATCCTTCTAGAATGAGCAATAGACGTATTAAAGAGAACTTTGGCTTACGTTATAAAGATATTTCACAGGTCGAGGCGATTATAAAAGCGGTACGTGGGATGCTACAGGAGCATAACGATATCGATCAGTCACAGACGTTAATTGTGAATTTTGATGTGTTTAATAATTCATCGTTAGACTTCTTTATTTACACTTTCACTAAAACAACCAATTGGATTTTATTCCATGAAGTTAAACAGGATGTATTATTGAAAGTGGCTAAGATTGTCACTGAGCACGGCGCTGAGTTTGCCTTCCCGACACGGCAACTACATTTAGATCGTGAAGACCATCAACGTTTATTAGAAAGCGCTGATAGCGTTAAATAAAGGCATAAAAGCTTATAAACGCAGACTAGACTAAGTCTGCGTTATATCTCACTAGCTTAAATAATCTTGTGCAGCTTTCTCTACGTTATCCAGTTCGTCTAACAATTCTAATAACTCAGGCTCTAAGTGATCTGGACTAATATTTCTTTTTAACTCTTTCTCTATTAAGCCTGCAATGCTTTTTAATTGCGGTACGCCACTATAACTACATCCCCCATGGAATTTATGGATTGCTTGTGCAAATGCTTCGTTATCCACTTCATTAACCATCGCACTATTTGCAAGCTTACGAATTGGGGCAAATTCATCTAGTAGCATACTGAGCATCTCTTTCGCTAAATCTTCTTTTCCTGCTGATTGCTGTAAAGCTAAATTCCAGTCAAATGATTTTTTGACGGTAACTGCGCTGGCTGCCATTTGCGGAGTGATATTTTCTATATTAGTTTGTTGGATTGTTTCAATTACCTCAGCATCAGGTACCCATTTATTGATAATTGCTTGCAGTGCAAGTTCATCAATTGGTTTGGCTAGACAGTCATCCATCCCTTTTTGTAAAAACTTCTCTTTTTCACCGGGTAATACGTGTGCGGTAACAGCAATAATTGGACTGTTTTGATTTAACGAGTCTTTTTTGATTTGAGCGCAGGCGCTAATACCATCTAGTACCGGCATTTGTATATCCATAAAGATAATATCAAAAGGTGTGGTCTTAGCATGGTCAACGGCTTCCTGCCCATTTTTACAGGTGGTTACATGCTGAACTCGGTCTCCTAACATGGCAGAGATGAGTTTTAAATTAGCACGATTATCATCCACCGCCATCACATTAATTTTCTTTCGTTCTAAAGGCGTTGTGATTTGTATTCTTGCAGGTACGGTTTCATTAGAGACTAATGCGTTAGCAAAGTTTTTATGGTTAATAGGTTTACCTAAACAGTGAGTTACACCTGTTTTCATAACCGTATCAAAGGTACTTGGATCACTACAGTTAATTAATACAATGATATTGTCTGTATATTGCTTAGCTTGTTCAATCGCTGTTAATAAAGGATTAATATCTAAGTTATTACTGTGACCGATTACTATGCTGTCATAGTTTTTATTGAGCGATTGCTGCCATTGCTCCTGGTTATCAATAATTGTTGCATTGGTTTGCCACTCCTCCAATAGCTCGGAACAAGCACGAACCGCATAAGCATTACTTTCGTACGCCAGTACTGAACGCTCAGCTAATCTTTCTAATGGCAATGATGTTAGTGGAGTTCGACTACTTTTTTCAATCACGACAGTAAACCAGAAGGTTGAACCTGCATTTGGTGTTGACGTTAAATCGATTGCACCTTTCATTTGACGCACTAGTTTTTGAGTAATTACTAAACCTAGACCAGTACCACCATATTGGCGTGTGATGCTGCTATCTGCTTGGCCAAAGGCTTTAAATAGCTGTTCTTGTTGGTCTTTAGAGATACCAATACCGGTATCTGAAATAGTAAATTTCAGTTTAATGCATTTATCGGTGTCATTTTCTGGTTCGGTTCGTTCTATTTTTACTTCTATATTACCTTTCTCAGTAAACTTCACTGCGTTACCGATTAAGTTAGTCAGGATTTGCTGTAAACGCATGGCATCACCGACTAATTCTTGAGGAACATCGGGAGCCACGATCATGCTTAATTCAATATTTTTCTCATGCGCACTTTGAGCCAATAAATGCATGGTTTCATCAATACTGTCTCGGATATCAAAAGGGATGTACTCTAGATCTAATTTACCAGCTTCTAGTTTAGAGAAATCTAAAATATCATTGATAATATTAAGTAAGTTACCTGCTGAGCGCTCGATAGTTTGTAGGTAGTCTACTTGATTATTAGTCATTTTAGTTTTCAGTAGTTGCCTTGCAAAACCGATTACACCATTCAAAGGGGTACGTAATTCATGACTCATGTTAGCTAAGAATTCAGATTTAACTGAAGCGGCTTGCTGTGCTTCTTTACGAGTAATATCGAGCTCAATATTCTGCACTTCCATTTGGTCTAAGGTTTCACGAAGCTCACTTGTCGCTAAGTCGATACTGTCCTGCATCTCTTCATGGTGTTTAGACATCGCCAAGGCCATCTCATTAATACCATGTTGTAATAAGCCTATTTCACCTGTGTATTCACCTTCAACACGTGAATTAAGCCGACCTAAACTGATTTTCTCAACAACCGAGGCCATGTCGGAAATAGGGGCGGTAATACGTTTGGCTTGTTTAAAGGCAAGATACAAGCTCCCTAAGATACCCAGTAATACCACTAATAAAGAGATTGCTGCATCCCGATATAGCAGTAACTCAACTTGATCTTTATTGATCTCCAAAGCTACATAACCAACTACTTTACGCGGTTGATCAAAGGTAAGCTGGTATTCTAAGTAATTGGTTTCATCAATAATTGGACTATGAATAACGATGCTATCACCAGTATTACTAATTTGTGGCAAATCAGGGATAGGTTGATTGTTATCTAACCTTAACTTTTCATAGTCGCGATGGTAGTTACTAATTACAAACAGTTCATTATCGGCAGTGAAAATAGCAATACTCTTGATCATAGGGCTATTTTTTCGATGAGTGGTACCAATCAAACGACGTAAAATAGTACGTGTTTCATCTTGCATACCATATTCACTGGCGATAGATAATGCATCTGCAATATTCAGTGCTCTGTCAATTAAAAACTCATCGGCTTGTTGAAAACGATGGAATGAAAAGTATCCTGCTAATATCCCGCCAATAAGAACGGTTGGTAAAACGGTGTAAGCAATAACTTGTGCGCGTAGGCCATATTTAGTCATAAGGTAAAATCTAATTTAAATGGAGTAATGAATGCTTGTATTTTTTGTGTGACAATAGCGTTCCGATAAACGTAACCGCTATCATGGCATAGCTTACTTCACCTGTGAAATATTTATGGCCCAGTTCTTCAAAGCATCACGCACAAATAAGCAAAATAATAGAATAATTAAACATTGTCAGGTTGATAAACTTGATCATCAAGGAAGAGGCATGCTTTTCCACCAAAATAAACCCATGTTTGTGGAAGGGGGATTAATTGGTGAAATACTTGATGTATGTATTGATGAAGATAAAAAACGCTATAAAAAAGCCAGTATTGTAAAAATACAAAAAGCCAGTGAGTTACGTATTGAACCAAATTGCCAACATTATCAAGAATGTGGTGGCTGTCATTTGCAACATATTGAACAAAGTAGCCAAGTGAGTATTAAACAACAGGGCTTAATAGACCTATTCGAACGTTTCGCAAAATATAAACCAGAACAATTAGCACCGACTATTAGTTCATCACCTTGGGCATATCGTCGTTGTGCTCGATTTGGTGTTATCTACGATAAAAAAAGTAAAAAAGTACAAATGGGCTTTCGTCGCTCAGGGAGTAGTGAGTTAATTAATCAACAAACTTGTCCTGTGTTAAAGCCTACTTTGGCACATTTGATTGTGCCGATTAAAACCCTGTTAAATCAGTTACAGGGGAAAATGTCCCTAGGGCATGTAGAAATGGTAGAAGCGGATAATACGGTGGCAGTGTTACTACGTCATTTAAAGCCGCTTTCAGCGCAAGATAAACAACTGATCGTGGATTTCTCAGCATCTCAAAATATTCAGTTCTACGTGCAAAGTAGCCCAACAGAGATTCAATGTTTAACCAGTGATACGCGTTTAAGCTATTCGTTAACGCAACAAGATTGTCATTACGAATTTAATATTAATGACTTTTTACAAGTAAACGCAGAAGTAAATGAGAAAATGGTAGCACAAGCTATTGATTGGTTAGCGTTAAAACCAAGCGATCGCGTATTAGACTTATTTTGTGGTTTAGGTAACTTTAGCTTACCTATTGCTAAATTAAGTGAGCAAGTGGTAGCGGTTGAAGGCGTGCAAAAAATGGTGGATCGCGGTACAGCCAATGCGTTACAGGCTGAATTAAACAATGTGCAATTTTTTCAAGCAGATTTAAGTGATTTAAATGCGTTGCAAGCGGACTGGGCACAGGGCAGTTATCAAAAGGTGTTATTAGATCCTGCTCGTGCTGGTGCAGCAGAGTGCATGGGTTTTATAATCAATAAACAGCCGACGCATATTGTCTATGTTTCCTGTGACCCTGTGACGTTGGCAAGAGATAGTGAGCAATTGTTGAGTGGTGGGTATAAGCTGAGCAAACTTAGTTTAATTGATATGTTCCCACAAACTGCTCATATGGAATCGATGGCACTGTTTACTAAAGCATAGTGTTGAACGTATAGGCTTTGTTAAGAATAAGCAGACTATCACTTTATAACTTGGTAATTTTAAGTATTATTAGTTTTTAATCAGGTGATTTAAAATTCACAATAAGAATAGTGAGAGGGTAGTTTCCCAAGCTAAAAGGATAAGGTGACAGTTAAATCTACACTATGACTCAGTACAGCAATGTATAGTGTAAATGGTCTCTTTTTAACTTTTATATTTAGCTCATTTTTGGAGTGTTAGATGGTTTCAGTTCGTGATACACATTTTTACCAAAGTGCATTAAATGACCCAGATAAGTGGGTGACAACATTTGGTTTAAGTAAACAAGATCAAAATAATCTATTTGAGAATTACAACAAAGTAAGTGGTTTATGTGATTCTGAGCAACAAGTGGCCGCTTTGCAGTTAGGCTGTGAAATGGTAGAGATCCTAGTGACATTAAATATGGATATGGACACTCTCAATGCTGCATTAATTTTTCCATTATTAGCGCAAGAAGTACTAAGCACAGAAAAAGTTGACGAGTTATGGCCAAAGCGTATTGCTAAATTAGCAAAAGGCGCAATGGAGATGGAGGGTATTCGTGCTCTGCAAAGCCAAGGTAGTAAAAAGGGGGCTGAGTCACAGGTTGATAACTTACGTCATATGTTATTGGCTATGGTGGAAGATGTACGAGCGGTTGTAATTAAGCTTGCTGAAAGAATATGTTATTTACGTCAGGTTAAAATTGCCGACGAAGAAACTAAAGTAAAACTAGCACATGAAATTTCAACTATTTATGCCCCATTAGCTAACCGTTTAGGCATTGGCCAATTAAAGTGGGAGCTAGAAGATCTCTCTTTCCGTTATCTGCAAGCAGACACCTATAAGAATATTGCAAAGCAATTAGATGAAAAACGTATCGATCGTGAAAATTACATCCAAGACTTTGTTGATACCGTAAAGACCTCACTTAAAGAGATGAATATTGAAGGTACGGCTTATGGTCGACCTAAGCATATCTATAGCATCTACCGTAAGATGCAAAATAAAGACCTTAAATTTGATGAACTGTATGATGTGCGTGCGGTGCGCGTGGTCGTTGAAAAATTACAAGACTGTTATGCCGCGTTAGGTGCTATTCATACTAAATGGCACCATATCCCACGTGAATTTGATGATTATATCGCTAACCCTAAACCTAATGGCTACCAATCAATCCATACCGTGGTATTAGGAGATAGTGGCAAGCCGGTAGAAGTACAAATCCGCACCCAACAAATGCATGAAGATTCTGAGTTGGGTGTTGCCGCGCATTGGAAGTACAAAGAGGGGAGTGCTGGCGGTAAGGCTGCAAGTAACTATGAAGAGAAAATTGCTTGGTTACGTAAACTATTAGCTTGGCAAGAAGACATGAGTGAAGGCGATGACTTAGTGGAAGAGATCCGCAGTCAGGTTTTTGATGATCGTGTCTATGTATTTACCCCTAAAGGCGAGGTGATTGATTTACCCGCAGGTTCAACACCACTTGATTTTGCTTATTATATCCATAGTCAAATTGGACATCGTTGTATTGGAGCAAAAGTAGCGAATCATATCGTTCCTTTTACTTACCAATTAAAAACCGGCGATCAAATTGAAATTTTGACTCAAAAGGAGCCTAATCCAAGTCGAGATTGGTTAAACCCACAAATGGGGTATATCAATGCACCACGTGCAAGACATAAAGTCGCTACTTGGTTTAGAAAGCAAGATCGTGATAAGAATATTATTGCTGGACGTGAATTATTGGAAGTTGAGTTAGCTAAAGTTGAATTAAAATTAGCTGATGTGACACCAGCGATTACTCGCTTTAATGTTGGGACGGCTGATGATATTTACGCAGGTATTGGCAATGGTGATTTACGTATTAACCAGCTAGTGCACTTTTTGGATGGTTTTTATCACAAACAAACGCTCGAGCAACAAGACGCAGCTGCACTATTAGAGCTACAAAATCGCAAAGTACAAGCGGCTCCTAAAAATACCGGTAAAGATATTATCATTGACGGTGTTGGTAATTTAATGCACCACATTGCTCGTTGTTGTCAACCAGTACCTGGCGAGAATATCGTTGGTTATATTACACAAGGGCGTGGTATTTCTATTCACCGTAAAAATTGTGAACAGTTGGCGGACTTAGAAGATGCACATCCAGAGCGTATTATTACTGCAAATTGGGGGGACTCTCAATCATCAGGTTATTCGCTTACTTTACGTTTAATTGCCGATGACCGAAATGGCTTGTTAAAAGATATTACTACTTTGTTATCCAATGAGAAGGTTAATTTGTTGGGGGTGAACAGCCAAACAAATACTAAAACCTTAACGGCAACTATTGATCTGTCTTTGGAAGTGGATAGTAATAAAGAGATTAAAAAGTTATTAGCTAAATTAAAACAGCTAAAAGATGTATCAGACGCACATCGTCTTTAACTTTTTCCCCTAACCTGAATCATTTATTCAGGTTAGGGGTGTTTGATAAATAGTGTTTAAAAAACCTTTTTGGATCAAACCTTGTTAGATCTAGTTTCCTAAATAAAGTCGATAGGGTCGACGTCAATCGACCAGCGCACTTTTCTACCTTCTGGCATCTTATCAAAGTGTGCTAAAGCAGTATTCAACATTTTAGTTACTAGTACTCTTTGCTCACTTTGTATTAAAAGTTGGAAGCGATACTTACCGGCTCTTCGTTCCATAGATGCGGGAATAGGGCCTAATAGCAGTACACGTTCGCTGACTTTATTGTTATCTGCTATCTGTTGTAATGTCTGTTTACATAATCTGAGAAAGTTTTCCGCTTGTGTTGCATTTAATGCCTCCGCTCTGATTAGGGCTTGATAAGAGAAAGGCGGTAGTTGAGCTAGACGTCTTTCCGTTAATGCGCTTCGAGAAAAGTCTGCGTAACCATTATTTACCAACTCCTGTAATAAATTGTGCTCTGGATGGAAGGTTTGTAAAACAACCTGTCCTTTTTTCTCAGCTCGTCCCGCTCTCCCTGCAACCTGAGTAAATAGCTGTCCTAAACGTTCACTGGCTCTAAAGTCATTACTAAACAATGCGCCATCCACATCAACTAAAGCCACGAGGGTTACGTCTGGGAAATGATGGCCTTTTGCTAACATTTGTGTGCCCAGTAAGATTTTATATTTTCCGCTATTAATGTCGTTTAAATAGGTATTAAAGCTGTCTTTCTTTCTTGTGTTGTCGCGGTCAATTCTCACGGTTGGGTGATCTGGGAAAAGCTGTTGAAGTGTCTCTTCAAGTTGTTCTGTACCAACACCTGTAGAGTGTAAGTTAGTTGAACCACAATCATGGCATTGCTCTGGCACTGGGTGAGTGGCAGTACAATGATGGCAATGTAGGTAGTTGGCACTTTTATGATAAGTGTAAAAAGCATCACAACGTTGGCACTTAGCTAACCACCCACACTCATGACACATTAATACTGGAGCGTAACCTCGACGATTAAGGAATAAAATCACTTGATTATTTTTCGCCAAATGCTGCTGCATTAAGGTAATAAGTTGCGGCGATAACCCCGATTTAAGCGGTAAACCTGTTAAATTGATCAAGTCATTTTTAGGAGGTCGGGCATTCCCTGGGCGGTGGGTTAGCTGTAGGTGGTGATAGCGACCTGTTAACGCGTTATTCAATGATTCGAAAGCAGGTGTTGCAGAACCTAATAAAATCGGAATATTTAATTGCGAAGCACGTTTAATGGCAAAATCTCTCGCGTGGTAGCGGAAACTGTCCTGCTGTTTAAAGGAAGCATCATGCTCTTCATCTAAAATAATCACGCCTAAGTTTTTAAAGTCACTAAAAATAGCACTGCGTGTACCGATTATGATGGCTGCCGAACCTTGTTGTGCATGTAACCATGTTTCTAATTGTTGTTGATCGTTCAATGCTGAATGTTTTAAATAAACAGGCACATTAAAGCGCGCTTGAAAACGTTTTATTGTTTGTGGTGTTAAGCCTATTTCAGGCACTATAACTAATGCTTGTTGTCCTGCATTTAACACGGCTTTAAGTATATTTAAATACACTTCTGTTTTGCCACTACCAGTGATCCCTTCTAACAGATAACATTTAAAGTGGTTTAATTGTTGTGTCACACTGGTCACGGCTAATGCTTGTTCCGTACTGAGTTGCGGAGTTTCTTCTATTGTCTGTGTTGACTCTGCCCAAGATAGATTACTGTCAGGCAATTGTTGATAACTACTAATGAAATGCTTTTCTTGTAAGCTATTAAGTGTGGCACGACTCACGCCTTGCTGCTTTAGTGCTTCGTAAGATAAATCTTCTTGTATTAACAAGTTGAATGCAGCGAGCTGCTTTTTAGCTCTGCTCAAAGGTGTAGCATCCATCTCTTTATCAACACATCGCCAATATTCTTTACTGTTAAAGGCAGCTGGTTTGCCTTTGCGTAATAACGTTGGAATTGCTTGCTGGAATACATCACCAAAAGGATGTTGATAATAGACACTTGCCCAGTTTAGTAACTGGTAGAGTGAATCACTTAATAATGGCTGGTGGTCGAGTAGTTCGGTTATCCCTTTTAACTTATCTATCGCATAATCCGATGTTTCTGGTAAGTCTGTTATTACACCAACCTGCTTACGATAACCGCCACCAAAAGGCACGACTACTCGTCGTCCAATTAATGTGCGTGGGTCATCAGCCACTAAATCATTGTTTAACAGGTAATCAAATTGTTTATGTAGTGGAATTGCCAGTGCAATTCTACAAATTAATGCGTTAGCCATAAGTGAAATTGATGCTTGAAAATGAAAAAAGGTATTGTATCTTGTTTATTGAACAACTGCTTTGTTCTCATTTATTATTTTTAAAATGTGCGTTAGTAATTGTTTTATATAGGGAGTTGTAGATTAGGTTAAGCCCTTTTATAGTGTGGTTGTAAGAGGGATATTAGGTTTAAAAGTAACGCTCAACATTTTAATGATTTTCAGTTGTACTTTTATTGAACCTTACTATACAATTCGCAACCTGAAATTTAATGATAAATACGTGTGGTACTTTGTTGAGTGAAATAATTCATTCAAGCTGAGCAGCGACACGGCCTAAAAGAGGTTTTCCTAATGAAAAACGAAATTCATCCAGAATACAAATTAGTTACTGCTACTTGTTCATGTGGTAACGTAATCAAAGTTGGTTCTACTCTTGGTAAAGAAGAGCTAAGCTTAGATATCTGTTCATCTTGTCACCCGTTCTATACTGGTACTCAACGTGTTGTTGATACTGGCGGTCGTATCGACAAGTTCAAAAAACGTTTCGGTGCTTTATCTTCTAAATAAGATAAAATTACCCCGTTTTTACAAAGCACCTTCGGGTGCTTTTTTTGTTTTGAAGGTTAAATTTATCAGTAATAGTAAAACTATTTTATGGCATAATAAGTCAAGTGTGATCGTCATAGGTACAGATAGTTTATTTAATGAACATTATTTATATAAAAAGCATTAAATAAATATTGTAGAAATCGATTTACGATAGTGAGCTGTATTGAGCCATTAAAATAATTTATTTGCATACTAAACTTATCAAGTTTCCCTTAGTCTTAGAGACTTGTTAAATTTTTAAAGCAAAGCGTTAAATACTATTTACATTGGGTTGACTTCACAACTTAGTGTAACTGTTGCTATTTTGTTGTTTTTTTAATCTTAATAGATCAGAATAGTTGTATATTTGGGCTATTATTGGCCCCAAGCCAAAGAATATACAATTTATTAACAAATGATTCATGTTGAATAGAGCTGAATACTGGAATCATCTGCTAATAAGTTGTAAATTACGGCATTTATTTTTTCCATCACTTTCTTGCAAGGGTAATTATATGACAGGAAAACCTTCATCTTCTCAGTTTGAAGTGAATAATATTGCAGATCCGCTATTTATTCATGCTGAGCATATCGCAAAAGATTTTTCTTTATTTCCAGACAATTCATTACCATCGAAAACAGATGGTGTAGAAGGTCTTATTGAAAGTAAGCGAATTAAGTCAAATTTAGCGACAATTAAAAAGCTAGATGTGGATGCTTATATTGCGCGAACAGTCACTCCGGCTGAAAGTAACAAACGTCCCGGTGCCAAAAGCATTGTAGAAGGCTTCAATGGTAAGATTGTTACTGAACAAGTTAATGGCGCTTTTTACTCTGCAGAAATGGAACTAGATTTCGGCGGATACAGCCGACGTGTTGGTTTTATTGCTCAAGAGCGCAGCTCAAATAATGGCGCGTGGATGCCTGAGCATCACTTAGCCGCAAGTAAAGCTATTCGTAAATTTGCTGACCTATCATTACCTATTGTGTACTTAATTGACACTCCTGGGGCTGATGCTGGTGAAGAAGCGAATAGCCAAAACCAAGCACATACTATTTCACAAATGATCACTGAAAGTGCGAACGTTGATGTCCCTACTATCGGTATCGTTGTAGGTGTTGGTTACTCTGGTGGTGCAATCCCATTAGCAACAGCTAACATTTTACTGTCTGTTCGTGATGGTATATTTAATACAATCCAGCCTAAAGGTTTACAAAGCATTGCGCGTAAGTACAACTTATCATGGCAGGAATGTGCTCAATCAGTAGGTGTGTCTCCAGAAGAGCTGCTTACAATGGGCTGTATCGATGGTATTGTTGATTATTCTCCAGTTGACCAAGACGAACGCCAGCATAACCTACAAAAAGCGATTGTGTCAGGTATCTTATCTATTGAAGCTAAGTCAGTAGACTTCGTTCGTCAATATCCAGAGTTATTAGAGCATTACAACCGTAGTTTATCTCGTTACCTTGAGCCATCAAGTAAGCTTGCTGCGATTGAAAATGCAACTGAAGCACGCTTGTTAGCTAAAAACCCAACATCACATAATAATGCATTCGGTACGACTTACCGTTACATGCGTTATTTAACACTACGTTCTCGTATCAAAGCGATTCAGAAGAACGAATACGGTCGTTTATCAAAACTGACTGTACCAGAAGGTGATTTAAAAGCACGTATCGAAGCTGATCGTAAACAAATATTCTTAAACTGGTTAGAAAATCCAGATAAGTTAATTTACGACGATACGCTAAACAAGAACTGGAAATCATTCTTACAAAAACGTGAAGATAAAAGCGTTGAGCGTAATGTATTGACCAAACTTATTTTAGGTGAACCAAAAGCTAACTACGATAATGCACGTAGTACGTTAATGATTAACTTAACTTGGTCTTTATACAACCGTTGGAAAACCAGTGCTGAAAATAACTTCCATTCACTGATTAAGCATTTAGAGAATGAAGAGAAAGCACCGTTAACGGAATCATGGCCTGATCTTGCTGACTTAAACATTATTGATGCTGTTTCTCATGTTGAAACACGTGAAAGCTTCATCTTACATTGTCGTCATATGTTAGTGTTTAACGCGTTATACGACAATACAATGGGTAACTTAGCGTCTATTGCTAAAGAAGCGATGGCTACAAAAGAGCTATCTCGTGAATCTGTCTCTTCTTTAGTTCGTAGTTCATTAAAAGCTGCGCTAAGTAAAGTAAGTGATGATGATTACGAGCAATTGAAAGTGACTTTCAATGCATGGCTACAATACTTTACAGAGCAATCTGAGCGTGGTGAAATTCTAGCTAAAGTTGAAGAGTGGAAGAGTATCGGTGCACCGCAAATGAACTCAAGTTTATTTGTTATCCTGACTTATTTATTCGAAAAACTGTTGCCTGAATACTACAACAGCCGTGAAGATGAAAGCTCATACAATGGTGCGATTAACCCAGTACGAATCGGTCGTCGTAAAGATTTCTGGAACCGTTTAACTATGGGTTACCAAGATCTATTGATTCAAGCTGTATTACGTTCTGAGAAAAACAAAAAGAACAATTCACATCAAGCAATCATTGAAAAGTTCTTTGCTAACTTTAAAGAGTCTCGTGCAGACTTGATGACAGCTAACTTACTAGAGTTCCCTGGTTTCCGTTTATCTGTTGAAGATGCATTAGATAAAAACATCAAACCTTGTGGTTTAATCACTGGTACCGGTGACTTTACTTTACAAAGTGGTGAAGTTCAGCGAGTGGGTGTTGCTGTCTCTAACTTGTCTTTCCAAGCTGGTGCCTTCGATATGGCAAGTGCTGAGAAATTCTGTGCGTTATTAGTTAAATGTGCAAAACAACATTTGCCGGTTATTGCTTTCATCAGTTCTGGTGGTATGCAAACTAAAGAGGGTGCTGCTGCACTATTCTCTATGTCGGTAGTGAACGACCGTATCACTCGTTTTATCCGTGATAATGACTTACCCGTTGTTATGTTTGGTTACGGTGACTGTACCGGTGGTGCTCAAGCAAGCTTTGTAACACACCCAATGGCACAAACGTACTACCTATCTGGTACAAATATGCCGTTTGCTGGTCAAATGGTTGTACCTGCTTACTTACCGTCGACTTCAACGTTATCTAACTACTTATCTCGTGTACCGGGTGCAATGGATGGTTTAGTTATCAACCCGTTCTCTGATGATTTAAATAGTAAGTTACGTGAAATAGATGAAAACATGCCAATGCCTGTTGCAACCGTTGAAGAGACGATTCAACGTGCACTATCTGGTTTTGTTCCTGTTTGTAACCTAGCTGAAGAAGATAACTTCACTAAGTCAGATCCTCGTCAATTAATGCATCCAGTTAAGAAAGTATTAATTCACGCACGTGGTTGTACTGCGGTTAAATTAATCCGTATCGCTAAGCAAAATAACATCAACGTCGTATTAGTTGCGTCTGACCCAGATATGACATCTGTACCAGCAGATATGCTAGGCGAAGGTGATAAGCTAGTTTGTTTAGGTGGTAACACATCTGATGAAAGTTACTTGAATGCAAGTTCAGTATTAAAAGTTGCTGAATATGAGCAAGTAGATGCATTACACCCAGGTATCGGTTTCTTATCTGAAAGCCCACAATTTGCTGATTTATGTATTAGCCACAACGTTAACTTTGTTGGGCCAAGCATGAACAGTATGTTAACAATGGGTAATAAATCTAATGCGATTAAAACTGCTCAAGCCAATGGCGTACCAGTAGTACCTGGTTCTCACGGTATTTTAAGCGGTGCAGAGCAAGCGTTAGATATCGCAAACGAAATGGGTTACCCAGTACTGCTTAAAGCGGTAAATGGTGGTGGCGGTAAAGGTATCTTAGTCATCAATAAAGCTGAAGATATGTTCGCTGGTTTCAACCAAGTATCTGCAGAAGCTCGTAGTGCATTTGGTAACGGTGATTTATACCTAGAGAAATACATTACATCTCTTCGTCACATCGAAGTTCAGTTATTACGTGATAAATTCGGTAATACAAAAGTATTAGGTATTCGTGACTGTTCTGTACAACGTAACAACCAGAAAGTAGTTGAAGAATCTGCTTCTACAATGTTGCCTGAAAAACTAGAGCAAGAAGCACTGAAACATACCGCTGCTTTAGCTAACGCGGTTGATTACATGGGCGCAGGTACGGTTGAATTTATTTACGACCTAGATGCAGATGATATCTACTTCATGGAAATGAACACGCGTCTTCAAGTAGAGCATCCAGTAACTGAAGCGACTTCTTGTATTGATATCGTTAAAGCACAATACGATATTGCATCGGGTGCAGATATTTCTGAGCTAACACCTAAGAAAGAAGGTTACGCAATCGAAGTACGTGTGACTGCTGAGAAAGCAGGTATTGACTCTGATGGCGTTATGCAACTATTACCACATCCTGGTAAAGTAGTTGAATGCATCATCCCTGAGCAAGATGACGTTGAAGTAATGTCTATGATAGCAACAGGTAAAGAAGTATCACCTTACTATGATAGCTTAGTGGCACAGTTCATTTGTCATGGTAAAGATCGTAACGATACAGTTAAGAAACTATTAGCTTTCTTAGATAAAGTAAGTATTAAAGGGATCGCAACAAACATTCCATTATTACAACGTATCCTGAAAGATGAAACGTTCTTAAACGGTAACTACGATACAACTTACTTACCTAAGTTCATGGCGAAACTTGATCAGCAAGTTATGATTGATGAGATGGAAGCTTCTGCTGCATCTGGTCTTGAAGGTGCTGCTGAGTCAATTCAAGTTGATGGTAGTAACGAGCTGAAAGTAATTGCACAAAGTGCTGGTATCTTCTACCGTGCTTCATCTCCAGCTGAACCTGATTTTGTATTAGAAGGTGATATTGTTGGTATTGAACAAACATTAGGTTTAATGGAAGCAATGAAGATGTTCTCACCAGTAACACTAGGCAGCTTTAACCGTAAAGATGCTGTGTTATATGATGCAAACACTAAGTTCCGTATTGAGCGTATTATCAATACAAACGGACAACAAGTGTCAAGTGGCGACTTGTTATACATCATAACTCCTCTATAAGCGTTATTGCCTTAGAGAAACGAAAGCCAGTCTATTGACTGGCTTTTTTTTGCTTTGAATAAAGTATATGATAGTTCGATTAGCATTTGTTTTTATATGGAAATTACCTTGTCTACGTTTTTAAAGTTTACCCTCCGAAAGACTATAGTTAAATGCTATATATTGTTGTCATGTTTTATCTCTCTCCAGGTTTTATCTGCTGAAGTTTTAGTACTTCATTCTGAATATCAAGGCGATCTAGAAACTCGTGAAATACAGAAGGGGATCGAGCAAAAATTTACCGATAGTAACATCTCTTTATATGTTTCCTATTTAGACAGTAATCAACTAATGTCTGATCAAGCCTTAATTCGCCAAGTAGATTTTTTATCAAGAAAGTTTGATATCAAGAGTTTTGATGCAGTTATTGTAAGTGGTGAAAATGCATTAAAATTGGTAAGACAATATGGGCAAAGGTTATTTGCCAATATTCCTGTTATTTTCACTGGCACCAAGTTAAAACAGAATCGCTTAACTGAGTTTACTCATGCAATATCAGCTGTCATAGAGCCAGAAAATATTGTTGAAACCGTTGCTCTCGGATTAAAGCTATTTCCGAATACCATTGATGTTTATATTGTCACGGGTAGTGCAGAGAATAGCCAATTAAATGAAAGTGAGCGTGAGCTATTATCAGACTTTAACCAACAAAGTATTTTCATTTTAAACAATGAGACTCCCTCTTCTTTGAAGAAAACTATTAGTCAAGCACCTAGTAACTCCTTGTTAGTCTTTAGTGACTTCTCAAAAGATAGTGGCGGGTTAAGTTTAAACCGTACAGATGTCCTCAAATCTCTGACCGCTATTGCTAGAATTCCTTTATTTGTTATTCATCAGCATGACTTAATGGAAGGAGTATTAGGCGGCGTAGTAACCAGTGGCTTTTCTCAAGGTGAAGCAGCTGCAGATAAAGTATTAACTTTACTTCAGGGGGTTGCAGTAGAAGATTTACCAACGGAAGTCAGTTTAAGTAATAAGCATCTAATACAATATGCTGAGTTATTAAGGTGGGGGCTAAAAGGTAACGATTTACCAAGTGGTTATGAAATCATTAATGAGCCTATACAACAAAATGAAACTGATTTTAGCATCATTATCTTATCTGCCATTTTGTTTATTTTAGGTTTAATCACCATTTGGATATGGCGCAAATATACGAACTTAGTCAGCACCACAACCTCGCTTAAAGCACAACATGAGCGAGTGAATAATATCTTTAATGTCTCCTATGATTTTATTTTTATTCTAGATCTGGTTGGCGAAATAAAAATAGCTAACCAAACAGCATTAGACTTCATTAACATGGATGAAAATGACATCAATGGAGAGATCCTATGGGAAACTCCGTGGTGGCAACATGACGCGGCGAGCAAGAAAAAACTAAAGTCTGCAATGGGGCAAGCAAGAGTTGGTAAAACCGCGCGTTTTGAATGTCGTTTAATCGATAAAAATCATCATAGTAATGCCTTTGATGTTTTCATACAGCCGGTAAAAAATGAGCGTAGTGTCAATAACCCTCGTCACGAAATTACCTCTATCATTGTTGAAGCAAGGGACATAAGTTCCATTAAAGCCGTTGAAGAAGAGATTCAAAAAGCCAATAAACGTTCTAACCTATTGTTGGATGAAAGTCCTTCCATGCTATTAATGTTAAACGTTCAGGGCTTGATTCTTTCATGTAATAAATTTGGTTGTAACTTATTAGGTTACGGTGACGGAGAGTTAGTCGGGCGTAATTTAGTCACCCTTTATTCTCAGTTAATTAATATCGATGATTTAAAAAATTATTTAGCAGAATGTGCCGATCAAGAAGATATGTTACGTACTCGCGAAATATCTTACTCTACTAAAAATGGTAGAAAAGTATGGATTAACGAAAGAGTGCGTAAAATAGAAGGCCACGATCAATACTTTTTAGTTTGTGAAAATATCACCGAGCGTTATGAGCTATCGAAAGAGTTAAATTATCGTGCTTCTCATGATTATTTAACCGGGTTAAAAAATAGATTATTTTTTGAAAGCCAGTTAGAGAAAAACTTAGATGAAGTAAAACAGCACCACACACCATGTTGTTTAATGTATCTTGATATGGATAAATTTAAAATCATCAATGATACCTGTGGGCATCATGCTGGTGATGAAGTCTTACGTCAAATTTCTACCATCTTGACGGAGAGTGTTTCTGCAAGAGCAATGGTGGCAAGGTTAGGTGGAGATGAGTTTGCTATTATTTTACCTAATGCAGAGCTTGACGAGGCACAAAAAACAGCTGAGAGCATTATTTCAGCCATTGCTAAGCATTATTTCCTATGGGAAGGGCATCACTTCTCCTTAGGGGTTAGTATTGGTTTAACTGAGTTATCACACTTCTATCGTGATGGGGTTCATGCCTTAAATTGTGTAGACAGTGCTTGCTACACAGCAAAGCAATCAGGCCGTAATCGTATTCATATTTATGAAGAGGATATCCAAGAAGAACTGCGCCGTGAAGAGGTGGTGTGGGTCAATAAAGTACAAGATGCTTTACGTGATGAAACGCGTTTTTGCTTATATGCACAAGTAATTAAGCCAGTTAATGGTGATGAAAACTACCTGCATTATGAAATATTAACACGCATGATTGATGAGAACGGTGAGCTTGCGCCGCCTGCTAAGTTTATTCCTATCGCTGAAAGCTATAACTTAGCGGACAAGATAGACATGATCATCATTACTAAAACATTAAACTGGCTGAAAAATCATCCAGAGCATGTTTTACAGTTAAATATGTGTTCCATTAATTTATCTGGACAATCCTTAGGTGACCCACAATTTATTGATGATTTAGTAGAGCTACTCATGCACTCTTCTCTGCCTTTAGAAAAATTATGTTTTGAGATCACTGAAACCGTCGCCATTGGTAATTTTACTAATGCCTCTAAACTGATTAACTCTTTAAAACAACTGGGTTGCCAATTAGCTTTAGATGACTTTGGAACTGGGTTATCGTCATTCGGTTATTTAAAGCGTCTTAATGTCGATTACTTAAAAATTGATGGTGTCTTTGTTAAAGACATGGCCACTGACGAGCAAGACTTTGGTATCGTTAAAACGATCCATGAATTAAGCCATCTGTTTGGTAAAAAAACCATCGCAGAGTATGTAGAAAACGAAGCGATAATTGAAAAGTTAAATGAAATTGGTGTCGATTTTGCGCAAGGGTATCACTTAGGCAAACCCATGCCGATCGATATGATGGCATTATTATCTACTTCATTAACCGAGGATGATATGTAATGGATATCGCATTAATTTGTAATGAAAATATTTTAGCGCCTAAAGCAAAAAAATTACGTGAAAAATGGGGCTTTGTTGCACAAAAAAGTGAACAGTTTCAATTACGCCTGTTACCAGAATATTTAGCCTTAGAGCAATTAGATGATAAACAACAAGGGCTGGTTTTTGTTGATTTCGCTTCTGGTGCTGTAGCCCATCGTCGAAAGTTTGGTGGTGGCAAAGGGCAGTCAATTGCTAAAGCGGTTGGTATGAAAGCAGGTGTTCAATTACATGTGATTGATGCAACAGCAGGGTTAGGAAGAGATGCCTTTGTATTAGCCTCACTAGGCTGTAACGTGGATATGGTTGAACGTTCACCCGTTGCCGCTGCATTATTAGAAGATGGCCTTGAGCGTGCCTATTTGGATGCAGAGATAGGCGATTGGATGCAACAACGTATGCGTTTAACGCATGCCAGTGGTTACGATTATTTACAACACCACCAAGCAGACGTGGTTTATTTAGATCCGATGTTCCCGCATAAAAAGAAATCCGCATTAGTAAAAAAAGAGATGCGTGTATTCCAAGGCGTTGTGGGCGCAGATCTCGATGCAGATGACTTGTTAGAGGTTGCTTTAAATGCTGCTAAATACAGAGTTGTAGTGAAGCGCCCTGATTACGCGCCATTCCTAAACGATAAAAAACCTTCTATGAGCATTAAAACAAAGAAAAACAGGTTTGACGTATACGTCAAACAGGCAATTGGCACTTAGCCTAAAGTTTTGAGTTTGTTAATTTTTAGGGGGGCGCTACAACCATACTTTGACAAATTTAAACCATACATTGACATAAAAAATAGTAATCTAATTAAAAAAATGGTTTTATAAATCAATAGATTATTGTTAATTATAATCATAGTCTGACAAATTGTTTTATTTTTAAACTAGTATATACTTAATTGTACAAAAAACGATCAGGTTTGTTTTGTGTATATACAAAATTTACGAAAAACATCTCTGAATAAAAAATGTATTCAAATTTGCTAGTACAAAAATTAGTGATGTGGTTATGTGTGAAAGTACACTGGAGTTCGATGCCTGTTTTCATCATGAATATAATGATGCAATTAAAAGTTATGGAAGCCAACCTCAAGGCTTTAAATACCAATTTAGAGGGAAAACACTTCCCTACACTCGAGATACACTAATTGAATATTTTGATGATGTAGAAATATTTCATGAATACAAACCATACAGTAAAATTTCATCTCCTTTATTCAGAGAAAAATTTGTAGCTAGAAGAGAAGCTTCATTGGCATTGGGGTGTAATCTTATTTTAGTTACAGATAAACAAGTCCGTGTTAATCCTGTTTGAATAACTTAAAACTTTTACATCGTTATTCTGGTATTTATGGGATAAGTGCCATCCAAAAAGAGTTGCTTAAAACAATAAAAAATTCAGGTGTGGTAAAGCTTAACGACATATCTTCGGAATTTAACTTATCAACAGGTGAGGCCCGATCTTTCCTTTATGCTTTGCTTCATAAAGGGTTTTTAAAAGCAGATTTAAACAATGATGATTTAACTAATAATCCTAAGTTATGGTTTTCAGTATGAGTGATTTTTTTGATGAATTTTCGGAAGAGTTAATACCTATCAAGCCCGATACCCCACCTCAGTATATTAAATTAGAAGATGCAAACCTAGTTAAAAGAGATTTAGATACCTTTTCTAATTTCTTGAAAGATAAAGCGTTTGATAAATATAAGCTTATAACCATTATAGACAAACAAAAACTGGCGGATGGACTCAAAAAAATATAGATCCAATATTGGATAAGTTATTTGTTAAAGACAATTCAATAAGGCCTGATTGGCGGAAGGTTGTTCGCTGGCGTAAAAAATATATAGAAAGTGATGGCGATGTTGCTTCATTGGCCGCTGGGAATCATAAAATGGGCAACAGAACAAATGCTAAAGCTCGTTTTTTAATAAAGCGTTAGAGCGCTTTCTAGATGCCATAAGACCTAAAATATCTATAGCTTACCAATATTATAAAGATCTTATTATTATTGCGAATGAAAATATTGTTGATGGAAAAATTCCAACTGTTTCTTATAACGCGTTTAATAAACGAATTAAATCACTTCCCCCTTATCCGACAGCCATTGCTCGACATGGTAAATTCAAAGCTGATCAATGGTTTGCTTATTGCTCATCTCATATACCGCCTAGACGTATATTAGAGCGGGTAGAAATAGATCATACTCCACTTGATTTGATTTTACTGGATGATGAGTTAATGATTCCGATTGGGCGACCTTACTTAACATTAGTCGTTGATGTGTTTAGTAGCTGTGTTTTAGGGGTTCACCTAAGCTACAAAGCGCCATCTTATGTGTCTGCAGCAAAGGCTATTTCACATGCAATCAAACCAAAAAAATTAGACCACTTAAATATTAAGCTGCAAAATGAATGGCCCTGCTATGGAAAATTTGAGAGCTTAGTTGTAGATAACGGAGCAGAGTTTTGGTCAAAAAGCCTAGAGCATGCATGTCAAGCTACAGGCATCAATATTCAATACAACCCTGTGCGTAAACCCTGGTTAAAACCTTTTGTTGAAAGGTTTTTTGGAATGATTAATCAATACTTTTTATCTGAGTTACCCGGTAAGACCTTTTCAAATATTCTTGAAAAAGAAGAATATAATCCAAAGAAAGATGCAATTATGAGGTTTTCAACGTTTGTTGAAGAGTTTCATCGTTTATATTTCTTAGCCTCTTCGATTAAGGTGTTTAAGTCTATTTCATAGGTTAGAAGTTCTTGTTGTAACTCAGTTTGATAACTTAGTTTTTTTAATTCTTGTTGGCATTGTTTACGTTGAATTAGCTTTTTAGCTTTATTTACCCTTTTTTTGGTACAAAAGTAGAGTTAAAAAATAACTCTGTTTTGGAGTAAATAACTTTTCTAATTTTTTTATTTGGGGTGTCGCTACGTTTAATTAATCCTTTTTCAATACCTCAGGTTAACTGGCGGTATATAAACTTTCTTGCTTCAACAGGATCTGTAAATTCAACGAGATGAGCTATTAGAGCCTCTTTAGCTTCAGATATAGTGAAATTATCCATTTGCTTAGTTACTAAAAGCGAATGTAAAAATACATTCATATCTACTTTATTGCTCATTGCACTGCCTCGGAAATAACCATAAACTTAGAATTCCTAAGTATACAGGGCAAGGTAAAAACTAGACAATCAGTTTTATATAAAACTCATAGAGATGATGTACTAGTGCAGGTTAAATCCTTTTTTACAGAGCGCCTTAAACAGGCTCGTAAAAACATGAAAATAAGTCAAAAAGATTTAGGTATTAAAATAGGAATAGACCCAAGCTCAGCAAGTGGTCGAATGAACCACTATGAAACTGGTCGCCACATGCCTGATATCGATACATTGAAAAAGATGGCTAAAGAATTAAATGTACCCGTTAATTATTTTTTGTGAGTCTGAAGAGAGTGCTACTTTGGCTTGATTGATAAACTAGATGAGTCAAGTAAACTAATTAAATTATTAGATGAAACTAATAAATAGTTTTTTAATTAAAAGTGTATTCGGAGCCTATTATTAAGTTAAATATAACTCATACTTTAGGTTCCAAATCTCGTTCAACCGAATTCTTTTATATGTTTTCCTTTATAAAACGTTGGGCCAAATGCATTACGATCACAACCGTGTTTATAATCTAACGGTAGCATTCTGATAGTACCTCTGCTTTTAAACTTGCCTACTTCAATTGATTTAATCAGCTGTTCTTCTGTCAGACCTTGAAATTTATTGGTGTCGTTGGTGAAATTAACAGAAAACAGACCTTTTTTAGCACCACGTTCACCTTTATAGGGGGGTAGTTTTTTGCCGTTATCATCAAATGCCCATACATCTAGTAGAAAGTCTTCTTTGTTTAAAGCCATTTTGTTGTCCCGTTATCAAATAATTTTATAAAAATATTTACTTTGTGTTTTGTTCATTCTCAACAGTTGATCCATATTCTAAATGAAGCAGCCAATTTGAAGGTTTTGAATCTATGGCAAAAGCATCATTATTTTCTTTTGGAATAGTCCTTAGGATACTGGCTTCTTCATTGACCAAATAAGCAAACACCTCAGATCCTGCTGATAAGTTTTTATTTTCAGTGAATAGCCGATTTTGTTTATCAGTCATTTGGTCTTTCATTAAAATAGTCTTGAACAACAGACCTTGACTATTCGGCAACCTTAAAGCCACAAACACGCAGTCTTCGCACACAAAGTAGGCATCTTCAGGAATATGTTTCATTGGGATGTTATTTTGTATCAACCACTCTATTATCGGATAAATTTTTTTACCAACATCGCCTATATTTAATGCATTAATTCTTTGAATACAGCGAATAAAAAAATGCTCATGACAGAAAATGTTCACTATAGTATGGACATGACCTTGTTCCATTTTCTTAATATTGATGAGTTTTCTTGTATCAAAAGAATACATTATTATCGAATTATATGAGCCATATCCAGGTATGTTACTTGGCGTGTCTTGAAAATGAATAAGTTGATATTTATAGTGCCACGATGACCTTTTAATATGATGCTTTTCTTTAATAATTGAATTAGCTGCCATATCAGTAAATGCTTTTATATATTTATTGATACCTTTTTTGTTACTGAGCAGTGGTTTAGGCAAATGTTGATTTTGCATATGATCCAAAATCTCTTTTGACTGAGATTGTGCAAGTCTAACTTGACCTTTTAATTGCGCTTTAGCGATAGATTCATGCATCTATATTTCAAACCTAATTTATTAAATTTTATTGTCGCTTCTAATAACTATCAGCATCCCAGCATCGTATTTATTAGCAGTATTGTTATGATTCAGTACCTAGTACTTCTTCTGTTGTTCTTAGCTCCCAACGCATCGCCGAAACAATTGTCCAGTTACCTGATGTGTTCTTCCTGCGCCAGTAAGCTTTAGGCTTCATTAACCTGAGTTCAGATAACGCGGTTGTGACGTCATCAATAATAAACTCTGAGCCTTTAAGGCCTATCCGAAAACCTTTGCGGTTTCGACACTGATAATTAAAAAACTCATTGTTAGACGTCACAGGGACTAATATCATGCCTTCTGTTTCTGGCTCTTCTGTCGCGGTAAACCCTCGTCGTTCCATGGATAACGATAATGCAAGTCCAACAGGTACAAGTACCAAACGCTCTTTCTTCTGAAGCTCCGAACGAATTTTGGTGGTGTTAAGCACTTCATTTCTAATCGTGTTTGGATGCATTTCCCAGAGCAGGCTTAACTCATAAATTGTTAAATAATCCTCTTGAACGCCTGTCATTAAGTCTATTAGCGGAAAACAGGCTTCAAGCATCGGCGGTAATTCAACTCCTCTCTCTATTTCTAGCTTAAGTCGTGCAAAAAAAAGTGTCAGTGCGTCTTTGAGTTGTATAAGGGGCTTTTTGTCTAACCCTCTTATATCTGCAACTATTTCACCTGTTAATACAGTACATGAAAGATCATCCAGAAGGTCGACATCCAAACCTTCCTCAAATTTACCTGTTTTGCCATATTTCATTAGTAGCTGTAGCTTTTCAGGCATCTCTTTTTCTGTCGCCTTAATGTAATGAGTAAACTCGCTGTTTAAGTCTTGCCAAAATAATTCAAAGTCATTCATCTTAGTTTTCCTTTTTAAAGTGTCATTGTTTTGTTAATTGCTAATTTAGCTAACTTTTGTTTGTTTCCACCTTCTATCCAAGCATTAAAATGCCCATTAGCAGGAGAAGGGTGGGTCAAATGAACAAACATTTTGTTATTCACTTTATAGCTAACGGCGTTTATTTCTTCTATGTCACCTATTTTAGATAACAGATGGCGACAATTTTTAATATAAGCCTCGCCTACTCCTAGCATAATAATCAGCTTGGTTTCTTCTGGTAATACAGCAATATGTTGAGAAACACAGTTGTTTAATATTTCTGGAATTTCCTTGAATGATTTATTTATTAATGCGCCAGAGCATGCATGTTTACCATTTTTGTCTTCTCGGCTTAAGCTACAGCGTACTAGTGAGCCAAAAGCCATTTTACTATTGTTGTTCGATATCATATCGGTTACATGCTCGCTAGGTTGAAGTAGACCAACGCATTTCAATGCTTGGTCAAGTCGACTACGAGAGGGGCCGCCAAATGCAATATCATTAAAATTACCGTTCTCATAAATATTTGCCTGAGTACTGCCTTTTGAAAAGCCTAATATAAGAACTTCAGGTTTACTTGAGCCCCACGCACCAGGATCATTTTTCATTTTCCAAAGCGGGTTTAAATTGGTAACTCGGTCCATATTGTTATAACACTTATTACAATCAATTTTTCCGTGACAAGGTAACATACCATCAACTCCTTAATCTAAATGTATTTTATTGTTGATATTGTTTTGATTCGATTTAAGGAGTGTAAGTGATTATTTTTATTTAATCAATATCTGTTTTTAAATTAATATTGTTTTGATTGAGTTTAGCTTTGATTGAATTTGATTTGTTCATGGAGTCTATATTTGACAATTGAAATAATAGGCACAGTAACAAAACTAATTAGGCTCCATGCTAAATTGGTATTACTTGCACAATATTTACAATATTCAGTGATCTATTTGATTTAAAAGTAAAATTTTTATGAATAGTTCGGTATGATTATAGTTATTAAAGGGTAAGCTCTTTCAAACAACGTTTTAGGTATAAAATCATGGCAAAATCTCCCGCAAAAAAGACCCCAAAAAAAATACAAGTTGGTTTTGAAGAATCACTTTGGGATGCCGCCAACAAACTACGTGGTAGTGTTGAATCGGCTGAATACAAGCACATCGTATTAAGTCTCATCTTCCTTAAATTCATCAGTGACAAGTTTGAAGTGCGTAAAAACGCCATTGCCGCAGAGCATGGCAATGAATATATCGATATGGTGGAGTTTTACACCATGGAAAATATCTTCTACTTACCTGAAGACGCACGTTGGTCGTTTATTCAAATGAACTAGCCATTCGTTATGACTTTGATTACCCAGAAGACAAGCTCATTGAACTGGCTAAAGCGGTAAAAGTGATTGTCGATAATAAAGCGAAGTTCACAGACTGGAATCACCGTGATGAAGTATACAAAGAAATTTTTGAGCAAGCAGAGGCGGTTAAGGCGAATATTAAGACATAGTTTATACAGTATATTTTTAAAGTTAGTAATTATTGAAAGAATCTTATTTTAAATTAATCAAAAAGGGTATTTAAAGTCAAATGAACAGTAAAGATGAACCGAACAAAGCAAGTGAAAGCGCACAAGACACGAAGTCTGATACATCTGAGGCTGTTTTATCTCAGCTTGAATTAATACAGCAGTGGCGAACCACTTTAATGTGTTTAAAAAAGGATGTTGAGTTCGAGATAACGGATATAAAAGATAAAGAAAATGAGCAGTTAACAAAAGTGTTTGAAGCCGTCGAATATTTAGATAAGAAAAATACTTTGTTAGATGAAAATGCAGACTTTCAGTTCTCTGATGCTGGTTTTTTAACATATAAAACAAATCATCAGTTGGTGTTTAATTACTTATCAACGCTCAATAAAGCCGCTCAAGTGCAATCTAAATCAAGATTTTATTTTGTTTCTAGAGAGAAACATATTGCCCAAAAATTACTACCGACTCATTGGGGGCACTCTCTTATACACTTTATTTTTATGCTCATTGTTATAGGAATAATAGGTTTTGTAAGTCTTTTAATGTTTTTTAAAACACAAGAAAACCTGTTTGTTCAACTACTATTAATTTGGTTTTGTGTTGCAAACTTTAAAGCAATTAAGCAATTAATTAGTAAATATAGAAAAGCAGCTAAAACCCCGTTTCGATTTAATATCAGTTTATTGGGGATTCATTGTGTCAATATATTCTTGAAAGTGTGTTTCCTATGTTTTATTCCTATTCTGATTACCATTAAATTTAATCCGTATTGGGTTGATGATATCGTTATTATCAGTTTGTTTCTTGTTTGTCTTATTAATTTTAAACTTGTTGATAAGCCGATTGAAAATGATGTGTCAAAGGATTTAAAAGAAGTAGAGGCTGCGAATGTATAAGTGGTTTTTATTATTTACTAGCTTGCTTTTTAGCTCAAATAGTTTCGCTGACGTTAATATAAAACTAGCTTGCGAAGAAAAAGAAGAGCAAAAGCAGTCACTGTTAACAAGGTTATCTACCTCTGTTACTGAAGCTCATTTAGCGGGACAATGCACAGGTTATTATTCTCACTCTAGAATAAGCTTTAGAGAATCTTGTTCTGAGTTTATAGAGCAAAAAAAATCATTACTTTCTTTTAGTACTTCGCTTAAAGAAGCATATTTAGCTGGTACTTGTATTGGGGCCATATATAAAACTGCGCAAGACTGTGATGTTGATACGTATAGCATAAATTACCAGGCTATTGCTGATGGCGCTTCTTCACTGAGTATGGTTGAGCAAAGGCTCGGCTGCTATGGAAATCGATATGGCTGGTAAGAATACAAGTATTGCAGCTGTTGCCTGTCAAGCTTTAGGCATTGAACGTTACTTGTTGCCTGAGCGGTTGAGAGCTCGCTTAAATTATTACGTTAAAGATAAAAAGCTAAAAGCTAAGCTGCTTGATGAGCCAGACGTAAAGTCAGAGTCAGTTGATTATGTACCTAAGCCCATTAAAGCTGGTAATCATGTTTTTATTCGCAATCTAGTGATTTTAGATACTTTATTTGAAGATAAAAAATTAGTGATTAATTGGCTTAATGGTGAAAAAATTGAAGCCGACAATTTTGAAAAATTTGCCAATGAATGGAAAGCAAAAAAGGTATTGTTTCAAGCGCTGGATAAACATGTTGGCGACCTTCGACTTTTTTTATTAAATGAAGAGGTAGATTGGGCTCAAGATGAGATCCCTTATCCTTTTAGTGATGGGAAATACAGTTCAATGGAGATGATTGCTAATTCTATTGCCCTGGATATGGATTCTAGCCCCTACGATCTAGCATTAAAGGCCGTTATTGAGGGAGAGTTTGGCAAGCTTGGCGTATTGATTCTAGATCATCCTGAGGCTTTTACTAGTGAGCATGGTGAATGGTTAGTACAGCTTTACTACAGTAAAAAAGCGGAATATGAGGAGTATGCACAGTTACTAAATAAATATTAAATAATTTCATTTCCCCCTTTTTTGTGAATTTCACAGTTTGATACTTGCTCCTGAAGTCACCGCATAGTGCGGTGATATTAGGAGTAAATTATGTATCATTTAGTTCTTCTTTCTCTAATTAATGAGACCAATCAATTATCTTTAGCGGATCAACTCATTAAAGAAATACTTATGAACCTTGTATTAGGAGTTTCTTATGAGTAATTCATTTAATGAACTAGTCATTAATTATCATGTTACAGAAGTTTGTAATTACTCTTGCAAATTTTGTTATGCGAAATGGGACCGCCCAAATGAAATACATGCCCAAGGGAAAGATGCAGAGTTAATGCTTGAAAAATTAGCCGCTTATTTTTTTGATGAAAATACTCATCAAGTCAAAGCTACTTTTCCCTATAAAAGTGTTCGTATTAATTTTGCAGGTGGTGAACCTTTAATTCTGAAAGAACGTTTTTCACAACTCATTTTAAAAGCTAAGGAGCTTGGTTTTAACTTATCGCTTATTACTAATGGGCATTACTTAACCAATGAATTTATAAACCATTATGGTTCTTTATTCTCGATGATTGGTATTAGCTTTGATAGTCAATCTGTTGATGGTAGAAAAAATATTGGTCGAATAGATCGAAAAGGTGGCTCATTTGATGAAGTTGATTTAATTAATACTGTTAATCGTCTACGTAAGGTTAATCCAACTATTTCGATAAAAGTAAATACAGTGGTCAATAGCTTGAATTATCAAGAGTCATTTGTAGAGCTGATTGCTCAGATCTGCCCTGATAAATGGAAAGTATTTCAAGTACTTCCTGTATTAAATAAACAGCTCTTAGTAACTGATAAGCAGTTTTCTGATTTTGTCGATAATCATCAAGAGTTAAGCGAAGTGATGGTTGTTGAAGATAATGATGCAATGACCAATTCATATTTAATGATTAATCCTGAAGGTCGTTTTTATCAAAATAGTACCACACAAAGCGGTTACCAATATGGTGAGTTAATTTTAGATGTTAGCGTTGATCAAGCATTAAAGATCTGTGAGATTGATTGGGAAATATTTAGCAGCCGTTATAAAAAATCAACCGTAATGAATGTACTTGAACTGATTAGTGATCGTGAATACCAGTTTAAGCAAAACCAATCATTGTCTCTTTTAAGTCAAGGAGAATTAGCATGAGTATTGATAATGACAAGCAATTTGTAGCTTTATTCGGTGAGCCTATAGCCACTGAATATAGCAATGCATTAATGTTAATGGACGTATATGCCGATGTTAGTTTAATGATGTTTAGAAAGGGGCTCGAGAGTTTATGCTTAAAAGTGGCGAAAAATTATGATTACGAATTTGATAATACTGATTTATGCGAGCAAATTAATGAATTAGCTAAAGAAACGTTTATCAACGTTATTACAAAAGAGTTGTTACACAAAGCTAGACAACAAACAAATGCGGGCGTGCACCTACCTGAGAACTTGATTGGAAAAAAAGAGATAAGAAACATTGATATTACGGCACATACTAAGAAGCTTATAAGTAATGCAATAAAAGTGCGTAAAGACATATTAGAAATATTGGAGTTAGTAGCTATTGATCTTAAGGTAGTAAAACGTATACCTAAATACGCTCTATCTGCAGCTGGTGGACAAGGAGTTAAAGAGCTTTTCTACACTTGCTTAGGTTCAACAGATCATCAAAAACATTTTACCCTAGGGATTGTGTATCAAAGCTTAGCGAAAGAACGCGAAAATTTTGTCTTGTGTAATGATGGTCGTTCTAAAGTGCCAAACCCTTATTATCGCTTTGCTAATGAATGCTTTAAAAGTGCATTTTATTTTAGTACAGGTTTATCTATTTCAGATATCTCTATCAAGAATAAGCAAGGTATCAAAATTAGCCCTAATGGTTATGAGTCACTATTTCATTATGTAATGCTCTCTATAACTGAAAAAATCGCTGAAATTAATCCAGATGAAGAACAATTAATTTTACGTGCATTGGTTAAAAGGAAATATAGCGCAGCGTATCCACAATTAGGGTGGAAAAAATACTTAGCTGGCCACTATAAAGAGGGAGCCAAATTAATCACTCATGACAAAGCAATAAAAGACAATTTCAGTCTGCATAAGAAAGGGATTATTTATCTTGAAGGCAAGGCTTGTGCAAGAGATATCAATCTATCCATTGAATACTTTAGGCAAGCAAGTGAATTTGGTTGTGCTGATTCAATGTTTGAGTTAGCTAAGATATTTCATCGAGGAGAGTATGTTAAAGCTGATATTGAACTAGCTGAAGAATGTTTAAATAAAGCGATTAAATTAGGTAATGCGAGCGCGTTAAAGTACATGAAAAATGATTTTATAAATCCTCTTGGAATGATGACTGCGTTTGCAGACTATCTTTTGAAAGTATCTGATTTTGAAATAGCAAAGAATAGATTAAAGATTCAGTGGGCACAAGTTGAGAAGAAAATGAATAACCCATAAATTACTCTGATTCTAAAAAATCAAAAATACAGTTGTACGTTATAGCGCTAAAAAGTGCCAACGTAAAAGTGAAGTTTATATTGGTGGTCGTTATAAGGGCCTCCATTTTACTGACAAATTATAAATTAGAATAGGTGTGAAAAGTGAATAAATTTATCGTTTTTGAAGGATTAGACGCGTGTGGAAAAACAACACTAAGTTCACTCTATGCAAAAGAGAGAAACTCCATGGTTCATTCAGCAGTTGTAGATGAGTCATTAGAACTAAGAAAGGTCATTGATTCTTATGAATCAATGGAGAGTGCTTTGTTATTTTTTTTGATGAATAACTTTTTGAAGAGTCATGAGGTCTCGGAGGGAGTAGAGTCAGGGGATGTCATACTAGACAGATATATATTTTCAACATTAGCATACCAGACCATTATGCTTGGAGAAAATACAGTCAAGTGTATCTTTGATACGCTTAACATTGCCGAAAAACTTCTTCTTCCAGAAGTGGTTGTCTTTGTTAAAGCTGATGCAGACACTATAGAAAGTAGGATAAAAGCTAGAGGTGGTGAGCTTCAGTGGTACGGCGATGAAATAACGCAAAATAATTGTGTAGAAACAGCCTATAAAAAATCTTTAAGTGGTTTGATATCCCCATTGTAGAAATTGATACATCAGAAAAACATGGTCGTTCTATAGAGGAAAACTATCAACTAATGAAAGAACAAATTAATCTTGTTTTTGCGAAGGTAAGTCGCTAAAACTAAGTTTTATTTAGGTGGTTCGTTCAGCTTTGAACTGACATTGCTAGTTTTTGTCGCGTTTTTGGTTTAACCACCTAGTTTAGTTCACATTTTTAAACGGCCTTCGAGTTCAACCATAAAAAGACTCAGGCTGTTTTTAACTTATAAAGGTTATTTATAAAACTTTAGCTAAATTTATATTATCAATTAAATGCTTAACCTAATGGCTAAATGGTACTCTCACTTTGCATTTAAAAAAGGTGTAATAAGCAGTACTTTTTCACCTTAAGCAGTATTATATATTTTGCTAACTCATCGGAGTATAATTTTATTTATATTAACGTTTCTGAATCTATCTAAATGAGATGATAGAAAGTATTAATTTATTGCACTCGATAATTAATACTAAGAATAACTACTAATATTCTATGTAGAATAATATCTTAACGCTTAATACTTCTAATGTAAGAATAGTAAGATTAAAAATAGTTATTTTAGATAAGCGTTTATACTTAAAATTACTTGCAGAATCAGGTATTCTTCAAGTAATTAACTAATAACCCCCAAATTAATTTACTAACATATGTGGAAACAACGATGATCGTATTAGGACACCAAAACCCGGACTGTGATAGCCTTTGTAGTGCTATTGGCCTTGCCAGCTTATTTAATAAAATGGGTAAAACAGCAACACCTGCTCTACAAGGTGAGCCAAATCCAGAAGCGTTATTCTTGTTAGAGCAATCAGGTTTGCCACAACCAGAAATCCGTACAGAAGTTGCGGGTGAAGAAATTTTTATTGTTGACTACTCTGACTGGGGTCAAGGTACTGCAGACATGAAGAAAGCAACAATTCTAGGTATTGTGGACCACCATAAATTAGGTGATATCACAACGTCTACTCCATTAGAGTGTTGGATTTGGCCAGTAGGTTGTAGTGCAACTATCGTATACAACATGTATAAATTTAATAACCAAGTTCCAGATGCGCCTGTAGCTAAAATGATGATGGGTGCAATCATCTCTGATACGGTTAACTTCCAAGGCCCAACAACGACTGATATCGATAAAGTTGCTGCGAATGAATTAGCTGCAATCGCTGGCGTTGATGATATTGAAGCATTTGCTGCTGCGCAGTTTGAAGCTAAATCAGATATCGCATCGGTACCTGCTGCTGAATTAATTTTGCGTGATCAAAAAGTATTTGAAATGGCGGGTGATAAATTAGCAATCGGCCAACTTGAATTAACTTCTTTAGATACAGCATTATCTAAAAAATCAGACATGTTAGCTGAGATGGGCGTTTTGCAAGCTGAAAAAGGTTATCACTCAACCATCGTTTTATTAACAGATATCAATAAACTTGATACCGTAGCAATTATAATCTCAGAAGATGAAGATAAAGTCGCTAAGGCATTGAACAGCACCGTTGTAGATCATACATTTGATTTACCCGGCGTAGTAAGCCGTAAGAAGCAAATTATTCCATTCTTACAAGCTGCATTTGAAGCAGAATAAAAAACAACTAATAAGCTAAGTCAGTTAGTTTATTAGTTACTGTTTTATGGCTAAGGCGGATTTCCTGAGGGAATTCGCCTTTTTTATTATCTAAGATAAAGTTAATGTACGTTTAATTCCTGCTATTTGTTATTACTCCCTCTTATTTTTTGTTAGATATGTTGTTAACATCTTTTCTCATCTCTATTTTATTCGGCATATCGAGGTTTCATGCATATTCATATACTTGGCATTTGTGGCACATTCATGGGTGGCGTTGCTATCTTAGCTAAATCATTAGGTTATAAAGTGACTGGTTCAGATAAAAATGTCTATCCGCCAATGAGTACTCAACTAGAAAAACAGGGGATCGAATTAATTCAGGGCTTTGATCCAAGCCAGTTAGATAACAAACCTGACTTAGTGGTCATTGGTAATGCCATGAGTCGTGGTAACCCATGTGTAGAAGCTGTATTAGATAAACAAATCCCTTATATCTCTGGTCCACAATGGTTATTAGAGCATGTATTAAAAGATCGTTGGGTATTAGCGGTGGCTGGTACGCATGGTAAGACCTCAACATCTAGTATGTTGGCATGGATCTTAGAATACGCCAATATGCAACCAGGCTTTTTGATTGGTGGCGTACCTGAGAACTTTGGATTATCTGCTCGTTTAGGAGAAACGCCTTTCTTTGTTATTGAAGCTGATGAATACGATAGTGCCTTCTTTGATAAACGTTCTAAATTCGTTCATTACCGTCCAAGAACCTTAGTATTAAATAACCTAGAGTTCGATCATGCAGATATTTTTGAAGATTTAAATGCGATTAAAAAACAATTTCATCACTTGATGCGTAGTATACCGAGTACTGGCCGCGTATTTATCCCCAATAAAGATGAAGCTCTTATGTCGGTTAAACATATGGGGTGCTGGAGTGAAGTGGAATACCTAGGTAAAAACTGGTCAGCTATCAAAGTAAAAGAAGATGGCACACAGTTCCAAGTGCAATTAGACCAACAAAATCAAGGTCTGGTTAACTGGGAATTGATGGGAGACCATAATATTGATAACGCATTAGCCGCGATTGCAGCAGCTCGCCATGTTGGCGTAACACCAGAAATATCAATTGCTGCATTGGCTGAGTTTAAAAGTATCAAGCGTCGTATGGAAGTAAAGGGGACGGTAAATAATATTACTGTTTATGATGATTTTGCACATCACCCAACAGCGATTAAAACAACGTTAGCCGGATTACGAGCAAAAGTAGGGGATGAAAATATCATCGCTGTATTAGAGCCACGATCTAATACGATGAAATTAGGTATTCATAAAGAAGCTTTAGTAAATTCTTTAAATGTTGCAGACCACGTATATTGTTTCGAAGATAAAAACATTCAGTGGTCAATGCAAGAATTATTTGATGAACAAGGTAAACGTGTACAGATAGAAACAGATATAGATACATTAGTTGAACAAGTGGTGAAAAAGGCAAAACCAAATGATCATATCTTAGTAATGAGTAATGGTGGCTTTGGCAATATTCATCAAAAATTATTAGATAGATTATAGAGTGAGCAAAAAGATGACAATGCAATATAACGATACCGTGACTTTAGGTGTAACAGGCGCATCTGGAAGTGGATACTTTTTACGTTTGTTACAAACCATGGTGGACGCAAACGTAAAAGTATATCTATTGTTGTCAGAAGCGGCGCAGATCGTACTAAACACAGAAGCTGATGAAGAATGGCCTCGTGATATTGATACGTTAAATACATTTTTAGTTTCTCGTTTTAATAGTCAAGAAGGGCAGATTGTTGCATTAACAGCGAAAGATTGGTTTTCACCGGTAGCATCTGGCTCTTCGGCACCTAAAAAAATGGTTGTTTGCCCTTGTAGTTGTGGAACACTCGCTTCTATTGCACAAGGTTTATCTAATAATCTTATTGAAAGAGCTGCTGATGTTGTATTTAAAGAAAGAGGGCAGCTGATTGTCATGCCAAGAGAAGCGCCATTTTCTACATTACATTTGAAAAATATGCTTACATTATCTGAGTTAGGCGCAACAGTAATGCCATTAGCACCAGGTTTTTATCATAAACCAACCACTATTCTAGAATTACAAGATTTTATGGTAGCCAGAGTGATGGACCATTTAAAGATCGAACACCAAACTAGTAAACGTTGGTGCGAGTAAAAATTCAGCAAAAATAGTGTTATTTGATGGTTATTTAAACGAATTAAAATAAATAGTAAAAATAACCATTTAATTACAATAAAACGCTTGCCAATGTGATCTTAATCCCTATAATGCGCACCCACAGACACGGGATGTAGCGCAAGTTACTAACGCAGTCTGAACCATTAAACTCAACGAGTTTGAGTCAATAAAAACTTTTAAAGTTTATTGTTGACAAGGTTGAAGGTTAGCGTAATATACGCCGCCTAGCCGAAAGGCATGCTCTTTAACAATTTAATCAAACAATCTGTGTGAGCACTTATTGTTGATGTGATT
>NZ_JAPNXS010000008.1 GCF_030397575.1 Psychromonas sp. 14N.309.X.WAT.B.A12 | reverse complement strand
TTGAATCGACGCTGACCACTGGTGCGGTGGTATCAATCTCAATGGTTGTTGTTGCGCTGTCGCTATGGCCGGCCTCATCACTCGCAGACACACTCACTTCAACCTCACCTTCTGCTAAGTCAGGTAAAGTATCAGCCGCTAAACTCCAGGTGTTATCACCGTTATTCACTGCGGTATATTCAACCGCATTGACCGTCACAATCACAGTGGCTGTTGGGTCATCAATACTGCCGCTTAACGCAGGTGAAATTTCATTGGTAGTTAACGCATCGAGGGTGACATTAACCCCTATTGTGTCAACAGTAATATTTCCTGTTGATGAAGTACTATTTCCTAATGCATCGGTAGCTAAAACAGTAACCTCAGTCTCCCCTTCGCTTAAAGCTAATAAGGAATTATCGCTCACTGTCCAAGTACCGTCAGCATTATTGATTGCAGCGTAATCATCACCATTCACAGTAACAATAACGGTTGCATCAGGATCATCCACATTACCTGTTAAAGCTGGGGTAGTGTCCTTAGTAATGATTGAATTAACCGAGACTTCAGGACCTGATAAATCCACAGTAACAGTACCACTTGTTGAAATTCTCAGGCCTGCATCATCTATTGAAGTAACTGTGTATGCAGTAGTGCCTTCTGATAAAACAGGCATACTATCTGGATCTAATGTCCAGGTTCCATCACCGTTATTTTTAGCTTCACATTTAATCCCTTTAATTGTAACAACAACTCTCGCATCAGGATTATCAATAAACCCTGTAAGCTCAGGTTTAGTTTCCCCAGAAACTAAACTCCTTGTTCCTATTTCAACTTGTTCGGTATTAACAACGACACTATCAATGATTGTTTCAGTATTATTAGCGCTATCTGTTGCGGTGACTGTAATTTGGGTTTCACCCTCAGCTAATTCAGTTAATGTATTATCTGGTAAACTCCAACTCCCATCACCATTATTTACTGCTTGGTAATCAATACTATCAACAGTAACAACAACACTTGCTTCAGTATCATCGACTAACCCAGTTAATAAAGCAGTTGGGTCATCAGTAATAAGTGAATCCAATGAAACAGTAGGCGCTGTAGTATCGATAACAATGGTTGTACTCTCAACATCATTATTACCTGCAGAATCCGTAGCCAAGATATTAACCGTTACTTCACCTTCTGCTAATTCAGAAAGAAGGTCACCATCTAAAGTCCAAGTCCCATCGCCATTATTTACCGCATCATAATCAACACCATTAAGTGTTACTACAATATCTGCTGTAGCATCATTAATAGAACCTGTTAGCGTTGGTAGAGTGTTATTGGTAACTAAACTATCTATTGTCACTTCTACAGGGATCATATCAACAATAACAGTGTCTGTTATAGTGTCGGCATTGCCTTGTTCATCAATCATAGTCACCGATAAAGTCGTCTCCCCTTCATCTAGAGGTTCAACCGTATTTTCATCTAATTGCCAAGTGCCATCACCATTATTAGTAGCGACATAGTCAATGCCTTCAATCGTTAATATAACTTCTGCATTAGGATCTTTTACTGACCCCTTAAACCCCGGACGTTTAGTATCTAAACTAAGCTGACTTACTGTAATTGATGGGTCGGGCTCTGCTGAAGATTCATCACTGCTTGAAGATGCTACAGCAGTTGCAGCAACGGCAACTCCAGCAGTAGAAGCACCAACAGCAGCAACTGAAAGCCAAGGAACAGCATTAGATGCAACCTGCGTGTAACCAAGGCTTTGATAAGTACTAAAACCATCACTTAGATTCCATGACAAGGCATCTTCTAGGCCTGTCTGAGGGACATAATCATAATAAATCCCTGTTTCAGAAATCCCTGTTAAAGCAGGAGGCTGTGGGAGATCGTAATACCCTTCAATGATCGCATCAACAGGAGTATCTACCGTCGCAAACTCATCAAAACGTAGCTCTAGATCAGATCCATTTCTGGAAACTAACACTTGTTGAGGTGCTAATTGGGAATCAACCGCGCGTAACTCATAAGCTACTCCGTCTTGTGCTTTGAGGACAGTGGGACTTAGGCTATCATTGGTGACGATGTTAGCTTCTAATTGACCTTCAGTACCCTGTGTTAAAATATTAATATTATTAAACATTTTGCCCTCCTAAAACCCTGTTAATAAAATTGAAACAGTGTTTATTTTGTTGCACTTAAAGTAGATTCATCTTGATAATTACCCCATAACTCAACACTCACACGTCTATCGGGTTGTAAGCAGTCAATTAATGATTTTTGAGATAATTGGCTTGAACATTCAGAATCTGTAATGGGTTGTCGGCTTCCATAGCCGATCGATTCGATTGGAGCTCTGACTTCTTCTGAAATCAAATAATTGACAATAGCCTGAGCTCTTTCTTCAGAAAGCCTTTGGTTGTAACCAGCTTCACCTAAGCGATCACTATGTCCACTCACCACTATGCGGGTAACAGAAATATCAGAACGATTTACTTGCTCTAATATGTGGCTCATATTCTTTTTTACTAACTGTTTATTTAAAGTCGCACTATCAAAAGCGAATAATGCATCAGCAGATAACTCAATATTTTTTAATTTCACATCTTGCTTGGGAGGAGTCGCTTCAACTATTGGAGGGTCACACGCTTCAACTTTTCGATTCACTAAAAATGTCCTATTTACAATTTTTCCAACGACTTTTTCAGCATCTTTTTTAGTTGTAATATTGGTAGCAATAGTCCCATCTTGATTCACAACAACCCCTAAATAAAGAGGTTGATCTTTTTCTATTTTAAAACTTCCATAATGAGTATTAGTGATCGTATCTTGAGCATGAAAGCCTTTCTCTCTTTTTTCAAAACGAAGCACTTCCTCACCAACACAAAAAGCCGAATAAAAATATAATTTATCCAATAACGCACCCAATAAGCGTGTTTCTGAATGAACTAAAACTGATTGTTTTTTATCAGAATCATCACTTTCAAAGTAGAATAAAACCTGAACTTTATCTAATTCATCGGAGTTAGTTGAAGCCTCAACGTCTTTAGTAGGACCAACCAGATAATGCTGGTCAGAAGTACAACCGACCAACAGAAATAAGCATAAAAAAAGATATATTAATGGCTTATTATTTTCCTTCATAGACATCCCTCACCAGTAAGAACTAACTCTAACAGAAACTTCATTTGATCTAAAATTCACAATGATTATACATAAAATGAATAATTAAATACAAAAACTACTCAAAAAGTATAGTTAACTTCACCAATTAGGATAGTTTTGTGATGTACAAAAGAGATCTAGTTTGCATTTTTAAAGATATATTTAAGATGGAAATTGATTTATATCATTGCGACAGCTGTTACTAATTAAAAAAATAGTAGCTATAAGTTATTTCCGTTCAGAGTCCCTTCAGGCTATGTAAGCCGAATTTCCTCCATAAAAAAACAAAAATTAAATAGCATATTTATCTATCTAATTATATGAATCTCTTGTATTTATCTTTGACTCTGTTTAACTATATAGAGCAAAGTTTAGATCACTTATTTAATGCAATTGTTATGAAAAGAAAGCCGACACCATCACTAGGAATTACAAATGTTCGAAATCACTATATTGCTAATAACAAGTATCATGATGTTTGTTACTTTCGCACCTTTTTCTCCCTCAAATCACTGGATATCAAGAGTTTGGGAATTTCCAAGAGTACAGATAGCAGTGATTACGCTTGTATTAATGTTTGCTAGCAGTTTTATCGATTCGCCAGTTCTATGTTTAGTCTTACTTATCACCAACGCATTATTAACTAGCTATCAATTAATGTGGATCTTTCCTTATACAAGATTGTGTACTAAGCAAGTCCCTAAAAGCTCAGGAATTCAAGGGCAACCATCAATTAAAATAATGACCAGTAATGTGTTAATGCCAAACCGACAAGTAAACAAATTAATTGATCTCGTTAATCATCACCAACCAGACGTGCTAGTAACACTGGAAACAGACCTTTGGTGGGAAACTCAATTAGCATCAATTCACAAGGATTACCCTTATAGAGTAAATCACCCTCTCGATAACCTATATGGAATGCACCTCTACAGTAAATATGCTCTAGAGGATATCCAAGTATTAGAGCTAATTGAAAAAGATATTCCTTCTATTCATTGTTATTTAATTCTCAATGAAGACACTAAGATTAAGTGCCATTTTCTTCATCCAGCTCCACCTAGCCCTACTGAAAATGATACTTCTACACCTAGGGATAAAGAGTTGCTGGTAATAGCAAAACAGATAGCGAAAAAAACAGAAGCAACAATAGTGACCGGAGATTTAAATGACGTAGCTTGGTCACCAACCACCAAAGCATTTAGACAAATAAGCGGCTTAAAAGATCCAAGAATAGGCAGGGGAATGTTTAATACATTTCATGCTGACTACCCATTTTTACGTTGGCCATTAGATCATATCTTCCATAGCGAGCACTTCACTTTAAGTAAAATAGAGAGAATGCCTTCTGTTAGTTCTGATCACTTTCCGCTATTAAGCGAGCTTATCTACGATCCAAAGTAAAATAGTCCTGTCTGTAAAAATACAGTAGATCAAGTATTAACTCTGTAAAAATTACACTATAAACAATAGTTAATAGCTTATTTTCACTTAATTAATAACAACTTAGTCATTGGCATAAAACTTGATATAAACTTATAGATCTCTGAATTTAAGAGATAAGCTCAGTTATATTAATACCGACTAAGAGAGTCTTATGCCAACCAAGATTAATTTAAAACAAAGAACTCGCCAGTTTATCGATTCAAAACATATGCTTACTGGGATCACCATCGCTTCGTTTTTAGAATCAGTGATCGTCCCTATTCCACTAGAAGCAATCTTAGTTCCTTTAATGCAAGCTCGTAGAGAGAGATTATGGATTATCGCATTAATGGCAACAATCGGGTGTTTGATTGGCGCACTCTTTGGTTACACATTAGGCTATTATTTATTTGATGCCGTTGGAGACTGGGTAATCAATACGCTATCAACACCAGAGCAATTTGAAATGGTAAGGCAAAAAATGCAAGCCCAAGGTTTTTGGTTTGTTATGACCTTAGGTATTATTCCCATCCCTTTTCAAATTGCCATGCTCGCCGCTGGGGCAACTAAATATTCACTGTTATTATTTTTAATGGCCGCCACCATTGCACGATCGATACGTTACTTTGGATTAGCAATCATAGTTTACTATGCAGGGAACCAGGCAGAGAAGTTGATTAAAAAGCACAAAACCAAAGCAATGATCTTTATCACTGTAACTATTTTAGCCATTTGGGCGATCAGCATATCGCTATAATATCGATACTTATTTAAAATGCTTTGAACTAAAACATCTTCATTTATTTACAATACATAGCGAGGAACATCTCTATCTCTGTTCACTTTCGCCAATTGCTGATGATGCTTACTAGAACACAATTAGTAAATACAAATAAATACTCACTTTTAAATAGTTATGTGATTTAAATATAATTTAATTTAACAATTATCTGTAAATCTGTATTATTTCTTATATTGAGATAGTGGTAATGTTTTTTTAGTTAATTTGACCTATTCAGATTATAATCAACAATGTTAGCCACCAAAAAATACTATCGAATAAATGCTCGCTCCAATTTTTTAAGAGGGTCATGAATATGTTTTTTCGATTTGCTATCGTTTTTTATATTATCTTTTCAAGTCTTACGACTCGCCTACTGGCTGATGAAAACCAACCATTACGTATTTTACATGTCCCTAGTTACCATATGTCATGGGAGTGGAATATAGATCAGCTACAAGGCTTTAAAGATGGCCTAGCACTTAATAATGTAGAGTATAAGATTGTTGAATTAGACACTAAACGAGCTAGTGACCCTATCCTTATCCAACAAAAAGTAACTATAGCAAAAGACTTAGTCACTCAATGGCAACCTGACTTACTTTATAGCAATGATGATAATGCACAAAAGTACTTTGCTCAGGATTATGTGAATACTACCTTACCCATCGTATTCAGTGCCGTTAATCGAGATCCTTCGCTCTACCATTTTTCAAATTCCAACAATGTCACTGGAGTTATGGAATATGAACACTTTATTCCCGCAGTAAACTTACTCAGATCGTTTAACAAAAATATAAAACGCATTGCAGTGATCATTGACTCTGATCCAATGTGGGCAGGGGTTGTTAAACGCATAAAAGAGAAGCTAAAAGCAAATCCAGATATTGAAGTTACACAATGGTACCTTGCTAACACATTTAGTGATTACAAAGACATGATGATGTCATTACAAACTAAGGTGGATGCGGTTGCTTTACTAGGTGTTTTTAATATTAAAGACGAAAATAACAAGGACATTGATTTCAAAGAAATTTTAAAATGGACAGCAGAGAATAGCCAACTCCCAGACTTCTCATTTTGGGAGTCTCGTGTTGACTTAGGTACGCTAGCAGCTGTAGCGATCTCCGCTTATCAACAAGGGTACATTGCTGGGGGAATGGCTAGAAAAATATTAGTTGATGGGGTTTCCCCAAGCGATATTCCTATTAGCTCAAGTGAAAAAGGTGAACCAATGATCAGCCTTGCACGTGCAAAAACACTAGGAATAAACATCGATGTGCAACTTTTACTCAGTGTAAAAACTAAGAAACAGTACGATTGGAGCGAATAATGCCCATTTCACTCACCAGTAAAATAGCAATCTTGTTTACCGTGAGCCTAACTCTCATTACCTCAATCATTTTATTTGTATTTACGATAGAAGTTTATAATACCAACAAAAATTTATTTATTCAGCGAGGTGATATTGCCGTACAAGAGCTCATCTATAAAACAGAACGTTTACTGCAGCTTGGTTTATTACCTAATGAATTTTTTGGTTATGAAGCACTATGCCAAAAATTGGTAGATAATACAGAAGGCCTCATCTACGCGGCATTAATTGATGAAAATGGAAAAGTTCTCTTTGAATCAACCCCTCTGAACAACCAACAGACTACCATATCAAAACCCAACCACTTCATTTCACAAGATAACCAGTATTTAATCAAAAAATCCCTACCGCCTGTTACTCAGCAACAACATTACATAATAGCAACAATAGACCAACACTTACTTGAGTCTAAACTCACCGAATTTATCATAAAAATGCTTATGTATGCGTCTTTGATCATTTTTACAGGGGTTATTTTAATGATCCATTTTTTACGTAATAATTTAGGCAAACCTATTAATTCATTAATCAACCATATTAGAAATATAGACTTAGACTCTCAACAAGGAACTCACTGGGATCTACTGCGAAGAAGAGATGAATTAAGCACTGTGGCAATCACCTTTAACGCAATGATGAGTCGGTTATCTAACAGTCAAAATTCATTAGCGGATTCAAATTTAAAATTACAAAAGCTTACTAATGAATTAGAAGAACGTGTTGAGTCCAGAACAAAATCACTTAATAAAGCAAACAAACGTTTATATAGCCTTGCGAGAACCGATCCATTAACTGGATTTCATAATCGTACGAAGCTAGAAGAGCTATTGAGTACTCGATTTGAAAATGCTAAAAAAAGAGGCCACCACTTTGCGGTATTAATGGCAGATCTAGATCGTTTTAAATATATTAATGATAACTTTGGACATGCGGCAGGTGATACGGCATTGAAAACAATTGGAGCACGTATACTTACTTCTCTTCGTCAGCGTGATAGTGCTTACCGTGTTGGTGGAGATGAATTTATTTTTATTATTGAAGATCACACTAATACTAATTCTTTAGTCAAAGTAGCAGAAAAAATAAAAGTCGCTGTTGAAAAACCTATCCACCATGAAGGACAAATTTTATCTTTAGGCGTCAGTATTGGTATTGCATTTCTAAGTAAAGAGGTGGATTGTGATGCTGAAGGGTTATTGTCCTTTGCAGACAAGGCAATGTATCAAGCTAAAACAAAAGGCTTAGATTATGTTATCAGTGAATACTAACAACTAGTTTCCCATTTTACTTATCAACCTTGTAATACATTGCAATTCAATTATTTTTCAAACGCTTCTGCTGGCAGATTTAAATAATTTACGCATTGATTTCTACCTTTTGCCTTTGCTTGATACAAGGCAATATCAGCTTGATGAAGTAACTTTTCAAAATCATTATACTCGCTTCCTGAAGTAGTAAAACCAGCACTAATAGAGATAGATAACGCAACCCCCTCGTAACGTACAGGTGTATCACATATATTTTTTCTTAGCTTTTCAGCGACTAAAGCCGTTTCTTGAATGTTAGTTTCAGGTAAGAAAACCACGAATTCTTCTCCACCATAACGTCCAATAACATCTACCGAACGCAGCACACTTTTGCAGCGTTTAGCCACTTCCTTCAACACTTGGTCACCAAATAAATGGCCATTGCGATCATTGATACTTTTGAAATTGTCCATATCAAAAATAATTAATGAAACCTTACCGCCGTATCTATCTATTCTTTCCACTTCATTTGCAAATGCTCTTTCCCAATGTGCTCGATTGAATAATTGAGTTAGCCCATCGATACTACTAATACGCTCTAATTCTGCACAAGCTTCCTTTAATTGCATAGTAGAGATAGCGATATCTGTCATATCTTTAATAGATATACAAACATATTCAACCTCATCATCCTGATTACAGATGGGTGCAAAGTTACAATTTTGATACATAAACCCTAAGTGACCCGTCACCGATCTACCATGAGAAAACTGCAATAAATATGGTCTTTGTTCCCATGAAGTATAAGACTCATGATTAAGTAGGAAAACGCTGTTTATCTTTCTTTCAAGCCATTTTTGAGGAAGGTTTTGAAAACACTCAAAAAAATTTCTACCAATGATTTCACTTTCAGTGAAGTCACTGTGCACCTCCATAAATTTATTCCACAGTTGGATAGTAAAGTTCTTATCAACAACGAAAATGCCATTATCAAGACAATCAATAATATTATGAGTGTAAGCAAATTTATTCGTCATCAGATTTAAAACTCATCCAATAGTTTATCTAAAATACTTTGTAAATATTTAATAGAGCTATCAGGTAACAACAATAATAAATCACACTTAAAGGAGTGTTTTTCAACTTTATATTCTATTTTTATTGATAGAGCATGATCCCATCGAATCTTTTGTTGAGATAATAAGTTATCAACAGGCATAGACTGGCCGATAATAGAAGGTGGCGTATTAAAAAAACGCTCAGAGAGCTGCTCTGCAATACCGCTTAAACAAGCTCCATTGATAATATTGGAGATTTCTAGCAAAATTTCCTGTTCAAACTCGGGTGTCATTTCTTCGTCAAAGGCAAGCAATTGAGCTAGATTATCAAAACTGGTATCACTGAAAATCGTTAAGGATTCACCACAAAACTTAGGGTTAGTTACATGAGTATAAAAGCCTTGGCTAACAACAGAGATCGTTTCCGCAGGAATTAAGCGACGTAATACAGAATTAAGCTCTGTCGCCTTAATAATTTCAATCGCTGGAACCGACAGTGTTACATATTGCTCAAACAACATCGATAACGACTCGCCAGCCTGCCCCATACCTATATTGCAGATTTCTTGTAAGTAATCGCGTTGATCTTCATTGAAGTTTAGGCTTTCAATCATAATAATCCATGTGTATTTAAAACACCTATTAATGCCGATTCGGAAACAGGCTTCCTAATAAAATCAATTGCGCCATCCTCAGCTACTTTATTTCTTGCCTCAATCTGTAAATCAGCAGAAACAACAATTGTTTTTACTTTTAAGCCTTGTGCTTTAATATTTTCTAAAACCTGAAAACCATCCATCACGGGCATCGTTAAATCTAAAAATAATAGATCAAAATTCCCCATTTGCAATGCTTCAAGTGCTTCTTCACCATTATTAACCAATAGCGCACTTTCTTTCCATTGTTCAGGAAGTGCTTTTTTTAATTGTTTTCTAGCAATATTCGAATCATCGCAAATTAAAACAGAAACCGTCATGTTACTTCCTTAAGCTTAAAATAATTAACCATAACAGACTTAACTGATATTAGTTTTTTATTATTGTTAATTGATTTGATAACTAAATATTTCATTTACTAGAATATTTAATGTGTAAATTAAAATAAGTCGTTACGTAATATTTAGTAGTCGTCATTGCCCTTCACGAAAAAATTTTAAGTATTAAAAACTTAAGTTTGATAGCTGGTCTTTATCGTAAAATAAACCACTTACTAATAACATATTTTATATATCGGCAAGTTCTATAATAAGATGAGTAAGTATTTAAAATCAATAAGCCTATCAGCGGAGCAACCTTTAGCAGAGAATAAGAAGAAAAATTTTAGACAATAGATAGATTATTTTTAGAGAGCTACATAGATATCACAGGAAAAGTGTTAAAATGGATGCACAAGTAACTTAAATAAGCTGCTTCAAATAGTCCCTCCTTTTGCCTTTACTGCTTACACATTTTTTATCACGCCCTATTTCCATAACAATTTTCATTATAAATATATCTAAATATTTATTCTTTGCCCCAATACCTTAATGCTATTTAGATTTAGGATTTAGGATTTAGGATTTACTGCTTATTTTAAGTAATTTTTCGTTTAAAAAACTGGATAAATACCCCCAAAGTGCTACTTTTATAAGTAAAAATTAGGAATAAATATGAAGAATGTATTAAAAACATTGCTTGCTTTAACATTTTCTTTACCGCTCAATGCGCAAGAAATTAAAATTTTTATATGGGAGCACTTCATTTCAGAAGAAATTATTAATGAGTTTACTCAGAAAACTGGGCACACTGTAAAACAATACTTTTTCGATAATGAAGTTGACCGAAATGCACTTTTAATGAATGGACAAGGCATTCGTTACGATTTAGTACTCGTCGATAATGCAACTGCCAAGAGATATGGAGAAACAGGTGTTTTAGCTGTACTACCAACTCTTGAAATAGATAACCTGCAAAATAATAGCTTGAAATCAAGAGAGTCATGCGGTCAATATGGGGTTCCTTATTCCACTGGAACGATGGGCATTGCCTATCGCTCTTCTATTGCCAAGAAAAAGGTTGATTCATGGAATGATATTATAACTCCGGCCGATGAACATATTGGAACAACCATGATGCTCAAAGATGATCTAGATACGGTCGCGGTTGCTTTACTTGCTCAAGGGTTTGACCCATTCTCTAATAATAAAAATGAATTAAAATCTGCATATGCTTTACTCAAAGCACAATCACAATACTTACTTGGATACGGATACCCCCTCAGTTATGTTGATGAGCAAAAAAGTGCATCTAAATTGACGCTTTCAGTTATTTACTCCGGTGATATTTTTAACCTTAAACAAGCAACAGGACAAAATGACTGGACATATGTTGTGCCTAAAGAAGGCACTCTACTTTTTATCGATTGCCTAGCAGCACCAGGAGGAAAACCAATAACAGAAGCCACTAAAACTTTCCTTTCTTTTATTAATGAACCTACCGTTGCCTATAAAAATGCATCTGAAATGTGGTTTTCAACGACTAATGAAGCAGCAAAATTAATCGCAGATGATGATTATAAGAACGACAGTGAAATATCGCCTAACGCAGAGGTCATTAATAGAAGTGAATATTATAAAATAATATCTGATGAAGACCTTGTGATACGTAACCGTATGGTATCTATATTAAATATCCAAGAGTAACTATACAGTGAAACTTGGAAAGAAATTAAGATACATTATTTTACCTGTAATAGTACTCGTTTCTGCGGCCGTCACGAGTATCTACTATGGTATTTATAAAACACAACTGATCGACAATAAAATTTACTCTCTTAATGAATACCTTAAAAATACGGTTATGAAATCAGAGTACGAATTAGCTTACGCGCAAAGCTATCTTCAACATAAAATTGACAGCAAAGAAGCATCACTTATCTTCACACAGAATGAACTTGGTATTAAATTAACAGCCCCTTACATAAGCCAATTTTTAGAACAGTTTATTGATAAGACAAACAAAAAAAGCAATCCCTCACATATTGTAAATGACTTTATTATTTATGATAAAAATGAAAAGCTCATCATACACATTAATACTCAAGATCCTTTTGCAGCTCCTATTTTGCAAGAGCAGACCCAAACTATTTTGGATAAAATTAAAAATAACCCAAATCAAAAAATATCCCAGTATTATTACTTTATTGATAATACTGAACATAGGTTATTTAATATAATTCAAGTTTTTTCTCCTTATCAACTAACATCAAAACAACATTATGATCCTCATGACGATCTCTATATTACTCAAACTCAACTTGGTAGAGGTTTAATCAGAGTCGCAATAGAGGATCTGATCAAAGCTAATCACGGATTCATCACATCCAAAATAACGCTAAGTAAAAATACAATAATAGATAAAATATCCGCTAACCTTGTTCCGTTTCAGTCTATGAATCACGATGCATACCAAGCCAAGATCGAAACAGAACTGTTTACTATAGAGATAACACTAGATGAGAGTTATTTTGCAAAAGATTTAAACGTATTCCTCATTAAACTTATTTTGGTCAGCTTAATACTGATTGGGTTAAGTTACTTTGTAGTTGTTAGGCTTATTGATAAGCAAATTATTTTTCCCATTACCGCATTGGCTAAAAGTATCAAAGAAGTTGAAGCCTCTTTGACCGTCGAGTTAAAGCCATTATCGACCGATGACGAAGTGTCAGACTTAAATGAAAGTTACATTTCTTTGATTACAAAAATAAATAACCTTGCTAATAACGACTCGCTTACAGGGCTTGCAAATAGAGCAAGCTTTAATGAAACTTTATATTCTCTCCCTGAGATTAAAAATACACATTACATTGCACTATTTTTTATAGATTTGGATAACTTCAAGTATGTAAATGACACCTGTGGACACGATACTGGCGATCTATTATTAATCACATTTAGCCAAAGATTAAAAAATATGCTGAGGATGAGTGGCAATATCAACACGAATCAACAAATAATGAGTATCGCAAGGCTTGGAGGAGATGAGTTTGTGATTTTACTGAGTAACATGACATCTATTTCTGAAATACAAAAAATCGGTAAACAAATTTGTCACATTTTTGATGACAGTTTTAATATCGGCTCCAATAAATTTACTATTCATGCAAGCGTGGGTATTGCCTATACAAAAGACAAAACTGAAAGTGGAGAAGTACTCCTCAATCAAGCTGACAGCGCAATGTATTTAGCAAAAAGTGTAGGCAAAAATAATTACAAATTATATACAGCTGAACTTGAAAATAAGATAAATAATGAAATAAAAATTGGCAATAAACTAACTGATGCAATACAGAATAATGAATTACAGCTCGTCTTTATGCCCGCTTATTGTGCAGCAAGTTTCGAACTTAAAGGCTATGAGGTCTTATTAAGATGTCCAACGTTAACTAACATTGGTGTCGGACCAGATATATTTATTCCCATTGCGGAACAAACCGATTTAATTTTAATGATTGATTTATGGGTAGCGGAACATGCTTTCATTAAACTTCAAGAGCTAACAAACAAAACTGATTTTGCAGGTTTCTTTGCCATCAATGTTTCATCCAAATCATTACGTAACGATGATTTTTATATTCGATTAAAAGCACTAATCGATAAATATGATCTAGACGTTAAACAGATAGAACTCGAAATAACAGAAACCTGTTTAATGCCAGAAGATTACCAAGCTATTACAAGTCTTAAACAACTAAAATCTTTAGGAGTGAGTATTGCCATAGATGATTTTGGCACGGGTTATACCTCTTTTAATCAGTTAGTGAATTACCCATTAGATACCTTAAAAATAGATCGATCTTTTGTACAAAGTTTAAGCAACACCCCAATAGGTAAAAAACCAACGCTGGATATCATTTACGAGCTTGCAAAAGTATATGAGCTTGAAGTAATTGTAGAGGGTATTGAAACAGAGGCAGATATTAAACATGCTCAACTACTACCTGATGTAATGGTACAAGGCTTCTATTTTACGATGCCTCAAACATGGGAAGATGTTGTAATAGAATGTGAAAAGAACAAAATAAATGAATCACTTACGTCATTTAAAACAACTTAAACAGACTGTTTTTAAAACAAAAAATACTATTAAAGCAGTAGGTGATAGATTTATTCTATTACCTACTTAAAGTGCGATTAGTTATTCGTAGTTTCAGAAAAAGTACCAGCCTTATTAGTCATAACACTTAACTCATAAATCTAAAGTTGATTGTACTACTTGAGAGGCAATACTTTCATTGCTTGCAGTAGAAGCAATATGAGGAGTAACAAATACTTTATCCATCGCCATCAGATTACTGTCTTTTGGTAAGGGCTCTGTTGAAAAGACATCTAAAAGAGCACCACGAAGCTGGTTATTATTCAATAATGTCTCTAGATCTTTCTCTACTAAATGAGCACCTCGCCCACAATGAATTAATGCGGCTTTACTCGGTAACTTTGAAAGTAAATCCAGATTAAGGATCCCTTTTGTTTGTGAATTTAAAGGCAATAGATTTACTAGTATATCCAGATCTTCCAATAGTGTCGGTAACATGGATTGTCCATGGTAGCTTGTTATGCCATTAATTTGTTTTTCTGTTCTCGACCAACCGTAAACTTGATAGCCCATAGCTGCCAGCTTTTCACCAACATAACCACCTAACTCGCCCAAACCTAAAATACCGATTTTGATACTTTCCATGGTACGCTGAGGCAGAGGGTTCCACTGTTTTAGCTTCTTATCTTGATTATATCGGTCCATATCTCGTTGGTAATATAAAACGCCCCATAACACATACTCAAACATCCCAATCTTTTGTCCATCGTCGATAATACGGTTTACTTTTACCGATGAATTGAGTAACTCCCCTAAATTATCCACACCAGCTCCCACTGAATGTAAACATTGTAAATTGGGGAAGTCTGTTAATATTGTTGCAGGTGGGTGCCAACAAGCGGCTACTTTTGCTTGTATTGCTAAAGGGTTATCCGGCAACACCCATTCCACTTCGGGATGATTTTTTTTAGCACAGACCAACAGTTGCTCAGTTAACTCTTCATTATCAATCATGCTCAGTACAACAGGTTTCATTCTCACTCCTTATATGATGGATCAAGTCGGTCAAGTTTTCTTAACCATGCATCCCACACTATTTGTCTCTCATACGCCACTTTTTGAAATTGACCTGACACATAACTTGCGAGCTTATCGGGAATAGTTTCAATAGAAGATAAGCTCGACATTTGCCCTACTGCTAATTGAATTTCACAGGCTTTATTCAAATAGAACATAATTTGAAAGGCATCTGCAACGGTTTCACCGACACTTAATAAACCATGACTTTTTAAAATCAGTGCCATATTGTCACCGAGAGATGCTTGGATTCGCTCTCTTTCTGCTAAGTTAAATGCCACGCCTTCATAATCGTGATACCCGACTTGTTCATGAAACTCTGCACTGATTTGATTAAGATTCAGTAAACCTTTTTCACAAGCTGCGACCGCCATGCCAGCTAAAGTATGGGTGTGAATGACACAATGGGCATCATCACGAGCATTATGTACAGCACTATGAATAGTAAAACCAGCAGGGTTATATTTTGCATCGCCACTCACAATATGACCTTGAGCATCAACCACGATTAAATTACTGGCAGTGATTTCATCAAACATCAAACCAAAAGGGTTAATTAAAAACCGCGGTTCACCCTCTCCAGGTAAGCGCACAGAGAAGTGTGTATATAAAGTATCTTCCCATCCAAACATAGCCGCTAACCGATAAGCTGCGGCTAAATCAAGGCGTAACTTTTGTTCTTGCTCGTCCATTAGGCAACCTTCCCCATAAATTCTTTAATACGTTTAAAATCTTCTGTCTGCTCTGGATTATTGATAATCTCATTAGGACTAGCATCTACTTGCACTATGCCCTCTTCCATCATAATCACTCGATCTGATACCGATAGGGCAAACTCCATTTCATGAGTCACAATAATCATTGTCATCCCCTCTTTAGCTAAATCTTGAATCACTTTCAATACTTCTCCAACCATCTCAGGATCTAACGCAGAAGTCGGCTCATCAAACAGCATAATATCAGGCGACATAGCTAACGCGCGTGCAATTGCAACTCGCTGCTGTTGCCCTCCAGATAATTGATGGGGATATTTATCCGCATGCGCTAATAAACCAACGCGGTCTAATAAAAACAGTGCCTGTGCTTTAGTTTCTGCAACTGAGCTATTTTTCTGGTGATAATGAGGCGCAATCATAATGTTTTGTAACACGGTTTTATGAGGAAACAAGTTAAAGGACTGAAACACCATACCAATACGTTTAATGCCTTGGTACACATCGTGTTTAATACTTTCTTGTTTAGGTTTAATAAAGTCTTCACCAAATAAAACGATTTCACCATTATCAATTTTTTCAAGATCATTGATGGTTCTAATCAAGGTTGTTTTACCTGACCCTGAAGGGCCAATAATACTAATTACCTCGCCAGATTTAACAGCTAAATTAATCCCTTTTAGTACCTGATGATGACCATAGGACTTTTCAATTTCACGCAACGACAGAGCATGAGGCATCCCCTGTTGATTGGGGTCGATTTGTTCACTTTTTATCGCTATCGCCTGTTGACGTAATACATCACACTCCTGATCCGATAATGTCTCTGGTGCACGAGATGGAATATCCATTTTTTTCTCTGCCCAATGTAAAACAGAACCAAAAATAGTCACAATCCCCACATAATAGACAGCAACGGCTAATAGCGTTTCCAATACAAGAAAATTTTGAGAATAAAGACGCTGCCCTACTTGTAATAGCTCCGACAATGAAATGGCAGACACCAATGAGCTGAGTTTAATAATAGTAACAAATTCATTAATCATCGCTGGCATCGACACACGAATCGCTTGAGGAATAATGATAATGCGTTGAATCCCCAAGAAACTGATACTTAATGCGTGCCCCGCCTCTTTTTGACCTTTTGCCACAGACAGCAAACCACTACGATGGATTTCAGCCATATAAGCCGCTTCGGTCACCACTAAACTCACCAAACCAGCAAAGAAAGGCACACCTAAGAACGCACCTGTAGATGGAAAAAGTTGCGGCATGTTATAAACAAACACCAAAACAACTAGTAAAGGCACACTGCGGAAAAACCAAATAAACAACGATGTGGGTACCGATAACCACCGTTTTTCAGATAACTTACCACAGGCGATGATGAAACCTAATACCGCACCAATTACCCAAGCTAAAATACTTAATACAATCACCACAACACAGGCTTCGTAGAAAGCAGACATGGTAAACAGAGAGAAAAAATACTGCCAATCTAAACTCATAATAACTCCTCTAGAAGTGCACTGCTTCTAGCCAATACTAAAAAATATAATAGAAAAGCGTTATGGTGCTTGACCATAACGCTTTCTGATCACTCAGTGACAGGAGTTAATTCATATTTGGTAATCAACTGTTCGTACGACCCATCGGCTTTAATCTCAGCCATCGCTTTTTCTAGTTCTGCTTTTAACTCTTCATTACCTTTTTTGATGTAAATACCTAAAGTCTGAGGGAAAACAAGCGTATCTGAGCTAATTTGAACACGTCCTTTAGTGCGCTCTACAAACATGGTTGCCGCACCAGCAATTTCCAATTGCGCTTGTACATTTTTAGACATCATTGCTTGCGTTACTTCAGGTGCAGTAGGAAATTCTTGAACGATGATAGGTTTAAGACCATTTTCTACGCAATATGAAGTGGATAAATCATTTAAAGTCTTAACCCAAGTAGTTCCTTGTTGGAGGCCCACTTTAACACCACATAAATCTTCACCGGTTTTAGGTTGAATATCACTACCTTTAGGCACCATAATTGAAGCACCAGTTTTCGCATAGGGAATCGCATCCGCTTTTTTAAGGCGATCTGGAATGATATACATACCTGAAATAACGGCATCGAACTTATTCGCACTTAAGCCGAGAATTAGCCCAGTAAACTTATTATCACTGAATTCATAACCCACTCCCATTTTATTGGTAAGTAACGCCGTTAACTCTGGGTCAAATCCAACCACTTTGTCCCCTTCATAGGATTCAAATGGTGGATAAGTGATCTCCATGCCAACTGTTAACTTACCTTCAGAGAGAGTTGATGCCGCCATTGCACTAGCTGAACTTGTCGCTATTGCCGCTGCAATCAGTGTTGTTGTAAGTAATTTTTTTGCCTTTTCCATAAGTATTCTCCTTGTTAAAAAATTAGTTTTAATTAAGTTTGATATTGCTATGCTTTCTGTTTCTTTAAATGTCCAAAGGTGGCTACGCCTGTTGCTCGCTCTGGCAATGACAACTCCCCCTTTGCTACTTTCTCTCGTAAATAACGGTAAGTTTGTAACGCTTGGCTATACATATGTTCACCAATACTGAGCTCTTTATATTCACTTTCACCATCATCAAATTGCGGTAACGGCTTAACAAGTGTGTCGTAGTCACAAGCAAAAAACAGCGGAAATGAATAACGTTCGTGTGCGACTTTTCTTACTCGGTGTGAAGTTGCAACAAATCGACCAGCGGTTAACACCTCTAACATATCGCCAATATTAATCACAAACGCCTCTTCACCCTCTACAGTTACGGGAGGAGCATCTACCCAGACTCCATCATCATTTAATACTTCCAACCCAGGTTGATCTGCTAATAACATGGTGAAACATTCATAATCCGTGTGTGCACCAATACCTGGACGATCTACTACATTTTCATCATATGGATAATGTATTAAACGTAACTTAGCTGGTGGACAAGTCACCATACTGTCAAAGTAGTTTTCTGCTAACCCTAACGCTAAAGCAAAACCAGAAAAGAGTTTTCTACCTAACGCAAACAGAGTGCTGTAATAATCTAAAATAGGCTCACGAAAATTAGCTAACGCTGGCCATTCATTTTCACCAATTAATGGTGTGTTATTTAATACGTAAGGGTTGTTTTTAGGTGCTGGAAAACCAACATCGTAGGCTTCTTTGTTATCGGGTTTACCGGTACCGTAAATTTCTTCTCCTTCCGGAACAAAACCTTTATGCGTTTTAGAATCACCAATATAATGTTGCATTTTTGTATCAAATGGTTGGCTAAAAAAATGTTTCGCAGCCTGACGTAAATTGGCAATTTTATCTTTCGGGATACCATGACCAGTAACATATAAAAAGCCAACTTCGGCAGCAGCTTTACCCATTTCTTGTGCAACTACTTCACGCTGCTTTTTATCATCACTAAATAATCCAGAGACATCGATCACGGGAATGCTGGTGAATGTATTTTTTTGAGTGTTCATATTAAGCCCTTCAAATCCGTTAATTAGTTATATGCTTTATTTACAATGATCGTTTAAAGCGAGAAAAATGTGCTCTTTCTTCCTTGGCTATCCAATCATTCAACGACCATAAATCAGCGACAGGCACATCAGTAAAAGGCAGGTGGTGTAAATAGCCATCAGGGCCAAACTCAGTAGTCATTGTGGTGATTTTACGGCCTTGTGCTTGATGATTTTTCCAAACCTGTTGCCATAGGTTTTGATGAAATGCTAACGCTGTTTGATATTCTGGTGCAGCAGGATGGGGAACTTGCGCCCCTTGGTCATAACCTACTCTAGCTTGTAAATGAAAGACACGATTTAAGAAAGCTGACAAGTCATCTTCTGGTCTATCTAGTAAACGTTCACATACTAGAATCCAATGGCTAATATCCATAGTGAATAACATATCAGGCACTTTTGTCATTAACTCAAGCGTTACCCAAGGGCTATAAAGAGAAGTCCCTCTATGTGTTTCGAAGCTACAAGTAATACCAGCTTGTTTTGCTATCGCGACCGCTTTATTAAAAAACTCAACTTGAGTTACCATTGGCCAACGGTCATTTCCCGCTAATACATTAACAAATTGAGCACCAAGCTCTTTCGCATACTCTAACTGCTCAGCTAACACTTGTAAGTGGTCATCCACTGTTTTACTTTGATCAGGAATAACATCACCACCAGTAAAAATAATCGCGATATAATCTAAACCCGTTGTTGTTAACGCTTGTTTAAATGCTTCTCTGGTATCAGGATCGTTAGGGATCCTACCTTCGACACCATCAAATCCAGCTTCACGTAACTTATCAGCTAAATCAGTGATCGGCTCTGTCACACCCCATAATGTTCGATATAATGCGAGATCCATCTTTTCACCTATCCAATATTAATGTTTATTTTTTTAATCTCTTTTCAAGGCTTGGCACATGCAATGTACACCACCGCCACCTTTAGTAATCATCGAAATATCAGGATCATAAACGCTTAATCCACGCGCATTACATTGATCTCTTAAGGTCAAACTATCCGATGGAATTAACACTCTTTCATCACCTAACGACACGATATTACAACCTAGCTCCATCGCCTCTTTGTAGGGAATATCAATAATGTCGATGTTTTTACTTTTTAACCATTTCAATAAGCTATCTGGCGCAACAGCAGTACATACTGCCGCTAATTTCTCAGCAACCATGACGCACTGAACATCCATATGTAAAAAGTGAGGATCAAATTTAATTCCTTGGAATTCCCACCCCTCTTTCTCAAACCAGCCTTTTACCTGATTCATCCCAGCTTCATTAGTGCGCTCTCCTGAATAGCCACAAAGCACTACACCGGGTTCAATCAACATAAAGTCACCACCTTCAAAATTCCCAGCAGTCACAACATCAAAAATAGGGATATTTTTCTTGGTATAAAACTCTAAAACCGTTAACCACTCACTCTGCCTCCAAGGACTGTACATTTGACTAATAATCGGTCCCCATGGCGTCATCACAGATGAGTCTCGAGCATAAATAGAATACGGCTGCTCTGATTTAGCATTTAAAAAATGCACATTCACCCCAGTTTCACGGTAAACATCAAGCATTTCGTTATATTGTGCTTTAGCGACATTTAAATCATAACGCTCGCCTGCCTCCATGTGACGTCGAGATGTTGAGTTACCTGAACGCCATTCAAAATGGTCAATGGGCCCAACTAGTACTTCTTTTAAGCGTCCTGTTTCAGAAGTAATTCCCCAATCAGTTAACGCAGTTGTTCCGCCATTGACTTGACGGCGACTTAATAAATTATCCATTTTATCCTTCCTTTTATTGTGCTAATTGCATCAAGCTATGCAATAGAACATTACCACCAGCGATTAAATGCTCAGGTTCAACATGCTCTTTTTCGTTATGGGAAATGCCATCTTTACATGGCACAAAAATCATTCCAGTAGGTCCAACGGTAGATAAATAAACTGAATCATGGCCTGCACCAGAAACTATCGGCATTGCAGTTAAAGACAACTGCTCAGCTGCTTGTGTTACTACATCAATACAGCGAGCATCGAATACAACCGCAGGAGATTGCCATAACACATCAACTTGTGAACCTAAGATAGAAGGAACCTGCTGGCAAAGACTTAACAACTCTTCTGACATTTTATCTAGTATGCTTTGCTCTGGATGTCTTAAATCAAGTGTAAAAATAACCTGTTCCGGGACAGTGTTTGGAGAGGATGGGATAGTGGTAATTTTACCTATGGTGATCCTAGCTTGTTCGCCATACTCTGCGACTTTAGCGTATAAACTGGGTAACATGGCATGCAACCCTTGCACTGGATCTTTACGCATTGACATTGGTGTAGGCCCTGCGTGGGTAGTTTCACCAGAAATAGTAACTTGATACCAGTTCATCCCTTGCACACCAGTCACAATACCAATGCTTTTTTGCTCAGCTTCTAGAATAGGACCTTGTTCGATATGGAGCTCTAATGCTGCAGCAAAGGGAAAAGATTGGCATGGGAACTCACCAAGCTGCTCTGTGGTAATAAGAGCTTGTTGATAACTAACGCCTTGGTCATCAACAGATTGATAAAGTGTCGATTGTGATAATTTACCAGCAAAAACACCAGAGCCAGACATAGCAGGACTAAATCGAGATCCTTCTTCGTTACTCCACACCACAATTTCAACAGGGTGTGTCAAAGTTATGTTTTGATCATGTAACGAAGACATCACTTCTAATGCAGCAAGCACACCATAAACACCATCAAACTTACCACCAGAAGGTTGAGTATCTAAATGCGAGCCCATTAATACAGGGAGTTTTGTGGTATCTGTTCCTTTGAAATGAACAAAGATATTACCCATGCTATCAAGTCGAGCAACACCACCAATCTCACTACACCAGTTAAGAAATAAAGTACGACCGATGCGATCTTCTTCGGTAAGCGCTTGGCGGTTACACCCGCCATTAGGTGTACCACCAATATTTGCCATTTCAGTGATAAATGAAAGTAATCTTTCTGGTTTAATTTGTATTTGTGCCATCAGTATCTGCTACCTTGATAATCGTTAAAATTATCATAGAGAGAGAAACTACTGAGCGCTATTACCCAATTGCGGTATAGACATACTTAAAGCAAAAATTAATTTGGAGTGAGGTTTACAATATCGTCAAATATCTTGGCTAATAGCTCATGCTGAGAGTTTACTTGCAGCTTGGTATAGATATTTTTACGGTGTACTCTTTCGGTTTCAGAGGAGATATTAAGCAAACGTGCTGCTTCTTTACTGGAGTAGCCCCGAATCAATAATAACGTGACTTCATGCTCTCTAGGAGTCAATACATCCATACCAAACTGTTCAATATATTCCTTTATTTGAACATGAGAATGACGGTCTGGTAAATGTTGTGTCTTATCATGCATTTTCACTGCAGAGCTAAAAATAGGATATAACTCTCTTAACCTTACTAACATACGGTCACTGAATTTAGATAAGGTTTTAGTTCTCCCTAAAGACAACAGGTATACATTATCGTCTGCGCCTTGTACGGCAAAACAGGTCTCATCCACCAATTTAGATTGACGAAAATAATCCTCATAATATGCACTTTGATAAAAATCATCGGGCACAATTTCATCTAACGTAACAAAACCTTCTTTTCCCTGATTAACCCCATAATTATAAAATGGGCTCAATAAGTAAGCTCCTGCTAGATAACGATCCCACACCGCCATTTCATCTGTTGCAAAGGAAGAATTTAAGACTGTCGGCGACTCTGTAGGGTGGTAAATTAAAATAACATAATCATCAAAGCTCGCTGCAGATTTTAACAAGTAGGTTAACTTGTCAAAAAAAGCTGGATCGCCAATAGATAGAATTAAATCAGCAATACCATAGGTGATCATATTATTAAAAGTCAGTTGGTCTTTATGCATAAATATTCTCATCAATTCATTTAGACATAAGTTACCAAATTGCGAGGGAAAAGTAGACAATATAATAAAAATGAACATGCTAAGGGTTGCTAAAGACTATAAAGAGAACAGTTAAAATGCTTTGACCGTTGGTGAATAGCAAAAATCCCTTTTATGATTTTTATAAAAGGGATCTGTATTAACTCACTTTTCTTATCCAGCATTGAGATTAATTTAGTTTAAAGCGACTCACTAATGCAGCAAGTTGTTGATTTGCAGTTACTAAATTTTCTGTACTGTTTGTTGTTAACTGGCCATTTTCGGTTAAATCATTCACCATATTTTGGATTGATGACATATTGCGACTGATTTCATCTGCAACCGTACTTTGTTCTGAGGCAGCAGTAGCAATTTGTGAGCTTAACTCATTTACTTCTATAATAGATCCCACCATTGCATCTAAGCCACTCCCCACGCGTATCGTATTATCAGTCGTGCTTTGACAGCTCTCTCTTGTCACTTCCATTGCTTTAACTGACAGCCCAGCATCACTTGTTAATTTTAACAGTATTTCATTAATTTCAGCGGTACTGGTTTGGGTTCTTGCTGCTAACGAGCGAACTTCATCAGCAACCACGGCAAATCCTCGACCTTGCTCACCTGCACGCGCAGCTTCAATCGCTGCATTTAGAGCAAGTAAGTTAGTTTGATCGGCAATAGCACCAATAACACTTAATACCGATACAATCTCCTGTGTATTTTCGTTCATAGTATTAATGCGCTCTGAAGCTGTATCAACCTCAGTAACAAGCATCCTTACACTTTCAGAAGATGTTTGAACAAGTTCTTTTGATACTAATGCTTCATCGCTTGTTTTCTGTGTACTTAAAGCTGTTTGTCTTGCGTTGTCAGCCACCGCATTAGCTGAAGCACTCATTTCGGTAATCGCAGCTACCACTTGATTTGTTTCATCAGAATGCATTTTCAACGACTGTGTATTCGCGAGCGATGCTTGTTTAAGTTGTTTGATTTCTTCTGATATTTTAGCAGAGGAAGTTAGCACATCAATTAACATAGATTGCAGTTGGCTAATAAAGGAATTCACATCCATTGCTATTTGCGCAAGATCATCATTTCCTTTAACGTCTAAACGTTGTGTAAGATCGCCTTCTCCCTGAGCTAGACTACCAATTCTTTCTTTTAATGAAATAATTGGTTTATAAACCTTGGCTAAAGTTAGCCACAGTAAAATAATCGTCACTAATATTAATATCGCAGCAGTGATAATCGCCGAGCTAAGTTGGTCATCTAAAAATTGATAGACAATCGACTCATCAATATCCATGACAATATGCCATTTTTTACCGCCAAGTAATGTTAAATCAGAAAAAACTGCTTGCTGCTGATGACTCCCTTTTTGATAAAAGAATTTACCATTATCAGTCGTTAGTACTTGTCGCTCCAATGCTTTATCAACCATTCGATCGCCAAACTTACCATTTCCAGAAGTGCTAATTAAACCTCCATCTGCATCATAAATACTGATTTCAGCACCTTTAAAGTCAATATCTTTGATAAAATGGTCAACCGCTTCTAAAAATATATCTCCACCAATTACCCCGTTATTTTCAACGTCTAAAAAGCTAAACATATATTTATCAGAGATACCTTTATCAAAGTAAATATCAGTAATAATTAACTTATTTGCTCTTTTTGCATCTTGATACCACTCTTCTTGAGTCGCATCATAATTATCAATAACACCTGCATTGCCTACGGTAAGGCCTTGTTGGTCAGCAAAGTTAACCGCATCTAAAGGAGTTGAAGCTACCAGTAACTTGGCAATTTCTTCTTTTTTAGCTGTATCATTACTATTTAATAATTTTTTTGCACTCGTGATCACTACCTCACTACTTTGCAACCACGCGTTGATATCTTCTTTAACCTTCTTTAAAACTGCGTAAGAATTTCTTTCTACTTCAGCTACACTTTCTGCCCGAGTCGTACTATACGACACCCAATTTGAAACTAATAAAGACGCACCTAACAAAAGTGTCGATGCCAATATTATTCGTTGTTTAAATCCGATCGAAATAGCCATTATGGATCCTAAAATGTAAAGTTAAGTAGTTTGTGAGATTACCTACCACAAAGAATAGATTGAATATCAACCAATTTAGTATATCTATATGGTTAGTTTATAGTGATATTACCTCTATTCTGTCTTTTTTAAACGAAGTAATGATATTTACTTAAATAAATATAGGAGAGTTTTAATACTTAACAAATAAGTTATTGTTTTTATTAATTCAATATTGATCATTTCAAATGAGTCATGCTCATTCTACTTCTTCTTTCACAGCTTGAGACATAACTAGTTTCGATCAACTGGTTAAGTAACCGTTAAACTCTATAAATGCCTTTAGATTACTTTTGGCTTCGCATAGATGTACAAAAAAACATCTGCTATTATCAAAAATAGCTCTTTTCATAATGCTTATTATATAATCCACCAGCATTATTCAGTTCTTTATTCATAATAGCGAAGATATTAATTACGTGACTACTGCAATAAGCTCGACAGATACGAACTTAATGATCTCCTGTGAAGAATGCGGGTTAGTTGTCGCTATTCCTGAATTACACGAGAATCAAAAAGCACATTGTCCTAGATGTGAACACCTGCTGATACAAAAAATTGCATTTCCTCATCAAAAAGCGGTAGCTTTCGCTTCTGCTTGCTTAGTTATGTTGACATTAAGTATCTCTTTTCCTTTTATGTCCTTCTCAGTACAAGGGTTAACCCAAGAGATTCACTTGCTACAAGCGGCCCAGATGCTGGGTGAATATCAAAATACACTTCTAGCCTTTTTATTATTAAGTACGGTGATTATCTTACCAGGCTTATATATCAGTTTGATGTTATACCTTTATTTTAAGGCAGCGAAGCAACCACCAACTACAATGAGCCATAAGCCTAGAAAGGTGATTAAGAACCTGTGTAAATTGCTATTTATGATTGAGCCATGGTTAATGGTTGATGTATTTCTACTTGGTGTTTTAGTCAGCTTGGTTAAAATAGCCTCACTTGCTGAAATCAGCCTTGGATACTCATTTTTTACTTTCTGTATTTACGCCGTTTTAGTCGTTAAATGTGTGGCGATTGTTGATAAGAGCTGGCTTTGGCAACAACTTATTCCCGGTAAACCGGTTAAACAAAATTATCTGGGTGATACTCACCATTCTAATACGCATCTCAGCTGCCATATTTGTCATCAAATCAACCCTAATGACCAAACTCAGAAACAGACTTGTATAAGATGCGACGCACCACTTCATCATTTTGATATGGATGCTAATCTACAAAAAGTATGGGCTTTATTAATCACAGCCATCATCTTTTATTTCCCGGCCAACTTATACCCGATGATGTATACCGTTAGTCTAGGATCAACTAGCCCATCGACAATTATGGAAGGGGTTATTCTTCTATGGCAATTAGGCTCATATCCAGTGGCGGCAATCATCTTTATTGCTAGTGTGTTTATCCCATTAATTAAAATATTTGCATTAGCATGGTTATTTATTACTGCGAAAACGCTGAACAACTTACCTGAGAGCGATGCAATTAAAAAATTAAAAATATATCGAATAACTGAATTTATTGGACGTTGGTCAATGATTGATATTTTTGTAGTAGCAATATTAGTGGCACTAGTTCAATTACAAAAGCTGATGTCCATTTACCCTGGTCCAGCAGCCCTTTCATTTGCAGCAGTTGTGATATTCACTATGCTCTCAGCAATGAAATTTGATTCTCGTATGTTGTGGCGTAACACCAACAATATAACGCCAAAAAGCGTCAATAAAGCAGCGCTATATACTCAACCAATAAATGATTAAAAGAGATAACCAATAATGAGCGATGAGACTCCAGTACAAGCAACAATAAAAAAACAGAAAAAGATATCTGCAATATGGATCATTCCAATATTGGCCCTGCTTATTGGTGCATGGATGTTATTTCAATATGTAAATAACAAAGGTACAGAAATCACCATCATCATGCCAACAGCAGAAGGGATTAAAGTAGGAAAAACCGAAATTAGATCTTTAAATGTGAAAGTTGGAATGGTCACTGCTGTAACACTTAGTGAGAATTACGACCACATCGAGATAACGGCACAAATGAGTAAAGATAGTGAAAGAATGCTCAATGATAAAACCCAATTTTGGGTGGTTAAACCACGAGTAGGTAGCGAGGGTATTTCTGGTTTAGAGACCATTTTGTCTGGTGCTTATATCCAAATACAGCCTGGTGACTCTAAAACTAAAAAGCTCACTTTTGAAGCATTAGACCTTCCTCCTGTAGCCCCTTTAGGTAGTAAAGGAAAACGAGTCATCTTAAGCCATAATAGTGCAGGGAAACTCAGCGTCGGCGATCCCGTTTCTTATCAAGGGTTCACTGTTGGCCGGGTAGAAAAGACCTCTTTTGATTTAAAAACTAAAAAAGCCTTATATCAGCTATTTATATTTGAACCCTATGATGACCTATTGCTTTCTGGCTCACAGTTTTGGTTAACTTCAGGCGTTGATGTACAACTCAATGCGGATGGCATTAAAGTACAAGTGGATTCATTACAAAGCTTGGTCTCTGGTGGCGTTACTTTTGGTATTCCTTCAGGCGAAAGAGCGGGCACTCCCTTTGCTAGTGATGTGGTAAAATTGCCTCTCTTTGATAACTATGAACAAGTACAGAACGGGCTTTATAAACAGTATGTGAAATTCATTATGGAGTTTGATGAAACGATTCGAGGCTTAACGGTTGGCGCGCCTGTTGAATATCGCGGCATTCGCATAGGAACAGTATTACAAGCCCCTTACGACATGATGGTACCTCAAGGCGATACTTCATCGGTGAAGATCCAAGTATTAATCAAAATTGAGCTTGGTAGATTATTTAATGCTGATCGTAACTTGTCTTTGAGTAATTTTCGAGAAACCATTGAGAAACACTTTAAAAGTGGTCTTAAAGGCCAATTGAAAAGTGGCAATTTATTAACAGGAGCGCTCTTTATTGATACAGAATTCGACACGCCAAATCCCGATTTCAAGATAACTAAAGTAGGTGAATACGACGTTTTCCCCACCAAAAAAGGAGGACTGGCCATGATTCAGCAACAAATATCATCATTCATGGATAAGTTTAATGATATTCCTTTAAATGAAGTAGCAGGGTCAATGACTAAAACAATGGATTCTTTAAATCAGACCTTAACGTCTGCTAACAACACCTTCGATAAACTCAATGAGATAATCTCACAAAAAGAGGTGCAAGCAATACCAGCAGATGTACAGACTAGCTTACAACAACTGCAACAAACACTAGCGGGTTTCAGCCCTAACTCTGTCATGTATAACGACTTGCAGCAAACGCTCGACAAAGTTGAAAAAGTCATGCTTGAGCTACAACCCGTCTTAAAGCAAATTAACGATAAGCCAAACTCACTCATTTTTGGTGAAGACCAAGTGACAGACCCAATGCCAACTAAGAGAGCAAACTAATGAAAAAGTGGTTATTAATACTTGTTATATTTATCGCTGGTTGTAGCTCTAATGTAGAGCAACAAAACTCACTTTTTTTATTACCTGAAAATACTACAGCGGCAATAGCAAATAATAGCTTACCTATGCTACTAGTAAGCACTAACTTAGATACCTACCTAGACCAAGCTAGTTTAGTCTATAGAGTGTCAGATACTAAAATTGTATTAGCAAAGCATAATCGTTGGGCACATCAAATATCCGAACAAATTAATCAACGAATGGTGACTAATTTACGTACTAATCAAGGTACATTTTGGCCAATAGAGCGCAATGCATCAATACAGTTAACGAACCAACCTAGCCTGCAAATTCATTTCTCTAAATTTAATGGTGTCTTCACTGGTGACGCTGAATTAAGTGGTGAATGGTTACTGATTGACGGGCAAGGCAACTTAATAAAAAGTGACAACTTTCAAATCAACATGCCATTACAAGAATCAGGCTACGATCAACTAGTGTTCGCCCTTACACAAGGCTTAAATCAACTAAGTGAGATGATCACTAAGCAAATTAGCTTGCTATAAATAAAAATAAAACAAAAAAGATAAGATGAGAGATACAAAGAAACTTCAACCAAATGTCTGAAGTTTCTTATTTAAATAACGATGAAGTACTTATTAGTAATAATAATCTATAGGTAATTTTTCGAAAGAATCACTAACGGATACAGTTAAGTAACTGCTTTTCAAATAATTCATCGAATTGTTCAGCAATTAGCTCAATACGACTTTCCCGGCATTCCTCTAATGGTGTTTCAGTTAATCCATCGCCAGTAAGGTTGTAACCCAAAATACCCTTGTCAGTAATTAACACCGCTTTCATACGTTCCACTTTCAACGTAGAAAATAATGACAACAACTGTTTGTGATCAAATATTTTTGTCGCAGCGAAACGCCAGCCAATACTGCAAAAACCTTCACCTTTATTAACTGCTTTAATGACACCACTGTTCGGCATAGCCGCTTCTGATGCAAGCGGTTTGTTATTAGTATGATGGTGACCAGGCAAAGATTGCTCAACAAATATCGCACTGTCCAACTCAGTTAAACAGAATGAGCCATGTTCAGAAAAAACCACTTTTGTACTCGGTCCCGCTATTTTTACTACGTAATCTTGCAACCTATCAGCATCACCTACTTGATAAAGATCCTGCTTATTACCCACGACAACATCAGCAATTGCAATTTGTTGGTTAAACGTCTCATGCTCAGTATACCGAGTATCTGATAAATTACGGGCATCAACTAGAGTGATATTATGCTGAAGTTGTAAAATATCGCGATAATACGCGGTAGAAAGCACCTGTAAAACTTCCTTAGGATGTCCCAATCCAGTGGGCTCAATCAATAAACGATCTGGTTTTGCTTTTAATAATAATTGATTAAGCGCAGTTTGCATCGGTAGACCGGCAGCGCAACACATGCAACCACCAGGCACTTCTCGAATATAAACTTGTTGCATTTCACTGTATTCGCCCTGCATTAAACTACCATCAACACCAATTTCACCAAACTCATTCACTAAGACAGCCCAGCGTTCATTTCGAGGCTTATTTTTAATAAGATTGAGAATAGCAGAGGTTTTCCCCACCCCAAGAAACCCCGTAATAATATTAGTTGGTACTCCTAAAATGGGTTGTTTAGTAGAGCTCATTATTGACCCCTGTACTGTATCGATATTACTACGCTGTCGTTCATTAAAAATTTTCCTTAACATACTGATTTAGCTTAACTAGAAGCCTAATACCAATCTCACTAACCTGCAAATGCTAAACGCATCGCAGCAGAGGAGTGCTCAATCACTTGTTGGTCGGCATAGACTAAACAACCATTCACCCACGTTTTCTCAATCTGAGCAGAAAAACGGTGCCCAGCAAAAGGTGACCAAGCACAGTGATACAAACTATTTTCATTAGTCACTAAAGTACCAGCTTTACTATCAACTAATACTAAATCAGCATAATAACCTTCACGAATATAGCCACGATCTTGAATACGATAACGAATAGCTGGATTATGTGCTGTTTTTTCAACAATCTGCGGTAGGGTCATTTTCCCCTGTTTCACTTGATCAAATAAACTCAACAAAGCATGTTGAACTAAAGGCAAACCCGCTGGTGCTTGTTCATAAGGGACTTGTTTTTCTTGCCAAGTATGCGGCGCATGATCAGTGGCAATAATATCAATCTGCCCTGTCTTTAATGCTGCTAATAAACTATTGCGATCATGCTCTGTTTTAATGGCTGGGTTACATTTTATTTGGTTGCCCAATACAGCGTAATCTTTCTCGCTAAACCAAAGGTGATGTACACAGGCCTCTGCTGTAATAGATTTGTTATCAATCGCCCCAGCTTCAAACAATGCGAGCTCTTTTGCACTGGTAATATGTAATACATGCAGTTGGCTATTATATTTTTTCGCTAATTCAACTGCATATGAAGAAGAAGCATAACAGGCATGCTCATCTCGTAATACAGGGTGATCATCTATAGCAAATTGCGTTTTACTACTTAATAATTTTTCTTGGTTTGCTTTAATAACAGCACCACTTTCACAGTGCGTCACAATCAGCACCGGTGCATCACGGAAAATAGCTTCTAACGCTTGTGGATCTTCAACTAATAAATCTCCCGTTGAAGCGCCCATAAATACTTTTACACCACAATGTTTGCGAGGGTCTAATAACTTGATTTGCTCTAGGTTATCTTCAGTTGCTCCTAGATAAAATGAATAATTAGCCAATGAGCTTTGTTCTGCAATATCAAACTTACGCTCCAATGCCGCTATGGTAGTTGTTGCAGGGTTAACATTAGGCATCTCCATATAACTAGTAATACCACCAGCAACCGCAGCTCGTGACTCACTAGCAATCGTTCCTTTATGAGTTAAACCTGGTTCACGGAAATGCACTTGGTCATCAATCATCCCAGGCAATAAGAAAGCGCCCTCAGCATTAATAATTTGGTCACCTGATTTTGCTTCTATATTAACCGCGATACGCTCAATACGTTGGTCAACAATACGTACATCTGTGTAGGTAATAGAGCCTTCATTAACCACGTGGGCATTTTTAATTAATGTCGCAGACATAAGTTTTCACACTCCTTTGAGGAAATAATATAAGAAATAGTTTAAAGGCAGGTCTGAAGCACTTTATTCAACACATTGATCGCATATACCGTTGATTTCAATCTGTGAATTAACCACAGTAAAACCTTCTTGCTGGGCGTTTGATTTAAGCCCTATCATCATTTGAGGATCAATTATTTGTTCATTGATTTTGTTACATTTTGCACAGATCAAAAACTGCGGAGTACCATGCTCATCTTCGCAAAGAATGTGCGAACAAGCGACATATTGGTTAGATACTGTTAACTTATGCACAAAGAGTTCTTGTTCAAGAAAGTCTAAAGTACGATAAATTGTCATAACCTGCATAGGCTGCTTGAAATGAGTTTGGCAATAATCTAACAATTCATAGGCAGAAAGTGCTTTGTTAGCATGCAGCAGTGTCTGTAAAACTAATTTACGCTTTGGCGTTAGTTTTTTACCGCGTGTTTTACAGCTTTGCTCTACATAATCAATGATGGCATCAAATTCACTCATGAGATCACACTATATCCAAAGTGAGTAATAATCGTTTTTCATTTAACTTTAAAGCAGGTGAGCGATGCACTAACCCCATATTTTCATTGCTCTCCCAACCACTCCCCTTTAATAAAGCAACATCACCTGACTGCATACGTTGCATCGTAAAATCATTATCAGAATGACTTGCCTTATTGCCTGTGCCTAATTGGCTGCGATCTACGTGATGATTCTCTAACCACTCTGTTGCTGTGCCAGCATAAGTACTCACTAAACGACATGGTATTTGATCAACATGAAATTTCGGACACATCGCTTTATCTAATGTCGTCAGCCGCAACCCAGCTTCTTTTGTCTCAAATAAACAGCAGAACATATCGACAATTAATGCAATATCGTCACTCAAAGCATTTGCACAAGCATAGCCATCAAGTTTATATCTGATCCATTCTGCTACATCATCAGGTGTCACGTATTTAACGAGCGCCAATGGTTTACTGACTTGTAACATTTCATGAATAGAAGTTGTCATCTCTATTGGTAATGTGCGTTGCCAGATCGCGATATTGTTTTCTGGTTGGTAGATATCAGTTAATACACTTGATTGCTTATCGATTGGTAATGGTAATAGAGACTCAACCACATCACCTTTAACAACTGTATTAACATTCATATAATTACCCTTGTATTATTCATAACTTGCTCTAGATATTGCCCATTAAAACAGTAATCTTTACTGTTACTTTAATGGCATCACTTCAACCCAATAGATATGTTATAACATAACACAAAAGGCAATTACTAGTTAAGAAGGGATATTTATAAAAGCGTAGGTGATTTATTCTTAGCATCAGCATTGATAGTGATAAAAATAGTAAAAGGATAAACGTTACAAGCCTATTAAAGGTATATAGCAAAGGTGAAGTAATTTTAAGTAAACTTATTGAATGAAGTAGATTATTTATTAAGCCGACTTGAGTTAATATAAATAGCGATTTTAGTTAACCCTTCACGTAATTGTTCTTCATTAAGCAGTATAAAACCGAGCTTAATGAAATTATTACCCTGTTCGTGTTGAGAAAAAAATACCGGACCTGGTTCTATCACTACACCCTGCTTTCGTAAGTGACTGGCTAATACAGTAGTATTGATATCGGCAGGTACTTCAACCCATAGATTTAAACCACCAGTTGATGTGGTGAACTTCCATTCAGGTAGTAACTCTTTAATAAGTTTTTGGCATAGTTTCCATCTCTTTTTTGCCACTTTACGTAAGTTCCGAATCTGCTGATCATAACCGCCATTAGCAATAAAATGAGCTAAAGTACGTTGTTCATGTCCTGAGAGGTTACGTAATTGATAACGACGAATATCCAACAATGATGAAATAATATCTTTATGCGCAATGATATAAGCAATGCGACACACAGCTCCTAAATACTTTGAAAACCCACTGATATAAATAACATTGTCCAACCCTTGGGAGGCTATAGGTGGTGATGATCGCCCAATAAAGCGCATCTCAGCATCATAATCATCTTCAATAATACAACTGTCTATCTGCTTGGCTTTTTGCAGTAATCCAGCCTTTCGTGGCATGGACATACTGATGTTACTCGGTAACTGATGACTAGGCGTTGTATAAATGATTTCAGTATTATTAGGAATCGATTCTAAATGGATCCCACTATCATCAACCGGCACAGGACAAATATTTGCTCCCGCTCTTAAAAAAGCATGCCGAGCATCGGGATAGCCCGGCTCTTCGACTGCAACGGGCGTCCCTTTTTTTATTAACAACTCTGAAATTAAAAAAAGTGCGTGTTGTGTACCCACTGTTAATATGATGTTTTCTGCGTTTGCTTTAATGCCTCTCGACACTAAAAGTTCTTTTAAAATAATATCAATAAGTACTGGGTCATCAGCACCAAAATTATCATATAAACTAAACTTCCTACTACCTGCTTGCAATGCTTCCCGAGATGCTTTAATCCAAGCTGCGCTCGGAAAACTATCTTCAGGAATTGAAGCAGTGATAAATGGAAAAGGTAACTCTGCATCCACTGCTGAACGCTGTAATTGCACAGGGTTACCCGGGGTAGCAGTACTTTTAGCACGCTTCATCCATCCTTGATGCCTAGTATTTTCTTTTAATACTGTTTTTAACGATTCTTGCGTGGCTATTTCTGGATTAACATAGCGACCTAATCGAGCTTTAGAATAAATAATACCTTGTGCTTCTAACTCTTCATAAGCCATTAATACTGTATTCAAACTAACATTAAGTTGCTCGGATAAATTACGGGTTGATGGTAATTTTATACTTTGAAAATGACCTTCAAGAATTGCTTGTTCAAGTCCTTTTTTAGCTTGTAAAAAGAGTGGTGTGGGAGACTGTCGGTCAATTTGAATATAACGCGCAACAATTTCAACACCAAACATAGATCATTCCTTTGTAAGTTTATTCTTTACTGAATCCGTTACACTAATAATTGCATTAACAATGGCTTGGCTCATCATATCACACTCTTCTTGATTAATATTAAGAGGAGGGTTGATACGAATAATGCCGTCTGCCGCCGCAACAATACATGCATTTTCTTGGCAAACTTGGGCAACTCTATTCGCTAATTCAGTGGCTGAATATCCATTAAAATCACGAAACTCTAACCCCCACATATGTCCAAAACCACGAATATCTTGCAAGATAGGAAGTTGCTTTATTTGTGCAAAATAAATCTTAATGTGTTGCTCATTATCTGCAGTTTTAGCGCATAAATTATCGCGTTCAATTATCTCTATCGCTTTTAATGCAATACTACACCCAGTAGGGTGCCCAGCCATGGTGATCACCATTTTAAGTGGCACACTATGCGTCAGTAAATCGTGATAAATCGGCTCATCTACCGCGACAGCAGCTAAGGGAAAATACCCCGCAGTTATACCTTTACCTAAGGTCACCATATCAGGGCGGATCCCTTCTTGCTGAAACCCGAACCAAGTACCAGTGCGGCCAAAACCTGTAATCACTTCATCAACCACTAAGCTGATTTGATATTGATCGCAAAGCGATCTTAATAACCTCAAATAACCTTTTGGCGGAATAATAACACCACCAGCAAAACCTACTGGCTCTACAAATAAACAAGCGATACGTGCTTGTCCAATCTCTGCAATTTTCGCTTCAAGTTGGGCTTGTATTTCAGTTAATGAATACAGAGCACCAGTACTCGCATTACGTGCACTAGAGATATAAACAAAATCATCAGAAGTGATATGAGTATCCACTTTAAAAGGTACAAAACCAGTGACTTGCTTAGCCTGCCCAAGATTACCGTGATAACTACGGTCTAAAGATAAACAAACCGTTTTCTTTGTATAACCTAATGCCTGCCAACGTTTGCGTGCAATGTTCAATGCCATTTCATTAGCCGATGAACCACTGATCGCATATTTTATTTTGTAGCTCCCGCCTAATAAATCGCTTAGACGATTAGACAGCTTAATACTGGCATGACTTTGATGCTCAGGAGAACAATAAGAGAGTGTTTTTAAGCCTTCAGTGGCTGCTTCTATCAATTCTGGATGTGCATGACCTAGGTTTAAACAACTGTGTCCAGAAACCGCTTCATAAGCATAATCATGGCCTACAATTTTAGCCCATCCACCTTTACCTGAGGAGATAATCGTATCGGGAACAGTGCTACCTTCAAAATCCTCAACCCATTGAGAGGTTAACGAGTTATCCATTATAATTCCTTGTTTTAACAAAAGTTGCCATTAATTACTTGGTTGTTGATGATCAATATAGGCAATCTTATCTAGCCAAAAATAACCAAGACTCTGACTATTATTAATGCTCATTAGCATGAAAATGAGATAAAAATGCTTTCGTGCGCTCATCTTTAGGGTGGTCGATTACTTGTTTTGCAGGGCCATCCTCGACGACAACACCATCCCTCATAAAGACCACTCGATTAGCAACCTCTCTTGCAAACGACATCTCATGTGTCACCACGATCATGGTCATCCCCTCTGCCGCCAACTCCTTCATTACCGACAACACTTCCCCCACTAACTCTGGGTCTAATGCAGAGGTTGCCTCATCAAACAATATCACCTGTGGTTCCATCGCTAAGGCACGTGCGATTGCAATACGTTGCTTCTGTCCGCCTGATAAAGAGGATGGGTAATCATTAGCCTTAATACTCATGCCTACTTTTTCAAGCTGTTCCATGGCTAATTCTTGTGCTTGCTGCTTGTTCATTTTCTTTGCCGTTACCGGTCCTTCCATAACATTTTGTAGCACTGTCATATGTGGAAAAAGATTAAAATGTTGGAATACCATACCAGTGTGACGACGGAACTCAGCCAGCTCTTTGGGTTTTAACTGTAGGCGAGATTCACCAAATACCATTCTGGTATTGCCTATTTCAATACGACCTGCATCAGGTGGTACTAAAACATTCAAACAGCGTAATAAAGTCGACTTTCCCGATCCTGAAGGGCCAATTAGCGCAACCACCTCCCCTTTCTCGATTTTTAAATTGACATCGCGTAACACCACAAGGTCACCAAATTGTTTTTGAATAGCATCGATTCTGATCATAATTAAACCTTTTAGTGTTTTACGCTGTTACGTGACTCAAGGTGACGTACTAACATGGTTAAAGGAAAAAGAAGTGCAAAATAAAATAATGCGACAACTGTATAAACCTCTAAAGGTCTGAAGGTTTCAAGAGCGATTAATTTACCTTGGTACAACAGGTCTGGTATCGCTAATACAGAAACTAATGATGTATTTTTTAAGTTGATAACCGATTGATTAACCAAAGAAGGCAGCATCTTTCTGATCGCTTGCGGTAAAATAATGCGACGTAAAATATCACCGTGCATTAAACCAATTGCTTCACCTGCTTCATATTGCCCAGGGTCAACACCTTGAATACCACCTCGAATGATCTCCGCATAAAAAGAGGCACCATAAAGAGTCAATGCAATAAATGAAGCTGTTAATGCTGAAATTTCTACACCAATTAAAATAGGTAGCGCATAGTAAATCCAAATTAAAGCCACTAAAACTGGGGTACAGCGAGAGACTTCAATCATCGATATTGAGATAATTCTAAAAAACTTGTGTTTAGAGATAGTACCTAATGCATTAACGGTCCCTAAGATTAAACCAGCAACAACAACCGCCGCTGATAATAAAATGGTGACCATTAATCCACTAAATAAAAAATCATAATTATCCCAAAGCCATGAAAAGTTCCATTGATACATAATGATGACGTTCCTATAAGTTAGAGTGGCAAGTTAAAAAATTAAATGACCTTTAAAGTTTTAAGTTAGATGGGAAGTCTTCAGGTGTTACCCCCACAAGTGACATGTTGCGTTTGACTGCTTCGCCGATAAATCCACTTTCACTATTTTTTGCTAACCATGCATTAACATACTCTTGTAAGCTAGTATCACCCGGTTTTCTCTGGAAACCCGCGTGAGAGGTAGTGTAAGAAACAGGAGAAGGCGCGATAACAGTGCCTAATTGAGAATTTTTCTTAACAATAGGTAAGCTCAACATCATCACAAAACATTGTGCATCAGCTTTACCTGACTGCAATGCAATTGAAGCTTCGCTTACATTGTCAAAACGAAGAATAGTGGCGTTTGGCAATAACTTAGTAACTGTTGCATCATGAGCAGAGCCCGCATCAACGGCGATACGAATTTCAGGCTTGTTATAGTCTTCCCAGGTTTCAAACTTGGCATCATCACGCACCACTAATGTGAATGCGTTATTAAAAACAGGGCTAGAAAAGTCGATAACCTTCTTACGTGCCTCTGTTGGGTTCAAACCAAACATGATATCGATTTTGTCAGACTGCAAATCAAGCACTGAGTTTCCCCATGTGGTTGTTACGATTTCTAATTCCACGCCTAAATCTTTGGCTAAAGACTCAGCAATATCGATGAAAATTCCTTGCCATTCACCAGAGCGTCTATCTTTTTTAAAGGTAGGAGCAGCATCTGTTACACCACCAATTCTTAATTTACCTGAGCTTTGGATCTCTTCCAGTGTGGTTTGTGCCGCAGCAGTTGTGTTAAGTGCAAAGATAGCCATTAAACCTATTGTTGCAACTTTTAATGTGTTAAAAAATTTCATTGTATTCTCCATTCCATTGAGTGCAGTAAAAACGTGATGTAATAACAATTGAGTGTTTAATATATGCCTTAATCTGAACTTACAAAAGACACAAAAAATTTAATTTTAATGGTTACAGAATGTATTAATTGAGTGCAAAGCGCACAAAAAAAGTGCACTTAATCAAAGGCATTATTACAGTGGGAATTGACTACTGAACTGCGTGAAACAGCCACTCTTAGAACATAAGTGCCTTTATATACATGTCGAATTTCTGAGGTAATTGGTTTGAAACAATAAGAAAGTGAGAATGTAAGAAAAATCAGAAAAGATAAAGCGAGAAAAATAAATACAAGTTACAGAAATAAAAATAGAAGTGAAAAATCGCAACCCTACCAGATTAAGTATGATTACGATTATTGACAATAATGAAACAAAATTCGCGTTATTGATTAATCAGAGAGATTTAAACAGCGATTAGGCATTTATTTCACCGTTTTATAAATAGCAGCGATATCTTCATCAGCATAACCAGCTTTACGTGCCTGTTTGAAAGATTCATTACTTGTAGCTGCCGTTGGCAGTGATAGATCTAATTGGTCGCCTAAATCAACTGCTAAGCGCATATCCTTTTGCATATGTTTAAGTGGAAAACTCGTATCGTACTTCTCAGCTAATAACATTGGCCCTTTAACCGCAAACATAGGATTAGCCATTGCTCCTGCCGCAATAATCTCTAATAATTGTTCACCATCAAGGTCAGCTTTTAACCCTAGGGATACCCCTTCACTGAAAATACTTAACATGCCACCCATGATCATATTAACCACCAGCTTCATTTTAGCACCTTGACCAATTTCACCTAAGTACGGCGACATTTTCCCCATTATTTCAAAAGCAGGCAATGCATCGTCATACACAGACTTATCACCAGCAGCTAAAATAATTAACGTACCATCCTCAGCTGGCTTTTTAGTACCTGATACAGGAGCTTCTAAAAAACGTCCCCCCGCTTCAGTGATCGCAGCTGAGATCTTTTGTGAGGTTGCATCATCAACTGTAGACATATCAATATAACTACGCCCTTCACCAATACCTGCAATAATACCATCAGGGCCTTCACAAATTGCTAGCGCAGCAGCAGGGTCAGAAACAATGGTAAAAGTAATATCACAGGTTTCTGCAACTTCTCTTGGCGTGCTACCTTGCTTTGCACCTTGTGCAACCAAATCTACACATTTATCACTATTACGATTCCAAACAGTCACATCTAAACCAGCTTTAACTAAGTTTAAAGCCATTGCGTTTCCCATAATGCCTAATCCGATAAAACCGAATTTTTTCATAAAATAGTTTCCTTATTGTTAATTAGTTTTTATTTATATTTAATGTCACATCTAATGAATAATAGAATCTGTTTAAGCCTTGATAGATGTACAACGATAAAACGATAAAACGATACAATTTTTCAGTTAAAGTAATGAGTTAAAACGCAATGGTGAAAAAGCAGCGAGATCTACGCAAGGAGTCTCCCCCGCAATTATTTCACTAACAAGACGTCCTGTAACAGCACTTAGAGTTAACCCTAAATGCCCATGACCGAAGGCTAAAGTTACTTTTGGTTGAGAAGGTAAATTACCAATAATAGGCAAAGAATCTGGGGTTGAAGGTCGACTTCCTAGCCAATCAGAGGTCACCTCTACCTCCCCGCCTAACATAGTACTAGCGACTTTTTTTAGGTTATCAATGCGTCTTTGTACCGCTGGCGCATTGATATCAGAAAACTCTGCTGTACCGGCAAGACGGATTTGCTTTTCTATCGGTGTCATAAAAATAGACTTATCTAACCATGCTACTGGACGTGATAAAGGCGTTTTATTGCTACTTGAGTTAATCATCAAGTGATAACCTCGTTCACTGACCAATGGAATGTTTACATTAAGTTGTTTAACCAGTTTCTTAGAAGCCGTACCAGCTGCAATAACTAAGTGATCAAAATACTGTGCACTCGCTGATAGTTGAACTTCTACTCCTTGATTATTGGTGTTAATAGATTGCACCTCCTCCTCTACAATCGCTCCTCCATTAGCAATGAAGTGCTCAGCGTAACAACGACTCAGCTGTATCGGACTGACCGTAAAGCGTGTATCTGGATAATAGATACCACCGGCATAAAAAGGAGCTAAACTAGGCTCCATATCCTGCACTTTTTTAGCATCACATAGAGATAAGTTAACACCTTGCCCTTGTCGTTCTAACACTTCTCCCTTGCGTATTTTCTCAATACTTTCCGGGTCAGCTAATAGCGCTAGACTACCTTGACTACGAATAAAAGATTGACCGCCCGTCATATTCAATAATATTTGGTCTGATTCAAATGCTTTAGATTGTAATTCAGTTAAGGCTTCTCGTGCAGTAGGGTAGCGAAAACAAGAACGAAAGTATTGCCAAGCATAAGGACACATCTCAGGAACATAACGAGACGAAATAGATAAAGGGCTATTTTGATCCAATAACATTTTAGGTATCTTGCCAAGCATACTGAATCTAGTAAAAGGCAAGCATGCAAAACTCGCTAGTACCCCTGCGTTACCAAAAGAGGTACCTTCACCAGCTTTTTGTCGATCAATAATGCTAACTTTATGCCCTGCTTTTTGTAACCATAAAGCAGAAGATAAACCAATAATACCCGCACCAATAATGACAATATTTTTACTTTCTGACATGCCGTCCCTCGTATTAATATAACCAAGTTCAATCTCGTTTATTAACGCGACTCTTAACGAGCTGCCTCTACTTTCATTTCTACTAGTATGTCAGGACGTGCTAAACGAGCTTCCACACAAGCTCGAGCTGGTGTATCTTCAGGTTTAACCCATTCGAACCAGACACTATTCATTTCCCCTTTATCATCAATATTCGCTAACCAGATCGTCACACTCAACATCTTAGTTTTATCAGTTCCCGCTTCTGCCAATAACGCATCTATTTTTGCTAAAACTTGCTTAGTTTGTCCAGCTACATCTTGTGTAGTGTCATCGGCCACCTGTCCTGCTAAATAAGCAGAGGATTCAGTGGTAACTATTTTGCTTAATACTTTATTAGAGTGTTTACGTTCAATCATAGAGTTCTCTTACATAAAAATAGATATCTGCTTATATGAAGCACCCTTTTAAAGTAATACTTCACGTATCGAATGGAGCAATTTAAATCATAGAGGGGAAACATCTATTAAGGCAAATTAGTAATATCTTACAACCTATAAATTTTTCTTATAGACTTTACTAACAGACTATTGTAACTCTTGTAATGATTTTTTCAGCGTACCAACAAACATTGATGCTAATAAAGAAAGTGAACGGTGGGCAGGTGTAACGATAGAGATAGAGAAAGTAATATCAGGCTTAAAAGGCAAAAAGACCACTCTGCTATGAGTTATACAATTTTCTTGATAACTAGCAACAGTAATTGGATCAATCAATGCACAAGCTAAGCCGTTTTCAACAAAAGATAATTGTGGCAAAAAATATTGTGTTTCAAAACGTACATTTAGACTTAATTTTTTGTCATTGAAGATTTGTTTCATTTGCGTATGTATCATATGAGTTTCTGATAACATTGCTAATGGTCTGCCATTAAGATCTTCTGCTGTGATATAAGATTTTTTTGCTAAAGGATCGTTAACAGATACAGCACATAAACAACAATAATCTAGTCGATCATGATTTAGTAATGGGGAGGATGATTCTGTCATATAGTCAATAATACCAACATCATAACGCTGTGCAGATATTAGTTGCTGTGCTTGAAAAGAGCTTTGAGATAACAATGAAACATCTACTCCTTCACGATCTTTAACAAACTCACTAATCAGCTTAGGTAAGAAAAATATAGAAGGGCTCAACATAGCAATAACGTTGATCTTTCCTGTTTCTAGTTTACGTACTCGCGTTAAATTATCTTCCAAACGTTCAATTTTTTCAAGTATCTCAACTGCTTCACACAATAAATATTTCGCTTCAGGCACTGGATATAAACGTCCTTCTCTGCGTTCAAATAAAGCCATACCGATTTCATTTTCTAAGCTTGTTAGCTGCGCACTGACTGCTGGTTGAGTTCGAAATAAATTACTCGCAGCTTTAGAAACAGAACCAGTGATCATGACTTCTTTGAAGGCTTTAAGCTGTTTAATGTTCATTTTGGATAAACCTATTTAAAGTGTACCAGTGATTCAATAGTGATGGTATGAAGTGAAATAAATAGCGAATTAATATGCCATTTATTAAAGAAATATGAACTCTAATATAAATGCAATTTTACATGTATCCACTGTCAAACAACAGACTATTTATCATTAGGGTATTACTGTAAGAAAGCTTTTTAGTTGAATATAAGCGAGTAAAATAGTTAAGCAGTATTGTCCAACATCATCTGATGCAGCGTATGTAACTAACCTCAGTTCTGGTTAATGGAAGCGAAACATTATATAAAATCAGATAGTTAAATTATTTAATAGGTAATACTGCTAGCTGTGCGAAGCTCAAAGCTGATTATTGAAGGAATAACGGGTTATTGTGAAATAAATTAACGCAGTAACCCCTATAAATAGCTGTATTAACTTGCTTTTCTTATCCAGTATTGAGGTTAAATAAAACGGTAACCTAAATGTTTAAAGATATTGAAAAGAAATGAGGTAAGTAGCATTAGATTTACTTTTAGGAAAAGAGTGATAAACAAAATAAGTTCAACAAATTATTCGGCAGTAAAGTGTCAACTTTACTATTAATCCGCAGCTTAACACCTGAAAAAATAAACTAAAAATATTAGTGATTTCAACGGTATTATCTTTTTACGGCTGTTTTGATAACGAGTAAACAACACTGGTTAAAACACTTTGATTGGTAACGGAACTATCTCTTAAATGGGTTTAAACTAACTCAGTATATTCTCGGGATTTTTGCTCAGATTCAAACGTTATTACAGCCTTTTTAGGCTGTCGTATTCCAAGTGCAATAATAACTAATAGCATCGCAGTTATATCAAGCCTAGTTAGGGGTTGATCGAGAAATACAGCACAAGAAAGCATTGCAACGATTAATTCAACTGCCCCTAACACAGCAATAACTTCTGGCTTGGTTTTAACGGCCCCTATCACAAACAAGTATTGAGGTAAGGCTGCGGCAATAAATGCTAAACCTAATAAAGCCCACCAAGCATTTATCTCATGAGGGAGGATCACCTTAGGAGAGGTATACATTACCAGTGGAATGAGAACAATTAAGTGACCTAGCGTGCTCCAAGCTACTCGACTAAGCGCCATTAAATTCTGCTTAGGTTTAGCTAAGTATTGTATTTGAAAAGCAAAAACCATAGGAGCTAAAAAACAGCCCAATAATGCCCACTTTGACTCCATAGATAGCTCCGAAGGTTCTATTACCAATGAAGCAGCTATTAATACTAAGGCAGCAGACAATAGAGCATTGACGCTTAACGATCGTTTGAAGATCAGAACGCCAATCAATAGGGAGAAAAATGGATAAGTGTAGTATATCAATATAGCGCTAGCTGCAGTTAAATTCTGCAAAGCATAGAAGTAAGCCAATACTCCTAAAGCATTAGCAAAACCAATAATAAGCATACGGCCAACTTCTGGCCATAATGCTGAAGGTACTCGCAGATAAAATGACAAAACAACGCCAGGTAATATAAAACGACAAAGAGTAACAACTTCTACTGACATACCTTGAGTAAATAGAATTTGGGCAAAAAGTGGATTAAAACCAAACCCTATAGCCGCGAGTAAAACCATCGCTGCTCCGCTCATTTGTAATTTAACTCCCCTTGCTTGTCTCATCGTATCCCATTCTTTTTTAAGACTGTAAACAGACTATATTCGTTTATATGCGTATTTGATGAGCTAGACAATACTCGAAACTACATTAATATATAAGTGAATTATAATGTTTATACATGCATTATATTCATGTATTAACTTAATAATTTGGCCTCTTTATGAAACTAGAAATTAGACACTGGCAAATGCTTAAAGCACTCTCTGAATTAGGCAGTATCGCTCAAGCAGCAGATGCGCTCGGTATTAGTCAATCAGCCTTGAGCCATCGAATCGCTGAGGCAGAACGTCGTATTGATGGAAAATTATTTGAAAAAGAAGGACGGCGCTTAAAATTAACGCCAGCTGGTAGTTTAATCACAAAAGTTGCATTACAAACCTTACCAATCTTAGAACGTGCTGAAGCGGATTTTGAGCAAAATGCACACCTAGAAAAACAAATAGTTCGTTTAGGCGTTGCCTCTTACTCCAGTTATTACTGGATACCTGATTTTATTAAATTTGTTAATCAGAAAGCAGGTCACCTCAAGTTAAGATTAGTCGCGTCTACTACACAAAATCCGATTTCAAGCTTACAGCATAGCTCTGTCGATATTGTAATTGCACCTGGTTACTTGGCCACGCCCGGTATTTTTAACACACCTCTTTTTATGGATGAACTTGTCTTAGTGACTCCCTATGCTCATTCTCTTAGCCACCAAGCTTTTATTAATCCCGAAGACCTCAGAGATATTCAATACTACACCTATAGCCAAACAGTCTTACCAGGCTTTGAATATGAACGCTTTATTCGACCGTCAGGTGTTATCCCACACCAAGTCGAAGTGGTTGAAATGACAGATGCAATCATCGAGCTAATTAGTGCTGGTTTAGGGGTAAGTATACTCTCTAAGTGGGCTGTTAATGCAGCAATTGAATCGCAACGAATTAGTAGTGTTCAGCTTGGACAAAAAGGGCTTGATCTAGCATGGTCTGCGCTCACCCGAGAGAGTGAAAAGAAAAACAGCGCTAGCGAACAACTCGTTAAATTATTGGTAGATTGGCATAAAACCTCTTAAGTAATCTATAACACTAATGAGTATGACTTTTACCCTTTTTAGAAAATGAATAACCTGACCATTGGCAGGTCAGGTTATCTATTAAGTTAACTGTGTATTAATGACCATTTACGGCGGCGCTGAATAATCATTACCAAAGCAAGTAATGCAAACGTAGGAATATAAATAAGTTGTTTAATAGGTTGAACTTGCGGCGTCTCTACTAAGGTAATCACTTGATCAAAGGTTAAACCAGCTTGTTCCGCTGGGCTATCATAACCAACATAATCGACAATTATTTTTCCATCCTTATTGATTAGCTCAATGCCAACTTCAGCTAAACGCTCTGAAATATCAGCTCCTTGACCTAAGGTCATAGTGACAAGAAATGTTCGTTCATTACCAACACCATCAACTCCATCAACCCAAAAACGCACTGCAGCACCAGATTCAATAGTAGACTTTGGCTGCACTAATTCAGTGGCTGCTAATTGGTGGTAAGGTGCAACAATCATATCCATCCAAAAACCTGGACGAAATAATGAAAATGCAATCAATAACAACAATAAAGATTCGTACCAGCGGCTCTTAGTAAGGAAAAATCCTTGAGTTGCAGCAGTAAAAATAAGGATAGCTATAGTTGCTGCAATAAAAACAAACACACCTTCTAGCCAAGTAACATCTATTAATAATAAGTCAGTATTAAAAATAAATAGAAAAGGTAATGCAGCAGTACGTAAACTGTAATTAAAAGCGACAAAACCAGTCTTAATAGGATTACCTCTTGAAACAGCAGCAGCTGCAAAAGATGCCAATCCAACAGGTGGCGTCACATCAGCCATAATACCGAAATAAAAGACAAACAAATGAACCGCTATGAGTGGAACGATCAAACCAGATTCTTGACCTAATAAAACCACCACTGGTGCTAATAATGACGAAACCACAATATAGTTAGCCGTTGTTGGTAAGCCCATCCCTAAAATTAAGCTTAAAACAGCAGTCAAAATGAGCATTAATAACAAGTTACCCATTGACAATATTTCAACGAGATCTGCTAATACTGAACCAACCCCAGTCTGCGAAACCGCTCCCACGATAATCCCTGCAGTTGCCGTCGCAATACCAATCCCTATCATATTACGCGCACCAACAATAAGGCCATCTACCAGCTCTGCTCCACCTCTACGTAATTGAGAAGTAGTATCTTGTTGTTGGCGAAAGAAAGCCATAATAGGTCGTTGTGTGATCAAAATAAACAGCATTAGCATGGTAGCCCAAAATGCTGATAACCCAGGAGATAATCGCTCAACCATCAAACACCAAACCAGTACTACAACGGGTAGTAGGAAATGCAATCCAGATTTAACCGTTGGTGCAACTTCAGGCAATTCCAGCATCTGCGTATCAGGATTATCCATGACTAAATCTGGAACTGAAGAAGCAATGCGTAGTAAATAAAGATAAGTAATACTCAACAAAACGGCAATAATTATTCCAGCATAATCACCAAAAGCCGGTTTTATCCAACCGATACCGAAGTAAACAGCGGCAGCAATAACAGCGGTTACCATAAATCCAGTCAATACGCCCATTACACGCAGATGCCAAGGTTTAACTGCACTACGACGTGGTAACCCCTGCATATCTAATTTAAGCGCTTCCAAATGTACAATGTAAACTAATGCAATATAAGATATTAATGCTGGTAAAAAGGCATGCGTAATCACTTCAACATAACTGATACCAACATACTCAACCATCAAAAATGCAGCAGCTCCCATCACTGGTGGCATAATTTGGCCATTGACGGACGAAGCAACTTCAACCGCGCCCGCTTTTTCAGAAGAAAAGCCAACACGTTTCATCATTGGAATCGTAAATGTTCCTGTTGTTACTACATTGGCAATAGAAGATCCGGAAATTAATCCTGTGAGACCAGAAGCAACAACAGCCGCTTTTGCAGGACCTCCGCGCATATGACCTAATAGAGAAAAGGCAACTTGGATAAAATAATTACCCGCGCCTGCTTTATCTAATAAAGCACCAAATAAAACAAATAAGAAAACAAAATTAGACGATACCCCAACAGCAATACCAAAAACACCTTCAGTAGTTAGCCACTGGTGGTTAACAAGCTCTTTTAATGTTACGCCTTTGTGAGCAATAATTTCAGGCATGTAAGGACCAGCTACGGAATAAGTTAAAAAGATAATAGCTACAATCATCAACGGTGGTCCAAGTGTCCGTCGAGTTGCTTCAAGCAAAAGTACAATACCAATAACAGACACAACTAAGTCTTGTGTATTAGGTAAGCCAGGTCGTGTTACAAGTTGGTCGTAAAATGTGAATAGATAAGAAGCACAAAAAGCAGCAATAAGACTAAATACCATATCACTTAAAGGTACTCGATATTGCGAGGATTTAGAGGTGGCAGGAAATGCAGTAAAGGCTAAAAAAATCGCAAACCCTAAATGGATTGCACGTACTTCAGTATCATTAAAAATACCAAAGCTACCAATAATTGGCCAATCATAAAAAGGGAGGGGGGATGCTATCCATAATTGAAACAATGACCATATTAGTGCTGTCCCAAGTAATACCGCTCCTTGCCACCCCTTTGGAATACGTGCACCAGTATCATTTGCAGCGACCATATCTTGAAGTGCTTTATCATCCATTTCTGTCGGCTGTTTAGGTGGACTAATCATATAAGCTCCTGAAAAGTTAAAATAAAAAAGAGATGCAAAAAGCACCTCTTAATGAAATAGTTAGACTACATCCAACCACGTTCTTTATAATAACGAACAGCACCAGCATGTAATGGAGCAGATAAACCGTCAGTGATCATTGTTTTTGGATCTAGGTTTGCAAAGGCGGGGTGTAAGCGCTTAAAGTTTTTGAAGTTATCAAATACAGCTTTCACCATTTGATAAACAACTTCGTCATCAACTTTTGCAGAGGTCACCATAGTGGCTGCATTACCAAAGGTTTTTACATCAGTATCATTACCGCTATAAAGGCCCCCTTTAATAATCGCTGGTGCGTAAAAATCATTATCGGCAATAAGCTTGTCTATAGCAGGGCCCGTTACAGGTATTATTTTCGTATCACAAGAAGTCGTTGCTTCTTTAATAACCCCAGAAGGATGCCCGACATTCACTAAGATCACATCAAGTTTATTGTCACATAAAGCTTGCGATTGCTCTGATACTTTTAACTCAGCAGCCAGTTTGAACGTGTCTTGCGTCCAACCTTTCTCTGCCATAATAATTTCCATTGTACCGCGAGTACCAGATCCTGGATTACTAAGGTTGACACGTTTTCCAACGAGATCATCAAAAGTTTCTACACCTGAATCTGCACGAGCAACAACAGTGAATGGTTCACTATAAAGCCCAAATAGAGCACGTAAATCTTCAAATTTTCCTTGCTCAATAAAGGAAGTATGCTTAGTGCCCGATAAAGCATATGACTGCCAATCTGATTGTGCGACACCGAAATCTAACTGACCTTGACGAACAGCATTAATATTAGCAACAGAACCACCTGTTGACGGTGCAGTACACTTAATACCATGATCATCTGTCCCTTTATTAACTAGACGACATATAGACTGACCAGCAACATAATAAACACCTGTTTGTCCTCCCGTGCCTATTTTTACATATGTTTGCTCAGCACTGACAACCGCAGTACTAAATGAAGCCGCTAAACCAATAACAGATGGTATAAATAGTTTTGCAAGTTTACTTTTTCTAGACATAACATTTTATCCTTAAAATAGATGTTCAAAATTAATGCATTTTTCTTGTTAAAATTTCTAGAATTTTCTCTAGAATAAATCCCAAACCTCTTTGGTATTATCAGTTAACTATTTACAACGAATAACTTAGAACCAAGAGGTTATAGAATATTGCCTAAACAAATATCAGCTATTGCTGATCGCTTTGGTAGCTGTTAAAAACTCTTCTATATCTTGCAGGTTGTGACAGTGGATTGGTGATACGCGGATAGCACCTTTTAAATCAAATGATTCCAGCATTCTTGATGAGTAAGGGCTTGATAAAAGACGTTCAAAAGCAATAATGCCTAATTCTTCATACATATCTACTGCCTTTTTATACTCGATATTGTCAAAACCAATTGCCATAATGAAGTCTTTCTTGGTTAAGTCTTTGTAGTCTAAATAGACATGAGCACCTGCTATATGTCTAAGGCCTTCTGTATTTTCTGTCCCTTCTAACATTGCATTCATAAGGGCTCTTTCATGCAGTTTTATTCGTTCCATCCCTTCAACAAAAAGTGCCCTTCTATTATTTGAAGTATTAAACTTCTCACCTATCCAGCAAACATAATTAACCACCTCGGTGAGTGCAGCAAAATGTGCAGGTGCAGGACTACCAAGCTGCCAACAACCTTGTGGCTTAGCAATCAACTTATTGTGAGGAATTTTCGAGAGTCTTTCTGACACATAGCCCACGCCAAAACCGCGCGGACCAAAAAATTTATATGGAGCAAAATTAATGCCATCAACAGGTACTTTAGTAACATCAATAACGCCATGTGGAGCATGTTGAACGGCATCAGCAACGATATAGAGATCCGGCTTGATCTTTCTCGCCTGTTCAACAATTTTTTGTTCATCTAACAAGGCACCAGAAACATTTGATGCATACATAAATGTTAATAAACAAGTATCTTCGTCAATCAGCCTTGTTATTTCTTCAACATCAACACCACCAGTTAAAGGGTTGGTTTTAGCAACTCTGAGTTCCTTCCCATTTTGTTCAGCAAAAAAGACCATCGCATCATAAGCAGAAGGATGTTCCAACATAGTAGTTACCACGTTACCACCAGGAATGTTCTCCATCACTAGTCTAACCATATCGAACATAACCATTGACGCTGTGTACGACGTTACAATACTACCGGTGTCAAAATTGAGCATAGTTTTAATTGATCTATAACCTTCCTTTTGTATATCCATCAGCCATGTCGCAGTTTTATTACCATGTTCAGGACAGTCCGGTAACTCATCTAATTGTTTAAATTTATTACTTGCGGATTTAAGTCGAAAAGCACCACCAGAATTATCGAAAAATATTCTTTTTTTATTTTGTATTGGATCGATATCTACATGATAAAATTTTTCTTTAATTTCTTTTAAAAGTGAGTCACTAAAAAACTCACCTTGCTCTATATTGCTTTTCATTATGATTTTCCTTCACGCTTTTAAAACGCTAATTAAGCCGATATTTTCCCTGCTAGTAGCCTATTAGATAGACAACTTTTGTACGCATTTAAATCTATCAACTTTTTAAATATTAAAATAATGAATTAAATTGCATTTATATATTCATATTATTAATATTTAACTATTTGAGATAAATAATGAATATTGAGCAGATTGAAACTTTTTTGATGATTACTGAAACAAAAAATCTATCTATAGCAGCTAAGAGCCTTTTTATTTCACAGTCGGCTGTCAGCCACCGAATTCGTTCTTTAGAGGAAGCTTTGGGGTGTGAATTATTGATTAGATCACGAGGAGAAAAGTTTGTCAGCCTAACCTTAAAAGGGGAGGAATTTATTGAAATCGCCACTCGCTGGAAAATCCTAAGTAACGAAACTAAGCTTTGGACACTTCAAGAATCTAAGATGAATTTAAAATTAGCAAGTATTGATAGCTTAAATACGTGCGTTTTTTCAAGTCTTTATAAAGATATTATCGATAGTAATAATGCTATTTCTCTTAATGTCAGCTCACATTGGAGCAAAACAATTTACGATTTAATTGAAAGTAATGAGATTGACATCGGATTCACACTCAATTCATTAAAATACCCGAATGCCATTGCCACTCCTCTATTTAAGTCTAGAGGTGTGCTTATTTCATCAATATCTTCAAAATATCCGGAAGAAGTGCATCCTCATGATTTAAAAACCTCGGATGAAATACTCTTTTCTTACATACCTGAATATGAAATATGGCATAACTTTTGGTGGGAACATGATCAAAGTGAGTATTCTAGTGTTGATACCGTATCGTTGCTGTTCACTATGTTTGATCTGAAGGAAAAGTGGGCAATAGTGCCGGTATGGATAGCTAGAAAGTTCGAAAAGATTCATCCTGTTAAAATCTCAGAGCTTTCTACTGAGCCGCCGGAGTATGCTTGTTATCATGTATTTAACAGAAACCCTAAACCTAGCAAAATAAAAACTATTAAGCAGTTTTCAAAGGCTCTTGAAAGTTATATGAAAACAGAGCAATTCCTTAATAGTATTAAATAATCCCCTTAAAATGATAAATAAATAGTTTATGGGGATTATCCAGTTATTACAGGAAAACAGAAAAATTAATAAAGCTAACCTACATCTATTACAAAAATCCGTCTCGAGATGATCGATAATACGTTACTTACAATTATATTCTCAAAGAAAAACGAGCTACTTATCCTCTGGATGTTGTTGTAAGTAGGCTTTTTTAGCTAAATGTTGGTTCTGAGTAGTATCAGTCATTTTTACTTTGTAATGTAAGCCTGCTTTCCCTAGCATATGTGCGGCAACGGGAGCTGTGATCAATAAAAACATACTGATCAATACTTCTTTTAAGCTTACGTGGCCAAGTTGCACGCTGAAAAATATCATCGATGCCACTAATATACAGGCAACCCCTAAGGTACTGGCTTTCGTAGGAGCGTGTAAGCGAGTAAAATAATCAGGGAGTTTTGCTAAGCCAATAGAGCCGATTAGCATTACCATACTACCGAACACTAACAAAACACTCACCACTACTTCTAACAATACAGTCATCTCTTTTCCTTATTCGATAATATCGCCACGTAGTAAGTACTTACAAAAAGCAGAAGTACTTACAAAACCAAGCAGCGCAATTAATAATGCACTTTCATAATAAATGGCAGAGCCTTGATGAAGCCCTAACAAGATGATCAGCGCAATGCTATTAATGTACATGGTATCAACGGCGATGATTCTGTCTGGTGTAGTGGGGCCAATGATTAAACGCCACGCATTTAACGCTAAAGCACAAGACATTAATCCACAAGCAATCAGTATAGCGACACTTAACATCCGAAAATCTCCTTTAAAGGTGCTTCATAACGATCTTTGATAAGCTTGATTAATGCCTGCTCATCTTCAAGGTGTAATACATGCACGTATAACCACTTCCTATCCTCAGATAACTCAACACTCACAGTTCCTGGTGTTAATGAAACACTACTTGTAAAAATAGTCAGTGGCACAGGCTCTTTAATATCTAAAGGGACAACAATGAAAGCTGGCTTTAAATGACGATTACTTTGTAATACGCGCTTCGCTACATCGTAATTAGAGACAGCAATATCAATCAGCAAGCGAAACGTATACGTCAACGCCTTAATAGGTTTTTTTGCTACTGCTGCTTCTTCACTCAGAGGAGCTACAATCCAAGGAATAACAATCGCAAACACAGCACCTAATACCATATGTCCACGACTAAAATCATGTAATATTTGCCACACTAGCCATAGTAATATGCTGTGGTAAGGCGTAGGAAACCAAACAAATTTACGTACTTTGTCCATTATTTAGCGACCTCATTAAGTTGTTGTAAACTTAAACCAGCTTTAAGTTGCTCTGCAGCCAATTGCGTATAATCATTTACAGTTCCACCAAAAATAACCATCAAAGGCAGTATCCCGACTAATAAGCCAATAGCAATATATTGCATAGGATGACTTTTAAGTGCGCTAGTATTTTCACCAGTAGTTTGCCAGAACAAAGACGTACCAGCGCGTGCTAAAGCAATCATTGCTATCAACCCTCCCACAAGTACCAGTGGGAAAACCCACATTGCTTGGCTTGCTTTAGTAACTGATTGCAAAATTAACGCTTTACCAACAAAACCTGATAACGGCGGCATGCCAATTAAAGCGATCGCTAATAATGCAAAGATAAAGCCTAAAATGCCAGCTTGCGACATTGCTCTAGCAGCAACAAAACGATCTTCCGCTTGGCCACGTTGTTGTTGAATTAAGCCAGCTAACAAGAACATAGCAGCACAAGCGACGGTACTGTGTATTAAGTAATAAATTCCAGCTGAAGTGGCCTGTACCGTATTCAAACTAATGGTCACCAATAACGTACCCACAGATACAATGACCAAGTTACTACAAAGCACTTTCAAACTTTTACTGGCTAATACCGCAATACTAGCAACAGCAATAGTTAATAAAGCAATTGGCCACAACCATGGTAAGGCGATATTAGCTAGTTCACCTGCTTGATCACCAAATATCACTCCATGCACTCGCCAAATACTATAAATACCCACTTTAGTCATAATGGCAAATAATGCGGCCACTGAAGTGCTTGTAGAGGAGTAAGCTTTGGGTAACCAAAAATGCAAAGGGAGCATCGCTGCTTTCAATCCAAATACAGCTAGTAATAATAAAGCGCCAGACTTAGCAATCAGTAGCTCATTGTCTGAAAGTAACGGAATTTTATCTGCCATATCAGCAAAATTAAGTGTCCCTAACGTGCCGTACAAGGTGCCCAGTGCAAACAAAAATAACGATGAACCAATTAAGTTAAGAAATACATAATGGATATTAGCTTGTGTTTTTTGCTTACCACCACCGTGTATCATCAGTGAATATGAAGCGATTAATAACACTTCGAAAAATACAAATAAGTTAAATGCATCACCCGTTAAAAATGCACCGTTAATCCCCATTAATTGGAACATAATAAGGGAATGAAAGAAGGCACCTGTTTTATCTTCACCAGCACTCGCATATAGCGTGACTGCTAAGCCTAAAATAGCACTTAAACACACCATTAATACCGAGAATAGATCAGCAACTAATACAATGCCAAAAGGCGCAGACCAATCACCAAGCGCATACACTTGGATACCTTCGCCTTGAACCTTAAATAGCAATGAAAAGGCAACGACAACCATTAATACATTAGCAGTGATACTCACTACACGTTGTTTATTTAAAGAATTATTTAGCCCTGGAAAAAGCAGAGCAACAGCCACAATAAAAGGGATCAGTACCGGAAAGATAGCTAAATGGTCAAACAAACTCATTAGGATTTTTCCTCAGCTAAAGGATCAAAAGGCTCTATACCATCTACATGGTCACTGCCTAGGTCTGCTCGTCCGCGCATCGCTAAAATTACAGCAAAAGCAGTCATCGCAAAGCCAATAACAATAGCCGTAAGTACTAACGCCTGCGGTAGTGGATCTGCATAATTCTCACTGCTGTTTAGTACAGCTGGTGCACCTATCGTTAAACCACCACTAGCGAATAGGAATAAATTAACTGCATAAGACAATAAAGTAAGCCCAATAACTAAAGTAAAAGTATGCCCACGTAGCATCAAAAAGATACCGCAGGCACTCATAAAGCCAACACAAATTGCATAGACTAATTCCATTATCTTTCTCCTACTGTAAGTCGTTCTGTCGTGGTTAACTTACCTAAGCTTGCTAATATAAGTAATGTCGCACCGATCACGGTGAAATAAACACCAATATCAAACACCAATGCACTAGCAAGTTCGAACTTACCTATCCAAGGCAAGGATACATACTCAAACCAAGAAGTTAAAAATGGTCGACCAAAAGCCCAACTACCTAAACCAGTTAGTCCGGCAATGGTTAAACCAATCGCGATCATATAGTGATAACTTACACTTACTCTTTTAGCCATCCAATCCACACCGTGTGCAAGGTACTGTTGAATTAATGCAATAGATGTAATCAAACCGGCAATAAAACCACCGCCTGGTAAGTTGTGTCCGCGCATAAATATATAAGCAGAGATAAGTAAAAATAGCGGTAATAAACTTTGTGATACAACCGATAATAGTACAGGGTATTTCTCTTTAGCCCATAAACGCCCTGCGTAATCTTTAGTGCGCATTGATAAACGCATACGCGCGATCAACTTATGAATGCCTAATGCAGCAATACCTAATACTGTTATCTCACCAAAGGTATCAAAGCCACGGAAGTCAACCAGAATAACGTTCACCACATTGGTTCCACCACCGCCGATTTTTGCATTTTCTAAGAAATACGCGGAAATACTATCCAAAGGATGGGTCATTAACGCAAAACAAATGGCGCCAATAATACAACCGATAAATGATGCAACGGCTAAATCACGCACAAAGTGACTAGGTCGACTTTTACTGGTTGGAGTTTGTTGTGGGAAAAAGTACAGTGCAAGCAATAATAAAATCACCGTTACGATTTCTACCGAAAGCTGCGTAAGGGCTAAATCGGGTGCAGAGAAGTAAGCAAAGGTTATCGATACCACTAATCCCACTAACGACAACATTAATAAAGCAATAAGACGATAATGACTCCAGATGATAGTGGCTAGCGACCCAGCAACGATCAAAATGGCAGCCACTATCACAGCACCGTTTATAGGTGTACCAGCTAAACTTCCCTTCGTCGTCTCTAAGTCAAATAGAGGAGGTGCAATCAATAATAACGCGAAGAAACACAGGCAAAAAGCATAGCGCTGTAGAGAGCCCGTCTCCATTTTAGTGGTTATTTTTTGTGACCATTTTACACAGGCCTGAATACAATCTTCAAATACCAATTTTGCGTCAACATCCGGGAACATGCCTGCAAATTTAAACAAATGTTTGCGGTTCAAATAAATCGCCACACCACCAATAATAGCTAATGCACTCATTAACAAAGGAAGGTTAAACCCATGCCAAATAGAAAGGCTATATTCAGGTAACGGATGATTAAGCACCACTAATGAAGTACTTTGAAGCAAAGGTCCAATAGTGTAGTTAGGGAAGATACCTACCAACAAACATATTGCCACTAAGATTTCCACTGGCACACGCATATAACGTGGAGGTTCATGAGGCGTTTTAGTTAACCCTTTCGGTTCACCATTAAAAAATACATCATGTATAAAACGCAGAGAATAAGCAACAGAGAAAGCGCCAGCAATCGTTGCTAAGACAGGGATTAACCAAGACATCGCCCCTAAAATACTTTGTTCTAACGTCTCAGCAAAGAACATTTCTTTAGATAAAAAACCATTGAGCAACGGCACGCCAGCCATCGAAGCCGATGCCACCATTGCTAAGGTAGCGGTAATAGGCATGTACTTCCATAACCCATTAATTTTACGCATATCTCGCGAGCCGGATTCATGATCAATAATGCCTGCAGCCATAAATAATGACGCTTTAAAAACAGCATGATTCATAATATGAAATATCGCAGCAATTGCGGCTAATTCAGTATTTAAACCGAGAAGCAGTACAATCAAACCAAGGTGACTAATGGTTGAGTAAGCTAATAGCCCTTTTAAATCATGTTTAAATAATGCGGTATAAGCACCCAATAATAGCGTAAACAAACCTGTCAAAGAAACCACAACAAACCACGTTTCTGTACCAGCCAATACCGGATAGAAACGTGCTAATAAGAATATTCCTGCTTTTACCATAGTCGCTGAATGCAAGTAAGCACTAACTGGCGTCGGTGCTGACATTGCGTGAGGCAACCAAAAGTGGAATGGAAATTGGGCAGACTTTGTAAATGCACCAATTAAAAATAAACTTAAAATAGCAATATAATATGGACTTTGTTTTACCAACTCAGCACTGTTAAGAACGACATCTAATTCGTAACTGCCGACCACTTGACCTAATAGAATAATTCCGGCCAATAACGCTAAACCACCCGCTCCTGTAATAGTAAGCGCCATTCTAGCGCCTTTACGGGCATCGCTATTGTGTGACCAAAAACCAATTAGCAAGAATGAGCTAATACTAGTCAACTCCCAAAAAAACCAGAGTTGTAGCATATTGTTCGACATAACAATGCCAAGCATTGCCGTCATAAACATAATTAAATAACTGTAAAAACGCCCCATATTATCTTTTTCAGATAAATAGTAACGCGCATATAAGATCACCAGTAAACCAATCCCCAAGATCAATATACTGAATAATGCAGCTAAACCATCCAGCCGAAATGACAACGATAAACCTAATTGAGGGATCCACTCTACGCTTTTACTAAAAGATTCCCCTGCAAATACCGCTGGTAAATCGAGGAAAATTAAGCAAAGTGCTAGAGCAGGCAACAACGCAGTAGCCAGCGTGCATGCGCTACGATTAAGTTTATTGGTAAGTAAGGGAACAAGTATCCCGAACATGGGTAAAAATGGCACCCAGAAATAATGCATTTAAGCGAAGCTCCGTTAGCTAAGTGGTTGGTATTTTCAAACAACGATAGTGATTAATGGGGCAAAAATCAATGCCTTATTATGTCAAATAGCATTAAATAATTGATTATTATACACTTCTATTTTTATGTTTAAGCTACAACCCTCATAATCTTTCCTACCGTGACGTTTTTTGATGCTTTACTTATGCTAATTGTACTCTGAAGAAGCGAAATCAGAGATCTTTAATATCAGATAGTAATGGAAATTAGCAGTGTTATAGTTGGAAATGCTATGTGAGTACTTGGATTGACAGCCAAGTGAATAAATTAAAAAACGATTAAATGTGTAAAATTTATAATCATTCAAGTAAAGCTTACACGAGCAATACCCATTGTATTCAGTTTTATATCATTTCCTGATTTATGTAAGTGAGCGAACACCTTCTATTCCCTTGATAATTATAATATTTCCCTTTTCCCATCATGGTATACCGCGCTTTTTATTATCCTGGCACAGTGATTGCTCATAATATCTGTGTAACTAACGTAAAAAGTGATGGATTAGTCATTCAAATGACTGGTATCAAAGTAAAAAGGCAACAGGCAGCTTACTCATAAGTAATCTGCGAGGCTGGATGGTTAATGGCAATTGGCGCATAAAGAATGCTTTCTACCCACTCAACTTTCAGCCAGATCCTGTGCATTTATATTGCTACATTACTTATCGGCATAGGTGGGCTTCACCATTTTATTGCCGGTTCTGTTAAATTGTTTATTGGATAACCTCATGTCAGCCAATATTACATTAATCACAATAACACCCGTTATCTTATTAACTTTATTGGGTAATGCCATTGGCTGTAGTATTTTTATTACATTGTTAAATTATAGGCAGATAAGAGGTCTCAATAAGTAATCAAACATCATCCAATCACAACTAGATTGAATTTTACAATTAAAGCATTTTAAGCGTAATAAGGAGAGTAAAGTGACATCATCAAACAAATACTTATCAAACTTGACGATTAATGGTAGAGATTATAACTATTTCGACTTATCAAGCTTAGATATTGATATTAATCGACTTCCTTTAACTGCAAAAATTTTATTAGAAAATTTACTCCGCCACAGTGAGCAACTGTATGTGAAAGAGGATGATATTAAAACCCTATCCCAGTGGGATACTAAAGCTGCACTTGATACAGAGATTGCATTTGTCCCATCACGTGTAATTTTACAAGACTTTACTGGTGTCCCTGCTGTTGTTGATTTAGCGGCAATGCGTAATGCGATGCTTGAACTCGGTGGCGATGCCAATAAAATCAATCCCTTAAAACCAGTAGACTTAGTCATAGACCATTCGATCATGGTAGATGAGTTTGGTAAAGCAGACTCCTTTGAAAAAAATACTGAAATTGAAATAGCACGAAATAAAGAGCGTTATCAGTTTTTAAAATGGGGACAAAGTGCATTTGATAACTTTAAAGTTGTCCCTCCAGGCAAAGGTATAGTACATCAAGTTAATTTAGAGTTCCTCGCAAGAGTCACCTTTGTTGATGATCAACATGATACTCCCCTGCTCTATCCAGATACCTTAGTGGGAACCGACTCACACTCCACCATGATAAATGGACTAGGAGTACTAGGCTGGGGCGTTGGCGGTATAGAAGCAGAAGCAGCGATGCTAGGTCAACCTGTCACCATGTTAATTCCAGAAGTGGTAGGAATGGAATTGACCGGGAAATTACCAGCGGGTGCAACAGCAACAGATTTAGTATTAGCCGTCACCGAAAAATTAAGAGCACATGGCGTAGTCGGTAAGTTTGTTGAATTCTTTGGCTCAGGCATACAACACTTAACCGTGGCTGATCGCGCAACGATTGCTAATATGTCACCTGAATATGGTGCAACCTGTGGTTTATTCCCAATTGACGAACAAACATCAAAATACCTCGAGCTAACGGGAAGAAGCCAAGAACAAATCGATATCATAGAAGCCTATGCAAAAGCGCAAGGTATGTGGGGAAGCGAGTCTCAGAAAAATACTGAATACCATGCCCAAGTTAGTCTCGATTTAGAGAAGGTAGTTCCTGCTATTGCTGGCCCTAAGCGCCCACAAGATAGAATTAATTTAGACCAAGCAGCATCAGCTTTTGAAGACTGGATTAAACAACAAAAAGAGTTATCAATCATTCCTGCGGAACAACAAAACAAACGTTTTGATGATGAAGGTGGCGCTAAAAATATTGGTTCAACAGCGGTAGCGCCCAAAACATCTGCCTCTTATCACCTAAAAGGACAAGATGTAGAGCTGCATGAAGGCGCAGTGGTCATCGCGGCCATCACTAGTTGTACTAACACATCGAATCCATCGGTACTGGTGGCTGCCGCCTTACTCGCTAAAAAAGCCAATGCATTAGGGTTAACCGTCAAGCCTTGGGTAAAAACCAGTTTTGCACCTGGCTCACAAGTGGTAACTGAATATTTAAATAATGCAGGTTTATCAACAGAGCTGGATAAACTGGGTTTCAATTTAGTAGGTTATGGTTGTACCACCTGTATTGGTAATTCAGGGCCGTTAGCAGAGCCAATAAGTAATGCGATCAAAGAAAATGATTTAACCGTTACTTCGGTATTATCTGGAAATAGAAACTTTGAAGGTCGCATCCATTCAGATGTGAAAGCCAATTACTTAGCGTCACCACCACTTGTTGTTGCTTATGCGTTAGCTGGCAATATGAAAATGGATATTGCTAATGAAGCATTAGGCATTAGTCATGAAGGGAAGCCTGTTTATTTGAAAGACATTTGGCCAAGTCAGCAAGAGATACAAGACATTGTGACTCGCGTGGTCAACAAACAAATGTTCTCGGATAAATATGGTTCAGTTTACGATGGTGGCGATAGTTGGAAAAACCTCGAAACCGTTGATAGTGATATTTATAACTGGCCGACAAGTACCTATGTTAAAAAACCAAGCTTTTTTGACAACATGAATGTGCAACCTGAACCAATAAAAGCGATTGAAAATGCACGTTGTTTATTAAAACTAGGTGACAGTGTGACAACCGACCATATCTCACCTGCCGGCTCTATCGGAAAAGAAACGCCAGCGGCCAAATACCTTGTTGAAAACCAAGTACAAGCAAAAGACTTTAACTCGTACGGTTCAAGACGCGGTAATCATGAAGTAATGATGCGAGGTACATTTGCTAACGTCAGGTTAAAAAACCAACTTGCCCCCGGCACAGAAGGCGGATTTACAACTTATCAACCTGAAGGCAAGCAGATGACTGTATTTGAGGCGGCACAACAATACACGGCCAATAATGTATCTACAGTCGTGATTGCAGGTAAAGAGTACGGAACAGGGAGTTCTCGCGACTGGGCAGCAAAAGGACCTTTATTATTAGGCGTAAAAGCGACCATTGCAGAAACCTATGAACGCATCCATCGCTCAAATCTGATCGGTATGGGTATATTACCGTTACAATTTAAAAAAGGTGAAGGGGCTGAAAAGTATGATTTGGATGGTACCGAATCTTTTTCAATTGAAGCGATTACAGCAGAACAAAAACAAGTCACCGTTAATGTAACCAAAGAAAATGGAGACGCGTTTTCTTTTGAAGCAGATATCCGTATTGATACCCCGAATGAATTTGAATACTTCCGTCATGGTGGAATACTTCAATATGTAATGAGATCACTGCTTTAATTGATTATAAACGTTATTTAGCCATCAACAGGCTCGAAATCCATCACACAATATTCTTGATAGGTTTCGAGCTTCCATAACCCATTCGGGTATTGTCAACTTATGTAACCAGAATGACTAAAGGCTGATTAATTCAGCCTGAATCTAAATTTGGGCCACCTCTAACTCGCCTCCATTCAGAGGAGGAGCGTTCTCGAAACACCCAATAATATTTTGCTTGTATTAAATGACGGCCACCCCATGACAACTCAAAAACCGTTGCGCTCGGCCTTGTGATTTAAACTTACGCATCTGTTGTTCTTGTTGCCGAGTTGGCTGATATATTTAGAGGTGTCGGAGTTGATAGAAGCACTGCAACGAGAGTATGCCATGATACAAATAATCGCATTGATTTTGAAACGCTAGAACTACTATGCAATTATTTAGATTGCACTGTGGGAGAGTTACTTGAAGTTTACAGTGAGCAAGATAAAAATAATTTATAAAGGATAAAGATAGGCTTGGGCTACAAGAGGGCGACTTTTAGTCCCTCGGTGATTTTCAATAGATGCTAGAAACAAAAAAACCAAGCATAAGAGCTTGGTTTTAAAGTATAAATACTTGGAGCGGGCAGCGGGAATCGAACCCGCATCATCAGCTTGGAAGGCTGAGGTAATAGCCATTATACGATGCCCGCAAATATTGCATCGGTAGCGTTAGCTACATAGCAAAAAACAATGCTATTGCATTGTTCTTTACTTACTCACTGTGACAAGTGAGATAAAATATGGTGGAGGGAGGTGGATTCGAACCACCGAAGCTTTCGCGACAGATTTACAATCTGTTCCCTTTGGCCACTCGGGAACCCCTCCAGGACTTAGATGGTGCCGACTACCGGAGTCGAACTGGTGACCTACTGATTACAAGTCAGTTGCTCTACCTACTGAGCTAAGTCGGCGCTGTCTAAGTGCCGCGAATATTAAAGAACTTGAGCTTGCCTTGCAAGTGTTTATTAGCAAAAAAACACAGTTTTTTGTTTGTTTGCTCAAAAACAAATCAATTTTGTTAATTTAGCCTAATTATTCGCCAAACGTAGTGATATTTCACCACCGATGTATGGAGTGACTTGTTGATCAACCTCTAACAGCAATGCCCCCTGCTCGTTGATTCCTCGACAAATTCCTTTTTGGATTTTGTCAGCCATAATCAAATTAACGTCCTGATTCAAGAAACAATCTAGTTCAAACCAACGCGCTAAAAATGGTGCGAGCCCTTTTTCTTCATAATCAGCTAACAAAGTTTGTAATTCAGTAATCAATAACCCAGACAGCTGATTACGATCCACGGGTTGGGAGTTAATAGTATTAAGATCGGTCCAGGGTTGGTCAATGGCACCGGCTTGATGTGCAGGCATCCTAATATTAATACCAATCCCAATCACACAATGGCATACCTCCGAAGCTTGCGCGTTTAACTCAATCAATATACCAGCAAGTTTTTTCCCTTGGTAATAGAGATCATTAGGCCATTTTAAACCCACACCATGAATACCAAGCTTCTCTAGGGCATTAACCACTGCAATCCCCACCAGCAGGCTTAAACCAGAGGCTTTTTCGATACCAGCTTCTAAACGCCAATAAATAGAAAAATAGAGATGCGATGCAAACGGTGAAACCCACTGCCTACCACGTCTGCCACGTCCAGCAGTTTGACACTCGGTAATACACGTTTGTCCATTTACTAAATTTGGAATTTTATCCAATAGATATTCATTAGTAGACGGTAAAATTTGCTCCACATGAACATGAGTCACACCACTAATGTCACGAATCGCTTGTTGGTTTAACAAAGCTAGCGGTGTTGCACTGCAATAACCTTTACCGGTAACTTTGTAGATATCTAACCCAATCTCTTGCAATGCTTTGATGTAGTTATTAACAGACGTTCTTGATACACCTAATAACTCACCTATTTTTTCACCAGAGTGAAACTCGCCATCAGCTAACAAAGCCAGTAGTTTATTGCCTTTTTCATTTAATTCAGACATTGCCTGTAACCTGTAATAAGTTGGTTTCACCCTGTGCGCCAATAAATCGCACCTCATGCTCTAATAATACTGCAAATTTTTGTAATACTTGCTCTCTGACAAACCAAGCTAATTGAATAACATCATCAGCAGTAGCTCTTCCATCTTCATTAATCAAGACTAAAGCTTGTTGTAGATGAACCGCTGCACCACCAATCTTATGACCTTTTAAACCACACTGATCAATTAACCATCCTGCCGCTAATTTCACATTACCATCTTGCTGAGGGTAATGTGGCATATCTGAATGATGAGATAATAATTGATCACTTAAATATTCACTGACAATGGGATTTTTAAAGAAACTACCTGCATTGCCTAACACTTTAGGATCAGGCAGTTTCTCAGTACGGATACGACAAACACTATCAAATATTTGCAGTGCACTTACTGACTCTTCGGTTTCATTTAAACCTTGTAGCAGCCCGTATTGGCAATGTGCTTGCCATTGCTTAGGGAGTTTCAATGAAACTGAGGTAATTAATACACGATCTTTTAACTCACCTTTGAAGATACTGTCTCGATAGGCAAACTTACATTGTTCGTTAGTTAAAGAATGAATACTGCCATCCACTAAATCGATATAATCCACTTGTTCACAAAAATCTTTTAGTTCAACACCATAAGCACCAATGTTTTGTACAGGTGCAGCACCAACTACCCCCGGAATTAATGCCAAATTTTCTAAACCATTGATGCCTTGTTCTACCGTCTGTTCAACAAGCTGATGCCAGTCTTCACCTGCGGCGACTGCTAATAAGTGATGTTCAGATGTTTCTGTGTGCTTAATGCCCATTAACTCAACTTTAATCACTAACCCATCAAAGTCATCACAAAATAGCGTGTTACTTCCACCACCTAATACCAAAATAGGTCGGCTCTCTTCTCTTGTTTTTTTAATTAATTCTAGTAGCTCAGAAAGCTGAGATAAAGCGGTAAAATGGAAGAGCAGATGCGCCTGAGCATCAATTGAAAAGCTATTAAAGGCCTTGAGTGAGCTGTTTTTTTCAATCATGATAATCCTTTATGGTATTAATTTAACTGCGCGTACTTTTATTCATAATACCTTATCAAGCATTTGAAACAAATAAACAGGATTTTCGATGGATGTTAAGACATTACAATGTGGCGAACTGGATAAGCTACAAATCCCTTTAGTAAACCAATTTTATAAGCAGGTATACAAGAAAGGAGCAGCGAACAAAAGCGAACGGGTGTTTGTATTAAAGACAAACCAAATAATTTGTGCAGCAAGGTTAAAAGAAGTAGATGGTAATAAGTTATTAACTGGTGTTGCCTGCGACCCTGCTTATCGTCATCAAGGGTTGGCCAGCCAATTAATCCAATATATTTTAAGGTTACAAACGGAAACCGTTTATTGTTTTCCTTACCCACATCTACAGAGGTTTTATCAGCAGTTAGGGTTTCAATTACTGTCAGCGGAGTTGCTACCTGCCAAACTAGCCGAGCAGTATTCTCGTTACAATAATCGTCCCCCTTTACTATCAATGAGCTACAAAGTAAGCAACTCCACGCGTTAAGAAAATAAGTTTAATAAATGCTCATAACCTTGTTCTGCCATTTCCTCTTTTTTTACAAAGCGTAATGATGCTGAATTAATACAATAACGTAATCCCGTTGGCGCAGGGCCATCATCAAATACATGCCCTAAGTGTGAGTCGGCCTGTGCACTTCTCACCTCAGTACGTTGAGAAAACAGTTTAGTATCAACTTTTTCGGTTAGTTCGGTATTTTCAATCGGCTGAGTAAAACTTGGCCAACCACAATGTGCATCAAACTTATCTAAAGAGCTAAATAAAGGTTCGCCGGACACGATATCCACGTAGATACCTTCTTCTCGGTGATCCCAGTAGATATTGTTAAAAGGCGGTTCAGTACCTTCCAATTGAGTCACTTGGTATTGCATTTCATTTAATTGGGTTTTTAATGCATCCTGTGATGGCTTTTCAAATTTGCTCATGCGATTTCCTCTCTCTTATAGGTAGTCGATAGTACGATGTTTTCAATAAAAGAAAAACACACAAAGATTACGGTCATTTCTTTGAAAAAGACCACCTGTGGTTATTTACAAGTCCATTAGCAACAATTTAATTATGTGTTCTTCATTTCAAGCAGGTAAAATATCCCTCATATTCGATATAATTAAGTATAAGGATTTGTAATGAAAGTCGTGGTTATCCCCGTTACCCCTTACCAGCAAAACTGCAGTTTAATCATTTGTGAAGAAACCAAAAAAGCAGCGATTATTGACCCCGGCGGAGAAAGTGAACGTATTTTAAGTGCGGTGAAAAATTATAATGTGACTGTGGATAAAATTATCTTAACACACGGACATTTAGATCACGTAGGTGGCACAGAAGCACTGTTAGAAAAACTCGATATTCCAGTACTTGGGCCTGAGAAAGAAGATGCTTTCTGGCTACAGCAACTCGAAACACAAAGTACAATGTTTGGTTTTCCACACACCACTAGTTTTGAACCAACAAAGTGGCTGGAAGAAGGTGAAGCGTTGAAGGTAGGGAATATTAAACTCGATATTTTACATATCCCTGGCCATACACCGGGTCATATCGCTTTATTTGACGGCAAAAGCAAACAAGTTATTGTTGGAGATATTTTATTCAATGGCGCAGTAGGGCGTTCAGACTTCCCGCGTGGCAATCATCAACAATTGATCTCAGGTATTAAACAGAAATTGTTAACATTGCCACAGGATACTTTGGTTTACCCAGGTCATGGCCCAACCACAACCATTGGCCAAGAGCAAAAAAACAATCCTTACTTACGTTAAGGGGCATTAACGAATAATCACTTTGTGTGGTGGTTATTCGCAGTTTTAATGCCTATAAAACTGACCAAACTACATAGGTATGACTCGATCGTTTACTATCAACTCCCCTCTATCTAAAGTTGCCTGTAAACTTAATTTATCTGCGTCTTGAGCCAAGATGCCATTGTTTAAAGCCATTTGTAAAAAGCCTGTAAAAGCAGACTCCCCAAGTAACGATTGCGGTAAGCTGAGATTTAAAGTTCCATTACTGTAATCAATTAACATCAGTGGATTATTAGTAACAGTTTGTAACGCAACATTCGGTTGAACATCCACTTTCAAGTTAGCACTCACTTGCCCCCAAGGCGTTTTTGAATGGAGCTTATCCAAATCAACATTTACACCTAAACTCACTAAGTAACTTAAAGCTTTGTGCATAACCTCAGGATCATCGATATTCATCTTCAACTCGTTCAATGCTGCAATATTCAATTTATTAAGCGCTAAAGAGAGCTCAGTATCAGTAAACGTTTGTGGTCCATTGTGTAAACTTTTCACTTTCCATGTATTTTGGCTATTCAGTGTTAATCGGTCATCGGCGGTTGTACTCGCGCCACTTAAACTAGCCTGTTGTAAGGTCAGCTGTTTATCCGCACGTTGAAAATCAAACTCTCCAATATCAGCTTTGTATTGATAATCGACGAGATTCGCAGCCTCTAATTTGATAAAAGAAGCGACAATAGAGATATCCTTTGCCGCAAAATGATCGCTTTCTACCACACCATTAAAACCACCCCAGTTCAACTTCATATCACTTTGTTGGTTTTTTAAGTCGTAATCATAAGTTAATGTTAATGGCCCTGTATTTAACGTCTCTTGTGACGTTTCATAAAGACCTTTAGGTAGAGATAGTTTGCCTTGTACTTTACCAAACACATTAATTTCTTCTGTAGAACTAAACCAATCTTCGGTTTGGAAGAAAGTGTTCAACTTATTCTGCAACGCTTGATCAGATAATTGCATTGTATTCACAGAACGAGCTTTATAAGGGTAATGAGTAATATCAGATGCCATTATAATCTCTAACGGCGCGCGCTCTGGCAGAGAAACTAACACTTTAAAATCTGCGTGAGCATGAAAGAACGACTTGTGATAATCAAGTAACTGAACATCCACATCAGGGCTATCAAGTTGAGCAATTTGCTCCTTTAATGTTTTTTCTATTTGAACGCCAACAAAGTAAGTGCTACCCAATAACAGACAACCTACGATTAATATACTTATAATGAATAATTTTCTCATTATAACCTCATCAAAAAAGCGGATAATTAAGACACGCTCAAATCAATAGAAAAGAGAGTGAGATTTACCTCATTATTTATGTAAAACATTATAGATTACAATAGTCAGAGCACATATAGAGGTAGATTTGACTAAAATAAATTAAATCAAACTGCAGTGTTAACCGATTTACGTAAATAAGTTTGATGATAGAACCTATCTCTAGGGGCTTTTATGACCCCTTCTAGTATTGCTTCAGACAGGCGTTGCGATAACTTTCAGGATTCCATCAGACAAAAATATTCATGAGTAACAACTTAAATCAAACCTAAAAGGATTAAAGAGCGTAAGTAATAACAAAGCGGATGCTGGTTTATTGCGGGTATGAGCTTTACAATGTCGTTAATTATTAGCGATATTATCTGCAAAGAGCCGAAGTCTCTGATGACTGTTAAAGAGCAGTTTCACTGACCTCAACCATTTCAGGTATTATTGATTACATTATATTAATGAAAGCACTAAAGCGGAGTAAATGCATCACGCAACTCCACTATTAAAAGTCTGCCCTTGTAGGCTTTATATTATTGATAAGGAACACAACATGGCTACTGACCAAATCTCAGAAGAAAAACATTTAAAGAAAATGAAAGCAGTGAAAGAAAAACAAGATCAAAAGATCGCTGCTGCTAAAGAAGAGCGTGGTGTCAGTATTTTATTAGCCGGCCCAGGTAAAGGTAAAAGTAGCTCTGCTTTTGGTATGTTAGCGCGCTCACTAGGACATGGCCATAAAGTTGCAGTAGTCCAGTTCCTAAAAGGTGCGATGTCGACAGGCGAAGAAAAGTTTTTTAACAGTCATGACAATGTTGATTGGTACACTATGGGTGATGGCTTCACTTGGGAAACTCAAAACCGTCAGAATGATATTGCCAGTGCAGAGAAAGCATGGAAAAAAGCGGAAGAATTGCTTGCTGATGATTCATACCAGTTGGTGATTCTAGATGAAATCACTTACATGTTTAAATATCAGTACCTTGAACTACAACCAACACTAGATGCACTTAAAAATCGTCCTCGTGACATGAATGTAGTATTAACCGGTCGAGGTCCAAAACAAGAATTAATCGATGCGGTTGATACTTACAGTATGATCCTTGCTGAAAAACATGCTTTTAAAGATGGCGTAAAAGCACAAGCTGGCATTGAGTGGTAATAACCATACTACTAGGTAATCGCTACAGCTGATTAAAACAAAAAAGGGCTTGTCGTATTATAACGACAAGCCCTTTTTAATTGCAGCTAGAACTGTTCGTCCAGCTTACTGAATACCTGAATGACGTAATAACGCATCAATTGATGGCTCACGTCCCATAAAGTTTTTAAACAAGGTCATTGGTGCTTCACTCCCCCCTTTCTCAAGAATGTTATTTAAGAAAGAACGCCCTGTCTCTGCATCAAAGATACCATTTTCTTCAAAACGTGAGAACGCATCTGCAGATAATACTTCAGCCCATTTGTAACTGTAATAACCAGCAGCATAACCACCAGCGAAAATATGGCTAAAACTATGTTGGAAGCGATTAAATGACGGTGCATTAATCACTGCAACTTTGGCTCTCACTTCACTTAAGACCACTTGTGCTTGGCCAGTATGACCAGCCTGATACTGATGATGTAACAAGAAATCAAACAGTGAAAATTCAAGCTGACGAACCATTTGTAATGCACTATTGTAATTTTTAGCCTGTAACATCTTCTTCAATAAATCAGATGGTAAAGTATCACCCGTATCAACATGTCCGGAAATTAACGCTAATGCTTCTGGTTCCCAACACCAGTTCTCTAAAAACTGACTTGGTAGCTCAACAGCATCCCATGCAACACCATTAATCCCAGCTACACCAGAGGCTTCAACCTTGGTTAACATATGGTGAAGACCGTGACCAAACTCATGGAACAGCGTTACTACTTCATCATGCGTAAACAACGCTTCTTGTTCACCCACTGGTTTATTAAAGTTACAAGTTAAGTACGCCACTGGTAATTGTAAACTACCATCAACCTTACGGCGGCGACCTCGACATGTATTCATCCATGCTCCACCACGTTTGTGCGCGCGAGCATATAAGTCAAGATAGAAACTACCTACTAGCTCTTTTTGACGGTTATAGATTTCAAAAAAACGCACATCCTGATGCCACACATCGACGTCTTTTGACTCTTTAATGTTTAAATCAAATAGGCGATTTACAACGTCAAATAAACCCGATACTACTCGGCTTTCTGGGAAGTAAGGGCGGAGCTGTTCATCAGAGATTTGGTAGCGTTGCTGTTTTAACAGCTCTGCATAATAGCTTAAGTCCCAAGACTCTAACGTTTCTAAACCATCTTTTTGTCGAGCAAAGGCTAATACTTCATCTCGTTCTTGTTCTGCTTGCTTTGTTGACTTTTCAGCAAGTTGAGTTAAGAAATCAATCACTTGATCGGGTTCGTCAGCCATTTTAGTTGCTAAGCTGTATTCGCCGTAATCATTAAAATCAAGTAACTGTGCTAGTTCATGGCGTAATGCTAAAATTTGCTCAATGATATCGCTGTTATCAAACTCATTGGCATTTGGTCCTTGATCTGAAGCACGTGTCGCAAAAGCCGTGTACATCTCTTCACGTAGTTCACGATTTTCAGCATAAGACATTACCGCTAAGTAGCTTGGGAAATCTAAAGTAAATAAGTACCCTTCTTGCTCTTTTTCTTGCGCCGCTTGTTGTGCCGCTGCAATCGCTGTTTTTGGTAAACCAGCTAACAGATCAAGATCTGTCACTAATTTACTCCACGCTAATGTCGCATCCATAACATTATTGCTAAAGGTTGATTGTAACTGCGAAAGTTGTTGTTTAATTTCACCGTAGCGTTTTTGTTTTTCTTCACTTAGTGCAATACCCGCTAATTTAAAGTCGCGTAGTTCATTTTCAATGACTTTTTGTTGTGCGCCTGTTAATTCTGAGAAATCACTACTGTTAGCAATGCTGAGGTATGCCTCATATAAACCTTGGTGTTGGCCAACGTAAGTGCCATATTCTGAAAACAAACCAAGACAAGCATCATGTGCTGCACGTAATTCATCGTTACTGACCACTGAGTTCATGTGCGAAATTGGGGACCAAAGCTTGCCAAGATGGTCATCTGCTTCATCTAATACGGCAACAAAGTTATCCCAAGTGTAGGTATCTAGCTCAGCTAATTTTTGTTCAATTAAGGCTTTATTATCGGCAATAGTTTGTTTAACAATCGGCTCAATTTCAGCGATTTTTAATTGGCTAAACAAAGGAAGGCCATCTGTTTTTAATAAACTTGAATCTTTTATTGTAGTCATAGCATTCATCTTATCTGAGAAGGAACTAATAATATGAGGCTAAGAATCGTAAAATTCAAGGTATCAGCACCGTAAGCAAACATATATTTCGGGCAAATAACTAAAACTTATCTAATATAATGACTTAGCGACTCATAAATATTTTAAAGGCGAGGTCTAAATGGTAGTCTTACCTACAACGATTTGGGTAGTAGGTTCATATAAATGTTAAGAAATAAAATGCAATCATTAATTAATTTACAATCTTTTAGAATGAAAAATAGTTTGTCGATTCGTCTGTTTTCTTACGTTTTAGTATGCAGCTTTGCGCTGGCTGTGATTATTACCCTATTACAGCTATTATTCGATTATCAAAATAACTTAGCCAAAATTAATGCCAATATAGCTCAAGTTGAATCTAGCTTTGTAGAGCCCTTAGCAAATAGCCTTTGGAACTTTGATAAAGAACAAATCGAAGCCCAAAGCAAAGGCATTATAAACTTGCCTTATATGCAATACGTTAAAGTCTATGAAGTGGTGGGTAATACTGAAGTAGCTATTTCTCATCAAGGTATATTTCAAGAGAAGTATGACATAAGTGCAAAGTTTGATTTAGTACACCAAAGACAAGTGGTAGGCACATTATTTGTCGCGGCCTCTTTAGATCAGGTTTACCAGCAATTACTTGATAATGCGCTGTCCATCTTAGTTAACCAAACACTTAAGATCATGGTTGTTGCCCTCAGTATTCTACTCATTATCTATTACACTGTGATTCGACATATCAATAAAATCGCTTTGTACACACGTCATATCAAGCTTTCCTCTCACAATAAAAACTTGGTACTGGATGGACGAAAAGCCAACCTATCAACTTCCAATGATGAGTTAGATGAATTGGTTTACCTACTGAATAAGATGCAAAGACGGATCGTGGCAGAATTAACTGATAAAGAGATAGCCATTAATGAATTGCAACAAGAGCGAGATTTCTCAGCCACTATAATTAACTCCTCTAGTACTATCATCTGTTGCTTAGATGCAGATTTCAAAATAGCCACCATTAACCCAGCAGCGGTTATACTAACTGGTTACTCTCAAGAAGAGTTAAACCAGAAAAATTGGTTAGACATTTTTGTGTTAGCAGAGCGCCAACCTGAGTTACAAGAAAAGCTATCTGAAAATGAGCCTTTAGATGGGATTGAAATAGAGATGCACGACCAGATGGGGGAAGTAAATACCCTACTCTGGACCTTCTCAGCTTTCTATGAAGGCATGGATATTAAGTATCTAATTGGCTTTGGTCACGATATTACTCAGCAAAAACAAGTTGAACAGCAAATACTGCAACTTAACGATCAATTAGAAGATAAAGTCAATAAACGAACCGCAGCATTAACCGCAAGTAATGCGCAAATGGTACAGACTGTTGAGCAACTAAAACGTACCCAACAAACCTTAGTGGAGTCTAAAAAAATGGCTTCGCTAGGCAGTTTAGTGGCTGGCGTTGCACATGAGATTAACACGCCTATTGGTATGAGTGTGACCACAGCCTCCGCTTTACAAGAAGAGATTACAGCCTTGAATGAGCACCTTCATGAAGATGAAATTTCTCGATCTTATTTAAACCGTTTTGTAGAACAATCTCAAGAATCAAGTAAGCAACTACATAGTAACCTAAAACGAGCAGCTGAACTGATCAGCAGTTTTAAACAAGTTGCAGTAGATCAATCATCAGAATCTTGTTATTCATTTAACCTGAAAGAAAATGTTGAACAAGTCGCAATCTCTTTAAAACACAAAATAAAACAAAGTAAAACGCAGGTGCATATTGACTGCCCAGAGGCACTCTCTATGTATAGTTTCCCTGGCAGCTTTGTACAAATTTACTCGAACCTCATCATCAACTCTATTATTCATGGTTTTCACGATTGGCCAGGCGAACGCAATATTTTCATCAATATTGCATTACAGGATAAAACATTAATTATTGATTACCGAGATACTGGAAGAGGCATTGCTGAAGATATTGCACAACGTGTGTTTGACCCCTTTGTAACTTCTCAAAAAGGCTCTGGTGGCAGCGGTTTAGGTACACATATTGTTTACAATATCGTCAGTCAATTATTTAAAGGAAATATTGAATATATCGCTGAAGCAGAGGGAGCACGCTTTGTTATGTCTATTCCCTATCGTGCCAGTATGAACGGATAATAAAGAGGTATAAATCCCTGTCGTAGCCACTACAACAGGGATTAAATGGCTAGTTTTCGTCGTTTTCTTGTATTGGTGTTTCTACTGTTTCTTGTTCAACTTCAAGCAAATCATGTTCACCATACCATTGCGCAATTTTACGCTCTAATACATCAACACCTAACCCTTTTAATGATGAAAACAGTTCTACCTGTACATCGCCTTCAAAGTTTTTTGCTTCTTCACGCATTTTTAGTAATGTCGCTTTACGAGCACCCTGTTTCAACTTATCAGCTTTAGTTAATAGCGCTAACACAGGAATATTGGCATCGATAGCCCAAAAAATTAACTGTTGGTCTAGATCTTTAAAAGGGTGGCGAACATCCATTAGTACCACTAATCCTTTTAGTGACTCACGCTCTTGTAGGTATTCACCTAGCGACTTTTGCCATTTCAGTTTCATCTCTAATGGTACTTTCGCAAAACCATAACCAGGTAAATCAATTAAGCGTTTACCTTCTTCCACTTCAAACACATTGATTAACTGCGTTCGACCAGGTGTTTTACTGGTTCTTGCTAAGCTTTTTTGACGAGTAAGACGATTCAAAGCACTTGACTTTCCAGCGTTAGAACGTCCCGCAAAAGCAACTTCAATACCACTCTCAACAGGTAAATGCTTATCTAAATGACGAATATCTGGTGCACTAATTAAAAAGTGCGCTTTTTGAAAATGTATTTTTGGAAACTCCACGATATGCCTCATCTGTTTTATATAGCAATTTATTATATTCTTGAAAAACTATCTTATGACGGTTTTTATTTGTGCGCATTATAGCACGGCTAATTCAACAAACTTTAGGAATTAAATAGAGTGATGATGAAAATTTATTGCGCTCAAATTCCAGGTAATAGGATCTCTTCAGAATAAGTTAAGTCATGTTTCCTAGTTAACCGAAAGGTGATAAAAATCTTATGCTTAGCCTACACTCAATAGAAAGTCTCAGACGCGTTGTTTAGCTCATGAAAATGACTTATTAAATATAATTCTACAGCACATAGATTTAAGACCTAATAAATAGCCATTGATTAAGGTTGCTTGATTGCTAAGCACCCTACAAACCTGTTATTCTGCGCATCATTAACATCCCCAATTTTGGTGTGTAAACACCACTGTTCTTAATGTTATGAAATGTACTAATGGCATTAAGATAAAACTGATATTTAAAGGTAACTATAAACATGTCTCGTTCTAAAAAAAGCCGTACAGCGGGTAACAGTGACGCTAAATTTGATGGCCGTAGAAAAGAAACGTCAACACAAGCAAAAGAAGCACGTGAAAAGAAACGTAAAGAAAAATTAAAAGGTAATAAAGCCGGCAATCGTAATGCAGTTGAAAGCAAACAAGGTGCACAACAAAGCCAACGCCAAGCAAAAAATGACAAGCGTGTTGGCAGCAAGAAACCAGTTGCACTTACGCTTAACGACAAACCGCAAGAAGCGGTTAAGCCTAAAATCGATATGCAACCAAAAGTAAAAGTGGTTAAAAGCACACCGGCTCCACAAAAGGCGCCAGTTAAAATTTCACCAGAGAAAGAGTTAGCAAATATCGAAAATGATGACCGTTTGAATGACCTTTTAGAGCAAGCTGAAACTGACCAAGCTTTATCGAAAGAAGATCAAGCTTGGGTTGATCAGCAACTAAAACGCCACCAAGAACTAATGAAAGAGTTAGGTTGGGTGGACGATGAAGGCGAAGAAGATTTATTGCAACAATTTGAAGATGCAAGCTCTGCATTAGACGAGTTTAGATAGGTTAACCTTAATATGAATACAAGTATGATATTAGCAATTGTCGCTGTTGTCGTTATTTTAGCGTTGGCTTTTTATGCAGGCATGTTGCTTAACAAAATTAAAACCCATAAAGCGCGAGCATTAAAAGCAGAACAAGCCCAGGCTGAGTTTAAGCAACAAAAAATCCAAGAGCGAAATGATAATATCGTAGAAAGTATTCGTTTTATTGCTAAAGCGACCATGCAAAAGCAATGTAATGTATCGGAAGCTGCAATACGTTTAACGGTATTATTAGAAACCTTACAACTTGAAAAACCAGTTGATATTGCAGGTGACTACCCTGCTTTGACTGCAATGTTTGAAAAAGTTAAAGATATGCCAACCCATGAAGAGCGTAAGGCGCGTCCGGTAAAAGAGATTAAAATATTAGACGTGAGACGCGAGCTTTTTGAAGCCGAAATGGAAGAGGCGATCATCAAAGAAAGCGCACTACTCGCAGAATTTACTATTTAACCTCAGTTCTGAGTAATGGAAGCGAAACATTATATAAAATCAGATAATTAAATTATTTAACGCAGAAATCTGTATAAATAGCGGTGTTGACTCGCTTTTCTTATCCAGAATTGAAATTATTTAGTCTAAATCAATAGCACTTTTTATTAGCTAAGCAACTGATGCAGCTCAATAAAAACGTGCTATTTAGCTGTTATTCTACCCTCACTCATAACCAAAGCATAATAGAGAGTGATAGATGCAACAGCTGATTTGGGATCAAGCCCTAATTGAAAAATACAATTATAGTGGCCCACGCTACACTTCATATCCAACAGCCTTAGAGTTTAACGAAAGCTTTAATCAGAGCGATTTATCAGCAGCAACACAGCAATACCCTGAACGCCCTTTATCCTTATATATTCACATCCCTTTTTGTCACAAGCTCTGTTATTTTTGTGGCTGCAATAAGATTATTACTCGCCACCAAGAAAAAGCAGATAAGTACTTAGATTACTTAGCAACAGAGATTGCTCACCAAGCTAGCCGAATGAAAAATCGAGTAGTCACCCAGTTACACTGGGGTGGTGGTACACCTACTTTTTTATTACCCGCGCAAATAACTCGCTTAATGACATTGCTACGAACACATTTTAATTTTGCCAAAAATGCAGAGTTAAGCATTGAGGTTGATCCAAGAGAGATTGAATTAAGCACCATAGATCATTTAGCAAAAGAGGGTTTTAATCGTCTGAGTTTAGGGATTCAAGACTTTAATAAAGCGGTGCAAAAAGCGGTGAATCGCGAACAAGATGAGATTTTTATTGAACAGTTATTAGCGCGTGCGAAACAACAAGGTTTTCAATCCATTAACCTCGATATGATTTATGGACTACCGCTACAGAACCAACAAAGTTTTGCTTATACTCTACATAAAGTGCTCGCTTTAGATCCCGCTCGTTTATCTGTATTTAATTACGCACATATGCCTAGTTTATTTGCAGCTCAACGTAAAATTAATGAAGATGAGATGCCAAAACCGGCAGAAAAACTAGTTATGTTGCAGCAAACTATCGAATTATTAACTAACTCGGGTTATCAATTTATCGGCATGGACCATTTTGCTAAACCAGACGACGAGCTTGCACTAGCTCAACAACAAGGTAATTTACACCGTAACTTTCAAGGTTACACCACACAGCAAGAGGCTGATTTATTAGGAATGGGCGTCTCAGCAATCAGCCAAATAGGCGATTGTTACTCCCAGAACCAAAAAAAACTCAAGGCATATTATCAACAAGTTGAAGAACTAGGTCATGCTCAATGGCGTGGTATTCAATTAACAAAAGATGACTTGATCCGTCGTGAGGTGATCAAACAATTAATCTGTAACTTTAGTCTAAACAAAACCACCATCGAACAACAATTTACGATACAATTTGATCATTATTTTTCGCATGACATGCAATTATTAACGCCTTTTTTAGAGGATCAACTGATCACTATGGATAAACATCACATTCAAGTTTCAGCAACAGGTAAGCTTTTGATCCGTAATATTTGCATGTGTTTTGATGTTTACTTGCGTCAACAAGCACGCCAACAACAATTTTCTCGAGTTATTTAGTTAATGAGTAATGTACCAGGTTTATATTTAGGGTTAATGTCGGGCACTAGCTTAGATGCAATTGATGTTGCACTATGTGAACGGAACGAAGAAGGCTTTATACAAATTGCCGGTACTGCAATCGAATTAGCACCTGAGCTGCGTCAGCAATTACTTTCAATATGCAATGAAAAACACGCTAGTCTGCATCAGTTAGGTGAAGTAGACCATCAATTTGCAGTTGCCTGTGCACAAGCAGTAAATAGCCTTCTGAAAAATGAAAATATTCAAGCCACCTCTGTCAGCGCTATTGGTAGTCATGGACAAACCATTTACCATTCCCCTGATACTAAGATCGCTTTTACCCAACAAATTGGTGACGCAAATGTGATCGCAGCACAAACACAAATCCCCTGTATTGCTGATTTTAGAAGAATGGATATGGCTTACGGTGGTCAAGGAGCACCTTTAGTGCCAGCCTTTCACCAAGCCTTGTTTGCAAAAAGCGGTGAACAACGGATTATTTTAAACATAGGCGGCATTGCTAACATCAGTGTATTGAATGGCACTGAACATGCTTTTGGTTATGATACAGGTCCTGGTAATATGTTAATGGATGCTTGGATTAATCTACATCACCAACAAACCTATGATAAAAATGCTTGGTTTGCCAGTAGTGGTATAGTTAACCAGTCATTATTGAATTTGTTATTAGCCGATCCCTATTTTGCATTAGCTGCCCCCAAAAGTACGGGACGAGAAAAATTTAATCTCTCTTGGCTAACTGAGCAAATAGCTAAGCAAAACTACCAAGTACAAGATGTACAACGTACCCTACTGGAATTCACTGCACTCACAATTGTCGATCAAATAAAACTACAAAGTAAAGGTGGTACGGTTTACGTCTGTGGTGGCGGAGCCTTAAACCCGTTATTAATGGGACGTTTAAGTGCATTATTGGTAAATCACCAAGTACATACTACTGATGCTTTAGCGATTAACCCAATGTATGTAGAAGCCGTTGCCTTTGCCTGGCTAGCTGAGCAAAGAATGTTAGAAAGAAAAGTCCCATTGAAAGCTGTGACTGGGGCCAGTAGAGATGCGATTTTAGGCTGTATTTATTTACCCTAAACCCAGGTCTGGCAATCAAGGTATATTGACTATGTACCGGTTAAGCGGTAATAACACCAAGCGATTAAATGTAATCCCATTAAAATAGCGGTAAGCATAAGAAACATTAGAAAAGCCACCCGTTGCACCGCTAACCATTGCTCTACATTTGCCAATAAATAAATGCCGGACAAGCCAATCAATAACACTAAGTTAATCGCCATACATTGGTTGCAACGGCCAATTTTATCTTTAAAAACACTACTCATACAACGATTACAAGCCACTCAATTCCCCTATCTCTTGTTAATCAAGATGAGTTTGATTAATATTTACCCACTATTTATCTATTGAGCAAACATTATGCATTACTTTATCAGTCTCTTATTTACCCTGGTAATATTTTCAGTAGGGGCAGAAGAAAAAGACTCAGCTACCGCCAAGAGTGACTCAGCTGTACCACATAACAATGGTACACAAGGGCTATTAAAAAACACCTTTATTGAGCCTATCGATAATTTTAATAGTATCGGCAGTGAACTTAACAAAACTAAAAGTTCAGAGAAAACACCCACTCCAAAACAGCAAACAGGGGATCAAACACAACCAACACCTTCAACTAATAATAGTGAGGGCACTATTCCATCTCTCCCCGCAGTATGATCAGCACAACCACTATTCAATAATAATCCAGCAGAACTCCCTAATTAAAACAGACTCTACCGACACCAAGCAAACTTTTTACACCCTATCTCAACGCCCTCTTATAATAAATAACCTCTTAAGTCGTTTACTGTTTGACCTACAGTAACCATTAGATATACTGGTTATCCACTTGAATTTAAGAGCTTAATGAATGAAATATATTGGCGCACATGTTAGTGCCTCTGGCGGCGTATTTAACGCGCCTAAAAATGCCTATGATATCGGGGCAACAGCTTTCGCTTTATTTACTAAAAATCAACGACGTTGGGATGCTAAACCACTTGACGACAATACAATCCGTAAATTCAAAGCGGCTTGCTTACGTTATAAAATTCAAAGCCAAAATATTTTACCTCATGACTCATATTTAATTAATTTAGGTCACCCTGAAGCAGAAGCTCTAGAAAAATCTCGCAATGCATTCTTAGATGAGATGCAACGTTGTGAACAATTAGGGTTAACCTTATTAAACTTTCATCCAGGTAGTCACCTTAAAAAACTATCTGAAGATGATTGTTTAAAACGCATTGCCGAATCAATCAATATTGCATTACAGCAAACTAGTTCGGTTTCAGCGATTATTGAAAACACAGCCGGTCAAGGCACTAACTTAGGTTATCGCTTTGAGCACCTCGCGAAGATTATTGAGCAAGTCGACGATAAACAACGTGTGGGCGTTTGTATTGATACCTGCCATACTTTTACTGCAGGTTACGAATTACGGGGCATGGCTGCAACAGAAGCAACCTTTAAAGAATACTCAGATGTAGTGGGGTTTGAGTATTTACGCGCCATGCACATCAATGACAGCAAAGTACCTTTTGCTAGCCGTGTTGATCGACACGCTCCTTTAGGGGAAGGTGAAATTGGTTGGGATTGTTTTGAATTTATAATGAAAGACAAACGCTTTGATGAGATCCCACTGGTCTTAGAAACCACTGATGAAAGTTTATGGCCACAAGAGATAAGTCGTTTAAAACAATGGTCAGAAGCGGATTAGCCGCTATTTGTTGCTTTATGGCATTAAATACTTTGAAACTCACTAAACTGCGATTATGCTACTAAAGTAACGTTAAAATAAGGAAAGTAATATTCATGTTCCAAACACTAAAAGCATCTATTCAAACCTATATGACAGAAGAGCATGTTGCCTTTGTCGAACGCGCGTATCATTATGCATATGCGGCACATGATGGTGTGAAAAGAGCAAGTGGTGAACCTTATATTACCCACCCTGTTGCAGTGGCTGAAATTCTTGCAGGTATGAAACTCGATTATGAAGCGATTTCAGCTGCCTTAATGCATGACGTATTAGAAGACACAGATACTACACATGAAGAGTTAGCAGAAGCATTTAATGCAGATGTGGCACAACTTGTAGAGGGTGTGACGAAGTTAGATAAGTTTAATTTTGAGAATCGTGAACAAGCACAGGCACAAAACATTCGTAAGATGTTAATTGCGATGTCTAAAGACTTTCGAGTGATGTTAATCAAGCTTGCTGACCGCGTACATAACATGCGAACCCTAGATTCTTTACGCCTTGATAAACGACAACGCATTGCTCAAGAAACCTTTGAAATCTTTACGCCAATTGCAAATCGCCTAGGCTTACATCATTTAAAAAATGAACTTGAAGAACTTGCCTTTAAAGCACAAAACTCGGCTCGTTACCATGTGTTAAAAGAAGCCATTGCTAAAGCTCGCGGTAATCGCCAAGACTTCATTGAAAGTATTTGTGATGAGATATCTGAGCAATTAACCTCAATGTCTATCGATGCACAAGTGATTGGTCGTGAAAAGCATCTATATAGCCTGTATAAAAAAATGCGCAAAAAAGGCTGTCAATTCCATGATGTTATGGACGTATATGCTTTTAGAATTATTGTAAAAGACTTAGATACTTGTTATCGCGTATTAGGTCAGATACATCATCTGTATCAGCCAAAATTAGAATTCTTTGAAGATTATATTGCCTTACCAAAAACCAATAGTTACCAGTCTCTACATACCACGTTAATCACCCATCAAGGTGTGAATATCGAGATCCAAATTCGTACTGAAGATATGGATGCTGTAGCAAAACATGGTATTGCGGCACATTGGAGCTACAAAGAAGGTAAAAAGACCACTAATATCGCAGCACAATTACAAACACGCAACTGGTTCCAAGGCCTAACAGAACAAGAAGATAACAGCACCAACTCTATTGTCTTGTTAGAAAATATTAAACAAGAATTGGGTAAAAACGATATTCACGTACTAACCCCTCAGGGTAAAATTATCGTATTACCTGCTTTTGCGACTGCGGTAGATTTTGCTTACGCAGTGCATACCAATATTGGCCATCACTGTATTGGTGCCAAAGTAGATAATGAATACTCAGTGTTAAGCCAAAAACTAGAAAGTGGTCAAACCATTGAAATAATTACAGGTAAAGAGGCTAGCCCAAGCCCTGAATGGTTAAACTTTGCAGCGACACATAGAGCTAGAAACAGTATTCGTAACTATCTTAAACAGTTACCTCAAACGACAACTATCCCATTAGGTCGACGCTTATTAAAGCAAGCATTGAATGCCACCAACTTAACAGATATTCCTCAAGAGAACATCGACAAAGTGATTGCAGATCATCACCTCGATGGCTTTAATCACCTATTACATGAGATTGGTAGCGGAAAATTACTCAGTTTAATCATTGCCAGACGTTTACGTGGTAATGCAGGTGAGCTAACGGAATCACAACATAAACAAAATATTCGCCAAAGTGCTATTAAAGGTGCAGAAGATATTATGTTGTCTTATGCAAATTGCTGTAAACCATTACCAGGTGACCCGATTGTAGCTCATACCAGTAGCGGAAAAGGTTTGGTGGTCCATGTTACAAATTGTCATAATGTAAATGGATTTGAAAATGAACTTGATAAGTATATTGCTGTCGAATGGGACATGAAGTTTATGAACCAATATGAATATTCCAGTGATCTGGTTATTCAAATGGCAAATCATAAAGCTGGCTTAGCTAAAATGTTTAATGTGATAGCAAAAAGTAACGCTAACGTTATAGATTTACAAACCACTGCGGTGACCAATCAAATTTATTCCATTAACGTCACTTTAACCGTGATTAATCGCATACATTTATCACGTATCATGCGTCAAATTAAGAAACTAAGCGGCGTCAAAAGCGTTAAACGAAACAATAAAAAATAACCAAAAAAAATGGTATCGAAATCAATTACTTCACATGATAAGAAGTATCATTTATATTGTTAATAATAAGAATAATAAATAAACAATATCTACATATTAAATGGATTAAATATTATGAAAACTGTTAAAGCGATTACACTTATTCTAAGCAGTGTAGTTTTGGGTGCTTGTACTGCAGAAACACAAATAATACCGCAAGAAGTAAAAATAGAGCAGCTACAACACAATTGGAAATTAACACATATTGATAATATTCAATTGGCTACTGTAATCAATAGCACATTAATGATTGATCCTGCTAATAAAAGCACAGGTAATCTAGGCTGTAATAACTTTGTTGGTACAGCCGAATTCAGCGATAACCAATTACGCATTAGCAAAATGGCTAATACACGAAAAATGTGTGGTGAACTGAAAAATGGTGTTGAAATGGATGTGACTAGCGTCCTTAGTGACTGGTCAAATGTCATGGTTGATAATGACTCTTTAATTATCGGTAATAACAAACATTCACTCACTTACCAATTAGCTAAATAATAATCTAATGAAGTCGATTGTTAGCTTGCTTACAATCGACTTATACCAATGACATTAAATATAACTTATTAGCTTCACGGTTTAGCTATCGTGCTTGTTTATTTCAAAGTAGTGATCTCACTCACACTAATCCAATAACACCACTTTTGTTTCCATAAAACTGCAACCTCCAATAACAATTACGTCATAAAAATATGCTAATTTTTAGCTGTTATCTGATATTTTTTCAGCTTTTTTAATACGCACAATAACGTAATGAGAGGTTCGAAATGAGTAATATACACCAACTTAATAATTTACCTAAACAAGCCACAATTAACCTTATTGCGTCCTATAAAGGTGATTTTGAAAATGGCTATTTTGATTACTGTCAACTGTTAGAAAAATTACAAGATGTGATTTTACGTGGTCACTTTATGGATCAAGAAGATAATGCAGCTTGGATGATGCACAGAGGTCATGATTATCTATCGAACCCTAAACTTTTTGCTCACGCACCATTGACCTATTTATGCGCCTTTCTCAGTGAAACCTTTAAAAAAAATAGTTTAAATGAGATTGAGAGAAGTATTCCTTCGGCTGTTTTTAGTGCTATTTTAACGCGCCTAAATGACTTTAAATGAACGTTGAAGCAAACATAAAGCAAGGCTAAATAAATAAAAACCAAAGGCAATATCATGGATTTTATGTCAACTTGATTTGTGCTTAATTACGATTGCATTACACTAGCATTTTAGCTGTTACTAAAAGAGTAAACATGGATTCAATCACTCAAATAGCATTAGGTGCTAGTGTTGCTGGTATTGTAGGTACAAAGTCTTTTGGCCGTAAAGCGTTAGTCACAGGAGCCATTTTAGGCACTCTTCCAGATTTAGATGTATTATTAAATTACCAAACAGCTATTCAAGACTTTACTTTTCATCGCGGATTCAGCCACTCTTTATTAGTATTAAGTGCATTAAGCATCGTTATTTATTATTTAGTTTTACTCCTGAAACCTACATTAAGCTCCCATAAAAAAGCCTTATTCTTAGTTATCTTTCTGCCTTTAATTACCCATCCTTTACTCGATGCTTTAACTACGTATGGCACCCAGCTATTATGGCCAATCAATATTCCGCCTATCTCTTGGTCAAGCATCTTTATTATTGATCCTCTTTATACCCTACCTCTGTTATTTGGCGTCATTGGGTTATGGGTTAAACGAGGCTCAGTGAGGTGGCAAAAAATCAATGCCGTTATGTTAGGAGTAAGCTGCTTATACCTTATTCAAGGCCAAGCACAGCGTGTACAAATCCACACGCAATTACAACATGACCCAATAGCACAGACGGGTGAGATATTTATTTCTCCCACACCTTTTAATACCTTATTATGGCGAGTTCTGAGTTATCAAGAAGATAGATATTATGTCAGTTTCACCCACGCCTTTAATCAACAGCCACTATCATGGCAACCTTTTGATACTGGACGGGAGCTATTAAACGGCTTTAACTCAACTGAGTTAGAGCGCTTAGAATGGTTTAGCAGCGGTTTTTTGCAGTTTACTAAACAGGAAGGTCAATTGATTGCGACTGATCTACGCGTAGGGCTAACACTTTATTATCCCTTTGCATTTAGTTTGGCCAAAGACGAAAATCAATGGCAACCTGTATTATCCGAAAAAATGGCAGCCCCTAAAATTAATTGGACAAAATTATTAGAGTTGCTCCACCTTTAAGCCCGGTTAATTAATCGAGTCTTGGCATCAACGACACAGCTCTTAAATAAAGAAATGTTATAGAGTATCCACATACTGCTTAATTTCAGATAAGAATTCTTCGCCATATTTATCTAGTTTAATATGACCTACGCCAGTGATTGACAGGAATTGTGAGTCATTGGTTGGCATCATTTCGCTCATTTCTGAGAGTGATACATCACTGAAAATAACATATGGAGGCAGATTTTCTTGGTCCGCTATCTGCTTCCGTAAATGACGTAACTTAGCAAAGAGCTTACTATCTGCATTCGCAGAAATACTACGGCGTTTTTGCTTCGCAGTGGTTTTTACTAGTTGTAATCGCGGTACCGCTAACATTAAAGCTTGTTCAGATTTTAATACGGTACGAGCGGCTTCTGTCAATTGCAAAGCAGACCCCCGTGTTAAGTTCTGCATTAATAAACCACAATGAATCAGCTGTCTAGCTATACTAAACCAATGCTCCGTAGACTTATCTTTACCAATACCAAAAGTCGATAACTGATCATGCCCTAGGCTCTTAACACGTGCTGTTTGTGCACCACGCAAGACCTCAACCACATGTGTGATACCAAAATGCTGCCCAGTGCGATAAACACAAGATAAAATCTTTTGCGCATCCACAGTCGCATCATAGCTTTGCGGTGGATCTAAACAGATATCACAGTTACCACAGGCTTTAGGGCTATACTCACCAAAATAGTTTAATACGACGCGACGACGGCAAGTTTGTGCTTCTGCAAAGGCCACCATGGTATTTAGTTTATGTAATTCAATGCGTAACTGCTCTTGATTAGGATTCTTTTCTAATAAACTACGAATACGTGCAGGATCGGCAGGGTCATAAAACAACATAGCTTGTGCAGGTAGGCCATCTCGCCCAGCACGCCCAGTTTCTTGATAATAAGATTCAATATTTTTCGGGATCTCGTAATGCACAACAAAACGCACATTAGGCTTATCGATACCCATACCAAAGGCCACGGTTGCCACTACAATCTCTACTTCATCTTTAATGAATAGGTCTTGTACATGCTGCCGCTCTTCTAGAGGTAGCCCTGCATGATAGCAACGAGAGTTAAGCCCTTTTGCCGCCAGTTTACCCGCAATCTCTTCTGTACGTTTACGGCTAGTACAATAAATAATACCGCTTTCATCTTTATGCTGATCTAAATAATTAAACAGTTGCGTTAATGGACGATATTTTTCAATCAACAAGTATTCGATGTTAGGGCGATCAAAACTACGGATTTCAATTAATGGATCCTGCAATTGTAAACGCTGTAAAATATCCTGCTGTGTTGCATGGTCAGCGGTCGCCGTTAAAGCCACTAAAGGGATATTAGGAAAATATTCTTTAAGATGACCTAATTGTGCATATTCAGGTCTAAAATCGTGGCCCCAAGAGGAAATACAATGCGCTTCATCCACCGCAAATAAGTTAATCGGTAGATGTTGTAATCGCGCAATAAAGTCTTGGCGTAATAAACGCTCAGGGGCAACATACAACAACTTTAAACGACCTTGATGTAAGGCGTTGATAATCTCATTTTGTTCTTGATAAGAAAGCGTTGAGTTTAAATAGGCGGCAGCGACACCACAAGCTTGTAAGGTATCAACTTGATCTTTCATTAAAGAGATTAATGGCGAGATAACAATGCATATCCCTTCACGCACTAATGCTGGGATTTGAAAACATAAACTTTTACCGCCGCCCGTTGGCATCACGACTAACGCGTCACGCCCTGCTATCAATTCATTGATAACCGTTTCTTGACCATCTCTAAATTGGCTGTAGCCGAAGACATCTAACAAGACATTCTGTGCGGGACTAGTCATATTCTGACTCAAAATATAGCAACCTATTGATCATCGAAGCGGGTAAAAGGGCGAACATTGTAAATCAGTGGCATAAATATTTCAGCTTAAATTTCCTCTTTACAGACGATTAAAGTGCTCACCAAACTGTTCTACTTTTTGCCAATCCGTTAACTCCATATCCTGTGTTTTGTCAGTGCTTCCACCGGTCATTTTCATGATCAGTTGAATCAATAATGTCTGCCACCAATTATAACGAGAATACAATAAAGCACCGGCGAACACCGCTTTGTGTTGAGGCTGCCACGCTGATAACTGTTCAAATTTTTTCATATAAGCGTTGTTTTCAGGTACCGCTTTTTCAGGTTTACGCGCAGTTAAACACACCACAAAAAAGGCATTCGGCAACGCGTCTAACTGTTGCTTATGCTGATTTACAAAGTTAATCATATTCTTTCTAAAATTACCGTAGCGAATAGATGCGCCCACTAACACTTTGTTATATAGAGTAAAATCAATTTCCAGCTTATCATCAACGTTAATAACGGTTACTTCACCTTCAATAGATTGTTTAATACGATTGATGATTTTTAATGTTTGCCCATCTACTGAAGAGTAGAGAATTAAGGTGTTTGCAGGTACTTGTGTTGTAGACATCATTTAATTTTTCCAAAAAACAGGGGTAAAGAGAACCAACAAGGTAAATACCTCTAATCGACCGAACAGCATGGCAATGATCATAATCCACTTAGACGCATCACTCACATCATTAAAGTGTAACGCCACATCACCTAAACCAGGGCCTAAGTTATTTAACATGGCTGCAACTGAGGAGAAAGCACTTAACTCATCCATACCAGTCATTAACAAGGCTAACATACAAATAATAAACACCAACGCATAGGTTGAGAAAAAGCCCCATACTGCCTCTACAACACGGTCGGGCAAGGCTTTATTGCCTAACTTAATTTTATAAACAGCTTTAGGATGCACAAGACGTTTTAGCTCACGCTGCCCTTGTAGGTTTAATAACAATACGCGGATCACTTTTAATCCACCGCCCGTTGAACCTGCACATCCCCCGATAAAACTAGAAAAGATCAATAATACCGGTAAAAACAATGGCCAGTCAGAAAAGGAGGTCGTTGTGAAACCTGCTGTCGTTGAAATAGAGACGGCTTGAAATAACGCGTGTGAGAAAGTAGTTTCAATGGTGCTATAAATATCATTACCCATTAATACCCAGAAACAGATCCCAGTAAGGAACAATTGAATAAAGATAAAGGCACGTACTTCAGGGTCTTTTCGATATACTTTTAAGCTAAATTCCTTCGCAGAAAAAGCGGTAAAATGTAACGCATAGTTAATACCGGAAATAAGTAAGAACACCACAGTGATCATATTGATCACATCGCTATCAAAGTGCCCCATACTAGCGTCATAAGTAGAAAACCCACCAATCGACACAGTAGAAAAGCTATGTCCTAATGCATCAAACAGCGTCATGCCAGCAAGCCAAAAAGCCAACATACAAGCTACGGTTAAACATAAATAAACGTACCAAAGTGCCTTTGCGGTTTCTGCAATACGCGGTGTCATTTTAGAGTCTTTAACTGGCCCTGGGGTCTCTGCACGATATAGCTGCATACCACCTATACCTAACATCGGTAAAACAGCAACGGCTAATACAATAATCCCCATGCCACCAAACCATTGCAGCATTTGTCGGTAGAAAAGAATCGACTTAGGTAAATCATTGAGTTCCGCAATAGTGGTTGCGCCAGTGGTAGTAAGCCCAGAGAAAGATTCAAAAAAGGCAGTGGCCAAATTCATATCCACACTGGAGCTCATCAGGAAAGGAATCGCACCGACACTGCCTAGGGTTGCCCAAAACAACACCACAATTAAAAAGCCTTCACGGGCTTTTAATTCACTTTTATAACGTCGATTCGGTAACCAGAATGCAAAGCCAATTAGTAACGTCACAAAAAATGCCGCTAAAAAGTCATTACCACCACCATCTTGATAGATATAAGCAATAAAAACCGGAGGTAGCATGGTTAAACTAAATAACCCTATTAGCATGGCTACGATTCTGATAATTGAACGGATAGCCATTAGTTAACCCAATTCATTAACAGAACGATTAATTTTTTTTGCAATGACTTGTCCCTGCATCAATGATTGTAATTTTTGTTTAAACAAACTGACCTGTTCCCTATCAACTTCTATCAATGCTTGAACAGTCTGTTGATAATCGACTTCAATAAGACGTCCTGAATGCGCTGACAGTATATGTTCTAACGTTGCCATTTGCGCATAGTTGCATTGTAACTGAAATTGCTCAAAAAAACGCTTTTCCATTGTTGGCATAGTTGGGCATAACTGTTGCAAACCGTTACTATAAGCACGAACTAACCCTCCTGTCCCCAACTTAATGCCGCCAGAGTACCTAACAACAACCGCAACCATCTCTCCAACATGACTACCTTGTAGAACAGCTAACATCGGTTTTCCCGCAGTACCTTTTGGCTCACCATCATCACTACACCCCATGTTTACACTGTCTTTAGGGCTACCACCAATAAAAGCCCAACAGTGATGGCGAGCATCTTTATGTTCCGCTTTAATATCCGCAAGAAACTGCATGGCCGCTGCTTTGCCTTTAGCTGGCTGTAAAAACGTCAGAAAGCGGCTTTTTTTAATCTCTTCTTGAAAGAAAACCGCTTCTTTTAGAATTAAATACGGCTTATTCACTTTGAATCAATAACCCTTGTCGTTGCCATTCAATAACTCCACCAGCAACAGAATATACATTTTCATACCCCATATTCTGCAATGAAGCAGCCGCTAATACACTTCGAGCTCCAGAACGACATAATAAATAGATAGGAAGCTGCGCCGCCGATGCTAAACCTTCAATTAAGTGCTGGTAAGCAGGTAAGCCAGTTAACTGCATCTCTAGTACACCACGCGGTATTAACTCACTGCCAACTGGATATCCCGCTGCAGTTTCATTAGGCTCTCTGATATCAATAAACAGTAACGGTGTATTATTTTGTAAATGCTCATACACTGTTACACAGTCGACTTCATTAACTTCCGCACGTAACGACGCCACCAATGCTTTTCCATCTAATAACATACTTTTCCCTATTGGTCGGATAAACAATCTAACAACTGCTGTGCAGCGTCGATTGTAAAACGTTGTCTATCAAGCTGTTTAATAAACACCTCAATCACTTTTTGATCAAATGGTTCAATACTTTTTGTGGTTAATACTCTTTTACTCGCGGTAATCAAATCTTCATCACTCTGTTGAAAATCTAAGATTAATTGTGATAACACACAATGATAGCGCAATCGCGTCTCATTTAAGTGAGCGCTCAGCACTTTTATGAATGATAGGTGATTTATTTCAATAAAGTCGTCATCCACCCTCACTATATTCACAGTTTGTAGTTCAAATAATAACAATCTAACCCGTTCCGCTATGCGTTGTGCTGAAGGTACTAAAAAATATTCAGCTTCAACAAAGGGTAACAGCAGCTTCATCATTTGTTCAAGCGAGGTTCTGTGTATGCGCTTTATTCCCTTTGTATATTGAGAGTGCTTATTTAATTGTATTAAACAAAAACTAAGTAAAGCAGGCAAAGCAAGCAAATGCACTATGGTATTACGGTAATAGGTTAATTGTGCACTTTGACGACTATTTGCACTGATTACGTTATCAAGCTCAGAAAATTTATTGATCGCCAATGCCTGTTGATAAACGATTTCAGGCGCTTGTGTTGGATACGTCATTAACGTATTTTTTAACGATAACCCAAACAACTGCTGATGCAATGCTATCAAGTTAAGTAAACGCTGTTTACTTAACTGATGATGTGTACTAGCTAACAAAATTGCTGCACATAAGGGTAAAGCATTAACAGCAGTTGCTTGGTTAATACCTTGCATCACTTGGCCTGCAATGTGGTTCACATGCTCAATTATATCTTCTTTCGCTAACCTATTTTCTCGCCATTGAGGTGTTTGTTGATCGAAATAGTTCCTCAAACTAATCGGCTCTCCAAAATTCACAAAAGCACGACCAAAATTACCTAATTTTTTTATTATCCCCAATACTTGCCATAGGTTTTCTTGCTTTTTCTGCTTGCCTGACAACTCTTTCATGTAAGTACTCACTTCCATGATATGGTCATATCCTATATATATCGGCACTAATACAACATTGCGATTAGTTTGTGCTAAAAAAGTATCGACACTCATGGTCAATAGGCCAATTTTCGGAGGTAATAACCGCCCTGTCCGACTACGCCCACCTTCAGTGAAAAACTCTATTGGATAACCTTGCTTAAATAACATAGAAAAATAAGCTTTAAATACCTTGCTATACAAAGGGTCCCCCTTAAAGCTACGACGTATAAAAAATGCACCAGAACGCCTAAAAATACCACCAGCAGGAAAAAAGTTAAGATTCACTCCGGCTGCGATATGCGGAGGCATTAGACCTTCTTCATATAATAGATAAGAAAGTAACAGGTAATCCATGTGGCTACGGTGACAAGGCATATACACTATTTCAGCACCACTTTGCGTCGCATCTCTCACTGTTTGGGCGTTGTTCACCTCAATACCTTGATAAATCCCGTTCCAAACTCGACCTAAAATAGTGCGAAAAAAACGTATAAATCGATATGAAAATTGGCTACTTATTTCTTGTAAATAAGACTGACATTGCTCTGTCACCTGTGTTTCTGACAAGCCTGTTTCTGCACAATATTGATTAATTTCTTGCTGCAATTGTTCACTTTCAAGCAGCTGTTTAATGATTTTTTGTCGAGCAGGAATAGCAGGGCCAATACCGCAACGCTGCAATCTATTAAAAGAATGTAACCCGACTTTTGCTAACCTATGAACGTATTTTTCAACCTTGAGTTCTGCATTTTTTTTTAATAAAACGTGAGCAGAAATAGGAGAATTAAATTGTATCAACAGTTCTCGGCCAAAGCGCAGAACTCGGGAGGCTTTTTGTAAACGATTCAGATCACTAAAATGAGGTGAACTATGTTGTGCGACCTGACTTCCAGGATTTCTTCCCCAGAAAAAAGTCACAGGGATTAATTGCACATCTAATTCACGATGTTGATGGAGTAAGTTGGATAACTGCTGGTACTGATTAACATGCGTTGCTTGCTGTTGCTTTAACTCTGCTTTTTTAAACCAATACTGCTCATGCAAAAATATCATCGAAGAAAATTTTTCTCCAGCAATATTAATTGATTGAAAAGGGTCAGGCAAAGCAGCTTGTTGACAGCCCTTTTGTAACGCAAGCAAATCACTGGGGCAATTTTGCGCTAACACATAAATAATAGGTCGGTCAGAGTCGATTGCAAAGGTTGACAATGGATCGCGTGGTACCACTGTATTTTTAACCCAAAACCGATTCGTTATCCGTGACCCCAAAGTCCCTGTTGCTAACACATACTATCCTTGTATCCTTTGTCTTTAAGCATTGTAGTTTAACATACCCAAATGATGCGTATAAATAGATAAAACAGTTCTGCTATTTTGACAAATCAATCACAGCAATACACAGCTAAATGATGACCAAAGGCCGTCTATTTGTTAAAGTACCTTTCTTGAATTTATGCCAATGAGCTCATTTATCAATGCAAAAAAACACTGGATTAAAGCGCATCTGTTTAGCACTGGGTTATTCTACTAACGGTTTAAAAAGTGCATATAAACATGAAGCAGCTTTTCGACAAGAGATATGGCTAACTTGCATATTAATTCCAACTGCGTTTTTTATAGATGTAACTCAAGTAGAACGTATTTTACTCATACTGCCAATCATACTCATGTTAATGTTTGAAATGGTCAATTCTGCTATTGAAGCAGTAGTGGATAGAATTGGTAGTGAGTTCCATGAACTAGCAGGCAGAGCTAAAGACATGGGTTCAGCAGCAGTGTTGGTCAGCGTGATCTTAACCGCATACATCTGGATAGAAACTCTGTTTTTTTAATCAACTTCACTCGTTAGGATTTTAATATGGCGGACAAGCCAGCTTTTACCAAACAAAAAAATAACACCATGAACTCACCGATCAAAACGGTTCCTCACTCTTTTGAGGCTGAGCAAGCGGTTATCGGTGGCTTATTATTAGATAACGATACTTGGTCTGATGTTTCTGAGCGAGTGGTTGATCGTGATTTTTATACTCGTGCTCATCGCCTAATATTTTCAACCATTGAGAAACTCAGTAGTGATGATATCCCTGTTGATATCGTGACACTGTCTGAAAAACTTGAAAACACACAGGACTTAGAAGGGATAGGTGGCATCGCCTACTTAGCTGAGCTATTACAGAATACACCTAGTGCCGCGAATATTAATAATTATGCGGATATTGTACGTGAACGTGCCATTGTCCGAGAGTTAATCGGAGTAGCTAATGATATTGCCGAAGCCGGTTATGATACAGAAGGTCGCGATAGCTCAGAATTATTAGACTTTGCTGAAACCAAAGTATTCCAAATAGCAGAAGCGCGTAATAATAAAAATGAAGGTCCACAGGCGATCAAAGACATCTTGAAAGAGACGGTCGCTAAAATTGATGATTTATGCAAAAACCCACGCGATGGTATTACTGGTTTATCATCGGGTTATAACGATTTAGACCAAATGACTACAGGTTTCCAACCCGGTGACTTAATCATAGTTGCTGCCCGTCCATCTATGGGTAAAACAACCTTTGCTATGAACTTAGCAGAGCATGCGGCCCTCAATGCCGACAAACCAACGATTATCTTCTCATTAGAGATGCCTGCGGATCAGATCATGAACCGTATGTTGGCATCATTGGGTCGTATCGACCAAGGTAAAATCCGTACTGGTCAACTTGATGAGAACGACTGGGCATCACTGTCTTCAACTATGTCTATCTTATTGGATAGAGGTAAAATGTTTATTGATGATAGTTCAGGCTTAACCCCTACCGAGCTGCGCTCACGAGCACGACGTATTGCTCGTGACCATGGCGGTGTCAGTATGATCATGGTCGATTACCTGCAATTAATGCGCGTTCCTTCATTAAGTGAAAACCGTACTTTAGAGATCTCTGAGATATCTCGCTCTTTGAAAGCATTAGCCAAAGAACTGCGCTGTCCGGTTATCGCACTATCTCAGCTAAACCGTGGTCTAGAGCAACGTGCAGATAAACGCCCGATTAACTCAGATTTACGTGAATCAGGCGCAATTGAGCAGGATGCCGATTTAATCATGTTTATTTACCGTGATGAGGTTTATCACGAAGACAGTGAACATAAGGGCATTGCAGAGATCATCATAGGTAAACAGCGTAACGGTCCAATCGGTAAGGTTCGCTTAACCTTCCAAGGACGTTATTCTCGTTTTGATGATTACACAGGGACTGCCTACCATGGCGAAGAGTGATCCTTATCAAGATCTCCTAATCTTAAGCAGTGTATAACTGTTAAAAAGATCAAGGGGTTCACAATGTATACCAACAAGCTTAAGACATTATTTAAAAACACAAATAAGTGCTTAAGCTTGTATCGCTTTTCATTGCCTCTGCAAAAGCCAATCAACTTTAACGGCCACCAACTCACACAACGACAGGGTTTATGGTTAGTGAAACAAACAGCCGCTGGTGATTATTCAATCGGTGAAATTGCGCCTTTACCTGGCTTTAGTCATGAAACATTGGAGGATTGTGAAGACTACTTATTAGCACTATTGCACAACTCAACAATCACCAAACAGCAAATAGAGACCCTACAAACACTGCCTAGTGTGCAATTTGCAATACACTGTTTATTACAACAAATTCCATGGCAAACTCTTCCCAGCCTTGATCAACAAAGTATTGCCCTATTCCAAGGTAAGCCTGCTGACATTATCCAGCGATATAAAGTATTGAATAATCCCAATGTAGCTAAATTAAAAGTCGGCAGACTAACAGTGCAAAAAGAGGTTCAACTGATCAAAGCGTTAATCAAAGTGAACCCTAAGATACGTTTTAGATTGGATGCAAATCAGCAATGGGATAAACAAACCTATGTTTTTTTCTAAAAAATATTAACGCGCAACATATTGATTATATAGAAGAGCCAACTCAGTCAATGGCAGATAATATAAGAGTCGCCCAACGATATGAGAGTCGTTTAGGGTTAGATGAGAGTCTCTTAACTGCCGTAACCTTACCTATTGATAGTAGCATTAAAGCATTGGTACTTAAGCCAACTTTAATTGGCGATCCTGATCGTATCAATGACCTACTGATTCATGCACAGCAATATAATCTGCAAGTGACTATCAGTGCATGCTTTGAGTCCCCTATTGCCCTTAACCAACTGCGAGCTTTAGCACAACACTGGCAACAACAAACACAGCTTAATATTGCGTTAGGCTTAGACACACAACAAGCGTTTACTGAAGACATTCAGCATCGAATAATAAGTACAAGGGCTCAACTTGAGGCTTACTTAAAAAAGGCGAAACGCTTATGGTAACTTTAATCGATCAATGTCCAGTTCGTTATCATGCAATCAATCAGGGGCAGCAAATAGCAATACAAGATGATCAACAACCGTTAACTTACCAACAACTAGATAATCAATTGACCCTACTGGCTGAACAACTAGAGCAACAAACAACATTAGTTTCATACCAAACAAAAACAGATAAATCTGAAGCTAATAGACTCATTTGCATTGCAAGTAACGGTCTGCAATTACTATTGTTACAACTATTATGCTTACGCACAGGCTGGTTATTCTGCCCTTTAAACCCCCGCTTTACTGATACAGAAATACAACAGAGATTAACAGTACTAAACAGCCCTTATTGCTGGGTAGAAGATGATTCTTGCCACGAAGGATTAAAAACAATAACTATCAATTTCGCTTTTTCCCCTTTACCTAGCAAGCAATCAACGGCGTTAAGTATTGATTCCCTTCAGCCCTGCAATATTATTTTCACCTCAGGCAGTAGTGGTTTTCCAAAAGCGATTGTGCACCATTACCAGAATCACTTTTTCAGTGCATTAGGTTCACAAAGCTTAATCCCACTGCAAAACAAAGATCATAATTTACTATCGCTACCACTTTTTCATGTTAGTGGTTACGCTACAGTAATACGAACTATTATCGCAGGCGCTACCCTTGAGTTAAGCCATCAACCACTCAGTTATGACCTCATATATGACAGAAAGATAACTCACCTTTCCTTAGTGTCTACTCAATTAATACGCTTATTAAAAGACGCTAGGTTTTCTCCACAAAAGACCAAGATTAAACACCTCTTATTGGGTGGCAGTGCTTTCTCAGAGACATTATTAAACGCATTAGCAATACGCTCATTTACCTATCACCTCAGTTATGGCTGTACTGAAATGGCTTCCCAAGTAGCGACGTCAAATAAGAATAACCAATTGACAATACTGCCCTATCGACAGGTGAAAATAGAAAACAATGAGATATTCTTGCGTGGAAAAACACGCTTTATTGGCTATTTTGAGGAAAACAAATTGCTCACAATCCCACCACAAAAATGGTTAAGTTGCGGTGATTGTGGGCAATTACAAGGTAATCAATTAATTATTTCGGGAAGAAAAGACAGGCAATTTATTAGTGGTGGAGAAAATATACAGCCCGAAGAGATAGAAACACTTTGCTTACAACATAATAATGTAGAAAACGCCTATATCTACCCAATTCAAGATCCACAATATGGGCAACGCCTTGCCCTTTTTGTTGCATTTACTGAGATAGACTCAACTTACTTTAGGCAATATTGTAAGCAATTAGAGCACTACCTTAGCCAACAGCTAACAAGTTTCAAACTTCCACTACATTATCTACCTTGGCCAGCACTAAAAGGTGTGAACACGCTGAAAGTTACTCAACAACACTTTAAAGACAGTTTATTAAAACGAGGATTAATTGCCTAAACCACGCCTAATGCCTTGCTCATAAACCACTTGCTCAGCTTCTTTAATCAAGGCAGATAAGTCATCATGAATCGCTGATTTATATTCAACAATGCCAGTGTCACATACTAAACGATAGGCTAAATCAGCCTCTACATTAAATCTTTTAATTGCCTCATCTAAACGTGCAAACTTCCCTGAGTCAATCACCTCGTATTCACTATCATTCATTAAAACAACAAACTCGTCATTACCGATGCGCGCAATAATATCTGTTTCACGGAATGTATCTTTTAATAGTTCAGCAAAACACGTAATTAACTTTTCACTTGCAGCAGTACCATGCTCTGCGCTTATTTTATTAAGCCCTATAATATTTAGATACAATACAAAAAAGGGTTTCTTCGCTCGTGCTGCAAGACGGAAATAGTTCTCGCCGGCATTGATTAAACCACGGTAATTTAATACTCCGGTCAACTCATCACTTAGTACTAATTCATGATTCTTATCTAATAGTGACTTGTTAATGGTGATATCGTTAGTTAACTCCACAACACCTTGAATCTTTTTATCTACTGTATAATAAGGGTGGTAACTGACTTCATAAGTAAATGCTTCGCCTTGATCATTATGTTTGATAGTTTCGATACGTTGTGGAGCCTTTAATATCCGACTTTTATGTAGTGCACAAACACTCGTATGACACTCCATACAACTAAATACCGCTTCACAATCACTGCTTAAGAATTCATTAGTAACCCCGCCATTAATCATCCTCAATGCTTTATTAACGTAAGTTACATGCCCTTCTAAATTAAATATCCTCACGCCAAACGGCAGAATATCCATAAACTGGGATTGATCAAATAAAGAGGATTTTAGCTTTTTATTAAGAGACTTATAATTACTGACATCATTAATATAGCCAACAAAACCTTGCTTAGGCATCCCCTGTTCAGCCATTGAAAAACAGTACATTTTATAAGTTAAATCTTCATCACCTTTAACTTTTTCAGATTCAACTTCAAGATACCCACCAGCTTCTTCGACGTCAGACATTGGGACCTTAAAAGCTTCAAAATCATGATCATAACTAGCATCTCGATTAAATAGTTTCCTTTTACTTAGTGCAAAAAATTCACAAAAAGCTTTATTGGCACCACAATATTGATTGTTATTGTTTTTAAGATAAATAGGAAATGGCATGGCATCTAAAAATCGCTGAAATGACACTTTTATTTGATATAAGTGGGCTGATTTTTTCAGTGCATATAAAAAGATAACAACTAACAACAAGGCTAAAATAAATGTAATAACATTAAATTCTGCACTAGAGATATAGAGTTTCATCGTCGGCATAAAGGTCACTAGCCCCCCAACGTGGTAACCATATATATTGCTAATAGGCATAAACATAACCACGCCATCACGCCCATTAATCTTCGTATTAAAAGAGAAACGTTTGAGCTGTAATAACTTTGCACTCTGCTCAGCAGTTAATTTACTTTTTAATTCTGTTAAGTCTTCATCGGATAAGGTCGCTTTATCTGTATCTTCATTGCCTCGATTAAGACTAATTAAAAAACTCTTCGATAGAGGCGTGTTCCGATAAATATTATTTTTTCGTGTTACCGCTAATAAAGGTCTTTTTGCCCACAAATATTGAGACGTAACCTCGCTCCCATCAGCTAAAGAGTTTTGTATTTTTGCCAAGGGAAGGGATAACTCAACAACCGCAATAAATTCATTAGAAGCATTGAAAACAGGGAAGAAATATCGATATACATAACGCCCATTCTTTAAGGACAATCCAGAAAAAGGTTTATGTTTTTTAATGACTTTTTCCAAACCAATTTTATTATTAGCAAGCTGAACATCAGAAGCCCCTTGTTGATCCAAATGAAGTAACAATTGACTGTTAGTCAGATATATTTGCTGGAAAGGAAATTTTTTACGGCTGATTTTAAACTGAGGTTGCAGGCTCTGATTTAGCTGTTCGGTTACTTCTTGTAATTTTTCGGGCGACTCTTTTGCTTGATTCGCTTGATCTAAAAGCATTGCAACAGCCTGATTTCCATATTGCAATTCAAACAGTAATGTTGCGTTGGATTTGGTTTGAGCAAGTGTCGACATAAAACTGTTATATACAGTTCTTTCTACTAATTTACGTTGCTGTCTTTGGCTTTCATCGTCTGACATCACAATAAAAATGGCAATAATTAACGCCATCATTATGCTAAAAAAGATAAAATCAAAAAAGTAAAAACGCTTTGCTCTCAACATTTTAGACCTAAAATAATCAAAAATAAAATAGAGTATATACTAACTCACTTAAAATATTCAGCTACAAAATAGTCATTTGAAGTAATAATCGGTAGAATAAATCCTCCTGAAAATAGAGAGCAATTTATGGAAGCATATACACTAAAACTGAGTTTTATTCACCCTCGATATTGGCTATCTTGGTTAGGCATTTGTGCTTTATTTTTATCCTCATTGCTTCCTTATTCCACTCTACTTAAACTCGGTAGATTGGTAGGCCGTATTTCAATTCCCTTTGCGAAGCAACGTTTCCATACCGCTCGTCGTAATCTTGAACTATGCTTTCCAGAATTAAGTGAAGAGGAGGTTGACGCCAAGGTTAAAACCAATTTTGAGAATACTGGTATTGCTTTGTTTGAAATGGGCATGGCATGGTTTTGGCCTACTTGGCGTGTACGTGGTCTATTAAGTGTACGAGGTTTAGATAACCTTGAACACGCAATGCGACAAGACCAAGGTATTATCTTTTTAGGGGCCCATTTCTTAACCTTAGAAATGGGAGCGCGAGCATTGGGATTAATACACCCGTGCTATCCAGTTTATAGAAAAAACAGCAATCAAGTTTTAGATTATTGGTTTTACCGAGGTCGTAGTCGTGAACATAAAGCGATGTTAGATCGTAAAGACTTCAAAGCGATGCTACGTGTGTTAAAAACTGGCCAATCATTATGGTATGCACCAGACCATGACTACGGCAGACATAAAAGCAGTGTCTTCGCACCGTTTTTTAATGTGGAGAAAGCGAATACGGTTTCTGGCACCAGTACCTTAGCTCGCGTTAAAAACAGCGTAGTAATTCCTTTATTTTTAAAACGTTTACCTGGCACTGAAGGCTATGAGCTTATCTTTAATCCTCCGCTTGTGGATTTCCCAAGTAATGATGTTATTGCTGATACGACTCGTACCAATCAAGAGATTGAAAAAATGGTGAAGGAGTGTGACGACCAATATATGTGGTTACATCGTCGTTTTAAAACCCGCCCTGAAGGCGAAGCCTCGTTTTATAAATAGTCTTTCTATAATGAGTAAAGCTAACGACAATAGTTAGCTTTACTCAGAATTTTCAAAACTTTCTTATTACTGATTAAAAAGCTGTTTCCAAATTGCCACTACCCATTCTCTTTCTTCAGCAAATTGATCCACCACTGTGATACGAGCTTCTTTACCTAACGTTAAACGGTGTGCTGTATCTCGAATATGACAATAGGCATTACTCAATTGTGTCGTTTGCTTTTCAGTTAATAATCCAGCCTCTCGGCAGGCATTAAAAATACGTAAGTTATCCGACCATTGTGTGAGCAACTCTGGATGTTGATGTGCATATGCTAATACGAGATATTGCGCAATAAACTCAATATCAACCATGCCTCCTGGCGATTGTTTCAAGTCAAACTGCCCTGCAGTTGCTCTATTTAAATGAGTACGCATTTTATTGCGCATCGCAACAACATCGTTACTCAATTTATCTTTATCTCGTTCCTGACTTAATACTTGGCAACGAATAGCCTTAAACTCTTCTAGCATATCTTGATCAATAAAAACTGGACGAGTGCGAACTAAGGCTTGATGCTCCCATGTCCATGCTTCTTCTACTAGATAGCGTTTGAAACCACCTAATCCGGCTACTAATGGCCCTGCATTACCGGAGGGGCGTAACCGCATATCAATTTCATACAATATTCCAGAGTTAGTTCGCGAGCTAAACAAGTGGATAATGCGTTGTGCTAAACGAAAGTAGAATAAACGATTATCAATAGGACGACTGCCACTGGTCTCACCAGCAATATGCGTATCATGTAAAAACACCACATCAAGATCGGAACCATAACCTAACTCAAACCCACCCATTTTTCCGTAAGCAATGACAGCAAAGCCTTTACGGTCAGTCCCTACAACATTACTAGGAAAACCAAATTTATCAGTAATCTGCGTCCACGCTATCTGTACCACATAGTCCAAAATTGCTTCGCTCAAGGCAGTCAGATGATCACTAACCTGCGGTAATTTAATACCTTTGGCAATATCCGCAGTGGCAATATGCAAAAATTGCATCTGTTTAAACTGACGTAATGCTTCCATCTGTTGCTCCATATCCTCTTCGGGAATACGTAACATAAACTGCTGTAACTCACTACGATAGTTATCTAAACCTGTAGGATGGTAAAGCTTTGCAGGGTCTAATAGCTCATCTAACAAAATAGGATGACGAGCCAATTGTTCAGAGACACGATAACTCTCCGAACATAGCTTCAATAATTGCTTTAATGCACCTTCATTCTCATTTAATAATTCTAAATAAGCGGTTCGACGCATGATCTTGATGAGTAGGTGATGGATACGATCAAACAATTGATCTGGTTGAGGATACTCACATATCAAAGCGATGATTCTCGGCAATAACTTATCAATCGTCTCTTGTCCTCTTGGCCCGATTGGACGACGACTCATATCTTGCTTAAGCGAAACAATCATCTTAGCGAAATGGGTTATTTGTGTTGTTGTGACCTGCTCACAGGTAACACTGTCAGATAAGAGAGGCTCCATCTCTTCGCTAGCAAGTGCTAACTCCCAAATTTCAACAAAGGCTTGCTCTGCTTCATGGTGTTGCTCTTCAGACTCACCCACCACCCAATTAAACTCATTATTTACCTTCTCCATGACTCGCGTTAAGTGTGCATAAAAACCTTGCCAATCTGCAAATTTTAATACTGTGACTAAACGTAATCGATCTAACTCATTATCTGGCAGTGTTTGAGTTTGTTGATCACCTATTTGTTGGAGAACATTTTCCACCGTGCGTAGAAATCGATAAGATGCTAGCAAACAATCAACTCGTTGTTGTGGCAATATCTCTAAGTCAGCAATCACCTGCAAAGCTTGCTCTAAGCCTTTACACTGTAATTCGATATTGCGACCGCCATGAATTAATTGAAAAGCCTGTACCACAAATTCAATTTCACGGATCCCACCCATTCCTAATTTAATGTTATCTTTTAAGCCCTTTCTTCGCACTTCAGCACTGATCATTGCTTTCATTTTTCGTAAAGAATCTATTGCACTGAAGTCAATATAACGCCTAAATACAAAAGGCCGCAACATCGCTATTAAGGCAACTTTATCAGGTCCCTCTTTACCCAATACTCGCGCTTTTACCATGGCATAACGTTCCCACTCTCGACCATGAGTTTGGTAATAGTCTTCTAAAGAATTAAAGCTAGACACCAGGGGGCCGGATTCACCAAAGGGACGTAAACGCATATCCACTCGATAGACAAAACCATCGACAGTGATTTGATGAAGTGCAGCAATTAAACGCTGACCTAATTTTGTGAAGAAAACTGAGTTTTCAACCTGTCTACGTCCACCTTGAGTATGACCTTTTTCAGGATAAGCAAATATGAGGTCAATATCAGAAGAAAAGTTAAGTTCTTGACCACCTAATTTACCCATCGCAAAAATATATAAGCGTTGCTGTTCACCAGATTCACCAATTGGAGTGCCTTGCTCTTTGCACTGACGTTCATATAACCAATCTGTACTTTGTTGTATCAGTTGATCAGCAAGGAAGGAGGTCTGCGCTAAGCTTTCTTGAAGCGAACTTATGTTTAACAGTTCTCGCCATGCAATCACCACCATATGCTTGCGTCTAAATAATCGTAAAGTTTGATGTAATTCAAGCTCGGTTTGCACTGTCTCTAATTGTGCTTGCAACTCACTTTGTATTAACGTATTTCTATCTTCACTCTGCAGTAACTCACTGGCAAAAAGTATTTCAAGCAAGTTAGGCTGCTTTATTAATGACTCAGCAACAAAGTCACTCAAGGCACATAAATCATATACTTGCTGCTTCTGTTGTTCATTTAGAAAAGATAAGTCCAAACGTTCACTGAGTTGTAGAAAATGTTTATCTGCGATTTCTATTAATAAAGACATAAAGTACCTAAAAGAAAGGTTAAACCATTCATTAACTTAACAGTTGTTGTGAAACCGATCAGTAGTTTTCAACATTTAATCATTGAAAACTAATTTAAACACCGCATTATTATAATATTGGTCACAGAGCGGACTTATTAATAATCATTATGCACAATTAAGACTTTGTTCATTATCGCAGCAGGTTGAACGATCAACTTGCATAAATAAAAACATAAATCCATTGACATATAATGACAAGACTACTAAATTAATAGTCACAAGACATTTAATGTCAAACATGGTTAAGGAACACGATGAATATTCATACTATTGCTACCCATTTAAATAAGTTAGCAGACGATACCGAAACGGGCTTTAATTTTGACTGTACACCAATCAATGGCGAAATAGATGTGCTACAGGTAGAAATCATTGGTCGCGAAGAGATCCCTATTTTTGTTTCTATTAGTGATAACCAAATTTTATGCATCGCCTACTTGTGGGGTGAAGATGAGATTAAAACTGAACTGAAAGCGAATATGATGGAAGCAATGTTAGAGATGAACATTCCAATGCCGTTATCAGCTTTTGCTAAAGTCGAAAACAAATATGTTGTTTTTGGCGCGCTATCTATTAACTCAAGCCTTGAAGATATTGAGCTTGAACTAGTCACTTTAAGCGATAATAGCCTTGAAGTAATTAGTGAAATGGATAGTTACTTAAAATAATTTGGAGTGAATAATGAGCATATTTAAAAAGATTATTACAGCAGTACGTGGTGGCGCAACTGAAGCCGGTGAAGCAATTGTTGACGCTAACGCAACACGCATTTTTGAACAAGAGATCCGTGATTCTGAAAAACATATCACTATCGCAAAACGTGACTTAACTGAAGTGATGGCAAAACAGATGCAAGCAGCGCGTGAATTAGCGCAACTACAAGCAAGTATCAAAGAGCACGAAGGTTATGCAATGCAAGCGCTTAATCAAGGTAATGAAGCCTTAGCGATTGAAGTAGCAGAAAAAATAGCTGAATTAGAAAGCAGTGCAGCTGACCAACAACAAGCAAACGAAAGCTTTTTAAGTAGCGCAGATCGTTTGAAAGAACTGATCAAGAAAAGTGAACGTCAATTAACTGAATATAAACGCCAGTTAACCATGGTAAAGACCACTGAAAGTGTGCAAAAAGCAACATCAGCGATTACCGATAACTTTTCAGCAAGTAATTCTAAACTATTGAATGCTAAAGATTCATTAGAAAGAATTAAGAAAAAACAAGCTATGTTTGATGATAAACTAAAAGCAGCTGAGCAATTAGAGGCTGAAACACCAGAACAAACATTAAAAAGCAAACTACAAGATGCCGGCATTGGCGCACAGCAAACCAGTGCACAATCAGTGTTGGATCGTTTAAAGAAAAAATAAGGGCTTTGTAGTTTAGCCCTATCCAAAACACGACCTGCACTTGCTCGTCGTGTTTTTTGCCATATAAAATAGTATATAGTACCAATCTTGCTTGTTTAAGGAGCACCATGAGCTTTCTATCTTCACTATTTAAAAAGAAACCCGTAGCACCTACTCGTATTCTTAATGAGCCTAAGCAATTATTACAAGGTGATATATTTTGTTTTGGTGATAGCTTTGCGTTACCGGAAGCAATGCGCAAACAACAATTACAAGTCACTGATATCACTACTGTTGAATTTCAACATGAGCACTATGTTCAATTAACTAGCCAAGGTGCAAGTGATAAATTGGTTTACTTAAGCTTTCCCAAGAACCCTAAAAACTTAATCAAATGTAGTTTGCTATTAAGTCGTGCAGAGGTTGAGACTTTATTTGATTTAGATGCATTTTCTGAGATTTTTGAAGCGCCTGGTAAAGCCAGGTTAACGCCTCTTACTGAACAACATAATTACGGTGACATGTTAGCCTCTGAATATATCCAACAAGATTTTGAAACCTCGGGTTATATCCATCAAGCAGACTATCGTGATACTCAACCACCGCAATTTACTGATCAAAACCACGGTAGAGAGTTTCAATATTTTTCACTTGAAGGTAATAAAGAGTTACGAGGCATTGATATTTTCATTTTTGAAAATGGTGATACTGACGTTTATTTATCTAGTTTTCGACCTGCCAATGATATTGCAGAATTATGGATCAAAGGAGAGTAAGCATGCCAAACGGTGAATTACCTAAAAAATGGCAGCAATCGGCTAAAGTAGTCAAAGCAGTACAAATTGCTTTTGATATGGATAGCAAATTGCAATATAGCATTCGCCGTAGTGCGTTAGATGAAGGGATTAGCCCTTCAGAAAAGATCCGAGATTTATTAGAACTGCCAACACATAAAAAGCCAAAACGTCCTCGTTTAACCGTAAGCTTAAGCGCCGATGATTATGTACAGTTGGGCTTACGTTATAATATCCCTGCTGAAAACCAGTTAGATATCAAAAAGTGTGTCGTTGAAGAGTTAACACAATTTGCCTCTGGTAGTGAATATTTTGAGCAAGCAGAATAAATAGGTAAGCAATATCAGAATAGATATTGAAATCAACCAATGCATTACAATAAACTTGAAAACAAGCACAGTTAAATTGTGCTTATTTTCACACCTAATCGCTATTTTTTCACTAATAACACCGTGTAACCTAAAATTTCATCAGTCATTTCAGTCACTTCTTGTAGCACCACTACAGAACCTTCGACTATCTCTTTCACCTGAACGAGATTGGTATTAATGTCATCGGCAACAGTAGCTTGCTCTTTAGCCGCTGATGCGATTTGGTAGTTTAAGTCTGAGATGTGGCTTACTTTACCTACAATATCCGATAACTTAATGCCAGCTTTCGTTACTTCAGTTACTCCAACTTCCGCTTCTTTCACACTACTGTCCATTAATCCTACTGCCTGCTGTGCACTTTGCTGTAATAGTTCAATCATCGCTTGAATCTCAACAGTTGCATCTTGAGTACGTTTCGCTAGATTACGCACCTCATCGGCAACAACCGCAAAGCCTCGGCCTGCTTCACCAGCACGAGCCGCTTCAATTGCAGCATTTAAAGCCAGTAAGTTAGTTTGGTCTGAAATGCTACGAATAGTATCAACAACACTACCGATACTTTCTACTTTTGATTCAACATTATTCACTGCCGTTGCTGAATCATCGATATTACGAGAAAGAGAATTAATCGAGGCAATGGTTGCATCAACTGCTTGACGCCCTTCCTCTGCAACCATTGAGGCTTCTAATGTAGAAGCAGAAGCACTTTCAGCATTATCTTCAACTTCACGTACCGCAGCTGTCATCTGATTCATCGCAGTTGCTAATGACTCTATTTGATCAAACTCTTCGGCAATAGAATCGTTGATCATTTCCATGCATGAGCCAAATTGCTCAGTGACTTCATGCAATTTTCCTAGGGTATTTTTATCTGCTTCACTTTGTTGGTTAGCGCCAGCAGCTTGGTTACTGGCAAAAAAATACAATTGTGAAAAAACGCCTTTTAATTGTTCTGGTTGAGATAAGTCCGGATCTTGAAGATAGCTCTGTAATACCGATAACTGCTTTTGATTGCAGTAGTCCTGCCAAACAACAAAAAGACTTAATAAAAATAACAGAATAAAAACAGGGATCAGGCTAAACGAAAAAAATTGACTAAGTATCAGCGCAACGACTGCACCCAATACAAATAAAAGAATACCTTTACTTAATGCAGAAGTATTAACGAGTTGTTTTTCTAAACCGTTTAATTGTATTTTTTCCATAAAATCGCTCAAATGTAAGTAAATAATGGCAATCATATTAAGTTAATCTGATTGCCATAAAGTAAAGGAAGATAACCATGAATAGGTTCTCGGCCTTTAGATTCAAAACATTAGCTTAATCTACCGAAAAAATTATCCAATTAGGAGTAAATATAAAGGGATTGTGATCCACTCACTATTATAAGGCTCACTTCTCCCTGTTACGGAGAAAATTTAGTGCTCAGACTCTAACCAGTACATTTCATTCGCAACCGCATATTGTTTAGATTGCTCGATGGCACTTAACAATGAATACTGTTTACGTTTCACCCACTTTAAGTATTCATTTCTAATTTCATTATCTTCCTCTTCGAGCGCCTGTTCATAGATAGCGTCTAACATTGAAAGCTCCTGCATTCCTTGGTAAATATCTAACCATGGATAGCAATACTCAACACTACGCTGTGCATCAAATAGATTACCAAAACTAAACCCAGTCATTAAGTTCGTCGCTAATAACCCTTGATGCTGTAATAGGTTTTCAATCGTTAATATTGGCTCTGCAGATAATTCAGCTTTTAATTTAGACCACCCCTCGGTTAATACTTTATCTGAGAAAGATAATAGGGAGTCTGAGTTTTGCTCTTTCTGAGCCGTCTTTTCTAGTTTAATTAACCACTCAGTTAACCCTAATACAAAATGGCAATAGCGCGAACTATGCAACATGTTGAAGATATCTTCTTCACTCGGTAAAGCTTGCTCTGCTAAACGTAGATTCTTTTGAAGTTGCTTTAGTTTCGGTAACTTACGAATGTAATAGGCTTTATTTTCTAATAGCTTTTGAAATACCAAGCGCTCATCCACCCATGAGAAGCTTCTTGCTAACCATTGTAAGTCCTCTACCCAGCTATAACCTTTAAAGGAAGTACCAGCATCATGGAACAAGTGAATATTTTGATGCAAAAACATAATACTTTTTTGTAATTCAACCAACGCATTAAAGTCTCCACCTTCAAGATAGCAATTTTCATGGTATTGAAGGTGTTTTAGGCCATGTTGAAAATTCACAGACAAGGCTTCTTTTAAATCCATTTCCGGCTGTAAATCAGAAAAGTCGATAGGCTTGACAGCAAAACTCGCACCTTCATTCAACATATAGCCACGTTGCGCTTTACTCACATTACCTAAACGAACTTGTGGCAATGAGGCAATATCTTTGCCTAATACAAATAATTGCGCTTCATCACCTTTCACTAACTCCAGCTCAATTTCACAAATATCAGCTTCTTCTTGCGTCGCTGTTATTTTACCGCAGTCATAAGCGACTTCGATCAAAGTGCCATCAGCCATCTCTAATAACCAATGTAAACGTCTAAAATCAGTACTAAACAAGGGTGATAGTTGAGTTTGTAACTGTTCAATATCACAACCTTCAGGCCAAATTTTCTTATTAAATAGCGCTAATTGTGGCTCTAAACCGTCTATCGCTTCATTATATTCAGGTCGTTGATGCAAACCACCAATAACACGACCTGATGTTTTAATGGTTTGTGTGCACTGACCATCAATACGCCTAACTCGCAAGCCCATGTCCATTGATCTTAACGCACGTGTAGGTGTTTCAAAATAAACGTTGTATAACATTTGATTTTTATGGGAAATTACCGTGTATTGGCTGATTTTATGCAATAATTCATCGGCAAAGTGTGCATTGAAAAAAAACTTAATTTCTATTTCTGTTTCCATAATGTTTACCGAAATTACCCTTATTTTGGTGGTTTGGATCATTTTAAATCGTAAATTTTACTGAATAATACTAAATTGATGTTCTATTGTGTGCAAAAGAAAGTTAACATGCGCCGCTTAATAGAAGTCAATAGAACTAGAAAGTGGCAATAATGCCATAAAACTCGAAGGTGAATCATGCCAGTTAATTCGATATTTGGAGTATTTGCAAAATCTCCAATTAAACCAATCCAATTACACATGGACAAAGTCGCAGTATGTAGCGAATTATTGTTGCCATTCTTTGAAGCAAGCTCAAACAATGATTGGGTAAAAGCGGAACAAGTACGTCAACAAATATCTCAGTTTGAACAAGACGCCGATGAGCTTAAGCGTGAATTACGTTTAACGCTACCTAAAGGTCTGTTCATGCCGATTGACCGAGCTGATTTAATTGAGCTAGTTAATCGCCAAGATAAAATTGCTAATACCGCAAAAGATATAGCAGGACGCGTATACGGACGCCAACTACAAATACCAAGTGAAATCTTTGTTGATTTCATGGCGTATATACAACGTAGTTTGGATGCGATCCAACAAGCAAAAAATGCGATTAATGAATTAGATGAACTACTTGAAACCGGCTTTAAAGGTCGTGAAGTGGACATCGTTACTAAGATGATTGAAGTACTTGAAACGATTGAAGATGATACAGACTCATTACAAATCAAACTTCGCCGCAATTTGTTAGCCATTGAAGATAACTACAAACCAGTAGATGTAATGTTTTTGTATAAAATTTTAGAGTGGGTAGGCAGTCTAGCTGACCATTCTGAACTGATCGGCACTCAACTAGAGCTGATCCTAGTAAGATCGTAGCGTTAAGGACTAAATCATGGATATTTTAAACACATACGGCAGTATGCTAATTTTGCTTGCCGGTACAGTCGGCTTTTTGATGGCTTGGGGTATTGGTGCAAATGACGTGGCAAATGCTATGGGCACCTCTGTAGGATCAAAAGCATTAACCATTAAACAAGCGATTATCATCGCGATGATCTTTGAGTTTTCTGGTGCTTATTTAGCAGGTGGAGAAGTAACATCAACAATACGTAAGGGTATTATTGATGCAGCTTACTTTATCGATCAACCTGAATTACTCGTTTATGGTATGACAGCAGCATTATTAGCAGCAGGTTTATGGCTAATTATCGCATCTTTCTACGGTTGGCCTGTCTCAACGACTCACTCGATCGTTGGTGCGATTGTTGGCTTTTCAGCAGTGGGTGTTGGCGTAGATAGTGTTACTTGGAGTAAAGTTGTTGGGATCGTGGGTAGCTGGATTATCACCCCTCTTATCTCGGGTATTATTGCCTACTTGATATTTATGAGCTCTCAAAAGCTAATATTTAATACCAAAGACCCGATAACCAATGCTAAACGTTACGTACCTTTGTATATGTTTTTAGCTGGTTTTGTATTGTCACTAGTGACAATTACGAAAGGTCTTAAACATATCGGCTTACACTTCACAACATTTGAAGCTGTTATCTTAGCAATAGCAATTGGTGTGATCGTAGCCATTATCGGTAAAGTATTTATTAACCGAGTTAAAATAGACCCTAAAGCTGATAAAGAGATGCATTTTGCTAACGTAGAAAAAATCTTTGCTATCTTGATGATAGTAACAGCTTGTGCGATGGCCTTTGCACACGGTTCGAATGATGTAGCAAATGCAATTGGTCCATTAGCTGCAGTAGTTAATATCGTTGAACATGATGGTGAAATTACAGCTAAAGCACAACTTGCTTGGTGGATCTTACCGCTAGGTGGTCTAGGTATCGTATTAGGTCTTGCTATATTCGGTAAGCGCGTAATGGCGACTATTGGTAATGGCATTACTCATTTAACACCAAGCCGTGGTTTTGCCGCTGAATTAGCAGCAGCTTCAACCGTTGTTATCGCATCAGGCACTGGTTTACCTATTTCTACAACACAAACATTAGTAGGTGCGGTATTAGGTGTAGGTATGGCTCGTGGTATTGCGGCATTAAATTTAGGTGTAGTACGTAACATAGTTATCTCTTGGGTGGTAACACTACCTATTGGGGCTGGATTATCTATCTTGTTCTTCTACCTATTAAAAAGTATTTTTTCTTAGTAATTAATACTTCTAAACGAAAAAGAGAGCTTAGGCTCTCTTTTTGCTTTTACTGAGCGGCAATTGCTTTTAGAATGATTGCTCAATTTATTTGTTAAGGGTTTTTCTTTTGAAATTAATCAAATTATTTTTGCTGTGTTTACTCTTCCCGATCAGCAGCTTTGCGGCAACACAATACGTAAGTGACGAACTTTCTATCTACATGCACTCTGGTCCAAGTTTACAATATCGTATTATTGGTACGATTGAAGTAGGTACTGCGGTAGATACATTACAGTATAACGAAAAGACTAAATTCTCACAGGTAAGAACCTCTACAGGTCGTGTTGGTTGGGTAAAAGCATCAGAAATTCAAACTCAACAGCCAGCAAAATCATTACTACCTGCACTACAAAAGAAATATCAAGAGAGCCAGGATAAGCTCAATACGATTAATAGTGAAAATGAAGCGGCTAATGCAGAACAAACGCAAGCAATCATCGATAAAGATAGCTTAATTGCGCAATTAGACAGTGAGAAAAGAGCACTTCGTGACACCATTGCTGATTTAAAAGAGCGTAATATGGAGTTAGATTTACTACAAGACACAAAAGATGAGCGCGTTAAAATGGAATGGTTGATGTACGGAGGAAGTGTTTTATTCTTTGGTATGTTAGTTGGTTTAATTATCCCATTTTTACCACGTCGTAAGAAACGTACGGATAACTGGTAAAAAACTTTTTATCCCTAATAAGAAACGCATTTCGGTGCGTTTCTTATTACTTAAACACCATCCAATAACCCTGAAATTAATGTCGCTATTAACCTTTCCAATCCTGTAAAGACTCAATAGTGAAGCTTTGCCCACCTAAACGGAAAACACTTTGTTGGGGCAGTATATCCACCAGCTCAATATCCCCCACAAAATCTCCTACTCGCATATCGACACCATTGATTCGGATCCAACGGTCTGCTTCATCACTAGAATACACGTGTGAATCATAACGCATGGTTGGGATTTGCTCCTGAAAACGAATTGGCATTTCATGGATCTCCGATGCAACGACTTCTTCGGGTCCTTGTTCAATAACTTGATCTCTTAATACGCCATTTTTTTCTTCTTCAACAGCTAAAGCAAAGCGCTGTTTCAGTGAGTCAGGCACATTATCTAAATCAATATCCGATAAAACTGTTTGATCTTGTTGCCTTGCATTAATTGCATCTAACTTATCCTGTGCAGTGGCCCCATCCTCATTGATTGGCTCAGGCAATGCAGGATCTTGTTCGATAGTCGTCACTGCTGCAGCTGTATCCCAAGAAGGTGCAGGAGCTTGCCTAATTGGCAAAGGGATTGTTTTAAACTGTACTTCACTGACTCGGCTCTCTGACTGCTCAAGAGGCCCTATATTTTTTGTTAAAACAACAGGCTCTGATGCTAATACTTCAGCGACAGGTGTCGCAGTTGGCTCCGAAGTTTGTGAGGCAGGGCGTAACAATAAAAAGATAACTACCCCTAATAATATAGCGATTAAAAGTAATCCGGATACTACCATGACCTTCCAACCGTTATTGGCAATAGGTTCAACTGGTGATGTGACACCTTGCGCTTTACTCTTTTCTAATGCTTTTAAAATGGTCGACATAATGCCTCTATAATAATGACGGAATTTTAGGGTCTAACTGCTGTGCGAGTAGCATTAATGTTTGTTGCCCAGCAATGCCATCTGCAACTAAACCATTATCTTCCTGAAACTCAATAACTTGCTCTTTCAACTTCCAGTCAAAGCGATCTTTCTGTGTATCTGGCAAGCCATATAAACGATTAAGTTGCGCCGCAAGCCACATTACTCGACCACTTTTTTCACCAAATTTTAATGGCTTTGTTATATCAAATGGTGGTTGCCATAATAACGTTAATTCACCGCTCCAGTATTCACTTAACCAATCACGATCTACCTTTATTTTTTGAGTACCAATTAATAACTCAAATTGATCTTCAACACGATATAAAACGGCATAGATAATATCTTCATCGGAAGCTAATTCAATCACAGCAGGATAGTTTAACGTGGTTAGCCTATCCAAAGAGGTATTGGTTGATAAACATAATAATGAAGCTCTACTCGCTTGCTCACAATTAGCCCTACTCAACTCAACTTGATAACCCCACACCGCGTATAAAGTTTGCAATGCAGTTGCGAACTCACCTTTAGATAAATCCAGTGCAGGGTAATTATCAAACCAAGATAAGTTATCCTGTATTGGTACTGGCGGTGCAGTTAATACTGGCGAATCAAACACCGCTTGTTCTTGCACTTGTTGTTCAACAGGAATGACACTTAAATGTAATTCACTTACTGTTTCAAAGGCTTGTTCAGGCTGCATTAAATGATGCCAAATTTTCGGAGCCTGATAAACGGTAATCCCAATAAGTGTCACCAGAAATAACACTCGCCAGCCATATTTAAATAAATTTTTGGTACTGTCGGGCTCTAAGCTTAGGTCAATCTCTTTGACTGCTAAATCAACCATACTTGCTGTTACTTTTGGTGTGTTCTGACTAAACGCACAGAGTAAACTACGGTCGCATATAAGATTGATTAAACGAGGAATACCTCGGCTGTATTTAAAGATCCTCTTTAATAGCTTAGTCTCAAAAATAGGGTAGCTGGCACCTGCAACATTAAGGCGATGTTGAATGTAATACTCTGTTTCTTGTAGCGTCAATGGCAATAAGTGATAACGCGCGGTAATGCGCTGAGCAAGCTGACGTAATTGGTTTTCTTTTAGTTTTTGTTGTAGCTCTGTTTGGCCAATAAGAATCACCTGTAACGGTTTTTTATTATTTGATTCAATATTGGTTAACAAACGTAATTGTTCCAATACGGCAAAACTCAAATGCTGTGCTTCATCAATTAAAACAATTGCACTGCGCCCTTTTTCTAGGTTATGTAACATCCAACCACTGATTGCATCAAATAGGCTTTTTAAGCTCGCTCGTTGCTCATCATAGTCAATCTTAAACTGGTCGCAAATAGTTGCTAGAAGCTCTACTTCAGTTTGTGCAGGGTTCAGTACAAAAGCGATATCAGTTTGCTCTGACATATCCTGTAATAATGCACGGCAAACCGTGGTTTTGCCAGTTCCAACCTCACCTGTGAGTAAAACAAAACCACCGTTCCCCTGCAGGCCATACATTAAATGTGCTAATGCCTCTTTGTGTCGATCACTTAAAAATAGAAAATCAGGATCGGGGGAAATGGAGAAGGGTTGCTCTTTCAAAGAAAAGAATTCTTGATACATTTTAAACCTTACGCTCGAGTGGATCCGTGTTCATAAAAACCGAAATAAATAAGCTAATTATTACTATGTTAACACCATATTAAAACATATATCCGTGACAATCATTATTAATGGGACGCACAAGCTTCTGCATCTTTTAATAGTTTGGTTATAATAAGAGTATTGGTGATTAAGGGGATAGATAATGCAGGTGTTTTTGGTCGGTGGTGCAGTAAGAGACAAGTTATTAGATATCGAAGTAAAGGATCGAGATTTTCTTGTCACAAATAGCACGCCAGACAATATGTTAGCAAAAGGTTTTACTCAAGTAGGTAAAGACTTCCCTGTATTTTTACATCCCACAACAGCTGAAGAATACGCATTAGCGCGAACTGAGCGTAAGCAGGGAATTGGCTACACCGGCTTTACTTGTTATGCCGGTGAAGATGTCACCTTAGAGGATGATTTAGCACGCCGAGACCTAACCATCAATGCCATAGCTCAAGCTACGGATGGTGAGTTAATAGACCCCTATAGAGGCCAACAAGATTTAGCTGATAAAGTATTACGCCATATCAGCCCCGCTTTTAGCGAAGATCCACTTCGAGTATTACGTGTTGCACGTTTTGCCGCACGTTTTGCCCAATTAGGTTTTAGTATTGCCCCAGAAACCATGCTGCTCATGTCTGACATAGCGGCAAGTGGTGAATTGCAAAGCTTAACTCCAGAGCGTGTTTGGATAGAGACAGAAAAAGCATTACGTACCGATAGTCCGCAAGTATACTTTCAAGTGTTGCGAGACTGTGGCGCATTAGCAGCCCTATTTCCTGAAATCGATAATTTATATGGCGTACCAGCTCCAAAACGTTGGCATCCAGAAATAGATACCGGTATTCATACGTTAATGGTTGTAGAGCAAGCTTGTTTATTATCTGATTCCGTTGCTTTTCGCTTTGCTTGTTTAGTACACGATTTAGGTAAAGCCTTAACCCCTGAAAGTGAATGGCCTAGTCATAAGGGGCATGGTATCAAGGGATTAGCAGTCATTAAGAAGTTCTGTAAACGCTTGAAAGTACCTAATGAATGTCGAGATTTAGCACTCTTAGTGAGCGAGCACCATACTAATATCCACAGCGCTTTTGAGTTACGCGCAAGCACTATGGTGGGCATTATGGATAAGTGTGATGCATGGCGTAAGCCACAACGTTTCCAACAAATGTTGCAGTGTTGTGTGGCTGACTCTAAAGGCAGGACAGGCTTTGAATTATTACCTTACCCTACTGCCGATTATATGTGGCAAGCTTTTCAACAAGCCTTAACAGCGGATATCCAAGCGATTATTAAGCAGGGATTTCAAGGCCAAGAGATCAGAAATAAACTACAACAACAAAGAATTGACTTAGTACAGGACTTTAAAAATAATAACCCCAAACCAACGTAAATATTCGCTTAAGGTTATATTGATTGAAAACTGCAAACGTCCATAAGGGCGTTTGCAATGAGTTAACTCAGCACGTAAAACAATGCCGCACCTAGTATCAAACGATATATAACAAAAGGTAACATGCCTACTTTATTCAATAGTATTAAGAAAAAGTGAATACATAAAATGGCACTGATAAAAGAAACACCAGCGCCCAGCATTAAAGCGCCCCAATCTACATATTGATCCGATAAGATAAATTTAAGCAAATCGTATCCAGATGCCATAGAGATAATTGGTACCGACATCAAAAATGAAAATCGTGCTGCGGCATTACGTGTAAGTCCTAGCATCAAACCTGCTGTAATAGTAATACCTGAACGAGACGTACCAGGAATTAGGGCCAAAGCTTGTGCACAACCTAAAAAGATTGCCCCTTTTAACCCTGTTTGATACTCAGTTTTAACCTGTACCGCTTTAGCATCTGCCCACCATAATAACAGGCCAAAAAACACTGTTGTAGCGGCAACTACATAACCGCTGCGTAGATATAATTCGATATAATCTTTACCAAAAAAACCAATCAATGCAGCAGGAATAGTCGCCCAAATAATCCACCAAGCTAATTTGCTATCTGGTGTCGTTTGTTTATGTTTGATCGAGTTACACCAGGCCAATGACATATTGCGTAGGTCTTTATGGAAATAAAGCACAACTGCAGCTAAGGTACCAATGTTCAATACGAGATCAAATGCTAGACCTTGGTCTTGCCACCCTAATAAAACAGAAGGTAGCAATAAGTGTGCAGAACTTGAAATAGGTAAAAACTCAGTTAAACCTTGAATCAAGGCTAGAACGATAACTTCTAAAAAACTCATATTTATCTCTTTTGGTTACTATGATGATAGTGATTCGATAATAACAGGTGGATCCACCTTCCATAATTTCTGTTTATCAGCTGGGTATTGTGACCATAAAGTATGGTAACTAAGCTGCAAAACAGGATGCAATAATGTAGGTGCTAACTCTGCCAACGGTTTTAATACAAATGCATTTAAAGTAATTTCTGCACGAGGGAGATCACGACTATTATCAATGACATCGTCGTATAATAGTAGGTCCAGATCTAATGTTCTTGGTGCATATTTTAATGCTTTTAATGGTCTGCCTAATTGTATTTCTATCGCTTTTAACTGTTTTATCAGCTGTTCGATGGATAAATGACTGGATAGTTCCACCACTAAATTATAAAAGTGGCTTCCTTTAAACCCCACCGCTTCGCTTTCATACACTTTGGATAACCTCAGCTCACCAAATGCTTGTTGTAATGCTTGTATCCCTAAACGAATATTTTCACGTCGATTGATGCTTGACCCCACCCCAATGAAAATATGAGCCATTACTTAGCACCACGCTCGATTTGTACCCCTAAGCTTTGCGCTTTAGGTAGTGCGCCTGGTTTGTGTAACGTTAACTTAATCCAAGGAACTGCAAACTCTTCCATTATTAATGCCGCTACTCGTTCCGCCATGGTTTCAATCAATTCAAACTGGTTTTGTTGAGCAAATTGGCTAACACGCTCTGAAACACTAAAATAATTTAATGCTAGCTTAATATCGTCATTAGCTGCTGCAGGTTTATTATCATGTGCCATCTCTAAATCAAAATAGAGTTTTTGTTGTACACCCTTTTCCCAACCATACACACCAATTGTACTGATCACTTGCAGCTGTTTTATAAAAACGATATCCATATTTCTATCCCATCATTGTATTTTATTTTGATGCCACTACACTTTTTTTTGTTGCGGTTAGCGAGTAGACTCAGATGTTAACCTGAAAATTATAATTGCTCTTGCCACTGACTTTCTTTGTAGACAATATATAATTGACTCGCATTTTACCTTAATAGGATGAAATAAGTACCATGATTATACTGGCAACACTTATTTTTAGCATATCGGCCTATTTTCTTGGTGCAGTAAACGGCGCCATTTTACTGTGTAAGTATAAAGGCTGGCCAGATCCTAGAACACATGGTTCAAAAAATCCTGGTGCAACCAATATGCTACGTATGCATCATGCGCAAGCAGCAAGCCTGGTACTTATCTTTGACCTGTTGAAAGGCACAATCCCTGTTTATCTTGCTTACTTTGTTGGCATTCCACCGTTTGCTATTGGCTTTATTGGTATTGCTACCTGTTTAGGTCATATATTCCCGCCCTACTTTAACTTTAAAGGAGGGAAAGCCGTTGCAACCGGACTTGGTACATTATTGCCTTTAGGTATGGATATGACTGGATTAGTTGTGATCACTTGGTTATTAACAGTCGCAATCAGTGGTTATGCTTCTTTAGCCGCTATTATCACCGCCATTGCAGCCCCTGTTTATGTTCATCTCATCAAGCCAGAATTTACCTTACCTGTGTTAATGCTATCGTGTTTAATCATATTGCGACATATCAGTAACATTCGTCGTTTGTTAATAGGCAAAGAGAAAAAAATAGTTAACTGGAAGCAATAATGAATACCAAGATTAACCTATCATTAAGATCATTTATGATAGGATCTAAATAATCGATAAGAAGCGAGAAATTGATCATTTAATTATTTTAATGAAAGGAAAGACTTATGCGTTTATTACACACTATGTTACGTGTTACCGATTTACAAAAATCGATCGATTTTTATCAACAAGTATTAGATATGAAACTATTACGTCAATCAGAAAACACTGAGTATAAATATACACTGGCTTTTCTTGGTTATGGCGATGAAGTGGATACGACAGTGATCGAGTTAACTTATAACTGGGGTACTGACAGCTACGATATGGGTAATGCTTACGGGCATATTGCCATTGAAACCGATGACATTTACGAAACTTGTGAAAAAATCAAAAGCTTAGGCGGTATTATTACTCGTGAGCCAGGGCCAGTAAAAGGTGGTTCAACAGTGATTGCATTTGTTAAAGACCCTGATGGCTATATGATTGAGTTAATTAATAAAAAAGATGCAGGTAAAGGTTTAGGCGAAAGCTAATATCCAAACTACCTACTATAAAAAGGGCTGATAACATCTCATATTATCAGCCCTTTTTATTAATTATATTTTCACTAAACAACTATTTAGGCAAAAAACCAATACGATCGTAAACCTTAGCTAAAGTCGCTGCAGCACGTTCACGAGCTTTTTCTGCCCCCACTCGAGCCATTGCTTGTAATGCTTGCTCATCTGCACGTAACTCTTTAAAACGAGCTTGTATAGGCTCTAATAAAGTAACAACAGCATCTGCAGTATCTGATTTCAAGTGACCATACATTTTATCTTCATATTCAGGAATCAAACTATCAATTGAACGGTTTGTTGAACATGACAATAAAGTTAATAGATTAGATACCCCTGGTTTTTCAGCAGTATCAAAGTAGATTCGAGCTTGTTCATCAGAATCAGTCGCGGCACTTTTAATTTTTTTCGCTATTTTTTTCGGATCTTCTAATAATGCGATAAAGTTCTTTTCATTATCATCAGACTTAGACATTTTCTTAGTCGGATCTTGTAGACTCATGATACGGGCACCGTGCTCAGGAATAGCTGGCTCAGGTACCACAAAAGTATCGCCATAAGCATTATTAAAACGAGTCGCAATATCACGAGCTAGCTCAAGGTGTTGTTTTTGGTCGCTGCCCACTGGTACATGTTTTGGACCATACAATAAGATATCTGCAGCCATTAATACCGGGTAGCTGTATAGACCAGCATTGATATTAGTAACATTTTTTTGCGACTTATCTTTAAACTGCGTCATACGATTTAACTCACCCATTTGTGTATGACAGTTTAAAATCCAAGATAATTCAGCATGTTCAGGTACTTGCGATTGAATAAACATGGTACTTTTTTGTGGGTCAATACCCACTGCTTGATACATTGCTAAGCCATCATAGATCGCGTTACGTAATGCTTTAGGGTCTTGACGAACCGTAATAGCATGTAGGTCAACCAAACAGAATAAACAATCATTGGTTTCTTGCATCACTACCCATTGGCGTAACGCACCCATGTAGTTACCAATCGTTAAGCCGCCTGATGGCTGGCATCCACTTAATACAACGGGTTTAGTCATTTTTACTTTCCTTCATTGCTCTTACAGCAATGTTAATAATTCATCGAAATGATTAACAATATAATCTGGGTTAATCTGTGCAATCGGCTCGCCAAAGTTGTAACCATAAGTTAAGGCGATGGTAGATACCTTGGCATTCTGTCCGGCTAAAATGTCATTACGTGAATCACCAATCATAACCGTCTCTGAAGCACCAATATTGAAGTGCTCACAAGCATATTCAACTTGCATAGGATCTGGCTTATTACGCGCTAATGTATCGCCACCAAGTAGGAGATCAAAACATCGGTTAATACCAAAGTAGGCAAGTAAATCAGGTAAGAATTTTTCAGCTTTATTAGTAATGAGTGCAATCTTATAACCTTTGTCTTGCAGTTTAAATAAGGTGCTTTTTACCGCTGGGTATAAGCCAGACTCCGTATTTAAAAATTGCTGATAATATCCCTCGAAAATACTCACTGCATTAGCGAGTACGTCCTGAGAAAAATCATTACCGTTGACATGCTGTAAGCAACGTTCAACCATTTTAGGAATACCATCCCCTACCCAAGTTTTTACCACTAGATCATTAACATGAGGTAAAGATAACTCTTCTAACATAGCATTTAAGGATAAACGCAGGTCAGGAACACTATTAACTAGTGTCCCATCAAGATCAAAACAGATTAATTTAATATCAGTAAGTTGAGTCATAATCAGTAATTTATTTTACTTCAGCCAGTTGCTCACGCATTTCATCAATGACTGCTTTGTAATCAGGTTGATTAAAGATAGCTGAACCTGCAACAAACATATCTGCACCCGCTTCTGCAATCTCTTTGATATTATCTGTTTTAACGCCACCATCAACTTCTAAGCGGATATCACGACCACTTGCATCGATTAATTTACGTACTTGACGTAATTTTTCTAGTGTATGAGGAATAAATGATTGTCCACCAAAACCAGGGTTTACAGACATTAATAGCACGACATCTAATTTATCCATGACATGTGTTAGTTCTTCTAAAGAAGTGGCAGGATTTAATACTAGACCTGCTTTGCAACCGTAAGACTTGATAAGTTGTAATGAACGATCCACATGTTTAGATGCTTCAGGGTGGAAAGTGATAATAGAAGCTCCTGCTTCTGCAAACTGAACTATCATACTATCTACTGGTTCAACCATTAAGTGAACATCAATAGGTGCAGTGATACCATAGTCACGAAGCGCTTTACACACCATTGGACCAATTGTTAGGTTAGGTACGTAGTGGTTATCCATTACGTCAAAATGCACCACATCAGCGCCATCAGCTAATACTTTTTTAACATCATCACCCAAACGAGCAAAGTCTGCAGAAAGGATTGAAGGTGCGATTAAATAGTCTGTCATAATGGTCTGTTCCTAAATAGAAATAAGCTAAAGTATGAGCGCGTTATTCTACCTAAGCAGGGACTAACACACTAATTTTTATTTGCGATGTTTGCGTTTGATTTCGTTTTAGCTGGAAAAAAAGCAAATAACTCGGCGACAGGTTTACGGTCAGTCGACTTGCTACTGATAGTACGAGATACAAATATTTTATCGCACTCAGCATCACGGTATAACTCCTGAGTTAACGTTGTATCGTGATTGCTTAATAACACTGCTGCTTTACTTTCACGCGCCAACTTAGCTAATTGAGCTTGATCATCCAAACTAAAACCTTGCGTTGCGTAGCTAGTAAAAGAAGCACTTTTACTTAAAGGCACGTATGGTGGATCACAATACAACACATCGCTATCACGCAAATACAAAAATAGTTTTTGATATGGTTTACAAGTAAAAGTGGCTTTTTTCGCTTTTTCAGCAAAAAACAGCAGTTCGCTTTCAGGAAAGTATGGTTGTTTATAGCGTCCAAAAGGTACGTTAAACCCACCACTTTTATTATAACGGCATAAGCCATTGTAGCCGTGACGATTCATGTATAAGAACAATAATGAACGAAGATAAACGTCATCACTTTTATTAAATTTTTCACGTAATTGGTAATAAACCTCTTCCTGATTATATTTTGCTTGAAAATATACTTTAGCATCTCGGATAAACTGTTTAGGTTTACGCTTGATAATTTTATACATTTCAATTAAATCAGGATTAATATCATTCAGTACATACTCATCGAAATCGCTGTTTAAAAACACTGAGCCAGCACCAACAAAGGGTTCTATTAATCTATTAGCTTTTGGTAAGCGTGCATTAATTTGTTCAGTTAAGGTAAACTTCCCACCAGCCCATTTTAAAAAGGCTCTATTTTTTTTATTCATTATTTAACCGCAAATCATTGTGTACTGCTTGCCATGACTTTATCCAAGTAGGCATACCTGCAAATGCTCTTGGCAAGTTTTTAATTGCCAAGTTTGCAGATGCTTTTGATGTGTATTCACCATAAACGACAACAAACAAAGGTTTATTGTTACGGATAGTTTGATAGGTAAATACATTTTCTGTTGAACCAAACTTCCGCTTAAAATCTGCTAAATAAGATCGCGTCGACATAGCCGAAATTTGTATTGTTAAGTTGCTAGGTTTTTTACTCAATAAAACCCTGGGAGCTGTCAGTAAACTATCTGTTGATCGCGTTATTTCAGGTTGAGGCTGATTCTGTGTTGTCACATTTTCAACCTCTTCTGTATTCTCTATCACTGCTTGTTTAGTGATTTCAGATTTTTCTTTTATCTGCGCTTGCAGTTGTTCCGCAACACTACTTTCTGCAGCCTCAACTTGAGTATTTGATTTCAATAATGGTGGTATAGCATGTTCCTGCATTGCTTGAGGCGCTTCTTCCATTTCATTATTCGGCTGTTCAACAAGTACAGATAACTCTATTAATTGATCATTAGAGATAACCACCCGCTGTTCTGTTTCATCGGATAAGCCCACCAGACTTTCATTATCATCAATATCTAAGTCAAAGCTAGACCACCCACCAGCCAGTGGCTCAGAAATTAAGCTTGATTGAAGATTTGATTCCGTTTCAAATTCAGGGAGAACTTGTTCCGCTACCTCAGGTACATAGTTCTGGGGCTGTTGCACCGGAATAAACTTAGGATACAAATAGACTCCAAGTGCCGAGACAATAGCAACCAATGACAGCATTAATAACGCAGCTGGTAGCCATGTTTTAGCCCAAGCATGTTTATCTTCTTTAAAGCCTCCCTGACTAAGCTCTTCTGCTAATAAAATAATCTTTTTCGGGTTGCCTGCACAGAGATGTAATTGATGATTTAACGCATCTTGATGTTGTAATTTAGCCTCATAGCCCATTTGTTGGAAATTATGCACTAACAATGCCGTTGCCTCTTGGATTGTTAAAGCAGGCAAGACTAGCTCTAAACGATTAACTCGATGACTTAATCTTTCAACTAGATGTGAATCTAAATAACTTAAAAAGTGCTTAGTTGATGCAGGATCCACTAATAACATGACATTAACCGTCGTCTCTTCAGTTAATTCAAAGGACGCTAATAACTCACATAACTCAATCAAAAAATCCGTTGGTAATAGATGTGCATTATCAAGAATCAACAACCGATTTTGCGGTTGACTAAACTCTTCTTGTAAACGCTCTACTGAATCAACTAGTTTGTCCTGGGCATTAAATAAAGCACGGTCAAATAACTGCTCAATCACTTTTTGTCTTAATACCGGAACAGTAGCGACATTAGATAAAGACAGATAAACCTGTTTTAAGTCGGGAGGTAAAGTATTAGATAAGTTTTCAGTCAGTGTCGTTTTACCAGATCCGGTTTCTCCGGTGATAAAAATAAGAGATGAAGATAAATAGATATGGTGTTGCAGCCGCTCTAAAAGCTGCAACTGTGAAGGAAGCGAAATAAGCGTTCTTTCGACCATAATAGATTAAGATTCTATTACATCGCGAAGCACAATCTCACTCACATTATCAAATAATGCACTGGTACCAATAGACGTTGGTAATACTAAACGCAGTTTCCCATCCAACACTTTTTTATCTAACTGCATATGCTCAGCAAAATGCTTGTATTGCATGTTTTCTGGTGCTGCTAACGGTAGATCAAAAGCTTCAATTAAATCGATAATACGATCGACATCATCGTGCTCAATTAAGCCTAAAACAAAAGATGTTTCAGCGGCTAATACCATACCCGCAGCGACGGCTTCACCGTGTAACCAATTACCATAACCTTGCTCAGCTTCAATGGCATGACCAAAGGTATGTCCTAGATTTAATAATGCACGGATACCATGCTCTTTCTCATCTAATGCAACCACTTCGGCTTTAATTGCACAACAACGTTTCAACATATAAATAATAGACGTTGGGTCTAACGATTTAATCGCTTCGATATTTTGTTCAAGCCATTGGAAAAACTCTTGATCGTATATAATGCCATACTTAATGACTTCTGCCATACCTGCTGCAAACTCACGTGCAGGTAAGGTTTTTAAGCACTCAATATCAATCACAACAGCCTGTGGTTGATAAAATGCACCAATCATATTTTTACCTAAAGGATGATTCACTGCAGTTTTACCACCAACAGAAGAATCAACTTGAGATAATAACGTGGTTGGTATTTGTACAAAGGCAATACCACGTTGATAACATGCAGCAGCAAAGCCTGCCATGTCTCCAATCACACCACCACCTAGTGCAATAATAGTAGTATCACGAGCATGTTTTTTGGCTAATAATTCACTTAAAATGATTTCAAAAGTGCTTAGGTTTTTATGTTGCTCGCCATCCGGTAAAATTACGTCATCTATTTGATAGTCTTTTAATGTATTTTTACAAGCTTCTAAATAGAGCGGAGCAACAACATCATTAGTCACAATCATGACTTTTTTACCTTTTATCGCACTGCTTAACAAGCCAGTATCTGATAGGAGGTGTGAACCTATCGAGATAGGGTAACTACGATCACCTAGATCAACGAGTAACTTTTCCATTAAAAATCCAATAAAGCTATAATTTGACTAGCAACAACTTTGGCACTTTGCTCATCAGTTTCAATAGTGTAATCCGCAGCTTCTTCGTAAAGTGCATTACGTTTTTCAGCAAGTGTTTCTAATACTGATTGTGGATCATCTGTTTGTAGAAGTGGTCGACGTTTGTCTTTTAATGTTCTTGCTAATTGCTTTTGTACGCTTGTTTTTAAATAAACAACAATACCACGAGCAGATAAGTGCGTTCTGTTTTCTTGACGAATAACGGCACCACCACCTGTTGCTAAAACAATACCATGTTTTTTAGTCAGCTCGTCTAACATCTCTTGTTCACGGTTTCTAAAACCTTCTTCGCCTTCGACATCAAACACCCAAGCGATATCAGCGCCTGTTTTGCGTTCAATTTCACTATCTGAATCAAGGAAGTCTAAGTGCAGCATTTGTGCTAGTTGACGGCCAATTGTGCTTTTACCAGCCCCCATTGGGCCAATTAAAAATATATTACGCTGTTCTGCCATGTTGAATTTTTACTCAAGTGGTTGATTATTGGGAAGCCCCTTAAAAATTAAAGAGAAGTGCCTTATTATCGCAATTGTTAACAATATATTGCAAGCCATAAAAAAAGAAGCCCGAAGATAAACTTCAGGCTTTTTGAATAACTTAAGAAAAATCTAACTTAGTATTTTGTTTGCATCACAATACGTGGTGTAACAAAAATGAGTAGCTCTGATTTTGTATTGTCAGTAACCGAGTTTCTAAAAAAGTAACCTAAATAAGGAATGTCACCTAAGACTGGCACCTTACTGATCGTATCTGAGATTTGTTGTTGGTAGATACCACCTAAAACAAGGGTTTCACCATTATCAACTAACACTTGAGTTTGTATCTCTTGTGTATCAATAGATACTGACTCACCATCACTAGTTGTTACCGTTTCACCAACAGAGTCCTGTGTGATAACTAAATCTAAGATCAATTTGTTATCCGGCGTTATCTGTGGTGTTACTTGTAAGCTTAATACTGCTTTTTCAAAGCTCACCGTCGTTGCACCTGATGAAGAAGATTCAACATATGGAATTTCGGTACCTTGCTCAATATAAGCAGTTTGTTGGTTAAGCGTTGTAATACGAGGACTCGCAATAATCTCCGCTTTACTCTCTTGCTCTAACGCTGATAACTCTAAATCTAGAATATTACCATTAGCTAACGTTGCGATTTGGAAGCCTAATGTACCCGCTGATGAAGCAACTGGTAGATTTACATCTAGCGTATTCAATCTTGAATCAGAACTTGCAGAGTCTGTATCTAGCCCCCAACTTACCCCTAAGTCTTCTGCAACAGAATCACTAACAGTAACCATACGCGCTTCAATAACGACTTGGCGAACAGCAACATCTAATACTTCGATAATTTCTTTAACAGAATCAATCACCGCAGCAGTATCTTTAATCAATAGAATATTAGTTCGCGTATCTACTGTTACATTACCGCGTTCAGAAAGTAAGCTTGCACTCTGACCAGATAATAATGCAGCGATAGTTTCAGCTTTTGCGTAATTAATTTGAATAAACTCTGAATATAATGGAGCTAACGCAGCAACCTCATTGTTAGACTCTAATTGCTGACGCTCAGAAGCTGCTAGTTCGGATGCAGGAGCAACCATTAATACGTTACCATCCATACGCTTACCTAAACCACGTACTTTTAGGATAATATCTAATGCCTGTTCCCATGGAACATCATCTAAACGCAATGTAATATTACCGCTTACAGAGTCAGTAATAACTAAGTTAAAACCATTAAAATCAGCAATTAACTGTAACACTGTACGTACAGGAATATCTTGGAAGTTAAGCGAGATAGCCTTACCTTCATATGGCGCATCAGCTTCATCTTCAGGTTTCTTAGACACTTCAATCATGAATAAGGTATCTAGTTGATCGTAGCGATAGTTGTATTCGTCTTTGATGTTGAAAACAAAACGCGTTGTACCATCTTCACGAAAGGTCTCAATTTTATTCACAGTCGTGGCAAAATCGACCACATCCATGATGTATAAGAAATCATCAGGAATAAATGTACTTTGAAATTCTACAATAAGCTGTTGGTCGCGACGTTTAATATCGACAGCAACGCTAGAGTTATCTAGATAAACAAATAATTTACCTTGGCCTTCAGATCCGCGTTTAAAATCGATATCTGCGATGGTATTAACATAGCCTTTAGGACGTTCAATTAATGCTGCTTTACGTGCTTTTTCAGCCGCTTCACTTAATGTATTTTGTGCAGTTTGATCACCAGATTCTTGCATGATTGCAGCTGCAATCGCTGATTCAGATTCTGTAGCAGCAGATTTTTGTTGAGTATCCCCGAAACGGACTACTAAATTCTTACCTTGCTCCGCAACATAATAAGGCATTAGCTCTTCAATATTGATAGTTAAACGTAACCCTTCGCTCATACGTTCAGCTTCAACGGTTTTAACACCATTTTTATCAATGGTAATAGGGTTTAACTCAAGCAAAGAGCTCGCGTCCGCGACATCAATAACCAGTTTATTTGGGCGATAATTTAATTTATCAGTATAACTGCTGATGGCTTCATTAAATTCAAACTTTAATTCAAACTTCCCTTCTGAAAGAGGATTAACGTTTAATTTAACCAATTGCGACTCGGCAACTGCAAAAGGAGATAAAATGAGCAAAAGGCTACTAATACTCAACAGCGCAATTTGCTTTATATTTAATAATTTCATGATTTCCGTTTCATCCCTGATTAACTTTATTTTGAGACTAATTTAATCTGTGTAAGCCGTTCTTCCCAACAACCATTTTTATCTGGTGCGAGCTCCAACAGATCAATTTGTTCTTTATTTATTTTTAGTACTTTTCCGTAATTTAACCCTAAATAATTTCCTGGCTTAACACGATGTACTTCACTACCAGATATTTGTACTAACGCCCATAATTGATCGTCCTTAAGTAAGGTGCCACGCATTTGCATTTGCCCTAATGAATACATCTCAAGCGCCTGTTTTTTACGTTCAAAATTTGGTTGAGGGCAACTTTTAGGAGTATCCTTTACTTCTGCAATGACTTCAAGCTTAGGTTGAGAAAAAGGATTCCTTCCATCTGCCTGTGTAAAGTTAAGAGTGTCGATTTTTTTCAGTGTAGGCACTTCATTTTTCACAGGATAAACTTTAGATTTCGTATCAACAACAAACTGATTCAAGTCTTCGAGGTTTGCCTCAGAACAAGAAAAAAGTAAAAAAACCAGAGGTAAAGGTAATAAATTTTTCATTATTTATGTCCTTTGTATTGGTAAGTTTTTGCAACAATATCAAGCATTAAGGTATTTTCATCATTATGCTTTAATCGTAAATTATCTAATATCACAATACGGGGTAAAGCTGCGATGTCTGCAGAAAACTTACCTAATTGCTCATAGGTACCTACCACTTTAATACTTATTGGAACTTCCTCTGCTAACTCTAATTGTTTTTTTACACCCCAGTTAAGGCTTTTAAATTGCAACCCGTTATTTGCACCAATAAAACCAATATCATCTAATAAACTAGCAAGTTCTTTTTTGGTTGGTAATTTATTCACTAATCCAGCTAATATTACCTCAATTTCAGTCATTTGTTCTCGATATGCTTCAAGGTTTGAAGATAATGCAGCTTTGACTTTAAATTCATTTTTAAGTGCTAACTCTTTTGCTTCGACTTTATCTAATTGCTTAAGCTGATCTTCAATAACATAATAATAAAAACCACCAATCAACAAAATACAAACAATGGCAATCACCACTGTTTTATGCAACTTAGGCCAACTGCCTACATTATCGAAATCCATATCATTAATATGCATGATTATTTCCCGTCTTCATCTTCAGGTAGAACAATAAAGTTCATCGAAAAATTATATAACTTGATAGGCTCTGTTGGCCCACTCACAATGGAAGGTAGCGCAGCGTCACCTAACCAACCTGAACTATCAACATTTCTTAGCATATTACTTACTTGTCCTGTTGAATCAGATAACCCTCTAACATCTGCTTTTCCTTTATCAAAGGTGATAGAGTTTGTATAAACACCTGGAGGAGTTACTTCAGGTAACGTATTAAAAAACCTTGTAATCGTATTTCGCTGCTCTTCAAGCTGTTGAATTAAATTAATACGTCGAACCAATTCAGCTTTTTGTTTTTTAATATCACTGATTTCAGCAATACGACGATCTAGAATGATAGTCTCTGTTTGTAAATATTGATTCCTTTCATTTTGTGCATTAATTAAGGAGTCTACATACATTTTTCCAGCATAAGATAAACCTAATGCCACCAAGGCACTAATAGCCAATATAATAAAGAAGGCTGTTTTCTTCTGCTTTTTATAATTCTCGCGCCATGGCAGTAAGTTAATATTCGACATTATGAAACGCCTCTTAATGCTAACCCGAGAGCCATCATATATTTAGCCCCAGATTCTTTTAATAATTTATTTTCTTCTTCGCTTTTACATTCAAGTGCCAGCGATGGGTCGGCAATTTCTACTTCAAATTCAAGCTCTTCTTGCAATTGTTTTGCTAAAGGTTTCATCAACACACCACCGCCTGTCAGAATAAGCTTCTGCACATCAACATTATTAGGTGCATTAGTAAACATGCGTAAGTCAAAGCGTAAGTGATTAACAGTCATATTAACAAAAGGAGTAATCACATCGACTTCGGCATCAACAGGAAGGTCCTCATTAATTTTAGCTTGTTCAGCTTCTTGAATTGGCATGCCATAACGCTCCGAGAGCATTTGACTACAAAGCCCTCCACCGTGACTTTTACTACGGGTAAAAATGACATTCCCCTGATATAAAATATTCAGCATCATTTGCGAGGCACCAATATCAACTACTGCAACGCCTCGATTGTAATCATCAGAGGTCATAATCACCTCTGCTGACCGTGCTAAAGCATGGCTGGCAATATCTACAATCGTTGTTTTTAATCCACTATTATCAACACATTGAGCTTGGGACAAAACTCGCTCTTTCCGAGCAGCACTCACTAAAATGTCATTTAATGATTTATCATTTTCGCTAGGCCCCATCACTTCAAAATCAATAAATATCTCATCCAATGGGAAAGGGATGCTATTCTCGACTTCAATTTCAACACGAGATTCTAAGTCTAGTTCATCTAATGAAGCGTTCATTTTCATGACTTTAGTAATGACATCAGATCCAGTGACTGCAATCGCAACATTTTTAAGACTAGAAGGGAAGCTGTGGCGAATTTGTTTAAGAATAGCGGTGATTTTATCCACTTCTTCAAAGCGATTATCAACGATCAATCCTTTTGCTACTGGTGCCTCAGCGATACCGTCAACGCGATACGTTCCTTGTCCTTTTGAGATCGCAATGGCTTTTATTGAACTTGACCCAAAATCAATGCCAATAACGCTGCGAGAACCTAATTTTTTCAATCCAAAAAACATAATTTCCTTGCTACCTATAGCTATAATAAATAATTTTTTAAATTAGTGTATGATGATAATAAGTTTAATTTCGATAACTTCCAAGCCGATAAGTCACAGTTCGCTCTTTAACTCATAATTTATCACTATATACTACATACCCTATATATCTAACATAAAAGTGACTTAGTCACGATACCGATGGAATTATTTAAATATGATGAAATGGCTCAAGAGACTTTTTTTAGTTGCTATTATATTGACTTTTATTGGCGTAGCCGCAGTATTTGTCATTTATTATCAACTTAAGTCTGACCTACCTGATGTTACTAGTATCCAAGATATACCTCTACAAGTACCAATGAAAGTATTAAGTAAAGATGGAGAGCTCATTTCTCAATTTGGTGAAAAGCGACGTATCCCATTATTACGCAAAGAAATTCCAGATCAACTAGTAAATGCATTTATTGCAACAGAAGATAGTCGTTTTTACCAACATGTAGGTATGGATCCAATCGGAATATTGCGTGCAGCGAGTGTTTACATCATGTCAGGTAGTGCGAAACAAGGAGCAAGTACGATCACCCAACAGGTTGCACGAAACTTCTTTTTAAGCAATGAAAAGACAATTCTTCGTAAAGTTCGTGAAATATTTATCGCAATACAGATAGAGCAGATTTTAACAAAAGATGAAATATTAATGCTGTATCTTAATAAGATTGCATTAGGACATCGCTCTTTTGGTGTTGGCGCAGCAGCACAAGTTTACTTCGGCAAAAACGTATCTGATTTAACATTATCTGAAATGGCCGTACTAGCCGGCTTACCTAAAGCCCCATCTCGTTTAAACCCTATCTATTCAGTAGAAAATGCAACAGAACGACGCAATCTTGTATTAATGCGGATGTTAGATGAAGGGTATATTTCGCAAAAAGAATATGAAGATGCACGTAATGAGGTGGTGTTGAGTCGCTATCATGGTGCAGAAATCACATTATCAGCACATTATGTCGCAGAAATAGCACGTAATAAACTGATTGAACTGTATGGCAAAGATAGAAGCTATAACGAAGGCTTTAATGTTTACACCACTATTACCAGGGAAGCACAACAAGCAGCAAATGAAGCTGTTATTGAAAACTCCCATAACTACGATATGCGACACGGTTACCGTGGTCCAACAAAAGTATTGTGGGAAGAAGGTGAAACAGCTTGGTCTACAGAAAAGATTGCTAAGACATTAGCTCAAGAAACTAACTTCGGTAAGTTACAACCCGCTGTTGTAATGGCAGTAAAAGACAAAAGTATTGAAGTACTAATCAAAGGTCAAGCAGAACAAAAATCAACCATTGAATGGGATGGATTAAGCTGGGCTCGATCTTTCATTAGCGATTCAAGACAAGGTTTGCCACCGAAAAAAGCGGCCGACATTGTTAAAGTAGGTGAACAGATCTGGGTACGTCAAATTGACGTGACTAAAGATAATAAAGTAACAAAACAACTACAATTATCACAATACCCAGCGGTTAGCTCTGCATTTGTATCTTTAAACCCACAGGATGGTGCCATTACCTCATTAGTTGGTGGGTATAGCTTTGTGCAAAGTAAGTTTAATCGTGCAACACAAGCAAAGCGTCAAGTAGGCTCTAACATTAAACCATTCATTTATTCAGCCGCTTTAGATAATGGTTATACCTTAGCAACTTTGGTTAATGATACCCCGATTAACCAATGGAGTGGCAGTGCAGCATGGCGTCCCAAAAATTCTCCTGCAGTCTATGCAGGGCCAATTCGCTTACGCCAAGCACTAGGACAATCTAAAAATGTTGTCTCAGTACGTTTAGTTGAAGATTTAGGGTTAACCACTGTCATTGACCAACTGACTAAATTTGGTTTTAATGAAAATGATATGCCAAGAAGTAACTCGATTGCTTTAGGTTCAGCATCAATGACACCTATCGATTTAGCAACTGGTTACGCCATTATTGCTAACGGCGGTTACAAAGTAGAACCTTATATTATTGAACGCATTGAAGATGCATACGGCACTGTTTTATATCAAGCAGAACCTAAAATTGCTTGTCCAAAATGTGCTGAAGAATATCAAGCACAAGCGTCAGCAATCGCGGCTAATCCATTAGCGACTAAAACAGTTAATGACCATAATGCAGAAGTCTGCGCAATCTCTCCTGTAAGCCGCTCACAAATAGCTGAATCAGCAATTTCTCCTGATACTGCATTTTTAGTTCGAGAGCTATTACGTACGGCTGTATGGGGTGGCGGTAATAGGAAAAATAAAACTAACTGGAATGGTACTGGTTGGCGAGCAGCACGTGCAATCGGTAGACAAGACATGGGCGGTAAAACAGGTACCACTAATGACTCAAAAGATGCTTGGTTCTCTGGTTTTGTAGGTAACATGGTAGCCACTTCCTGGGTAGGTTTTGATGACTTTAATCGAGAACTAGGTCGCGCAGCTTACAATAATAATCTAGGCAGGAACCAGGTAGCAGGCGGGGAATTCGGTGGTAGAACGGCATCACCAGCATGGAACATGTTCATGAGTAAGGTAATGAAAGATAAACCTGAGTATAAACCTGAACGTCCTGCCTCTATTTCAACAGTGCGAATCGATGCGGCTACTGGGTTATTATCCACAGCAACAGATGAATCAACGTTATTTGAGTTCTTCAGAGCAGATCATATCCCAACAGATTATGTACCAGAACCTATTTATGGGAGTTCAGACTCGCAAACAGGCGGGACTATCTATGATGATGAGCTATTTTAAATAGCGACCGTTAACAGTAACTGAAAAGCTTACAATGTATAGTTGTAAGCTTTTTACTATTTTGATTAATAGTCATGGCATTCAATGGTACGTTATGTATCAACACTACTTATTTAACATTACGAGGCAGCTATGAGTAATTCATCACCAATTTTACCAACTATATTAAGTAAGAGTGTTGCCGCATGCAGTCGTTTTTTTAAAATTGAAACATTACAACTTAAATTCAGTAACGGTGAACAGCGGGAATTTGAACGCATGAAAAGTAGCACACAAGGTGCTGTATTAGTGGTTCCTTTTTATGACGAAGACACTATTCTCTTAATTCGTGAGTACGCTGCTGGTACTCATAGCTATGAATTAGGCTTTCCAAAAGGTCTCATTGACCCAGGTGAAACACCTATGGAAGCAGCTAATAGAGAACTTAAAGAAGAAGTGGGTTATGGTGCAAAGGAGTTTACTGAGTTAAGAAAAGTGGTGATGGCACCGAGTTACTTTAGCAGTGAAATGACCTTATTTATGGCTAAAAATTTATACTCAGAACGCTTAGTCGGTGACGAGCCTGAGCCATTAGAAGTGATCAAGTGGCCAATTAGTAAAGTAGATGAGTTATTGAATAGAGATGACTTTCAAGAAGCACGTTGTATCAGTGCTCTATTATGGGTTATGAAGAACTATCGATAAATTTAATGGGCAGCATCATCTAAACTGCCCACATATTCACCTACAAAACTGACCTTAAAATAATCTATTTAAACCATTTAAAGCTGCCACTCGGTATGCCTCAGCCATGGTTGGATAGTTGAATGTAGTACGTACAAAGTATTCAATGGTGTTACCTGCCCCTTCTTGCTCCATGATGGCCTGTCCAATGTGAATGATTTCCGCTGCTCTTTCGCCAAAGCAATGAATACCTAAAATTTCTTTGCTTTCACGATGAAATAAGATCTTCAAACTACCCACGTCAGAGCCAAGAATTTGTGAACGTGCTAAATCCTTAAATTGCGCTCGACCAACTTCATAAGGGACTTTTTGTTGAGTCAACATTTGTTCCGTTTTACCCACTGAACTGATCTCAGGAATAGTAAAAATACCCGTTGGGATGTCTTTAATTAGCTTTTTATTACCTTCACGTGTAATGATTAAGTTGGCGGCAATACGTCCTTGATCATAAGCGGCACTAGCTAAACTTGGATAACCAATTACATCACCAACAGCATAGATGTTATCCACAGCGGTTTGATAATGCTCGTTAATCGCTAATTGGCCTCGCCCATCGGGTGTTAAGCCAACTGCTTCAAGGTTTAATAAGTCAGTATTACCGGTACGACCATTTGCATAGAGTAAACAATCTGCTTTCATTTTTTTACCAGACTTAAAGTGAATAACCACTCCTTCTGCTGTAGCTTCTACTTTTTTATATTCTTCATCGTGACGAAGAATAATGCCTGAATTTCTAAAGTGATAAGACAAAGCATCGGACATCTCGGCATCTAAAAAAGATAGCAACCTATCTCGAGTATTAATTAAATCAGTTTTAACACTTAAGCCTCTAAAAATAGAAGCGTATTCACAACCAATAACACCCGCACCATAAATAACAATATTTTTAGGCTGATAATCCAATGACAAAATAGTGTCACTATCATAAATATTGGCGGCTTCAAAATTAATATCAGTAGGGTGATAAGGCCTAGATCCAGTAGCAATAATGATATCTTGTGCAGTAATGATTTCCACAGAACCATCTGGATTTTTAACTTTGATGGAGTGGTTATCAACAAAAGATGCTTCGCCAAAATGTAATGTACAGTTATTACGATTATAAAAGCTACTGCGCATCTTAACTTGCTGACCAATCACTTGCTGAGTATGGCGAAGTACATCGGCAAAGGTAAAAGCATGCTTTTGTGGGTAGTTATTAGTAAATAACGCGTTATTTTTTAATTCAATCAATTGCGTAACACTATGTCGCAATGCTTTCGAAGGTATGGTTCCCCAATGAGTACAACCACCGCCAATATCTCTATATTTTTCAACAACAGCTACACGTTTACCCGCCTTTGCTAGCTTCATTGCAGAGCCTTCACCGCCGGGGCCAGTACCAATAACAATTGCATCATAATCATAATTTACAGTAGCGGCTTTTGGACTTTTTGGTGTAGACATTAGACAACCTCAAATAGGAAATAAAAGTTATATTAACAATTTGATAGCATTTGTCACACATTCTTACAACAATTCGCGCGTAGGGTAAAATTTTTAGAACAACTTCAAGATCAGGTGCTAAGCTCTCACCATCGTTATAAAAAACAAGAAATAGGCATGGGTTCATGCTATTTTTAGATTTCAGATAGCCAAATTCTAGGAGTGATAAAATGCAAGAGAGCAACATATCGGTTAAATGGTTAATTTATACTTTTTTAATAGGTTTATCGGCCAACGCCTGTTTCTCTATTTTAACAATCTCACAAGTGACTTTTTCTCTTTTTCCATTTGTTACTTTGTTTTTCTCTATCAGTCACTTTTATCGTTTATATATCCATGAAGCGAATAATGAAACCAGTATTCGCCCTGCTTGGGCTGCATTTTTTATTGGCATTTTCTCTTATGCCGCTTTTACTGGTGCCTTATACCCAGAGCTAGGATCTAACTTCCTGTCTATTACTATCACACTCATATTGGCAATTTGGCTAATGTATAAAATGATGTTTGGTGATAAGCACTACTCTGCATAATTTTTATCAAAAGGTAATACTATGGAATATATTACGCGTGACATATCGCAGTCTAAAAAAATTGCGTTAGTTGCACACGACCACATGAAAGATCTACTGATTAACTGGGCTGACAAACGCAAAGATCAGTTAACAAAACATGATCTTTATGCAACAGGCACCACTGGTGTTTTATTACAAAAAAAGACTGGCTTGCCAATTCAATGTTTATTATCTGGTCCAATGGGTGGTGATCAACAACTAGGTGCAAAAATAGCCGAAGGCAACCTAGACCTATTAATCTTTTTCTGGGACCCAATGAATGCAGTACCTCATGATACTGATGTAAAAGCATTATTGCGTTTAGCGGCAGTATGGAATATTCCTATTGCAACTAATATCGCCACTGCCGACTTTATTATGGATTCGTATCATATCGATAAAGTCTACGCGACACGCATTCCTGATTATGCAGGTTACCTACGAGAACGAACTACTTAAGGAGTGAGCGTGCAAAGCTTAACAGATCTCTATATTTATCCAATTAAGTCCACTAAAGGTATTCAGTTACCTCAAACATTTGTTGAGGAAAAAGGCTTAACTAACGATAGGCGTTATATGTTAGTAGATCTTGATGGCAAGTTTATTACTGGTCGTACTCACCCACAATTGACACAGGTTACTATAGAATTTTCTAAAAAAGGGTTGTTAGTGAGCGCACCAAAGCAACCCAGTATTTATATTCAACCAGAGCATTTCACTGAGCAGATGCAAAAAGTAGAGGTTTGGGCTGATAATATGCAAGCTCAACATTGCCACCCTGATTATGATCAGTGGTTTTCAACTTACTTAAAGCAAGATTGCCAACTGGTTTATTTTTCAGAAAATACCACTCGCTGTGTTAAAAACCGCACCAATCAAGTTTCCTTTGCTGATGGTTATCCGCTTTTGTTAATCAATCAAGCATCTGTAGATGAGCTTAATACTCATTTAAATAAGCCAGTAACAGCCCTGCACTTCCGTCCTAATCTTATTGTTAAGGGAGAATCGGCTTTTATTGAAGATACCTGGTTACGCATTAAAATTGGCGAAGTTGAGTTTGAAGTCAGTAAACCTTGTTCACGCTGTAACTTTACTAATGTAGATCCTTTAACCGGTGTGCCAGACTTAGAACAACCTTTGAAGACACTGGCTGGTTTCCGCTTCCATGATGGTGATATTGATTTTGGGCAGAATTTAATCCCACTTAACGAAGGAGTGATCTGCGCTGGTGATAGTGTTCAAGTACTAGAAACCCAACAACCTCCACAATACACCTCCATGTTAGGCGAAGAAAAACTAAGCCATAAAGCCATTCAGATATATTTTTCAAAATCAGATATCAAAGTGGCAGGTAACGATAACGGTTTATTATTAGAACAAGCTGAAGCCGCTGGTATTAATATTCCTTTTTCCTGCCGTGGTGGTAAATGTGGGCGCTGTAAAACTAAATTACTATCAGGTGAAGTAAAAGTACTGAATAACCAAGGTATGTTTAAAGAAGAGATAGAAGACGGTTATGTGTTAGCTTGTAGTTGTATTCCCAAGACTGATATCAGTATAGAACATTAATCTGTAAGGACTGTAATGTGAATTACAGTCCTTTAATCGAATTCAGGGGGATATAGTTAGATTGGGCATCCACTATGAAATTTAAAATCTGTATCAGGTTCACTGATCAGTCGACCTTCTAACTGCCCAAAGTAAGCTATTCGATCAGAGATATCCTGACCGGCAACCTGCTCAGCTAACGTTAAATAATCTTGATAATGCCTTGCTTCTGAACGCAATAAAGAGACATAAAATTTATTTAAAATTGGGTCAAGATGCTCAGCTATTTTAGCAAAGCGCTCACAAGATCGCGCCTCAATATAAGCACTACAAATTAATTTATCAATTAGAGTGTTTGGTTCATGTGTGGTGACATGGCTTAGTAACTCTTTTGCATAACGACTAGAGCCAACAAAATCAAAATGAATATCTCGAGCTTGCATAATCTCTACGACCTGATAAAAATGATGTAGCTCTTCTTTGATCAACAAAACCATTTTATCGGTCAAGTCTTGTCCATAAACAGTCCCAACTTTAGCAACGATGTTTTTAGACAAACTATTATTAGATAATGCCTTCCAATCCCCTTGTTTGCGGTAAACATAATCATTGTAAGGCGTTAACCATGCCATTAAAGCATCGCCACTGTCTTTGTCTACAGCGTAACGACGAATTAATAACATGGCTGTCTGTGCCGCTTTTAGCTCGCAAATCATATGATCAACGAGTAAAGCTGATTGATTCTCCACAAGCTTAGCTTTATCTATCCAAGCTTGTGGTGTCTCTACGTATAAAAACGCCTTAATTGGGGCTAATAAGTCCTGTTCTATAGACATTTAGTAACGTTCAAACAGTTTTAATAGCGCATCGCTGTTATCAGGTGCAAAATTCTCTTCTTGCTCTTTACCGTAAACGCTATCAGCTAATTTCTGTTTACGTGATTGTAATGCTAATACGCGCTCTTCAACGGTTTGTTCACAAATTAGTTTATACACAAATACCGGTTTATCTTGGCCAATACGATAAGCTCGGTCAGTGGCTTGGTTCTCTACCGCAGGATTCCACCATGGGTCGTAATGAATCACAGTATCTGCAGCAGTTAAGTTAAGGCCTACACCACCTGCTTTTAGAGAGATTAAGAAAACAGGTACATCGCCCACTTGGAATTTTTCAATGACTTCAGTTCGGTTGCGAGTTTGACCGGTGAGTTTTACAAAATCAATGCCTGCTTCCTGTAACGCATCACCAATTAAACCAAGCATTTGCGCAAATTGTGAGAAGATTAAGATACGACGTCCCTCTTCGACCATTTCCGGTAGTAGCTCCATTAAAAAATCTAACTTCGCTGAACTCTTAATATCTTGTGCATGCTCTAATTTCACCAAACGAGGGTCACAACAAGCTTGGCGTAATTTTAATAATGCATCTAAAAATTCAATGCGGCTTCTAGCCATACCTTTCTCACGTAATAAGTCTCGCACTTTTGCTTCCATAGTAATACGAATGCTTTCATACAGAGTACGTTGATCGTTTTGTAGGCCAATAGTATGGATAATTTCAGTTTTCGCAGGTAACTCTTTGGCTACATCATCTTTAGTACGACGTAGTAAAAATGGTTTAGTTTTTTGAATCAACCATTGTTGAATTTGATGGTTACCTTCACCTTCAATACCTTTACGATAAACACGATTAAATGTGCTGTATGAACCAAGAAAACCTGGCATTAGGAAATCAAATAGTGACCATAGTTCACCTAGATGGTTTTCCATTGGTGTACCGGTCAAACATAAACGTTGTTTAGCATCGATCAATTTAATACTTTTAGTCATTTTTGCTAACGGGTTTTTGATGGTTTGAGCTTCATCTAAAATCAAATCCGAAAATGAATAATCAGTAAATTCTTTAAAATCACGTGCAATCAATGGGTAAGTCGTGATCACCAAATCATAATCATTAATTTCTTTAAAGAACTGATGACGGTTAACGCCGTGTAATACTAATACTTTGAGGTCTGGCGTAAACTTGGTAGCTTCATTCAACCAGTTGCCCACTAACGACGTTGGACAAATAACCATTGCAGGTTGCGATAACAGTTGATGCTGCTTTTTATACAATAAATAAGCGAGTGTTTGTACTGTTTTCCCTAACCCCATGTCATCGGCTAATACGCCAGAGAACCCATATTCATTTAAGAACATTAACCAATTTAAACCCTCTTTCTGATAATCACGAAGATCTGCCGCTAATCGATTTGGCGCATCAATATCTTGAATACCACTAAAGTTAGCGAGTTTTTCTGCTAATGCTTGAACATGTTCACCGCCAATCCAACGATTAATTTCAGGTAACTGGGCTAATAATGCAGCTTGGTTTTGTGGTAAATTAATTTTGCTTTCATTGACTTCACCTAACTCTTGTAAGATAGATAAGATAGGTTGAATCGACTCTCGTTTAACACGTAATGGGCGACCATTACCTTGTGCTAAGAGGATATCGTAGCTATTTTGTTGCCAATCTTCATTGCTTCGTAACCATTCTAGCAATAATGGTAATAACTCAATGCGTTTTCCATCGACTTCAATAGAAACACCTAGATCAAACCAGTTACCTTTTTCATCAATATCAATATCAATGCTATCTACCTGCTGACTTTGTAATGCTAAATCTTTAGCAATATCAAACTGCCACCCCAATACTTCTAAACGTGCTTTATGTGCAGTTAGTAGTGATAGCCATTGGAACTCTTGAGTGCCTCCTAATTCAGGTGGCAAAATACCTTGTAAATCTTTAGTTACTTTGTATTTAGGGTCGTACATATAAACATCAAGCAAGCACAACTCGTTAAACTCATTAAGTGCAGCAGTTTCCGCTTCAATATCGCGATTAATGCTAACTATTTGGCCTTTGTGCATATACTGGTTACGTTGTTTATCTTCCAAAATACTTGGCGTTAAAATTAACTCCCCATATTTGAAATACAAACGTCCCAAAAATAAAGACTGACTTTTAATCGTCTGTACATCCAACTTAAAGATAACCTGCAACGGCTCGTCAATTTGCTGAATATCATAGTGTTGTGGATTAGGTAGTACATCCTGTGCAAAGCCTAATGAGACTTCCTGCGTAAAATGCGCTCTCTGTTCTTCACCTAATGGTGGAGTCTGTAATAATGATAACAACCAATCACGATTGAACTGCGTGGTTATTTGCCCTGCTTGATGACGAGTTAAGTCGTAAAAATAAGGTGTTGGCGTAGGAATTAATAACCATTCTTCACAGTCAGCGAGGTTTACTGTTAATTGTTTCAGGTCATCTTCAGCACTTTCCCAATCTAAATTTAAAGCACGAGGGTCTGCAGATGTTATTTTTTGATCTAAGGTTTCCCAAAAACAACGTCCAGTGGCTAATATTTTTTGTAGGGCTAATAGATCCAACTCAGTCTTAATATAAGTTTTACCTAGTTTAGTCGGACGCCCCTCTTTAGTTAGCAATAAACGTAGGATCTCAACATCAACATCTTCTACCCATTTAAAGCTTTCCATCCAACTTTCGTTATCTGCAACAGACACTAAATCTTTTTCACTGAATACATAGGTATTTTCACTTTTAAGGAAGCGCACCGTCCCGTATTCGAGTTTGATGTAACGATGTTCATGGTTTAACACTTTTTTGTCGAAAGAAAAACGGAAGTGACCTTGGTAGGCAGATGCTCTTACTTTTTCTGGTACAGCAGCTTTACTACTTAGCATCTCATACCAAGTTTGATAACTGTTTTCGACGTTATAATCAGGGGTATCTGCCTGATAAGCTAATAATAGCGCGACAGCGTGTTTACAATTCCACCCTACTTTACAAGAGCAGGTGCTGTGAATGATATACCCGCCTTTATTGGAAGGCTTGATAGATGCTTTGGTATTATAGGGTGTGTCGCTACTCCCTCTGACGAGTCCCACCAGCGAGTTAGTGGATTCATCGAAGTCGCAAGCTAATACACGACTTTCTTTAAAATACTGGGTACCTCGGTCAATAATGTTACGACCAAAACTTGTTGAAATATCTTGCTGAGTCACTTTAGGCATCGGAAAAAACCATCTAAAAAACGGATCCTTAATGATAGAGAGATAGTCCACAGAAATAAAGCATTAATCACATAATTCAAATATTCGGTAATAATCAAGTTCATTTATTTACTAAAAAAAACAATTATAGTAAGTTAACTAAAATATTTATTTATCATCAACATTAGCTGATATGATTATCATTTAGCCAATAGAGAACAGCCATTGACCAAAAAAAGTACACTACATTCATTTTACTCTTTTGTTCTTGCTTATATTTCATTACAAGCTTGGATCTTTCCTATTGCCAACCAAATCAATCTCTATAATCTTTTCTTTCACACCATTATTTCTATCACGCTATTCGTTTTATTAGTCAATTTAAATAAAGTGAAATATAACTTGGCCGTTCATAAGTTCTTAGTGAGTGGATTCTTTTTTCTGTTTACCGCAACTTTAACTAACACCCTAAACGAGATTTTCAGTCAGCCTTGGTTATTAGCCGTGTTCTTTAAAGATATCGTTCAGCTGTGTGGTTTTATTCTTGTCTCTTATGGTATTCACCGTTGGATCACACAAAATAGTGACCATTCAATAAAATTAAAGCAGTTATCAGAAAAAGATGAATTAACCAATGTCTATACACGCCGCTATTTCAATGATTTACTGTCAGATAAGTTACTTACACAGCATACGAAAAAAGGCTCATTTTCTATATTGCTGATCAATATAGATAACTTTAAACAAATTAACGAACTATATAATCAAACAGCTGGAGATGCAGTCCTCAAAAGACTCGCTAATAAATTAAAAGACTGTATTCGAAAAACCGATCTAGTGGCTCGCTGGGAAGGCGAAGAATTTATTATATTACTTAATAATAGTAATGATGAGGTTGCCCAACAGGTGGCAGAAATGATTCGTAAAAGTACCGAGTTACTTTGCGTTCAATATGAGGATGAAATAATTAATATTACGGTTAGTATTGGTGCAGTCACTTACCGAAATGAATTAAAAAGTAGCAAATTAGTCGATTATGCTGAACAAGGTTTGTTTCAAGCAAAAAGTGAAGGTAAAAACAGAGTTCATTTATACGCCCCTTAAACCAGTTATCGCAGTTATATCTAGTACTACGATAACTCAATCACCCGCAATAAACATGGCTATTATTTATAACCATTAGGGTTAGCAGATTGCCAGCGCCATGTATCTTGCATCATCGCATCTAAATCACGTTCTGCTTGCCAACCTAAATCTAATAAAGCTTTTTCCGGTGCAGCATAACAAGCAGCTATGTCGCCTTCCCTTCTAGGAGATACTTGATATGGAATCGCTTTACCGCTGGCAGCTTCAAAGGCCTTAACCATATCTAATACAGAATAACCATTCCCCGTACCTAAATTATAAATAAAGACACCCGTTTCACTTTTAATGCGTGTGAGGGCTTTTAAATGACCAATGGCTAAATCAACAACATGGATATAATCACGTACACCAGTGCCATCGTGAGTATCATAATCATCGCCAAATATTGCTAATTGGCTTAACTTTCCAACACCTACTTGTGAAATATATGGTAATAAGTTGTTTGGGATACCATTAGGGTCTTCTCCAATTAAACCAGATAAATGAGCTCCAACTGGGTTAAAGTAACGCAAAATAACAAAAGCCCAACGTGAATCTGATTTAGCCACATCAGCCAACACCATCTCTACCATTAACTTAGAGGTACCATAAGGGTTGGTTGTACCGCCGACAGGAAAGTCTTCACGTATTGGTAAACTTGCAGGATCCCCGTATACAGTAGCTGAAGAACTAAAAACTAGCTTAAATACACCCGCCTCTTTCATCGCATCTAATAAGGTCAAGGTGCCTTGAACATTATTTTGATAATAAGAAATAGGTTTAGCAACCGACTCGCCCACTGCTTTTAATCCAGCAAAGTGAATAACGCAATCAATATCATGTTCGGCGAAAACACTATCTAAAAAAGATTTATTTAAAATATCACCTTCATAGAATAAAGGCGTTTTACCAGTTATCTTTTCAACTCGATTTAAAGACTCCAATGAAGCATTAACTAAATTATCAACAATAATAACCTGCTGACCTTTATTCAATAATTCAACAACGGTATGAGAACCGATATAACCTGCGCCGCCTGTTACTAAGATTGTCATTAGTAATTCCCAATAATATTAAGGTTAAAAACAAAAAAACCACTAATAATAGTGGTTTTTCAAGTCACCTTTTAGGCCCAATTATAGGCTTAAGTAAGGTAAGATCTTAGCTAAAGTAGCACTACCTATACCACTGATATTAGTTAAATCAGCTAAGTCAGTGAAGTCACCATATTGCTCACGGTATTCAACGATTTTTTCAGCAATTGACGTACCGATACCAGAAACAGAGGTTAACTCTTCTACCGATGCACTGTTGATATCGATTTTTGAGCTATCAGCGCTTGAACCAACAGAACTTACTTTATCTTCTGCGCTAGCCGTTGCTGAGCTTACTTTTTCTTCTGCACTGCTTGTTGCAGAATTTACTTTTTCGAGACTTGAAGTAGCAATACTCCCAAAGTCAGCAGCAAATGCAGCTTGGAAGCTTGTTGGTACTAAAAATAGTGAAGCAGCCAGTGCGGCAGTGCGAACAAATTTGATATTCATATTATTTTCCTTGTTATTATAATGTGTCTTGGCTAATACAATTTATGTCATTTTAATCAATAAACTATAAACTGCCAATAGTCTATATCGCTATATTTTTCATATACCTATATAGTACTAGTCCTTTGATATCATGGATTAGTAATTAATCCAGTTCAATACCATCTAACACCAATAACATTAGTTAATATGATGACTTGTACTACTCCAATAATTAATTTTTCGATAAGCTTAATTGATTAGATCAATTAACACCTAAACGAACCTATTTTATTCCGTACAATCTTATTCATATGGTTAATACTATCGGTACAACTATCAGACAGTTCTAATTAAATTAGTTCAGTTGATATGAATAGCAAGTTACACCATCAATATTATTAACAGTTCTATCAATATATTTTTTGCTACACTCATAAAAAATTATAGGAAACGCTATGATATCCTTACACCGTTTTGAACATCTTCGCTTAGCCCAAGCATTGTCAGATTATTTAAATAGCCAAAAAATCAGTAATATAATTCAATATTCTGAATTTTCTTATGAAATATTACTTGAACAAGAACAACAATTAACGCTCGCAGAAAAAGCATTGGCTGAGTTCTTAGCTAACCCAACTCAAAGTAAATATCTCTCAGCAAGTTGGGAATCAGGCAACTTAAAAAGTGCACCAGATCAACTATCTTATGCTAATGCTGATTTATTCAGTAACTTTAAACGCCAGGCAGGCATATTAACGCATAGCTTATTTGTTATTTGCTGCGTTATTTATGCACTAATTGCGTTCGGTGTCTTTAATCCTTTGAATTCATTCTTAGCATTTTATCAACAGCAACCTTTTGATTATCTTCAGAGCTGGCGCTTTATCACACCTGCTTTATTGCATTTTAGCCTGCTACATATCGTATTTAATTTACTGTGGTGGTGGCAATTAGGTGGCTTAGTAGAAAAACAACATGGTAAACAGCGCCTCATACTATTATTTTTATTTTCAGCCGTTGCCTCGAACGTCTCTCAATTTTTCTTAGTCGGTCCGTACTTTGGAGGGTTAAGTGGTGTCGTTTATGCATTGGTTGGATATTGTTGGTTATTTGGACAATTAGACAAAACCAGCAGAGTACAGCTTCCAAATGGTATGTTCGCTATTTTATTAGGTTGGCTAGTACTTGGTTTTCTTGATATTTTGCCTACTAACCTAGCCAACTATGCGCACCTAGTTGGTTTATTAGCAGGACTAATATTAGCTTTTGTTTGCCATAGATTGAAACTTTAACAACAGCCCACAGGTGATTATTGATCTAAGTATTTAGTAAAAAGTAGATCTTCTACTGGTCTATCACCTGTGATTTCAAAAATAGCATCATTAATTTCATTTAAACAACGTAACCTAATCGCTTTACGCTCACTGATAGAACGAATTTGTTGCTCATTTTGTTCGCCTAATACCGTGATAATACGATCTCGAATTAGAGGTTCATGAAGTTCCACTTCCTGAAAAGCTTTAGTCGACTTGACCATAAGATCAATGCCAACTCTGATATAGCCAAGTCGTTTGCCAGGCTTAATATAATTAGTGATGATGTCAGGGTCTAATGCAAAATACTGGTAGTCTGATGTGAGTTGAGTCGATTCTTCTTCAGCCACAACAAAATTTAATGGCGACAATAACACCAAAGATAAAACGCAAAATAATACTTTTTTAAACATTCTAAATTCCTAAAAACTATAATAATATTTTTTGCGGTATATGATAGCAGTCACAGCTGATTATTGTGGATAAAAAAGTAGCAATAATAAAAAATATCATGATATTTTCTGCATGCCCTTGAGAATAAATCATAATTTTTTATTAAGTTAAGTTAATAAACCAAACAGTATTGTTATAATCAGTATTTATCCGTCACCTTCAGCAATTTACTGAGTTAGGTAGCCTCTATTCTTTTATTAACATCAAAGAGCCTACTAATGAGTGTGATTAATACTATTCAATGAAAGGCTTGTATGTTTAACCAACTGCTTAATATTGCTTCATCGACCACTTGGCAAGAAGCCCAGTCAGTCAATAATTGCTCGCAGCAAGTACTTTCATGGTTATTAGATGAGAGTTCATTAACTAAAAAACTTGAACAATATTGCCAAACATTTAAGGTTCAAGTTCGCCAACAAATCACTACCAATGCAGAAATTACACCACTCTCTCCACATTTTTCAAATGCTCGAAAAATATTGGTACGAGAAGTGTTTTTGTACTGTGATCAACAGGCTCATGTTTTTGCACAAACAGAAATACCTTCAGATACTTTGTCAGATAGCCAACAAGCATTAGCTCATATTGGCAGTGAATCACTAGGTCGTTTCCTCTTTCAAAACACATCTTTAAAACGTGGCACAATAGAAATAGCCGAATTTAAATCAGGCTCTTTAATACATCAACTATGCCAAACATTAGCGCAAAACTGTGACCATTCACTTTGGGCAAGACGTTCTATTTTTTATATAGAAAACAAACCCTTATTAGTTAGCGAAGTGTTTCTTCCTGCCTCGGAAATTTATCAATGATCTCATATATAAACGCCCCTAAACGCCAAGCTTTTATTCAACTAATGCGAGCAGATAAACCCATTGGGACATTATTATTGCTCTGGCCCACTTTATGGGCGCTATGGATTGCAGCGGAGGGGTTACCAAACCTGGATACCTTAATTGTATTTTGTTTAGGTGTCTTTGTTATGCGCAGTGCGGGTTGTGTGATTAATGATTTTGCCGACCGTAAAGTAGATGGCTTTGTAGAACGCACTAAAAATCGTCCATTACCTTCTGGACGGGCTACCAGTAAAGAAGCAATATACTTATTTATAATATTAGCCTTAGTTGCTTTTTTATTAGTACTGACACAGAATGCATTAACGATTCAATTATCATTTATTGGTTTACTGTTAGCCTTTATCTACCCATTCATGAAGCGGTTTACTAATTTACCTCAGTTTGTATTAGGCTTAGCTTTTAGCTGGTCAATTCCCATGGCGTATGCAGCACAAGCAGATCAAATTGATAATGTTGTTTGGTTATTATTCATCGCCAACCTAACTTGGACGGTCGCTTATGACACTATGTATGGCATGGTGGATAAAGAAGATGATTTGAAAATAGGCATAAAATCTACAGCTATTTTATTTGGCCGATTCGATAAAGTTATCATTGCAGGTTTTCAGTTAATAACTTTATTGCTGTTATTCACAGTAGGCATATTAGAAAGCTTAAATAGCTTTTATTATGTTGCTCTTATTGTAGTGGCTGGCTTATTTGTACAACAGCAAATACATATTAAAAATAGACAGCGCGCTAACTGCTTTAAAGCATTTTTAGATAATAACTACGTGGGTATCCTAATTTTTGTAGGCTTATTTTTAGCTTACCTTTAAGTTATACAACATCATCATTATTAAGTGTCGCTATATGAAACTCTATCGATACAGCAACACTTAATCTCACTTTTTACAGTTTAGCAACCAGGTCCACACTCCATACATTCGCTGATCATCGCAGATCCCAGTTTCAGTTTTGCATTAAGGTCTCGCAAGGCGGTTCGCACCCCTTCTTCTATCACCGGATGATAAAAAGGCATTGCTAACATTTGAGATATAGTCATTTGATTTTGATGAGCCCAGGCGAGTAAGTGAGCAAGGTGCTCTGCTTCAGGGCCGATTATTTCCGCTCCTAAAAAGCGTCCAGTTCCTTGTTCGCCATAAAGGTGTAATAAGCCTTTATTTTTAAGTATAACACGACTACGACCTTGATTTTCAAAGGAGACGCTTCCCGTTTCAAAACAACCACATCCTCCCAGTTTCTCTGTTACCTGTTGATAACTTAACCCTACCATTGCTAATTGTGGATCGGTAAATACTGCAGCAATCGAAGAACGACGTAAACCAGCAACAATATTTGGATAAATACCGGCATTGCTACCCGCTATTTTGCCTTGGTCTGCCGCTTCATGTAATAAAGGAACTTGGTTACTGGCATCACCAGCAATAAAGATTGAGGGTATGGACGTTTGCATTGTATGAGGGTCAGCAACCGGCACACCTCGATCATCGACATCTATTGCTATTTTATCTAACCCTAGGTTATCCACATTAGGGCGACGTCCCGTTGCAGCAAGTACATAATCAACGTGCTTAATTTTCTCTTTTCCCTGCTTATCAATATATGTTATTTCAACTAATTCTCCATTTAGTTGCATATTACTAATTTTTGCATCCGCATCTAAATAAAATTCATCACTAAAAGTTTTTTCAGCGTACGCCATAATGTCAGAGTCAGTAAAGGGGCCTACTTTTCCTCCCATGCCAAACATCAACACTTCAACACCTAGTCGGTGTAATGCTTGCCCTAATTCTAAACCAATCACGCCAGGCCCAAATACAGCCACTGAGCTTGGTAAATCTTGCCAATCAAATACATCATCATTCACAATTAACTTATCCCCAAGGTCATTCCAAGCACTTGGATAAGTAGGGCGAGATCCGGTAGCAATAACCACGCGCTGTGCATTCACAGTGGTGTGTTCATCAAGTTGTAATTGTGTTTCTGTTACAAACTTAACATGACCTATTAACTTATCATGTGGATCTATCTCATCAATAGCACCCACCACCAATCCTACAAACCGATCACGTTCGTCGCGCACCCGTTGCATTACTTTTTTGCCATCAATATTTATTTGCCCATCAATAACAATACCAAAGGGTTCAGTGTGAGCCGCATTATGAGCAACCTCTGCAGCAGCAATTAATAACTTACTTGGCATACAACCGACACGGGCACAGGTAGTACCATATGCATCGCCTTCAATGAGCACCACTGAATCTGTTTTTTGTTTCGCCGCTCGATAGGCTGACAAACCCGCAGATCCAGCGCCAATAACGGCAACTTGAACATTAACTTGCTTCATAGTGTTCTCCACTTTTGACTAAGGTAAATAATGATAATTTAAATCATCGCCGTTCTTCAAAAAGAGGCTTAAAGAAAAACAGGATAAAAAAAAGCGTATGCCTTAATAATAAAAACATACGCTTATAATCAATAATGATCGAGGAACAGTTTAGCTATTTGCGTAAGCGACTGCTGCGTCACTATCACCCAGGTGCTTACCGTCAACAAATATTTGCGGTACCGTTGTTTGGCCAGACATTGCTTTTAGCGCTACGCTAGTTGCATCTTTGCCTAATACAATCTCTTCAAACTTAATACTATTGTCTTTTAAAGCGGCTTTTGCTTTTTCGCAGAAAGGGCAACCTGGTTTAGTTAATAACGCAACAGCTGAAGGGGCTTTTGCATTTGGGTTGATGTAATTTAACATCGTATCAGCGTCAGACACTTCAAACGGGTCTCCCGGTTGATTTGGCTCGATAAACATTTTATCAATCACGCCATCTTTCACTAGCATGCTGTAACGCCAGCTACGCTTACCAAAACCGATGTCATTTTTATTCACTAACATCCCCATGCCTTCAGTGAACTCGCCACTGCCATCAGGTACTACTGTAATATGATCTGCTTCTTGATCTGCAAGCCATGCATTCATCACAAACGTATCATTAACGCTTAAACATACCACTTCATCAACACCGTTTTCTTTTAAAACAGCAGCTAATTCATTATAACGTGGAAGATGTGTTGAAGAGCAAGTTGGTGTAAATGCACCAGGTAATGCAAATACTACTACCGTTTTATTTTTAAATAACTGGTCAGTAGTGATATTAACCCACTCATCACCCTGACGAGTTGGGAAAGTAACATTGGGTACGTGTTGACCTTCGATGTTATCTAACATGTGTGACTCCTAATAGTCTAAGTTTAGTATTAAAGTTGCGAGCAAAAACCTATTTGCCGCAAACAAGTTGTGAATCCTTTCTAGGCCTATCGACCTCTGTTACTAATTAGTAGAAAAACTCGACACCAGCGAGTATTTAAATCAATCAAACAATGCTTTTAAGCTGGCAATACCTTTATCTGCTAACTGCTGTTTCTGTTCTTCAGTGCGTTTTTTAGGCCCACTTTCCCACTCTACATCTTCCTGTGGCAGCTCATTTAAGAAGCGACTCGGAACCGGTTTAACGGTTTCCCCGTATTGACTGCGTTCTTTAGCAAGGGTGAAAGTTAGTTCTTTTTGTGCTCGAGTAATGCCAACATAGGCTAAACGACGCTCTTCTTCCACGTTATCTTCATCAATACTCACTTGATGTGGTAATAATCCTTCTTCCATCCCAATCATGTACACATAAGGAAACTCTAGACCTTTAGACGCGTGTAATGTCATTAATTGTACTTGATCTAACTCTTCTTCATTTTCATTACGTGACAACATATCACGTAAGGTTAAGCGCGCGACGACTTGCTCTAGTGTCATCTCTTCATCGAGATCATCGCCTTTTAACATTTCAGTTACCCACTTAAATAGCGTAGATACGTTTTTCATTTGCATCTCTGCGGCTTTCGGGCTCGGGCTACTTTCATATAACCAGTCTTCATAGCCAATATCACGGATTAAATCACGTACAACTTCGATGTCATCTTCACGTTTTAAACGGTCGTTTAATTCAACTAGCCAACGTGTGAAAGCTTGAACTGATTGTAATCCTTTACCATTTAAGGTTTGCTCTAAACCTATTTCAAAACTTGCAGCAAACATACTTATATGACGTAAATTTGCATAATTACCAAGCTTTTCACGGCTTACTGCACCTATTCCTCTCGGCGGCTTATTCACAACACGTATAAATGCATTCTCATCATCATGATTCACCAATAATTTCAAATACGCCATGATATCTTTTACTTCACTACGCGCGAAGAAAGAGGTACCACCGCTAATTTTGTATGGAATGCGGTTTTCCATCATTACTTTTTCAAGTAATCGACTTTGATGATTGCCTCGATATAACACAGCGTAATCTTTAAAATTAGCACCATTCATGAATTTATGACCAGACAACTCCATTACTACTCGTTCTGCTTCGTGCTGCTCATTTTTAGCAAATAACACTTTAATGGATTCACCGTAAGCTAATTCACTGAACAAACGTTTATCAAACTCATGAGGGTTATTAGCAATTAACACATTCGCCGCTTTTAAAACGCGTTGACTAGAACGATAATTTTGCTCTAACTTAATCACTTTTAATTGTGGGAAATCTCGCTGTAACAAAACTAAGTTTTCAGGTCTTGCACCTCGCCATGAGTAGATCGACTGATCATCATCACCTACCACAGTAAAACGTGCACGTTCACCCACTAAGGATTTAATCAGTTCATATTGACTAGTATTGGTATCTTGATATTCATCCACCAGCAAGTAACGAATCTTCTTTTGCCAACGTAGGCGTACTTCTTCTTTGAACTTTAATAATAAGGTAGGTAAAACAATCAGATCATCGAAATCTAATGCGTTATACGCTTTTAATTGGCGTTGGTATAAGTCATAACAATGCGCAAAAATAACATCTCGCTCACCCTTCGCTTGTTTGATCGCTTGTGCTGGTAAAATCAACGCATTTTTCCAGTTGGAAATCTGCGTTACCAAAGCCTTAATCAAATCCATATCTTCTTTTAACTGTTTCTCTGTTAACTCTTTCAATAATGCTAAAGTATCTTGATCATCAAATAGCGTAAATCCCGCTTTCATTCCGAGCGTTTTAACTTCTCGTTTAATAATCTCTAAGCCTAAAGAGTGGAAGGTTGAGACCATTAATCCACGCGACTCTTTACGACCTAATGTTTCACTTACACGCTCTTTCATCTCGCGTGCCGCTTTATTAGTAAAAGTAACGGCAACGATATTTTTAGCATGGTAATCACAGTGTTGTACTAAATAAGCAATTTTGTTAGTGATCACTCGGGTTTTACCACTACCTGCACCGGCAAGTACGAGACAAGGTCCGGAAATCATTTTGACGGCGGCATCCTGACCTGGATTTAATTTCATGAGCTGTCCTAAGTTAAAAAAGAGCCATTAGATTTTACGGATCTTTATATAAAAAGTCAGTACAGCAAAAAAACTATACTCATTAACACTAATAAATATACAAATTTTTTATAAAAATAATTTAAAATAGTCCATAATGGTCACAAAATATTTTTCCACTTTAATATTGCAAAACGATGTCATTAAACGATAATGAACATTCATTCATTTTTTGAATAAGATAATGCAAAAAAAAATTAAAATTTTAAGAGCGACAGAAACAGTACTAACCGAACGTGGTTTTTACGCTTTCTCAATGCAGAATTTAGCTGAGCAAGCAGAAGTGTCTATTGGCACGATTTATCGCTACTTTGAGAATAAGGAAGTCTTACTCAACGAATTACAAAAATTCATTTGTACTGAGTCTGCACAAGAGGTTTTCGAAGGCTGGGATGCAAACCTATCTGATAAACAAAAATATGATCTCGTTTGGCAAAATATATTTAACTTTGTCATTGAAAATCCAAAACGCTTAACCTTATTAGAGATGCTGCACTATGTACCTAATATTGACCAGACAGAGTTAACACTGTTTGAGAATGAAACCTTTAAATTACTCATTGATTTCTATCAAGAAGGGATCGACTCAGGACGTTTTATCAATTGGCAGTTATTCGCATTAATAGCGGCCAGTATTGAAACAGCAGTTGCTTTAGCAAAACAAGTTATAAGAGGCAGAGTCACACTTGATCAAGAACAGCAAGATCAAGTTAAAAATGTATCTTGGAATATCATCCAAAATCAACACCTTAATCAACAGGACTAACATAATGAAAAAATGGATCGCTTCGGCAATTATCTTGGCAATTGTCGTGTTTGGCAGTGTCATTGGGTTTAACATGTTTAAAGCGCAAAAGATTAAAGAGTACCTTGCTTCTCGCCCTATTCCTGTTTTTTCAGTTACTGCTACAACAGCACAATTGGAAGATTGGACACCACATTTACGTGCAATTGGTTTTATTGAGCCGATTCAAGGTGTAACCATTGCTAATGAAGTGGCAGGTAAAGTAGCAAAAATCAACTTTACTTCTGGACAACAGATGAAGAAAGATGAGCCTATTTTATACTTAGACAGTGAAGTAGAAAAAGCAAACCTAAAAACAGCCAAAGCCCGTTTACCTGCGATCGAACGTAATTACAAACGCCTAAACTCGCTACTTAAAAAAGGCTCTATTTCACAAGGTGATGTGGATGATGCAGAAGCAGAGTTCCTTGCGTTACAGGGTGAGATAGAGGGTTATGAAGCCACTATTAGCTTACGTACTATTCGCGCCCCATTTTCAGGTATCGCCGGGCTACGTAATGTATTCTTAGGTCAATACTTAGCAAGTGGCTCTGATATTGTACAACTAGAAGACATTAGCCGCATGCAAATGCGCTTTACCGTTGCGCAAAACGATTTGAATAAGTTACACATTGGTCAGGCGATGAATATCTTCATTGATGCTCAGCCAGATACAGCCTTTACCGGTAAAATTTCTGCTATTGAGCCTGCCGTAAATTCACAAAGTGGCCTCGTCCAAGTACAAGCCTCTATCCCTAATGACCAACAAATATTACGTTCAGGTATGTTCGCTAAAGCCAATGTGATTTTACCAACCCTTGAAGCTCAAATAGTGATACCCGTTACTGCTGTTAACTACACTTTATATGGTGAAACAGTTTATGTAATCACAGAAAAAGAAGCGGATGATGGTAGTAGTTACTTAGAAGTAAAACAGCAGATTGTCACTTTAGGTAAAACTAAAGAGGACAAAATACACGTATTGTCAGGCATTAAAGCAGGTGACCGAATCGTCACTAGCGGGCAAATACGTTTGAGCAATGGCTCACATGTTAATGTTGTTGAATCTGATGCGCTTGATACTCCCTCTGTTCTTCCAGCTCTATAGGTGATTGAATGAAGTTTACCGATATTTTTATAAAACGCCCTGTTTTAGCAATATCTCTGAGCTTGCTCATTGTACTGCTAGGCGTACAAGCGCTGAGCAAAATGCAGGTACGAGAGTACCCCAATATGACCAATACCGTAGTAACGGTTACCACCAGTTATTACGGTGCCAATGCTGACTTGATTCAAGGCTTTATTACACAGCCTATTGAACAAGCGATTGCACAAGCTGATAACATTGATTATATCAGCTCGCAAAGTACCTTAGGTAGTTCGGTTATTACCGTTAATATGAACTTGAATACTGACCCAAGCGGTGCGGTAGCTGATATTCTCGCCAAGGTTAATGGAGTTAGCTCACAACTACCTAGTGAAGCCGAAGATCCAACGATCGATGTAAGTACAGGCTCTACTACTTCTGTTATCTATATTGCTTTTTCTAGTGATCAATTAAATTCTAGTCAAATTACCGATTATCTTCAGCGTGTAATTAAGCCACAGCTATTCAGTATTAATGGGGTAGCAAAAGTTAACCTTTATGGTGGTACTGAGTTTGCAATGCGTATTTGGTTAGATCCCGAGCGCATGGCTGCATTTGGATTAAGTACCTCGGAAGTCATTAGCATTCTACAGGCAAATAATATTCAATCTGCTACTGGCCAAGCAATGGGCTATTACACCTTGTTTAATGGTAATGCAAAAACACAGGTAACGAGTGCTGAAGAGCTTGAGAAGCTAATTATTGCAACTCGTGATGATGGCAGAACAATACATTTACAAGATATTGCTCGTGTTTCATTAGAAAAAAGCCATGATGCTTACCGTGCAATGGCAAATGGTAATGATGCAGTTGTGGTTGCGATTGACTCAACACCTACGGCTAATCCTTTAGATATCACTGCAGATGTAAGAGATATGCTACCAAGCTTGGAAAAAAGTAATCCAAGTTCAATCAATATGGAAGTGCTATACGACTCGACTATTGCTATCGAAGAGTCCATTGAGGAAGTGGTTAAAACCATCGCTGAGGCAGGTTTAATTGTACTCATTGTGATGATCCTATTCTTAGGTTCATGGCGTGCGGTTTTAATTCCAATAATTACTATTCCACTATCACTGATTGGTGTGGCTGTAGTAATGCAGGTGTTTGGTTTTACCATCAACTTGATGACACTACTGGCGATGGTATTGGCAATCGGGTTGGTAGTAGATGATGCGATTGTTGTTGTAGAAAATATCGATCGACATATTAAAGCCGGTGAAGACCCTTTCCGTGCAGCGATTATAGGCACACGTGAAATTGCAGTCCCAGTAATATCAATGACCATCACACTTGCAGCCGTATACGCTCCTATCGCGTTAATGGGTGGTATTACCGGTTCATTATTTACCGAGTTTGCTTTAACACTCGCCGGCGCGGTATTTGTATCGGGCATTGTTGCCTTAACATTATCCCCAATGATGTGTAGCAAGATGTTAACCATTAATCATCAACCAAATCGCTTTGAACGTAGTGTTGATAAAGTATTAACAGGATTAACCAATAAATATGGTAATACACTTGATGTGATTATGACTCGCCGTCCTGCTATTATCATCTTTGCAATATTAGTATTTATTTCACTACCTTACTTATTTAAATTCATTCCATCGGAATTAGCACCGAAGGAGGATAAAGGGGTATTAATGATGCTCTCTAAAGCCCCTTCTAATGCAAATCTCGATTTCATTGAAAATAGTATGCGTTTAGTGACTGATGAGATTTCTAGACAACCAGAAGTAGAAAGTAGCTTGGCCATGTCTGGTATCCCGAATGCTAACCAGGCATTTGGTATTGCAATCATGAAGCCTTGGAGTCAGCGTGAAAAAGGCCCTGCTGAATTATCTGCAACCTTAACCCCCGCCTTTGGAAAGATCCCTTCTGTTGCAACAGTAACCTTCCAACGACCTGAATTACCAGGATCTTCTGGTGGTTTACCGGTGCAGTTTGTAATCACTACATCTAATCCGTTCCAAAGCTTAGTGAGCATTGCTACAGATGTCTTAGCTGAAACCCAAGCGAACCCTAACTTTGTTTATTCAGAGCTAGATTTAGCCTTTGATTCAGCAACAATGAATATCAAAATAGACCGCGACAAAGCAGGTGCCTACGGGGTAACTATGCAAGATATCGGGATAACACTAGGGACATTATTAAGTGACGGCTATTTAAATCGTATTAACTTAATCGGGCGTAGTTATGAAGTAATTGCACAAGTAGAGCGGAAATATCGATTAGCGCCAGAAAAATTAGGCGATTTTTATGTCCCAGCTAAAAATGGCGATATGGTACCGTTAAGCGAGTTAATTACAATTGATGTGATTGCAGAGCCACGTTCATTACCTCACTTTAATCAGCTTAATAGTGCAACTGTGGGGGCTGTATTATCCCCAGGAGTGACTATGGGCACGGCGATTACTTTCTTCGAAGGATTATCGGAGACGAAATTACCACAAGGTTATACTCATGATTACTTAGGTGAAGCTCGCCAGTTTGTAACGGAAGGTGGGGCATTGTATATCACCTTTATCTTGGCGCTATTTATCATCTTCCTAGTGCTCGCTAGTCAATTTGAAAGTATGCGTGATCCACTAGTCATTATCATGACGGTTCCACTGGCAATTAGTGGTGCGTTGATGGTACTTGCCTGGGGTGCTGCAACCATGAACATCTACACACAAGTCGGATTGATTACCTTAGTCGGCCTGATCACTAAGCATGGTATTTTAATTGCAGAAGTAGCAAAAGAAGAACAGCTACATCACGGATTAGATCGTATCGCTGCTGTGACAAAAGCTGCGACGGTTCGTTTACGTCCAATTTTAATGACCACAGCAGCCATGGTAGCTGGTTTGATTCCACTGTTATTTGCATCAGGTGCAGGTGCGGTCAGTCGTTTTGGTATTGGTATTGTAATCGTAGCAGGTCTATCAATCGGTACTTTATTTACCCTGTTCATTCTGCCAGTTATCTATTCATTCATTGCAAGCAAACATAAAGCAAGCCCTGAATTTGATGAAGATAAAGTGCCAATGGTAAATAGCAAAGCTGAATCATAAATGAGAAGCTGATAAAGCTATTTGAATAAAACGTAAAAAGGCGAAGCATCTCTGCTTCGCCTTTTTTATATCTAGGCATTCGTTAAATCAAACCAGTAACTAATCACACTTAGATTAAACACATGATTCGTTTAAGATTAGATACCGTATTGTGCACGGTAAGCCTTAACAGACTCAAGGTGTTGTTGCATCTCTGGTAATGTTTCAAGGTAAGTTACCACATCCGCTAATTTAACAATTGAAATCACTTTTGCATCGTAGTCACGTTCCACTTCTTGAATCGCTGATAACTCAGCTTTACCTTTCTCTTGGCGATCTAAAGCGATTAAGACACCAGCTAGCTGTGCTTGATGCGCATTAATAATGTCCATTGATTCTCGAATCGCAGTGCCTGCAGTGATCACATCATCCACCAGCATAATTTTGCCTTCTAAATCAGATCCAACCAAGCTGCCACCCTCACCGTGCGTTTTTGCTTCTTTGCGGTTGAAGCAGTAAGGAACATCTAGATCATAATCATTAGACAATGCTACCGCTGTAGTTGTAGCAATTGGAATACCTTTATAAGCAGGGCCAAATAGTAAATCATAGTCGATACCTGAGTCCTGTAATGCAGCAGCATAAAAACGACCTAATCGAGCTAAGTCTCTGCCAGTATTAAACAGGCCAGCATTAAAGAAATAAGGACTAATACGCCCAGATTTTAGGGTGAATTCACCAAACTTCAACACCTGTTTTTCAATTGCAAACTCAATAAACTCTTTTTGATAAGCTTTCATTTTTTACTCCATCTCCAATGCTTTTTTCTGCTCGATAATTAACTGGGTAATACTGCTATTGGCTAATGCCAACATTGCTAGTAATTGTGGGTGGCTAAACTCGCCTTGTTCAGCCGTTCCTTGAATTTCAATCATACCGCCTTGCTCTGTCATCACAATATTCATATCGGTTTGTGCTTTTGAGTCTTCCGCGTAGTCTAAATCACAGATTGCAGTATCTTGGTAAATGCCGACAGAAATAGCGGCGATCATCTGTTTTAATGGACTTTTCTTTAGTTTGCCCTTAGCAACCATCCAATTCAGTGCATCAGCCAAGGCAATACAGGCTCCGGTAATAGCTGCGGTACGTGTTCCTCCGTCTGCTTGGATAACATCGCAATCGACAGTAATGGTATATTCACCTAATGCTTTTAGATTGACTGCTGCACGTAAAGAACGAGCAATCAAACGTTGAATCTCTAAGGTGCGGCCATCTTGTTTGCCTTTTATCACTTCGCGTTGATTACGCGCATGGGTGGCACGTGGTAGCATCGCATATTCAGCTGTTATCCAACCTTTTCCTTTGCCTCTTAAAAAGCGAGGTACAGAGTTAGCAACACTGGCATTACATAACACTTTAGTTTTACCAACTTCTATTAATACAGAGCCTTCGGCATGATCGGTATAATGTCGAGTGATGGTAATGTCGCGATATTGTTCGGGAGAACGGTGGCTAGGACGCATAAAAAGCGGGCCTTATGAGTAAATAAGCGCAGATTATACCGATTATCTCAGCAGGTGCAAAACACCTTAAAGAACAAGAAATAGAAGAGACTCACAGAGAAGTGATTGCATCAAAACAACCCTTACTACTCATAAAGAGCTTATGTAGAATGCTTGCTATTGATCGCTATTTTTTGTAAATGACTAGTTTCCCTTTTCCTTTATCTTGAGCTTGATATAAAGCTTGCTCAGCACGGCGACTCAACTCATCTTCTAAGTAGTCGCCATTAGATACCATGCAAGCAGCACCAATACTCACTGTAATCGAATCAGGTTGATTCATCCCTTTAAACGAGAAACTCCAGCTGTTGACCATGTAAAAGATTTCCGCCGTAAGTGCTTTAACGCCTTCCTCGGAAGTATCTGGCAATAGAACAGCAAAGGTATCCTGTTCAAGTCTCGCTAGCAGATCCGCTGGACGTTGAATAACATTATTTAACCGTTGAGCTAGCTCAATTAAGCATTGGTCCCCTGCACTGCGACCATGCTGTTCATTAATCAACTTTGTATTATCAACATCAATTAACAATAACGAGATATTTTCGCCTGAACGCCTACTTCTCACCCACTCTTTTTTAAAAAACTCATTAAAATAAGCCTGATTTGGTAAGCTCGTTAAATAATCACGCATAGCTAATTTTTCTAGATGGGTATTTTTTTTCTGTAACTTTACATACTTCATTTTATTAGAAAACAATAGTAGTAATAACAAGAAAATAATAAGAGACATTCCGATAACAGCAATTAAATACCCCTGCACACTGGTTTTTCTTTCATATAATGCAGGTAACCATTTGTTTAAAATTTCTTGTTTCTTTTGTAGGCTAATCGATTCAATAACTTTATTAAAAATACTTAATAGAGGTAAATTACCTTTTTCAACTGCGAGTGCAAATGAGTAATCACTTTCAAATTGGTCCACTATTTTTAAATTAGGATAACCATGTTGAATCTGATTAACCATTACAGGTAAGACATCAATAAAGCCATAAATATCACCATCACTAACTGCATCTAACCCCTCTTTTAAAGTGCGAAATTCATGAAATTGAGTATCCGAGTACCTTTCACTTAACAGCTCACGATATGAACCATCTTTTAACATCCCCAACGGTTTATGGAGTACTTGCTGCAGTTTATAGGGATGGTTATCTTCTTCTGTTATTAATGCTAATGGGAAAGTTACATAATCTGGCGTAAAAGATAAAAACTCCTTACGACTGGGCGTATTTTTAATCGTCGGTGTAAAGTCACAGGTCCCATCTTTTAATGCCTGCAATGTTTCAGCCCAGGTTGAGGTTTCTAATAGTTCAATCGGGCTGCTAATACGCTGTGCAAATAAGCGTACAAACTCTGCGGAAATACCGATATGTTTACCATGACGAATCGCTTCTATTGGAAGCCAATCTGGGTCGACACACATAATTAATGCACCATGCTTGTCTAAATAGTTTTGTTGTCTAGAAGATAAAATAGGCAGGCGGTCTTGATAGTTTACTGCGTAAGAAGATTTACCAAAGCTGATTTGTGATTTCCACTTTTGATGCAATTTATCGATGTCTTGTTTATTCAGCGACAACAAACCTTTATCGAGAATGTCACGTAATATTAAATTACCCTTCTGCACCCCCATAAACTTTGGCAAATAATGAAAAATTTTATGGTCTATTAATGCAGTGTTGACTAAATTTTGAAGTAAAGAGCGTTCTACATAATAATTAATAGCGTCATAAGAGTCTAAGACACCATTCACTTTCTCTTCTACCAACAACTGAATAGCCTCTTCTGTTGTATTGGTAACCATTAAATGAATATCAGGATAATATTTACGGAGAAGCTCTTCATAGTAAAAGTCTTTTATCACAGCAATTGATTGTATATCGCTTAAATCATTTAAAAAAACTTCACCAGAACGGGTAAGTAAACCATCTACTGAACTTAAGGTTTGATAATGGGTGAAGGTAGTAAATTTTTGTCTTTCGGGGGTAATTTTCATATTAGAGATAACATCTATCTCTTTGTTTTTGAGTTTTTCTAAATATTCACTCCACTCATAACCAACAACAAATTCAATGTTTAAACCTGCTCTTTCTGCAACCAGTCGAATCAAATCATTGTTATAACCCGATGCTTTGCCATTTTCGATATAATTAAAAGGGTGCCATGAAGCTGCAGTGTGAACTTTAATAATTGGATGATCTTTAATATATTGCTTCTCTTGATCAGTAAATTCTACATCCACTTTCTCTAGCTGTGCAAAAGCATTATGAGCAAAAGCCAGTGTCATAAATACAATATTAATCATTGTTATTAAAGCAGGGGGCAAAGACAGCCGCATGAATATTAACCTTTTATTTTAGATCAAAGGATTCTAACAAATGTCATTAAGTAACATAACAATTAAAAAATAAAAATAAAATACAACGAAGCTAATGTGACTTGAGTAACATCTCGCACATCAATATGGGCCAAATTATCATATTTATCAGGTGATTATGGATATAAAAAGTGAAACAAGAAGTATTTAAGAGAGGTATAACAAGTTTAAAATCACGATAAAACAACCAAAAATTAGAGGTTTATTAATTGTCTTATCATGAGTTTATTTTATTTTTTTATTAACTGTTCCGCTTGCACTAAGTAAGCTAACTGAGAAAATAAAGCGAGCTATTAGTCTTTGTATTAGAATCCGTATAAGAGCGTCATAGTCGTTTCAGTGTCAGTGCTTTTAACATCTTCAAGTGGTTTATTATCATAACGAACCACAACAGCAAATTTCATGGCTAATGAACCTACTAGATTAGCTGAGATCGATGTTTCTGAACGGCCATCCAGCTTACTCCCCCAATCCGCAACAAACTTTTGTTGAAACTTAGCAGAATCACCAATTTTAGTTTGGAAATCAACAACGATATGCGCAACAGCGCTTGCATCGTAATCTTCGCCTTCAGTTTCCGCTGAATCATCATCATATTTTTGGTAAACATAACCAGGACCTGCTTCAGCAGTTAATGACATGCGTTTCGTATCAATAAAACGGTAACCATAACCAGCAGATGTACTAGATGAGTAGTCATAACCTGAGAACGGGTCGATCTCATAGTTAGTATTAGCAAATAGATAACTTAAATCATCAATTTGATAGTCACCTTGTACTTCGAAGTAATAACGTTTTGCTGTTACTTCATCCTCATCTTTTTTGTAGGTACCATCAAAAGAGTAAGTATTTTCCCAATCAGACAGTTCTTGTTTTATCTCTAAAGCAGCTTTAAATGAAGAGGTATCAGTGTTACCTGTTGTGACTGTTGCTCCTAACTCGGCTTCACCACCAATCGTTGCGTCACCTTCAACAAATTCGCTTTTTTCATCAGCGGCATAAGCACTTAATGGTAATGCTAATGCAATAGCCGTTGTAAATAGTATTTTTTTCATACTGTTCGTCCTTTCGTTTTTATTGTTATAAATTTACTCTGTACTTATACCCATTACAGTAATTAATAGATCAATTTTTTACCTCAGTAAAAACTGACTTAATTTCATGTAATTGGTCGCCCTCACCACCCTATTCAAATAATACAGATGATCTAAAAGTTATCCTCATATCGAGCTTGCTTCAGATAACTCTCCATCTATTTCATATTCTCACCATAAACAAAAGCCCTTATAGGCTTTCGCCTAAGGGCTTGAATAGAGAGTCATTAAATGAATTTTCAGCGAGTTCCTTACCTGTGTACATTAAGTGTGAGCCTAATCACTTATAAAAGTTCACACATTATTAATGAAAAGTAATATTTATTTTGGTGCAGTATTTAACTGTTCAACACTTGAAATAGCGACTTCAGGCGTTAGTGATAGAGGAGCTTCCTCACTAAACTTTTTGCCTTTGACTTGAACAATTATTTGTTGAGCGGCGCTTTTATCAAAAAATAAGCGGGTATAATATTCCTGTACTTGTTTTAAGGTTACAGATTGTAACAGTTCGATATGCTGTGATTTTGTATCGATTTTATCTTTGTTACTCATCCACTCACCAATCAGATAAGAAAATTCTGTACTTAGATTGCTTGATTTTGCTAAATAGTTAGCAATATGCGCTTTCTTTATCTCTTCAAACTCACTTTCAGTAGTATTTGCTAATACCGTTTTAAAACTCTCTAAAAATGCTTGAAAACGCCCATATAAAGCCGCGCTTCCAATGGTTGGACTTTGTGTGAACAAACCAAAACCAACGCTCTTATCGACTTCAATACTGGCTGTGAAAGGAGAGTAAGTTAATTGCTCTTGGGTACGAATTTGATCGTAAAAAGCAGGTTTTAATAACTTATTCAATAATTCTGCTTTTGCTTGTGAGGTAGGGTCTTGGTCGGCCATCAGATACACACTAGCTAATGCATCATCTTCTAATTCTGATTGACGAACAAAATTTAACGCACCTTGTTCTGGATCGGCATGTAATCGCTGGACGGTATAAAATGCATTCGGTTGAATCTTCACCTTCACTTTTAATTGCGCAGTTAATTGCAATACATCAACAGCAGAAAAGTTACCTAGGGCCAATAGTCTTACACTTGATTGGGATAGTATTTGTTTAATTAGTTGTTTTAGGTCATCCGCAGTCACGGGCTCAACCGCTTTTAGTAATGTTTCATTTGACCAAGAGGGAGAACGCACCACTTTTCTAAAGCCATCTAACCCTAAGTCCATCGCTTTCATTTTAGATTGATTCTTGAGCCTGCGTATTAGCTCTTGTTTAGCTAAGGTTAACGATTGCTGATCAATTTCCATGCTGTCTAAATAACTCAACAACGTCAGTAATAACTCTCCCTGCTTGTCACTATAGCCACTGGTACTGATCAATAGTCCGTCGTTACTGCTAATAGAAAACCCAAGCCCAGCTTCTTGGGTAACAAAACTTAACTCTGCTAATTGTTTTTGTAATACATCTAACAATAAATTTATTTTAATACGTGCAGCAGGACTTCGATCATTCAAATCATTATTCAATTGTAACTTATAGGCTCCTTTAGGCTGGTTTAATTGGCTTTGTTTGATCCAAACCGATAATCCAGACTCTTTAACCAGAGAAATAGCCTGCTTACTTTTCTCCTCTTGAACTAAAGAGAGATCTTCAGGTAACCATTCATTACGCACTGGCAGAGTCATTTGCAATTGAATATTCTGAGCAGACCTCGACCATTGCTGTAGGCGAGATGATTTTATTTTATGCTGCGCATACTGTCCTTTATAAAAGGGAATATTTTTATTCACAGATGCATCTGGGGAGACAACAAATACACGGCTATTCTCGGGTGTTAAATATGTTATTAGTTGAGCTATTAATTTAGGTTTAAAACCATCTAAACGAAATGAATAGGACAATAGATCCTGTAAAGGATATTTCTGCATATTTGCAGATAATGACATCACATATTGAAAACTGGCTTGTTTCGGTAAGAACTGGAAATAGTTATCTAAACTTTTTTTCTGCTCTGAATATTGTAACTGATTAATGCCTTTATCTTTAATCAACTGAATGTAAGCAAATAGGCTCGCTAGTACCGTATCTTGCTGAGTTAAACCTTTACTAGTGAGTTTAAAGGTCATACTAAACTGAGAATACTGTTCGCTTTGTGCAGCATAAAACCCCGCAGAAACTGATTCAGCTAAACCTTGTTTTTGCAGATAATCAGATAAGCCTCCTTTATGATCAGATCCTAATAAACGACTAATATAACCACCCGGTTGATACATATATTCATCTTTCACGCTCGGGATTAAAAAATTCACTTGCAGCAATTTCAGATCAACCGTTGGTTTCATCTGTACTTCTAAAGCTAATTGTTGATCAGTGACTAATGGAGTCATGATCTCTGGAGTGGTGGCATTATTATTAGGAATTTGTGTTAAAAATTTTGCAGCAATAGTTTGCATGTCTTTGATTGGGCGAGGGCTAATCAAAGCGACCTTCATGTTATTTGCTGAGTAATGCGCTCTAAAAAAAGCAGTTAATTCTTCTTGCAAGTTACTATTAGGTTTATCTACTAATGTCTCTAAATTACCAGTGCTGAAACGTGCCATGGGATGTTCTGGGTTCAGTGAATAACGCTGAAGGGCATATAATTTACGCATATCATTATCAACATAGGTCTCATTTTCAGCATTCACTGTATGGCGCTCTTTTTCGGCATACTGCTCATCTAAAAGAGGCTCACTCATTACATCGCCCAACCTATCTAAGGCTTCACCAAATGCACTATCATTCACTTCAAATCCGTATACAGTCACATCTTGTGCAGTATAAGCATTAGTATACCCACCATTTTGACTCATGAATTTACTATATTCATTAATCACAGGATAACGCTTAGAACCTAGGAATAGCATATGCTCTAAATAATGTGCTAAACCAAGCTGTGAATCTGGGTTATGCATACTACCGATTGGCACAGATAAAGAAGCAGCACTATTTTTTAAATCAGGGTCGGAAATAAGCAGAACCTCCAATTGGTTCGCTAAACGGATCACTTGATATTCGCGCTTATCATTAGGACTTTGGATAATGGAGTTGTTAATCACTTCAATATTTTTCATAGTAGACTCAGGAGAGGAATTAGTAGCCGCATAAACGGAAGCAGAAAGCGTTAAAGACAGGCAATAAAATAGTAGACAAATAGGCTTAACTGGCATCATTTAATGAGCTCTTTTAATTATATTATGGAAGCAAATGGTTGAGACAGTGGACTATGCAACAAGTTAAAGCAAAATAAAAGTCTTCTCACTATGAATAAGAGTTTTAAGAACTCAACTACCCAATAATTATTATTTTCTGTTTACACGCTTATTATTTGTATTATTATTAAACTATAATAAGATGCTACCGATATACTGTATAAGCACGCCTTACCCAACCAATGGTATACATATAATGTTACTTTTTATGACAAGATTTTGGCCCCCAAAAAGCAAGTATCAATATGCAAAAAAGCAAACTGGCTTTACACTTATTGAATTATTAATCGTTATAGCCGTTGTCGCTATTTTAGCGCAAATTGGGTTTGCTTCATATGTCACAGCAGTGCAAAAAAGTTATCGTTACGAAGTACAACAATCAATGGTTGAGTTAAGTCAACAATTAGAACGTTACTACTCTCGTAATGGCGATTATTCCGGTTCAAGCACAACGGCTAGTGACTTCAGTACTGACTATTATACGGTAAGCTTTAGTGAATTAGAGGATGATGAGTACACCATCTCAGCGGTGCCTATTTCAAGCACTAGCCAATCTAGTGATAGTTGTGGCACTTTAACCTTTGATTATCTTGGTAACAAAACGCCAAGCACTTCTGGATGCTGGAAATGATAATGACCAAACAACATGGTTTCACACTGATTGAACTTATGGTCACCGTCGCGATTGTTATTATTTTATCCATAATCGCCATTCCCAGTTGGACCGCTTTAATCCGTGATAATAGTATTTCCGTTGCGGTTAACCAAGTGCAAAGTATTTACCAATTAACACGCTCTGAAGCATTAAAACGTAATGAAGAAGTGACCTTAACTTCATCAAACAACCGTTTAACTTGGACATTAACAAATCAGGTGTCGGGAGCGGATAGCACCATTAAAACCATTACCCTAGCTACAGATCAAGTCTCTATTGTTCCCTCCGCTGGTAGTGCTAGTGAAGTATCCATTGCCGTACAAAAAACGGGTTTTGCAGAAAATGAGCAACTCGCTTTTACTTGGGAAGATGAATATCGTTGTTTATCCATTTATAGCAGTGGCCAAACTCAGATCAGCACAGATAGTGGAGACTGTAATTAATGCAAGATTCCTTTAGTCGTGTTACACATAATGGTAAACAAAAAAGCAAACAGAGCGGCTTTACTTTAATTGAACTACTGATTGCCATCCTAATTGCTGCTTTATCCGTTTTAGGCTTGGCTTATACACAAAATAAAAGCCTGCAATATGCACGAAGCAGTAGCCAGTATACGCGAGCAAGTATTGAGGCAAGCAATACAGTAGAACAGATTTGGAATTCACTTTGTGAGTTAAAAGATGGCTCTGAAGCGCTCGATGATTTAACCTTAGCAGATGGATTTACTCGTACTTTTGATCCAACTACCTTTGATATTACCAATACATTAAAGATCACCATAGACTGGGGTGATCAGCGTTTAACTGATGTAGAAGATGAAGTATCCGTGCAAGCTGTTTTTCCAGATATCTGTCCATAGGTGAATAAAATGAAACCACTATATAAGGCAAAACAAACTGGATTTAGTTTAACTGAATTAATGATTGCAATGGCTTTGTCATTGTTGATTGTATTAGGCATAGCAACGGTATTCTCAAGCTTAAAAGAAACCTCAACTTACTCGCAGCAATTAGAAAACACACAAGAAGTACTGCGTTTTAGTAACTCAATTTTTAGCCGAGCAATACACCGAGCAGATGAAATGGATGATAAATCCTATACTGGTAGTGATGGTAATACTTACAAGCAATTAGATTTAACTTTTAATCTAGACAATTTAGATACAGGCGAAACTTATACCAGCTGTTTAGGTAATGGCATGAGTAGCCAATATTATGAAAGCTATCGCCTGACTGATGGACAATTAATGTGTGCAGAATATACAACAGCGGGTTTAGATGATGCCAGCAAAAGCTTTACTGCTATTGGTACTAATATTGATACATTAAGCTTTGCAACTACTGATAATTTATTAACTATCACTATTACACCAGCTGATGAAACTGATTCAATACAAATGATGTTTGCACAACGCCAAGCCATTTTAGGCTTGAATGAATAGTTTAGGGAATGAACATGAACACCACTAACACTCAACCTAAAGAGAACCAAGGTTTTGCATTAATTACCGTATTAGTGATCTCATTTCTCGGTAGCTTAATTGTGTTCGACACCATCCAAGAAAACCTCAATCAAGAGCGTATGGCGGGTAATTATACCAAAGAACTTAATGCCCGGTTACAAGCTGAAAATGGACTTGCTGAAGCTTACAATATGCTCAGCACAGACAGTAGCCTATCGACCGATGATATGATGACTCAATTGAACAGTGCACAAAATAGTTCTGGTGGTTATTACCACAATATTGATGCTTGGTTAGATAGTGATATCAGAGAAATAAATAGCTCAGGTTTTCACTACGATGGCACATATGCAATGCGCGGATCATTTTCATTAACTTCCTCTTCAGGAAACTCAGTCTTTACTGGCGCAATTACTACCTGTGATGGCGCAACATTAGGAGGCAGTGGCACCATTGATAGCTATGATTCAAGCGAAGGTGCTTATGACTCCAGTAATCCAGGTAATAATGGCGATGTTTCAGTATTAAACGAAGATGCTAGTGGCTTAACTTTAAGTGGCAGCTCACCTATTGATGGAAGTGTGTCGATTAATGGCGACTTAACCATGTCGGGATCAGCTTCTATTTCAGGTGATGCACATGTATCAGGTAATATTGATTTAGGCAGCTCAGGATCTATTGATGGAAACGCACAGGCGACCGGTAATGTCACCAACTCCTACTCTTCAACAACAATGGATAGTATTAGCGCCAACGGCGATGTCACCATACGGAACAGTTTTGATAACCCGATTTCATATAGTGGTGAATTAAATTATCCTAGTTATGGCAGTGTTAGTAATGCAACCTATTATGATACAAACCAAGTTAGTGACGTTGGTACTGAAACTTGCGACATATTAGATTTAGCCAGTGAATTTGCCAACACAACGGATGGTGTAGGTAGTTTAGGAAGTGTCTCTCCAACTGCTTACTCTTTTTCCTATTGGCCTTACACTGACTATGTATTTACCGATACAGGACTAGAGTCATATAACAAAAGCAGTGGCACCACAGATAGCTTTGATACAGAAACAGCAACTATCGACTTTTTAGGTGAAGAAACAGAAGTCTATGTGATGAGTATTGATAGCTTTCAAAGTGGTAATACAATCACTATCGAAAGCGGTAATAATGTCACTATCTATTTAAGTGGGGATACCTCTATTGAAGATAAAATTTATGTGGAAGATGGCGCAACGCTAACCATTATCACCGAAGGTACTTTTACAACAACAGCTGATGGTGGTGTATATGCTTTAGATAGTGATGGTAATACAGCTACTTCGGCAGTAAATAGTGATGGTGAAAATTCATTTATTCTATACTCAGGGTATGACTCTGACGGCGATAATAATGATTATGGTGTTACCTTGTCTGGCTCAACGGATATGTTTTTAACCGCTTATGCACCCGATGCGGCAATCAAAGTTACAGCAAGTGGTGATATCTATGGCTCTTTACGTAGTGATTATCTAAAGGTAACTGGCGGTGCAGGCGTTCACTTTGATGAACAAATCACCAGTACGAATATAGGCAGCTCAGGCTCTAGCTCATCAACACCAGAAATCACACGTTGGTTTTAAATAAAATCACACTCCTATCGAATTTACCCATAGTATTCTAATCTTTAATGCTATGGGTTTATCACTAGCCAAGCATTCACTTTCAGCGAATTAAACCTGCAACCAAAATGTCGTAGGTCCATCATTAGTTGAAGTCACTTGCATATCTGCCGCAAAAATCCCATTTTCAACATGGCAACCTAACTGTTCACATTGCTTACTGAAATACTCATAGAGGCGTTTCGCTTCAGCAGGTTCTGCGCTATTACTGAAGCCTGGACGATTGCCTTTTTTAGTCTCAGCGACCAAGGTGAATTGAGAAATAACTAACAAGTCACCATTAGCTTGTTTGACATTGAGGTTCATTTTGTCATTATCATCGGCAAAAATACGGTAAGCTAATACTTTTTCAGCCAAACGTTTAGCCTGACTCTCTGTATCACCCTTCTCCACGCCTAATAATACCAACAAACCACCATCAATCTGCCCTACTACAGCATTATCAACAGATACAGATGCATTATTAACACGTTGTATCATGGCTATCATGAGGCTTCCTCAAGCTCATCGAGCTCGGTTTCTTCAGGATAAAAGAACTCATCTAAGGTAGATGTCACCTCCGCACCTATTAATACAATTAACCAACTAAAGTAGATCCAAACAAACATAATAGGGATAACCGCTAAAGCGCCATAAATAATTTGTTGAGATGGGAAGTTGGTAATGTATAAGCTGAATAAGTCAGTCGCTAAATTAAACATTAACGCCGCAACAAAACCGCCAATAACAGCACAACGAAGTGTGACACGTTGATGTGGTACTAAAGTATAAACCCCTGCAAAAGCTAACCATGAGAACAGAAAAGGCATAAAACTTAGCAGCTGCTGCCCTACTGACAAGAAACCATCAGTTTGCACAATAGAAAAGAGATAAGAACTTAATGCAATGCTACCACCGATAATAATTGGGCCTAAGCTCAAAATAGTCCAGTAGATGGTAAATGCGTGAATAGTTGAGCGTTTTCTATTACAACGCCAAATACGATTCAAGGTTTGATCGATCGTTGAGATCAATAGCAGAGCAATTACTACCAATGAAGCTATCCCGACCATACTCATCTGTTTGGTGTTTTCAATAAAACCAGTCATGTGCTCTTTAACGGCATCACCTGCTGTGGGCACAAAACTGTTATAGATCAGATCTTCGATAATGCTGTTTAACTCAGAAAACATGGGAAAAGCCGAGAGCATATAAAAAACCACAGCAAGACAAGGGACGATCGACAATAAAGTCACGTAAGCAAGGTGGCCTGCGGGTACTTTGATATTATCTTCTTTACTGCGTTTGAAGAGAAAAATGCCATAGCCATAGAGCGCTTTCATTTTTCCTATTAATATTTGCTGGTCTAGTTGAAACATAATACTCCTCAGCATCATCAATGAATGTTAGCCATTAAATGGCTAGCACTAAATTTAACATAAAAAAAAGGCCTTACAATCGTAAGGCCTCATAGTAACAAGTTAAGCGTTTATGTAAACGAATTAACCTTTAGCTGGACGAGCAGCACGTTTACGTTCGTTCTCTGTAAGTAGTTTCTTACGAATACGAATGCTTTCAGGTGTTACTTCTACTAATTCATCAACATCAATAAACTCTAACGCTTGCTCAAGTGTTAGTTTGATTTCTGGTGACAACGTTTGTGCTTCATCTGTTCCTGATGCACGTACGTTAGTAAGTTGCTTACCTTTCACACAGTTTACTGTTAAATCGTTAGCACGGTTATGAATACCGATAATTTGACCTTCATATACTTCAGTACCGTGACCTAAGAATAGGCGACCACGATCTTGTAAGAAGAATAATGAGTAAGTAACCGCTTTACCTGCTTGATTTGAGATCAATACACCATTTTGACGTTGACCAATAGTACCGCCTTTATGAGGACCGTAGTGATCAAAGCTATGGTATAGAAGACCAGAACCAGAAGTGATTGTCATAAACTCAGTTTGGAAACCGATTAAACCACGACTTGGAATCATAAAGTCTAAACGAACACGTCCTTTACCATCTGGAATCATATTAGTTAGTTCCGCTTTACGGATACCTAATTGTTCCATGATAGAACCTTGATGCTCTTCTTCACAGTCAATTGTCAATGTTTCCATTGGCTCATGTAACTGGCCGTCAATCACCTTTTCGATAACTTCAGGACGAGATACTGCTAGCTCATAACCTTCACGACGCATGTTCTCGATTAAGATACCTAAATGTAGTTCACCACGTCCTGATACTTTAAATTTATCAGGATCTTCTGTTTCTTCTACTTTAAGTGCTACGTTATGTACTAGCTCTTTGTGTAGACGATCTAAGATATTACGTGAAGTAACGTATTTACCTTCTTTACCACAGAATGGAGATGTATTTACTTGGAATGTCATTGTTACCGTTGGTTCATCAACTGTTAACGGTGGTAATGCTTCAACGTTTGTTTGAGCACAGATAGTGTCAGAAATTTTAAGCTCGCCTAAACCACTGATTGCAATAATGTCACCCGCTTCTGCGACTTCAACATCATGACGCTCAAGACCTAAGTAACCTAATACTTGGCCAACTTTACCTTTACGTTCTTTACCGTCAGCACCAACAATAGTAACTTGTTGATTAACTTTAACGTTACCACGTGTAATACGGCCAACACCGATTACACCAACGTAAGAGTTGTAATCAAGTTGAGAAATTTGCATTTGGAAATCGCCTTCGCGATCCGCTTCAGGTGGCGCAACAGTATCAACGATAGTTTGGAATAAGTCTTCCATGTCATCTTTTTGCTCGTCCATCTCAATACTTGCCCAACCGTTTAATGCAGAAGCATAAACAACTTGGAAGTCTAACTGGTCATCAGTTGCACCCAAGTTATCGAACAAATCAAATACTTGATCCATTACCCACTCAGGACGTGCACCAGGCTTATCAATTTTGTTAATAACAACAATTGGCTTAAGGCCATGTGCGAATGCTTTTTGTGTTACGAAGCGAGTTTGTGGCATTGGACCATCAACCGCATCAACAATAAGACAAACACTATCTACCATAGATAGAATACGCTCTACTTCACCACCGAAATCAGCATGTCCAGGTGTATCTACGATATTGATATGGTAATCATTCCATACAATTGCAGTGTTTTTTGCAAGGATGGTAATACCACGTTCTTTTTCAAGATCGTTAGAGTCCATTACACGTTCTTCAGAACCACCGCGTGAATCTAATGTACCAGACTGCTCTAACAGTTTATCAACCAATGTTGTTTTACCATGGTCAACGTGAGCAATGATGGCAATATTTCTTAATTTATCTAACGACATGATGCGCCTCAAAAATAACTTACTATTAAAAATACCAATTAGATAAAAGTAGACGGATCTACTTTTATTTAATTGGTATAAAAAGAATTAGGCAATAAAAGCACAGGAAGTGTTCTAGCCAAATGTGCGCACATTGTAAACATAATTTCAAAAATAGAAAGTTTTAAGTCTGTCACAGATAGTTAAAATGGATAAAACACCGAAATAAAGCAGCGTAATTATCACACTAAAACACTAATGCACCAAATAAGTGCACAAACGCACCAAATAAGTTCAAAAAAGCGCTAAATCACCCTTTTTTATGGTGCCAACCGTCAAGCTTGATGGGGACAATCGAGTTGGCATATTTTAAGCAACATGATATATATAAGTTTAGAAAGTCGATAAATTCTTATTTCTTTATCAAGAAATATAATTTTCAATTCATAACATTTCCGATGTCAAATGAGGTTCTACAACATGTCTGTACAAACAATCCAAGACGTTTTAGCTTTAATCCAAGAGCAAGATGTAAAATTCGTTGATTTACGCTTTACTGATACTCATGGTAAAGAGCAACACGTATCGATCCCACACCATCAAGTAACGGAAGACTTCTTCGAAGAAGGTAAGATGTTTGATGGTTCTTCAATTGCAGGTTGGAAAGGCATTCAAGACTCTGACATGGTGCTAATGCCAGTACCTTCAACAGCGGTACTAGACCCATTTACAGACGATGTAACACTTAATTTACGTTGTGACGTATTAGAACCAAAAACCATGCAAGGCTACGACCGCGACCCTCGTTCAGTTGCTAAGCGTGCTGAAGCATACATGCGCTCTACAGGTATTGCAGACACAGTATTATTTGGCCCAGAACCAGAATTTTTCCTATTTGATGACGTGAAATACGGTAACAGTATTGCTGGTGCTTTCTACTCAATCGATGCAAAAGAAGCAGCATGGAACTCAGGTACATCTTATGAAGACGGTAACACAGGTCACCGCCCGGGCATCAAAGGTGGTTACTTCCCTGTAGCACCTGTTGATTCTTCACAAAATACACGTTCAGCTATGTGTTTAATCATGGAAGAGATGGGCTTAGTAGTTGAAGCTCACCACCATGAAGTAGCAACGGCGGGTCAGAATGAGATCGCTTGTCGCTTTAACACTATGGTTGAAAAAGCCGATGAGATTCAAATCTACAAGTACGTTGTACATAACGTGGCACACGCATACGGCCAAACAGCAACGTTTATGCCTAAGCCATTAGTTGGCGATAACGGTTCTGGTAACCACTGTCACCAATCATTAGGTAAAGATGGCGTTAACTTATTCTCTGGAGATGGTTACGGCGGCTTATCCGAATTAGCGCTTTACTACATTGGCGGTATCATTAAGCATGCGAAAGCAATTAATGCATTTACTAATGCATCAACTAACTCTTACAAACGTCTTATCCCAGGCTTTGAAGCACCTGTAATGTTAGCTTACTCAGCGGGTAACCGTTCTGCATCTATCCGTATTCCAATCGTACCAACAGCACGTGCAGCACGTATTGAAGTACGTTTCCCAGACCCAACAATGAACCCTTACCTAGGTTTTTCTGCGATGTTAATGGCTGGCCTTGACGGTATTAAAAACAAAATCCACCCTGGCGACTCTTTAGATAAAGATTTATACGACCTACCAAAAGAAGAAGCTGATGCAATCCCGCAAGTAGCGGTTTCTTTCGAAGAAGCACTAGCAGCACTAGATGCTGACCGTGACTTCTTGACGGAAGGCGGCGTGTTCTCAAACGAAGCAATTGATGCATTTATTGAGCTAAAAACTGCTGAATGTGAAGCTGTTTCACAAGCAACACATCCAAAAGAGTTTGACCTATACTACAGCGTATAATCCTTCTCTCTTTTTAAATTTAAAAGGACTGCTTCTTGCGGTCCTTTTTTGTTTTCATCTACAAATATCCCTGTAAAAACAAAACTGGCTTACTTCTTGCTAAATTCTTGTTATCTAGTTGTCATAACTTCATATTTTAGTATCTAATAATAGTTATCACAAATAACAATAGCGCTATTAATATCAGCAAGGAGCATTACATGAGTGGAAACCAAGTCCGCCTACAAGCAATTGAACAAATTACTAACCGTGCACCAAAAGAGGTCGCTCAAACTGAGCCACTAAATCAAATCTGGGCTACTGATGTTTTTAATCTAGCTAAGATGGAAGAAGCGGTATCAAAAAATGCATTTAAAGCGATCAAGAAAACAGTTCAAACAGGTGTTGCTTTAGATAAAGCAACAGCTGATATTATTGCTGCAGCAATGAAAGACTGGGCGCTATCTAAAGGTGCTAAGTTCTTCTCTCATGTTTTCTACCCAATGACTAACATTACTGCTGAAAAACATGATGCATTCATCCTGACTAACTCTGAAGGTAATGCTATTAACGAATTTACAGGTAGCCTATTAATTAAAGGTGAACCAGATGGTTCTTCTTTCCCTAACGGTAGCCTACGTATGACTAACGCTGCACGTGGTTATACTGCATGGGATCCAACGAGCCCTGCTTATATCCAACAAACAGCGAATGGCGCAACATTAATGATCCCAAGTGTATTCATGTCTTGGACTGGTGAAGCACTAGATAAAAAAATCCCGCTATTACGCTCTAATTCAGCAATGGATACAGCAGCACAGAAAGTACTTAAATTAATGGGCGAGACAGAAGTTGCTACATTAAACTCAAGCTGTGGTCCAGAGCAAGAGTACTTCTTAGTTGATGAAAACTTTGCTAATGCACGTCCAGACTTACTATTAGCTGGCCGTACTTTATTTGGTGCAGCACCAGCTAAAGGTCAACAATTTGATGATCACTACTTCGGTGCAATCCCTGCACGTGTTCAAGTGTTCATGCAAGATTTTGAAGACAAACTATACAAGCTAGGTATCCCAGCTAAAACTCACCATAACGAAGTTGCTCCAGGGCAATTTGAAATTGCTCCTTACTACGGTGCAGCAAACGTAGGTGCAGACCAACAACAATTGTTAATGACAATGATGAAGCAAACGGCTAAAGAGCACGGCTTCCTATGTCTATTGCATGAAAAACCATTCGCAGGCGTAAATGGTTCAGGTAAACATGTTAACTGGTCTGTTGGTAACAGCACACAAGGTAACTTACTTGATCCAGGTAAAACACCACATAAAAACCTACAGTTCCTATTATTCTGTGGTGCGGTAATTCGTGGTGTACACAAATACGGTCCATTATTACGTGCAGTTATCGCTTCTGCTGGTAATGACCATCGTTTAGGTGCTAATGAAGCGCCACCAGCAATCCTTTCTGTTTACCTAGGTGACCAATTAGAAAAAGTATTTGATGAAATCAAAACAGGTAAATTAACAACTTGTACTCAAGGCGGCGAGATGGACCTAGGTCTTTCGCAAATTCTTAACTTTGACCGTGATCCAGGTGACCGTAACCGTACGTCTCCATTTGCATTCACAGGTAACCGTTTTGAGTTCCGTGCTGTAGGTTCTGAGCAATCTGTATCAGGTCCATTAGTTGCAATGAACACAATGCTTGCTGATTCATTAAACTGGATTGCAGAAAAACTAGAAGCTGCTTTAAAAACTGAAGATCAAACAGCCGCAGTTATTACTGTACTGAAAGAGTTAATGGAACTACACGGCAACGCTGTATTCGGTGGTGACGGTTACTCAGAGGAATGGCATAAAGCCGCAGTTGAAGAACGTGGTCTTAAAAATATCCCAACAACGGCAGATGCTTTACCTGCATTCAAATCACAAGAAGTGATTGATCTATTCCAAAACACGGGTGTACTAACACCGGTTGAACTAGAAAGCCGTTACGAAGTTTATGCTGAACAATACAATCTAGCGATTGAAGTTGAAGCTAAATTAGTAAGTGATATTGCTAAAACTAAAATCTACCCAGCAGCAATTGCTTACTTATCAGAGCTAAGCCTAGCTGCTACATCAACACAAGACTTAGGTATTGAATTAGATTCAAGCATTACTAAGCAAGTTGCTGAACATGTAAATGGTCTATTAGCTGCAATCACTAAGATTGATACTGAAGTTGCTAAGCATGATTTTGCTGATGCAGAAGCACATATGCGCCATAGTGCAGACGTTCTTTGTCCTCTTATGGGTGAAGCACGTGAGCACGCTGATGCACTTGAGCTACTTGTTGCTGATGAGTTATGGCCATTGCCTAAATACTCTGAAATGTTATTTATTAAATAATAGTAACAAAGCCGAATCAGGAGTGGGCTGTTGCTCACTCCTTTTATTTTAACGTTTTCATATAAAAACTAAGCAAAATTATCAATAGAAAATGCAGACCACTGTTACATTGAATAACCTCATTATATGAGCAAAGGTTAACATTTATAGAATAACCTCGTTTACAGTAAATTTTTTTATTGTCTTAATCCTTTAGCTATTCGACAATCAAGTATTTACTATTAAGGTTTAGATTATGAAATTAACTACATTTTTAACATTATTACTTTGCACCTATTCCACGCTTTCCTTTGCTGAAACAAAAATATACCGTTGGGTGGACAGCCAAGGCAAAACACATTTTGCAGATACCGCTCCTCCAGGAACACCACAAATAACAGTTGAAAATAAAAACCTTGTTTCCAATCAAGACCCTATTGATACTCGCACAGTAAATCCTGCCAACAAAAATAAACAAGAAACAGGTAAAGATAAAAAAGCAGCAGTTCAATACCAGGCCGAAATTGTTTATCCACAAGATGATACTGCTATTCGCAGCAATGAAGGCACATTGGAAATTAATGTCAAAACAACACCAGAAAAAGAAAGCACACAGTTGCTACAATTATATTTAGATGGACAAGCATTAGGATCTCCACAAATGTCACCAACCATCAGAGCACTCAATGTCGACCGAGGCACACACCAAGTACAAGCACACTTACTTGATGAAGATGGAAAAGTACTAGCAAAAACACAAATTGTTACGATTCATTTACAACGTATATCCATTAAGTAGATTGCCAATATATGCAAAAAGAACCTAGTCTCGATCTTATCTCTACCTTTCTTGAAGAAGCAAAAACAGCATTTGTAGCTTTAGATTCTTCATTAACTCTGATCTATGCAAATCCAGCTAGTGAGCAATTGCTATCGCAAAGTAAACAGCGATTATATGGTCAGACCTTAAAAGCTATCGCCGAGCAATTTCACTTTTCACCGGAGTCGATAGAAAACCTATTATTAGAAGAATCTTCATTTACTGAAAACGAAACAACACTGTTAATTGATGGCAGCCCGCTACTTATCGATTTAAGTGCGAGTTATATTGACACTAAAGCCACACCATACATACTGATAGAAATGCGTTGTATCGAACAACAGAAACGCATTAGCCAAGTACATTATCAAGAGCATCAACAAAAAGCAGCACAAGAGCTAGTACGTGGTTTAGCACATGAAATTAAGAACCCATTAGGGGGTTTACGTGGAGCAGCACAATTATTAGAAGCAGAGCTGCCTAACCCAGATCTTAAAGAATTCACGCAAATCATCATTGAACAAGCAGATCGACTCAGTGCACTAGTAAACAGATTACTAGGCCCACAAAAACCGGGCGCTAAAAGTATCCATAATATTCATTCGGTATTAGAAAAAGTACGTAAACTAGTGAGCTTCAATATCCCAGATAATATTACTCTGAATATTGATTACGATCCGAGTATTCCAGATTTTGAAATGCAACCCGATCAGCTACAGCAAGCATTTTTGAACATAGTGCAAAACGCGGTACAAGCATTGCAGGACCTGCCAGAAAATCATTCCATTACTTTACGTACACGCACTGCGCATCAAGTAACCATTAATGGTTTACCACAGCGTTTAGCGACAGAGATAAAAATAACAGATACAGGGCCTGGTATTCCAATGCACCTCCGTAGCACTCTTTTTTATCCGATGGTCACTGGACGTAAAGACGGTACAGGTTTAGGGTTATCCATTGCCCAAGAATTAATCAAGCAACATCATGGACGAATTGAATTTAAAAGTAGTAAAGGCAAAACAGAATTCTCTGTGTTTTTACCAATTTAACGTTAAATATAATAATAAAAAATAAGGAGCTATAATGGCCGCTTGGATTGTAGATGATGACCACGCCATTCGCTGGGTATTAGAACGCACATTAAAAGCAGAAAATATTGAACATGCTAGCTTCCCTGATGCAGAATGTTTATGGCAACAACTGCTGATTGAACAACCAGAGATTATTATTTCTGACGTGCGTATGCCTGGCATAGATGGCTTAGAGTTGATGCAAAAAATACATCAACGTTACCCGCTGATACCGATCATTATTATGACCGCACATTCAGACTTAGACAGTGCTGTAAATGCTTATCAAAGTGGTGCCTTTGAGTACTTACCTAAACCCTTTGATATCCATGAAGCAACAGATCTAATCAAACGTGCACTTAACCATAGTAAAGAGCTGAAACAGCAAAGAAAGCCTAATACACAGCCTATTGCTACACCAGAAATCATTGGTGAAGCGCCAGCGATGCAAGAAGTTTTCCGTGTAATTGGACGTTTATCTCGTTCAAGTATGAGTGTATTAATTAACGGTCAATCAGGCACTGGTAAAGAGTTGGTTGCACAAGCTTTACATAAACATAGCCCTCGAAAGAATGAAACCTTCATCGCCTTAAATATGGCAGCGATCCCAAAAGAGCTGATCGAAGCTGAATTATTTGGACATGAAAAAGGTGCTTTTACAGGTGCTGCAGCTAATCGCCAAGGTCGTTTCGAACAGGCTGATGGTGGCACACTATTCTTAGATGAAATTGGAGATATGCCATTGGATGTGCAAACACGTCTATTGCGTGTATTAGCCGATGGACAGTTTTATCGTGTTGGTGGGCATCAAGCTATTAAAGTAGATGTACGTATTATTGCAGCAACTCATCAAAACCTTGAGAAAAAAGTACAAAGTGGCGATTTTCGAGAAGATCTCTTCCACCGTTTAAATGTTATCCGCTTACAGTTACCTGCGTTAAAAGAGCGTCGTGAAGATATTGCTTTATTAGCCAACCACTTTTTACAAAACATAGCCAACGAGCTAACTGTAGAAAGTAAGCAACTGACAAAAGCAACGATTAACTATTTAAGTGACTTGCCTTGGCCGGGTAATGTTCGTCAATTAGAAAACATATGTCGATGGTTAACGGTGATGGCTAGTGGTCAGGAAGTGCATATTAGTGACCTACCTCCAGAGTTAAGTGAGCAGGAAGTACCTCAACAAGAAGGCGAGCCAGTTATTTGGCAAGAAAGCTTAAAGAAATGGGCTGATGCACAACTAAAAAATGGTGAAAGTAATATTTTAGGGCAACTATTACCTGAGTTTGAAAAAATAATGCTACAAAGCGCATTAAAACACACTCAAGGTAAAAAACATGAAGCTGCTAAGTTATTGGGTTGGGGTCGTAATACACTCACACGTAAACTCAAAGAGCTTAATCTATCTGATTAACCCTATTTTAATCATTTAGTAATACCGCCAAAAAGCCTTGCTTATATAAATAAGCGAGGCTTTTTGATATAAGCGGTTCACAATTAGACTTGCGCATAAACTGGCTTATCGCCCAACCAACGTTCCACCAGCGGTTTAATATATTCAGGATGGTATTGAATTAGCGTTAATGCTAATTGCTGTACTTGTGGAATTAGCACTTGGTCTCTTAACAGATCCGCAATCTTCATATCCGCAACGCCCGTTTGTTTTGTGCCTAACACTTCACCAGGGCCTCGAATCGCTAAATCTTGCTCTGCAATATAAAAACCATCATTACTTTCTCTAAGTACATTAAGGCGCTTTAGTGCTGTTTTAGACAAAGGGTATTTGTACAATAAGACACAATGACTCGCAACGTCACCACGGCCGACACGCCCACGTAATTGATGTAGCTGTGCTAAACCAAGACGCTCAGGGTTTTCAATAATCATTAAACTAGAGTTCGGTACATCAACACCCACTTCAATCACTGTCGTTGCTACCAGTAAATCAAGTTCTCCGGCTTTAAACGCATCCATCACATATTGCTTTTCAGCAGCCTTCATTCGACCATGTACTAAACCAATGCGTAAATCAGTTAACGCTAACTGTAATTCATTAGCCGTATCTTCAGCTGCCTGGCATTCCAACGCTTCTGACTCTTCAATCAATGTACACACCCAATAAGCCTGACGTCCTTCATTTTTACAGGCTTGATAAACTCGCTCAATAATTTCCTCACGTCTAGAGTCAGCAAGAGCAACAGTTTGGATAGGTGTTCTACCTGGGGGTAACTCATCAATAATAGAAACACTTAAATCAGCATAAGCTGTCATTGCTAAGGTACGAGGGATTGGTGTAGCTGTCATGGTTAACTGATGAGGTACTAAACCATTATTAATGCCTTTTTCACGTAGCGATAAACGTTGGTCAACACCAAAACGGTGTTGCTCATCAACTATGATTAATGCCAGATTATGAAACTTCACGTTATCAGAAAATAAAGCGTGTGTGCCTACCACCATTTGCGACAAACCTAATGTAATATTCTCAGTTTGGTCACGTTTCTCTTTTACCTTCATTTTACCTGACAGCATACCAACTCTAATATCCAATGGTTCAAACCAACCTTGGAAGTTCAGTAAATGTTGTTCAGCTAATAATTCAGTAGGTGCCATTAATGCAACTTGATAACCGGCTTCAATGGCGGTTAATGCCGCTAATGCAGCCACTAACGTTTTACCTGACCCAACATCACCTTGTACTAAGCGCATCATCGGCACACTTTTTATCAGATCTTGCTGAATTTCATGGTTAACTCGTTGCTGAGCACCGGTCGGTGTAAAAGGTAAATTGGCAAGTAATTTATTCGATAATGCACCTGTGGCGCTCAATGCTGGCGCTTGATGCTGTTGCGCTTGGCTGCGCAGCACCAACATACTAATTTGTTGAGCTAATAATTCCTCAATAATTAATCGTTGTTGAGCAGGATGAGAACGATCTTCTAATTGTTCAATGCTCGCCGATGGAGGTGGTCTATGGATCGTCATTAGCGCATCAAATAGACTAATTGGATGGGTTAATAAGGCGGTAGGAATTAACTCTTCAACTTGGTTTTGTTGTAGGTGCTGCAACGCTTGTTCAGTCAATTGACGTAAGCTATTTTGCTTTAACCCTTCGGTTGTTGGATAAATCGGTGTTAATGCTTCTGCCATGGAAACAGTAGTATTTTCACTCACCAAGGAATAATCGGGATGAGTGACCTCTAACCCTTGATAACCTCGCTTAAACTCTCCAAAACACTGGATCCATTGCCCTTCTTTAAAACTGTTTTTTTGCCCTGCGTTAAAGTGAAAAAAATTAAGTGTGGCAATGCCTTCACCATCGCTTATTTTACACTTTAAGATACGACGTTTCCCAAACTGAACTTGGCAACTGACTACCTCACCTTGCACACTCACTTGCATCCCATCTTTGATTGCTTTAATAGGGTAAATTCGAGTGCGATCTTGATAATGTAAAGGTAAATGAAATAACATATCCTCAACTGAGTTTAAGCCTATTTTACTCAATCTTTCAGCTACTTTTGCACCAACACCCTTTAGTGCTGATAGAGGAATTTTATTTAATTTCATTTTGAATCCTAGCAACTTATAAGCTTAATAATCTATACGTAAACTTATAATAGTTTAGACTGAACCAACATTAACGATAATGTAATACATAAACTTTGTGGTATGCATCTTTTATTTAAGGGAATAAGTATGCGTTTTATTTTTTTTATCTTCATAACAACATGGAATGTTTTTGCATTGGCTGAAACAGAGCCACTCGTAGAGCCTATTGAAGATGATGTTACCTTGTTACCAGAAACAAATGCCATCGATGAGCGATTAGAAGATGAGGCAATTAGTGAACTGGTTAATTTTTCAATTATACCGCATAAACCTAACTATTTATTACCCTTATCTTTTAACGATAAAATCCAAGATTATGATATATATCAGAATGATGGTAATACGTATCGACGCTTAGAGGTGAAGTTTCAAATTAGTTTCAAAATGCCTTTATTTCATAATATAGGTGATTTGCCTATCTCAGGTTATGTGGCTTATACACAACGGTCATTATGGCAAGCTTATAATACTGCCTCATCATCCCCCTTCCGTGAAACAAACTATGAGCCAGAAGCTTTTTTAATCTGGGATGCCGATAAAAATTTAGGCTCTAGTTGGCGTTTTAAAGCCGCAAGCATTGGCTTTGTGCATCAATCTAATGGCAAGTCAGAACCAAGCTCGCGTAGTTGGAATCGCATTGAGAGTAATCTTATCTTTGATCGCCAAAACCTAGTTATCTCGATCAACCCTTGGTATCGACTAGAAGAAGCAAGCTCAGATGATGATAACCCCGATCTATTAGATTATTACGGTCATGGTAAGGTGATTATTGCCTATAAACATAATGAACATGTGTATTCATTCACTAGCCAAAACAATATAGAAAGTGGCTTTAGTAAAGGCACAGTTGAAGCAGCATGGAGCTTCCCACTCTATGGGAAAGTAAAAGGTTACTTACAAGTAACCTCTGGGTATGGCAACAGCTTGATTGAATATAATGAATATACTAATACCGTTGGTTTAGGTATTTCTATTTCAGACTTGCTCTAAGCTTGTATCGTTTAATCAGCTACTTTGCCTTCACTGATCGCCGCTAAAGCGGTGGTGATTTGCTCGATGATAAGCTGTTTTTTATCTGCTAACAGAGGTTGGTCACTATTATTAGAGGCCAACCATTGTGGGTGCTGCCGTGCTCTACGTAACCATTTTCCCCACTTTTTAGGCAGCTCTATTTTATCTGACTGAACAGTAGCTAATGAAACTTTAGTCATGCTAGCGTGACCACGTTGTTGTAGTGCAAGTAACAAACTCAACTGTCTTGCCCATAACACTTGTAATGTTAAGTCATCGGCACATAGATAACGATGGCCGGTAACCTTGGCTTGAATTTCATCATAGTAACGTTGCTTCACCCCCCATAAAACGCCAGCAACACCACCCGCTAAAGCAGCAGCACCTAAAGTCATACCAGCGGCAACCAAATCAACAGCGACACCAACCCCCGCTCCCTTTACAAAGTTACTGGTCGCTTTAACACCAAACTCTTGTAAATTATCAGAAGAAAAAAGGTCTAACTCCCATTGTCCCTCTTGAATCGGCAAATCATGCTGGTCAATATCATCTTGTTTAAACTGATAAAGTGCTAATAATTGCGTTAGTGTTTGCCTTTCCAACTGACGAATACGTGATTGCAATTTTTCACTATATACTTCAATGCTTTGTTCATTATTATCGACTTTGAAACGACAAGCTGCTGCTTCTACTAACAACTGTGCAATAAGTTGTTGTGCAGCAACCTCCCTTTCTTGCCATTGCTGTTTACGTTGCTCAATAAGCTGCGCAAGTTGCTGTTCTCTGTGAGCCAATAAGGTCTGCATCTTTTGATAGATTTTTAATTCATCAGAAAAACGAAATACTACGCTATCAAAGCTCACAAATGCATGTAGGTTTAAACGTGCCAATTGTGCTTGCCATGCTGCAACATCTGCTCCCGGTGAGTCGATAAAATTTAATACTGGGATAATAGGTTTAGCCGCATAACTTAATATTTTTAATTCATCGCGGTATTTTCCTAAAATAGGCTCACGTACATCTACCACATAAAAAATAATATCGTTGCTTAACAATGCCTTTAATACTTTAAGCTCTTGGCTTAATTCAGGGAAGTTAACTTCATGTTGAATAAAAGAGAGTAAGCGATCCACACCATCATTTTGGTGTGATTGCCCATCAATCACTTGCAACAAATTAATCGAATCTTCTAATCCAGGTGTGTCATAAATCACTAAGTTTTGATTGTTATCAACACGGATTTCAGCGCCTTCAACGTGGCGTGTAGTGCCCGCTTTATCAGCAACCTCACCGAAGCTAGCGTCACGTAACAAGGTGCGAATTAAAGAAGTTTTACCCGTATTCGCATGACCTACTACTGCAACTGATAATAATTGTTTATTCACTTTCAACCTCATTGATTTGCTTGTAGGTGATACGACTTGCATCAATACCTGCCTGTGCAGCCATTTCAATCCAATCCTTAAACCGGAGCGAAGCTCTCTCATCTTCTAGTAGAATAACCTCTCCTAAAATAACCAAATAAATCATCATTGAAGGATCTGTATTACACTTCTTCACAAAGCTTAACCAGCCTCGATCAGGTACACGCTTTATATCTACATACAAAGCTAAATCATTGACGTTAGAATCACTAATCAAAGAGATTGCTTGCTGTTGAGTCTGTCCATCGATGACGTTGATTAATGAAACAGAATAAATGGGATCAATCTGTCCACGAACCTTACTTAATAAAGCGCTATTTAACTCAATGGCGAGTGGTAAAGCATCAGTTGGAAAGCGACTATTTCTTACCAAGTCATGACGATCGGCCAAGTCAACACTATCACGGCCCTCTGAATCAGGGTCGCTAATAAAAGAACGGTTACTGACTGGCTGTAATTGCCCTTTTAATTGCACATAATAAGGTAAAGAGAAGTTAACCTGAAACTGCCTCTTTTTAGATTTCACTCGGTGTTTAAAAAATAGCATCAACATAACGCGAGGCAACAATGCGTAAACCGTTAAGCTAAAAATTAATAAATTAGCCCAACTCACTCTGCTTTGTTGAGCAGAACTTAGAGAGTTGATCGCACCAATACTTGCCTGTGCCACATCATTGGCATTCGGTACAGTGATCCCTAAAAAATGAGGCGGAGTCGTTAATAGTTGCGTAATTTGAGTAAACACACTTTCACTTAAAATAGTGGTTTGCCAAATAAAGTCCACTTGATGTGTCGCTAATACCAATAACAGAGACAAGGTGGCGCCCAATAAATAACAAGTCCACCATAAGTGGCTCACTAAAGATAAACGAGCACGTCCAAAATAAGCACCGAATTGATGCTCAAAATAATAACGAAACAGCGACGTATAATAAGGGTGTTGATCATGAGCTTTATGCAGTAACTTATCTAATAATGAAATAAGTGACAGGCTTACGTTTGCTAACCAAGATGAACTCAATGCACCAGGTTTGAAAAATACAAACAGCCATATGATAAGTGATAATAGATTAGGAGCAAGAAACAATACGATAGCCCAAAAAAAGTTAATCTGTGAATTACTTTGATTAACTAAAAGCTGTGACACGCTAGATGCACCTAAAATAAAAAACAGAATACTCAACAATCCGCAAAATACAGTAAACAGTTGTTGAAAGTGCTTTAAAACAGGCGCAATTTGATAACGTAACTCAGCTAATTTAGTACGTTTAGTTAAAGCTTGTTCAAAGCTTAGCTCAGCGTAATCGGCATGAAATTGGTCTGATGGAGTACTTTTTTCAATGATACGTATGCCTTCCGTCAATAAACGGTCTTGGTATAAGCTCATTAACCGCTCCCTTTAATTATTTACGTCCGCGAATAGCATTCCACCAGTCTTCAGAAGCGGCAATTTGGCCCTCTTCATCAAGTGGCGGATAAGGTAAGCTTTTTTCACGACACAATTGACGGTAAATTGGATGACCACCTTCAAATAAAATACGGTGTTGCTCTTCTTTAGGTAATCGGCAAACTTGATCATACATACCAGCTATTTCACGCTGACGTTGTGCTTCATACATAATCAATGCAGATGCGACCGATACATTCAATGATTGACACATGCCAACCATTGGAATAATTACATCTTGGTCAGCTAAGGCTAATGCCTCATCACTAATACCATACTTCTCTTGGCCCATTAAAATAGCTGTTGGTTTCGTGTAATCAACTTCTCGGAAATCAATGGCAGTATCCGATAAATTAGTCGCAATTATTTGCATCCCTTGTTCGCGCATGACAGCGACCGCATCTTGTACCGTATCATGAGAATGTACATTAACCCATTTCTGACTACCTGACGCAACATTTCGCGAAATACGTGTTGAATCTATATCCCACGTAGCATGCACATTATTAATACCCATAGCGTCGGCTGTACGAACGATAGCAGCTAAGTTATGTTGCATGTGCACCTGTTCCATAAAAACGGTTAGGTCAGGTTGACGGCGGTTTAACATGGAAGTAATACGGGCAAAACGTTCAGGAGTCATACTCTCTCACACAAAGAAGTTATAAAAGAGTTTATTATATAGAAAGTTTGAGCTCGGCTAAAGCAGTGTCAAAAAAGCGTTTTCAAAACACTGCTTTAAAGCGAGGATAAAGAGAGGATTTACTTCAGCGATATATAGTTATTACGAGCATATTGGGGACGAGCTGCTTTTAATACTTCCGCTTCAGTCTCTGTCAATTTTCCAACAGGTAATCCTATTACCTTGTGGGTTAAGTGCTCTCTTGCTTCAATGGCAATAGACAGTTTGATAATACGACTGCTTCCCTTAATTTCTTGTGTTTCAAAAGCTGGCGCTAGTACACCAGAAGCTAATAAATTGCTCACCGCGGGTTCCGTTAGTGGCAAAGCCAATACGGTTTTACGTTGAATAATAAACTCTCGTAATAAGGCTTTTTCTTCAAAGTCTAACTGACGGATCATCTTGTTTCTACGCACTATTAAACGCTGGTTCATGTAATACTCTTTTAACCCAGAGAATGAAAATGATAACAATCGAGTCAATAGATAACAGCCAGTTAATAGGGTTAACACCCATATGTAAGGTGCATATGAAGCGGGTAATAGATCAGAGTTATTGAGAGAAAATAATGAACTAGGGATAACTAATAAAACAGCACAACTCACACACATCCACATCATAGTCGTGGTGATCCCTTGTTGCTCTGTCATGCGTTGTAAAAAGTGTTTCATAATAGCTCCTGCCAATAAATTGTTGCACAGCTATAGAAAAGCAGGAAACATGCCAAGAATAAAAATCATAAAGAACAAGATGTATTTGTATTTACTTGGACCGGTAAATAATCCAGTAACACGAGTAGTTGGATATGGTACGATAAAAGTATTATATATTGTGTAAGGTTAATGTTATGAATTTCAGAGATCTCGAGTACCTGATTGCTTTAGAAGAATTAAAACATTTTAGAAAAGCCGCTGATAGATGTTTTGTCAGTCAACCAACATTAAGTGGTCAAATTAAAAAATTAGAAGAAGAGCTTAATGTTCAATTAATGGAACGATCTTCAAGAAAGGTTATCTTCACACCTGCTGGCCTAGATATCGTAGCGAAAGCGAAAACAATTCTATTGGAAGCCAAGTCATTAAAAGAGATTGCAAAGAGCCATAATGAGCCGATGCGAGGCACATTACATATTGGTCTGATCCCAACTGTTGCTCCTTACTTACTCCCATTAATTGTTCCAGTAATGAAAGAAGCATTCCCTGATTTAGAGTTATATCTACATGAGAATCAAACCCAGACTCTGATCAAACAGTTAGAAGAAGGTGAATTAGATTGTTTAATGTTAGCGTTAATGCCAGATATGGAACAATTTAAACAACTAGTACTTTACGATGAGCCACTAGAACTCGCATTATCTGATAAACATGCATGGTCTAATCAACGCCATATTAATTTACAAGAGCTAAGCGGTGAACATGTATTAATGTTAGCCGATGGGCATTGTTTACGCGATCAAGCGTTAGGATTCTGTTTTGCTGCAGGTGCGATTGAAGATAATAGCTTTAAAGCAACGAGTTTAGAAACATTACGTCATATGATCAGTGCAGACAACGGTGTTACTTTGCTGCCTCAACTGGCAATACCGTTAAATCGTTATCAGGCTGGTGTAAAATATATCCCGTTTGAACCACCAGTACCATCACGTAAAATCGTACTGTTAAGTCGCAATAACAGTGCACGACAAGCTTGCTTTGATAAGTTAGCGGAAGTAATTAATAAAGCCGTGCAGGCGCGATTAGACGAGTACCTTTAAGTACAACAAACTATCTTACTAATATAAGGTAGTTTGAATTTCAGACACAAAAAAGCCGAACATAAGTTCGGCTTTTTTATTGCAACTATAAAGAAGCTTACGCTTCTTCGTCCGCTACAACTGGACGGTCTACAAACTGGATGTAAGCCATTGGAGCTTTATCGCCAGTACGGAAACCACATTTAATGATACTAGTGTAACCACCAGGACGAGTCGCGTAGCGAGGACCTAGTTCATTAAATAATTTTGCCACTACTGCATCATCACGAAGACGAGCAAATGCTAGACGACGGTTAGCAACGCTATCCGTTTTAGCTAATGTAATTAATGGCTCAATTACACGACGCAATTCTTTTGCTTTTGGCACTGTAGTTTTAATAACTTCGTGCGTAGCAATAGAGATTGCCATATTACGAAACATAGCCTGACGGTGGCTGCTGTTTCGGTTAAGTTGACGTCCACTTTGACGATGGCGCATAACCTAATCCTTATTTATTCGTGAATCGGTTTAATACTAATCTTCGATTAGACTTGCTGGTGGCCAGTTTTCTAAGCGCATGCCTAGAGACAGTCCACGTGATGCAAGCACATCTTTGATTTCAGTTAGAGACTTCTTACCTAAGTTAGGCGTTTTTAGAAGTTCAACTTCAGTACGTTGTACTAGATCACCGATATAGTGAATCGACTCTGCTTTCAAACAGTTAGCAGAACGAACAGTTAGTTCTAAATCATCTACTGGGCGTAAAAGAATTGGATCAAACTCAGGTTTAGCTT
>NZ_JAPNXS010000007.1 GCF_030397575.1 Psychromonas sp. 14N.309.X.WAT.B.A12 | reverse complement strand
ATGATAGTGTGGGGTCTCCCCATGTGAAAGTAGGTCATCGCCAAGCGCCTAATTCGAACAATCCCTGTTGACTATGTCAGCAGGGATTTTTTCGTTGTTGGCTGTTGGTTTATGCCGACTTGAGCATGGGATAAATAAGCGCCACGCAGTGGCCGGCCTTATGTGTGATAGCTAGGGGCGAATGATACGCCAGTATCAGTTTATGAGTGGGCTAAGCTCGGCGTGCCCTGGTGGATCCGCGACAGCGATGGCCCACGAGCAGAGAAGCGCTGCGACGACTTTTCATCGCCAAGCGCCTCATTAAACAACCCCTGTTGATTAACATCGACAGGTTTTTTTATGTCTAAAATTCATTGATGTGGAGATGGAATCGAGGGTGAATAATACGTAGGTATTATCGTTCTATGTTTAATTTTATTGCTTTAAAAGCTTTATTACGCACCTTTAAGCTACCTTGAACAAGGTTATAGCAATAAGCAGAAGAGCTCTGCTAGTGCCTTTTATGCTGTTTGTTTTTTATTATGGTTTTCTTTTGATTGGTGTGATGGTCGGAACGGTGGAAATCGAATCCACAACCTGCCGCTTAGGAGGCGGCTGCTCTATCCCATTGAGCTACGTCCCGTATATCAATCTAATTGTAATGAATTAGGAAAGTTTATTTTTTATCATAAACGGCTTAAAGACAAGATATAGACAATCATATTATTGATTTTTATTATTATTCTTTAAAGTCTAGAAGTATTCTATATTTTTACTTTCTTAATTTTTATCTCTTTATCTCTAAAGTTATAGCTCATCGTGCCGATAGTAATATCAGATAACATTTTATTACCAAGGCAGGGCTTAATGAAAATACTACTTATTATTTCAACATTGATTTTTATGCTTCAAGGATGTGCCTCTGTAAAGCTTATGTCAGCTAAAGAGTATGAAGCGATCAAAGAAAAAGAAGTTGCACGTAATAGTGAGAATTATCTTTATTATTATATTGCCCATTCAACGAGTAATAATTACTTATCTGACGATGACAGTGACACTGGCGGCGTTAAAACTGGCTCTAATGGATATGGACATCTTTATACTTTTCAAGGTAAGAAATCATTAATCTTATCTGAGATCGTCAGTAAAATGGCGGATCAATTACTTCATAACTATCACGACCAATACCATAACAGCTCATTAGCATTAACTTCTTTAGTTGATCTTAACGATTACAACAATACTAGTTGGTTAGGGCAAACTATCTCTGAACAGTTTATACATGAGTTGCATATCAGACAACTACGTGTAGTTGATTACAAGTTAACCGGTAGTATCCAGGTTACTCCTGCAGGTGAATTTGCTGTTACCAGAGACTGGAAGAAACTCAATAAAAATGTTGATGTTGGTCGTATTTTAACAGGAACCATTTCACGTAATGAAGAAGGGGTTATTGTGAATGTCCGTATCGTTAATGCATTAGATAATGCAGTAGAATCAACTTCTAGCGCATTTATACCAGAGCGTATGTTCGTCGGTGGCATTTATGATTACCGTCCTAGAAACTATATTTCACGTAACAGTAGCAGCAACGATAATCGTGTGTTAGTTCGTTTAGTTGAGTAATTACAGCTATCTAATTTAAAGTGGGTTGCATCGTTTATGAGTGCTACCCGTTCCGACTGTTGAAAAATCATTGAGGTAATGAATGATTTTTCTGTTTATAAATCTAAGCCGTTCAGCTATTTTTTTAGCTTCCTATTGTGGTTCCTAGCAGCCAATTCTCCATTATCTATCAATAAGACTCCCTTAAGTGCCACTCAATAACATTAATAATTATAGTGGGTATGAATATTGCTTAATCTAAATTATAAGAAATTATATTCAGACAGCTTATCAGTTTATATTTAAGGAGTTTTCGATGTCCAAGAGTAAGTTACAAGGGAACCTATTAGTAACAGCATTATTTTCTAGTCTGTTGTTAACGGGGTGTTCTTTGTTTAAGAAAGAAGTTGTAGAAGTTGAAAAGGTGGATACCTATAAATTTGTCGCCATCGGATATGCAACAATGAGTGCTCAGACTGGCGCTACCGATGATATTAAAATGCTGAATGCTATTAAGGCTTCAAAGTTAGAAGCTTATAAAGAGCTCGCTGAGCAGGTCTATGGCGTAATGTTGAGTTCTGAGAATAGTGTACAACAATATCAACTACGCAATGATGGCATGAGCACTAAGGTGAAGGGTTTAGTAAGGGGGGCTAAGGTATTACGTAGTTACCATGAAAAAGACCTCTATATAACTGAATTAGGTTTGAACATGGAGACTTTACCTTATCTTAAAAGTGCTGAATTTACTGACAGAAGTGAAGTTATAAAAGTGCCAAGCCAAATATATTACTAACTTGCTCTTTATTGTTAGCTGATGATAGGGGAAGGATTAAAAGTGTTAAGCTTGAATGTTCTTTCCTAACAAACTCGCACTATTTAAGACTCCTTTTTGATCATAGGTTACGGTATTTTTTCCTTTAGCTTGTGTCAGTACTTGCATTAAGTGCTTATTACTTTGCATGCTTAACTCTATTAAACGTCCGTTAATATCATTATCTTTTTGACAAGCTAACAAGCGACTTTCTATATCTTGCTTCAACGCTAATAATTGACTATCTTCTTGGATTAAACGTAAATTATCTTTGCTGCTAATTGCTTTATTTGAGCCACCAATGCTTTGCAGCAGCTTTTGTTTGTTGGATAATATTAGATTTAAATTGTCGAAGGACTTTTCTTTAAGGCATGTTCTTTCTTCATCAAGTAATCCATGGAGTACTTTAATCGATTCGAGTAGTTCAATTAACTGATCTTTTAACATGCAATATTCTTTTTAGGTAACAGGTTAACTTGGATATGCGTCGCTAAAGTCATTTTCAAATTTACCGATGTTTTCAGCTAACTGCGCGGAGTTAATCTTGTAATCACCTTTCAAAATAGCTGCTTTTAATGTTTCAACACGTTTCATATCCACTTGAGACTCACTTGAAGCTTGTTTTTGCATTTTATTTAAATTCACTGCTTGCGATGTTAGTTGTACAGAGTCCTTATGGGGATTTTGCACATCTTTTTTATCGGCTATGTTGCCACTATTTTTCTTGAGTGAGTTATTTTGGTCAATCGCAATACTATTTTGTAATGATTGACGGTTGATATTTATACTCATAATCGTATTCCAATTAGTCTACATAGTTAACGTATCGGCAAGGGAGTAAATAACTTTAGCTAAAATTAGCGAAAAGCTGACTTTTTAAAAAGAAACTTGTACTTCTTTTAAAGCATATACTGTTCCAACTACTTCGCGTTGGGTACGAGTATTTTTTACTCTTACTGTACTGCCTATATTACCATCTGTTAAAGCAATACCCGAGGCTTTTATTTTTAGTCCGCTTTGGTTTGCGGTAATAGTCACCTTATCGCCTTTACAGACATAACAAACATCTTTAAAACGAATACTTCTTTTAGAGGAGACGTTGCGTTTAAGTCTGACACCATTTAAAGGAGCTAGTTCAGAGAAAGTACTGCCTCTTACTTGTGATTTCGCTTTGTAAATTAGCTCGATATTTTCTTCATCTAATGTTTCACCTTTACTCAGTGGACGACTGCTAACAATTAATGGGATCAGCGTTTGTACTTTAACTCTTACGTATAAATCCCACGGATTATTATCTTTGCAAGATACTTTAACAGCGGTATTACTTTTTATTTTATCGCCAACAATATACCCCTCTAAAGGGACTTTACATTCAGTAAAATTGACTCTATTGGTAATTGGATTTGCTTTTATATATAACTTTTGTTCTTCTGTTAATTCAAAAGTAGCCTGATATTTATCAAAAATAAGCGTTTCAGCAAACTTTTCTACCTCTTTTGAGTAATTAGATGATGCAAAAATATGAGAAGTACCTAGACTTAGGACTATGAAAATAAATCGAAGCAATTTGCTCACCTTAAGTTAAGTGAATTTGTTTCATGGTGAAATAACGTAGTAAAATATTATAAACTTTTTTTACTTAACAATAACCATAACAAAAAGGACTAGAATATGGCAGGAGTTTTAGACTCAGTTAACCAACGTACTCAGTTGGTAGGACAAAATAGACTTGAGCTATTGCTTTTTAAATTAGGCGGAATTCAACGTTATGGCATTAACGTTTTTAAAGTAAGAGAAGTTTTACAATGCCCTCCTTTAACTGTTCTACCTAAATTAAATGGCGCTATTCGTGGTGTTGCTTATGTGCGTGGACAGGCAATTTCTATTATTGATATGAACCTAGCAACTGGTGGTAGAGCAATTGATGACATTGAAAATCGCTTTATTATCGTTACTGAATATAATCGCTCGGTACAAGGCTTCTTAGTGGGTTCTGTTGAACGTATCATTAATATTAATTGGGAAGATATCTTACCACCGCCAGCAGGAAGTAGCCGTTACAGTTATTTAACTGCTGTGACTGAAGTAGATAACTCATTGGTTGAAGTACTTGATGTTGAAAAAATACTGGATGAAATCGCGCCAGTTAACACAGAGGTCACAGAGCAAATTACCATTGATAATATGGAAAACAAAAAAATCTTAGTGGCAGATGACTCATCGGTGGCACGTAAACAGATACAACGCACTTTAACGGCTCTTGGTTTGGAATGTGACCTAGCAAAAAATGGTAAAGAAGCGCTGCAAATTTTACAAGAAGTCTCTAAAACACAACCAGTATTTGAAAAATATGCATTGATGATCTCCGATGTGGAAATGCCTGAAATGGATGGGTATACCTTAACGTCTGAAATAAAAACACATCCTGATATGAAAGACTTATACATTATTTTACACACTTCACTCAGTGGTATCTTTAATCAGGCGATGGTTGAAAAAGTAGGGGCGAATGACTTTATTGCTAAATTCAATCCAGATGAACTGGCGATAGCAGTACAAAAGGTCATTAACTGTTAAGAAGTATAATAAATAGAATAGCTTTTAATGGTAAGTTATTTACAATATTTTTTGTTTATTAACATATATGACTTCAACTCAAACAATGGAATGCAGGTAATTATTAGTGAAAATTTTGTCTGATCAACTTTATAAAAAATTTGCTCTTTTTCTAGAAAAACAATGCGGCATCGTATTAGGGGATAATAAGCAATATTTAGTTAAAAGTCGTTTAAGTCCACTTATAACTCAATTTAACTTAACTGATTTAGATGAATTAATAGAAAAAGTTATTAACAGTATGAACTCACAGTTACGTAGTGCTGTGGTTGATGCGATGACAACCAATGAAACTTTATGGTTTCGTGATACTTATCCTTTTGAATTATTAACTCATAAGCTTTTCCCTGAGTTATTAGAGACAAAGAAAAATATTAAAATTTGGTCTTCTGCTAGTTCATCGGGCCAAGAAGCTTATTCAATAGCGATGACTGCACTTGAGTATGTAAAAGCTAAACCTACGAGCAAGCTGACAACACAAATTATTGGTACTGATATTTCTGACTCAATGTTGGCGCAATGCAACCTGGGGCAATACGATTTGTTAGCTTTATCTCGAGGTTTATCAGAGACTCGTAAACGCCAGTTCTTTATTCCTGTACATGGTTTAACTAACAAAATGCAAGTCAGACCAGAGGTCAAAAAATTGACTTCTTTTAGACGTCTTAATCTATTAGATAGTTATGCATCACTAGGCAAGTTTGATTTAATCTTTTGCCGTAATGTTTTGATCTACTTTTCTAATGACGTTAAAGCTAAAATATTAAACCAGTTTGCAGGTGCTTTAAATCCAGGTGGTTATCTTATTTTAGGTGCTTCTGAATCCTTAAACGGATTAACTGATAAGTTTGAAATGGTACGTTGTAACCCGGGTATTATTTATAAATTGAAAAAGTAGCAATAAAGCGGTTTTAAGATGATATTAAAGAGGCAACTATTGCCTCTTTTTTTTGGCACTTTATCGATGTGCCATTTTTCATTAACAGGGTATTGCTTTCATTTTCTGTATTGGCCAAGATTAGATAGAATTGAGGCTTTATGATATTTATCTAATTGATATAAATAAACACTTATAGCTTTCTATCCCTCGCTCTTGACAAAAACTCACCTTATCAACTCTATTGTTTATATTTTTGGCACAAGCTTTGCATTTATCTAAACAAAGGAGAAATTTATGGCACTTAACTTTGAAAAAGCATTAGGCATTCATCAGCACACATTAGGTATTCGCTCTCGTCGTACTGAGATTTTAGCGTCGAATATTACTAATGCAGATACACCTAATTACAAAGCAAAAGATATCAATTTCAAAGATGCTTTAAATGCAGCTAAGTCAGGGAGTGGTATGTCGTTAAATCGTACCGACACGCTTCATAAGCCTGGTTTCTCAAGTTCAATGGCACAAAATGGATTATTGTATCGTGCTTCCAATCAACCAGACACCGGTGATGGTAATTCTGTTGATTTAGAAGTTGAACGTAATTTGTTTATGAAAAACAGTATGGAATATCAAGCTAGTTTAGATTTTTTGAATAGTAAGATTTCAGGATTACGCATGGCCATTAAAGGTCAATAATTGCTAGTGGGAGAAAAATCATGAGTTTATTAAAAGTATTAGATGTTGCCGGCACTGGGATGAGTGCGCAATCTGTGCGATTAAATACCACTGCTAGTAACTTAGCGAATGCCAATAGCGTTAGTAGTAATATTGATGAAACTTATAAAGCGCGTCACCCTGTTTTTGCCGCAGAGTTAGACAGAGCAATGGGTGGACTCGATAGTAGTGTCGGAGTGAAAGTGCAGGGGATTGTAGAAAGTACTGCCGAATTAAATCGAGAATATGCGCCTAATCATCCTAAAGCGGATGAAGATGGTTTTATTTTTCACTCTAATGTCAATGTAATGGAAGAGATGGCTAATATGATAAGTGCTTCACGCTCGTACCAAACTAATGTGCAAATTGCCGATGCAGCAAAACAGATGTTAAGCCGTACATTGCAAATGGGTAAATAAGGATAATTAGATGACTACTATAACCTCATCAGGTCTCAGTTTAACCAAGCCATTAACTGAAGAACAAATTAAGAAAAATACAGAAATTGATGCTGAGCAACAATTAGATCAAGAAGATTTTTTCTCCTTGCTTTCACAGCAACTGGCTTATCAAGACCCATTTTCACCCGTTGAAAATGCGGAAATGATTTCTCAAATGTCATCATTTACTACAGCCGAAGGTATTGCCACATTAGGAACAGAATTTGCCGGTATAAAAGAAGTGCTTAATTCTAGTCAAGCCTTAGAAGCTTCTTCACTGGTTGGTAAAAAAGTATTAGTGCCAAATAATCAAGCTTTCCTTCCTGAAGGCGGGATCGCATCGGGTTCTATCACCAGTAATACTGGTGCAATCAATACTACCGTTTCTGTTAAAAATAGTGCTGGTAATGTTGTTAAAACCATTGAGTTAGGTGAAATTGGTGCGGGTAACCAACGCTTTGATTGGGATGGGTTAGATGCCGACGGCAAACCTGCCCCACAAGGCACCTATACTTTTGAAGCTTTTGGTTCTGTGAACGGAAATGGAGAGGCATTAACAACTGCGAGTTATGCGCATGTTGAAAGTGTCAGTTTAGGTGGTGGTTCTGCAAGCGTCTATTTAAACCTGAAAGGGTTAGGCGGTATTGAACTGGATGAAGCAATTGAAGTTGCAGAAAATATATAATTAAAGGAAATTACTATGTCATTTAATATAGCATTAAGCGGAATTTCAGCTGCACAAACAGATTTAGATGCAACTGCTAATAATATCTCTAATGTCAGTACTGCTGGTTTTAAAGAGTCTCGTGCCGAGTTTGATAGTGTATACGCAAACTCCTTATTCACTAATAGTGCGACAAAAGTGGGCGATGGTGCGGCAGTATCTGCTGTAGCGCAACAATTCCATCAAGGTAGCCTTAAGTTTACCGATAACCCATTAGATTTAGCGATTACTGGTAGTGGTTTTTTCGCTACCGCACCTGGTCTTGACGATAATAATGTTAACTATACGCGTTCTGGTACATTTAAATTAAACTCAGAAAACTATGTGGTTGACAACAGTGGTAACTATTTACAAGCATTTCCTGTTAACCCTGATGGTAGTTCTTCTTCGCTAAGTTTGGCTACAACACAACCAATTAAGATTCCTGAAACAGCGGGTACACCCGTTAAAACAGATGCGGTTAGTATTAGCCTTAATTTACCTGCGGGAGATGAAGAGAAACCACTTGCTGATTTCGATCCTTCAGATCCAGATACCTACAATAATGCCACTTCGGTTACTATTTATGATTCTCTAGGTGAGCCGCATGTTCTAAATACCTACTATGTTAAACCGGAAAATGGTTCTGCCGATGGCACTAACCAATGGGTTTCATTTGTAACTGTCGATAACAAGCCTGTGGATAGCGTTGAGGCGGCCAACTACTTCCAAGATGCAAATGGCGACGGCGCTTTTGATGATGCAATTGGTACTTCAGCAAGTTACACAGATGCTGATGGAGTAGTGCATAATGGTATCGTACTTAACTTTGATGAAAACGGTGGTTATGTTGATTCAAGCCCTGAAGTCTTGGCCTTTGAAAATTTAGGTGTTGACGGCGCAGATGTTTTATCTGCAGGTGCTGATGGCACTCAAGCAATTACACTTGAGTTTGAAGAGCCTACTCAATTTGCTTCTGCTTTCCAAGTAACGGGACTAGAGCAAAATGGATTAACGGTAGGTCGTTTGACGGGTATTGAAATTGGCTCAGATGGTCTAGTACAAGTTTCTTATAGTAATGGTACTTCAGATCCATTAGCTCGAGTGGCAATGGTACGTTTTAGAAATGAGCAAGGTTTATCGCAAACTGGCTCTAATTGGACTGAATCTCAAAGTTCTGGCGGCCCACTTACTGGAGAAGCTGGATCAGGTACGTTTGGTAGTATTAGTTCTGGTGCTTTAGAGCAATCTAATGTTGATTTAACCACTGAGTTAGTTGATTTGATTAGTGCACAACGTAACTTTCAGGCAAATTCTCGTTCATTAGAGATTAGCTCTTCATTACAAGAAACAATCCTACAAATTCGTTAATAGAAGCTAATTTATATTATTTTTAAACGCACCCATTTGGGTGCGTTTTTGTTTAAGGTCCTTCCAGTATTTTTATCCAACCTATTTTATTCGCTCTAATTACTTTGTTGGCACAATGTTTGCAATTATATTTATCGAAACAGTAAACACCTTGTTCGCTGTTATTTACCTTTGAATTGTTAAGGAAGTCAAAATGGATAATTTTCTTTATGTATCAATGTCTGGCGCTAAAGAGAACATGAATGCCTTAGCGATTCACAGTAATAACCTAGCAAATGCAAGCAAAACTGGGTTCAAAGCTAGCTTTGAACAAGCTCGTAGTATGCAAGTTCATGGTGATGGGTTACCGACTCGCGTCTTTTCATTAGCAGAATCTCCAGGACAAAATTTTGACAGCGGTATAGTACATGAGACTGGTCGAGAGTTAGATGTTGCCGTCGAAGGCGAAGGGTGGTTTGTGGTGAGAGCTGATGCTGGAGATGAAGGGCTAACACGTAGCGGGGATTTTAATATTACTGCTGATGGCTTCTTAATTGATGCAAATGGGCAGGAAGTACTGGATAGCGTAGGCAATAGTATTTTTGTGCCGATGCCTATTGAAAAGTTTTCTATTCGTCATGATGGTGTTATTGAGATTCGTCCTGAAGGAGCACCCGCAGACGGTATGGAAGAGGTTGCACAGCTAAAATTAGTGAACCCCAATATTCAAGATTTAATGCGTGGAGAAGACGGCTATTTTCGACGTATAGATGGGCAACAGCCTGAAGTATCTAATGAGGTAGTAGTTACTAGTGGTGCTTTAGAAGCCTCAAACGTAAATTTAAGCGGTGAGTTGACGAGTTTAATCAACCTGCAGCGTAATTTTGAAATGCAGGTCAAGATGATGAAAAAAGCGGAAGAGATAGATCAGAGTTCAGAATCTCTATTAAAGATCGTTTAATCATTGATTATAAATTAAAAGTTTAAGGAGAAGTGTATGCATTCCGCTTTATGGATTAGTAAAACAGGGTTAGATGCACAGCAAACTAACGTTGCCACCATTTCAAATAACTTAGCCAATGCAAGTACCGTTGGTTTTAAAAAAAGTAGAGCTATTTTTGAAGATTTACTTTACCAAAATGTTAATCAACCAGGCGCTAATGCGACACAGGATACTAAACTACCTTCTGGTTTGATGATTGGTTCGGGAGCAAAAGTCGTTGCGGTGCAAAAGAACTTTTCACAGGGTAATGCGCTAACGACTAATAATTCATTGGATGTGATGATCGACGGTAAAGGTTTTTTTGAAATCGAGATGCCTGATGGTAGCTCTGCATTTACTCGTAATGGTCAGTTTATGCTAAATGAAGAAGGAGTGATGGTAACGCCTGGCTCTGGTTACCCTTTAGTACCGCAAGTACAAATTCCAGATGATGCACAATCAATTAGTATTGGTGCGCAAGGTGAAGTATCAGTAAGTATTGCTGGTCAAGCTGCGAACCAAGTAGTTGGACAGTTAAATGTCAATGCTTTCATTAATGCATCAGGCTTAGAGCCACTTGGTGAAAACTTATTTGCAGAGACTGGCGCATCAGGTGCACCGATTGAAGGTGTACCAGGTGCTGATGGTTTAGGCTTTATCCGTCAAGGGATGTTGGAAACTTCAAACGTGAATGTGACAGAAGAATTAGTGAACCTGATTGAGAGTCAACGTGTTTATGAAATGAATTCAAAAGTGGTTTCTGCTGTGGATGAAATGTTGTCTTACATTAGCCAACAGTTATAACGTAAACATTGCCTTAATGGGTAATGTATTGGAGAAGAATATGCCATTTACTATATTGAATAACACCAAGTTACTGCTAAATACTTGTATTGTATTTAGTTTACTACTGTTTGCTAGCATTGCTGATGCTGCGAGAATTAAAGATATTGCTAGTGTGCAAGGGGTACGTAGTAACCAATTGGTTGGTTATGGTCTAGTAGTTGGCTTACCTGGAACTGGTGAAAAGAGCAGTGCTTTTACCGAGCAAGCTTTCTCAACTATGTTACGAAATTTTGGTATTAACGTGCCACCAGGTGAAACCTTAAAAATTAAAAATGTAGCACCAGTTGCTATTACAGCGGAATTAAAACCTTTTACTAAACCTGGTCAAACCATTGATATTACCGTATCTGCAATTGGTGAAGCTAAAAGTTTACGTGGTGGTGAGTTGCTACAAACTTTTTTGAAAGGGGTTGATGGTAAAGTGTACGCACTAGCTCAAGGTAGTCTAGTCGTTGGAGGCTTAGGGGCAGAAGGTGCCGATGGCTCTAAGGTAGTGATTAACACTCCAACAGTTGGTCGCATTTCAAATGGAGCAATTGTTGAAAGAGAGGTATTATCACCTTTCGGACAGGGTGACACTATTACCTTTAATTTACACAAAGCTGACTTTACTACAGCTAAAAAAATGGCTGATACCATTAATAACTTAGTGGGCCCTCACACGGCGAGTATGTTAGATGCGACTTCAGTACAAGTACTAGCGCCACGCGATGTATCGCAACGAGTTTCATACTTATCAACCTTAGAAAATTTAGAATTTGAACCTGCGCGTTCGAGTGCCAAAATTATTGTTAATTCACGTACAGGTACCATTGTCATTGGCCAAGACGTTAAGTTGTTGCCAACAGCTATTACCCATGGTGGAATTAGCGTCACTATCAGTGAAAACAAAACTGTTTCTCAGCCGAATGCGTTTGCTAATGGTAATACTGAAGTGATTGATAATAGTACCATTGATGTCACTCAAGCTGATAGCCGTATGTTTAGGTTTGACCCAGGCGTGAACCTTAATGACTTAGTGAGAGCGGTTAATGAAGTAGGTCTTGCTCCTGGTGACTTAATGGCCATATTAGAAGCGCTTAAACAAGCCGGGGCATTAGAAGGTGAGTTAATCATTATCTAATAATCAAGTAGAACAAACTAAAAAAGGAAAGCAGATGCTTTCCTTTTTTGTTATGGCTGTTATTTACAGTATATGGCTTATTAGTTACAAGGTCATTGCAGCTATCCAACCAAAGGTGATAACAGGTATGTTGTAATGCAAGAAAGTTGGGATCACGGTATCTCTAATGTGGTCGTGTTGACCATCTGCATTAAGACCCGATGTTGGACCTAATGTAGAGTCAGAGGCTGGAGAACCGGCATCACCTAATGCTGCAGCTGTACCCACTAAGGCAATAATTGCCATCGGAGAGAAACCAAAAGCAATCGCTAACGGTACATAGATAGTGGCAATAATTGGGATGGTTGAGAACGATGAGCCTATTCCCATGGTAACCAGTAAACCAATCACTAACATTAATAGTGCGGCTAATGCTTTGTTATCGCCAATGCCTGATGATAATGCTGATACCAATGTATCAACACTGCCCGTTGCTTTCATTACTGCCGCAAAACCTGCTGCTGCAATCATAATAAAGCCGATCATTGCCATCATGTGTACACCTTTAGTGAATACATCATGCGTTTCTTTCCAAGCAATTACGCCACCAAATGTGAATACACTAAAGCCAGCTAATGAACCAACAATCATTGAACCTGTAATTAATTGTACGCTTAACGTCGCCACAATCGCTATTAAAGCGACAATAATATGACGTTTGTTTAGCGTTTTAAATTCAGTGGTGCTGTTTGCTTCAATTTTCTGTTGATACTCACGTGGTTTACGGTAGCTAATAAAAATCGCAATTAATAAACCTGTGACCATACCTAATGCAGGTAAAATCATTGCAGTCGGTACTTGGCTAGCTGTTACATCTAAGCCGTTATCATGCAGGTTTTTTAACAAGATGTTGTTTAAGAAAATACCACCAAAACCAACAGGCAATACCATATATGGTGTTACTAAACCAAAGGTTAAGATACAGGCTGTTAAACGTCTATCGACACGTAAACGGTTAAACACGCCTAATAGTGGAGGAATAAGGATTGGAATAAATGCGATATGTACAGGAATAATATTTTGTGAAGAGATAGTCATTAATAAAATAACTGAGAACACACCATACTTAATAAATTGCGATGTGTTTTGAGCTTGTTGGGCATTTAATCGTTTAATGATTGCCTGCGATAAAAGATCTGTAATACCTGACTTTGAAATAGCAACAGCAAAGGCACCAAGCATTGCATAACTTAATGCAATCGTTGCACCGCCACCTAAACCACTTTCAAAAGCTGAAATCGTATCAGGTAAAGATAAACCAGCGGTTAAACCGCCAACTAATGCACTCAATGTCAGCGCGATAACAACATTGATACGCATCATCGACAGTATGAGCATGATACATACCGCCAGTAAAACAGGGTTAAGCATAATTATTCCTTGTGGTAGGGTCAAAAATCCGCAGGCATTCTACTCGATGCGACAGCGCTTTGCTTAAAAAACTGCATCTGCTTTGATGATTAGTTAGTAAATGCCACTTATTCACGAAAATTAAATAAGTGGCATTTTTTTTGCTTTATTAATATTACAGCAAAAATGAGGTTGGTTAATGAGCAGTCAAACGATTACGCAAGCAAGCAATTACTTTGATTTACAAGGGTTAGAGCAATTGCGTCAAAAAACCAAGACAAACGATAAAGAAACGATACGTGAAGTCGCGAATCAATTCGAATCGATGTTTGCGAGCATGCTAATTAAATCAATGCGCCAAGCTAATGAAGCTTTTGAGACGGAAAGCCCATTTAACAACCAACAAACTAAATTTTATACAGATATGCAAGATAAGCAGCTCGCTGTTGATATCAGCCGGCATGGTACTTTGGGGTTAGCGGATGCTTTGGTAAGACAACTCGACCCAACTTCGATGGTACGTTTGCAATCTGTAGATCAAGACAAGTTAACCATGCCTAATCAAGCGCAACCAATGGCAATGCATGAGCTAAACCCAGCACCAGCTAATATTCAATTCAATAAGCCGGATCAATTAAGAGAGTTATCAATAACCAGAGTTAATGACAGTACTAAACAAAATCAATTGAATGGGGTTAGTGAAGTGACTGAACAAGTCAAGCAAACTAAGGCGGCTGACTTTAGTACTCCTTCATCATTTATTGCGTCGTTATTGCCGTACGCTAAAAAAGCGGCAAAAGCATTAGGCGTTACACCTGAAGTACTTGTTGCACAATCTGCTTTAGAAACTGGGTGGGGTAAGAAAGTTCTACAAACGTCTGAGCAAGAAAGCAGTTTTAATCTATTTAATATTAAATCTCATGGTGGCTGGCAAGGCGAGAGTGTCAATAAGAATAGCCTTGAAGTAGAAAATGGTGTGGGTGTTAAACGTCGCTCTAACTTCCGTGTTTATGAAGGGCTGCAAGAAAGCTTTAATGATTACACTCACTTCATTAAAAATAATAAACGTTATGAGCAAGCTTTACAGCAAGGTGGTAATGCAGATCGTTACATTGAAGAGTTGCAAAATGCAGGTTATGCAACGGATCCACAATATGCTGAAAAAGTGAAAAAAATTATGAATAGCGATAGCTTCAAAGCTGTTGTTGCAGGAGATAACAATGGCTGATCTATTACAAATTGGACTGTCTGGGGTTTATACCTCTCAAGCTAACTTAGCAACAACCAGTCACAATATCAGTAACGTAAGTACTGAAGGCTATTCTCGTCAAAGTGTTGATGTGAGTACAACGGGCGCTCAACGTTTAAGTTCTCATTTTATTGGCACTGGCTCAATGGTAAGTAGCATTGACCGCGCTTATGATCAGTTTGCTTTTACCGAAAATATGATCAACACCACTAACCATGCTTATTACAAAGAAAAGTATACTCAGGCAAATCAAATGGATAGCTTGTTATCCAACGAGAGTACATCTGTAACTACCCCGGTTATTAATATGTTTTCATCATTATCCAGTGTGGCTGACAATCCTAATCTATTAGAAGCGCGTACGGTTTTTTTAGAAGATGCTGGCAGCATGGTTAACCAATATAACACCCTGTATAAGCACTTAGACAATCAATACAAAGGTATCAATGCAGATATCGAGAATTCTGCATCAGTGATGTCAGAACTAGCTGCAAGTATTGCCAGTCTCAATGATCAAATAGCGTCTGTCGGAGGTCCTGGTAACGGAGCGGGAGCTAATGATTTATTGGATAAGCGTAATTTAGCAATCACTGAACTGAGCAAATATGTTAATACGTCAGTAGTGGCAACCGATAATCATATGGTTAATGTTTATATTGGCAGTGGTCAAGGCTTAGTCATGGGGCAGAATGCACAAGAAGTATTAGCTGTTGATGGAGACCCTGATCCTGCGCGTAAACAGTTGGCGCTGCAGTTTAATGGTAAAGCCGCTATGATTAATGGTAATCAACTTGGTGGAGAAGTAGCTGGGCTATTTAATAGTCGAGATAAAGATTTAGAAGTTGCGATGAATCAACTAGGGCAAAGTGTCATCGGTTTGACTCATGCACTGAACGAACAGCAGAAGCAAGGGCAAACGCTGGATGGTCAAATTGGTCAAGACCTATTTAATGATATAAACAGCAAAGACTCTATGGAAAGTCGCGTTCTAAGTCATAACGATAATTTAGGAAAAGCGGCATTAAGTGTGCGTATCGATGATTTAACCACGCTTTCACCAGACGAGTTAACATTGAAAGTTACTGAGCATATTCCAGGAACGTCTATCGCTTTTTCTGTTACTAACAATAGAACGGGTGAAACAAATCAAGTCGCGATTGATGATTTAGCTACTGATAATCGCTTTGATATTCCTGGGGCTGGTATTAGCGTTGGCATTGACTCAATGGTGACTCCATTGCAGGAAGGTAAAACATTTACCTTACGCCCAACGCGTTATGGCGCCCTAGAAGCTAGTTTACAAGAAACTGATCCTAAGAAAGTGGCTGCTGCTGAAGCAGAGGTAAAAGCTTTAGGCGGTGAGTTAAATACAGGAACTGCTGAGTTACGTGTGAGTGGCCTGGTGGACAAATCTCATCCTCACTACGTTAAAGAAGATAATCCGTTAACCATTAGAGTTTCTGCAAATAGCAATAATAGCGTGTTGGCTTATAACGTATTTGATAAAAATGGTTCTAAAGTTAACGCAGCAGAATTAACTGCACCTGTTGATCCGTTAAGCGGTAAAGCGACACTTATCGCTGGTGGTGTCGAGGTGGAATTAACGAAAGGTGCTCCTCTGCCTAATGATGAGTTTACCTTAGTCTTTAATGAAACCGGTGATAGTGATAACCGTAACATGTTAGCTATGACTGATTTGCAAGATGCAAAAATCATGAATGGTAAAAAAGCGACATTTCAAGATGTTTATAACGGCATGATATCAGAAGTCGGTGCAAAGACCGCCAATGCCGATGTAGCCATGCAATCTGCTTCTATTTTGAAAGACCAATCATTTGAAAGGATTCAGTTAGTGAGTGGTGTAAATATGGATGAAGAAGCTGCTAATTTATTAAAGTATCAACAATACTATAGTGCTGCTGCTCGTGTTATTACAGTGGCAAATGAAGTCTTTGAGAGTATTTTAAATGCATCTCGTTAATCGATTTCACCTATTTTTTAAGTGTAAGTTGGCGTCAGCCTAGTAAAGATTCATAGAGAGGTTATATGCGCGTTTCATCGCCACTATTTTTTATGCGAAATACCACTTCAATGATGGAGCAACAAGCCTCATTGAGTGATAAGAACTTACATTTATCCAGCACCAAGCGAGTGATCAATGGTAGTGACGATCCGGTCGCTATTGCAACGATCCAGCGTTTAAAGCAGGATCTTTCGGTTGGTGAACAATATATTAAAAATGGTGAAACTGCTAAATCAAGTAATGGCTTATCCGATACGGCGTTATCGCAAAGTACGCATATTATTCAGCGTGTGCGAGAGTTAATGGTTAGTGGTAGTAATGGCACCATGAATGAAGGTAATCGCGAGGCTATTGCTATTGAGTTAGCAGGATTGCGTGAAGAGTTAATGGGGGTGGCTAATACAAAAGATGGTAATAACCAATATATTTATGGTGGTTATGAAGTCGATGTTGCTCCTTTTCAAAAAAATGAATTTGGGGAAGTGGTTTACCACGGTGATAACGGAGAACGTGAATACCGTATTGGCACTGGTGTATTGGTACAAGGTAATGATTCTGGTGCAAAGATCTTCATGGATATTCCAGAAGGGAATGGGACGTTTGTCTCTGAGCTAGGTGCAGGCAATATGGGGGGCGGTGTAGTCAGCGCAGGACATGTTGTTGATAAAGATGCAGCACGCGATTTTTTAGATCAAGATTATACGATTTCAATTAATACAGCTGAAGAAGGTCCTGAGTACTCTGTTTATGGAGTAAAAGAACAAGCTGTAAAAGGTAATGCAAAGGTCACAATTAGTAGTGTTGATCTAGAAGCTGGCGGTATTAACAGTGTTAATCCTAATGTAAACAGTACAATGGGAATTCAGTTTACTGAGACAAGTCAAGGTAGCAAACAGTTTAATGTGGCAATAAATGGTACGTCAGCATCGACAACTTTTGATGCAAATAATGCTGATCCGCAGCTATTAAATATCAATGGTATTACATTGGAAGTCGATGGATTACCTGCCGATGGTGATAATTATGGATTAACCAAGTTTATTGCGCCTACACCTTATGAAGATGAGCAAGCTATTGCCTTCAATGGTATTAAAACTCAGATCAAAGGGGATGTAGAAAATTTAGACTCTTTTACATTACGTCAAAGTGAAGAGAAAGATATTTTTGCCTCTATCCAAACTGCCATTGACGCATTACGTATGCCGGGAACCGATAAAACTACCTTAGCCAAACAGAATACTGCTTTTGATATGTCTTTATTACAAATTGACGGTGCCTTAGATAAAGTCTCCAACGTGCAAAGTGCCGTAGGTGCAAGGTTAAGAAGCATCGACAATCAATATGAATCTACTCTGGATTTTAACTTAACTATTCAAACGACTTTATCCTCTTTAGAAGACTTAGATATGGCCGCAGCAATCAGCGAGTACCAACAAAAACACAGTATGTTAGAAGTGTCTCAGCAAACTTTTGTACAGCTGCAAAAACTCAGCTTGTTTAATCATATGTAAAACTAATTCTGCCGCTTTCTTTAGATAAAGAGAGACCAGGAACTGTATTTAAAAAGAGGCAATTGTTTGCCTCTTTTTTTTGCCTATTAATTTTAATTATTTGGTGAACATGTACCGACTGTTTAATGACTCTTAGAAATTAAGTTTAAGTAACTGATATAAAATGGTTATTTTTATTTTAAAAGTTGGCACATTAATCGCATTAATAACTGTGAGAGTAAAAATTGACGGCAAATTACAACACTGAAAGTGTATTGCCACACTCCCTTATTGGGGTCACCAAGACATAAAAGGATTACATCATGGCTCAAGTCATTAATACGAATATCATGTCGCTGAATGCACAACGTCAGCTCAACAAAACTCAATCAATGCAAAATGAGGCAATGGAGCGTTTATCATCTGGTCTGCGTATTAACAGCGCTAAAGATGATGCTGCGGGTCTTGCGATCTCTACTGCGATGCAATCACAGATTAAAGGTTTAACACAGGCCGTACGTAACTCGAATGATGGTATTTCGATGGCACAAACGGCTGAGGGTGCGATGGATGAGATGACAAACATACTACAACGTATGCGTGAGCTATCTGTTCAAGCTGCCAATGATACAAACTCTGCAGAAAATAAAGCTTTCATCCAAGAAGAAGTGGATCAGCTTTACTCTGAACTAGATCGTATTGCCAATACAACACAATTTAACGGCAGCAATTTATTAGATGGCTCAAATGCCTCAACGACCCTACAAATTGGTGCCAATGCAGGACAAAATTTAACTTTCTCTATTGATCCAGTTACGACTGCAGCTCTAGGGTTAGATGGCGGTGTAAATAAAGGCGACTTAAACAGTGGGCGAGTAAGTGCAAACGCGTTGGTCGATGGACAAGTTGCCATTAACGGTATCGATTTATCTGCAGTGGAAGCGGGTGGCGGTGCAGTTGAAATAGCTAAAGCAGTTAATCTACAAACTGCATCAACAGGTGTGGTGGCAGATGCTTATAATATTGTTGAAGGGCGTGCTTTAGATGATAATGGCGTTGCATTAACTGGTGTAACAAACGGATTAGAATTTACCGTTGGTGATAACCAAACTGTGACCCTAGGTCCAACATCATCAATGGAAAACTTAGCAGAAACAATTAACCGTGATGTGGCAGGCTTGCAAGCTAATGTCGGTGACGATGGTCAGCTTATCTTAAACAATGATACAGGTGAAACTATTACTATTGGCGGACCAGATAGCATGCGTTCAAACGCTGGTTTACAAGCTGGCGCAACAGCTGGGGAAGAGGTTCGTTACGAAGGTTACTTAGGCTTAACAAGCCAATCAGGTGAGCCTATCAGTGTTGATATTGGTACTAATGGTGCTACTGGAGATACTAAGAATATTGGTTTCATGGTAACCAATGGCGCAGCGGTAACGGGTGACTCTATTTCAGATTCAAGTGCGATTACTGAAGCGGATGCATTAACGATTAATGGTGTTGAATTAGATATTAAAGGTGCATCTGCCGGTTCATTGACACTGGAAGAAAAAATTACAGGTATTAATCGACTAACAGAGCAAACGGGAGTATCTGCTGTACAAGATGCTTCTGGTGGTATTTTATTTACCAATGAAACTGGTGGTGATATTACGATTGCTAGTGCGGCAGATAGTGATGCTGGCAAAGCAGCGGCTTTAGCTAAACTAGGTGTGATTGATGTAGGTGGTACTGCGGTTACTGAGCTTAAACTCAACGTAACGACCACAAGAAGTGCAAGTGATAGTTTAGCAAAAGTAGATAATGCCTTAGCAAGTATCTCATCATCACGTGCGAATTTGGGTGCGATTCAAAACCGCTTAGATTCAACTATCTCTAACTTAGAGAATGTATCGCAAAACCTATCCGCTTCTAACTCTCGTATTCAAGACGCTGATTTTGCCGCTGAGACATCAAATATGAGTAAAGCGCAGATCTTACAGCAAGCGGGTACTTCAATGTTGTCACAGGCAAATGCAAGTACACAGAACGTATTGTCATTATTACAACAGTAATTGAGATAAAGCGTTCTTTGAATCCCTAAGGTAGATGAAATGAAATATCTTGGTTTTTTACTCTCATGATCTCCTCTATTTCAGTTCATTTTAAAGGTAGCTTCGGCTACCTTTTTTGCTTTAGGGCCTTATGACTCGCTATTTTATTGCGGCTTTGGAGTAGACTTGCATTAAAGAAAAGTAAATTACTCCAGCAATAGCACCGTATAAATGAGCATTGATCAAGACAGTTGCTCCAATTAAAGCCTCAGTCGTTGCTGAAGGACCATTGATCTGTTCGTAAGCCACTTTAATAATAAAACCTAAGCCTAAAATGACTCCCCACTTGTCTCTTTTTTTCAATTCATCGCAAACACCAAAAGCAAATAAACCATGCAGCACACCAGATAAACCAACATACCACTGTAAATCAGGTTCAATCCAATATAGACACAGACTAATCAATAAACCGATTGTGAGCATCATGGCTAACATTGAGTAATGCTTGAAGGTATCTAAAAATAATGCCGCGACCACCATCAACCCGGTTCCATTAAGCAACAGGTGGTAACCATTGGTGTGGCAAAAGTGTGCTGTTAGTAAACGCCAGACTTGCCCCTTTGCAATGCCGTTGTGGTAATATGCTAACCATTGATTACTATTATCTTGGAATAAAAACAGTAGTGTACTGAGTGTCAAAATAATAGCAGTGTGGACCCATACAGTGCGCATTGAGCAAACCTTAATAAAAGATGAAAGAGATAAATGACAAAACGAGCATTCTGTACTGAGTGTAACAAAGCACTAACTGCCTGTATTTGCGATGCAATTTGTGCACTTGATAATCAACATTTTTTGCATATATTACAAGATCCCAGTGAGCAAAACAAAGCGATAGGGACGGCACGTATCTTAGGCTTATCCTTATCTAAGGTAAAATTAACCATTGCGGATATCTTTGATGCGGCACAATTTGATTTAAGTAATACGTTCTTAGTGTTTCCCAGTGAGCAGTCTGAAAGCGTTGATTCTTTGAAGCAAACAGCACAGATAAATAGTGATTCACAGTTTATTCTACTCGACGGTAGTTGGAAGAAAGCCTATAAACTATTAATGACTAATCCCTTTTTACAGTCATTACCTAAGTTAACTATTAATGTGAAGGAACAAAGCCGTTACCGAATTCGTAAATCACCTCGAGAAGGTGGACTATCAACAGTCGAGGCAGGTTATTACCTATTATCTGAATTAGAAAATGATTACGATAAGTTTTTGCCTTTATTGAATGTGTTTAAACAGATGATCGATTTTCAAATTGCCAGTATGCCCGCTGAAGTTTATCAACAGCATTACCTCAATAAAACAACACAGGATGACCTCTAATGCCATTAGCTATTTCCGCTGGCGTGACTATTCCCGATTGGCAATTACAATTAACTGCGATTCGTTCTCAAGGCGCTGGTGGACAAAACGTCAATAAGGTGAATTCAGCGATTCATTTACGTTTTGATATTAAAAGCTCTACTTTGCCAGACTTTTATAAACAACGTTTATTAGCATTGTCAGATCATCGTGTTACAGAAGATGGTGTGATTGTGTTGAAATCTCAAGAGCACCGCACGCAAGAGAAAAACCGTGAAGAGGCTTTGAGCCGCTTAAAGGCCTTGATTTTAGATGCGGTAAAAATTAAAAAATCACGTAAAGCAACCAAACCCTCCCGTAATGCTAAAAAGCGTCGCGTTGATGAAAAAAAACGTGTTGGTACTAATAAAGCCTTACGCGGTAAAGTACTGTAAATTATCAGGTAGTTTTTGACAAAATCAACACTCTCATCTATTTTACGTTAGTGTTTATATTGGTCTGTTAAAGCATATTAGGTGTCATAAAAATGCCATCGAATCTTGTTATACCAATACTATAAAATAAGTGGTTGGTATTAGTTTTAAAAGTTGTGATTATTAAGGAAGGGGCAGTTATGTCATTAATGGGTTTTTATGCAATTCGTAACGAAGATACGGAAGAAGAGTACACGTTAGATGCAGATGACTTTATTTGGGAAGATGCAAACCAATCGGGTGAGCAATATCGCTTTATTCATGTTGAAACAGAAGATTTGCCAGAAGTAGTTGCTACTTTCGATGTTGACGCGGAAGAGTTTGTTGTGCAAATGCCGGCGGGTTATGAAGAGTTGGAGGACGGTTTATATATTAATGCCGATGAAGACGATTACGATAGTGAGTATGGTTATGATGATGGCTACGATGATTAATCGCTGTTAAACAACTCGTTATTAGATAAAAGAAAGCCAGTGTAAAGGGCGGGGGATAGTACTACTTTTACACTGGCTATTGCTAACTGTTTATATGACTGACCTCAGTTTTGCTGAAACTAAGGTAAGCCATTAGCTAATGCGGAAAAACCTACCAGTTTTTTCTTCTAAGGCGCATAACTCTGAACTTGAAAGGTCGTAACGCCAGCCGTGTAGTTTTAACGTACCTGCTTCTACACGTTCTTTGATCCAAGGGAAAGTTATTAAGTTTGTTAATGATTGCTCGATACCTTTTTTCTCACAGCAATCGTAGTGTGCTGTTTTATCTGTTAATTCAGTATCCGCTAAAATTTCATCACGAACATCTTCTAACTGCATCATCCATTTTGAAATAAAGCTTTTATCTACTTGTTTGCCTGCGCCATCCATTAATGCTTTGATGCCACCACATTGTGTGTGACCTAATACAATAATGCTTTCTACTTCTAACCCTGTTACTGCAAACTCTAATGCAGCACTCGTGCCGTGATAGTTGTCATCAATTTCACAAGGTGGTACTAAGTTCGCTACATTACGAATAACAAATAGGTCACCTGGTTCACAGTCTAAAATGAGTGTTGGTTCTACGCGCGAATCAGAACAACTAACAATGGCTATTTTAGGGAACTGCCCCTCTTCAGATAGCTTTGACAACTGTTCTTGATGATCTTTGTAATAACCTTGGCGAAAGCGTTGGTAGCCGGCAATTAACTTATCAGTAGCTAACATTGGATTTTCCTTATAATTGACATTGTGTAGATAATAAAGGATAAATGGCATTTATAAAAATTAATATATTTTATTTTTACCATAAATAAAGGTTAATGTTAAATGCGAGCCACCCTTCATCAGTTAAAAGTCTTTCGTCAAGTTGCCATCTCAATGAACTATACCAAAGCAGCCGACGAGTTAGGTTTATCTCAACCAGCGGTGAGTATTCAATTAAAGCAACTGGAAAATAATTTAGATATCTTTTTATTTGAAAAAATTGGTAAAACGCTATTTTTAACGCCAGCAGGAAAAGAGCTAAAGGTATTTTGCGATCAGCTATTTATTAATTTTGATAATATCGATATGACATTAAGTGGCTTAAAAGGGGAGCTAGCAGGCGATCTTTATTTATCGGCAGTAACCAGCGCTAAGTACTTTACGCCGCACTTATTAGGAGCATTTCATAAGCGCTACCCTAAAGTTAACTTTCACCTCGATATCGTTAACCGTGAGCAGATTATTAAACGCCTTCATGACAATAAAGATGACTTAGTGATCATGGGGTTAGTACCTGAAACCATGGCTTTAGCAAAACACTCTTTTGTTGATAATCCGATTATTATAATTGCTAGTCCACAACACCCACTTGCTCAAAAGAAAAATATCCCTCTGTCTGAGTTAGCAGAGCATGCCTTTATTCACCGTGAGCAAGGATCTGGAACACGAAAAGCCTTTGAGCAAGTGATTAAAACCAATGCGGTGTCATTAAAAGTGAATATGACTTTAGGTAATAGTGAAACAATTAAGCAGGCAGTGATGGCAGACTTGGGTATCTCTGTTGTTTCACGGCACAGTGTGACATTAGAATTGGCAACTGGTGTACTGAAAGAGTTAGATATAGAAGGTTTCCCATTGCAAAAAAGTTGGTCATTAGTACACCATGAAACAAAGCACTTATCACCGATTGCGAAAGCATTTGTAGAGTTTGTCTTGTCTCCTGAAGAAAACGTTCCTGCGTTATGTAATCGTTTTTTAGCACACCATTTTGTAAAAAAAGCTTAAGATTATATTTATACAATCTTTAATAGTACTTTTGCTGTTGTTTATCCTAGCTTGTAATTGTTTGATTATAAATAATTTTGCTATTTCATCATCCCGAATTGAGGTGAAATAGTTTATGATAGCGCAATTGAAACAGCTAATATTGATGGGCTTATATTTGAGCCATTAGCGTAAAAGTATGGAGTCTCTTTGAGTATAATATTAGGTATCGACCCTGGGTCGCGTATTACTGGATATGGGGTTATCGAACAAAAGGGTAGTCGTTGTAGCTATATAGCCAGTGGGTGTATTCGTACTAAAGGCGAAAGCTTAGCACCTAAACTTAATATGATTTTTGATGGTGTAGCTGAAATAATTAAACAGTATCAACCAACAGAGTTTGCTATTGAGCAAGTGTTTATGGCTAAGAACCCTGATTCAGCGCTAAAGCTGGGGCAAGCAAGAGGTGCGGCAATTGTTGCTGCCACTCAGTCGGACTTATATGTTTGCGAATACTCTGCTCGGCAGATTAAACAGGCTGTTGTGGGAACAGGTGGAGCAACAAAAGAACAAGTGCAATCAATGGTGATGCAGGTATTGAATCTGTCAGGTCGACCACAGGCAGATGCTGCCGATGGCTTAGCTGTTGCTATTTGCCACGCTCATACCGCTCAATCATTGGTGGCAATGGCAGGACAAGTAAAAAAAACGGTGCGTGGACGTTTCCGTTAATCTCCTTATATTGGTTTTATTTTCAAGGATTGAGAATAAGGCTCGGACACAATAAAACAGATGAATAAACTATCAGAGACTCAGATAGGTGTGTTATATGCGCTATCTGCTTATTTTATTTGGGGTATTGCACCACTTTATTTTAAGTATTTAGACTTCATTTCTGTCTATGAAATTTTATCGCATCGTGTAATTTGGTCTGTGGTCGTTACTGCACTATTAGTCAGTTACCTAAAAGATTGGCCGAATGTGTTATCTGTATGTCGTCAGTATAAAAGTTTATTGATGTTAGTAGTCACTTCATTATTGATCAGCTGTAATTGGTTAGTGTTTATTTGGGCAATTAATAACGGAAAAATGCTTGAAGCGAGCTTGGGCTATTTCATTAACCCTATTGTTAATGTCGTTCTAGGATTGGTGTTTCTGAGTGAACGCTTATCACGATTAAAATGGTTTGCGGTCTTCTTAGCTTTTATTGGGGTTTCGGCACAAGCATGGCAATTAGGTGAATTACCTTGGGTTTCTTTAGTATTGCCTTTCACCTTTGCTCTCTATGGCTTATTACGTAAAAAAGTAAAAGTTAAGGCTATCACTGGTTTATTTTTAGAGACGTTGGTGGTGTTGCCAATTGCTATGATTTATTTACTTACAGTTGCTCACAGTGAAACATCTAATCTGTTCAATAATGAATGGTCATTAAATGTGTTTCTGATGCTAGCAGGCGTTGTTACGGCGCTGCCCTTAATATGTTTCGGACAAGCTGCGTTACGCTTGCCATTATCTACACTTGGTTTTTTCCAATATTTAGGTCCTTCATTAATGTTCATTTTGGCAGTGTTTCTATATAAAGAGCCTGTTTCATTGATTAAATTATTCACTTTTGCCTGTATATGGACTGGAATATTAGTCTTTGTTTTTGAAAATAAAATCACACGATGGTTAAAATAAATTGAAACTAATACTGGATATTTACTCAGTTGTTTTTTATGCTTGTGACTATTATTACGTTGAGATCGATTGATATAAGGTAAAGGTATTATGATTGGATTATTGCGTGGCATTTTATTAGAAAAACAACCGCCAGAAATATTGTTAGATGTGTCTGGTGTGGGTTATGAAATCCAATTACCGATGAGCTCATTTTACCCTTTACCGGCAGTAGGTGAAGAAGCGATTGTTTATACGCACTTCGTTGTGCGTGAAGATGCTCAATTGTTATACGGTTTTGCTGATAAGCATGAAAGAGCAATGTTTCGTGAGCTAATTAAAGTTAATGGTGTTGGCCCTAAATTAGCTTTAGCTATTTTATCAGGTATGTCTGCAAACCAATTTGTACAATGCATTAATAATGATGCAGTAACCACTTTGGTTAAACTTCCTGGTGTTGGCAAGAAAACAGCTGAGCGCCTAGTTGTAGAAATGAAGGATCGCCTGAAAAACTGGGGTGGCTCAGATCTATTGACACCTGAGTCAGATAAACTGTCACTTACCAATGATTTTGAGAATACGTTTGTTAGTGGTAATGCCAAAGATGAAGCTATTAGTGCATTAATTGCACTAGGTTATAAACCAGCAATTGCAGAGAAAACTGTGCAGGGTGTATATCAAGAAGGGATGGATTGTGAAGCCATCATTCGTAGTTCATTAAAGAATATGATGTAATCATAGCCCATTAAGCTAGCTGAATTTCTAAAACTAATAGAGTAACTCCATGATTGAAGAAGATCGCCTGATTTCAGGTACCCAAAAAATTGATGATAGTTTAATAGACAGAGCAATCCGTCCTAAATTATTAGCTGATTATGAAGGGCAGCCTCAAGTTAATGCTCAAATGGAGATCTTTATTGAGGCGGCTAGACAGCGTGAAGAAGCTTTAGATCATTTACTTATTTTTGGTCCTCCCGGTCTTGGTAAAACGACTTTGTCACATATTGTTGCCAATGAGTTAGATGTAAATATTAAAACCACCTCTGGGCCTATTTTAGAAAAAGCCGGTGACCTGGCTGCCTTATTAACTAATCTTGAAGAAAATGATGTGCTATTTATTGATGAAATACATCGTTTAAGCCCGCTGGTGGAAGAGATTTTATATCCTGCTATGGAAGACTATCAATTAGATATCATGATAGGCGAAGGCCCAGCAGCACGCTCTATTAAACTAGACTTACCCGCTTTTACATTAATTGGCGCGACCACACGAGCGGGCTCCTTAACATCACCATTACGCGATCGTTTTGGTATTGTGCAACGTTTAGAATATTATGACTTACCATCATTGACCAAAATTGTAATGCGCAGTGCAACCCATCTAGGATTAGCGATGGAGGAGTCGGGTGCTGTAGAGGTAGCTAGGCGTTCTCGTGGTACTCCACGTATCGCCAACAGATTACTACGTCGTGTACGAGATTATGCACAAGTAAAGAAAGCCATAGCGATTGATGCCGCTATTGCGCAACAAGCTTTAGATATGCTTGAAGTTGACCAACAAGGCTTCGACTACATGGATCGTAAGTTACTTATGGCTATTTTAGATACCTTTCAAGGTGGTCCAGTAGGTTTAGATAACTTAGCGGCAGCAATTGGCGAAGAGAAAGAAACTATCGAAGATGTTTTAGAGCCTTATTTAATCCAACAAGGTTTTTTACAAAGAACACCGCGTGGGCGTATTGCTACTAACCGTACCTATTTACATTTTGGCTTTGATAAGCCGAAAAGCTAGCAACTCAATTCATTTAATTTCTGTCACTCATTTAAACAGCCCTCACATTTTAATGTCAGGGATGTTTTTGTTTTTAAGTCATCTCTTTTTTATGACATTTCCTACTTTAAATCGCGTAGTTATAAAGTAAAAATTTAGCGTGTTTTTTAGTCTGTATATTTTTCTTAAAATCTTCAAAAACAACCTTTAAAAATGGCTTACTAAGCTTGATCTCGATCATTATTAGCAGTATAAATGAGTAAGTTTAGGCTATTCAAGCTAGATGTTAATGCTAGGTTACATGCTTGTTTTACAAGGGTTAACGCAACAAGTTGTTAACCTTTACACGCAACATTAAGTTAACAAACAAGCCGTAAAATGTGTTTTAAGTTTTTAATTTACACTCTCCTATAAAAGTTTAAATTTTTTATTTTTTAACACGATTTTTTACTGATTTTAAGGGGATATTTACATCAGGTTAACAATCAAAATGGTGTAACTTTAAGTCGTTAATATTCTTACCTAAAGTTTCTGCATTATTTAAAACTATTCTTTGATCTAGGATAAGAAAGATAAGCTAATCACCATTTAGAATACCCGGCTTCCCCTAGCCAGCCCGGTATTTTAACAGTGCAAAATACTCAAGGGTTTAACAAGTAATAAAGTGCAAGAGTTTACTGGTTGACTCACTTACAGATTTTATTTTTATACGTTTAGGAGAATATAATGGACGATATAGTTGATTTATCGCGATTTCAGTTTGCCATGACTGCGATGTATCACTTTTTATTTGTGCCTTTAACCCTCGGGTTAGCATGGATCTTATTGATTATGGAATCACTATATGTGATGACTAAGAAAGAGATCTATAAAGACATGACTAAGTTCTGGGGAAAGTTATTTGCGATTAACTTCGCAATAGGTGTAGCTACTGGTTTAACCATGGAGTTCCAATTTGGTACTAACTGGGCATACTATTCTCACTACGTGGGTGATGTATTTGGGGCACCTTTAGCCATTGAAGGTTTGATGGCATTCTTCTTAGAGTCAACTTTTGTAGGTTTATTCTTCTTCGGTTGGGATAGACTTTCTAAGCTACAGCATCTTGCAGCAACATTCTTCGTTGCCTTTGGGTCGAGCATGTCTGCGTTATGGATTCTGGTGGCAAATGCTTGGATGCAAAATCCAGTAGGCGCAGAGTTCAACTATGAAAGTATGCGTATGGAAATGGTTAACTTCGCAGATGTTGTATTTAACCCTGTTGCGCAGGTTAAATTTGTTCACACAGTAGCATCTGGTTATGTTGCTGGTGCGATGTTTGTATTAGCGATCAGTTCATACTATCTACTAAAAGGTCGTGATTTACCTTTTGCTAAGCGTTCATTTGCGATTGCAGCTGCATTCGGTACTGCTGGTATCTTATGTACTATTGTACTGGGTGATGAAAGTGGTTATGAAGTTGGTGACGTGCAGAAAGTGAAATTAGCAGCTATCGAATCAGAATGGGAAACTCATCCTGCCCCAGCTTCATTTACTATGATTGGCTTACCAAATCAAGAAGAGCAGCGTACTGACTACGCAGTTAAAATCCCTTATGCACTAGGTATTATTGCGACACGTTCTCTTGATGGTGAAGTAAAAGGCTTAAAAGAGTTAATGGATGAGCATGATGTACGTATTCGTAACGGTATGATTGCTTATGGCTTGCTTGAAAAATTACGTGCTGGTGATGAAACGCCTGAAAATATTGAGCAGTTTGAAGCGCTTAAAGTTGACTTAGGCTACGGCTTATTAGTTAAACGTTATGCTCCAAATGTAGTTGATGCTACCGATGAACAAATTCAAATGGCTGTTGATGACAGTATCCCTGGTGTTGCTCCAATGTTCTGGTCGTTCAGAATCATGGTGGGCGCGGGTATCGCAATGTTAGGTATATTCTTGTTTGCACTATACCAATCAGCAACTAACCGCATTGGTCAAAGTAAACTATTTGCTCGTATTTGTTTGTACAGCTTGCCATTACCTTGGGTTGCTATTGAAGCCGGTTGGTTTGTTGCGGAATATGGTCGTCAACCTTGGGCTATTGCAGAAGTGTTACCTACACATATGGCTGTATCTTCACTTTCAACGGATCAAATTTGGTTTAGTATTCTATCTATTATCGGTTTCTACACTGTATTACTGATTGTTGAGACTTATTTAATGTTTAAGTTTGCACGTTTAGGTCCAAGTAGTTTAAAAACAGGTAAGTATCATTTTGAGCAGCTTGAAAACCAACAGGAGTTAAAATAATGTTTGATTACGAAACGTTAAGATTAATTTGGTGGGTGTTGATTAGCGTATTGCTAATTGGTTTTGTGGTAACTGATGGCTTTGATATGGGCGTTGGTACGCTTTTACCTGTGATTGGTAAAAGTGATGATGAACGTCGTATGATGATTAACAGTATTGCCCCTCACTGGGAAGGGAATCAGGTTTGGCTAGTATTAGCTGCTGGTGCCATTTTCGCAGCTTGGCCTGCTGTTTATGCAACGGCATTTTCAGGCTTTTATGTGGCAATGATGTTGACACTCTTCGCATTATTCTTCAGACCAGTTGGCTTTGATTACCGAGGTAAAGTGGCAGACCCTCGTTGGAAATCAAGTTGGGACTGGGGAATCTTTGTTGGTAGTACCGTTCCGCCAATCGTAATCGGTGTTGCATTTGGTAACTTATTACAAGGTGTTCCTTTTGTATTAGATGAATTTCTACGTGCTAATTACCAAGGTGGTTTCTTTGCGCTATTGAACCCATTTGCATTATTAGTGGGTGTATTCACTTTGTGTCTATTTGTATTGCAAGGTTCAACTTGGCTACAAATGAAAACCGAAGGAGCGTTATACGAGCGTGCACGTAAAGTGACATTAATTGTTGCTCCATTAACAACCTTATTATTTGCTCTTGCTGGCCTTTGGTTAGCGAAAGGTATTGATGGGTTTGTTATTACCTCTGCGATTGATTTGAACGGTGTATCTAACCCATTAGCGAAAGTTGTAGAAGTACAACCAGGTGCTTGGCTACAGAATTACAGCGATTACCCAATTTCGATGCTAGCACCTATTGTTGGTTTACTGTTCCCATTAATTGCGTTTGTAATGAGCATCTTTAAACGCAGTGGGTTTGCTTTCTTTGCAACTAGTATTACACAATTTGGTGTGCTGTTAACGTGTGCGGTTAGCATGTTCCCGTTCATTATGCCTTCAAGTTTAAACCCAAGTCATAGTTTGACTGTATGGGATGCGACTTCAAGCGAGTTAACATTAAACATTATGACAATTGCTGCAGCGATATTTTTACCTATCATTTTACTTTACACCAGCTTCGGTTACATCAAGATGTTTGGTCGTGTAGGTAAAGAGTTTTTAGTTAAATATAAACATTCAGCGTACTAATTAAGGAATTATATTATGTGGTATTTTGCATGGATTTTAGGTGTGTTACTGGCTTGTTCATTGGGCATTATCAATGGACTTTGGTATGAACAAACTGAAGCCAATGAGCAGGATGAAAAAGACCAATAAAATAGGTCTTTAAATTAAGCGGTTACTTTTTAAGTAACCGCTTTTTTTTGTCTTTTTTCTGGCGCGAGTTAGCTCAATTTATAGCGCTTGTGAAAAATAAGCCTTTGCTACTAGATTAGGTAATTAAGAGCAGGAGGCATGAATCGAAGTATCAAGCGATATCTCAATGGCTAGTTTAAGTGCTCTTTAAAGTTGAGAGCCTGAAGAATTAGTGTGTTATACCAATTACATTAAATAAGTGATCTAAATTTTACACAGGGAAAATGACTGAGTTCAAGGCGTAATTTAAGTTAAATAGTTGTTCTATTTGCGAAAATTACAACGAAGAAATAAGTTGTTTTAACAAGTAAAATAGATCAGTTAATTAGTGTTATTGGTATTAGTACAGAAAAGTGTTTAAAGCAGGGTTTAAGTTGACTGCTGCCAACCTAAACCCTATTAGTAGAATTAGCACAAGTGTTTATGTAAACAAGCGTAATAATCATCTGTCTTAATCAGAGTTTGATGTGTACCTTGATTGCGCAACGTACCTTGCTCCATTAAGTAGATATTATCCATTTTATCCATAGCGGTTAAGCGATGACTGATCATTAAAAGTGTCTTATGCTCAGCAAACTCAAATAACAGTTTTAATATATCGCGCTCAGTACGTTTATCTAGACCTTCAGTAGGTTCATCTAGTAATAAAATTGGCGCATCGTGTAATAAAGCGCGAGCCACACCAATACGTCTTTGTTCACCACCTGATAATTGTCTACCACCTTCTCCTAACCACATATCAAAAGGTGCTTCACCCTTCATTAATGCACTCAGTCCAACCTTGTTCAATACAGACGCTAATACTTGGTCGTTAATATCTCGAGCTGCCTTTTGCTCTGCAGCATTATTAAAGGTTCGTTGGCCTGTGTTAGGTTGAGCAAGAGTTAAGTTATCGCGTAATGTACCCGAGAAAATGTATACGCGTTGACTCACTACTGAAATACCAGTGGTAAGTGCAGACTGAGAATATTGTTCGATGGCAGTACCATCGAGCATTATGCTGCCCGAGTTTGCTTCCCATTCACGTGTGATTAGTGATAATAAAGTCGATTTACCACAACCGGTTTTTCCTAATAAAGCGACTTTCTCGCCAGCTTTTATCGTCAGATTAATATTATTTAATACTGCCGTACTTGCTTGTGGTGATGTTTCATCTTGGTAAGAAAATTGAATATCTTTAAAATGAATATTACCGCGAGTAATGGATTGAGTGCTTTGTTCATTAAATACAATGTCGGGTGTTTGTTCTAATAGATCATTTACACGTGTCGCAGCATTAATACATGATGATAAATGTTGGAAGGCTCCTGAGATAGGCAAGAGTATTTCAATACTCGCTAAAGCCATAAAGCCAACCATGGCTAATAGTGCGCCCGGTGGTTGATACTCCCCGACACCTGATGAGGCAATGTATAAAATACTTAATACAATAAAGCCATGGCATAAGATCAGTAATGCTTGGCTGAATGCCATAACATTGGCGGTCATCTGTTGGCTAGCCAATAGTTTTTGTTCAGACTCAGCTAACTGCTGACGAAAACGATCCGTAGCTGAAAATAGGGATATTTCAGAAAATCCCTGTAAAAAAGATAAGAGTTGTACACGGTATTGGCGTTTATTTTGTAGTTGCTCAACACCTGGTTTACGCCCTAAGAAGTAAAATAAAACCGGCAATACCAGCCATAGTACTAATAAGCTCGATGTTAAAATGATAGCAAGGTGTAGGTCAAACCATGCTAAGAAGAAAAACATCGCAAGCAGCACAAAGAAAGCACTGAATAGTGGGGTTAGTAAGCGTAAATATAAGTGATCTAACGTATCAATATCCGATACTAAACGATTAAGTATTTCACCTTGTCGTTTGCCTTGCATATTGGAAGCGCTAAGTGGCAATAATTTCTGCCATGCCCACACACGTAATTGAGTTAATAATTTGAATGTAGCTTGGTGTGTTGCTAAGCGTTCACCGTAACGACTCGCTGTTCGAAGAATAGACAAGAAACGTACACCGCCGGCAGGGGTGAAGTAGTTAAAGCTTTGCGTGGCTAAAAGCGTTAGACCCGCAACAGCCGATGCAGATAAAAACCAGCCAGATAAAGATAACAAACCAATACCAGCAAGTACGGCGATAACACTCAGTAACAAACCCACTGACATCATTAGCCATTGTTTTTTGAAAAGTCGAATAAAGGGAAGTAATACTGTCATTATATTTCCGCCTGAGAGTTCATTAAAATTGCACTATCGAGATGACTCATATCTTGTTGCATATCATTAAATAGACCGGATGTTTTATTGAGTGTTTGGAAGTCACCTTGCTGCACTATTTTCCCTTGATCCATAACAATGATGTTGTCCATGTGTTGTAGCTGATCTAAACGGTGGCTGATCATGATACTGGTCATATCTTGGGTTGCATCTTGAATTGTATTGAAAATCACTCTTTCGCTGTCTTGGTCTAAACTCGCTGTTGGTTCATCTAGTAAGAATAGTTGTGCGTTTTTAGTTAATGCACGAGCGAGGGCAATACGTTGTGCTTGCCCTACGGAAAGGCCTGACATTTGTTCACCGATAGGGTGGTTAAGCCCCAATGGTTTTTGCTCAATAAAGTCCCAGATAGCGACTTGCTGTAAGTATGTCTTTATTGTGCCGTCTGTTACTGTGCTATCACCCATCGAGATATTTTCACGCACGCTACCATAAAAGAGTTGAGGATCTTGTCCTAACCAAGCTAAGTTTTTACGCCATTGTGCTTTATCGATATTGGATAACTCTACACCGTTAACAAGCAGTGAACCCTGGTAGGGTAAAAAGCCCAATAGCGCATTCAGCAAACTGGTTTTACCTGAACCACTAGGGCCAACCAGAGCAACATCTTGCGCTGGGTCGACAGTAAAGCTGATTGGCCCAACTAACAAGCTCCCGTCTAGGCTATAAACACAAAGCTCTGTTGCCTGTAATGTTAATGCTTGCTCGGTATCGATAGCATGAGCGTTTTCAGTATCGCTTTGCTGTTGATGTGGAATCTGGTAGTCCAATAACTCTTTAAGGGCTTCAGCTGCACCAATAGCCTGTGCTTTGGCATGATAATGTGTCCCCATATCACGCAAAGGTTGATAAAACTCAGGGGCTAACATTAATACAAACACACCAATAAATAAGGTAATGCTTTCTCCGTAATGGCCAAAGTTGAGTTCACCTAAAAAGCTGAATCCAAAATAAACAGCTAATACAGCAATAGAGATAGCAGCAAAAAACTCTAAGACAGCTGAACTTAAAAATGCCAAACGTAGTACTGCCATCGTGCCAGCTCTGAATGACTCTGAAGCTGACTCAATGTTCTTTAACTCAGTTTCACCTTGGTTAAACAACTTAAGGGTTTTCAAACCTTTTAGACGATCCATAAAGTGGCCACTTAATTGGGTTAATACTTTAAAGTTTTTACGGTTAGCATCCGCTGCGCCTTTGCCGACTAAAATCATGAAGATAGGGATCAACGGAGCGGTGGTTAATAAAATTAAACCTGCTGCCCAATTCAGCGGAAAAACCGCAATTAAAATGGTCATAGGAATAAAGCCTGCCAATAACATTTGCGGCAAATAGCGAGCATAAAAGTCGTGTAGATCTTCAATTTGTTCTAAGACGATGGTTGCCCAACTTCCTGCAGGTTTACCTTTAATATAAGCAGGGCCTAATTCGCATAGTTTGTCTAATACCTGCTGACGGATTTGTAAGCGTAAACGTTTACCTGCCTCGAAACTGGTGCGTTCACGAGCAAAAGCTAAGAGTGCTCTGACCGGAATTAAACATAATAAAGCGATAAACTGATTGCTTAATACTTGTGTGGGTAACTCGAGGATCACAATGTTATGAATGATAGAGGCAATTAAATAGGCTTGAACTAAAAGAGATAAGCCTGTTAATACACCAAAAGTAACGGTTAGATTAAGGAAGAAACCGCAGGATTTTTTCTGTTGTTTTAACCATTTTGTTAATTGCTTTTCTAAAGGGATATTCATTTATGTAGCTCATTGTCGTGTTGTGCTGAAGTAACCAAAAAACAGCTGATCAGATCATCATCTTTTGTTTATTCTGGGTTTAAATTAGTTGTACGTTGCGTCTACTATTTTGGACCTATTTTACTCACCTCAGTTATCGATAAACAAAGCGGGCTTTTACAATTATTTTTATGAACTTGTACTGCGAACCATGCAAAAGTAGCTGCGTTACATACTAAAAACTATAACGTAGTGACTATTGGAATAATCATGCCTAAATTAATGAAATGAGGTCACACAATACTGAGAGGAACAGCTAAATTCAATAGTAATTACAGCTTACTGATGCAACCTTGTTTTTAATCAACTATTGAGCAACATGCAACTTCATTATATCTGTGTAAAATAAGCGTTATATATAACATAATTGAGTGAGTATGATGAGTACTTTTACTAGTAATCTATGGACATATTAATTTACTATCAGATCGACTATTATTAGTACTTACCTCAATAGAATTAGCATAAGGAAAACAGTTTGTTAACCTCAACATTACCAGTTCGAATATATTATGAAGATACAGATGCAGGCGGCGTTGTTTATTACGCAAATTACCTGAAATTCTTTGAGCGTGGTCGAACAGAGTTTTTACGCGATTTTAATATCCAACAAGATACGCTACTAGACGAAGGCATCGCTTTTATGGTGAAAAAGGTGGATATGGACTGCATTAAGTCTGCTCGATTTAATCAACTACTTAGTATTGAAACAGAGGTTGCATCATACCGTAAAGCCAGCTTATTATTTACACAGAAAGTTTTTGATGAAAACAGGGAACTTCTTTGTCAGGCGGATACTCTAATCGCTTGCGTAAATTTGAATAAAATGAAACCAACCGCTATTCCAACAGAAATAATTGAGGTAATTACTCGTGCACGCTGATATGTCATTTTTAGGGTTATTCCTACAAGCTAGTTTGCTTGTAAAAACGGTTATGTTATTGCTCTTAGGCATGTCTATCTATTCATGGACGTTGATTTTCTCACGTTCAAGAATGTTGAAGTCGGCTAAGTTAGCACTGAAACATTTCGAAGATCGCTTTTGGTCAGGTCATGACTTAAGCCGATTATACAAAGAAACCGCTGCTCGTAGTGAACGAGTTAATGGTGGCGAAAAAATATTCTACATGGGCTTTAAAGAGTTCTCTCGTTTACATCGCATGCCGGGGCGTAACGTTGATAGCGTTATCGAAGGGGCACATCGTTCAATGCGTGTCACCTTATCGCGTGAAATGGATGAGTTAGAATCTGGTTTACCTGCATTAGCAACAATTGGTTCTATTAGCCCATATATCGGCCTATTCGGTACGGTTTGGGGGATCATGAACTCATTTATCGCTTTAGGTGAAGTACAACAAGCTACTTTATCTATGGTTGCTCCAGGTATCGCAGAAGCCTTGATCGCGACTGCAATGGGTCTATTTGCTGCGATTCCTGCTGTAATGGCTTACAACAAGTTTTCTACTCAAGTTGGTCATTTAGAAGCGTCATACATTAACTTAATGGAAGAGTTCACCTCGATATTACAGCGCCAAGCAATGACTGAGAGTGAGTAACTATTATGCGACATTCTTATCGAACGCCTAGACGAAAACGCGTTATTGCGGAAATTAATGTAGTACCTTACATCGACGTGATGCTGGTACTACTGATCATCTTCATGGTAACGGCTCCGCTAGTCACACAGGGTGTTAAAGTCGATCTGCCGCAAGCCGCAGCAGAATCGTTACCTGAAGATTCCAAGCCGCCTTTAATTGCTTCAATTGATAAACAGGGGCGTTACTATTTAAGCGTAGGTGATGAGTCCGATACACCGTTAGATGCATCGCAAATGTCATCGCTTGTAGCGGGACAAATTGAGCTTGATCCTGATGCTCAATTTATCGTGAAAGGCGATGGTGATGTCGACTATAAAAGTGTGGTGAAATTGATGGTGTTGCTACAGCAAGCAGGTGTGCCTTCTTTAGGTTTAATGACAGAGCCCGACGAATAGATGAAAAATAGCACAAATATTATTGCATTTATTACTGCATTTGCTTTGCATCTCATTATTGGAGGTGTGTTGTTGATGAACATTGATTTCTCGCTGCCGAAAGATAAACCTGAGGCAGCATCAATCATTGATGCCACTGTTATTAATCAAGATATGCTTGATAGTATGGCAAAGCATTCAGAGCAACAAAAACAAGCTCAGCAAAAGATAATAGATCAACAGCGTAAATTACAAGCAGAGCAAGAAGCTGAAAAACAACGTCAGCAAGCACTGGTGCAGAAGCAAAAAGATGAAAAGCTAAAGGCTGAAAAAGCAGAAGCAGTACGTCAACAAGAAGAACAAAAGCGTATTGAAAATGAAAAATTAGCCGCGGCAAAAGCAGCGGAAGAGCAAAAACAGGCTGAACAAGCTGCTATCGCCGCAGCTGAAAAGAAAAAAGCAGATGATGCTGCTAAAGCTGCCAAACAAAAAGCAGACAAACTAGCTGCCGAAAAAGCGGCAAAAGAGAAAGCAGATAAATTAGCTGCCGAAAAAGCGGCGAAAGAGAAAGCTGACAAACTAGCTGCCGAAAAAGCGGCAAAAGAGAAAGCAGAAAAACTAGCTGCCGAAAAAGCGGCGAAAGAAAAAGCTGATAAATTAGCTGCTGAGAAAGCCGCGAAGGAGAAAGCTGCAAAAGAAAAAGCAGCTAAAATTGCTAGAGAAAAAGCAGCAGCTGAAAAAGAACGTTTAAGACAAGAAGAGTTAGATAGACAAATGGAAGCTGAGTTTTCTGATGATTTTTCAAGTGCAAGAAGTGCAAAGCAAACCTCTGAAATCGCTAGATACCAAGCACTGATTCGCTCTAAAATAAGTCGTAATTGGAAAGTTGATCAAAGCATGAGCGGTCAAACTTGTACATTAGCCATTAAATTAGCTTCTAACGGATTAGTATTAAGTGCAGTGATGAGTAAAGGTGATCAAAAGTTATGTGATTCTGCTCGTCGAGCAACACTGCAGGCTAAAACGTTACCTATTCCTAAGGATCCTGATATTAGTGGTCAGTTTAGGGATTTCGATATTACATTAGAGCCAGACCTATAAGGAATGAACATGTTTGTTCGATTAATTAGTTTGATAATACTGGTTGCAGCTTCAAGCAATGCATCAGCACGTTTAGAAATTTTAATTACAGAAGGCGTTAATAGTGCACGTCCTATTGCTGTTGTGCCTTTTAAATGGCTAGGCAAAGGCAAAAAACCACAAAATTTCTCTGAAATTGTTGCTGCTGATTTACAACGCAGTGGTAAATTTAGCCCTTTATCAATTGATAAAATGCCAAAAACACCTTCTAACAGCAAAGATATTGATTACTCTACCTGGACTGAGTTAGGTGTTGAAGCGATTGTTATGGGTGAAGTAAAACCAGATACCACTGCTGGTAAATACATCGTCACTTTTGAGCTGTTAGACGTATTAACCGGTAATGTTAATATGCCTAACTTTGATCCAGTGATGGATAAGCGCCGCAGTACTATAACTACAAGTCAGTTAAGACAATACGCACATCGCATTAGTGACATTGTTTATGAAAAATTAACTGGTGAGCGTGGTGCCTTCTTAACGCGTATCGCTTATGTTGCGATCGACAGAGATAGTACACACCCATATCAATTACGTATCTCAGATTATGATGGTGAAGGCGAGAAATTAGTATTACGTTCAAAACAGCCAATTATGTCTCCTTCTTGGTCTCCAGATGGGCGTAAACTGGCTTATGTAAGCTTTGAGAAACGTCGTTCTCAAGTATATATTCAAGATCTTTATACTCAGCAACGTGAGTTAATGACTTCTTTCCCTAAAATTAATGGTTCACCAACTTGGTCACCAGATGGAACTCAATTAGCATTAGTGTTGTCGAAAGATGGACAACCAGAGATATATACTTTTAATATAAAGACAAAAGCATTGAAACGATTGACAAATAATCGTGTCATAGATACTGAACCTAGTTGGACACCTGACGGAAAGTCGATTATATTTTCATCTGAACGAGGCGGAAGACCACAAATTTATCAAGTGTCTTTAGCAACGGGCAAAGCGAAACGCCTTACTTGGGAAGGTGAGATTAATTTAGGTGGTACAATGACCCCAGATGGTGATAATCTTGTACTTGTAAGTCGTCATAATGGGAATTATATGATTGCGGTGCAAGACCTTGAATCTGGTGAGTTAAGAACCTTAACAAAAACACAGTTAGATGAGTCACCAAGTATTGCTCCAAACGGCAGTATGATTATTTACAGCACTGTTTATCAAGGTAAACAAGGCTTAGCACTAGTTTCGATGGATGGTCGATTTAAAGCGAATATACCAGCGAATAATGGTGAGGTTAAATCACCGGCATGGTCACCATTTTTACAATAATTTAATTAAAACGTACTAAGGAAATAAAATGAATCGTTCTATGATTTCAAAAGGCTTATTAATTGCACTACCAATGTTAGCATTAGGTGCTTGTTCTTCAACTACTGATGCAGATGCAGAAGCAGCAGCGAAGCTACAAGCTGAACAAGCAGCGGCAGCAGCTAAAAAAGCAGCTGAAGATGCAGTACAAACAGATACAATTCAAGCAATTGAATTAACTGCTGAAGAAAAGTTAGTTGAGCAATACACTAGCGCGATTTTAGAGACAACAATCAACTTTGAGTTTGATAAATCAGTTATCTCTCCAAAATACGCAACAATTTTAGATGCTCATGCTAAATACTTAGTAAACAACACTGATAAATCAATCACTGTTGAAGGTCATGCTGATGAACTAGGTACGCCTGAGTACAACATCGCACTTGGCGAACGTCGTGGTCTAGCTGTTTCTACTTACTTAGAAAACATGGGTGTTTCTGCAAGTCAAATCACAGTAGTAAGCTACGGTGAAGAGAAGCCAGTTAACCTAGGTCATAACGAAGCTGCTCGCGCTGAAAACCGTCGTGCAGAATTAGTTTACTAATTTCTATATGAAAAAACGTAATCTATCAGCGGCCATGCTTATGACCGCTTTTTTCTCTTTCCCGAGTTACGCTGCTGCACCTGTTTCAGATGCAACGGTCAGTACGGCTAGTAATGCAGAATTACTAAAACGTATGGATGAGTTAACAAGAGTGATGACGATACGCAATAAAATGCAGATTCGTTTTCAAACTCAGTTAGATCAATTAGGACAAGAGATAAATCAGATAAAGGGTTCAATGGAAGTCTTTTCCAATGACCTAGAGCAAATTGAAGAGCGTCAACGTAACCTCTATCAAATGTTAGATGAACGTCAACAAACTTCACAACCTGTTGCTGCATCTGCAACACCAGCTGCTCCTGGTACAGACAAAGCCGCTTATCAAGCTGCTGTTGATTTAGTGCTTAATGATAAACAGTATCAGCAGGCTATTACTGCTTTTGAAGCGTTTGTTATTGATCATCCTGAATCAAGTTATGTTCCAAACGCGCAATACTGGTTAGGGCAACTCCTCTATAAAGAAAAGAAACGTGATGAAGCTAAAGTTGCATTCTTAGTTGTCACTGAAAAATACCCTGACTCTAATAAACGCGCCGATGCATTACTTAAAATTGGTATCATTGATGAATATGCTGGTTCGATTGATTCTGCGAAATCTTTCTATCAGAAAACGGTCACTGAGTACCCAAATTCATCTGCAGCAAACTTAGCTGCTAAACGTTTAAAGACTCTTTAAGCACATATTTTACCTAGAATAATTGTGCTTAAATCTATTATTGTTTAATTTCTCAGCACATGAAATAAAAGTCGCATTTTTTTGTTGCGCTCTGAAAATATTTGTATATTATACGCCGCAGTTGAGAGCAACACGTGATGCAAATCATGTTCTAGCTTAAACTTAAAGCTCAGTTGGTAGAGCTTTTAATCTATTTTAAGATTAAACAAAACCAAAACGTTATAAAATACGTATGTAGCTCAGTTGGTAGAGCTATTGATACACTTTTAATCTAAAAGTGAATTGAAAATTAAAACCATAACCATATGTAAATTATATGGGCCGTTAGCTCAGTTGGTAGAGCAGTGGACTTTTAATCCATTTGTCGAAGGTTCAAATCCTTCACGGCCCACCACATTTTTATCTCCCCCTTATATATCTAACTACTCGTAAATATTTCATTACTTTTTTTCTTCTAAGTTGCTATAATCTGCACCCATTTTTCTATATCTAAGAGTTAATAATGAGCCAATTTTCCCCGCTTGTTGGATCTGATTATCCATTTCCTGGTAAACCTGTTGAATTAACTTCACAGGAAAAGATTGATTACAAAGCTAAAATCAAACAACTACTTGTTGAAAAAGATGCGGTACTTGTCGCTCATTATTATACCGATCCTGAAATCCAAGCGCTGGCTGAAGAAACGGGTGGTTACGTTGCAGACTCTTTAGAGATGGCTCGCTTTGGTCGAGATCATAAAGCAAAAACATTGATTATTGCTGGTGTTCGTTTTATGGGAGAAACAGCAAAAATTTTAACACCACATAAAACCGTACTAATGCCTGAACTTGCCGCTACTTGTTCTTTAGACGTGGGTTGTCCTGTGGAAGAGTTTTCTGCCTTTTGTGATGAACATCCAGAACGTGCTGTGGTTGTATATGCAAATACTTCAGCTGCTGTTAAAGCACGCGCAGATTGGGTCGTGACATCGAGCATTGCGTTAGAGATCGTTGAACATTTAGATAGCGAAGGTAAAAAAATCATATGGGGACCAGATCGCCATTTAGGTAGTTATATTGAGCGCAAAACTCAAGCTGACATGATTATGTGGCAAGGCGACTGTATTGTTCACGATGAGTTTAAAGCTAGTGCATTACGCGATATGAAAGCAATCCACCCTGATGCTGCTATACTAGTGCATCCAGAGTCGCCTGAGAGTGTCGTAAAATTAGCTGATGCAGTAGGATCTACAAGCCAACTGATCAAAGCAGCGCAATCTCTACCTAATAAAAAATTAATTGTAGCTACTGATACAGGCATCTTTTATAAAATGCAGCAAGCATGTCCAGATAAAGAGATGATGGCTGCACCAACAGCTGGTAACGGTGCAACGTGCCGTAGTTGTGCACATTGTCCTTGGATGGCTATGAACGGCCTTAAGGCAATATATGATTCATTAACTGATGCTTCAGGGCATGAGATAGATGTTGATCCTAACGTTGCTAAAGGCGCGTTAGTATCGCTAGATAGAATGTTAAACTTTGCCGCTGAGCAACAGTTAAAAGTTAAAGGTAACGCGTAAGCGTTTTATTGTAAGCTCTGACATAATGAGCTTACTATCACTCAACTTATTGAGAATTTATGATTACTAATGATGTTTTACGCCGTGTACGTTATGCACTGCAATTAAATGATACAAAAATGCTAGCCATCTTTGCTTCAGTTGATAACGAAATGAGCGTTGATTTTTTACATAGTATTATTGCTAAAGAAGACGCAGAAGGTTTTGTACTTTGTCGTGATAGCGTTTTATCGTTGTTTCTTGACGGCTTAATCTATGAAAAACGTGGCCGTAAAGAGGGCGCAGTACCAGCTGTATTACCTGCTAAAGCGATTTTATCTAACAACGATATTCTTCGTAAGTTACGTATCGCGTTAAACTTTAAAGATGAAGATATGCTAAATGCATTATCACTTGCTAACTTTCCAGTATCTAAAGGTGAGTTATCAGCATTATTTAGAAAGTCTGATCACCGTAATTACAAGCCTTGTGGTGATCAACTACTACGTCGCTTTATTGACGGTATTACAGTGCAGTTCCGTGGAACTAAACCAAGTACTGACGCAGTTGACGCTGAGTAAACGTACTTAGTTTCAATCTAATACCAAAGCCGAGTTAATTAACTCGGCTTTTTTATGCCAGTTGTTTCCACATTTTTAAAATAAAGGCTTGTGTAAATATCGGGTATCGTCCTGTGATTATAACTAACTATCACTGGTGATTAATACAATTACCTTTTAGTCGAAAGTGAAAATAATAACGATAGAGAAGTTGAAGTTAAGGTATAGTTTACATTAATCCAAGGGCTAAGCCCTTAAACCGCAATAATCCAATCTAATTAATTTTATAAGCACTCTTACAAGTCAATTTAATCAATCATTTATTGAAAAGTGAATAATCTATTTGAATCTCAAGTAAATGTGAATTAATGTGATTTTTTTTAAAAAATCAGGCTGAGAATGAAAAATTCTACAGCCTCGTTATATGAATCTAGAGTTTAGCTATGCATTCTAAAGAAGTACTTGAGTTATTCGTTTCCAAAGCAGACAAACTTATTGCCAGCTCATTTTCGAAGCAAATGCAAAAGGAGCATAAAGTCACAATTGGAGCAGAAGTATTAGATTACGTAGGTCCAACTGACGAAGGGCTTGATGCATTTCTTTTGACGCATAGATTGTTTTTTCAAAGAAACGAACACTTCCGTATCAATAATTTACATTCTCACTTTAAAAAGCTTAAGGCGGATGATAATAAGTTAGAAGCACTAATAGAGATGCAGGCTTAGATTAAAAAGTATTGGAACTCTGATTCACCACTTATTTACGATGGTGAAAGAATGTCCAACTGGGATATTTACCAAGGTTTTCTTTATGGTGACCTTGCGCATACAAATAACATTGAACACCGTGAGAAATTTATAGCTTGGACTAAGAATACAATTTCTAAAGAATCATCATATTTTGACTTCAGAGACATACTAGGAAAAACGCTTATAATTATTGCACAAACTAAATATCTAACTGAAGATGTTCTTTCGAAGTAAATTTATATAATAAAACGTTTAAACGTAACTAAAACAGCGGATTACGTTCCGCTTCGCTATACATTACAACAAATCAATTTTGTCTACTTAATGCGGCCTAAGCTGCCCTAAACATTGGAGTCGATTATGGAAAGCGTTAAGTACCCAATTAAAGGTTCTTGCCAATGTGGCGAAGTAACTTATGAGCTTCTTGAACCACCTTTAATGGTTGTCGCTTGTCATTGTAAAGAGTGCCAAAAGTTATCTACTAGTGCATTTAGTATTACGGCTGTGGTGACAACTAAAAGTGTTAAGTTTAGTGGGGTAATGAAAGAATGGAGTCGTCCCTCGGATAGTGGAAATATTAATGGCGCTAAATTTTGTCCGTCATGCGGCAATAGGCTTTATCATTTCGACCCTAATGAACCTGACAAGCTAAAACTAAAACCAAGCAACTTAGCAGACACTCGTATAATAAAGCCAACTGTGCATGTATGGCTTAGTGAAAAGCAAGATTGGTATCAGATTCCTGAGGGCGTTAAAACTTTCGATAAGCAGCCTTCGTAGCAAGTACAGTTTACAAGTCATTACAGCAGTAAAATTTACAGTTAGCTGTCTTCACTACATGCAGTGTTGTAGCTAACGATAAACTTCTTATTATGCGCCATGAGCTTGTAGAGCTTCTCCAAAAGGGAACTCGCTATACGAACACAACTCTCCCAGTGAATATTCATCGCTTTTAAGAAGAAAAACTAACGAGTTTCTATTTCAACGATTTTTAGGCTGAGCAATTTATCTGCCCAGTTAGCTTTGTCGATACCATCAACCCAAATTATTCGACTGTCTCGTGTTTCACCTTTGCGTAAGTAAGTATTTGGCAATCTGTAGCTGGCTTGCCATACGTTGAAGGTTTGCTCGGAAATTTGTTTAGCTTGATCATCATAAAAAGTGGCTGCAACTTTTACTATTACGACACCCTCTGCGTTATTACTGGATAAGGCAAACTTTAAACCAAGGGATCGCTCTCGCCAAGTGGCTTCAGTAAAGGTCACTTTGACATCACTTTTTACGGCCGTATTTAACAATCCTGAACGCACTAGTGATGATTTATCTTTTGCTGTTTGTTCTGTGTTAGCAGGTATTACTGTAGTCGAGGCGATGACGACAGGTACAATTGTATTATCAGCTTTTGTAGTTATCTCAGTATTAACGGCGATATATTCCCAGGTGTGGTCATCGTTTAATTGAACTGTGGCACCATTATCTAATGTTACGGTGCCAATGCTTGCTGCTGAGAGCCCAAATGATACTGAACTGAATAGGATAAATAGTGTGTGCTGTAGGTGGCGAAAATGCATAAGTTTCAACTTTTTATTATTTGATTTAAGACAGAATATCTTTCTGTTGGACAAAGGCAAGTGGCCTTTATGTTTTAGTGTTCATTGTTTTAAGTCTGAAGTTTTAAATCGTTTTGGAGAGATGTTGAGTTTGTTGAAGAGAGGCTAACGCAACCCATTAATATTGGGTTGCGGTTAAATTTAATAATTGGTTTTTTCTTTAAACTCACATAGGTCTTCTATTAAGCATGAGCCGCAGCGTGGTTTTCTAGCAATACAGGTATAACGCCCGTGTAATATTAACCAGTGATGTACATCTACTTTGAATTCCGCTGGAACAACTTTTAACAGCTTTTTTTCTACATCATCAACATTCTTGCCCATGGCTAACTTAGTGCGGTTAGAAACACGGAAGATATGTGTATCGACAGCAATGGTTGGCCAACCAAAGGCGGTGTTTAAAACGACGTTAGCTGTTTTTCTACCAACGCCTGGTAAGGCGACAAGTGCGTCTCTGTCTTGCGGTACTTCACTGTTATGAAGGTCGATTAACATCTTACACGCTTTAATGACATTTTCGGCTTTACTGTTATATAAGCCAATGGTTCTAATGTAGTTTTTTAGCCCATCAACCCCTAGTGCGTAAATAGCTTCTGGTGTGTTGGCGACGGGAAACAGTTTATCAGTGGCTTTGTTGACACTGACGTCTGTTGCTTGCGCTGAGAGAGTGACGGCAACTAATAACTCAAAGGGAGAGCTGAAGTTTAGCTCTGTCTCTGGGTGAGGGTTGTTGTCTCTTAAACGGGTTAAAATTTGTTTACGTTTTATAGTATTCATTATTTTTTCAATAGGTTATCAATGCTGTTTTTAAAGGCGATGATTAAGCCCATCAGGATAAAAGCACCTGGTGGTAATGCTGCAATTAAAAAGCTAGTGTCTGTATTGTACAGGCTAATGGTCATAAAGCTTGCCCAGTCGCCCAATAAGGTTTCTATACCATCAAATAGTGTTCCTTGCGCTAACACTTCACGTGCTGCGCCTAATATGATTAATACGGCGGTGAAACCTAAGCCCATCATCAAGCCATCAAAGGCAGAATGTTTAACGCTGTTTTTTGAGGCAAATGCTTCAGCACGACCAATGATCATACAGTTGGTTACAATTAATGGAATGAAGATACCTAGCGACAGGTAAAGTTGGTAAGTATAAGCATTCATTAATAATTGAATACAGCTTACTAAAGAGGCAATGATTAATACAAATACCGGAATACGGATAGCCTTTGGAACATGGTGTCTGATTAATGAAATTAATATATTAGACGCGATCACTACAAATAATGTTGCTAAGCCTAAACCAAGCGCATTGGTTAAGGTGTTGGTCACCGCCAGTAATGGACATAACCCCAGTAACTGCACTATGCCTGGATTATTTTTCCATAAGCCTTGTAGGCTCAGGTCTTTATAAACAGCCGCATCGCTTGCTTGGGGTGCAACTTCTCCTGCATCTATCTCTTCCGTCATATCATTCGCGATAGTGGCATTAGCCTTGTTTTCTTGTGTCATTACAGGTCTCCACAAGTTGCTTCAGTATTGAATAAAGTTGATTTATGTTGGTTAAAATACATGAGTGTATTTTTAACGGCAAATACCACTGCACGTGGCGTGATAGTCGCTCCAGTAAAGGCATCAAAGCTTCCACCATTCTTTTTCACTTCCCACTTAGCATCTTGTTCTGCTTGGTAGTCACTACCATCGAATGAATAGATCCAATCTGACTTGTTAGTTTGTATTTTATCGCCTAATCCAGGTGTTTCCGTATGGCTATTAATACGCACTCCTGCCACTGTACCGTCGGCATAAATTCCCACTAATAACTTAATTTCACCGGAGTAACCTTTAAAGGTACTGGTTTGAATTAAAGCGGCAACAGGCTGGTTATATTGCTTGGCGATAAACACTTGTTTAGGAGTCGCGTCACCTAATAACTGATTGTCGACAACGGTAAAGCAACTTTCAATGATGTTATTATCATAACGATCAGGTTTGATTAATTCATTAATATTGTTTTGTAAGGCAATTTGTTCCTGTTGTTGAATCACAGGTTGCGTTAATACATTTACTAGGGCGATTGCACCTGTACAAAGTACTGCAAATATACCGAGTAATAGCGCGTTACGGCTAATTGCTGGCATCATCATGAGCGTCTTCTCCCATAAACTTTAGGTTTGGTGTAATAATCAATTAATGGCACACATATGTTTGCTAATAAAACTGCAAAAGCTACTGCGTCAGGGTAACCACCAAAATCACGAATAATCACCACTAATAATGCACATAATAAACCATAGGCGATGCGTCCTTTCACTGTCGTGCTGGCGGTGACAGGGTCGGTTAAAATGAAGAAGGCACCTAACATGGTCGCCCCTGAGAATAAATGATAAAGCGGAGAAGGGAACAACTCAGGATCCGTAGCAAAAGGAATGAAAGAGAAAACAATCATACCCACTAAGAAACTCGCTGGGATGTACCATAAAATCACTTGTTTTTTGAGCAGGTAAAGTCCGCCTACTAAGAAGGCTAAGTTAACCCATTGACTCCCTTGTAATGAATCTGGACTGAATAATGTGGTTTTCAGTGTTTCAGAAATCGTGTCACCTACGTGTAGGGCATTACGGATAGTTTCTAATGGCGTCGCTAAGGTAAAACCATCAATTGATGTCTTAATTTGCGTGACGCTATACCCATCAATACTGTAACCAGTGAAGATTAAACTCAATGTATCCTTGATGGTCACTGGAAATGCTTGCATTGATTCAATAGGCAACCAAGCTGTCATTTGTACTGGAAATGAAATTAATAATAAGACATAACCAGCCATGGCTGGGTTAAAAATATTTTGCCCAAGCCCACCGTAGAGTTGTTTTACTATGATAATAGAAAAGGCTGTACCAATAACGATCACCCACCATGGTGCAAGCGAAGGGATAGAGATCGCTAATAACACGGCGGTGACAATCGCTGTATAATCCTTAATGCTATTAATAAAAGGGCGCTTACGTAATGTAAGAAAAATAGCTTCTGATGCAACGGCTGTCGCAATAGCCAGCGCTATCTGCACATAGATACCTAACCCAAACAAGTAACTATGCACAAGGACGCCAGGCAATAAGGCCAACACAACCATTTTCATGATTTCAGGCGTACGGCGTTTTATGCGCTGGTGTGGTGAGGTCGAACTGAAAAATGCCATAACTTATTGATCCTTCTCTGCCTGTTTTTTCGCTTTTGCTTTGGCAATGGCTGCCGCTATTCTGGATTTTTTGTCGTCCACAGTTTTTTCTTCTGCTGACTCTGTTGGTACAGAGTCCCTTTGTGATGCGGCTTCTGCTGCCGCCTGTTTCTTGGCTTTAGCACGAGCAACTGCTGCAGCGATTGCGGCTTTTTTGGGATCGACTTCTGCTTCAACTTTAACGTCATTTTCTGGCGCATCTGTTGTGACTTGTTGATCTTTAGTTTCTGCTGCTTGTTTTTTAGCTTTAGCACGAGCAACTGCTGCAGCGATTGCGGCTTTTTTGGGATCGGCTTCTGCTTCAACTTTAACGTCATTTTCTGGCGCATCTGTTGTTACTTGTTGTTCTTTAGCTTCTGCTGCTTGTTTTTTAGCTTTAGCGCGAGCAACTGCTGCCGCGATTGCAGCTTTTTTTGGATCGGCTTCTGCTTCAACTTTAACATCATTTTCTGGCGCATCTGTTGTCACTTGTTGATCTTTAGTTTCTGCTGCTTGTTTTTTAGCTTTAGCGCGAGCAACTGCTGCCGCGATTGCAGCTTTTTTCGGATCTACTTCAGTTTCTGTTGCTGTAGATTCTGTAGCAGCTTGTTTCTTGGCTTTAGCGCGAGCAATGGCTGCGGCAACTGCTGCTTTTTTCGGATCTGCTTCAGCTTCTGTTGCTGTAGATTCTGCAGCAGCTTGTTTCTTGGCTTTAGCGCGCTCAATGGCCGCGGCAACTGCAGCTTTTTTCGGATCTGCTTCAGTTTCAGCAGGTGTTGATTCTGCAGCGGCTTGTTTTTTAGCTTTAGCGCGGGCAATGGCTGCTGCCACTTGACTATTAGCTGCCGTCGGTTTGCTGCTTGACTCTGCTGAAGCTTCATTATTCGCTTGTTTTTTGGCTTTAGCACGGGCTAGGGCTGCGGCTACTAAGTCTTCGCCACCAGTCTTATCTTGCATTTGTTGTTTACGTTTTTCAGCTGCTAATTTGTGTTTTAATTGACGTTGCTGTTTTTCAGTCTCTAAACGTAACTCTCTATCTTCATGGCGTTTACGTGCAATAGCAGCCTTTTCTGCTTCGAACTTAGCGGCTTTAATTTGTGATTTAGAGACGCGGTAATATTCAACTAATGGAATATGACTTGGGCAAACAAAAGCACAGGCTCCACATTCGATACAGGCAGATAAATCATATTCTTCTAACTTTTTATGGTCTTCGCTCTGTGAGTACCAAAGTAACTGCTGTGGTAATAGTTCTACTGGGCAGGCTTCAGCACATTCACTACAACGAATACAGTTCATTTCAGGCTCTGGCTGAGGTAACTCTTTCTCAGTAGGAGCAAGAATGCAGTTACAGGTTTTTGACACTGGCATACCTGGATCGCTGACGGTAAAGCCCATCATCGGGCCGCCAATGATCAGTTGTTGATGATGCAGTGCATTCAACCAGTAAGTATCTAGCAAATGTTGAATTGGTGTACCAATGCGCACGCTAGCATTGCCTTTACGTGCAAAAGCATCGCCGGTAATGGTGACAATACGAGAAACGAGTGGTTTACCATTGATGATCGCTTCTTTAACGGCAAAGGCTGTTCCTACGTTAAACATAGAGATGCCTAACTCTGAAGAGTGTTTATTGATTGGCGTTTGCTCTCCCGTTAACACTTCAATCAGTTGTTTAGCACTACCCGATGGATAGCGAGTTGGAATAACACGTAATAGGATATTATCAGCAGCACCGGGTATGCTCTGCAATGACTTCGTGAATGCTTCAATGGCTTCCGGTTTATTATCTTCCACTGCAAATATCGTTAATTTAGGCTGCAATATGTGTTGCAGTATATTAATGCCTTCAATTATTTCGTCAGCATGTTCTTGAATTAAACGATCATCGGCAGTGATGTAAGGTTCACATTCAATGGCATTGATGATTAACAGGCGATTTTCACTGTGTGCTAATTTTAAATGTGTAGCAAAACCTGCACCACCCAAGCCAACAATACCGGCTTGTTGAGTTGCTTCGATTAAGGTTGCTGGCATCTCTTGGCGATAGTCACTAAATCCTTGAGTAGGGAAAGGTCTATCTAAACCATCGGTCTCAATCACTATTGATAACACAGGCAGACCAGAAGGGTGGCAGTCAGTTCTTGGTTCAATGGCTTTGACCACACCAGAGCTACTAGCATGTTGTACTACTAACGCGCCGTATACTTTAGTTAAGGGTTGGCCTTTTAATACCGTATCGCCTATTTCTACTAGTAATTGGGGAATATGACCTTTTTGCTCAACAGCAATGATCAACTCTTCAGGAATACCTGCGTCGGTAATTGCACTTTGGTTACTTTGTAATTTGTTTTGTTCAGGGTGCACACCACCATGAAAGTCCCACATTTTACCAGCCGCAATCTGCTCTAATTTTTTGTCACTTAATAAATTGCTTTTTTGTGTCATGTTACGGCTCGTTGCTACTGTCGGTTGAGATAGTTTTTGTTGGGATAGTTTGTAAATTCCACTGCCAGTTTTGTGTGGTAATTTGGATAGGTAGCATATCAATACAATCTGTTGGGCAAGGTGCAACACACAACTCACAGCCGGTACATTCGTCTGTGATTACTGTGTGCATTTGTCGAGTTGCCCCTAAAATGGCGTCAACAGGGCACGCTTGAATACACTTGGTACAGCCGATACATTCATCTTCACGAATAAATGCGATCATTTTAGGCTTTTCTTCGCCTTCTAATTGCTTAGGCTCAATCCCCATGCGATCTGCAAGTTGTTGCATAACGGCTTCACCACCAGGAGGACATTTATTAATATCGTCGCCTTCTGCGATGGCTTTGGCATAAGGCTTACAACCAGGGTAACCACATTGTCCACATTGTGTTTGTGGCAGCATGGCATCCAACTCTTCTACAATTGGATCTTCTTTTACTTTAAAGCGAATCGATGAGTAGCCCAAAAGAGAACCAAAAATGAGCCCTAAAACACCTAAGGTTACAATGGCAATAATAATACTGATGATCATTTAATTAACCCAGTAAAGCCCATGAATGCTAACGACATTAAACCTGCTGTAATCATAGCGATAGATGCTCCTTTAAAAGGTAATGGAATATCCGCGGCGCTGAGACGCTCACGAATAGAAGAAAATAAAATAAGCACTAAGGAAAAACCTACGCCTGCACCTAATCCATAAATTACTGACTGCGCAAAATTATGTTGCTCAGTTAAGTTTAATAAAGCTAAGCCTAAAATGGCACAGTTAGTGGTGATTAGCGGCAGGAATATGCCCAGCAAACGATATAGTGTTGGGCTGGTTTTATTCATGACCATTTCGGTAAATTGTACTACTACGGCGATAACTAAGATAAAGCTCAATGTTTGCAAATAATGTAAGCCTAGTGGCTCAAGTAAGTAATTATTTACAATATAAGAAAGTGCCGCTGTTAAGGTTAAAACAAAAGTGGTTGCCAAAGACATACCAACGGCTGTTTCAATTTTATTAGATACCCCTAAGAATGGGCATAGACCTAAAAACTTTACTAGCACAAAGTTGTTCACTAATACTGTGCCAAAAAAGAGTAAAAAGTAATCGCTCATAAATAATAATTCCACTACTGACCGTAGGTTATTTTATGCATAAAAAAAGAGAGGTATTGTAACAACAAAATCAGCCTATTTCAGTGTGAAAATGAAGTCAATTTTGGTGATTTATTCATTTATCTTACGATTCAAGTCAGCAAAAGGTTTTTTTGTTGCTTAATCTTCTACTTTTTTACTATTGTCGATGCTCCTTTTACAAACTTGATTTGCATCAATAATCTATATCTGGTGTTAAGTATAGTAATTTATCACTATATATTGTGTTTTGGAGTGGTTAATGAAACCTGTTGTGATCAAGCGAGATGGTAGCCAAGTTCCCTTTGACGGATCGCGTATTAAAGCGGCGATAAGTAAAGCTGCATTGGTAATTAAAGATAATAAAATACAACCTGATCTTATTGTAAAGGAAGTAAGTAAGTCCTTGTCAATGTTGGAAGAAGTAGACATTCACCATATTCAAGATGCAGTTGAAGCCAGTTTAATGAAAAATGGTCATATTGAATTGGCGCGGATTTATATTGAATATCGCCATGATAGAGATATTGCACGTGAACGAAAAAGTCAGTTAAACCATGAAATAAACGGGTTAATTGAACAGAGTAATGCCTCTTTGTTGAATGAAAATGCTAATAAGGACGGCAAAGTCATCCCCACTCAACGTGATTTATTAGCCGGCATTATTGCTAAGCATTATGCTAAATCTTATATGTTGCCACGAGAGGTAGTGCAAGCGCATGATCGTGGTGAAATTCATTATCATGACTTAGATTATGCACCATTTTTTCCGATGTTTAATTGCATGTTGATCGATATTAAGGGGATGTTTACCCAGGGCTTTAAAATGGGAAATGCGGAAATTGAAGAGCCCAAGTCAATTTCAACGGCAACCGCAGTGACCGCTCAAATCATTGCACAGGTGGCCAGTCATATTTATGGTGGAACCACGATTAATGCTATCGATACTATTTTGGCGCCCTATGTGACAAAAAGCTTTGAAAAGCATTTATTGACTGCGAAACAGTGGGGGATCGAAGATGCTCACGCCTATGCAACACAACAAACAGAAATTGAATGTTACAACGCATTTCAATCATTAGAATACGAAGTGAATACTCTACATACCGCTAATGGGCAGACTCCTTTTGTCACTTTTGGTTTTGGTTTAGGAGTTGATTGGCAGTCGCGTTTGATTCAACGCGCTATTTTAAAAAACCGTATTGCTGGATTAGGGAAAAATAGAAAAACGGCTATATTTCCGAAGTTGGTATTTGCTATTAAAGACGGCATCAATTTAAAAGAAGATGACCAAAACTACGATATTAAGCAATTGGCTTTACGTTGTGCATCAAAGCGAATGTATCCTGATATTTTAAATTATGACAAAGTGGTTGAGGTGACTGGCTCCTTTAAAACCCCAATGGGGTGTCGAAGCTTTCTCGACCGTTATCAACAGACTTCTGTTACTGATGATGGCGAAATAGATTCAGAATTGATTCATGATGGCAGAGGTAATTTAGGGGTTGTAAGTATTAACTTACCTCGAATCGCCTTGCAAGCAAAGGGTGAGCAAAAGGTGTTTGATGAATTATTAGCTGAACGGCTACATTTACTTAAAAAAGCCTTAGATACCCGTATTGAGCGATTGAGTGACGTTAAAGCAAGTGTGGCACCTATTTTATATATGGAAGGCGCTTGTGGGGTCAGATTAAAAGCAGATGATTGTGTGGCTGATGTATTTAAGCATGGCCGTGCTTCAATCTCTCTGGGCTATATTGGCTTGCATGAAACGGTAAATGCTTTATTTGGTCATGATCAGCATATTTTTGATAATGAAGTTAAGCAACAAAAGTCTCAACAAATACTCCAGGTATTAAAACAAGCTGTGCAAGACTGGTCTACGCAATCTGGTTATGCCTTTAGTTTATATTCCACTCCTTCTGAAAATTTATGTGATCGTTTTTGTCGATTAGATACAAAGGAGTTTGGTGTGATTAGCGGTGTAACAGACAAAGGTTATTACACTAATTCATTTCATTTAGATGTTGAAAAGTCGGTAAACCCTTACGATAAAATTGATTTTGAAATGGTTTACCCTGCCATTAGTAACGGTGGTTTTATCTGTTATGGCGAATACCCGAATATGCAACATAACTTAAAAGCCTTAGAAAATGTTTGGGACTATAGCTACAACAGGGTTCCCTATTATGGGACAAACACGCCTATTGATGAGTGTTATGAGTGTGGTTTCACAGGCGAGTTTGATTGTACCAGTAAAGGTTTTGTGTGCCCGAGTTGTGGTAATTCCGATCCTGAAAAAGTCGCTGTGACACGCCGTGTTTGTGGGTATTTAGGTAGTCCAGATGCCAGACCTTTTAATCAAGGAAAACAAGAAGAGGTAAAGCGCAGAGTGAAGCATTTATAACAATTTATAATTACCACTGAGGCATCAGTTATGCATTATTCTAAATATTACCCAGTCGACGTGGTTAATGGCGAAGGTACTCGTTGTACCTTATTTGTTTCTGGTTGTGTACATCAGTGTAAAGGCTGTTATAACCAATCAACTTGGTCTTTAACTGCGGGGCAGTTATTTACCGAGCAGCTTGAACAGCAGATTATTGATGATTTAAATGATCAACGTATTGTAAAGCAGGGGCTTACCTTGTCTGGGGGAGACCCCTTACACCCTGCGAACGTTGATCAAGTTTTAGCACTTTTAAAACGGGTCAAACGTGAATGTGAAGGTAAGGATATTTGGATGTGGACTGGATATTTGTTAGCGGAACTTAATGTTAAACAGAAACAAGTTATTGAGCTGGTGGATGTATTGATCGATGGTAAGTTTGAAAAAGATCTTGCTGATCCTTCATTGGCTTGGCGCGGCAGTTCGAACCAAGTTATTCATTATTTATAAGTCATTCAGCAGCAAAAACAAAAGAAGAGCTTAATAAGCTCTTCTTTTTCATTTAATCTGGCTAAATGGTTAATTACTGTAGTTTGAATTTCTTAACTATATCAGCAAGATGCAAATTTGCATCGGCGAGGTTGATGGCTTCGTGATTTACATCGTCACCACTGGTTGCAATACGCTCTACCATCTCGCTAATTTTTGCCATATTCTTATTTATCTCATGGGATACGGCGCTTTGCTCTTCTGCTGCTGTAGCTATTTGCACATTAATCGCGTTTAACTCTTCAACGGACAAGCTAATATCATCTAGATCTGTAACCACTAAGTTGATCTGTAATGAGGTTTCTTCACAACTGGTTCGTGTTGCTTTCATGGTCTGCGTCACTGTGTTACCGCTGGTGGTGAGTCGGTTAATGGTGTGTTGAATTTCCGTAGTACTTTGTTGTGTTCTTGAAGCCAACGCACGTACTTCATCGGCAACGACCGCAAACCCTCGACCATGCTCGCCTGCTCTAGCTGCTTCAATCGCCGCATTCAAGGCAAGCAGATTAGTTTGGTCGGCTATTTCACCAATAATCCCTAATACTTTTGAGATTTCAGATATTTGTAATCCCATTTCAGAGATGTTTTTAGATACATCATCAACACTTTTAACGAGTTCTGTTACTGTTTGTGTTGCGTTACGAACTACTACTTTCGACTGTTCTGTTTGGGTATTGGTTTTACTGGTAAATTCAACGGCACCTGATGTATTTTTAGCGACATCTTGGGAAGTGGCATTCATCTCTTCCAAGGCTGTAACGGCTTGCTCTGTTTCAATTTTATGTTGATTAAAGGTCTGTTTGTTCTCTTCGGTTAATGTTTGTAAACCATGGATGCTCGAGTCAATACGAGAAGATGCTTTAGCGATATCTAGCATCATATGTTGGAGGTTATCAATAAAGGTATTAATGTTTGCTGATATTTGCCCTAGGTCGTCCTGGCTCGTCACAGGTAAACGTTTAGTTAAATCACCGTGGCCACTTGAGAGTGCTTGTACGGTATTCTTTAGTGCAATCATAGGTCTGTAGGTGTAACTCAGTAATAAGTATATGACCAATGAACCAATCAGAATTAAGGCAATAGTGCTAAGTAAGCTGGTTTTTAAAGACTGATCTACAACTTGGTAAACCACTGATTCATCCAATGTGATTAATAGGTGCCAATGGGTATTGTCATCAATCTTAATTGATTCAAAGTAATTAACGTTATTTTGGCCATTACCACGGTATGAGAAAGACCCTTGTTGTTCATTCAATAACTGATTTTTAAAAGGTAATAAGGCTTTAGTATCTGCAATGCGACTTTTACCTGAGATTAAAGTGCGATTAGAAGAAGCTAATACTAATCCTTTATCAGTATAAAGTGTTGCTGTCGCGTCTGAAAATACGGTGTTATCAACCATTAGCTGTAATCCGTTCAGCTCAACGTCAGCCAGTAATACACCTTGCATCACATTGTTACTGTAAAAAGGTGCTGCAATACTGACCATTAAACGGCCTGTACTACTGCCTGTATAAATATCTGTGATAATCGTCGTGCCTTTACGTTTTGCTTGTTGATACCAGCCACGAGTGCGAGGGTCATAACTGGCCGCATATTTTCCTTTATTACTGTTAAAAGCTAAGCCATCTTCATATCCCACTACGATGGCAGAGGCTTCTGTGGAACGTTGTAATAACATTAGACTAGTAATGGTATTAATATCATCACTTCTTGTTGAAAAAAGTTCTGCAGAGGTACTGATGCTTCTATTAATTCTATCGATAAACTCATGAATTTTATCACCGTTACTGGATAGGTTTAGCATAGAGTAACGATCAACATTGTCTATGGTGATGTTTGATTGTTGAGTGTAGGAGATAAAAGAGAGTGTGGCTGTTGCAACGGTTAACATTATAATCGCAGCAGAAACGATTCGACCTTTGAAGTTAAGATACATGTAATGGCTCTTGAGTGGGTTGAAGATTAAAATTGGTATTAATAAAAATAAGTTATCAATACTAGTATCTACCTTAGTAAGGTAGATAAAGAATGCGCGGGATAGTAACATTGTTATAAGTCTCTTTTCTATCTCTAATGAGGTGTTTTTTGCGTGGTTTTTTGGTTTAATAGGGTGATAGTGGAGTGGTAGATAAAAAACAGGTTTGTATTGGTCTAGGAGATGCTGACTTTACTTTTGCTGTGTATATTCAAAATCAACCGAATATGCCGCAATGGCAAGCGTTAAGTAGAGTGACTCCTTTGCAATCCACTGATGTTGATAGCATTGGTAAAGTATGTGGAAATGGTTGGAGGAAGGTGTTTAATGTTTACGCCAAATTACTTTATGCCTTAAACCCAGAGCACTTTAAGTTTTCTTTATCTGCACCAACTTGGCAATCTTATCGAGATCAATATTTATTGCAGGAAGGGAGCCAAACAGCGTTACTATTTAATGCATCAAGTTTAGTGATTGATAATGACTATGATGGTAAAAGAAGATCTCAAACTGTACATATTATCTGTGGTAGAACTTATGCAAAGCAGTTAATAAAAACAGAGCAATTAAAAGACCCGTTATTGTGGCTAGATGAAGAGTTTGCAATCAATGTAAGTCAACGAGTGATCGTTTGTCCTTACTTTGATTACAGGCAGTTATCGAACATAAAAATTCAGCGATTATCTACTTTGTTAAGTGGGTTATCAAAGGGCAACATATAATATAAACAGCTGTGTTGACATGATAAGGTGCTGAATAGCAGCCACTTTGATCCATCGCCGCTATAATTATTGTAATTGGTATAAGTAGACCGTTTATTATCTCAGTATTTTAGTGATTATATTAAACGTGATAATGATTAAATACACGACTTGTTTTATAGGGATATAAATATGACTAACTTATTGGAAAATATCGATAAGCGCACCAATCTAGTGGGTGAAAACCGTTTAGAGTTATTACTGTTTCATTTGTCTGGGCGACAGCTTTTTGCACTGAATGTGTTTAAGGTAAAAGAGGTCGTTAAGTTGCCTCGCTTCAATAAACTACCCAATTCTCACCCGCATATTGATGGTGTTGTTGCTATCCGTGGTGAGTCCATTCCTGTGATTAATTTAAAAGCAGCCATTGGTTTGCAGCCTTTAGTGCCTGATAGCGAATCTAATCTTATTATTACTGAATACAACCGAACCATTCAGGGGTTTTTAGTAGGTAAGGTTGAGCATATTGTTAACATGACTTGGGGCGAAATAATGGAGCCTCCTTCAACGGTTGGTCGATACCATTACTTAACGGCTATTACCAAACTTAAAGAAGAAACAAGATCCGATTTAACTGGGTTAATTGAAATTATTGATGTCGAAAAGGTGCTTGCAGAGATCCTCAATTATAAGGTTGATATTTCTGAAGGTATTGTAGACCCGGATATTTTGCCAGAATTTGTTGGACAACGTATCTTACATGTCGACGATTCATATACGGCACGTAAACAAGTTGCGAATACACTAGAGCAACTTGGTGTTGAGATTATCCCTGCCAAGAATGGCCTTGAAGCATTAAATCTATTAAAGGGGTGGTTAGACCAAGGGAAGTGTATCGAAGATGAGATCCTAATGGTGATCACCGATGCTGAAATGCCTATGATGGATGGTTATAAACTCACCTCAGAGATTCGTAATGACCCTCGTATGTCAGATATGTTTGTAGTGCTTAATACTTCTTTGAGTGGTGACTTTAATAAAGCCATGGTAGAAAAAGTAGGGTGTAATGAATTTTTATCTAAATTCCAGCCTGACCGTTTAGTTGAAGTCGTACAAAGCCGTTTGAAAGCAAAAATCGAATCATAAATACGTACAGTTGATCAATCTAGTTATCACAGTCGTATAGAGTAAAAGTAATATATTAGTGTTTTAGGCACTGCTGTTTGCACTCTACAGGATTAAGCTTTACTCTAAGGTTTGTTAGTATAATAAGAGGTGATAACTGCTTCTTATATCAGCAGATTACATAGTAGGAAAATATTTTTCTTCCCTAGTTATTATGTACTGCGTATATTTAATATGGTTAGTGTGACATATAAATGACTAGCTTTATGTCTTCCTATATGATTAATATTGAGAAGCTCATAACGTTATTTGAATAAAAAGACTAATTATTTCAACAACCTTAATAATGAAGACTAGACTAAAAAATGAGTGATAAAAATTCTCCAAAAACTGGCAATGAATCGGCAACAATTGAGTCTGAACAAACAAAGTTAGTGCCGCCGTCTATGTATAATGTGTTATTACATAATGATGATTATTCGCCAATGGACTTCGTTATTGATGTGTTACAACGTTTTTTTCGATTAGATCATGAAGCAGCCACAGAAGTGATGTTGAACGTTCACTATAAAGGGATTGGTATTTGTGGGACCTTTACAGCTGAAATTGCTGAGACAAAAGTGATGCAAGTTGTTCAATATGCTAAAGACAATCAACACCCACTAAAATGTACAATGGAAAAAGAGAGTTAACAATTTTACGAGATTATTCATTTACACTCTCATAAGGAGTCTCCATGCTAGATAAACCTTTAGAACATAGCCTTGATTTAGCTTTCCGAATTGCTTATGAAAAATATCATGAGTTCATGACATTAGAGCATCTATTATTAGCCTTATTAGAAAATGAAGAAGTAAAGAAAATTCTACAGGCTTGCTCTGTCGATATCGTCTCTTTACACATTGAATTAACTAACTTTTTAGAGACTAACCCTAGCCTGTCTGAAGTAAAAACAGAGAAACTAGAAGTTCAGCCTACTATTGCCTTTGAGCGAGTTTTACAACGCGCTATTTTCCATGTTCAATCTTCAGGTAAATCAGAAGTTAGTGCATCTAATGTGCTGGTGGCTATTTTTAGTGAACAAGAGTCACAGGCTACTTTCCTACTTAAAAAATCTAACTTATCTCGCTTAGATGTTGTTAATTATTTATCCCATGGTACTGAAAAGCATCCAGATAGCATTACTTTCCATGAGCCTGAACAAGCTGAAATGACTGAAGAGGAAAGCAATGAAATGCCTTTCACTGTCAACCTTAATGAACAGGTTGTTGCAGGGAGCATTGACCCTCTAATTGGGCGTGAAAAAGAGGTGGAACGTTGTGTTCAAATTCTTTGTCGCCGTCGTAAAAATAATCCGCTGTTAGTGGGGGAGTCTGGTGTTGGTAAAACGGCTATTGCCGAAGGCTTAGCGTATCAAATAGTACATAATAATGTGCCCGACGTTATTGAAGACCATATTATCTATTCATTGGATATGGGAGCATTGCTTGCTGGTACAAAATACCGTGGAGAGTTTGAGCAACGCTTTAAAGATGTATTAAATAAATTGCAGTCACAGGACAATGCGATTCTATTTATCGATGAAATTCACACCATCATAGGTGCGGGTGCTGCAACGGGGGGACAACTTGATGCTGCTAACCTATTAAAACCTTTGTTGAGTAGCGGCAAATTACGTTGTATTGGCTCTACAACTTATAAAGAGTTTGGACAAATATTTGAAAAAGAACATGCCTTAGCGCGCCGTTTCCAAAAAATTGATGTACTTGAGCCGTCTATTAAAGAAACGGGGCAAATTCTATTAGGGTTACGCACTCGTTATGAAGAACATCATAATATTCGTTATACCAACAAAGCTTTGATTGCTGCGGCAGAGTTGAGTGCTAAATATATCAATGATCGACACTTACCGGATAAAGCGATCGATGTTATTGACGAAGCAGGTTCGCAAATGCGTTTGTTGCCAGTTAGCAAACGTAAGAAAACCATTGGTGTGACTGAAATTGAAAACATCATTGCTAAAATTGCCCGTATCCCACAAAAATCAGTTTCTAGCTCAGACAAAGATGCACTAGCTAAGCTACATCAACGTCTGAAGATGACGGTGTTTGGACAAGATAGCGCGATTGAAGCATTAACCGATGCAATTCATTTAAATCGCTCTGGCTTATCCGACGAGTTGAAACCGATTGGATCATTCCTCTTTGCCGGTCCAACAGGGGTAGGTAAAACAGAAGTAACACAACAACTAGCCAAAGCACTAGGTATTGAGCTATTACGTTTTGATATGTCTGAATACATGGAAAAACATACGGTATCACGTTTAATTGGTGCTCCACCTGGTTATGTAGGTTATGAGCAAGCAGGGCTATTAACCGATGCGGTTGTGAAACATCCTTACTCTGTGGTGTTATTGGATGAAATAGAAAAAGCACATAGTGATGTCTATAACATCTTGTTACAAGTTATGGACCACGGTACGTTAACCGATAGCAATGGTCGTAAAGTTGACTTTAGAAATGTTATTTTGGTGATGACAACGAATGCTGGTGTTCAAGAAACAGTGAAACAAAGCATTGGTTTCAAAGAGCAAAAAGAGGGCGCTAAAGCGATGGATGAGATCAATAAGATTTTCTCTCCTGAGTTTAGAAACCGCCTTGATAATATTATTTGGTTCAATCACTTGGATCTTAACGTTATTAGTCAAGTTGTTGATAAGTTTATTGTCCAGTTACAAGTACAATTGGATAAAAAACAAGTGTCACTTGAAGTGGGTAGCGATGCTAGAAACTGGTTAGCTGAGCATGGCTATGATAAAGCAATGGGCGCTCGACCAATGGGACGATTAATTCAAGAGAAACTGAAAAAGCCATTAGCAAACGAGATCTTATTTGGTAGTTTACAGGACGGTGGTAGTGTTCGCGTGATACTAAATAGTGACGGCGATGGTATTGAGTTTAATTACGAGAAAAAACTAGAGATGAGTAATTAATACCAGCCACACTAATTAACTGATCATTTTTCCTATGTGAAATTGAGATTAGTTATTTAATATAATGATCATCTTTTTACAAAGATAAAAAACCAGCGTTAAGCTGGTTTTTTTATGGCTAATGAAAGCCTGATTTGTTACCGGCTAGTAATTAACGAGCACGGAAAACAATACGACCTTTAGATAAGTCATAAGGTGTAAGCTGAACTGTCACTTTATCGCCAGTTAGAATACGGATGTAGTTTTTACGCATTTTTCCTGAGATATGTGCAGTAACAACGTGACCGTTCTCTAATTCCACACGGAACATTGTATTAGGCAGCGTATCTAAGATAGTGCCTTGCATTTCAATACTGTCTTCTTTTGCCATTGGCGATGGATCCTTTGTAATAGGTAAGTAGTGCTAATTTCAATCGGCGCATAATGCCAGAATAATTGAGAGTGGTAAAGGATTGTTGTTCATAATTCACACTAAAAAGCTAATCAAAGTCCTTCCACTGCTGGTTTATGAAACGTTGGTGCGGATTAAATTGATTTTTATAATTCATTTTTTGACAGTTTTTTATGTAATAGCCTAAGTATAAAAAATCAATATTGTGTTTTTTAGCCAGATCTAACTGCTGTAAAACGGCATATTTTCCTAATGAAGCATAATGGTAGTCGGGATCATAAAAGCAATAAAAAGCACTCCATACACTCGATTGACCACTCGTTAATACATCGGTCACACTCACTGAAATAAGTTTTTCCCCATCATAGACTTCAATAAATAAAATATCTCCCCAGGTACAGGCAACAAAAGAGTCAAATTGAGCTTGTGTGGCTGGGAACATAACTCCATCAGGGTGAACCTGATTAATGTATCTTTCGTATAAAGGATAGTAGGATTCAGAGATGGTATTGGAAATGGCTATTGTGAAATGTTTATTTTTATTGATTAAGCGTTTTTGACTTTTAGATAACTTAAATTGTTGGCTGTTAATACGCAATGATTCACACCCATTACAAGCAGGGCAATGGGGGCGGTATACTTGTTCACCGCTACGCCTAAAGCCTATAGTCATTAAAGAGGCATAATGTTGTTTAGCGTTTTCTTCAGGATCTAGCAACATAATTAACTGTTCTTCTTTATCTGCTAAGTACGAGCAGGGGAAAGTAGCTGTCATGCCAACTTTTAGTTCTGAAGTTTGGGACACAATTTACCTTTATAATTTTTGGACGTTTGTTAAATGTATAGGCTCAGAAACAATGATTAAGGCCTCGTTTCTATTAGGGTAATAATATTCCCTTTACTTGTCTATCGGCGAGTTTGCTTATCTCTTATGGAGAGCTAAGTGTCGGTTGTATTTTGGTGATAATAGCTGATAAAAAAACGTAAATTATTGACTGAATATTAAAAAGTAAATTAAATGTTAAAATTCTGGAAAAAAAGCTGAGAAATACGGTAACATATGCGTCCCATCTAATTAAGTTGTACGAATTTAGCTTTCCCTAAGCCAATGTACACCGTCAATAGAGGTAATATGATCGTTCAAAAAACTATCCAAGATAAGTTGGTAGCGCGTTTCCAAGCGGATTACCTGCAAGTTATAAACGAAAGTCATAATCATTCTGTACCACCAAATTCTGAGACTCATTTTAAGGTTACTATTGTTTGTGAGGAATTTGAGGGGCTTCGTTTAATTATGCGCCACCGTTTAATTAATGAATTACTTGCTGAAGAAATTGCTGGCCCTGTCCATGCATTAGCTTTACATACTTACACACCTACTCAATGGGCTGAAAAAAATCAGTTGTCACCTGAATCAGCAAAATGTTTAGGCGGTGGAAAGTAAGAAATAACAACAAGAGACGGTCTGTTCGATAAATCAACTAATCACAATTTAAAATGTGAATGCTTTTTGCAAACTTTGTTTTCTTTTTTTATTTAAATTTGAACTAACTGCAGTAAGCTTTTTGATTTGATATAGCAATTAACCCCTCTCTAATGTTAATATTTCACCGAATTTTTTAGTGTACATGTTAATCAATTGTTAACCTCAATTTATTGCGTGTAATGTTTTATCGCCGAAAGGCATTTAACTTTTTCCTCCCGTAACATAGTGCAAGAGAATATGATTACTATAAAAAAAGGACTGGACCTCCCGATTTCAGGAGCGCCAGAGCAAGTCATTCAAAATGGTCCTGCCATTTCTGAAGTTGCTATACTGGGTGAAGAATATGTTGGAATGCGCCCGTCAATGGCTGTTAAAGTCGGAGACGTGGTGAAGAAAGGACAAACTTTATTTTCTGATAAGAAAAATGAAGGTGTGCTTTTTACCGCTCCAGCATCTGGTGTAGTTAAAGAAGTCAACCGTGGTGCTAAACGTGTGCTGCAATCTGTGGTTATTTCAATACAAGGCAATGATAGTGTGCAATTTGCTAAGTATGAAAGCCAGCAACTAGCTAGCATTGAGCGTAGCAAAGTCGTTGAAAACCTAGTTGCATCAGGCGCTTGGACTGCATTACGCACTCGCCCATTTAGTAAAGTGCCAGCAATTGATGCTCAGCCCGCTTCTATTTTCGTTACTGCAATGGATACTAACCCATTAGCAGCCGACGCAAGTCTTATCATTAATGATAACCAAGAAGCATTCACTGACGGTTTGGCTATTTTATCTCAGCTAACTGAAGGTAAGGTTTATGTTTGTAAAGATCAAACGACATTGCCTACTTCTGATGTTGCTAGCGTTGAAGAAAAAGTCTTCACTGGCGTGCATCCTGCTGGATTAGCGGGAACTCACATACATTTCATTGACCCTGTGTCTGCTACTAAGCAGGTTTGGTCAATTAACTACCAAGATGTGATCGCATTCGGTAAGTTATTTGTAACGGGTGAAGTTTACAGTGAAAAAGTGATCTCTTTAGCTGGTCCTGCTGTAACAAAACCACGTTTAGTGCGAACCGTTCTAGGTGCTTCTACTGCTCAATTAACTGCTGATCAACTTATCGCTGGTCAAGTGCGTGTTATTTCGGGTTCAGTGCTATGTGGTGTTACTGCTACAGGGCCTCATGCTTATTTAGGTCGTTACCATAATCAAGTATCTGCATTAATTGAAGGTTACGATAAAGAGTTATTTGGTTGGGGGGCTCCTGGCTTAAATAAACACTCAGTTTCTCGTGCGTTCTTATCTGCGTTAAGTAGTGCTAAAAAGTTTGCGTTCACTACAACTACAGGTGGTAGTAAGCGTGCAATGGTGCCAATCGGTCAATATGAACGAGTAATGCCATTAGATATCTTACCGACTGTATTATTACGTGACTTAATCGTAGGTGATACAGATGGTGCACAAACGTTAGGCTGCTTAGAGCTAGATGAAGAAGATTTAGCTTTATGTACTTACGCTTGCCCAGGTAAATACGAATACGGTTCAATCTTGCGTGATTGTCTAAGTAAAATTGAGAAGGAAGGCTAATAATGAGTCTTAAGAACTTAATTGAAAAAATGGAACCGCACTTCGAAGCAGGGGGCCGTTATGAAAAATGGTACGCTCTGTATGAAGCTGCTGCGACATTTTTCTATACTCCTGGTTATGTGACCAAAGGTATTACGCACGTACGTGACAGTATTGACCTTAAACGCATGATGATTTTTGTTTGGTTAGCAACGTTTCCTGCGATGTTCTACGGTATGTATAACACAGGTGTACAAGCTAATGATGCAATTGTTGCGGGTTATTCTGCATTAGAAGATTGGCGTGTAGCCTTGTTAAATACATTTGGTGTGACTTTAGGGTCTGGCGCTAGTGTATTTGATAACTTCTTATTCGGTGCTGCTTACTTCTTACCAATTTATGCTGTGACATTTGTCGTAGGTGGTTTCTGGGAAGTGTTATTTGCAAGTGTACGTAAACATGAAGTAAATGAAGGTTTCTTCGTTTCTTCTGTACTGTTTGCATTGATTGTACCGGCAACGATTCCACTATGGCAAGTAGCTCTAGGTATTACTTTCGGTGTCGTTGTTGCCAAAGAAATCTTTGGTGGAACAGGTCGTAACTTCTTAAACCCTGCATTAGCTGGCCGTGCTTTCCTATTCTTTGCTTACCCAACAGATATCTCTGGTGATGCAGTGTGGACAGCAGTAGATGGCTTCTCTGGTGCGACTTCATTAAGTGTGATGTCTCAAGGTGGTCTAGATGCAGTTCACGCACAATTAACTTGGGTAGATGCTTTCCTAGGTAACATGCAAGGTAGTATCGGTGAGGTTTCTACATTAGCTATCTTAATCGGTGGTGCTTTCATTGTAATTACTGGTATTGCATCGTGGCGTATCATCTCTGGTGTGATGATCGGTATGATTGCAACATCATTACTATTTAATGTGATTGGTAGCGATACTAACCATATGTTCCAATTACCTTGGTATTGGCATTTAGTAATGGGTGGCTTTGCATTTGGTATGATCTTCATGGCAACTGATCCCGTATCGGCTTCATTTACTAACAAAGGTAAATGGTATTACGGTATTTTGATTGGTTTGATGGTGGTATTGATTCGTGTTGTAAATCCAGCCTTCCCAGAAGGTATGATGTTAGCAATTCTATTCGCTAACTTATTTGCACCGTTATTCGATTACTTCGTCGTTCAAGGTAACATCAAACGGAGGCTAGCTCGTAATGTCTAACCAACAAGAAACATTTGGCAAAACGATGATTGTCGTACTAGCAGTTTGTCTAGTATGTTCAATTATTGTAGCAGGCGCAGCCGTTGGCTTACGTCCACTACAGATCGAAAATAAAGCGATTGATAAGCAAAATAAAATTCTTGATGTTGCTGGTTTAACAACTAATAAAACAGTGTCTGAAATTTTTAATTCTAACATTGAAACAAAGTTAGTTGATTTAGCAACTGGTGAGTTTGTTTCAACTGCTGATCCAATTACTTATGACCAACGTAAAGCAGCTAAAGACCCTGAAACGAGCATTAAGCTTAGTGCAGAAGATAATATTGCTAAAATTGGTCGTCGTGCAAACCTTGCTACGGTTTATCTAGTGTCTAATGACCAAGGTGAGCTACAACGTATTATCTTACCTGTACACGGTGCTGGTTTATGGTCAACGATGTATGCATTTGTTGCAATACAACCTGATGGTAATACGATTGAAGCGATTACTTATTACGAGCAAGGTGAAACACCTGGGTTAGGTGGTGAAGTTCAAAACCCTCGTTGGACCAACTTGTTTAAAGGTAAAGAGTTGTTCGATGAGAATGGTGACCCTGCTATTGAAATCGTTAAAGGTCAAGCACCTGCTGGCTCTAAACATAAAATTGATGGTCTATCAGGCGCAACACTAACTAGTGTTGGGGTTGAGCATACCTTTACTTTCTGGTTAGGTGAGCAAGGGTTTGGTCCATTTCTTAGCAAAGTTCGTGAAGGAGCGCTAAACAATGGCTAAATCAACTGAATTAAAAGAAGTACTTACCTCTCCGGTTGTAAGTAATAACCCGATTGCATTGCAAATTCTTGGTGTCTGTTCTGCGTTAGCGGTAACGGCAACATTACAAACTGCTGTAGTAATGACATTAGCGGTATTATTTGTAACGGCTTTCTCTAACTTGTTCATTTCGATGATTCGTAACTACATTCCAAATAGTGTACGTATCATTGTACAAATGGCTATTATCGCTTCATTGGTAATCGTTGTTGACCAAGTATTAAGAGCTTATGCATATGGACTGTCTACACAGTTATCGGTTTATGTTGGTCTTATTATTACTAACTGTATCGTTATGGGACGTGCAGAAGCATTTGCTATGAAGAATGCGCCATTCCCAAGCTTTATGGATGGTATCGGTAATGGTTTAGGTTACGGCTTAATCCTTGTTTTAGTTGGTGGTTTCCGTGAGTTGTTCGGTTCAGGTGCTTTATTTGGATTCGAAATCTTACCGTTAATCTCTAATGGTGGTTGGTACCAAAGTAATGGTCTATTGCTATTACCTCCTAGTGCTTTCTTTATTATTGGTGGCATTATCTGGGCTATTCGCGTTATTAAACCAGAACAAGTTGAGCCAAAGGAGTAATTTGAATGGAACATTATCTTAGTTTATTTGTGCGTTCTATTTTCATGGAAAATATGGCACTGGCTTTCTTCTTAGGCATGTGTACTTTCCTTGCTGTTTCTAAGAAAGTGAAAACGTCAATCGGTCTAGGTATTGCGGTAATCGTGGTATTAGGTATTTCGGTACCTGTTAACCAAGTTATCTACTTTAACCTACTAGCACCTGGTGCGCTTGGTTGGGCAGGATTTCCAGACGCTGATTTAAGCTTCTTAGGCTTTATCACTTTCATTGGTGTTATTGCTGCGTTAGTACAAATCTTGGAAATGATTTTAGATAAATATTTTCCAGCGTTATACCAAGCACTTGGTATCTTCCTACCACTTATTACTGTTAACTGTGCCATCTTCGGTGGTGTATCGTTTATGGTTCAACGTGAATACAACTTATTAGAGTCTGTTGTTTACGGTGTGGGTAGTGGTGTTGGTTGGACATTAGCAATTGTCGCATTAGCGGGTATCCGTGAAAAAATGAAATACTCTGACGTACCAGATGGTTTACGTGGTTTAGGTATTACATTTGTAACGGCTGGATTAATGGCATTAGGTTTTATGTCATTCTCTGGTATCCAGCTGTAGTTGTTACTGTTTTAGCTTAGATGAATTCGAGGGAATTTATTTCCCTCCCAAAACAAGGAAAAAGTCGATGGAAATCTTTCTCGGCGTTGCCATGTTTACAATTATCGTTTTAGCTCTAGTCGTTATTATTTTATCGGCAAAAGCAAAACTTGTAAGCACGGGTGATATTACAATTTCTATTAATGATGATGCAGACAAAAGCATCAAAACCCAAGCGGGTGGTAAGTTATTAGGTGCATTAGCAAATGCTGGTGTATTTGTCTCTTCTGCTTGTGGCGGTGGTGGTACTTGTGGCCAGTGTCGTGTGAAAATCAAATCAGGTGGTGGTGATATCCTACCGACAGAGCTTGACCACATTACTAAACGTGAAGCAAAAGAAGGTGAACGTTTATCATGTCAGGTTAATGTTAAAGAAGACATGGATATCGAACTTCCAGAAGAGATCTTTGGTGTTAAGAAGTGGGAATGTACCGTTATTTCTAACGGCAATGAAGCTACATTCATTAAAGAGCTTAAACTACAAATTCCTGATGGTGAGTCTGTACCGTTTAAAGCCGGTGGTTACATTCAAATCGAAGCACCTGCACACCATATCAAATATAAAGATTTTGATATTGAAGAGCAGTACCGTGGCGATTGGGAACACTTCAAGTTCTTTGATCTAGAGTCAAAAGTTGATGAAGAGACTATTCGTGCTTACTCAATGGCTAACTACCCAGGTGAAGAAGGTATCATCATGTTGAATGTGCGTATCGCTACGCCACCGCCACGTGATCTATCATTACCTTGTGGTAAAATGTCATCGTTTATCTTTAGCCTGAAAGAGGGTGATAAAGTAACGATTTCAGGTCCATTTGGTGAGTTTTTTGCTAAAGAAACTGAAAACGAAATGGTATTTGTTGGTGGTGGTGCGGGTATGGCGCCAATGCGTTCTCATATCTTCGATCAATTCCGTCGTTTAAAAACTAAACGTAAAGCAAGCTTCTGGTATGGTGCTCGTTCTAAACGTGAAATGTTCTACGTTGAAGATTTTGATGCTATTGCAGCTGAAAATGAAAACTTCGAATGGCATGTTGCACTAAGTGACCCTCAGCCTGAAGATGATTGGGATGGCTACACTGGATTCATTCATAACGTATTGTATGAAAACTACCTGAAAGATCATGAGGCTCCAGAGGATTGTGAGTTCTACATGTGTGGTCCACCAGTGATGAATGCTGCAGTTATTGCTATGCTTAAAGATTTAGGTGTAGAAGACGAAAACATCTTACTTGATGACTTCGGTGGTTAACCCCGATGATTAACGCATCGATTAAATGGCTAGCCTTAATAGGGCTAGCCTTTTTTATTTCATCGTGCACTAAACCTGAGCCTGCATTATTAAAAGTTCAGGGACAAACCATGGGCACTTATTATCAAGTGACTTATGTATTGTCGAGTGAACAAACGTCTAACAAACAACTATTAAGTAATGCACTAAAAGAGTTAATTGATCAGCAACTAGAATTAGTGAATGATCAAATGTCGACTTACCGACCTAATTCTGAATTGTCTTTATTTAACAAAAGTGAATCTTCACAAGAAGTATCAGACGCAACAATAAAAGTAGTTTCTGAAGCACTTAAGATATATCAGCAAAGCGGTGGTGCTTTTGACGTCACAGTAGGGCCTTTAGTTAATTTATGGGGATTTGGTCCAGATAAAAAACCTAATAAGATTCCTGATGCTGAACTAATTGAAAAAACTAAGCAAAATATTGGTAGTCAATATTTGTCTATTGAAGGCAATAAACTGATTAAAACCAAACCGGGTTTATATGTCGACTTATCATCGATTGCTAAAGGTTATGGTGTTGATGCCATTGCTGAGTTTATGGAAGCAAAAGGCATCAATAATTACTTGGTGGATATTGGTGGTGAGTTAAGAGCCAGTGGAACTAAGTTAAACCAACAGCCTTGGACTTTAGCCATTGAACGCCCTGGATTAGGTCAAAACGTACAGCGTTTATTGCATATTGGTGATAGTGCCATTGCCACTTCAGGTGATTACCGCAATTACTTTGAAGCAGATGGTATACGTTATTCCCATACGATTGATCCAAAAACTGGTCGTCCTATCAATCATAAGTTAGTATCTGTTACTGTGATTGACGAAAGTAGTATGGTTGCAGACGGATTAGCTACTGCGATTACTGTATTAGGACCTAAAGACGGCTTAGAATTTGCAACTAAATTAAAACAGCCTGTTTTTTTATTGACCAAGCAGGGCGATGGATTTATTGAATCTTTCACTCCTGAGTTTGAACAATACCTTGTAGAGGAAAAATAATGATCTATTTTATTGCTACCTTTGTTGTTTTCTTATTAGTTATCGTTGCGATGGCAATTGGTTACATTGTTAATCAAAAAACCATTGGCGGTAGCTGTGGTGGACTTGCATCTGTAGGCATCGATAAAGAGTGTGACTGCCCAGATCCTTGTGATACACGTAAGAAGAAGGAAGCAGAAGAACTTAGATTAAAGAAATTACAAGCTGAAACTCGTATTATCTAATACCAATTATATAAATGATTGGTATGAGTTTAAGCTTATAAGATTTCTTTTATTACAAAGGTAAGTCAAGGCTTACCTTTTTGCTTTTTGAAGCCATTTATCTAATGAGTTTGCAAAGTTTTGTTTATCTTTATCTGAAAACTTATTAGGCCCGCCACTAATTTGCCCTATACTTCTTAATTCTTCAGCCATATTACGCATTGCTAGGCGTTGTCTTACGTTATCTGGGGTATAAAGTTCACCTCTAGGATTAAGTGCTATTATTCCTTTCTCAACTAGTTCCGCGGCGAGGGGGATATCCTGAGTCACGACTAAATCTTTTAACTCTACATGTTGACTAATGTAGTTGTCGGCTACATCAAAACCTTGTGAAACTTGTACTGTTTTTACTAGAGGTGTTCTACGAACTGGTAATGGAGAGTTCGCAACAAATACCAAGGGTGTTTGGGTCCTTGTGCTTGCTCTTAATACCATTTCTCTTACTGCCACTGGGCAGGCATCTGCATCAATCCAAATTGTCATATTTACCTCGATTTTTAAAGGCTAAATATAACAAATATTAAAGTGTTAATTAATCGTTAAATTCTAAATTAGTTATAACTAATTGAAAAATATATGGATGCTTAAAAGTTGATGTCTAAATTAATATTTTTTTTATATTAAAGTTAAATAGCTGTTGACAGCGAAATAAACCTATATATAATATTTTTTAGCTTGAAAGTTCGTTTGATATTTATGTTCTTTGTTCCGTATTTATGTACCGAATCCTATACATCATAAGTAATAGCAACACTTCTAGCCAACTGCCTTAATTTTTAAGGTTAAATTACTCAAATATATTAGGATATACACATGTCTACTACTACTGGTACAGTTAAATGGTTCAACGAATCTAAAGGTTTTGGTTTCATCGAGCAAGAAAACGGTCCTGACGTTTTCGCACATTTCTCTGCTATCGCAAGCACTGGTTTTAAAACTCTTGCTGAAGGCCAAAAAGTACAGTTCACTGTAACTCAAGGTCAAAAAGGTCCTCAAGCAGAAAACATCGTAGCTCTTTAATATTGCTTCGATGAGCATGTAAGTGCTCATTCTGATTGAAAAAAAGGTAGGTTATGACTTGCCTTTTTTTATGCGTTTATAAAAAATATATTTGTAGATTTACCCTAGTAACAACTCTCCTAAGCTACACCCAAATCAAATCATCCTAATTACATGCTTGTGTTATGTGTTAAAACATATAATCAGTAAAGCTATTGCTGCTCATTAGGATGATAGTGATTTATCACTCACTTCACTATCCAATTCAATTTTAACTTCTTTTATCATTTCTAACATTACAGATAACACAATTAATAGTGTTATACGTTTTAATTTAAACTAGCTTTTGGTTTCTCAAAAGGAAGGATTACAGTAAACACACTGCCATGGCCTATTTCACTAGATACCTTAATGTGACCTTGGTGTTGATGAATAATCGAGTAACTAATCGATAGCCCTAATCCAGTCCCTTTTCCTAGTGGTTTAGTCGTGTAAAACGGGGTGAAAATATCGTTGACTTTACTAGGATCAATACCTGTTCCTGAATCGGAAATTTGAATATACAGTTTATGATCTTGAGCGTGGGCTTTGAAAAAAACGACCTTTCTTTCCGAGGTTTCAACAGAATCCTTAGCATTAATTAAGAGGTTAACTAATACTTGCTCTATTTGTGTTTTATTACAAAATAGTAGGGGAAGCGAACTAGGGATAACTTGTCTAAGTTCTACTTGGTCCTGTTTGTATTGGTTAATAACGATTGAAATAACGTTGTTAAAGAGTCGGTTCGGCTCTTCATGCTGATAATTGTCCAATTCACTGTCACGTCCAAAACTACCTACTTGTTTAACGATATTTTCAATGCGCTCACTTTGTGTAGTGATGGCTTTAAAGCTCTTTTCAATTAAATGATAATTGCCATTTTTAATATTTTCTTGGCAAATATCGGTATGGATACAAATAACCTGTAAAGGTTGATTAATTTCATGCGCGATTCCTGCTGCAATCTCACCCAATGAAGCCAGCTTATTTGATTGGATAAGCTTAGCTTGACTACTTTTACATTCATCATCTACCTGTCTAATTAAATGCTTATTTTTAAGATCATTTTTATACAAAGTATGGTTTAACATACCCAGCTTAACGACAATAGCTGCAAGTAAAGAAACGAGTAATGATAGAATTAAAAAGAGGCCTTTTTCTTGGTGGATTATATTAGACCAAACCATTAATTTCCAAGTGTGTCCAAAAACATGAATGGTAGACTCTTTGGTAATGTTATTGATGTGCAATCTTTCAGGTAGATAATTAAATAATACAGTACCATTTTCCGATATCGCAAAAGGCTTGGTAATTTGGTAAGTGTCAAGTTTATGGTTCAATAACATACCTAATTGCATTGGGACTTCAACATAGGCGATAAGTTGGTCATTAATCACAATTGGAAACTGTAGTTTTAACTCAATATTATTATCTGGCAGATAAGATGCACGGGTAGTATAAACAAAATTCGATACCACCTGGTTTGCGTTTTTAGGTAGGTGGTCACGAGCTCGTAACTGCCTTCTTTTTTCTATCTCATTAGCGGCTTTAATTAAAGTTTGTGGAGGTAAATCAAACAGAGATTCATCGACCATGGGAAATAGCTTAATGGTTGTAAGAAATCGATTTCTATTAATCAGTAGGTTGGTGTCCATTTCCCAATGACCATTGAGATCTTCAATCGAAGTCCAATGGCTAATTAATAGCTGGATTTGTTCGGCGTTACTTTCAATGCTGTTACGAATATTAAAAGCAATGCTCTTACTTTCAAGCAATATATTTTGTTGTTGCTGTATTTTTTCTTTTTCTGTCAGGTGTACAGAAATGAAGTAAGAAAACGCTAACCCCAATAAAAAAACCAAAACACTGTATATATTTGACTTCAATTTATTTCCTTAATACACCTAATGCTAAATCCGTCTAGATTAGGCATAATACGTTAAATTTACGACATTTTAGATCAAAGCGATCATTATTGAGAATAAAAGCAAGGAATTTAAATGACAGCGTTAGGTTTTACCACAAAAATAGTGCATTCAGATCATCAGTTGGGCCTAGAAGCAGGTGCCGTTCATGCTCCAATACATAATTCTGTGCCATACGGGTTTAAAGATGTACAAGGATTGATCGATGTTTTCCAAGGGCAACCTGGCCACGCGTACGCACGATCTTCAACGCCAACCCTAGATGCTTTATGTAAAAAAATTCAAAAAATGGATAATGGTGTTGCAACCGCTGTTTTCTCTTGTGGCATGTCAGCTATCGTCGCTACGTTTTTAACTTTATTAAAATCTGGCGATCACCTTATTTGTAGCCGCTTTTTATTTGGTAATACCACTTCTTTATTAGGCACATTAGAAGGTTACGGTATTGAAGTGACTTTAGTTGATGCTACTGATGTTAATGATGTAACGGCTGCTTTAAAAAGTAATACTAAAATGGTCTTCGTAGAAACCATCGCCAACCCTGTAACTCAAGTAAGTGCACTAGATGAAATTGGCGAGTTCTGTTCAGAAAATGAGCTTGTTTATGTGATTGATAATACCATTACTTCGAGCTATTTATTCGATGCTAAAGATGTTAAAGCGAGTTTAATTGTTACTTCACTCTCTAAATATGTAGCGGGTCATGGTAATGCCATGGGCGGTTCAGTAACCGATACTGGTTTGTTTAACTGGGAAAAATACCCAAATATCTATGAAGGTTATCGTAAAGGTGACAGTAACCTATGGGGTATTAGTCAGATTAAGAAAAAAGGCTTACGTGATATGGGCGCTTGTTTAAGTTCTCAAGGAGCACACCTTATCTCTGTTGGTAGTGAAACAATGGAACTACGTATGGAGCGTCAAGCGGTGAACAGCATGGCTTTAGCTGAGTTATTACAAGCGCACCCTAAAGTCGCTAAAGTTTATTACCCTGGCTTAAGTGAGCACCCACAGCATCAACGTGCAAAATCATTATTCAGGGGGTTCGGTGCTCTTTTAAGTTTTGATTTAGTTGATGGAATTGATTGCTGCGAGTTTTTAAATAAATTAAATCTAGTGATTAGTGCAACCCATTTAGGTGATAACCGTACATTGGCATTACCTGTTGCACCTACTATCTACTTTGAAATGGGGTTACAGCTACGCCAGGAGATGGGGATTAGTGAAAACATGATCCGTTGCTCGATTGGTATTGAAAATACGGCGGATCTCATTGCTGACTTTGAACAAGCTTTAGCTTAAGCAATCAAGGGGAAACTCCTTGTTGTTTGGTGTTAATGTCGATGAAATATTCCATTGTATTGTTATTTTCTTTATTTAGCTTCTTTGCTTTGGCAAAGGAGCAACCCGTATTGCCGAATCAAGAAACTTTAAAAAGTATTGGCGATGCGTTAGCTAACTATGAGAAATGTCAGGGTTTAGCTGAGAGTGAAGGTGACTCTGTGATGGCTTATTATTATCAAGATATCAAACAAACGACATTAGCCGAAAATACTGCTTATAGTGAGGCTGAACTGGCTTATATTAACAGTGAATATGAGAAAGGGACTTTGTTGTTAAGTTATATAAACAGTGCTGGTTTATACCAGCTCTGTTTAAATCGATTCGACTCAGTATCTCGCCAATACTATAAAGCCAAGCTTAATAGCACTAAAGACTAGTAATCAGTGCTATTAAGTTCTTTGAGCTCAAAGCGAATATTTACATTATTCTTTTATTTCATCCTTTACTTCACCCCAGACTTTTGCCGGATCAACCATTTCAGCTGTTTCCATTGAGTCTGTCTCTGCAGTTTTCTTTACCGCCTCTGTTTTTGGTGCTGGAGTTTCCGGTGCTGCTTCTTTTTTTGTATCTGCTTTTTTAACTCGAATTAAATTACCCGCTAATTTATAGCTATTTAATTGTTTAATAGCCGCTTTCGCTTCACCTACTTTAGGCATCTCAACAAAAGCAAAACCTTTTGATGCACCTGTTTCTTTATCTAGAACAAGATTACAAGATTGAACGTTGCCGTACTCTTTAAATAAATTCAGTAATTTTTCTTCTGTTGTTGCTTTGGCAAGGTTACGTACTAATAATTTCATGGGAACTCACTTCATTGAATAATTTTCTATATTTTAACAGGAACTCGTATTGATTGCTGTTTAAAGGGGAAGGAATTAACAAATAGATAATAAAAATAAGCTATCAACTAATTATTAATTAATAAGAGTAGCTCATTAAGCAACTCTTGAAAAAATGGAATAGGTTGCTTTCCTCTCTTTTACTCATACTTAAGCCATTGTAGTGGTATATTCATCCCAATAAAAAGTTAAGGGAAAAGAATGGAAATATCATTACAGATCATCATGTTATTGGTTGCAGTTGCAACTCTAGCTGGCTTTATAGATGCGATGGCGGGTGGTGGAGGTTTATTAACCGTTCCTGCTTTGCTGGCTGCGGGGATTCCTCCTGCTCAAGCATTAGCCACTAATAAACTACAAAGCTCATTTGGGAGTTTTTCTGCAAGCTGGTACTTTATTCGTTCTGGAGCAGTACAGATAAAGTCGATGCGTCTATCCATTTTTTGTACTTTTACAGGAGCTGCCTTAGGTGCGATAACAGTTCAGCATGTTAATCCAGACCTGTTGATGAGTGTTATTCCAATTATGCTGATCGCCATCTCAAGTTATTTTCTTTTTTCTTCATCGATTACACCACACCCTGAAGATAAAGCGAAATTGTCAGAAGCTACTTTTGCTTTTGTGATTGGAGGAAGTATAGGCTTTTATGACGGTTTTCTCGGTCCCGGTACAGGTTCTATTTTCACTGTTTGTTTTGTTGCGATAGGCCGTTATGGTTTAGTTGCCGCAACTGCTCGTACTAAAGTATTGAATTTTACTTCTAATATTGCAGCACTGAGTTTTTTTATTTTTGCTGGGCTTCCTCTATGGGAACTGGGTTTAGCTATGGCTTGCGGTGGTTTTATTGGTGCAAGGATGGGGGCAAAAGTTGTATTAGGAAGAGGCCAAAAATTAATTCGACCTCTGGTCATCGTTATGTCAATGACGATGGCTATTAAATTACTTTGGGAACAACATTGGCAATGGCTTCAAGGAGCTTTTTAACTCGAGTATTATGATAAGTATTAGGGCGTAAGCAAAGATGGACGGGTCTGAATAGCGGCTGTAATTCAGTAAAGTTAAAGCAGTATTGCTCTTCTATTTTTAGAGTATTAACAATAGAAAGAGGCACTAAGGCTGCGGCAATACCATTTAGCGCTAGTTGAGCTGAAGCGGTATAGGAATCCATTTCCATTAGTGGCTCAATGCCAAGTGATGATAAAATATCTAACTGGTAACGGTTGGCAGGGTTAGTTAAGTCGTTTGTTAATATGTGAGTAGGTAGAGCTGATAGTGGTGTTTGACTAACTAATACAAAAGGCTCTTTCCATAGGAAAATAGCTTTAAGGCCATGATGTGGTGGTAAATGACCAGCACAAAAACCAATTGTAGCTTTACCTGATTGCACCTTTTCTATGATTCTTGGAGTGTGGTCTGTACTGATCTTTATTGATGAATCATGCTGAAAATAATCACCCATCATAGATGATAAATAACCTGCAACTAAAGTTTCTGAACAATTTAATGTGATAATAGTTTGGTCTTGTAATGCATGTTGCTCATAGATTCGTCCTTGTAATTCATGAAAAGTTGGCCCTACACTCGCGATTAATTCATTTGCTGCGGCAGTAAGACGAACATGTCGACCGTCTGGGACAATCAGCTTTTTACCTAACTTCTTTTCTAGTAATGCGATACGTTTACTGACCGCAGATTGGCTAATATATAACTGGCTGCCAACTCGGCTCATGGTTTTCTCATTGCTAAGTACCAATAATGTTTCAATCCCTTCTAGCAACATAGCTTAAAGCTTCTCCGTGGTGAATATGTTCGTTAGTTTTTATCATGCCATTAATTACGATAGTAACTTACCTTATTACAGCCGATTCAGGTAGTGACTATTTAATATGGTAAAAGCTATATTGGTAAGCGCTCGTTTATTTTTATTTATAAGCTCGTTTATCTGATTGATAATTTAAAGTGTTGATTGAAAACTATACATTAAGTAATGTCTAGATAAGAAGTGATAAACAGGTTAGATTATTTTAAGGGTAAGTATGAATATAGATTATAAGCTAAATACGGTTATCTCCGTTACGCAGTTTAAGGCGCTATTAAGTAATACTTCCTTAGGAGAAAGAAGACCCTTAGAAGATGAGGAGTGCCTACAAGGAATGCTTAATAATAGTAATCTTGTAATCAGTGCTTGGCAGGGTGAGCAGTTAATTGGCATTGCTAGAAGTGTGACCGATTTTCACTTTTGCTGTTATTTATCAGACTTGGCTGTTGATGAAAGCTTTCAACAACTTGGTATAGGCAAGCAATTACAAATTAAAACGCAACAACAGCTGGGAGCAAAATGTAAGCTAATTTTATTAGCAGCGCCAGCAGCTAACTTATATTACGAAAAAATTGGGTTTAATCATAACCCTCGCTGCTGGGTGCTAGAGCCCCATGAAACTATTGGTTAGTGCCAAAGTTTTAAATTTATTATTTTAATTTATTAATTATAACGAGTTATAAAATGGAGAAGTTAAATGGATTTAGGCGTTTGGAGTGTGTTCGTCGCGGCTTGTGTCATATTTAGTTTAGCGCCAGGCGCTGGTACTATTGCCTCAATTAATAACTCAATGATGGGGGGCTTGAAGTCTGCTTTACAAGGGCTTATTGGTTTACAGTTAGCACTAGCATTACACATCATTATCGTTTCATGTGGTCTGGGGGCTTTACTGGCTTCTTCAGCGGTGTTTTTTGAGGTTGTTAAATACACTGGTGCTGCTTATTTAATATATTTGGGTATAAAAAAGTGGCGTGATAAGGGAGTGCTCAATACTCAAGAGGTATCTAGGGGCAAAGGTTACAGCAAGTTAATAAAGCAAGGTTTTGTCGTCAACTTAATGAATCCAAAATCTATTGTTTTTCTTGCTGCATTTTTGCCTCAATTCATTAGCACACAGCAACCTTTATTTGAACAATATTCAATATTAGGCCTAACAGTAGTGAGTATCGATAGCCTAGTAATGCTTGGTTATGCTTTGTTGGGTGTTGTTATGAAACCCTATTTAACGAGCCAAAAAATAATGGAATTTGTAAATAAAGTGTTTGGTACTCTGTTCATAGGGATGGGGATCGCTTTATCTAGATCTGAAGCTTAGGTTTAAACAAAGCTAGATATCATTATTGGCAACTAGTCTATTCACAGTGAGTGATGGAGATTGGAGGGTGTTATGGTAGTAGGATATAAAATCAGTTCTGATACAAAGCAGATGGATTTATCTGACTCTTATTGGGCGAAAGGTGTTTCTTTATCGACAATGCAAACTGCGGTTAGTAACTCATTTTGCTTTGGTGTTTTTACTGATGCAGGGCAGCAAGTCGCTTTTGCGCGTATGATTACTGATTACGCAACTTTTGCTTATTTGGCTGATGTGTTTGTGTTACCCGAACATCGCGGTAAAGGGGTAAGTAAATGGCTTTTACAAACTATTATTGATGACCCAAAGTTACAGAAGTTACGTCAGGTACTACTCGCCACCAATGATGCACATAATTTATATAAACAATTTGGCTTTTCGGCCTTAGCATCACCGGCGCTTTTTATGGAATTACACCGACCTGATATTTATCAGAAAAAATGTAATACATGAAATAATATACTTAATAAAGAGTATAAAAAATCAAGTGATTAGATGATCTATTGGCAGCAATAATAAATTTGGATACGTTAGTATATTTAAAGGTAAAGCGTTAATTAAAGAGGGAATATGGAAGCATTTGGCGTAGTTAATTATATTACTTATTTTTTTGGGGCATTGTTTGTTATTTTATTACCAGGCCCGAATTCTTTATATGTTTTAGCATTGGCAGCACAACAGGGTAGACGTATAGGGTGGGCTGCAGTTGCCGCGGTATTAATTGGTGACTCGTTATTGATTATTGCTACTGCGTTAGGGGCGGTAACTATATTGACCTCTTACCCTGCTGTTTTTATGTTTATTAAATATGCGGGGGCTGGTTATCTTGTATATATAGGATATCAGTTAATTAGTGGGGCAATAAGATCTTGGCGCCAATTAGGTCAAGTTAATCTAGAGGAAACGGTTGAGATAAAAAAAACCAGTGCTTCACAAGCCTTTAGAAAAGCATTGTTAGTTAGTTTATTAAATCCCAAAGCGATTTTGTTCTTCTTATCGTTTTTTGCACAGTTTGTTGACCCCACTTACCCGCAACCTGTCGTACCTTTTTTAATACTTGCAGTCACCATTCAAGTATTTAGTTTACTGTACTTAGCGACCTTAATTTACGCGGGCTCAACATTGGCTGCTGGCTTTAGAAAACGTAAAAGAGTCAGTGCTGTTTCTGGTGGTACTGTAGGCGTCGGATTTGTTGGCTTTGCGGTTAAATTAGCGTTAGCCAGTGCCACCTGATTTTAGGGGGAAGGAGCTATACGGATTCAATATTCAATATTAAATGGTGTATCTTTTTGAACGAAATATAAACAACAAATTTATACTAATTAAGATAATAGGAAATGAATTCATCTAGGCAATTTGCTATAGTTCTGCCAAATTTATAAATCACTCATTTCGTAGAAAAAATATTGTGCGCAGTTTAATGCGCATATAAAGAGAAAACTAAATATGGCAGACGCTAAATTTCTAGAGGCAGTCAATTCTAGACGCACATTCGCAATCATCTCTCACCCTGATGCGGGTAAAACAACCATTACTGAGAAAGTATTATTATTCGGAAACGCGCTACAAAAAGCGGGTACAGTAAAAGGTAAAAAATCAGGTCAACATGCTAAGTCTGACTGGATGGAGATGGAAAAAGATCGTGGTATCTCGATCACTACATCGGTAATGCAGTTCCCATACAATGATGGTCTAGTAAACTTACTGGACACACCTGGACATGAAGATTTCTCGGAAGATACTTACCGTACGTTAACTGCTGTTGACTCTTGTTTAATGGTGATTGACGCCGCAAAAGGTGTTGAACAACGTACCATCAAGTTAATGGAAGTAACACGTCTACGTGATACACCTATTATTACTTTTATGAACAAATGTGACCGTGATACTCGTGACCCAATCGAATTGATGGATGAAGTTGAAGACGTCCTTAATATTGCTTGTGCGCCTATTACTTGGCCAATTGGCATGGGCAAAGAATTTAAAGGTGTTTACCACATTTTACGTGATGAAGTGATTTTATATGAATCAGGTCAAGGTCACACAATTCAAGAAGTTCGTATTATTAAAGGGCTAGATAACCCTGAATTAGATAAAGCCTTACCAAACCATGCCGACGATCTACGTGATGAGATGGAGTTAGTGGTAGGCGCTTCTAATGAATTTGATGAAGATATGTTTTTATCAGGTGAATTAACGCCCGTTTATTTTGGTACTGCATTAGGTAACTTTGGTGTCGACCATGTACTCGATGGATTAGTGGAATGGGCACCAAAACCATTACCACGAGCAACAGTACAGCGCGTTGTTGAGCCGACAGAAGAAGTTTTCTCTGGTTTTGTGTTTAAAATTCAAGCGAATATGGACCCAAAACATCGTGACCGTATTGCTTTCATGCGTATCTGTTCAGGTAAGTATGAAAAAGGCATGAAAATGCATCATGTGCGTACGGGTAAAATGGTCAGTATTTCTGATGCTGTAACCTTTATGGCTGGGGACAGAACAGCTTCTGATGAATCATTCTCTGGTGATATTATTGGTTTGCATAATCACGGCACGATTCAAATCGGTGATACTTTTACCGTAGGTGAAGACTTGAAATTTACTGGTATTCCTAACTTCGCACCAGAAATGTTCCGTCGTATCCGTTTAAAAGATCCGTTAAAACAAAAACAACTGTTGAAAGGGTTAATGCAGCTATCGGAAGAGGGGGCTGTACAAGTATTTCGTCCTTTACGTAGTAATGACCTGATTGTTGGTGCGGTTGGTGTTCTACAGTTTGAAGTGGTTGTACAACGTTTAAAATCTGAATACAAAGTAGATGCTATCTATGAAGGTATCAGTGTAGCAACAGCACTTTGGGTTGATTGTGAAGATCCAATTAAAATGGCTGAGTTTGAGAAAAAAGCTTACGATAACCTAGCATTAGATGGAAGTAATAATTTAACTTACGTAGCGCCTACTATGGTTAATTTAAATCTAGCGATGGAACGTTACCCAGACGTTAAGTTCCGTAAAACACGCGAACATTAATCGTTATTATTATGCGTTAAGTGTTTATAATTAAGCGTCTTCGGACGCTTTTTTTATATGCTTGGGATAATAATATGTTTATAGATAGCCATTGCCATTTAAATTTTGACTGCTTTAAAAAAGATCTTAACCATTTATTAGTTGATTTAAAGCAGGCTCATATCAATCACGTTATTATTCCTGCAACCGATGCGCAGCATTGGTCTGGTATCATTGCCCTTTGTGAACAATATCCTGAATTGTATTTTGCATTAGGCATTCATCCGCATTTTTTAACAAGTATTAAAGAGGGTGACCTTGCATTGCTTGAATCGACCCTTGATAACTTACAGCGGCAACCTGGGAGTCATTGTGTTGCTTTGGGAGAAATTGGGTTAGATAAGTTGATTGAAACTAGTATGGAAACCCAAGAGTCGCTGTTTTTAGCTCAGCTAGCCATTGCACAGCGTTTGCAACTGCCTGTTATTTTACATGTGGTAAAAACTCAATCTCGTATTTTACAGTTATTAAAACAAACAAAATTCTCATATGGTGGGGTTTACCATGCTTTCTCGGGCAGTGAAGAAATTGCTAATGAATTTATTAAATTAGGTTTTAAGTTAGGTATTGGTGGTGTGATCACTCACCCTACGGCTAAGAAAACTCAAAGTACGCTGAAAAACTTACCTTTAAGCAGTTTATTGTTAGAAACAGATGCGCCAGATATGCCTATTTATCAACAGCAAACTGTGTATAACTCACCTTTAAATATCCCCTTAATTTTTGATGCATTATGTGCTCTGCGTGAAGAGCCTCGAGACGTGATCGCACAGCAAATTTATAACAATAGCAAAAGCATTTTTTCTATAATAAATGACTAATGCCAGTAATTAGCGTAAAATAATCGCTTTTCCAAATATAGTTAGTGAAACATTTTTTCCAGAATAAGGTGATGGTTAATGACTCAATACCCAATGACAGCAAAAGGCGCTGAAATTTTACGTGCTGAATTAGAGCAGTTAAAAACAGTTAAGCGTCCAGAGATTGTACATGCTATTGCTGAAGCTCGTGAACATGGCGATTTAAAAGAAAATGCAGAGTACCATGCAGCTCGTGAGCAACAAGGTTTTTGTGAAGGTCGTATTCAAGATATCGAAGCTAAACTTTCAAATGCACAAATAATCGATGTGACTAAAATTGCCAACAACGGTAAAGTTATATTCGGTGCAACAGTGACAATTGTTAATGTTGATACTGAAGAAGAAGTGACATATCAAATTGTTGGTGATGATGAATCAGATATTAAGAGTAATCTTATCTCTATCAATTCACCGATTGCACGTGGCTTAATAGGTAAAAAATTAGACGATGAAATCTCAATTACGACACCTGGTGGCGTGATTGATTATGATATTACTAAAGTTGAATACATCGCTTAGTTCACAAAACTGAACAAAATCAAGATAATAAAAAGCCCAGATTTACTGGGCTTTTTATTTAAAATAAGATTAAAACGTAATTATTTACGTGGTAATTCTATTTTCTTAGCTTCGCTTGGGCGGTATAGAACAACAATATGACCGATTTTTGCAATCGCTAACGCTTCTGTTTCGCGTACGATAGCATCAATAATAAGTTGTTTAGTTTCACGGTCATCCGTTGCTACTTTTACTTTAATTAATTCGTGGAAGCTGATCGCATTTTCGATCTCAGCTAATACACCTTCGGTTAAGCCATTTTGTCCTAGTAGTACTACTGGTTTCAAAGGATGTGCTAAACCTTTTAAAAATTGTTTCTGTTTGTTTGATAATTTCATGCAAATATCTTTCATTAAGGGTTGAAAACGGTTCATTCTACCCTTAAATATTAACCTTTACTATTTAGATTATTATTTATCCTAATATTCGTTCGCTAAGGAAGTCATTGTGGCAAAACCAGACAGTACAAATCGTCTTAAAAAAAGTGCATCAGGCAGTTCAAAACGTTGGATGCAGGAACATGTGAATGATAAGTACGTGAAAGAAGCTAACAAGCAAGGACTTCGCTCTCGTGCCGTATTTAAACTCGATGAAATTAACGGTAAAGATAAATTGATCCGCCCTGGTATGACCGTGGTTGATTTAGGGGCTGCGCCGGGTAGTTGGTCACAATGGGCCGTTGATAAAGTAGGAATGAAAGGCAAAGTGATTGCTTGTGATATTTTACCTATGGATTCAATCGCTGGTGTGGACTTTTTACAAGGTGATTTCCGCGAGGAAGTGGTCTTAAATGCTTTATTGCAACGTATTGGGGATAATAAAGTTGATGTAGTGTTATCGGATATGGCTCCTAATATGAGTGGTAACGCAGGTATTGATCAACCTAAATCAATGTATTTGGTCGAGCTTGCTTTAGATATGTGTCGAGATGTTTTAGTGAAAGATGGCAGCTTTATCGTTAAAGTTTTCATGGGAGCAGAATACGAATCTTACCTAAGCGAAGTACGAAAATTATTCAAATCAGTTAAAACACGAAAACCCGATTCTTCAAGAGCGAGATCTCGCGAAGTTTATTTAGTGGCGACCGGTTTTAAACTGTAGTAATCTGATTTACTATTATATTATATTCATTTTAAACATGAGGTTTACATCTTGAACGATATGGCAAAAAACCTGATATTGTGGTTAGTCATCGCAGTAGTCTTAATGTCTTTATTCCAAGGCTTTGGATCAGACGATACGAATAAATCACAAATCGACTATACCAGTTTTAACAAAGAAGTAAGCCAAGGGCTGATCCAACAAGTACAAATTAATGGTCAAGAAATTAAGGGGTTAAAAAGTAATCAAACACCATTTGTTACATATATCCCAGCACCAGACTTGGATTTAGTTAACTACCTTATTAAAAATGATGTAAAGGTAGAAGGTACGCCTCCAGAGGAAACTAGTTTCCTAGCGTCTATTTTTGTTTCATGGTTCCCAATGCTGCTATTAATCGGTGTTTGGATCTTCTTTATGCGTAATATGCAAGGTGGTGGTAAAGGCGGTGCTATGTCGTTTGGTAAGAGTAAAGCCAAATTGATGAGCGAAGACCAAATTAAAACAACGTTTGCAGATGTTGCAGGTTGTGATGAAGCTAAAGAAGATGTTGTTGAATTAGTTGATTACTTAAAAGATTCAAGCAAATTCCAAAAGCTTGGTGGACGTATTCCTACTGGTGTATTACTAGTGGGTCCTCCAGGTACAGGTAAAACATTATTAGCAAAAGCGATTGCTGGTGAAGCAAAAGTACCATTCTTCTCAATTTCCGGTTCTGATTTCGTAGAGATGTTTGTGGGTGTTGGTGCTTCACGTGTACGTGATATGTTTGAACAAGCTAAAAAATCAGCTCCTTGTATTATCTTTATCGATGAAATCGATGCTGTAGGTCGCCAACGTGGCGCAGGTATGGGTGGTGGTAATGATGAGCGCGAACAAACATTAAACCAAATGCTAGTTGAAATGGATGGTTTCGAAGGCAATGAAGGTATTATCGTTATTGCTGCGACGAACCGCCCAGACGTACTTGATGCAGCATTACTTCGTCCTGGTCGTTTTGACCGTCAAGTTGTGGTTGGTTTGCCGGATGTACGTGGTCGTGAACAAATCTTAAAAGTACACATGCGTAAAATTCCATTGGACGACACTGTGAAAGCCTCTGTGTTAGCACGTGGTACACCTGGTTTCTCTGGTGCTGATTTATCAAACCTAGTGAATGAAGCTGCATTATTTGCTGCACGTGGCAATAAACGTACTGTATCAAGAGAAGACTTTGAGCAAGCGCGCGATAAAATCCTAATGGGTGCAGAGCGTCGTAGCTTAGTCATGACAGATAAAGATAAAGAGTCAACGGCTTACCATGAAGCAGGGCATGCCATTGTTGCTAAATTAGTACCACAGCATCACCCAATTCATAAAGTAACGATCATTCCGCGTGGGCGCGCTTTAGGTGTAACTCAGTTCTTGCCTGAAGGGGATCAGATTTCGCAAAATAAAGATGAGTTAGAAAGCAGTATTTCGGTTGCTTATGGTGGCCGTATTGCTGAAGAGCTTATTTATGGTGCACAAAAAGTATCAACTGGCGCATCGCAGGATATTAAACAAGCTTCGGCAATTGCCCGTGCAATGGTAACGGAATGGGGTTTCTCTGAAAAACTTGGTCCAATTCTATTAACTGGTGAGCAAGGTAGTTTACGTTCTAATGTTGTTTCGCACGAAACAGGTAAAGTTATCGATGATGAAGTAAAAGTCCTTATCGATACTAACTACAAACGTGCGTATCAGCTATTAACTGATAACATAGATATCTTACATGCAATGAAAGATGCATTGGTTAAATATGAAACCATTGATACTGATCAAGTTGACGATTTGATGGCTCGCGTTACTGTTCGTCCACCAAGTGATTGGGACGATGAGAAAGAGCTAGAGTCAGTTAAAGATCCTGTGACCGCTGACAAAGTTGAAGATTTTGTTGAGCAAGAGAAAACAGAAACGACAACGGAAACTGAATCGACAGAAAGTGAGCAAGACAAAGACAATAAATAATTATATTGTTTATACTCTCCCACTAAAAAACCTAAGCTTGCTTAGGTTTTTTTTATTAACCAATTAAGTGTAAAGCCATGATATTAACCAGCCGACATAAACACCTCGATCTTAGCCAGCCACAAATTATGGGGATTTTAAATGTAACTCCAGATTCATTCTCAGATGGCGGTAAGTTTGCGCAAGTAGAGCAAGCAGTGGAACGTGCCAAGGTGATGCTAGAGCAAGGTGCCACCATTATTGACATTGGTGGTGAGTCGACACGTCCTGGTGCCGATGATGTCGTGTTAGCCGATGAATTAGGGAGAGTTATACCTGTTATTAAAGCGATCAAGCAACAGTTAGACTGCTGGATCTCTATTGATACTAGTAAAGCAGAAGTGATGCGTGAAGCAGTAAAAGCGGGTGCTAATATTATTAATGATGTGCGAGCGCTGCAAGAAGAGGGAGCATTGGCCGCAGCAGTTGAAGCTGATGTGCCCGTTTGTTTAATGCATATGCAAGGTCAACCAAGAAGTATGCAAAGCGCGCCAGACTATAAAGACGTTGTTGCAGAAGTAAAAGCGTTTTTAGTTGAACGTAGTGAACAGTGTATTGACCAAGGTATCAAGCGAGAAAATATTATTATTGACCTAGGTTTTGGTTTTGGTAAGTCCTTACAACATAATTTTGACCTACTGAATGCTACTCAAGGTTTCATAGACTTAGGATTTCCGGTGTTAACCGGTGTTTCTCGTAAATCAATGTTTGGTCAACTACTAAATCGTGATATAAATGACCGTTTAGCAGGAAGTTTAGCTGGGGCAATGATCGCCATGCAGCAAGGCTCAAAAATTATCCGTGTTCACGATGTCCGAGAAACTGTTGATGTCATGAAAGTATTACAGCAAATAAATACCTTCAAATAGTAAAGGTATCTCCGATGATGGTAAAAGTTATTTTATGAATAAAAAGTATTTTGGTACCGATGGTATTCGCGGCAAAGTAGGTGAGTCTTTAATTACACCTGAATTTGCTTTAAAGCTAGGTTGGGCTGCGGGCCGTGTATTAGCTAAATCGGGCAATAAACAAGTATTAATTGGTAAAGACCCACGTATATCTGGTTACATGTTAGAAGCTGCATTACAAGCTGGTTTAACTTCTGCCGGTATTATTCCTGTATTGATGGGGCCAATGCCAACACCTGCTATCGCTTATTTGACTCATACTTTCCGTGCAACGGCTGGTATCGTGATCAGTGCATCTCATAACCCGTATTACGATAACGGTATAAAATTCTTTTCACATGAAGGAATTAAATTATCTGAGAAAGTTGAATTAGAAATAGAAGCTGAAATAGATAAAGAATTGAAGTGTGTTGATAGTAGTGAAATGGGTAAAGCTTACCGTATCAATGATGCAGCAGGTCGTTATATAGAGTTTTGTAAGAGTACTTTCCCTTCTGAGTTTAGTCTTGCTGGTCTAAAGGTTGTTGTCGATTGTGCTAATGGTGCGACTTATCATATTGCTCCTTCAGTCATTAGTGAGTTAGGTGCTGAGGTCATTGCTATGGGCGTTGAGCCAAATGGTGTAAATATTAACCTTAATTGTGGTGCGACCAGTATGGACGCCATTTCAAAACGTGTTATTGAAGAAAAAGCGGACTTTGGTGTCGCTTTTGATGGTGATGGTGATCGAGTAATGATGGTCGATCACACTGGTTATGTCTTAGATGGTGATGAATTATTGTATATTATCGCCCGTGATAAACTACGTAAAGGTACCTTAAACGGTGGTGCGGTTGGGACTAAAATGTCTAACCTAGGTTTAGAGCAAGCACTTAAAACTTTAGGCATTCCATTTGACCGTTCTGATGTTGGTGATCGCCATGTAATGGAGTTAATGAAGAAAAATGGTTGGACGATTGGCGCTGAAAATTCAGGTCATGTTATTTGTGCAGAGCATTTAGCGACAGGTGACGGTATTGTGTCTGGTTTACAAGTAATGGGGGCAATGCAAGGTAGCCGTATGAATCTACATGATTTACGTCAAGGCATGAGAAAGTACCCTCAAATACTAGAAAGTATCCGTTATAATAATGAAATTGATCCACTGCAAGATGAAGATGTACTAAAAGAGTTAGCTCGAATAGAAGCTTTATTAGGTGAAAAAGGCCGTGTTTTACTACGTAAATCCGGCACTGAGCCAGTCTTTAGGGTTATGGTTGAAGCCGATGAAAGCGAAGAGAAGGTATTGGGTTATGCTAAATCTCTTGCAAGTAAAGTAAAGGTTTAAACTAGATTGTAGAGTAAGCCTGATGAAATGGTTTAATGCAGGCTTACTTTATATGTGAAACTATTTGATGTTTTTTTAAACGGTTTAGTCTGTTGTAATAACAAGTAATTAATTTGTATCAATATTCACTTGTGATCTGCACCAGCATTGGGTAGTATTCGTCCGCTTCTTTGTGGGAGCACAGGAAGTTTTAATAAGTTAAATTAGGTAATGTGAATATGTATGAAATACTGTTAGTTGTTTATTTAATTGTTTCAATTATTTTAGTTGGTTTTGTATTAATCCAACAAGGTAAAGGAGCAGGCATGGGCGCATCTTTTGGCTCTGGTGGTTCTAACACAGTATTTGGTGCAAGTGGTTCAGGCAACTTTATGACTCGTACTACTGGTATCTTAGCGTTAGTATTTTTTGTATTAAGCTTAGTATTAGGTAACCTGTCTTCACATCACGTATCAACAAACGAAGAGTTCTCAAACTTAGCAGTTGAACAAGCTTCAGAAGTACCTGTTGAAGTTGATACCTCTACTCAAATTCCTGAGTAATATTTTAAAGCGGATATGGTGGAATTGGTAGACACGCAGCCTTGAGGGGGCTGTGGCTTAGGCCGTGAGAGTTCAAGTCTCTCTATCCGCACCAAATTATGTTTTTTGATTGCGCTAATATGACTAATTCGCTATAATGTGCGCGTTTTCAAGGCAATCAATTAAACAAAAAGTAAGACTCTTTGTTTAAGCCTCAAATAAAAGATTTTAGTTTAAATGTTTTTAACAACATTTAAACAATAGTTCGGACGCGAGATGGAGCAGCTTGGTAGAAGTTAGTCGGGCTCTTTCTTAGCGGTAAAAAGGCGAAGGTCGTTGGTTCAAATCCTGCTTTCGTAACAAGTAATTCATTACTTAATTAAAGTTTCAGTTTGAATGTTATTATAATGTTTAAACAATAGTTCGGACGCGAGATGGAGCAGCTTGGTAGCTCGTCGGGCTCATAACCCGAAGGTCGTTGGTTCAAATCCAGCTCTCGCAACCACTTTCTACAAGGTAATTTATAATTAGCTTGTTAAGGTGAATAAAGTGATTTTTACTTTATTACTACATTCGATATTGCAGTGCTCAATAGCAATATCTTGTTTGATTTAATCAAACAAAAAGAATGAAGCTCCAATTTATTGGGGCTTTTTTGTTATTTGCGTATTTGATTTTTTAAATTGGTACGCTTTCTAACAACTTATGTTTATGAAAAATAAACATAAGTTGTTATTTAAATAGGGCTATATGCCCTTTTTTTGTTTCTGAAAGGGGATAGATTTGGCAAGTTTAGAAGAGCGTCTAACTGAAATGTTAGCGCCAAGTGTGGAAGATCTTGGCTACGAATTGGTTGGTATTGAATATGTTCGTGCGGGTAAGCACTCAACATTACGTATTTATATTGATCAAGAAGAAGGTATTTTAGTTGATGACTGTGCCGCGGTAAGTCGTCAGGTAAGTGCGATTATGGATGTTGAAGATCCAATCACCAATGAATACACATTAGAAGTATCATCTCCAGGTATGGAAAGACCCTTATTTAATGCTGCTCAATATGCTGCATTTATAGGTGAAGAAGTGAAAATCCAATTGCGTATGCCGATACAAAATCGCCGCAGATGGAAAGGTGTAATTAGTAATGTGGATGGAGAAATTGTTTCCATCTCTGTTGAGGGTAAAGAAGAGCGCTTCGCGCTGAGTAATATCCAGAAAGCGAATATAGTTCCAAAATTTGATTAATTAAGGCGTTAAAAATGAATAATAAAGAAATTTTATTGGTTGTTGAAGCGGTTTCAAATGAAAAAGGCTTACCGAGAGAAGCAATTTTTGAAGCATTAGAAAGTGCATTGTCTATCGCAACTAAAAAGAAATACGAATTAGAAATTGAAGTACGTGTTGATATTGATCGTGAAACGGGACATTTTGATACATACCGTCGTTGGTTAGTGCTTGAGTCTGATGCTGAAATGGAAAACCCAGCAAAAGAGATGACTTTTGAAGCTGCACAATATGATAACCCAGAAATTCAAGTGGGCGAATTTATTGAAGATGAAATCGATTCAGTAACATTTGACCGTATTACAACACAAACAGCAAAACAAGTTATCGTACAAAAAGTACGTGAAGCAGAACGTGCACAAGTTGTTGCACAGTATGCTGAAAAAGAAGGTGAGTTAATCACTGGTGTAGTTAAACGTATGACTCGTGATAGTATTTTATTAGATCTCGGTAACAATGCTGAAGCAGTTATTTTCCGTGATGAAATGTTACCACGTGAAAACTTCCGCCCAGGTGATCGTCTACGTGGTTTATTATTTAAGGTAAGCCCTGAAGCACGTGGAGCACAATTATTCATGACGCGTACACAGCCAGATGTATTGGTTGAATTGTTCCGTTTAGAAGTGCCTGAAATTGCTGAAGAGATGATTGACTTAATGGGTGCTGCTCGTGACCCAGGTTCTCGTGCGAAGATTGCTGTTAAATCAAACGACCAACGTATTGATCCAATCGGTGCATGTGTTGGTATGCGTGGTGCTCGTGTTCAAGCTGTATCAAATGAGCTAGGTGGTGAGCGTGTTGATATTATCCTATGGGATGAGAACCCAGCACAATTTGCTATTAACGCAATGGCACCTGCTGAAGTAGCTTCTATCGTTGTTGATGAAGACTCACACAGCATGGATATCGCAGTAGAAGAAGATAACCTAGCACAAGCTATTGGTCGTAATGGTCAAAACATTCGTTTAGCATCACAACTAACTGGTTGGGTATTAAATGTAATGACAGTTGCAGAGTTACAAGCTAAACATCAAGCTGAAACTGATAATGTAATTTCAGTGTTTACATCTGCATTAGAAATTGATGAAGACTTTGCTGGTGTATTGGTTGAGGAAGGGTTTAGTTCTCTAGAAGAGATTGCTTACGTTCCTGCTGAGGAGTTACTTGCTATCGACGGTCTTGATGAAGAGATGGTTGAAGAGTTACGTACTCGCGCGAAAGATGTATTAGCAACAAAAGCGCTTGCTGAAGAAGAAAGCCTTGAGGGTGCAAAACCAGCTGATGATTTATTAGCACTTGAAGGCTTAGAAGCTCACCTTGCATTTGTAATGGCAAGTAAAGGTGTAGTTACGTTAGAAGACTTAGCAGAACAAGCTGTTGATGATCTACTAGAGATTGATGAAAAACTAGATGCAGAAAAAGCAGCGGCACTGATCATGTCAGCTCGTAATATCTGTTGGTTTAGTGAAGATGCGTAATAGCGTCAGTATGGAGAAATAAATAATGTCAGAAATTCTATTAAAAGACCTCGCTAAAGACTTAAATAAATCTGAAGATGCGTTAGTTCAGCAGTTTGCGGCTGCCGGTATTACTAAAAAAGCTAGCGACACAGTAAGCGTTGAAGAAAAAGAGAAATTAACGACTCATCTACAAAAGCAACACGGTGGTGAGCAAAAACAAAAAATGACTTTACAACGTAAAACAAAAACGACGTTAAACGTAAAAGGTCAATCAAACGCAGTCAATGTAGAAGTGCGTAAAAAACGTACTTTTGTTAAGCGTACTGATGAAGAGATTCAAGCTGAAAAAGCGGCAGAGCAAGCAATCAAAGCAGAAGCTGAAGCAAAAATTCAAGCTGAGTTAGATGCGAAGAAAGAGCAAGCTGAAAAAGTACTAGCTGAAAAATTAGCGGCTAAGAAAGAAGCAGAAGCAAAAGCGAAAGCAGCAGCTGCAGCAAACAAACAAAAACAAGCTGCATCTAAATCAACTAAAACAGAAGAGCAACTTCAATTAGAAAAAGAAGCGGCTGACTTGCAGAAAAAAGCAGAAGCTGAAGCTTTAGCTAAAGTTGAGAAAGAAGCCGCATTACAAGCTGAAAACGCTAAAAAATTAGCTGAAGAAAATGCAGCGCGTTGGGCAAAAGAAGAAGCTGACCGTAAAGCAGCTGAAGGTGCTGATTACCACGTAACAACTTCTTCGGAAGCTCGTGCAGCTGAAGATTCTGTTGATGCAAAAGCGGAAGGTCCAACTCACCGTAAAAAGAAAAAGAAAGCAGTAGCTGATAAGCCTCTTGAAACACCTTACTCTCGTCGCAATGGTCGTAACAATCGTCGTGGTAAGAAAGGCGCAACAGCAACTCCTTCTGCACTTCAACAAGCATTTGAAAAACCTGCTGCTAAAGTTGAACGTGACGTTAAAATTGGTGAAACAATTTCAGTTGCAGAGCTAGCAAGTAAAATGGCTGTAAAAGCAACTGAAGTCATTAAAGTGATGATGAAGATGGGCGCAATGGCAACCATCAACCAAGTGATCGACCAAGAAACAGCAACTATCGTTGCTGAAGAAATGGGTCACAAAGTTATCCTAACAAAAGAAAATGAGTTAGAAGAATCAGTACTAGCTGAAGCACAACAAGGTGGAGCGAAAACATCTCGTGCACCAGTGGTAACTATCATGGGTCATGTTGACCACGGTAAAACGTCACTACTTGATTACATTCGTCGTGCAAAAGTTGCTGACGGCGAAGCCGGCGGTATTACACAGCATATCGGTGCTTACCATGTAGACACAGATAAAGGTATGATTTCGTTCTTAGATACACCAGGACACGCGGCGTTTACGTCAATGCGTTCACGTGGTGCTAAAGCAACGGATATCGTTATCCTTGTAGTTGCAGCAGATGATGGTGTTATGCCACAAACTGTTGAAGCGATTCAACATGCTAAAGCAGCTGGTGTACCGTTAATGGTTGCAGTGAACAAAATCGATAAAGAAGGTGTTGATTTTGACCGTGTTAAAACGGAACTTTCACAACATGACGTTATTTCAGAAGAATGGGGTGGTGAAAACATCTTCTCATACGTTTCTGCTAAAGTAGGTACTGGTGTTGATGAGTTATTAGATAGCATCTTACTTCAAGCTGAAATGCTAGATTTAGAAGCGGTTTCTACAGGCCCTGCGTCTGGTGTAGTTATTGAATCTCGTCTTGATAAAGGTCGTGGTCCAGTTGCTTCTATCTTGGTACAACAAGGTGAACTTAAACAAGGCGATATCGTATTATGTGGTCTTGAGTACGGACGTGTTCGTGCTATGCGTGATGAAAACGGTAAGCCGATTGAATCTGCTGGTCCATCTATTCCTGTTGAAGTACTTGGTTTATCAGGTGTTCCACAAGCGGGTGATGAAGCGACAGTTGTTAAAGATGAGAAGAAAGCACGTGAAGTTGCATTATACCGTCAAGGTAAATTCCGTGATATCAAACTAGCTCGTCAACAGAAAGCGAAACTTGAAAACATGTTCTCTAACATGGAAGCGGGTGAAGTATCTGAACTTAACGTTGTACTTAAGTCTGACGTTCAAGGTTCACTTGAAGCAATTTGCGAATCATTAAACAAATTATCTACTGATGAAGTTAAAGTGAACATTATCGGTCGTGGTGTTGGTGGTATTACTGAAACTGATGCATCTCTTGCTTCAGCTTCTGGTGCAATCGTAATCGGCTTTAACGTACGTGCTGATGCATCTGCGCGTAAATTAATTGATAACGAAGCGGTTGAATTACGTTACTACAGCATCATCTATGATCTAATTGATGAAGTACGCTCTGCAATGAGTGGTTTATTAGCACCTGAGTTTAAACAAGAAATTACAGGTATTGCTGATGTACGTGAAGTATTTAAATCACCTAAGATTGGTGCAATCGCTGGTTGTATGGTGACTGAAGGTACGATTAAACGTAATAACCCAATTCGTGTATTACGTGAAAACGTGGTTATCTACGAAGGTGTACTTGAATCATTACGTCGCTTTAAAGATGACGCAAACGAAGTTCGTAACGGTGTTGAGTGTGGTATCGGTGTTAAGAACTACAACGATGTACGCGTAGGCGACCAAATCGAAGTATTTGAAACTATTGAAGTTAAACGTACTCTTTAGTTTTAATATCTGAATGATGATGACGAATGGGGGCTTTTGCCTCCATTCTTATTTAAACAGCACTTAAAAGGGTGCTGATTAGGAGTTAAAAATGGCAAAAGAATATAGCCGTACTTCTCGAGTTTCTCAGCAAGTACAAAAAGAACTTGCTCGAATTCTACAACAAGAAGTAAAAGATCCACGTATTGGCATGGTAACTATCTCAGGTGTTGATATCACTCGAGACCTTGCTTACGCAACCGTATTTGTTACCTTTTTAACCATTGGTGACCAAACGAATGAAGAATCGTTAAAAGGCTTAAACGCTGCTTCTGGTTACATTCGTCGTTTATTAGGTAAAGCAATGCGTTTACGTATTGTGCCGGAAATCCGTTTTACCTTTGATGAAACACTAACTGAAGGCTTACGTATTTCAGAATTAGTTAGTGGTGCAGTGAAAAACGATAAAGTTAAATTGAAAGAAGCGGGTCGTGAAGAAGAGCAAGAAGAGGATGCAAAGTAATGGCAAAACGTGGAAAGGGTCGCCCGATTAATGGCATCGTTTTATTAGATAAACCTACGGACATCAGTTCCAATCATGCATTACAACGTGTTAAACGTATCTTCTTTGCACAAAAAGCAGGACATACTGGTGCTTTAGACCCTCTAGCGACTGGTATGTTGCCTGTTTGTTTAGGAGAGGCTACTAAGTTTTCACAGTTTTTATTAGACTCTGATAAACGTTACACGGTAACGGCTACGCTGGGTGTTAGAACAGACACAAGTGACTCACAAGGTGACGTTGTGTGTGAAAAGCCTGTATCAGTGACGCAACAACAGCTTGATGCAGCTTTGGATACATTCCGTGGTGATATTGAGCAAGTTCCTTCTATGTATTCAGCCTTGAAGTTTGAAGGTAAACCTCTATATAAATATGCACGTGAAGGGATTACCATCGATCGTCCTGCTCGTCCGATTACTGTTTATGAAATCAACCAATTGCGCTTTGAAGGCAATGAAGTTGATTTAGATATACATGTAAGCAAAGGTACTTATATTCGTACTATTGTAGATGATTTAGGGGAATTACTAGGCTGTGGCGCACATGTTTCTATGTTACGTCGTACGCAAGTTGCTGATTATCCATATCAACGTATGGTCACTATTGAAGAGCTTGAAGCATTGATTGTAAAAGCGAAAACTGAAGATATTAGCCCATACGACTTATTAGATCCGTTGTTATTAGAGATGGATACGGCAGTGAAAAACTATCCAGAAGTCAACATTTCAGATGAGATGGGGGCTTATGTATTGCACGGCCAACCGGTACAAGTCTTTGGCGCACCAGACAATACAATTGTTAGAATCACAGTAGGCGATCAAAAAACCTTTATTGGCGTCGGGCAAATGAACGATGATGGATTAATTGCTCCGAAACGATTAGCAAACTTAGATCCTTCTTAATTGTATTTCTAGTGAATGGGTATCAATATGACTAAAATAGACTTTTCTCAAATTAATAAAACTACTGCAGACTCCTTTAACGAGCAGCGTAACGTGATAAAACGCATTGCAAAAGGACAGACGGTACTTTGTGAAACCTGTGACAAGCCATTAACTTTAACGGTACTTAGCGAAGGCGAAAGTGGCGTACAATGCAGTAAAGGTTGTACCCAGATTAATTTAGAACTCGAACAATAAAAGTCCGAGTAAAGGTAATATATATGAGTTCAGAACTATATTTTATTTACGACTCTCATTGTCCATGGAGTTATGCAGCAACACCGTTAGTGCTTGCACTGGAAAATGCATTTCCTGATATGGAAATAAATGCATGGCACTGTGCGCATTATGATGGTGGTAATAGCGTTGGATTTAATACCCTTAAATCAGTAGAGCAAGAGAGTGATGTTGTTTTTTCACAGGATTATGTGCGTTTTGTAGATAGCCCTAAAAATAGCATAATTAGTGCAAATTTATTAACTTGGATTGCTGCTAAGCAACCAGAAAAGTTATTGCCTGTATTACAAGCGTTACAGCATGCTCATTTTGTTGAAGGTAATTCTTTAGGCAAAAAAATTGATTTTACAGAACTGGCTGAAACCCTAAAACTGTCGATACCCAATAAGGTATTTAAAGAAGAGCTAAGTAAAGATGCTATGTATGTTCAGTCAGACATCAGTGAATTACAAGGCTTTATGGGCACAGCTTCTTTCCCTGCTTTATTGTTGGTGCACAATGATAATGCCGTACTGTTAAATCATGCTCAATATTTGAGTAACCCACAAAGCATTGTGGCCGATGTAGAAAAACAGCTACAAGGTTAAGCTATATCAACCTGCTACTTTAAAGGGAGTGTGCTAATACCAATCACATTCCCTTTTTATTTTGTTAACAGTTACTTATTGCACTTCCTAATACCTAAACGCATACTGTATTTTTATCAACTGTTTCAGTGAGAATACAAGATGGCCGATAGCTTCCTGCTTTTTGATATTGAACAAAAAGATCAGCTTGCTGATAATGTGTTGCCCTATTTTAAAGAAAGTGTGTTACCTCGAGCGTGGGACGGTCAAGCCTTAACCTTTTCCGAAGGGGCCCGTGTGTATGCTTATCTTAATGATCAGCAAGTACCTGCTTTGATTGAAGCTGCGATTGAAGGCAGCTGGCACTTGGCTATCTTACCTCATCCTGATGCTTTATATGCCAAGCGCGGATTTTGTGCTCAGAGTAATCTTAAAAAAGCGATTCAAGATGCTGAACAAAGTGAAGTAAAGAAAGTAGATATCGTCCGGTGTAATGGTGATATTCTATTATCTTCATTGGTGTTAGGGGAAAGCTTTAACTTAATTCCTACCGCTAAAAGCTTAGGCTTTATAGAAAGAGTCAAATTAGGCTGGCATAACATCACTAAAATTCGTCGTGCTTGCCCTAAAAAAATGACGTTTATTACTGCAAATGAAAGTACAGTGACCACAGCAGCGTTAGGCGTGGTGGTGGTCGGGCATGTACATGACTCTTGGTTATCAAAACATATTTTACCTAATAGCCATATTAATGATGGTATGTGCCATGCAATGATTATTGCACCTCGTAGTGTAATGGAGTTATTGCGCTTTTTTATTATGACGTCGGTGATTAAGTACTATTCCTTACCGAGTTTTCTAGGTTTAATAAAAAGCACTGCACTAACGATCACTAATGGCGATAAATTTGAATATTCAATTGACGGTCAAACTCGTGAAGCTCAAACGCTGGCCATTGAAACTGAGCCCGAACAATTAGCATTATTAGTGGGTGAATCATTACCTATCATAGATGCATCAAGTGCTCAAAAAGAGCAGGTTAAAACTACTCGTTTACCTTCAGGTGGTGCAGTGTCTGAGATTGCCTCTAAACCATTGGCATTTATTGCGCATGCTGCAACTGATGAGTTTAAAGATTTATATCAACTGCTAAGAGACAATGCGACCGCATCTTCTGCTTTTCTAACCTTGATGGCATTATCTACCTTATTGGCCAGCGTCGGGTTATTTGCTAGTTCTGCACCTGTCATTATTGGCGCGATGATTTTAGCGCCCTTAATGGCACCGATTATCTCTCTATCAATGGCACTTGCTCGACAGGATCCTTCGTTATTAACTGCCAGTGCGCGGACCCTAAGTATCGGTATATTAGTCTCGCTAGGTTTCTCCTCCGTCGCTAGTTTTATTATCCCAATGGAGATTACTACACCTGAAATTGCGGCACGATTAAGCCCCAGCTTATTAGATTTAGGGGTGGCGGTTATTTCAGGTATTGCTGGTGCTTATGCTCATGCAAGAGTCGATGCGGCTAAGAGTCTAGCGGGTGTTGCCATAGCCGTTGCTTTAGTGCCTCCATTATCGGTAACAGGTATTGGTATTGGTTGGATGGACTCACACGTTGCTTGGGGGGCCATGTTATTATTTCTTACTAACTTAGCTGGTATCGTTTTTGCTGCTGCTTTAACGTTTCTAGCACTTGGTTTTGCTCCCTTTACTCGCGCAAAAAAAGGCTTGATGATCGCTTTTATTGGCGTGGCTTTAGTGTCAATTCCTTTAGTATTTAGTTTCTTACGTTTATCGCAGGAAGCAAAAATAATGCAACAGTTAGAAGGCAAGGAGATAGGGCAAGTGGTACTCCGTGAAGTCTATGCAAGAGCCTTAGCCCCTATTGAAGTGTCATTGAAAATAGTGACACCAGAAACTCTAAATAGCGAAAAACTGGATAAAATTAAAGGCAGTATCGAATCCCAGTTACAACAAAAAGTGGTGATGGAAGCACAAGTAGTTATTCGCAGGGAATAAATAAAGTAAGTGTTTACTCGCTTCTAAAGCTTCTGATACTAAGCTAATTTAAAGGGCAGTAAATCATGTTAAACTTCTCTTTTATTAATGATTTATAACGGTTCTTTATGTTTACACTTCGTCCTTATCAGCAAGATGCTGTGAATGCGACTTTGCATTATTTTCGTCGCTTTAGTTCACCGGCTGTGTTGGCTTTATCTACAGGAGCAGGTAAGAGCCTGATCATTGCAGAGCTAGCAAGAATAGCCAAAGGACGTGTGTTAGTACTTGCTCACGTTAAAGAGCTGGTAGAGCAAAATCATGTTAAATACGAAAGCTATGGCGTTGAAGCTTCTATTTTCTCAGCTGGACTAGGACGTAAAGAAACCTCGCAACAAGTGGTCTTTGCATCGGTACAGTCGATAGTGAATAACTTGGATCTATTTGATGATGCTTTCTCACTTTTAGTAATTGATGAGTGCCATCGAGTGCCTATGCAAGGTGATTCAAGCTATCAAAAAGTGATTAAACACTTACAATCTATCAATCCAAACCTAAAGGTTTTAGGGTTAACTGCAACACCGTACCGATTAGGTTTAGGCTGGATTTATCAATACCATACTCGGGGCCAAGTACGCAGCGAAGCACCGCGTTTTTTCCGTGATTGCATTTTTGATTTACCGATCCGCTTCTTATTAGATGAAAAGTTTTTAACTGAACCCAAAGTGATGGACATGGCGGTATTAAGTTATGACTTCTCACAAATTTCTCCCGCTAATACAGGCGCATATAAAGAATCAGATTTAAATAAAGTCATCGAAAAATCCGGTCGAGCTACACCTGAAATTATTAAGTCTGTCATTGCACATGCTGAAGATCGTCAAGGGGTCATGATTTTTGCATCAACAGTAAAGCATGCACAGGAGATTATGGGCTATTTATCAGAGCAAAGCGCCGCTTTGATTATCGGTGATACTGCGAGCAAAGATCGCGACCAAATAATCCAAGACTTTAAACTTAAAAAGATTAAATACTTGGTAAATGTTTCCGTGTTAACCACAGGTTTTGATGCACCACATGTCGACCTCATCGCTATTTTACGGCCTACTGAATCAATTAGTTTATACCAGCAAATTGTTGGGCGAGGATTACGCTTATCAGAAGGTAAAACAGATTGTTTAGTGATGGAGTTTGCAGGGAATTGCTACGACTTATATCAACCTGAAGTAGGGCAAGAAAAACCAGAGAGTGGTAGTGAAATTGTTACAATTCCTTGTCCTGCTTGCCAGTTTAATAATAACTTTTGGGGAAAGGTTGATCCAGCCGGTTTTGTGATTGAACATTATGGTCGTAAATGCCAAGGTTATTCCTTAAAAATAACCGACGATGATCAGGGTAATAAGTTTGAAGAAAGAGTACATTGTGATTATCGTTTTCGTGCTAAATTTTGTGACCAGTGCGGTTTAGATAATGATATTGCTGCTCGAGTATGCGGACACTGCGAAGCGGTATTAGTTGACCCCGATAAAAAATTACGTGAAGCGTTAAAGCTAAAAGATGCAATGATTATTCGTTGTGATGATATGCAACTCGAAGGTACAAAAAATAAACATGGTAAAAACCAGTTGAAGGTGACCTATCATGGTGGTCAAGGACAGATCAGTGAATTCTGGCAGTTAACCACGGTAAAACAAAAAGCGATGTTTTTACAGCGTTTTATTCAACCACATTTAATTGATCGTTTTCGTCCTTTTACCGATTCGTCGGTGACCAAAGTGATTCAAAATGAACATAGATTACAAGCGCCAGAAATCGTGATTGCCCATAAAGTAGGGCGATTTTGGCAAGTGAGAGATAAACTGTTCAATATCGAGCAGTTCCCCAAGGCAGTTGAAATTTTAGAGCAAATAGAGTCATAAAATAAGGGGGGGAGCGGTGATCTTTCAAGCATCAACACACATATTGAAATTTAAATATAGTTATCAAATAAGGTTAATATTATGAATAAGTTACTCTATATCCTGATTGCAATTGCTGTGATTATAGTTATCGCATTTTTTGTGTTGGGGATGCTCTCTAAAAAAGGCCAAGCATTAGGGCTAAAAGAATGGCATTTACAAGCTTGTATTAGCACTGAGAATTGTGTGATCAGTGAAGTTATTGATAACCACCCAGCGACCATTGAATCCTTAACTTTTAGCCAAGAAAAACCGGTGTTTATGGATAAACTTAAAACGGCTATTGAGGCAATGGGCGGAGAAATTGTAACGTCTGATTCATCCTATATCGCCAGCACTTTTACGTCGGGAGTGTTTGGTTTTGTGGATGACGTAGAGTTTAGAATTACCGATGATCAACAACTACATTTCAGATCGTCATCACGCGTAGGGCGTAAAGATTTTGGTGCAAATAAAAAACGTATTGAGCAACTTAAGGCTTTATTAGCTGACCAATAGTAGAGAAAAGGAACTATCTTGGATAAAAATATTGAGCAACTATTAACATTAGTGGCAGAAACAAACGATCAGTTAATAGATAAATATCCTGACTTATCGAGTACTGTTGGGTTGTTAGAGCAAAGCTTACAAGCTTCTAATGCAGTGACGATTAATAACATTAAACGTAATCTTAAATTGATGTTTATCATTTTAGATGCACACCCAGAGGTAGTTGGTGTTGGGACAGGCGAAGCAGGCACTGAAGCGTTTACTTTTATTGACCAGTACTCGCTATCGAATCTATCTAATGAATTGGTCATGCAGCTAGCTGAAAAATATATCGTTTAATAATGCAGAAAGAACGACATTTTAATTACCTCATCATCGGAGAAGCACATGAATAGAAAGAAAATGACCTTACCAGTTTTTATGAGCGCGTTATTAGCAGGTGTGCTAACTAGTAGTTATGTTCATGCTGAATCTGAGCACCAACACGGCCCTGATGCTGAACATGGGCATCCTCCATCACCTGAAAATGCCGCGATACAGGCTCGTTTAGGTGATACAGGGACACTGATGGGGACTATTGCTATTCCTGAGTCCGTAGAAACCTGTGGCGACCAACCAGGTGTGACTCGATTACTTTGTTTAATTGATCTTTTGAAATCAAGCGTTTCCGATGATGCATTAGCATTAATGCAATTAGATTATTCTGTTGCCGAAGCTAAAAAGTGGAGCAATCTGCCTGCAGGGGCTTTTCCTTCTCGTCCTGGTATCTTTTTAGGTGAGTTAAAGGTTGAGCAACGTGGCGTGGTAAAAGCTATCTTAATGGAAGCAACAGGCATTGAAGAAAATGAAGGTTTTGATGAGTTATTACAAACGCTGAATGCAGATGATTATATCGGTACGGTGAGCGATGATTATAAAGCGGGTTATTCTTCGTTTAATAGTAAACTGGCCTTTTTAGGTACACCCTCTAAAACAGGTCTCTGGGAACTTTATTACGGAGGGCATCACTTAGCTTTATCAAACACATACAAAGATGGTGAGTTAATTGGTGCAACACCTTCGTTTAGAGGCATAGAGCCTTTCCATGCTTTTGAAATGAATGGAAGAACCAACATTCCGATGTTACAAGAAAGAGATACTTTTGCCGCTTTACTTAACTCGTTAACACCCGAGCAGCTTAAAGAAGCTGAATTAGAAGGTACTTACCGCGATATACTTGCCGGCCCGCAGGCTGATGATGCCATTCCTGATCAACAAGAAGGGATGAGTGTTAAAAAACTCAGTGACACTCAAAAGGTATTGCTGCTAAAAGCAATTGCTACCTATGTTGACGATATTAATGCAATCGATGCTAAAAAGTATATGGATAAATACCGTTCGGAAATGGATGGCACAGTAATCGGCTACTCAGGCACAACCGATTTAAACAGTGAAGATGATTACGTACGAGTTGATGGCCCATCTCTGTGGATTGAGTTTTCGTTACAATCTAATAAATCAACCAATGAAAAAGGTAACCATCCCCATTCTGTTTGGCGTGATAAAACGGATGATTACGGTGGTCAAACTGAATGATCTTGAGTAAAGCACTACGCATTAATTTACTCGCATTATTGTACTTATTTTGCGCCAGTGCGACACATGCTCATTCGCTACCTGGCAGTGTTGTAACCTTATCGGAACAAGCAGACCAAGCGTTGAGTGTCAGTATTAGCTTTCCTTTGGAAGACTTGTTGATCGCAGCACCAGAGCTTAAGGCGTTAAGTCAGGTTGACGTCGATCAAAAGCTATCGGTTAAGCTGTTAGAGGAACTAGCAGCTTATTTACAACAGCATCTATTTTTACAACGTGCTGGAGAAAAATTACCGATCAAGGCGCAACAAGCTGAAGTTGATGTGGTTTACAATGAACACTTGGGTTACTTTAAGTCAGTATTTGTAACGCTGTTAGTTAGCCATAAAGCACCGGAAAAGTGGTTTCCATTACAACTTAGTTACGATGTAATAATGCATGAAATACGAAATCACAGAGCAACGGTATATTGGCAAGAAGCGGATAACAGCTTAACTAAATTAGCTAACTTTGGGTTTAAGAAGTCTCAGGGAAAACCTGTTGTTCATCGTCTAAATCACTAACGAATTTAGCTAACCAATTGTGTTAGTGAATAAAGTTAGTTAATTAAAGCAATAATTAATATTCAACTAAAAATAATAATAAAAAGAGAAGGTTAATATGAACGTAAATAAAATAGCATTAATCATCGGAATAATCTGTATTCTGCTTGGCACCACCGTTTCTGTATTAGGTATCTGGGGATATATTGGCGATTCAGGTCTGGTATGGCGCGCATTATCGACACTAGTCGTTGTATTACTAGGTGTCATCTTAACGGTCACCATCAATAATATGACTTCCGGAAAAGATAAGTAGTTTTCTTATCGCTTGAAATTAAGTAAATCAGAGAGCTGTATGGCTCTCTATTGTATTAATCCAGCTAAATAATATTTAACTAGCCCTTTATAATGAACTTCAAGGTTGGATAAAAACGCGAGTTAACATCACTATTTATTATAGGATTGCTCCATTAAATTATGTCTCTAACCAGTTACAGCTGCAATAATTTTCCTGAACTATGTACAACTAGCAATATTGTTTCATAAATGATTTAACTATCTCATTTTATATAATGTTTCGTTTCTATTAACCAGAACTGAGATTAAACAAGCTAGCTAAGGTGAAAACACTTAGCTAAAAATCTATACGTTATTGAAACCATGTAAGGGTAACGTCTTAGCCTGTAACCAATTCTCAGAGGCATACTCGCTTTCACCGTCAGTCACATGTAGAGTAAATGCTTGTCGAGATTTTGCAGAGCGATTAGGCGCGCTGTAATGCGGTAAGCGTCCTTGAAATACCACTAAACTACCTGCTTTTACTTCAACACTTTGCCCGCTTTGTTCTGTTGGCCATGGTGTCTCATCTAAATTAACCATAGTAGTTTGTGTGCCATGTAAGTTAAAGCGTTCGCGTAAAGGCCCTAAATGACCAGTAGGCTCTACCCACAAACAGCCATTTTCAATGGTGGCATCTTCAATGGCAAACCACAGGGTAATAACACTTTGTGGCGTAGTAAAAAAGAAGCTCGCATCTTGATGCCAGTTAACCTCTCCACCGATATTTGGCTGCTTAAAAATATACATGGATTGACGAATTTGCGGGGATACCATACCAAGGTCAGTGACAATATCACCTAATACTTTTTGATGGCTAAACTCTCTAAAAACCGGATCGAGCTGATGTAAAGCATGGCCTATTTTATTGATGCACAGGGCGCGATCTTGTACTAGTTTACCTTGTTCATTAAATGCCTCTTCTTCAAAGAAACATCTTATTTTCTCTGCCGAGTCCAAAAAGTAATTGTTATCGCTACGGTCGTTATCTTTGGTAGTAAAAACATGGTCAGGACTATCTTCAGCCCATTGCATTACTAATTTGTTAGCCTGTTGTTTAATACTTTCAATTTTATGTAAAGGAATAAGGTCGTTTAAGATAATGTAACCTTGTTGTTCATAGTGTTGTATTTGTTTAGCTGATAACATGATTATATTCCTTTACATTGAATGTCCATCAATGATTATTTTTTAGTTGATAACGAGAGAATTATTAATATAAGGGGAACAATCAATAAAGTGAATTAAATAAACACTAACAGTCTCTTTATCCTTTGTTAAATAAGAGGTGTTTGAATCGTAAGATAGTTGTTCTTCCTAACTAAAAGCCTATACGAATAAGATGAGTTAACACAATGAATGAGTTTTACCCTGAAATAGAGCCTTATAATCACTTCTTAATTAATGTCGATAATCAACACCAAGTTTATGTTGAAGAATGTGGTAACCCAAATGGGCAAGTTGTGTTATTTATTCACGGTGGTCCCGGTGGTGGTTGCTCTAAAAATGACAGGCGTTTCTTTGACCCTGAAAAGTACCGTATTGTTTTATTTGATCAACGAGGTTGCGGGCGTTCTTTACCTCACGGTTGTTTAGACAATAATGAAACAGGGCTTTTAGTCTGTGATATTGAGGCAATTCGTCAAGCATTAGGTATTCAATATTGGCATGTTTTTGGTGGTTCATGGGGATCGACCTTAGCATTAGTTTATGCTCAAACTCATCCTATTAGAGTCTTAAGTCTGGTTTTACGTGGTATTTTTTTAGGCCGAGCACAGGATACTGATTGGACTTTTTCTGGTGGTGGCGCAACACGTATCTACCCTGATTATTGGCAAGAATACCTCGATGTTTTACCTGATGGAAAAGCATCGGTACAAGCAGCTTACAATTTGATGCTCGGAGATGATAAGAAATTGGCGATGAGAGTAGCGAAAGCATGGTGTATTTGGGAAATTCGTTGTTGTACATTGATTCCTAATCAAGCCTTTGTTGATGCAGCAACAGGGGATGATCAGGCTTGGACTATGGCGCGCCATGAAGCTCATTTTATGATTAATAATTGTTTCTTATCAGACAACCAGATATTAGCAAACTGCCATCATATTAAAGATATTCCGGTCACAATCGTGCACGGAAGATTCGATATTGTTTGCCCATTTGATAACGCTTGGCAACTGCATCAAGCATTACCTCAATCAAAATTGGTTGTAAGCGAAGCCTCTGGTCATGCATCAATTGAAACGAATACCAAACATCATTTGATTGAAGCGACAAAGGAAATGCTATTGTTAAATTCATATAAGTGAATCAGGTAATGAGAGCATCTCGACTACACGGATAACAAACAATAAGTTTAATTGTATTACTTATTATTATGGTAGGTTATTTTTATATTTAGCTTCTAGCTCAGATTCTTCTTTTCATTCTAAATTCTAATAGTTATTGGAATAATTTTTGTTTTTAAATTCAATGTTTTATTTTGTTTTTTTGTCTTCCTATTCTGTTTTTGTCTTGTTGTGTTGTCGATAATAAAAACACTTCCCTTGATTTTCCTCAATGAAAGTTTTAATTTATATTAATATAATACAAATAACTAAAGTGTTTGTTTTTGGGTTGAAATTCATACTAGAACTTATAGGGGAAACTAATGAAAGTATTAACATTTGGCGAAATGATGTTGCGCCTAAAACCAGTCGCATTTGAACGTATTTTACAAACTAATACCTTTGAAGCGGCTTATGGTGGTGCTGAGGCGAATGTTGCTGTCTCGCTTGCACAATTAGGGCACGACTCTGCTTATCTATCCAAGTTTCCTGAAAATGCCTTGGGAGAAGCTGCTGTTGGTACTTTAAGAAAGTTTGGCGTAGATACTAGTCGCTCTTTACGCGGTGGTCCAAGACTGGGATTATATTTCTTTGAAAAGGGTAACGGTGCACGTGGTACTGGCGTTGTTTATGACCGTGCAGGCAGCTCTATTGCAGAGGCAGAAACGGATGAATTCGACTGGGCTGTTATCTTAAAAGATGTCGAAGTCTTTTATTTCTCAGGTATTACTCCTGCCATTTCTAAAGCATTAGAGGCGGCATTAAAAAGCGCATTAGATTACTGTAAAGCTAATAACATTACAGTGGTATGTGATCTAAATTATCGCGGTAAAATGTGGAAACCAGAACAAGCTCAAGTTGTGATGCATGAGTTAATGCCATTTGTTGATGTTTGTATTGCAAACGATGAAGATTTTGAAGCAATGCTTGGCATTAAAGCATTTGATGGTGATCTTTCACATGGTATTGAACAGATAGATGATTTTCGTGAGGGTATGAAAGAGGTCACTAGACGCTACCCAAATTGTAAAGTCGTAGCGAGTGTTTTGCGTAATATTAACTCGGTTGAACAAAGCGATTGGATGGCTATTTTATACCAAGATGAGCAGTTCTATGACACACCTATACATAATGTTAATGTTATGGAAGGAGTTGCTGCAGGTGATGCGTTTGGTGCAGGTTTATTACATGGACTGATTAACAAATTTGAAGCACAAGAAACCATTGAGTTTGCCATTGCCGCAAGTGTATTAAAATTATCTATTAGCGGTGATTTAAATCTTGTGACTGAATCAGAGATTCGTACTGCGATGCAAAAAGGCAGTAATGCACGATTAAGTCGTTAAGCCTATAAAAATAGAGCCGGTTAAACTTAAATATTAATCGGCTCTATTTTCTAATCCTAATCTTAATGGTTATGTAGCACTTTGCGTTATCCTGAGTGCTATTGACAGTCTAAGCAATCTCTTCCAATCTCTTCTATTACAGACTCATCAACTACCTTAACCCTGAGTTACCCAGATCTAGGCAAGCTTTCCTATAGGGTCAACTGACCACTTTATTTCTACCGTTAGATTTAGCTTCATAAAGTAATGCATCGGCATTGCTAAACCAAGTATTAAAATGTGTAGGAGAGTCATCTTCAAATGCGTAAAGCCCAATACTTGCTGTGCATTGGATAGTCTTCTGCTGATACTCGATAACCACTGATTCAATTTGTTGACGAATGCTTTCTGCAATGTTTTCTGCTTGTGTTTTAGAGACGTTATGTAACCAAATTAGGAACTCTTCACCACCAATCCTCGCCGTCCAATCACTGTCTCGAACTTCAGATTTAATGCACTTTGCAATGGTTTGGATCACTACATCACCTGCTGCATGACCATAATTATCATTTACCTTCTTAAATTTATCGATATCAAGAATCAGGATAGCACCACTTACATTTTCTTCTATATTGTTAATTTTGTTGTACATGTTTCGTCTATTCATGCAGCCGGTCATCGGGTCAGTATTCGCTAATGTTTTAAGTTGTTTAGCTAAAAGGATTTGATGTCTAATGAAGATAAAGCAATAGAGGACTGTAATTACAGTCAAAAAAATTAATATGCTAAGCAACAATGCTTCATTGCTGACATCTTTTAATTGTTGTTGAATATTCTTCTCAACAACTTGCGCGCCCATCAAATCACCGACTTTCCATTGCTCTGAACCAGTTAACCCTAGAATCTTATTATGGCAATTTACACAAGTGCTATCTTTGGCGTAAAACGGCCATACTGAGCGTAAGATAGTTTGTCCATCTCGGATGAACAGGCTAGTCTTCATCTTTTTATCTTTATGGGTTTGTAGCGCAGTCATTTGTTCACGCATTAGGTCGTCTTTAGGCTCCAACCTCACTGCTTTTCCCGGAAAACCAACGACCTCGGAAGCTAGTGAGCCACCAAATAGAGAGTTTAAGTCTGTTAATTTTAACGCATGTGCTCTAAAAAGAGCTGGGTTAGGTAGCAGCCCACTAGCGTATTGTGCTTCAAAATCTGAATAAGCACGGACAAAGCCATGGCTTAGCTTAATGACTAAACCACCTTCATTACTGGCAGCTGAGATGGTTGTTTCTCGATGCTGTTGAGAAAATAAGTAGTAGGAGGAGATCGCAGAGAGTATTGCTAATATAAAAATAATAATGCTACATAATGGCGTTAAACAATTAATACGCTTTGTGATATTCCCTTCATCTTGTTCCACATTGGTATCCTTTCAATGGTGCTTATATTTGCTTATGCGCCTGTTTATATATTAGTTTATTTAAAATAGATTAAAATTATTAATATCATTTATCTTTGATGTTCCTTATATTACCTCTTAATGGGTGTTTTTGATAGGTGGTTAATGAGAAGTTGCTTTTACTTTTAACTTTAAACACGTAACATTTTGTGTACTTTATGTTTGTCACAGAGAAATAAGATGTTTAGTCAATATCAACAACAATGCAAAGCGTTTATTGTTGAGCATATGAAAACCGATTTAGCGCATGACCTTTTACATGTGCAGCGAGTGGTGAAATTAGCCACTGAAATAGCAGAAAGTGAACATGCCGAATTAAATGTAGTATTACCAGCTGCTTGGTTACATGATTGTTTGAGTTATCCTAAAAATCATGCTTTACGTGCTTTAAGTTCATTACATGCCGCCGATAAAGCGATAGTTTTCTTACGCTCTATCAATTATCCAGAGCAATATTTATTAGCTATTCATCATGCTATTGCTGCACATAGCGTAAGCGGTGGAATTAAGGCTGAAAGTATTGAAGCTAAAATAGTACAAGATGCTGATCGTTTAGATGCATTAGGAGCGATTGGGGTAGCACGTTGTATTCAAGTGAGCAGCCAATTACAACGTCCTTTATATTCAGAGTTAGATACCTTTGCCGAACAACGTTTATTAGATGATCAGCAATTCTCCATTGATCACTTCTATACCAAGCTGCTTAAATTAGTTGATACCATGAATACTAAAATGGGCAAGAAAATCGCCTTACAACGAACCCAATGGATGGAAGGTTACCTTGAGCAACTTGCCTTAGAAGTTTAATCTAATTATTCATCTTACTTCCATTAAGCCAACCAATATCATCATAGTATTAGATAAGACTGACTTTTTACCTAACAGGTAATGAGTTTTTACCTTGATATATGGCTCACTCGTTTATTAAATAATCACCTATTTAAATAATCAACTCATTATAAATTGACAATTTACTTGCCTAGGCAGTAAAATATTTTTGTCAATTAATTGCCTAGGCAATTAGTTTATTTGTATTAAAGCGAGCTATAGATGTTAACTATTCAACCAAAATCTCCAGGGATCCCATTAGCTAAATTAATTGGTTTAGCACATTTACATAAAGAGCAGTTAATGAATCAGTACTTAGCACCGATTGGGCTTAGTTCTGCACAATTTAAGGTGCTAGCTGCGATTCATTTTTATGATATGAATGCGCCAGTAGATATATGCAAATATTTGAGTATCAATGGTGGTTCGATGACGCGAATGGTAGATCGCTTAGTAAAGAAAGAGCTGCTTGAAAAGCAACCGAATCCAGAAGACAAACGTGGTGTATTACTGAACTTAACAAATACCGGTGAGTCTTTACTGCAACAATGTATGGATACAATGGAAAATCAAGTGGGGCCGCTTTTGTTAGGCGATCTTTCCGTACAAGAAGTAGAGCAGTTGAGCGGGTTATTGATGCGTTTATTACCTGCAGAGTCAGTCTAAATAACGGGTTATTATCGCCAGTTCATTTGGTTTGGTAGCAAGATTCAATTTAGCTCTTCACTTTTTCATGTTTTTTAAATAATGAGCAAACACAGCATGTCAAATACACAAACAAACAGTATTAATTCAAGCAGAAGTAAACGCAAAACGTCCTTTTTAGTTCTATTTATAATATTGCTGGTAATAGGCGGTGGCTGGTTTGCTTATTATGAGCTATACGCAAAGTTTTCTGAAGAAACCGATGATGCTTATGTTAATGGAGATCTTGTTACTTTATCGCCAGAAATATCAGGCACAGTTAGCAAGGTGGTGGTTGATGAAGGTGATTATGTAGAAAAAGGCCAAGTGTTAGTGACCTTAGATAATAGCGATGCCAAGGTCGCGCTGCAGGAAGCGGAGGCAAAATTAGGCGTTGCTGTCAGACAAGTACGTAGCTTATTTGCTATGTCTGATTATACAAAGGCAAAATTAGATACGAGTAAAGTTGAATATAATCAGGCGATTAATGATTATAAACGCCGTAAAGATATTGTGAGATCGGGGGCTATTTCAGAAGAAGATCTCACTCACTATAGTGACCAAGTAGAGACGACTAAAAGCCAGTATATTGCGGCACAAGAAGAGTTTAAAATGTCGACCTCGCTGGTGGATAATACAGTGATTGAAACACATCCAGCCATTAAAGCTGCTGTAGCAGGGGTACGTAAAAGCTACTTGAGTTATATGCGCACTCAAATCATCGCGCCAATTAGTGGTTATGTGGCAAAGCGTTCGGTGCAGTTAGGTAGCCGTGTTCAACCAAGTAGTCAATTAATGGTGATTGTACCGCTACACCAAGTGTGGGTTGATGCAAACTTTAAAGAAAGCCAAATGAAAGATATGCGCCTTGGACAGCCGGTTATTTTAACCTCAGACTTGTATGGTGAAGAAGTTGAATATAAAGGTGAAATTGAAAGTTTAGGTATTGGTACTGGTAGTGCTTTTTCACTTTTACCTGCGCAAAATGCGAGTGGTAACTGGATTAAAATCGTGCAACGTTTACCTGTTAAAATTCGTTTGCAACCTGATAATCAAGAACAGTATCCACTTCGTATTGGTTTATCCATGGTGGCTAAAGTTGATATTGAAGATACCAGCGGTAAAGTACTTGAGCAGGAACCACAAGTTGAAGCACGTTTCGATACGGATGTGTATCAGAATACCTTAAAAGATGCGGACCAATTGGTGGCCAAAATTCTTCGCGAAAACATCGGTACTAGCTTAACAGAAGCTAAGTAGAGGCGGTTATGCAGGATCAGACTTATACGCCACCCAGTGTTGTATTAGCGACTATTGCTTTGGCAATGGCGACCTTTATGCAAGTGTTAGATAGCACCATTGCAAATGTTGCATTGCCTACTATTGCTGGTAACCTCGGAGTTAGTTCAGAGCAAAGTACTTGGATTATTACCTCATTTGCAGTGAGTAATGCGATTGCCTTGCCTTTAACTGGTTGGCTTTCTCGTCGATTTGGACAACTCAAGTTATTTATCATCTCGGTTTCTTTGTTTACTTTTACCTCTTTTTTATGTGGTATTGCCACCAGTATGCCTGAGCTGATTACCTTTCGCGCCCTACAAGGTTTTTTTGCAGGGCCTATGTTTCCAATGTGCCAAACGCTATTACTGGCGATTTTCCCCACTGTAAAACGTGGTGCTGCATTAGCTTTGATCTCCATGGTGACTGTGGTTGCCCCGATTGTTGGTCCGATAACTGGAGGATGGATCACCGATAATTACTCATGGCCTTGGATCTTCTTTATCAATATTCCCATTGGTATTTTTTGTTGTGTGATTGTGTGGCAACAGCTGAAAGGGCGTATTGACACTACGGCTAAATTGCCTATCGATTTTATCGGTATTGCATTGTTAGTGTTAGGTGTTGGCATGCTACAGGTGGTTTTGGATCTTGGTAATAATGCCGATTGGTTTGAGTCTACGCAGATTGTGATCATGACGATTATCTCAGTGATTGCATTGATCTCCTTTGTTATTTGGGAGTTAACTGAAAAGAATCCGATTGTGAATTTATACTTGTTTAAAGATCGTAATTATACCTTTGGTACGATTGCTCTCGTAGTCAGTTATGCGGCATTTTTTGCAATTAATGTTATCTTGCCTCAATGGTTACAAATCTACATGGGATATACGGCTATTTGGGCTGGTTTAGCTTCTGCACCAATGGGCATTCTACCATTGATTTTAGCCCCTTTAATTGGTAACTATGCACACAAAACAGATTTACGATTATTAGCGAGTATCTCCTTTGTAGTGATTGGTGTGTCATGCTTCTTGCGTGCACACTTTAATAGCTTTGTTGATTTTGCGTCAGTGGCAGAAGTACAACTGTTTATGGGGATTGGTATTGCCTTTATGTTTATGCCATTAACCACCATCTTTTTATCCAATTTGGATCATAAGCAAGTCGCAGATGCATCGGGATTGACTACCTTTTTACGTGTATTAGGTTCAAGTTTTGCTTCATCATTAACGACTTGGATTTGGAATCGTCGTGCCGACTTCCATCATGCTAACTTAACAGAACATGTCAGCATTTATAATCCTGGTGCTGTAGAGTATTTGGATAAAATGGGCGGAGTAACTCAAGCTAACCTTTCTGCGGTGAATACCTTAACTAATTCACAGTCTTATTTAATGTCCTTAAACGATTACTTTTATATGCTAGGTTGGTTGTTCTTTGCATTAATTGTAGTGGTGTGGTTTGCCAAAGGGCCGTTTATTAAATCATCAAAATCGCCTGAAGCAGTAGGTGGGCATTAACCTTGACAACTTATTCAATGAATAATCCTAAATACAGGAATTAAAATATGACAGATTTACAGCAACAATTAGCCTTCATTATAGAAATTGATAAATTAAAAGCAGTGTATCGTCAAACGACGGTAAAGGAAGATAATGATCGCCAGGAAAATAGCGCGGAGCATAGCTGGCATATCACTTTAGTTGCTCAGCTATTACAAGATTATGCAGAGCAACCAATCGACATTACTCGAGTGGTTAAAATGCTGTTGATTCACGATATTATTGAAATTGATGCGGGTGATCTTTTTGCCTTTGCTGAAACAAAAGATCACCAACAACAAGCGCTAAAAGAAGAACAAGCGGCACAACGATTGTTTGGTTTATTACCTGAAGCACAACACCAAGAATATAAAAGCCTATGGTTTGAGTTTGAACAGGCCGAAACCAACGACGCACAGTTTGCCAAAGGCATGGACAGGATTTTACCACTGGTGCAAAACATGAATAATCAGGGGGGCAGTTGGGCTAAACATAAGATTAGTCGGTCTCAAGTCTTAGCGCGTAATAGCTATTTAGAAAAGAGTGCGCCCAAATTGTGGCAATATGTTGTTGAGCAAACTGAACTGGCCGTAGCTAACGGTTGGCTAAAATAACCTATTACTTGTCATAAATTTTAACGTTTAATGGTTAATTCAGTGGTCATTAAACGTTACTTACTTACTTTACTTACTTCCTAACATTCCTCATAACTTCTCTTATTTGGTAGCTTTCATTCTTGGTCCGCGTTATTGTTGTTTGTCGTTTTGCTACTTCATCATGAACAGCCTAAAAGAGAGAGAATATGACCCAGAAAGTCGACCTTGTGATCCCTACTGCTGCTATTAAGCCACATGTGCATGAAACTCACGGTCATCAACGTCAAGATAATTATTTTTGGTTACGTGATGACAACCGTAAAGATCCTGCTGTATTAGCTTATTTAGAAGAAGAGAATAGTTATACAGAAAAGGTGATGGCTCCATTATCTGATCTTCAAAAAATGTTATACGATGAAATGGTAGCGAAACAAGAGCCTGAATTAGCATCCGTTCCCTATTTTAAAAAAGGCTTTTGGTATACCTCCCGTTACGACGAAGGTAAAGATTATAGTGTTTACTCTCGTCAAAAAGGTAGCCAAGATGGCGAGGAGAAGGGCGAAGAAGAGATATTTTTCGATTGTAATCAGCGCGCGGAAGGTTTTGCCTATTATCAATTAGGGGCCTTGAGTTTATCCCCTAACTCAATGTTATTGGCGTTTACCGAAGATACTGTTAGTCGTCGCCAATATACATTGCGCTTTAAAAACTTAGCGACAAATGAACTGTTCGATGAAAGTATTGAAGATGTTACCGATGTAGTATGGGCAAACGATAACCAAACATTGTTTTATGTAAAACAAGATCAACAAACTTTATTGCCTTACCAAGTTTATCGCCATAAATTAGGCGATGATCCTCGGCATGATCAATTGATTTACGAAGAGCTAGATGACACCTTCTATTTGAATTTATATAAAACACGTTCTGAAGACTACTTAGTGATTTGTGCGGACAGCACGATGACCTCGGAATGTTTAATTTTAGATGCTAATACCCCAGAGCAAGCATTCACTTGTTTCTTACCAAGACAACGAGACCATGAATACAGCGTTGATCATTTCCAAGGCAAGTTCTTCATTCGCAGTAATATCAATGGTAAAAACTTCGCATTACATACGTTAACTTGTTCGGCAGAAAGCTTTATGGTGAATGAGCCAAGTGAGTGGCAAACCTTAGTGCCAGCAAGAGAAACTGTGCTATTGGAAGGGTACGAGTTAATGGATGATTGGCTGGTGGTTGAAGAGCGGGAACTAGGCTTACCTGTATTACGCCAAATTAGTTTTAAAACAGGTGAGTCTAAAGTATTAAGCTTTAATGATCCTGTTTACACAGTGTTTAGCCATTACAATCCACAATCAAATAGCAGTAAATTTCGTTATCAATATACCTCTTTCACTACTCCATCAACTGTGTATGAATTAGATTTAGAAACAGGTGAAACGACCCTATTAAAGCAAAGCCAAGTGATGGGGGATTTTGCGAGTGAAGATTATCAAAGTGAACGAGTTTGGGTAACTGCTCGTGATGGCGTAGAAGTACCAGTATCTTTGGTCTATAAGCGTGACTTATTTAATAAGCAAAACCCGTTATTAATTTATGCTTATGGATCTTATGGGCATAGTCTAGATATCGGCTTTAGTTCGGCTAATTTAAGCTTGCTAGACCGGGGTTTTGTATATGCAGTTGCACACGTCCGTGGTGGTGAAGAATTAGGTCGAGAATGGTATGAACAAGGTAAATTACTGCAAAAGAAAAATACCTTTAACGATTTTGTAGATGTGTCTAAAGCTCTTGTTGAAAAAGGCTATGGTGCAAAAGAGAAAGTCTTTGCCATGGGAGGCAGTGCTGGCGGCTTATTAATGGGAGGAATTATTAACCAAGCCCCTGAGTTATATAAAGGGGTTGTTGCTGCAGTGCCTTTTGTTGACGTAGTATCAACTATGTTGGATGACACTATTCCACTGACTACTGGTGAGTATGATGAATGGGGGAACCCTAATGATCCAAAATATTATGAGTATATTTTAAGTTATAGCCCTTATGATCAAGTGGTTGCTCAAGATTACCCGCATATGTTGGTCACTACGGGTTTACATGACTCACAGGTGCAGTATTGGGAGCCTGCTAAATGGGTTGCTAAGTTACGTGAATTAAAAACCGATGATAACCAGCTATTATTGTATACGGATATGGAAGCTGGACACGGTGGTAAATCAGGGCGATTTAAACACTTTGAAGATATCGCAAGAGAGTTTGCTTTTTTAATTAATCTCGCTGATTAAAAAGACAAATTAAACAAGAAAGTAGTAACGTTTATTGCATGTCGATGAAGGTTAGTAAAGCTGATTATTCATCATAAATAATCAGCTGTCTATTGTATCAATTTAGTGGTTATTATTGACCGTAAATATCAAAACTAAAGTATTTTGCAGCAATTTTATCGTAGGTGCCGTTAGCACGAATCTCAGCAATCGCTTTATTAAATTGCTCTGCTAGTTTCTTATCTTGCTTACGCAGTGCTAAGGCCGTCCCTTCACCCACATAAGCTTTATCAGTAACTAGTTTGCCTTTTAGTGCAAAGTTAGCGCCTGCTTGTTTTTCTAAGAAAGCTAATACTAGTTGATCAGAGTTTGCAAAAGCGGCATCTAGACGACCATTTTCTAAATCAATATAAACCTGATCTTGCCCTGTATAACGTTTTATTTCAGCAACATCTCCATACATATCTGTTACATAATTGTCGTGAATAGTACCTACTTGTACACCAATCACTTTATCTTTTAAGCCGGCTTTATCAATACTAAAAGTTGCATCTTTTGCTGCTACAAAACTAGCTGGTGTTTGGTAATACTTGTCTGTGAATAACACGCGTTTTTTACGCTCTTCTGTAATACGCATTGACGCCATGATCACATCTGACTTTCTCGATAGCAAACCTGGAATAAGACCATCCCAAGCTAAAGTCACCCACTCACAGTTTAACGCTGCTTGTGCACATAATGCATCGGCAATTTCAATATCAAAACCAACAGGCGTGCCCGTTGCATCTTTGTAGTTAAAAGGCGGGTAAGTAAAGTCAGAGGATAGACGTACTGTTTTTGAGCTAGCCGCATGTAGTGGTGCAATCAACATGGTTGATAATAATAGTGCCGCTATTTTTAATGATTTCATGATAAGTTCCTTTTAGTTATTTTAATGTTTTAAGCGCATTTAATGTTTCAAGCATGCTCTCTTTAGAGCCAATAGTAATTCGCACGCAATCCTTTAATATCTCTTCGTGTGCCTGATTTCTTGTCACAATACCCCGTGTAATAAGATGTTGATAGGTATCAAGATGATCCTTGAAGCGGATTAACACAAAATTTGTTTCGCTGCCAAATACATGTTGTACAGAGTCCAATAACATCAGTTGTGATTTAAACCATTCTCGTATTTGAATTAATTGATTTGTTTGTTTATGCATAATCTCTAGTCCATTAGAAGATAGTGCCTTTAATGCTATCTCAGCCGTAGGATCTGCAATCGGGTAAGGAGCAATAAGGCGGTTAATATAAGTCATGACGCTACTATCTGCGAGTAAAAAACCGCAACGAATAGCGGCTAAACCAAAAGCCTTTGAAAGTGTTCTTATAACAATAAGATGTGGATATTTATGCATTAGATGTAAGGCACTTTGCTGCGATGAAAACTCAATATAAGCTTCATCAACTACTACCAATGTCGAATCCTTGCTCGCTTCTAATAGGCTGATAATATCTGTTTCATCAATGCTATTTCCCGTCGGGTTATTAGGCGAACATAAAAACAATAATGGGCTGCTAGGTAGTTGCTTTTTAATCTGTTCAACATCTAATTGGAAGTCTGCTAATAGTGGTATTTTATAAGTATCCACAGAAAACGAATCAGCGCAGAATTCATACATACCGTAGGTTGGAGGACAAATAATTATGCTGTCTTTTCCTGGGTGACAAAAAGTACGGATAAGCAGGTCGATAGCTTCATCTGCACCGCGCACTGTGACAGCCTCACAGTTTAGTGGGCCTGAACTTTGTTGACAGTATTCAAGGTATGCTTTTGCAGTATCGTGAGGCAGGAAATCAGGATAGCGATTGTAATGGCTATTATCACCTTCACTTAAATCACCATAGTGTACCGGTCGCTCTAATTCATTAGCATTTAACCATAGGTGGCCTTGCCCACCAATGCGGCGAGCAGATTGATAGGGAATAAGCTTTTCAACTGCTCTAGGGACTAATTTTGATGCGAGAGATTGCATTAACAAACTTCCATTTAATAAATTACAAAATGAATATTTAATCTTTAACTTAGAATAAATATGCATTTTTTATGTGAGGCGATTTAAGCAAATCTAATTTGAAAGGTGAAACGAAAAATAGGTATACTAGCTATGCTAAAAATTCATAGCTAAGTGCGTTACAATTTTTCACTTTAAATACGAGATATCGATGAGTATTCGTTTACCCTCTACCACTGAGATGCAAGCTTTTATCGTTACTGCTGATCACCTCAAATTCACCCTAGCGGCGCAACGTTTAAATGTGACGCAGGGGGCTGTTAGCCGACAAATTATCTCTTTGGAGAAAAAGCTGGATATCCAATTGTTTCACCGTCATGCTCGTGGGTTAAGCCTCACTGAAAAAGGCGAGCAATTTTTACCCCTAGTAAAGCAAGTGATTAATCAGATGAAGAGTGCAGTGGCTGAGGTATCCAGCGTTAACCCTGTGGTAAGATTAAAAGCACCTAGCTGTATTAGTAACTGGCTATTACCTAAAATCATGGCTTTTCAACAGACTTTTCCGGATATCACTGTTGAGTTAACATCCTCCATTAAACATGATATTAATTTTTCTTCAGAGGCTTTTGATGCTGCTATTTGTTATTGCGAACAGGTTAGCGATAAAAGTTTAACTAGCCAATGTCTATTTGAAGAAGTGCTAACACCGGTTTGCGCGCCTTCGCTATTACCAGAGGGGATTGCTGAGCTCAGTATTGAGGAGATGCGAAAGTTTCCTTGGTTGCACTCTACCCCACAACAACATGACTGGAAGCAATGGCTTGCGTTAGCTGGGAGCGACAATTTACCGGTTAAACATCAACAGCATTTTGCCACTTTAGATTTAGCTGTGAGTGCTGCGAAACAAGGGTTTGGTATTAGTATTGGAGATGTGGTGTTAGCGTCTTCTGATGTGCAATCAGGGCAACTAATAATGCCTCACGCAGTGCAGTTACGATCAGGAAAATCCTATTATTTAGTTTATCCCCAAAAGAGTAATCATTTACCATTACAAACACTATTAACTTGGTTAGCTTGATATAAGGGTAGGCACAAAAAAACCGAGAGAAGTAGTATGCTAGTCTCGGTTTTTTATATTTCTATTGAAATAAGTTATTCAGCAGTTTCTTTACGAGGAGCACGTTCGTTGGCTTCTCTTACTTTTAATGAACGTTCTTGGAACTCTTGTTCATTTAAAGCTTCAATTGCATTGGCTGCATCGCTTTCTGGCATTTCAACAAATCCAAATCCACGGCGTTTACCGGTATGTTTGTCTTTCATTAAGCGTACTGAAATTACTTTACCATGCTCTGCAAATAACGTACGAATAGCCATTTCGTTAGCACGGTACGGTAAGTTACCAACGTAAAGTGTTGTTGTTGCAAAATCAACTTCTGCAGCGCTTTCTGGTGAAGCACTTTTCGCTGAGTTTGCAAATTGGATAAGAAAACCACTTATTACAGCACCGGCTGCAAATAAAAGGGCGCCATCTAGGCTGATTTGGAGTAAAGCAATGGCAGCTGCACCAATAATAGCAACTACAACAGAAAGCAACACTGGAGTGTTTGACTTCATAATTTAATAACCTCAAAAATAAGAAAAGAATAGAAACGTAAGCGTAAATCCATTATCTATGAAAATAGCTCATGAAGCTTTTGAGAATGGGTGGCATAATCCTTGCCATTATCAATCCATTAAAAGCAAGGTCTATTGTATGTCAAAAAACAGTAATAGCGTTAATAGATTGCTTGATCCGCTTTGATCTTGTTTAAGAAAAGTTAAAAATGTGAAGCAAGCCTCGCTGTTTGTGCTTGAAATGTGAACGCTAGGTGCTCGTTTTTTATACTTAAAGTGTTTTTTTAAGTGAATGTTAAATTTTTCTTACCGTTAAAAATAACATTAAAAAACTGCGCAAAGATCCATTTGCTTGATAGCGCTATAAAGATGGAGATTAAAACAGAAATTCGCTAGAATGCACGGCAATTAATGTACTCAAAATAGACAAATTAACAACAAACATAAAAATTTAGCATTAAAGCGACTTAAAACCTCTTTCAAAAGGTCTTAAGTCAGCTGTGATAAAGACGATTAACCTGTATCACGATGCAAAGTGTAGTCACTAATAAGGTATTTAACGTATTCATGAAAAACATTCGTAACTTTTCAATCATTGCTCACATTGACCATGGTAAGTCGACATTGTCAGACCGTTTAATCAGCACCTGTGGAGGGCTGACTGAACGTGAAATGGCAGCACAAGTAACTGATTCTATGGATATAGAGCGTGAACGTGGTATTACCATCAAAGCACAAAGCGTTACCTTGGACTATAAAGCCAAAGATGGCGAAACCTATCAGTTAAACTTCATCGATACACCGGGACACGTGGATTTCTCTTACGAAGTATCGCGTTCTTTAGCTGCTTGTGAAGGAGCTTTATTGGTTGTTGATGCCGGTCAGGGCGTTGAAGCGCAAACATTAGCAAACTGTTACACCGCCCTAGAGATGGACTTAGAAGTTGTCCCGATCTTAAATAAAATTGATTTGCCTGCTGCTGAGCCTGAGCGTGTTGCTGAAGAGATCGAAGATATCGTAGGGATCGATGCAACTGAAGCGGTACGTTGTTCTGCTAAAACAGGCGTAGGTATTGACCTTGTGTTAGAAGAGATCGTGAAAATGATCCCACCGCCAGAAGGTAACCTTGATGGACCATTGCAGGCGCTAATCATTGATTCATGGTTTGATAACTACCAAGGCGTAGTGTCATTGGTGCGTATCAAACACGGTCAAATTAAAGTCGGTGATAAAATGAAAGTAATGACCACAGGTCAAGTTCATTTAGTGACTAAAGTGGGTTACTTTACACCTAAACAAAAAGAAACAGGTATCTTAAAAGCTGGCGAAGTAGGCTATGTTATTTCTGGTATTAAAGATATTTTAGGTGCACCTGTAGGTGATACCTTAACATTAGCTGATAATCCATCACCAGAAGTGTTACCTGGATTTAAACGCGTTCAACCGCAGGTTTATGCTGGTTTATTCCCAGTAAGTTCAGATGATTATGAAAACTTCCGTGATGCGCTAGGTAAATTAAGTATTAATGATGCATCATTATTGTATGAGCCAGAAAACTCATCTGCTTTAGGCTTTGGTTTCCGTTGTGGTTTCCTTGGTTTATTACACATGGAAATCATTCAAGAGCGTTTAGAGCGTGAATATGATATTGATTTAATTACCACTGCACCAACAGTAATCTACGAAGTAGAAAAAAATGGTGGAGAAATTGAATATGTAGATAGCCCAGCTAAATTGCCACCAACTAATGATATTAATGAAATTCGTGAACCCATCGCAGAATGTAATATTCTTGTTCCACAAGACTACCTAGGCAATGTTATTACCCTATGTATTAATAAGCGTGGTGTTCAAACTAAGATGGCTTATCACGGCAATCAAGTCGCATTGACTTACGAAATCCCAATGGGTGAAGTGGTAATGGATCTGTTTGACCGATTAAAATCAACCAGTCGTGGATACGCTTCACTTGAATATAACTTTGTTCGTTATGAAGCTTCTGACATGGTACGTGTAGACGTTATGATCAATGGTGATCGTGTTGATGCATTAGCATTAATTACGCACCGTGATAATTCAGAAAGTTACGGTCGTGACTTAGTTGAAAAAATGAAAGAACTGATCCCTCGTCAAATGTTTAACATTGCAATTCAAGCAGCGATAGGTAGCAAGATTATTGCGCGTTCAACGGTTAAGCAATTGACTAAGAACGTATTAGCAAAATGTTACGGTGGTGATATCAGCCGTAAGAAAAAACTACTGAAGAAACAGAAAGAAGGTAAAAAACGTATGAAATCTGTTGGTAATGTTGATGTACCACAGGAAGCGTTTTTAGCCGTGTTACACATAGGTAAAGATAAGTAGTTTTTGATTGCTATTTAGTCAGGAAAAGTAATCATTATTTAAGGGAATGCGCTGATTAACCGATCAGCGCATTTTGTATTTTAAACGAGTCATATTAGTTAAATACATTAATTAATATGATTTACATTTATTAGGAAAAAAAATGGCAAACTCATTTGCATTAATATTAGTCATCTTAACGTTAGTAACTGGGATTATTTGGGTTATTGATAAAATAAAATGGGCAAAAAAGCGTAAGCAAGCTTATGCAGAGTTACAGGCTAAATCTGAGATTAAATTAGACGATAAAAAGCTTGCTAAAATGTATCCAGAAAACCCAATTATTGAAAATGCACGTGGCCTTTTTCCAGTCATTGCAACGGTATTTATTCTGCGTTCATTTATTTATGAACCATTTCAAATCCCATCGGGGTCGATGATGCCAACTTTATTGGTGGGTGATTTTATCTTAGTTGAGAAATTCTCATACGGCATTAAAGAGCCAGTTTGGCAGAATACACTGATTCCAACAGGTCACCCTGAACGTGGTGATGTTGCAGTATTTAAATACCCAGAAGATCAACGTGTAGACTTTATCAAACGAGTGGTTGGTTTACCTGGTGACCGTATCGTTTATAAAGATAAAGCACTCTATATAGCCCCTGCTTGTGGTGATAATAGTTGTGGTGATTACAAAAAATTAGACACGTCTTTCTTAGGCGAGCAAGACTTTAAACATGAGAGTAATACAGTTAAAGTTTATTCTGAAGTATTAGGTGATGTGGAACACCAATTATTAATTAACCCTTTACGTAGAGAGCAAGTTGAAGCTTACTATCAACAAAAAGATGTATCGACTTATACCTATGAGTGGGTTGTACCTGAGGGTAATTATTTTGTGATGGGTGATAACCGCGATAACAGCCGTGATAGCCGTTTCTGGGGATTTGTTCCTGAGCGTAATCTGGTGGGGAAAGCCGTAGCAAAATGGATTAGTTTTGAGTTTGACCGAGGCGCAGATGACTTTTTACCAAGTTGGGTACCAAGTAATGTGCGTTTTGAGCGTATAGGTAGTATTAAATGAAGATGAAAGAACAAGAGTTAAAACGTTTAGAGAAACGTATTGGTTACCAATTCTCAGATTTTGGATTATTAAAGCAAGCATTAACGCATAGAAGTGCGTTAGGGCTGCACAATGAACGCTTAGAGTTTCTAGGTGATTCAATTTTAAGTTTCGCTATTTCAACTGACTTATATAAACGTTTCCCAAAAGTTGATGAGGGTGATTTAAGCCGCATGCGTGCAACCTTAGTGTGTGGGAAAATGCTATCAGAAGTTGGCCGTGAATTTGTATTAAGTGACTGTTTAATTCTCGGTCCTGGTGAGCTAAAAAGTGGTGGTTTCCGCCGTGACTCTATTATTGCCGATGGCGTAGAAGCTATCATTGGTGCGGTATTCTTAGATTCAGATATCGATACGGTGAATAAATTAGTATTAAGCTGGTTTGATAGCCGATTAAAAACCATTAAACCTGGTATTACGCAGAAAGATCCTAAAACACGTCTACAGGAACACCTTCAATCTCGTAAGCAAGCATTACCTGTTTACGAAGTCTTAGATGTGAAAGGCGAAGCACATAACCAACAATTTACCATGAGTTGTCAAATTGAAGGTATGCAACCTGTACAAGGGAAAGGCACTAGTCGCCGTAAGGCTGAACAACTGGCTGCACAAACTATGTTAACTGCACTGTTAGGTGATCAATAATGTTACTTCACACTGCATTCTATATTTTACTATCATTAACCTTCTTAGGAGCTAAATAATGACTCAAAAATGTGGCTTAGTAGCCATCGTCGGACGCCCTAATGTAGGTAAGTCGACGTTAATCAATGCCTTACTTGGGCAAAAAGTAAGTATTACTTCACGCAAAGCGCAAACTACTCGTCACCGTATTTTAGGGATTGATACCGATGGTGATTATCAAACTATTTTTGTTGATACACCGGGGTTACATATTGAAGAAAAGCGCGCTATTAACCGTTTAATGAACCGTGCAGCATCAAGTTCAATCAATGATGTTGAAATGGTGGTTTTTGTTGTTGAAGGTACTAACTGGAACGATGATGATGAGATGGTGCTAAAGAAACTAACACATCAAAAGTGCCCAGTTATTTTGGCTGTTAATAAAATTGATAATGTCGAAGATAAAGAACTGTTACTACCGCATCTTCAACAATTAGGTGAGCGTTTTAACTTTGCTCATATCTTACCTATGTCAGCTAAATCTGGTGATAATGTAGAGAAAATTAGACAATGGGCGAAAGATATTTTACCTGAGTCAGAGTTCTACTTCCCTGATGATTATATTACTGACCGTTCTTCACGCTTTATGGCTTCAGAGATCGTTCGTGAAAAGCTGATGCGCTTTTTAGGTGACGAGTTACCTTATTCAGTAACTGTTGAAATTGAGCAGTTCAAACAGAAAGCTAATGGTGTATTACATATCAATGCGCTTATTTTGGTGGAACGAGATGGCCAAAAACGCATGGTAATTGGTAACAAAGGTGAAAAGTTAAAAGCCATTGGTAAACAAGCTCGAATCGATATGGAAGAGTTATTCGATTCAAAAGTATTCTTAGAAATCTGGGTGAAAGTGAAGTCAGGTTGGGCTGACGATGATCGTGCATTGCGCTCATTGGGTTATGGTGATGATTACAGCGGCTAATAGTCGTGAGCATGTTGCTTATAGGGGTTTTTGAATGTCTATTGAGTGTCACAATGCGTTTATATTGCATCGTCGTCCCTATGGAGAAACAAGTCAAATCGTTGACTTGTTTTGCCAAGATATAGGTAAAGTTAGTCTTATTTTCAAAGGGGGCAGAAGTAGTACACGTATGAGACGTGGCATGGCTCAACCCTTTACTTTATTGCTTGCTAGTTATTTTGGACGTGGCAGCTTAAAAACTGTTAAGTCACTCGAAGCGCAAACTCAAGTGGTTCCACTACACGGTCAACGTCTTTACATTGCCATGTATATCAACGAGCTATTATATCGTTTGTTGCAAGCTGAAACCGCCTGTGATGGTCTTTTTGAATGCTATCAACGTACCCTAATTAGTGTTGCCCGAGATGAAGACCCACAAAAGTCATTACGTTTGTTTGAACTAACTCTATTAGAGACATTAGGATACGGCGTTAATTTTGAACAAGATGTATATAGCGAAGAGTTAATTGAAGCTGGCTTTCAATATCAATACCAGCAACAACTTGGTTTTTTTGCTAAGCAGGCAATTTGTAAACCCGAACAAGTTTATGATGGCCAAGATATTATTAATCTATCGCAACGCAAGCTCGATAGTGAAGCCACGCTTAAGATGGCAAAACGCTTTTGCCGTCAAGCATTAGCTAATTTATTAGGTGACAAGCCATTACATAGCCGCAGTTTATTTGCCGCTAAGTAATACAGTACAGATAAAGGAAAGAAGATGAGCAAAATATTATTAGGTGTGAACATTGACCACGTAGCAACACTGCGTAATGCACGTGGTACTTGTTACCCTGAACCTGCACATTTAGCAGCAGTGGCTGAAACCTCTGGTGCAGATGGTATTACTATTCACCTACGTGAAGATCGTCGTCATATTCATGATCGTGATGTAGCGGTATTAGCGCAAACATTACAGACTCGCATGAATTTAGAAATGGCAGTGACTGATGAAATGGTTGAGATCGCCTTAAAAACGAAACCTGCTTTTGTTTGTTTAGTACCAGAAAAGCGCGAAGAGTTAACCACTGAAGGTGGGTTAGATGTGGTCGGTAATTACGATAAAATTGCTGATGCAGTGAGCCGTTTAAACGCAGCTAATATTCAAGTTAGTTTATTTATTGACCCTGAAGCTGCGCAAATCGATGCAGCTGTGAAAATGAAAGCCGCTTATGTGGAGCTTCATACTGGGCAGTATGCAGACGCTGAAAGTGATGCGATTCAAGAAGCTGAGTTAGCACGTGTTGCTAGAGCGGCGACTTATGGTCAACAAGCAGGCATTAAAGTGAATGCGGGTCATGGTTTGAATTACCATAATGTTAAACCGATTGCTGCTTTACCTGAAATCATCGAACTAAACATTGGGCATGCGATTGTAGCTCGTGCATTAGTAGATGGCTTTGCTGTTGCGGTAAGTGAAATGAAACGTTTAATGGTTGAAGGCCGCAATCAAAGCCGATAAATGTTCTATTAAAGGCAATTAAACGCATTAATTGTAGTAACGATTAATGCGTTATTTTATCTTATGAGGTATCACCTTGAGTTCAGCTCCCTACATTGAACAATTACGCAAACAATTCCCCATTCTACAGCAACAAGTTAATCAACATCCTTTGGTGTATCTTGATAACGCCGCGACCACCCAAAAACCACAGTCAGTGATTGATGCCATTTGTGACTATTATCAAACTAGTAATGCTAATGTACATCGTGCAAGCCATGCTCTGAGTAATCAAGCAACAGGCTTATTTGAAGCCAGTCGTTTAAAAGTACAGCACTTTCTTAATGCGAATTATTCTGAAGAGATTATTTGGACAAAAGGTACTACTGAGGGAATTAATCTGATCGCCAATGTTATGTCTGCACAATTACAGACAGGTGATGAGATCATTATAAGCGCTGTTGAGCATCACGCTAATATTGTGCCTTGGCAGATGGTTGCTCAGCGTACCGGCGCTGTATTAAAAGTTATTCCGCTGACTGCTGAATTCACTTTAGATATCGATGCGTTTAAAACACTTTTATCTGAACGTACTAAAATTGTTTCAATCACTCATGTATCGAATGCCTTAGGTATTGTTAACCCTATTCAAACTATGATTGCATTAGCACATCAGTTTGATGCAAAAGTAATCATTGATGGCGCGCAAGCCGTTGCTCATATCGACGTTGATGTACAAGCATTAGATTGCGATTTTTATCTATTTTCTGGACATAAAATATTTGGTCCGACGGGAATAGGCGTGTTGTATGGAAAGAAAGCTCTGCTAGAGGCGCTACCACCATGGCAAGGCGGCGGTGAAATGATTGACACGGTTACCTTTACTAAAGCCACCTATAATAAATTGCCCTTTAAGTTTGAGGCTGGCACGCCGAATATTGCAGGGGCGATTGGACTAGGTGCAGCCTTAGATTTTGTAAATGGTTTAGATTTAGCGCGTTGCCACCAACATGAACAACAACTTATTAACTTTACACAACAAGCGCTAATGCAAATACCTAATGTGGCTGTGTTTGCCAGTGAGGTACAAAAGTCTGGAGCGATTAGTTTTGTGGTGAAAGGCGAGCATAATAGCGATATTGCTATGTTATTAGATGCACAAGGGATTGCTGTGCGAAGTGGGACGCATTGCGCCATGCCCTTGATGTCGAGTTTACAATGCAATGGTACGATTAGAGCTTCGTTTTCAATATACAATACGCTTGAAGAAGCCGCTGCATTTATTACGGCATTAAAAAACGTTATTCTTATGCTACAAGAATAACGTTTTATCCCACCATCTAGCCTTTAAGTATTCTTAAAATACCGGGTGGTGGGTTCTTACTGTCTATGAGTAGATTGATTTGTGACTTGTTTAGGACTTAATTTAAATGCCTTATTAATCTCTTTTTTATCACCTAACAAGCGCGACGTAATTGTCTCTGCTGTCATTGCTCTACTCACGTTCAACGCTGTTCGTGCCATATCAATTAAAGGTTCAATTGAAATAAGCAAAGCGGCTATCGTTACTGGTAAACCCATTGCCGGTAATACAATTAAAGCAGCGAAAGTCGCACCGCCACCCACGCCTGCGATACCAAATGAGCTAATCGCCATAATCACTACTAATTTATTAAACAAACTTTATGTTTTTTGCCTATTTTAGTTAAAGCTTGGTATAAATATAGTTGATATGATTACTTAATAAATTTATTTTTATCATTTTGGGGGGCTTTCATGTCAGCAAACTTAACGCAATTACTTTCTATTATGCAGCAACTTCGTACGCCAGAAACAGGTTGCCCTTGGGACTTAAAGCAAACTTTTGATAGCGTTGTGCCACATACTATAGAAGAAGCCTATGAAGTGGCCGATGCGATCGCGAATAAAGACTTTGACGATTTGAAAGGTGAATTAGGTGATTTATTGTTCCAAGTGGTGTTTTATGCACAAATGGCCAAAGAGCAGGGGGTATTTGAATTTGATGATATTTTAGCGGTATTAAACGAGAAATTAATTCGTCGTCATCCTCATGTTTTTGCTAACTCAGAGCTAAAAACTGATGCTGAAATTAATGCAAACTGGGAAGCTGAAAAAGAGAAAGAGCGTCAGAAAAAAGCACAATCTCAAAATAAACAAGAGAGTATTTTAGACAATATTCCTCTTGCATTACCTGCGTTAACGCGAGCTTACAAAATTCAAAAGCGCGCTGCTAGTGTTGGGTTTGATTGGGCTGAGTTGGAGCCTGTGATTGCTAAAATTCATGAAGAAATTGATGAAGTATTAGTTGAAGTAAAGCGCACTGATTTAGATGAGACTCAACAAAAAGCGCGTATTGTCGATGAGCTAGGCGATTTATTATTTGCTAATGTGAATCTTATTCGCCATCTTAAAGCAAACCCAGAGCAAGTATTAACTCAAGCAAATAGCAAGTTTTCAAGGCGTTTTAAGCGTGTTGAAGCACATGTGAAATCACTTGGCAAAGAGATGGGCGATTGCACTTTGAACGAGTTAGATGCAATTTGGAATGAGATTAAGCACTTACCAAAATAGAGGGAAATTAGATTAAACAAGCTAATTTTTGATTGTTTTTTAAACACATTAGCTGCTTTTTATACTCTATTACAATTTATTTTAATAAATTTTTTATTACAAATTACAGTTTAAATTTCTTCATTTATTTTCTCCCTGTGAAATTAACTAGGAGCCTATCAGCATAGGCTTCTTTGCATGTCAGCTCTATTTTCTAGGTGTCTATTTATAGGTGAATAACTTATAGCATTTGTGGTGTTATTTGTTGGGTAAAAGGTGTTGATGTTTTGTACAACTAAGAATCGCTGATTTATTTATGATATGTTAATAAATATGCAAATACGCATTTGGGTACTGGATTCGGACGCCCAAATTACTGAGTAAGTTCATTAACCACTGTTAATAGATTTGACCAGTATAAAATTTTTTGTTTGTAAAACTCACGGAGGAAGTATGAAGTTAGTTAAGAAAATCTCGATGGTTGTTGCTTCAATGGCGGCATTAGGTGCTTTATCAACTGCCAATGCAGATGCCTTAGATACGGTCATTGAGCGAGGCGCGCTAAATTGTGGCGTTGTACTTGATTTCCCACCTATGGGCTACACTGATAAAGACAATCAACCAGCAGGTTTCGACGTTGACTACTGTAACGATTTAGCAGAAGCATTAGGCGTAAAATCTAACGTTATTAATTTAACTTGGGCAGACAGAATCCCTTCTTTAATCTCTTCAAAAACAGATGTGGTTATCGGTTCGACTTCAGACACGCTAGAGCGAGCTAAGTCAGTTGGTTTCACTTACCCTTACTTTGTTTTTAAATTCCAAGTGTTATCTAAAAAAGGCGTGAAAATCGACTCATTTGATGACCTTAAAAACGTTAAGGTGGGTGCTGCAATTGGTACTACTTACGAAACAGAGTACTTTAACTATGCCGATGAAAAAGGTTGGGGAAGAGACAACTACACATCTTTCAAATCAGAGAATGATGCATTCCTAGGGTTATACCAAGGTAAAATCGATGCGCTGGTTTCAACCAATACTAATATCGCTACTAAACTAGCTTCTGGCCAATTTGATGACTTCGTTGCTGGCCCTTACGTACCTAACTACGATGATGTAGTGGGTATTATTGCTAAGCGTGATGAACTAGCTTGGATCAATTACTTAAATCTGTTCTTAATCCACCAGGTACGCGACGGTAAATTAAATGATTTACACGTTAAACACTTTGGTGCGCCTGTATCAGAAGATATGGTAAAAGCGTTAATTGAAAACCGATAAACTCTAACATCATTATTTAATGGTCTACTTTTTTAAATAAAGTAGACCATTTTCTTTTATGGTAGAGAGCCCTTTAGATGGGCCGTTTTTACTTTCGTAATATCAACAATTCAAACAAGATCATAATCGCAATATTTATCAGGTAATGGACAAAGTAGCATTTGAGTTTAACTCACTGCAGTTTGAATTATTTAAAGAGGGTATATGGATAGTTATAACTTTCATTGGAATGTTGTATGGGATGCTTTTCCGCAATTATTAAGCGGTGCATTTACAACGTTACATGTCTCTGTTTTATCTATGCTAGTGGGGATCGTTGCGGCGGTTTTTTTGGCGCTAGGTAAAATGTCTAACTCTAAAATTTTATCTTTTCTATCAAGTGTGTGGATTGAGCTTTCAAGAAATACGCCTGCTTTATTTCTTATTTACATGGCTTACTTTGGCTTAGGTGCTTATGGCATCCATTTAAGCCCTTACTTATCGGTTTTTGCTGCCTTAGTTTTTGTTAATGGCGGGTACTTAGCGGAAACATTTCGTGGTGGTTTTCAATCTATTCCACCAACACAATATAACGCGGCACGCTCACTCGGCATGAATCGTATACAGGCATATCGCCATATTATTTTACCGCAAATGTTCAGACGAATTTACCATCCAATGACTAACCAATTTATCTGGTCAATCTTAATGAGCTCACTGGGGATATTAGTAGGGATGAATGATCTGTCAGGGGAAACACAGCGCTTACAATCAAGCTCCTTTAGAACCTTAGAGTTCTTTATTGTTGCTGCTGCTATGTATTACGTGATTGCTAAGTTAGTGTTATTTGCTGCGCATCTTGTGTCGAAACGCGTCTTTAAAGGGGAGTTATCATAATGAATTTATTTACTCCTATTTCTTGGAATGATGCAGGCTTCATTCTAACGGGTGTATTAAACACCGTTTACATCTCTGTGGTTGCTATCTTCTTTGGTACTATCTTAGGTTTAATCTTGGGCTTTGCCAGAGCTGAATGTAACAAGATAGTGAATATGTGTTTAGGCGGTGTACTAGACATTTTAAAGTCAGTTCCATTAATCATTCAACTTATCTTATTCAGCACTTTTATAGGTGCAATGGGCTATCCACTTGATCCGTTTGTTGCTGGTTCAATTATTTTATCACTATATACCATGGCGTTTATGGTCGAGGTATTTAGAAGTGGTTTTGATAATGTACCTCATGCCACGAAAAAAGCAGCTCGTTCACTCGGCATGAGTTATTGGCAAACAGTACGACATATCAGCATTCCAATTGGCATGAGATCAGTCTTACCATCATGGATAGGCGTTGGACTGAGTGTTATTAAAGACTCCGCGTTAGTCTCTGTTATTGGTTATATGGAATTGTTAAGAACTGCTGAGCAGTTGATATCACGCTCACAACAAGCCGTGATGATTTTAGTCGGCGTAGGGTTATTTTATTTTTTGATCTCTTACCCATTGTCGCTTTATGGTAAATACATAGAAAGGAAAATGACAAGATGATAGAAATCAAAGGTGTTCATAAATCTTTTGGTGATTTAGAAGTATTAAAAGGCATTGATCTAGACGTTAAAAAAGGTGAAGTGGTCAGTATTATCGGTGCTAGTGGTAGCGGTAAATCAACACTTTTATATTGTATTAATGCCATTGAAGCAATTAATGGCGGTCAAATATTAGTAGATGGCGTGGATGTTCATGATAAAAATACCGATAAAAACCAACTAAGACAAAATTTAGGCATGGTCTTCCAACAATGGAACTCTTTCCCGCACTTAACGGTATTAGAAAATGCCGCATTAGCACCACAAGTGGTAAAAGGCTTTAGTAAAGAAAAAGCCGAAGAGATAGCAACGAAGGAGCTTACCCATGTTGGTTTAGGAGATAAGTTACATGAGTATCCAACCAAAATGTCAGGCGGACAGCAGCAACGTTTAGCAATAGCTCGAGCGTTAGCGATGGATCCTCCGTATATGTTGTTTGATGAGGTGACTTCTGCATTGGATCCAGAGTTAGTGGGGGAGGTATTAGACACACTAAGGTTACTTCGTGATGATGGCATGACTATGATTTGTGTTACCCATGAAATAGCTTTTGCTAAAGAAGTCTCTGATAAAGTAGCTTTCTTCCATAAAGGCTTAATTGAAGAGATGGGGACACCGCAACAAGTGCTAGAAAACCCACAAAAAGAGCGTACTAAGCAGTTCTTAAGTAAAGTGCTTTAACCGCTTCAAAAAAAACGGCGCAGTTAGCGCCGTTTTTTTATTTTTAGCTAAACTTAAACGATTAAACATTATGAAATAAGCAGAATATCAATAGATAGTAGTAAGATGATATTTGCTACATGTGCAGCAGTAATATTGTTAAGTAATAGCAATTATATATTGCAGTGATCGGGTTGTTCTCAAAAAAACACCATTTATGCATTAAAATGCTTTTATCGTTTGTCGAGGATAGCGGTACTTGTTATACTGTTGTCCCATCTAAATGTTCAATTTTCTTCCATTTTGATAAAGCGGTCACACTTTAAAAATCTTAACTTTAATAATTAACAAGTTAGGCTCTTTTAGCGTGTGATTTTTTTATTGGGGAATAAAATTAACACTCCTTTTCTCTTAATGGCTCAGGGTTATTATGACAACAAAATATATATTCGTAACTGGTGGTGTTGTTTCATCACTTGGTAAAGGTATTGCAGCAGGCTCTCTTGCAGCAATTTTAGAAGCGCGTGGTTTAGACGTAACGATTCTAAAACTTGACCCATATATTAACGTTGACCCGGGTACAATGAGCCCAATTCAGCACGGTGAAGTATTCGTGACTGACGACGGTGCTGAAACCGATCTTGACTTAGGTCACTACGAACGTTTTATTCGTACCAAGATGACTAAGCGTAATAACTTTACAACGGGCCGTATCTATTCTGACGTACTAGCAAAAGAGCGTCGCGGTGATTACCTTGGTGCGACTATTCAGGTAATTCCACATATCACCAATGAAATTCAAGCTCGCGTTATCGCTGGTGGTGAAGGCCATGATGTAGCTATCGTTGAATTAGGTGGGACTGTAGGTGATATTGAATCACAACCGTTTCTTGAAGCCATTCGCCAATTAGGTTTAAAAGTAGGCCGTGAAAATGCAATGTTTATGCATCTAACGTTATTACCTTACTTAAAAACAGCAGGTGAAGTAAAAACTAAACCAACACAACATTCTGTAAAAGAGTTGCGCAGTTTAGGTATTCAACCAGATATTCTTGTTTGTCGTAGTGAAGTCAGCTTCCCGGCGAATGAGCGCGCTAAAATAGCATTGTTCTGTAATGTGCAAGAAAAATCAGTTATCTCATTACGCGACGTAGACTCTATCTATAAAATTCCTGCATTATTAAAACAACAGGGTTTAGATCAAATCTGTGTTGAGCGTTTTGGTTTAGATTGTCCTGAAGCTGACTTAAGTGAATGGTCAAAGGTTGTTGCAGAAGAAGCAAATACAACCAGTGAAGTTATTATTGGTATGGTTGGTAAATACACTGAATTACCAGATGCATACAAATCAGTGAATGAAGCATTGAAACACGGTGGCTTAAAAAGTGCTGCGACAGTGAAGATTAAATATATTGATTCACAAGATGTAGAGATTAAAGGCTTATCACTACTTGAAGGCGTTGATGCAATCTTAATCCCAGGTGGATTTGGTGAGCGTGGTGTAGAGGGTAAAATCCTTGCTGCACAATATGCTCGTGAAAATAAAATCCCTTACTTAGGCATTTGTTTAGGTATGCAAGTGGCATTAATTGAGTTTGCTCGTAATGTCGCTGGTCTTAAAAATGCACACTCAACAGAATTTGATGAAAAATCTGAAAACCCAGTAGTTGGTTTAATTACTGAGTGGATTGATAAGTCAGGTGAAGTTGAACAGCGTACTGAAGATTCTGACTTAGGTGGTACAATGCGAGTAGGTTCGCAGAAATGTCACTTAGCGGATAACTCTAAAGTATTGGAAATGTACGGTAGCAAGGAAATATTTGAGCGCCACCGTCATCGTTATGAAGTAAATAACAACCTATTACCAGCAATTAAGAAAGCGGGTTTACAGATCACTGGTTTATCTGAAGATAAGAAACTAGTAGAAATCATTGAAAACCCAAATCATCCTTGGTTTGTTGCTGCGCAATTCCATCCGGAGTTCACATCAACACCACGCGATGGTCACCCTTTATTTAAAGGGTTTATAAAAGCTGCGATAGATCATCAACAAGGTCGTTTTTCATAGTTTTTGTTGACCCGATCGCATTAGTTTGTTAAAAAATTACACATTAAAAGGCTGTGGTCACAAATCTCAGCTTGTAATGAAGAATTTTTAAAATTTATTTTTATTAAAACAAAGGAAAAATCATGTCAAACATCGTTAAAGTACTTGGTCGTGAAATCATGGATTCACGTGGTAACCCAACTGTAGAAGCTGAAGTTCATCTAGCAGACGGTTCTATCGGTATGGCTGCTGCTCCATCTGGCGCATCTACTGGTTCTCGTGAAGCACTTGAATTACGTGACGGCGACAAAGCACGTTACCTAGGTAAAGGTGTACTTAAAGCTGTTGAAGCTGTAAACGGTCCAATCGCTGAAGCACTAGCTGGTAAAGATGCACTAGCACAAGCTGAGCTTGACCAAATCATGATCGACCTAGACGGAACAGAAAACAAAGCTAAATTTGGCGCAAACGCTATCCTAGCTGTTTCTCTAGCTGCTGCTAAAGCTGCTGCAATCTCTAAAAAAGTACCTTTATACGCTCACATCGCTGACCTAAACGGTACTTCTGGTGTTTACTCTATGCCTCTTCCAATGATGAACATCATCAATGGTGGTGAGCATGCAGATAACTCTGTAGATATCCAAGAATTCATGATCCAACCTGTTGGCGCTGCAAACTTCCGTGAAGGTCTACGTATGGGTGCTGAAGTATTCCATAGCCTTGCTAAAGTACTTAAAGCTGACGGTCATTCAACTGCTGTTGGTGACGAAGGTGGTTTCGCACCAAACCTTGCATCTAACGAAGCTGCACTTGCTGCAATCAAAGTTGCTGTTGCAAACGCTGGTTACGAGCTAGGTAAAGACATCACATTAGCGATGGACTGTGCAGCATCTGAGTTCTACGACAAAGAAGCAAACATCTACGACCTTAAAGGTGAAGGCAAAAAATTCACTTCAGAAGAGTTCAACTTCTTCCTTAAAGATCTTACTGAACAGTACCCAATCGTTTCTATCGAAGATGGTCTTGACGAGTCTGACTGGGATGGTTTCGCACACCAAACTAAACTAATGGGTGATAAAATCCAATTAGTTGGTGACGATCTATTCGTAACAAACACTAAGATTCTTAAGCGTGGTATCGACAACGGTATTGCTAACTCAATCTTAATCAAATTCAACCAAATCGGTTCTTTAACTGAAACTTTAGCTGCAATCAAAATGGCTAAAGATGCTGGTTTCACAGTTGTTATCTCTCACCGTTCAGGTGAAACTGAAGATGCAACTATCGCTGACTTAGCTGTTGGTACAGCTGCTGGCCAAATCAAAACTGGTTCATTAAGCCGTTCTGATCGTGTTGCTAAGTACAACCAACTTCTACGTATCGAAGAAGCGCTAGGTTCAAAAGCACCTTACAACGGTCTTAAAGAAGTTAAAGGTCAGTAATATTATTTCTTAATTTCGGTTAAGGAAAGTATTCTACTTTGACTTATAAATCCTCACCTCGGTGGGGATTTTTTTTGCCTGTTATTTGGTGCAACGACAGATGCAAAGCACCTCCATAACTTCAGTCTTAAAGTAGTTAAAGGTCAGTCATTTTTTAAATAGAATATGATTTTTAAACTTTAAGAATTACCCCCTCACTTTAGTGCTAATTTTCCCCTTATTATTAATGTGCTTTAATGGTGAAAAGGCTAATCCCCATAGCTACAAATAATCCTCCACTAATACGATGGAACCATTTCACATTATTAACATTAGATAAAAAACCTTTAGCTCGATTTGCTAAGTATCCATAAGTTGATAAAGATAAAAATGAAAAGCACATAAATATTAGCGTCATAATGAAGAACTGATTGAAAATTGGCTGATCAGTATTGAGAAATTGAGGGAACAAAGCTGTAAAAAATATAATAGGTTTGGGGTTAGTAACAGAGACAAAAAAACCTTCTTTAAAATATGAGAAAAGGTTTTTGTATCGGTTATTACCTTTTTCAGATTCCTTTACATTGTGATTATTGCTTGTGAGAATTTGTTTAATACCTAAATAGATTAGGTAGATTGCTCCAATGATTTTAACAACCATAAACAAAATTGATGAGGCTAATAAAATAGCACTCAAACCACTGATAGAAAGAGTTGATAGGAACATTAGACCAACAATGTTACCTAAAGCAGAAACTGTGACACATTTTAAGCCATTAACTGCACCATTATAAACTGCTAAAAAAATAGCAGGGCCAGGGCTTATGATGTAAAAGAATGAAACCAAAATATAGACTAACAAGGTATCGTAATTCATAACTTATAATTTCCTTATTTTATTTATGTAATCTTTAAGCCGACGAACAGCTTTTGGGAACGATTATATCCAGGTTAATTAAACAGTACTCTAAAGCTATACTTTAAATACATTTTTTTATTATTGATTATGTTTCTAACCTTAAGGTGATGAGCGAGCATTATTGCCTTATCTACTATTAAGCCACAATCATAGTTAAACCGTATCTTATTTACTTAACACAGCGTAAAATGCGCGTTTTTATTTAGTGTTTGGAATTATCATGCCTTTAATTATTGAGATCCTTGGTTGGACGAGTGTGTTCTTTTACATTTTTTTAATGGTGTTTAACGGCATGAAGAATATACGACTCGCTTCGTTTCTTTCTGTTATTAATGACGTATCTTGGGGGATTTTGATCGGTGTCATGCCGAAAGTCTTATTAAACCTAGTTGTTGGTAGTGTTACCCTTTATCGCTATTTATGTGATTTTACTGAGTTATCTACTCGAATAACTAAGCTTATCTTAGTTATCATGATTGCCTTTTTGACCTATGCGACTTATTTCTCAGTTAACGACTACCTTGCTAACCCATCTTTAGGTTTATTATTAACTTGGGTTGATTTTGCAGTTATTTTAACCGCATTAAGTGTTAAAAAAATACGCCTTTTTCAGGGCTTTATGTGGCTGTCTGCCTTTGTTGGTGGGTATGCTTATTATTTATTAGGCATCGATCAGATGGTGGTCATTAAAATGATTGTTGGGTTAATCATGACCCATAAATTATTCATTCATCCCTTATTCCCTCAAGTAGAGAGCAAGTTACTTTTCTGGAAAAGATAGTATTCACTTAAATTAAGGGCTAACAACCCAATTTAGCATGGTTGGGTTGATTTTAATTTTAAGCGTAATGTGGGATGATTAGCTTTTTATTATTGAGTCTACTTATCATGCGCTTATTGTTATTTGTGTTTGTTTTCCTCTTCTCTCTATTGCAGTATCATTTATGGTTCGGTAAAAATGGATTGCAAGATAATCGTGAATATAGAAAAGCCGTTGATCTCGCTACAGCAAGTAATACAGAGCTCACTACACGTAATCAAATGATGTTCTCTGAAATTGATAATTTAAAAACAGGTACTGAAGCAATAGAAGAGCGTGCCCGCAATGAACTAGGGCTAATTAAAGAAGGCGAAACATTTTTCCGTATCGTTCCTAAAGGCGGTGAGTTAGATGAATAAGCCATGTTTTTCTGTGGTGATACCTGCTGCCGGTATCGGAAAGCGTGTTGGTTCGGACATTCCTAAGCAATATTTAACTATTTTAAATAAAGCAATTATTGAATATAGCCTTGCCCCTTTTTTAGCACATCCTGACATTAATCAAGTCATTGTTTCAATTGCTGAAAATGACCAATGGTTCAACAACTTAAGTGTTGCTAAACATCCTAAATTGAGCATTGTTCAAGGCGGTAAAGAGCGTGTAGATTCAGTGTTAAGTGCATTAAAGTCTTTACCTGCCACTGATTATGTTTTGGTGCATGATGCTGCTCGTCCTTGTATCCGAACAACTGATATTGATAAGCTGATCGATCATGCTCAACAACATGATAGTGGTGCAATGTTGGCTTATCGAGTGCGTGATACGATGAAACGTAGTGACCCTGATCAACAGATTAAACATACTGTAGATCGCGATAATTTGTGGCATGCATTAACGCCGCAGATGTTTCAAAACCAACAACTAATTAATGCCATCACAGGCATCGAAGCACAACACCTTATTACAGATGAAGCTTCTGCGATAGAGTTGTCTGGTGGGACTGTTTCAATTATTGAAGGCCGCAGTGATAATATTAAAGTCACACAAGCAGAAGACTTATTATTAGCGGAATTCTATCTATCAAAAATTTAATACACACTGTTAATTTTAGACACATTGTTAAGGAAAATTTATGATCCGTATTGGGCATGGTTATGATGTACACAAATTTGGTGGCGAAGGGCCAATTACCATTGCAGGTGTGAAGATCCCTTATACTCAAGGTTTATTAGCTCACTCTGATGGCGACGTTGCGATTCATGCACTGTGTGATGCAATACTAGGTGCGTTAGCGTTAGGTGATATAGGCCGCCACTTTCCTGATAACGATGATGCTTTTAAAGGTATTGATAGTCGTGAATTATTGGTAAATGTATATGAACAGGCAAAACAGAAAGGTTATCGCTTAGGTAATGCAGATATTACTATCATAGCTCAAGCTCCTAAAATGGCGCCGCATATTGCAGATATGTGCGCAGAGCTAACTCGTTTACTTGAAACAGATTTAGGCAATATCAATGTTAAAGCGACAACAACAGAAAAGTTAGGACCGATGGGGCGTAAAGAAGGTATCTCTTCACATGCTGTGGTTATTCTATTAAAGGACTCAGAATGAGTGAGCTTCAGCCTGAAAAAAAGGTTTACCCGTTAGATTTTAGTTACCTTTATGGCAAACCAACTTGTACAGGTCGTTTTAAACAACATTGTGAAGATTTTCGTGTAGAAGAACAGTTAGACTTTGAATTAACTGGTGAAGGCGAGCATGTTTGTTTATGGGTAAAAAAAATAGGCGAAAATACTGATTACCTAGCCAGACAACTGGCAAAATTTGCTGGAATTGCTGCAAAGAATGTAAGCTATGCGGGTTTAAAAGATCGCCAAGCTGAGACTTACCAATGGTTCTCTTTGTATATTCCAGGAAAAGTAACACCCGACTTTAGTACCTTTGAGTCACCTGGTGTGAGTATTTTAAAAGTCATTCGCCATAATAAAAAACTGCGTACGGGCTGTTTATCTGGTAATAATTTTACGATTACTTTGCGTGATATTTCAGATAAAGCGCAATTACAGACGGTATTAGATCAAGTTCAACACGGGGTTCCTAACTACTTTGGTAACCAACGTTTTGGATTCGATGGGCATAATGTTAATGCGGCATTGCAAATGTTTAACGGTCGTAAAATAAAAGATAGATTCAAGCGAGGCATGTATATTAGCGCGGCTAGAAGTTACCTTTTTAATCGTGTTATATCACAACGCATTGATGATAACTTGCAAGCTTCTCCAATGCTTGGTGATTGTGTGCAATTCGTGGCTAACCGTTCTTTTTTCCCATTACCCGATTTATCGGAACAAACCTTGCAACGTTTATCTTGTAGAGAGGTCTGTTTAACCGCACCTTTATGGGGGAAAGGCGAACTAACCTCTAGCGATGATGCTCAACAATATGAGTTAAACTGTTTACAAGCTTACACTGACCTTCAATCTGGTTTAGCGAAAGAGGGCTTAAAACAAGAACGACGCCCATTGTTATTGATACCAGAGCAATTTAGTTATCAGTGGAATGACCAAACAACATTAACACTTTCATTCTATTTACCGTCTGGGTGTTACGCAACAAGTGTGATCCGAGAACTTATTGAGATAAATATATGATGCTATTACTGAGTAATGACGACGGTGTTCTAGCACCAGGTTTATCTGCGCTACATAAACACTTAAGTCAAATTGATGACACTGAAACGATGGTTGTTGCTCCTGAACGTAACCATAGTGGTGCCAGTAACTCGTTGACATTAGAGCAACCATTAAGAAAGAACTTATTAGATAACGGTTTTATATCAGTAAATGGTACGCCTACCGACTGCGTTCATTTAGCACTTAATAAACTTTGCTCAACACCACCTAAATTAGTGGTGTCAGGTATTAATGCTGGTGCGAACATGGGGGATGATGTTCTGTATTCAGGAACTGTTGCTGCTGCTATGGAAGGGCGCTTTTTAGGATTACCTGCTGTTGCTGTTTCATTAGATGGGACTGAGCATTATGAAAGTGCTGCTCGCTATGCTAAAAAATTAGTAGAACATTTGTTGGCTTCACCTTTAGCGCAACATCAAGTACTCAATATTAATGTGCCCGACTTACCCTTTGAGCAGATTAAAGGAATTAAAGTCACGCGTTTGGGTAAACGTCATCAAGCTGAGATGATAGAAGAAAGCATTGATCCACGAGGTCGCGAAATATTTTGGGTCGGTCCTCCTGGCCATATTGCAGACGCGGGTGAGGGGACTGACTTTCATGCTGTTGAGCACGGTTATGTTTCTATCACACCTATAAAAGTAGATTTAACTGCCATCGAACAATTGCCTATTGTAGATAAATGGTTAAACAATATTTAACTAAGTCATGTTTTATTAAACCAAATAGAATTAAGTTACATTTAATCAAAAAACAAAGAGAAATTAAGTGAAAATATTTGCTCCCCTTTATGAAAAAGTAATGCTTTGGTCAAAACATAAACACGCTCCATTTTATCTTTATGTGACGGCATTTATTGAATCTATTTTTTGGCCTATTCCTGTGGATATCATGCTGGCACCAATGGCATTAGCTAAACGGGAAAAGGCGTGGCAGTTTGCTTTCGGGGCAACACTTTTTTCTGTATTAGGGGGCGCACTAGGTTATTACTTGGGGAGTGCATTATATGACCCTGTGGTACTGCCTTTTATTGAAGCAATGCATTACCAAGATAAAATGATCACAGCTCAGTCGTGGTTTAGTGAATGGGGGGTATTAGTGATTTTTATTGCGAGTTTTACACCTATTCCATTCAAAGTGTTTACCGTGACTGCTGGTGTTATGAGCATGGCATTTTGGCCATTTATGTTAACTGCATTAATAGGCCGTGCGATGCGTTTTTTCCTAGTCGCTGGTCTAATGGTTCTAGGGGGGGAGAAAATGGAAACTAAGTTAAGTAAATACATCGATGTATTAGGTTGGATAACCATTTTGGCTGCCGTTATTTTATATTTTACAATAAAGCATTAAATGACAGTGAAATATCTGTTATCTACCTCTTTTGTACTGTTAACGGCTTGCTCTAGCCACAGTGGTCGAGCGCCTATTTACGATGCGACTTCGACACCTAAGCCCTATGTGGCAACAGGGCAGAGTATTACGCCGGGTCAAACAACGTATATAGTGGAGAAAGGCGATACGCTATATTCGATCGCTTGGCGTGCAAAAATGAACGTAAATACACTTATTAAGCGAAATAACCTCAAAAAACCTTATATAATTAGACAAGGAGAGGTATTAAAGCTCAAAAATAATACAGAAAAAGCCTCGACTGTTTCACAAAATAAGCAAAAAACAAGCTCAAACAGTTGTGCAACGCAAAGCTGTCAGCAAAACAGTAAAGTAAAGGTTGTCAAAAAATCAACAAAAGCATATCCTGCTAAAGTTGTTGATAAAAAAGTGACTAAAAAGCCTGTTTCACAACCAGTTGCTAAGAAAGTATCGGATTGGCGTTGGCCAAGTGAAGGGAAATTAATTAAAACATTTGCAAATTCAACACAGGGTATGAAAGGCATATCCATAGCAAATGATCGAGGCTCGTCGATTTATGCGGCGGCCAACGGTCAAGTTGTATACGCAGGGAGTGGTTTAAGAGGATATGGAAACCTCGTGATCATTAAGCATAACTACGATTATTTAAGTGCTTATGCGCATAATGACAAACTACTCGTTAAAGAGAATGAACAAGTTAAGATGGGCCAAAAAATAGCTGTTATGGGAGATAGTGGCACAGATAGTGTTTATTTACATTTTGATATTCGTTATCGAGGTAAGTCAGTGGACCCTTTGCGTTATCTACCAAAAAGGTGATGAGGCAAATATAAATACACGACAGCATTAGTTGTTTAAAGGTATAAACAATGAATGTGGAACATCTTAATTGAGTTCATCAATATTAAGCAGTAAAAGGAGTCTAACCATGGTAGGAACGGCCTCAGTTAATATAGATAAGCTTGAATATAATACTCATATGCACCAGGAAGGTGAACAGCTCGATAATAACGTGCAACATTTTTCTGGATCAGATAGCAAAGGAGCTACTACAGGTTCCTTTGAATCAAGCCAGAAATACAAAGTAATGGATGCCACACAGCTTTATTTAGGAGAGATCGGCTATTCCCCGTTATTAACAGCACCAGAAGAAGTTTATTACGCTCGCCGTTTACAACGAGGTGACCAAGTCGCTCGTAAACGTATGATCGAAAGTAACTTACGACTAGTGGTGAAAATATCTCGTCGCTATAACAATCGTGGATTATCACTTCTAGATCTTGTTGAAGAAGGTAATTTAGGATTGATCCGCGCAGTGGAAAAGTTTGATCCTGAAAAAGGTTTCCGTTTTTCAACTTACGCTACTTGGTGGGTACGCCAAACCATTGAGCGTGCCATTATGAACCAAACTCGCACTATTCGTTTACCTATTCATATCGTTAAAAAGCTCAATGTCTATTTACGTACAGCTCGTGAATTAACACACAAATTAGCCTATGAACCAACACCTGAAGATATCGCTAAAGAACTAGACGTGTCAGCTAAAGAAGTGGCTAAGATCTTAAAGCTAAATGAACGTATTAGCTCAGTTGATAGCCCGATTGGTAATACAGCAGATAAAGATTTATTAGACATTATCCCAGATAGCACCGACTCTACACCTGAAAATAGCTTACAGACCAGTGATATGAAGTTGCGCATTGTTGATTGGCTGGAAGATCTGCAACCTAAACAGCGTGAAGTATTAGCAAGACGTTTTGGACTGTTAGGTTATGAAGCAGATACCCTAGAAAACGTAGGTAAAGAGATAGGTTTAACGCGTGAAAGGGTGCGTCAAATCCAAGTCGAAGCCTTGAAGTCTTTGCATGATGTTTTATCGGCGCAGGGATTGTCTATAGACTCTTTATTCCAAGTATAAAATACCTTAACTCAGTAAAGACAACTTCTTCTCTCACCTAAATAAAAACGCATCCTAGGATGCGTTTTTTATGTTTATTATTACATTAATTCGGATTGGGAAAAGCTAAAGGAAGGGTCTATTTCTCGTAACTCTTTAGCTAATAAAAGTTGTGCTTTTGCATTTTCAATTTCACGCCATTTACGTGGTTTTGATTTACGCTTTGCTGGAGTTGCTAATAAACTATCTAGTGTCATTTCTGTACCGTTCAACTGAGCTTGCTGCATGTTATCTCCTTTACTTTCCAGTGTTTATTTCATGTTAAACACAATAATGTCGCTTCATTACGTTTTTATGACACAAATATTTTTATTTAAATAATAAAAATTACTCCTTTAGATAGAAGGTCAGAAGTTATTTTGTAACCTATGCTAGTTAGCTCACCTTAAAATAATCAAGGTGGCTGATACCAAGGAGAGGGTTATGATTATTCTAAAAGGTAAAGGATTTACCTTAGTAGAGTTGGTAGTTACGTTAGCATTATTAAGTATTGTGATTGCTATTTCTGCATCTTCATATCAAATGTTACTAGCGAATCAAGCCTTATCGAGTGCAGCTAGCAAGCTGTATTACACTTTACAGCTAGCGAAAACAGAAGCCATTAAACGTAATGTAAAAGTGTATGTTCAATTTTGTCAGCAAGGAGAGCAATGGTCAGTAGGAATGAGTGAGGCGTCTGGTTGTGACTGCTTTACCGCAAACTCTTGCCAGTTAGATGACGTGGATAATGTACAGCCCTTAGTTGACGGTGAAGAAGTGATGCTTAGCCAAGCCAATATGAAATTTAATGGTGACCAAGCATCCTATGGCGCATTACGATTTACGGTAAAAACCGGCTCAGTGACTTTAACCAATCAATATCAAGGTGCTTTATCTGTTATACAAAGTGCGATGCGTTTACGGGTTTGTTCTCCCGATAAAGCTGCATTAGGTTATAAAAAATGTTAGCCAAACATCACACTGAAAGTGGCTTTACCTTAGTCGAAATATTGATTTGCTTATTATTAGGTGCGTTATTACTAGCAATGGTGATTGGCTCATACGTATCTAATGTTGGGATAACTAACAAATCCTTAATCCATTCTCGTTTACGCACCGATTTACAGGCGTTGATTGCAATCATGGAGAATGATTTGCGTCGTGCTGGATTCGGTGGAAATGCATTTCTAGTAGGAGAGGAGAGCGATAAGGTGTTTGAACTTAGTCACAATGTTGACCAACAATGTGTTGTTTACGCTTATAATTTTGATCATTCAGCCACATCTCAAGCGCAGCATTTCATGGCATTTAGGTATTCCGTGAACAACCAAAGTATCCAATTTGGACGTAAAGTCGATAAGCAAGCGAGTAACTGCTTTTCTAGCGGTTATTGGGTTAATCTAACAGACCCTAACTTTTTAAAAATAACCTCATTAAGTTTTTCAGATAGTGATGTTGCTAACACGCAAATGACTATGCGAAGTCTCGAAGTTAATATAAATGTCGAATGGGTTAAAGATACAGACTATAAGCATCAGGTCAGTACATTGATACAAACCAGACGTCCTGAGTAGCAGTCCTTCTTTGCATAATAAATAGCGGTCACCTTAGCGGGATACATAATGGATAACCTTGCTGTTACTCTAATAGCGATTAACTATTATTGTTAAACAAAAAAATAGACTATTTATAAACCTTTAATAAATATAAAATAATCCGTATATATCTATTATAAGGAAGTAATACGTTGAACTTACCAGCTAAATCATGGATAACCAGTTATTTTGCTTGCTTCTTCTTTATCTGGGGAATCTTCTTACCTTTTTGGGGAGTGTGGTTAGCTGATAAAGGAATTAGCCCAGAGCAAATTGGGACATTATTTTCATTAGGGTTAGTCTTACGCTTTGTGAGTAATATTAGCCTTTTGCCGCGACTTAAAACCGCTAACGCACCGATAACTATGGTCTGTTATCTAACCTTTTTTACTTTACTCTGTTTATTGTCGTTAATGTTTTTTCAAGGCTGGTATGTCTTGGCTGCAGCCACTTTGCTGCTTAATTTTTTATTAGCGCCCATGGTCCCTCTCGGGGACATAATCGGTACTCGATTAGTTAAACAGATACAGATGAATTATGGCAAGGTGCGCTTGTGGGGATCGGTTAGTTTTATTGTAGGATCAACCTTTGTCGGTTGGACAATTGGTGAATTTGGTCATGACAGTATTTTATGGCTAATCATTTTAGCCGTTTTTTTTAATTACAGCTTAAGCCTGATTAAGCTTAATCCGCAATTACAGGAGCAAAGTCGTCCTAATCCAGGTACTACAAATAACTTAATGACGTTATTGAAAAAGCCTAATGTTATTTACTTCATTTTAGTGATGGGCTTAATTCAAGGTAGTCATGCCGCTTATTACTCTTTTAGTGCTTTGTATTGGAAGTCTATGGGGATCACCGAGTTTAATATTGCTATTCTGTGGGGGCTCAGTGTTTTTGCTGAAGTGATACTGATGCGCTTCAATGACCGATTATTTAATAAATGGTCAGTAAAGCAGATGTGTTTATTAGCCGTATTAGCAGGCTTTGTTCGCTGGGGGACGCTATACCAAACTGCGGATTTCATGTGGTTACTTTTGGTACAAACCTTTCATGCCTTTACCTTTGCTTTAGCTCATCTAGCGGCGATGCGCTTTATTGCAATGCAAGATGAGCATTTAATGGTTGGTTATCAAACCCTGTATTCTGGTGTTGCACTGGGATTAGTGATGGCAGTATTAACCTTTATATCCGGCTGGATATATGCTCCCCAAGATAGCTCCTTATTTCTTTGGATGGCACTCATTCTCCTACCTGTTTTATTACTATTAAAGCAATGGAAATGCGAACCATCATCCCATTAGTTTAATGCTTAAGCCGTTGAGAAATAGATCTAATTTGAACTTCTCAACGTACTAAAGCTCTAATAACTTGAAATAAATAAAAGTATCCCCATATATAAAGTGTATTCATTGTATTTATTGAGGTTCCTATGTTTGCTCGGTTATTTTTAATTTTCACTGGCGTATCGTTACTAGAAATATTTGTATTAGTGAAAGTAGGTGGCTTCATTGGGGCTTGGCCAACTATTTCATTGGTTATCTTAACGGCATTAATTGGCTCAGCTTTAGTGCGCAGCCAAGGTTTACAACTAATACAAAAAGTACAGCAACGTATGGCCGAAGGTGAAATGCCTGGTCAGCAGTTAATTGAAGGAATGATGTTAATTGTTACAGGGATCTTATTAGTAACACCTGGGTTTGTGACTGACATAACAGGTTTGCTGTTATTACAACCGACTATTCGCGGTAATATAGCCAAGTTAATTCTAGCGAATGTTAAATTTGCACCACAGGGAACAATGGGGGGCTTTTCAAGCCAAGGTTTTACTCGACAATCTGCTTCTGATGACACAATTATTGAGGGTGAATTCGAACGCAGAGAAGAGAAAAAACTAGATTAATTATTTTCAAGCACTCAGTGAGTCATAAAATTGTCATACAATGAAGGCATTATGTTGGCAGTTTTTATTACACGATACTAGAAACAGTAAAATAAGAATAAAAAGGGAGGCACGATGAAAATGAATCGTCCTAGCACGTTGAGAATTTTCAAAAAATATCAGCCACGACAAATTGCTAAATTTGCAAAAGGCTTCTTTAATGGGCGTATTTTTATTGCAGGTTTAGGTCGCTTTAGAGTAATAGAAGGCAAAGTGGTTGCTTATCAATGCTTAAAAGCAGAGCAAAAAGTACTTATCGCTGCTAGTGAAATCAACAAAATGGTTTCGGAATTATCTAACCCTAAAACCATTCCTGCATAACTTTTCCTGGTTTTAATGCTAAAGGCTTATTTGTAATCGGCAGTAATGTTGATAATGAATAAGCTTTTTTATTGCCTGTTTGAAACTATTTTCATTTTTTTTCATTGATTCTCTTGAATCGTACCTTTTTGACCCCATCACTTAATCAACCAATTCTGTTAACTATTACTATTAAAGGAAGTCACAATGTCTATTCGTCCTCTACACGATCGCGTTATTCTAAAACGTACTGAGCAAGAAACTAAATCTGCGGGCGGTATTGTTTTAACTGGAAGCGCTGCTGAAAAATCAACACGCGGAGAAGTTATTGCAGTAGGTAATGGCCGTATTCTAGAAAATGGTGAAGTAAGACCATTAGATGTAAAAGTAGGTGATACTGTTATCTTCAGTGAAGGTTACGGTCTAAAAACAGAAAAGATTGAAGGCGAAGAAGTGCTTATCTTAAGTGAGAATGACATTCTAGCGATCGTTGAATAATCGTTATTATTTTATTTTAAAGAACACAGTAAAAGGAAAATATAATGTCTGCTAAAGAAGTTCAATTTGGTAATGATGCACGAATTAAAATGCTTGAAGGTGTTAACGTATTAGCAAATGCTGTACGTGTAACACTAGGTCCTAAAGGCCGTAACGTTGTTATCGATAAAAGTTTTGGTGCACCGCACATCACTAAAGATGGTGTGACAGTGGCAAAAGAGATCGAACTTGCTGATAAGTTTGAAAACATGGGCGCACAAATGGTTAAAGAAGTAGCGTCTCAAACTAATGATGCTGCAGGTGACGGAACAACAACCGCAACTGTATTAGCACAATCAATCATCACTGAAGGTTTGAAAGCGGTTGCTGCGGGTATGAACCCAATGGACCTTAAACGTGGTATCGATAAAACAGTGAAAGCAGCGGTTGAAGAGCTTAAAAAACTATCAACACCATGTTCTGATTCAAAAGCAATCACACAAGTAGGGACTATCTCTGCTAACTCTGATGTTGAAATCGGTGAAATCATCGCGACTGCTATGCAAAAAGTAGGTAACGAAGGTGTTATCACAGTTGAAGAAGGTCAAGGTCTAGAAAACGAACTAGACGTAGTTGAAGGTATGCAGTTTGACCGTGGTTACCTATCTCCTTACTTCATGACTAACCAAGAAGCAGGTACGGTTGAGCTTGATAGCCCATTCATCCTAATCGTTGATAAAAAAATCGGTAACATCCGTGAACTACTACCAACATTAGAAGCAGTAGCAAAAGCATCAAAACCACTAATGATTATTGCTGAAGATGTTGAAGGCGAAGCACTAGCTACATTAGTAGTAAACAACATGCGTGGTATCGTGAAAGTAGCTGCTGTTAAAGCACCTGGCTTTGGTGACCGTCGTAAAGCAATGCTACAAGACATCGCAATCTTAACAGCTGGTACAGTTATCTCTGAAGAGATTGGCTTAGACCTAGAAAAAGTAACACTAGAAGATTTAGGTCAAGCAAAACGCGTTGTAATCAATAAAGATGAAACAACGATTATCGATGGTGCGGGTGAGCAACAAGCAATCCTAGCGCGTGTTGGTCAAATCAAACAACAAATCGAAGCATCTTCTTCAGACTACGATAAAGAAAAACTACAAGAGCGTTCTGCTAAATTAGCAGGCGGTGTAGCGGTAATTAAAGTAGGCGCATCAACAGAAGTTGAAATGAAAGAGAAAAAAGACCGTGTAGATGATGCATTACATGCGACTCGTGCGGCAGTTGAAGAAGGCGTTGTTGCTGGTGGTGGTGTTGCACTAGTTCGTGTAGCTGGTTTACTTAAAGGCTTAACTGGCGATAACGACGACCAAAACGTAGGTATTCGTGTTGCACTACGCGCAATGGAATCTCCATTACGTCAAATCGTATCAAACTGTGGTGAAGAAGCATCTGTGGTAGCAAACAATGTACAACAAGGTACTGCTAACTACGGTTACAACGCAACAACAGGCGAATACGGCGATATGTTAGAAATGGGTATTCTTGACCCAACTAAAGTAACACGTAGCGCACTACAATTCGCAGCGTCTGTTGCAGGCTTAATGATCACTACTGAATGTATGATCACAGATTTACCAGTAGATGCACCAGCGTCTGCACCTATGCCTGATATGGGTGGGATGGGCGGAATGATGTAATTCTGGCTGCATAAATCGTCTACTTCAGCGTTGCATTGCCACTCGTTTAAGAAACACTAAACGTCGTGGCAAAGCGCCTTGAATTAAACAATTTCTGCTATTCATAAAGCATCTAAAAAACTCACTTCGGTGAGTTTTTTTGTATCTGGTTAACTGTCACATAAATAATCTACTTCAGCGTTGCATTGCCACTCGTTTAAGAAACACTAAACGTCGTGGCAAAGCGCCTTGAATTAAACAATTTCTGCTATTCATAAAGCATCTAAAAAACTCACTTCGGTGAGTTTTTTTGTATCTGGTTAACTGTCACATAAATAATCTACTTCAGCGTTGGGTTGCCACTCGTTTAAGAAAACACTAAACGTCGTGGCAAAGCGCCTTCAATTAAGCAATTTCTGCTATCCAGAATGCTACTCATGAAGCATTTAAAAAAGCTCACTTCGATGAGTTTTTTGTTTTTGGAATTTATTAAATAAGTGCTTACTTGATCGTTTCGTTGTCATTTATTAAGAAACACTAAAGGTGGTAGCAAAGCGCCTTGAATTAAATGATTCTAGATAACACGTTTTATTTTTGAGGTGGGGTATCAGTAAAAATACTGCGTTTCTTGATTGATATATAGCGTACCAAGTAGGGGATTTTCACAATCTTAGAGCGACATGTATTAATTATTGGGCTGAAAATCAGTTTAGAATCGTATTTTTTTATCACTTCATTAAAAAATTATTTTTAATATAGAATTTTTTGCATTTTCTTAAAATCAATACTTTCCGTTAGTTTTACAGTAAACCTTTAGTCATTACGCCTCATAATATTGCATAAATAAATTTTATTGCACATGTCTAGTGCATGTTTTTATTCATAGTTTTTTCCTTGTTAGTTGTAACAAATAACATGCTATACACTTTGAATAGTAGCTCTTAGACTAATTTTAACAATTAATTAGTCGTTAGTAGTTTTGACCAAAACCGACTAGGGAATGTCTTTATAACGCTACAGGAGTACTACCATGAAAAAGCTTGTTAATAACACATTAGCTGCAACTATCTCTGCAATATGTTTACTTTCTACTTCTCTTTCTGTGACTGCTGCACCTAAAAAAGTTGATATCTTAATATCACCTTCGGGTTCAGGTCCTTACCTTGCTTGGGCAACTATGCAAAATTATGCTGGTGATTATACAGATAAAATAGCACCTACTGCAGTAGAAACACCGGGGTTTACTTACAATGTTAGATATTTGGCCTCTTCACCTCACCTTTGGGAAAACACAATTATTGGTTCTGGGCAAGTCGTTGAGTGGGCAGCAAAAAAAGGGATATCTCCTTTCTTTCCTAAGCCAATGGAAGCGGTTAAAGATTTTAGAGCGTTAGGGGTAATGAGTAGAACAAGTAATATGTTTGTTACTTTAGACCCATCGATTAAGAGTAAAGATGATTTTGTTGGCAAGCGTGTTGCTGTTGGTTTATTGAGTCAAAATGAATGGGGGATGCATCAACGCATGATGCTTGATGGTTGGGGGATGACTGAAAAGTTGAAGTCATTCGATGCGTTAGGTCCTGCTCAAAATATTAATGCAATCTTAGATGGCAAAGCTGATATTGGGACACTTGTAACCCATAGTAACCATGATTTTAGCGTTACCTTGGAAGCCGGCCCATTCAAAACATTAGAAAGCTCCGGTAGACCTTATGCGTATATCGATATCAATAAAGAAGATATCCAATCTTATATTGATAAAACAGGGGCTCCTTTTAGCGTACAAGTCTTACCTGCTAATACGGTTGCGAACCAACCAAAACCCGTCACTAGTTTTGGTAATTACACCTTATTGTCGGTACACAAATCTTTCCCTGAAGAAGATGCTTATGAGATGACCAAGTTATGGTTAAAAGCTGGGCTTGAATTAGGTAAATATAGTGCAGTAGCAAAAATATGGGACAAAGAAACTGTAGCGACAATTGCTAAAATTGGACCTGAAAATATCCATCCTGGCGCGTTACGAGCGTACAAAGAATTAGGCCTTATAGAATAGTTTTTTGTAAATGTTGTTCGATTAAAGACAAGCTAAAGGAATGGATATGTTAGAAAACAAATCAAAAATCATGAGCATTAGCCATTGGGCTTTATGTTTGGTAGGTGGCTGTCTTCTCATCTATCACATGATCACTCTCTGGGCGAGTGTTCATGGCGCAATGAAGCACTACACTATGCACCTTACTGCGGTACTGATCATTGGTGCTTTATTGATCATGGGGAATCGCTCAGCAGATAAGTCATCGAGCTCTAGACTGATCGATATTATTACCTCCCTTGTAAGTTTAGTGTTAGCAACTGGAGCAGGTATTTATCTCTACGCAAATGCAGAAATATTAGAGGTTACTCAACCTTTTGTTGAGAATGATGCTTTGATTGCTGGAGCCTGCATTATTGCTGCCGTTATTTTAATTACATGGCGTATGTGGGGAGCAACTATTGCTGTTGTTTGCCTTGTGGGTGCGGCTTATATGACATTTGGTCATTTACTACCAGAGTCTTTGGCATCACGCCAACAACCCCTTAATGTCGCAATTAGCTTTCTGGGAGGGATTGGTGGTCCGCGTGGAGTACTTAATTACATGCCGCTATCTGCAGATATGATTTTCTTATTGCTAGTTTACGGCGGTTTACTTCATGGAACACGTGTTATTGATACCTTTGGTGAGCTAGGCCAAGCGATTGGATTGTTGGTTAAAGGTGGTGTTGCTTATTCCGCTGTTGTTGCTAGTACATTGATAGGTATGGTGACAGGTCAAGCAATTAGTAATATTGCCTTATCGGGTGTCATGACTATCCCTACAATGAAAAAGAATGGATTTACTGCGGATGAAGCAGGGGCCATTGAAGTGATGTCTTCAACTGGAAGCCAATTATTACCGCCTATTATGGGGTTAGGTGCCTTTTTAATGGCAGTAATATTGGGTGTTTCTTATATTGAAGTTGTTGTTGCCGGGCTTATTCCGGGCTTACTTTATATGTTTGCCATTAGTATTGCTCTTTATAGTTTAGTAGGCCATAAACCGCGTAATCTTTCACAAAAATATAAAATTAACTGGCAAAAGATTAAATGGACACTGCCGTCATTTATCTTATCTTTTACCGTGCTAATCGTATTATTGGTACTGCGCTATTCTCCTGCTATGGCTGGCTTTTGGGGAGGACTCATTGTTGTTTTACTTTCTTTTGTTCGTCCTGCTAAATACCGTCCAAACTTTAAAGAGTTGTGGAAAGGTTGTTTAACAGGTTTAGAAACAGCGGTGCAATTGACTGTAGTGCTAGCTGCCATTGGACTGGTTGTGCAAACCCTTACAACAACAGGTCTTGGTGTATCAGCGGGGCATCTGATCTCAGTTTACACTGACGGTAATATTGTTATTGCGCTGATGATTGGGATGGCAGTGTCTCTGATCGTAGGGATGGGGCTACCTACTCCTGCCGCTTATGCACTGATTGCTATCATTGTTGTACCTGGTTTAATTGATGCTGGATTACCACCTATTGCAGCAAATATGTATGGCTTTTATTTTGCAATCTTCTCAGCTCTTACTCCCCCTGTTGCTGTCGGTATTTTAGTGGCCGTTAGAATATCTGGAGGTAGTTTTATACGCAGTGCACTTGAAGCAGCGAAATTGGGATGCTGTGCTTTGCTTGTACCCTTTGTATTTGTTTCTATTCCTAGTGTATTGGACCCTGAAAATATTACTTCACAAGCGGTGCTTGGGATTGTCGTTTTCTTATGTGCATCTATTTTAACCGCTGGTGTTGTTTACGGGGCTATTGGTCGAAAACTAAGTTCATGTGAGCGTCTAGTGTATTTGTTCGCAGGGCCATTATCGCTAATCGTTTATTTATTAACTCATAATGTTTGGGTAGGGCTAGTGCCAATTCTCACCATAATTATTCGAGTGGTATTAACGCGTCGTGACAAGGTTAAAAGCAAAAAGGTAACGGAGTCAAAAACATCTAATGATAACGAACCTGTTCTTCAAAATTAATTTATCGACCTAATACCGATATTTAATAGAAAAATTATTTAATTTTAAAATTTAAGAATATGAGAAGGAAAGTCCTATGACTTCAAGTACTAACAAAAATAATACCGTCCGAGTGGCTGCTGCACATGTTTCTTCAGAGTTTTTTGATCCTGAAGCGGGGGTAAGAAAAGCAATTAAATATCTAACTGAAGCGGCTAAAGCAGGTGTTGACCTTATTGTTTTTCCGGAGAGTTTTATTCCTGGTTTTCCAATCTGGAATGCATTATCAAGCCCAATAAAGGGACATGAAAATTTTGTTAAATTTGCTGCTTCATCGCTGCGTGTTGATGGACCTGAAATTAAGGCGATTGCTAGCGCTGCTGCACAACAGAAAATATCAGTTTCGCTTGGTTTTTCAGAAGTGGCTTCATACTCCGCAGGGTGTTTATGGAACTCCATGGTATTGATTAACGCACAAGGTATTATTGTTAATCACCACCGTAAACTAGTACCAACTTTTTATGAAAAGTTAACGTGGAGCCGTGGTGATGGAGCTGGGTTAACGGTTGTTGATATGCCGTTCGGTCGAGTGGGTGGCTTGATTTGTGGAGAAAATGGTAATCCTTTATCACGCTATGCTCTTATGGCGCAAGGTGAAGAGATTCACTGTGCTAACTATCCGCCAATTTGGCCATTTAAAGATCCTCGCAATTCAGAACCTTATGATTTAGCTGATGCAATTCGTGTACGTGCTGCTGCGCATTGTTTTGAAGCGAAAGTGTTTTCTATTGTTTCAGCAGGTTTTATAACAGATGAAAATATCGCTTTGTTGTGTGATGACGATGAAGCTAGAGCAATTTTAGAAGGCTCTCCAAGGTCTGCTTCTATGATTGTCACTCCTAGCGGAACAACATTAGGTGAAACGTTATCTGACCGTGAAGGGCTTGTAATAGCTGATATAGATGTTAGCAGCCTCGTAGAATTAAAGCAGCATCATGATATGGCTGGTTATTATAATAGACATGATGTGTTTAATGTATCGGTTAATCGCTCTCGACAAAAACCATTGCATGACATAGTCATTAATAGTGCGTCAAATTCTGTATCAGATGTTAATACAACATTAGAAGAGAGTTTGGAGCTGATTAATTATACTTAAAGTTTTTTAAGCAGTTTATGAGGCTGCTTCAAAAAAAGATTCAATATGGGCTGAAAATATATCTGCAATGCGTCGAGGTTCTAATCGACTGTAATGTACCAACACAATATTGAGTGGATCGACCTTATCTTTGATCGGTTTAATCACGACCTGATTACCATTATAGGTGACTGGAGATTTTGGTTTTAAGTTTAATACTGATACACCTAAACCACTCGCAACAAAGGTGCGAACAGTCTCAAATGAGTTAGTACGGTAACGTATATTGGGAGATAACTTATGTTTTGCAAAAAGCGAAATAAAGTAATCATTAGTATAAGGTAAATCCATTAAAATATAAGGACGCTGTACCAGGTCTTTTAGCTCAACTTCCTCTTGTTGAGCAAGCGGATCGTCGAGTGGTAACAGCGCATAGGGCTCTCTAGTTGCGATATATTTTGCTTTCATTGATTTGGGGATATTTAAATCAAATGTTAATGCTAGTTCTACTTTCCCGCTACTGAGTGCATCGAAAATAGCTGCTTGATCTAAGTCGTGAATATGAACATTAATATCGGGATATTTTTCTTTAAAGGTTCGAATAATTTCAGATAAATAATTGGATCCTAAGTTCATAAAGAAAGCGATAGAAATATTACCGATTAGTTGTGATTTAACAGCGCTTGTTGCCACGCGAAATGATTCTGCATGTCTTATCAGGATTCTTGCTTCTTCTAAGACTTTCATGCCCTGAGTGGTTAATCGGATACCTTTAGATGGATAGCGTACAAACAATTGAAGATCGAGTGTTTTCTCTATTTCTATAATTGCAGCAGAAATACTCGGTTGTGATATGTGGAGTTTATTAGCTGCCTCAGATAAGCTGCCACATTCTGCCGCCGCTATAAAATAACGAATAGGTCGTAGTTTTATATCCATGGTTTTTATCCTAATTATTGACGGGAATATAGCTAAATCCTATATGAAATGTTATTTAGTATAAACAACAATCACAATATATTGATTAAAGTTGAGATGTTTTGTGAGTTTTAGAAATAGCTGATTTAAGGTAGTAAATTCTGCTATTCATAACACTACTCATATGTACCAAAAGCTGAGAGCATTAAACTCATGCTTATTATATGAAAGCGTTTGATTTTAGACGATTTCTTACATATCACTCTGATCTTTAGTCAGGCGATATTATGGGTAAAAAATAAACTATTTACTTTTAATTTTTTAATTGAGTTTTTATGAATGATGTTTCTTTATGGCTTCTGTTAGCCTTTATCGTCGCAAGTTACGTACAAAGCATAACAGGGTTTGCGTTTGGCTTAATCGCAATGAGTATTGCAGGTGTATTCTCCTTAGTACCGATAGAAATTGCAGCATTTTCTGTGAGTGTGTTAAGTATGGTGAATGCGGGCACAAGTTTGTATGGTGGAGTGTGGAGGCAGGTAAATGCAAAGAATTTTTTGATCTTTTTTATTGGCTCTACTCCAATGATTGCCGTTGGTGTTTATCTATTAACTTTTTTTGGCGAAAACGCACTGCATTGGTTGCAACTCTTATTGGGAGTAAGCATTATTTTGGCGTGTCTAATGAGCTTAGTAAAGCCTAAGAAAGACGTTAAACCTTCCAGGTCTTGGGTGTATTTTGTATTTGGTGGTATTTCTGGAGTCTTTGGTGGTTTATTTGCTACTTCTGGGCCTCCTATCTCTTATTTAATGTACCGTCAGCCAATAGCTTTAAGTGTCATCCGAGCGACATTACTCAGTGTTTTCTTTCTTTCCTCTCTATTACGAATTGTTATTATGGGCGTGAGTAATCAAATTACAACACCAATGGTATGGTGTAGTTTAGCTGGGTTACCTTGTGTTTTTATTGTCGCAATGTTGGCTAAACGTTACCCACCTAATATTTCTCCACAAGTGATCAAGCGTATTGCACTTATATTATTGTTTTTATCCGGAGTTAGCTTGTCGTTAAAAGCATTACTTTAATAACTTATTTAAAAATATTGAAAAAACTTGGATATTAGCTTGGAAAAGTAGGGGACTAGAGCCACTATTTAATAATAAAGGAGAGGCTCACTTTCAAAAATAAGTTAGATTATTTTTCATGAATACTGAGAGCCATCTAGTTTATCTACTTTTCTAATCAAAGGTCGTGGACACCCATAAACTTTTATAATTATTTGGCTGCCCATAAACAAGGTTAAGCGACTCACGGTTATTTAGGATAAAGGCTCATACCTATTGTAAGCATGTGGCACATAAACACGACAGAGGTCAGTACAAAACGCATCTTTTGATAATCTTTGTGATAGGTTTTCCATTGCGCTGTGGTCTTTTCAAATATAAGTACCAACCAAAAGCTTGCTCCTAACCAAGCAAGCGTCCATTCAACAGGCAAAAATGATAAAAATGGTACCGGAATAACGGGGGCTACTGCTTTTATCACACCGCTATAACTTTGTTCACCAGCGCGCCACAGATTACCAGCCATAAAAGCAAGTATGGCAATACTATAAAAAGTAAAAAATGCTAAGTTTGCACTATTACTTCCAAACATTATCGGCCAGGCTACGCAGCCTAAAAATGGCAATAATCCTAAATAGCCAAGTTGAATATGGTTAATGAATTTTCTCATTGTGGCATGCCTTATGTGTAAGTGTTTTAAGCTGGGGATTGTAGTAGCGATTTGAAAATATGAATAAAGTAACGATTTATAAGTTAGTTACGAAAAGTACTAATGAATAGTTCAATCTCCGAAATTGATTGTTTTAATCTAAACAATCAATTTTATTTAACTTCTTTGGGTTCTGGCTGTATTAATCAGCTAACGAGAAAACCCATATATTTAGGCTGTTTGAGTTACTTTGATAAATATTTTTAAAACAAATGATGAATACTATGAGCACTGCATTAATCAGTACAAAAACTCAAGCTTTCAACGCAATTGCACACCACAGTGATAAAGGTAGTGAATAGCCATCAACTTTTATAGTTATTTGCCTGTCTGCGATTTCACAGCTATTTCACTAAATTATCTAGGTTGATTTTTGCTCCTACGCACGCGAAAACATCAACACGTCTCTACCCTGATGGTGGCTTACTACCGCTGAACAAGTCAATAGGACTTGTGGCTACTTGGGGAAAATAAAGATAACAAAGGTTACATTCAGTAGCCTTTCATTTAATTGTGTTTAATAGGAAGTATGATTTGTCGTTTAGTCACTCAGTAACTAATATAAACTTAAAAAATAGCTTTAAAACACTTTGCATTACAAAGTGAGTTAGAACAGGCTAACTTATATCTACAACCAGAAGTGCTGTTTCGAGTAACTTCTTTACTTAATTTTAATAGATCAATATTAATAATATTTCACAGAATTATAGTGATGAAGAAATAGTATGACTCCTCAGTAAAACTTAAGTCTTGTAGTGCATAATTTAATTTTACAAAAACACGAGACTATTTATATGAAATTACTCTTAGTTGAAGACTCTGAATCACTTAGAAATAGCCTAAAAGTGGGCTTAGGAAATTTAGGTTTTACTGTTGATGCAACTGGTGATGGAGCTGAGGGGTTAACCATGGCGACAATGGGAAACTATGATCTTATGATTTTAGACCTTATGTTGCCTAGTGTTGATGGTTTAACGGTATTAAAAACAATTAGGCGTAAAAAAAGTGAATTAAAAGTGCTTATTCTATCAGCTAAGGGCGAGACGGAAGATCGAATTGAAGGCTTAGTCTCAGGCGCTGATGATTATCTAGCGAAACCTTTCTCTTTTGATGAGTTACACGTTCGTTTACAAGCTCTATCTAGAAGAGGCGCTTTGCTAATAGATGAAAATATTATTGAGGTTAATGATTTTATTTTAAATACTCAATTATTTACTCTTTCATTTCATGGAAAAAATATTAATTTAACACCAAATGAATATAAGTTAATTGAATGTATTTTTAAGCAAAGAAAACTGGTTTTTTCTCCAGAAAAATTGAGTGAGTACCTGGCTGGGCAATATGATTCTATGTCTAAAAATACAATAGAGGCTCATTTATCCTCAGCGAGAAAAAAAGCAAAAGCAGCTGGAGGAATATTACCAATTATTAATAAGCGTGGTTTTGGTTACATGGTTGATCAAACTTTATGATGTCTATCAGAAATAATTTAGTTAAAAGCCTATCGATTTCACTTTCGCTTGTTTTTGCTTTAGTGATGCTAATTATAGATGTCGTACTCGATAATTGGGTCGATAAAGAATTTGAACAGTCACTTATGAGTAAAGCTTCATTATTAGTTGCTTTAGTATCAGAAGATGAGCGCGGTGTTGAGTTTGAATTTTCTGGTGAGTTTATGCCTGAATTTGAGAGGCAAAATAACGCGGAATATTTTCAATTATGGATAGGTGATGAAGTCTATGAAAAATCAGATTCATTAGATTTTCAATTAAATAATAGTTTGCCTTTTGTACCTTTATTGGAAGGTAAAAAGAAAATTATTGAGACTCGCTTACCCGATGGGCGTGACGGGTTAATTATTTATTACTCTTTTAAGGCACAAGTCGATACTGCCAAAAGATCTGGGTTTTACACACATTTAAAAGAGGCTGGTGTAACTCAACCTACAATGCTCTTAGCTTATGCGGCTTCTACAGAAGATACAGAGGGGATACTAGTTTTTCTAGACTTTTTGTTTGTTCTGGCGACGTTTATTGTTGTTTTTTTAGTTGTATATGTGGTGAGAAATAAGGTTGATCTAGGGTTAATTCCACTGAATGAATTAAATAATGAGCTTAAAAAAATTAAAATAAGCGATGAAAATTTAAAGCTATCAAATAAAAACTTGTCGCTAGAATTAGTGCCTTTTATAGATAGTATTAATAGCTTTATTGATCAGAATAAAACGTTATATGAAAAAGAAAAACGGTTAACTTCAGACATTGCACATGAATTAAAAACCCCTATTACAGAGTTGATTAACCTTACTGAAGTTGTTATCAAATTCCCTCAAGATAAAATATCCAAAGCTGATTACCCACAGCAAGTGTTAGGTATTTCTTGGCGCTTAAAAAATGTTATCTCAAATCTTTTATTGTTAAATAAGTTATCTGGTAATGGACTTCCTAAGGATGATATTTTTGATTATCAACAAATTATTCATGCACTATATGCTCCTTATGAAAGTCGCATCATTTTGAATTTTCAAACTGAGCTTCCTCCTTTAGAAAATAATTTATTTGCAGTAGAAACCGTTTTGAAAAACTTAATCAATAATGCTATTCAATATAGTCCTAAGGAGTCTGTGATATTGCTTACTTTAGAGTCAGTGGGCGAGTTACCTCATGTCTCAATCTCTAATGAAGTATCTGAAGCATTATCTGTTGAAGATTTAGAGAATATGTTTGAGCCTATGTGGCAAAAAGATATTTCTCGTAGCTCTAGTGAAAATTTTGGCCTGGGGTTGGCCATTGTTGCTTCTCTTTGTGATGCCATTGATGCAGACATTAAAGTTACATTAACTCAAAAAACGATTACGTTTGATGTGCTATTTAACTAGCGGCTAGATAGCGGTATTTTAATTATCTATATTAAACATTCAGTTTATATTAAGTGAACCTTAAGTCTTCCATGAAATAGTGTTTCCTATCTTAACTTAGGAAACTTTATATGATCTTACATACCTCTAATGATACCACGCAGAAAAATGCAGGGGCTTGCTCTATTGTTGTCCCAATTTATAACGAAGAAAATGTAATTCCCCAATTCCATTCTAGATTAAATCGTGTTGTAAAGTTATTGGATATGCAAGTCCATGTTATTTATGTGAATGACGGAAGCTATGATAAAAGCACTCAAATAATTGAAAACTTAACCAATTTAGAATACGACTTTACATTAATTAATTTAAGTCGAAACTTTGGTAAAGAGGCTGCTATGTCAGCTGGGTTAAGTAAAGCGGAGGGTGATTTCACTATTATTCTTGATGTAGATCTGCAAGATCCACCTGAGTTGATTCCTTCTATGATTGATAAATGGAAAGAGGGGGCGGATATTGTTTGCATGCAGCGTAATAAAAGATATGGGGAGTCATGGTTTAAAAAAGTCTCTGCCTTTTTGTTTTATAAAATAATTAATCGTTTAGCTGATTGCGATATTCCAGAAAACGTTGGCGACTTTAGGTTGTTAGATAAAAAAGTCGTGAGGGAGTTAATTCAATTACGAGAAAAAAATATATACATGAAAGGCTTATTAGCCTGGCCGGGGTTTAATCAAGTTATTTTAAGTTTTGATAGAGATCAGCGGTTTAGCGGAGAGTCAAAGTGGCCGTTACAAAAATTACTCGCTTTGGCGATGGATGGTATAACTTCGTTTAGTACAAAACCATTACAAATAGCGACCTACCTTGGAGCTGCAATTGCAAGTGGATCATTCTTTTATGCTGTTTTTACTGTTTTAAAAACATTCATCTTAGGTGAAACGGTGACAGGATTCCCTACCATTATTGTTGCTATTACTGGGTTAGGGGGAGTGCAGTTACTGTCGATTGGCTTAATAGGTGCATATGTAGGGAGAATTTATAATGAGGTTAAGAATCGACCTCGATTTATTGTTGCGTCTGAAGTGAATAAAGCAGCAGCAGAAACGAGTAAGGTCATTTCAATCTCATGCTCTCGAAAGGAGGTCATATAATGCAGAAGTTACCTATCCGCATTACCATTTTTATCTCCGTTATCATGCTTATTCGGTTAGCTTCACTCCAATTATATCCTTTAATGGATACCACAGAGGCCAGGTATGGAGAAATGGCTCGTTTGATGGTGGAAACCAATAATTGGATCACTCCTTTATTTAACTATGATGTGCCTTTTTGGGGTAAGCCTCCTATGCAGACTTGGGTAAGTGCATTATCAGGAAAAATATTAGGAATAAGTGAGTTTTCATTACGTTTTCCTCATTTTATCAGTGGCATACTAACCATCTTTATTGTTGGGTATTTTGCTTATAGAAAACGTATGTCGCCATCACTGAGTATGTTTGTGTTACTTACTTGCGCTGGGTTTTATATCGCAAGTGGTGCGATTATGACTGATTCATTGTTAACACTTTCAATGACCTTATCTATGTTTGGTTTTTATTTTGGATGGCAAAACCATAGTAAAAAATATGCTTATTTAGGGTTCGTTGGAATAGGTCTTGGTCTATTGATTAAAGGACCACTTATTATTGTGTTGATTGGCCTATCTATTCTTCCTTGGATCATTATTAATTATGGAGTGTTAGAAGGGGCGAAACAATTTTGGTTGCGTATTCCCATTTTTTCAGGGTTCTTACTATCGTTAATAATTGCTGGTCCATGGTATATAGTTGCAGAACAAACAACGCCAGGCTTTCTTCATTACTTCTTAGTTGGTGAGCATTGGTCTCGATTTACTGTTAGTGGTTGGAATGGAGACCTTTATGGTAATGCACATGACGAGCCTAGAGGAATGATCTGGTTGTTTTGGCTATACACCGCATTTCCTTGGTCTTTGGTTCTCTTATATCGACTAATCAAAAGCTCAAAACAGAGAATGCTTTTTACAGATAGTGAAAGTAAAAACTGGCATACTTTTTTGCTCTGTTGGTTAATTTCTCCCATGTTATTATTTACATTTTCGGGCAATATTTTACCTATGTATGTATTACCTGGTTTACCTGCATTGGCTTTGTTATTAACTTCGAGAAAGCAAACATTGAGTCGAGGTGAAATATCCATTGGTTGTTTTGCACCTGTTGTTGTCGTCTGCTTACTAATATTTGGAAAACCAACCTTTGAAGCAAAAAGTGATGCTGTTTTAATAGAAGCAACAAATAAAAAATTTCCAGTCTATTATATTAATAACTACAGTTTTTCTGGAAGATTTTACACCCAAGGACAAGCTAAAATCTGGAGGGAAGAGAATCAAAAAACTACGTTACCCTACTACATTGTGACAGCTGATAATCAAATCAAAAATAATATGAAAATATTAAATAACTGTAGTTTCAAAACTAAAAATAGAAAGCGCTCTCTGTATTTTTGTTCGAATAACCAAAATGAATAAAAAACTCTGCTTTTTAACCGTTGGGGCAATTGCGTTCTGTATTGACGCCAGTGTTTTTTGGTTCTTATTTGACGTAGTGAGTATTGAAATGTATTGCTCTAGAATTACAGCATTTATTTTTGCTGTGTTAGTTACTTGGTATGGGAACCGAACATTTACTTTTCAAGAGCGAAAGCAATTACCAATATATAAACAACTTAGAAGAGCTTTTGTTAGCTCTCTTTGCTCGCTATTACCAAATATAACGTTTTTTTATCTGTTAACTTCCGTTTTACCACAACCTAATTTTATTCATATAGCATTTATAGGAGGAGTGATTGCAGGAACAATTAGTAATTTTATATTGAGTGATAAGTTCGTTTACAAGGAATGCTAACTCTTGGTGTTCACTTATTTACCAGACTATCTGATTAATATTTCTATATCAGTTCGTACCTGGATTGAGTTATTGAAGTTCTGTGAAGTTCTGTGAAGTTCTGGACACCCAATAGTTAATTGCAATAAAATCAAAATTTTGCGATTTAAAACCTTTGGGTGTTCTGTCATTCTATATTAAAACCTCAACAAAGTACGAGGGTGTCGGTTAAACTCTCTAGTCATAATGCTAATTGGATCAAACACATGACTCTCAACTATATGCCTACCGTTAAAGACTGGCTTTCTCTGCTGTTACTCATTCTGTTGTGGGGAACATCATTTATGTTTACCGCTGTCTCACTTCAAAGCTTTAGTCCTGTGGCTATCGTCTCTCTTAGAGTCTTGATTGCAGCGATTATTCTCACTCTCTTTATGTATGGCAAGGGGTGGCGTTTGCCTGTGGAGCCCTTGGCTTGGGCGATCTTTTTACTGTTAGGTATCATGGGTAATTTGTTGCCTTTTTTTCTTATCTCAACAGGTCAGAAGGATATTAGCTCGGGCATTACGGGGTTATTGATGGCATTTATGCCGTTAGCGACAATGATTTTGGCGCATTATTTTGTGTCTGGAGAAAGCCTTAACCGCTTTAAAGTTTTTGGTTTTATATTAGGCATTACTGGTGTGGTGATTGTGCTTTGGCCGTCACTTGTAGGTGCCCACAGTAGTTTGCTGAGTGGTCTATTGATTTTATTCGCAACTTTTAGTTATGCGATAAATGCCATTTTAGTGAGGCGATTACCCTCCTATAATCCTGTTGTTACGGCAGCAGGTGTGATGATTATTTCTAGTATCGTTATAGTGCCATTGTGGTTGTGGCAAGATTTACCGTGGCAACAAAGTTATTCTTTAAAAGCCTCGTTATCCATGTTGTGGTTAGGTGTTGGTCCGACTGCATTTGCCACCATTCTTTTGTTTGCCGTTATTGGTTCGGCAGGTCCTACATTTCTTTCCTATATAAATTACGTGATTCCTGTTGTGGCGTATTTTACTGGCGCACTTCTTTTAGGCGAAACTATTGATTGGCACAGCCTGGTAGCAATGTTATTTATTATTTCTGGAATAGCACTAACGCGCAAACGGATAGCTAATTGAATAACTACAGAGTTCTGACGGGCCATTATTGTTTTCTACCTTTGAGTATGCGGTTTTATATGCGAAGAGGTCGTTGTTATAACAACGTTTCGCCAACCTTGAGTATTGTTTCCGATACGCCTTATTAACTAATGAAGAAGTATGTGAACGATGTTGTCAGTTATATTCTAAATCTGTTTTAGTGGAAAGGCGGCAAAGCTTACAAACAAGCTCAATCATAAAAAATAAAGCGGTGTTAGCGGTTATTAATGAGTATTAATAACCAGTAAACTTATCTACTTTTTATCATCTTTTGTTGTGCCAAGATTTTGCTCTGCACGAAGGGCTTTTTGTGCGCGTTCATCAAGTGGTACGCAACAGCGTTTATTTTCTGGGGTTAACCCCATTTCATCTAGCCAATTACAGTAGCGTTGCCACGTTTTAGTGATTATGTTCATGAAACCTCGATTCTTGTTGATAATCTAGTTATTAGCGAGATACATAGTGCAAGACAGTTTATGAATACTCGACAAAGAGGCTATCATACACTGCTGACTTTATAGCTCACCATTTTCAACTGCTTAACGAGATATTAAGGTTAAGTGGCGCGCCTACTCAGTAAATCCATTTATAAATTGACTGCTCAACCTCGAAGATATATTAATATCTTCGAGGTTTTTTATATCTATTGAATATTGAGATAAGCATCGGAGTAAGCTATGAGTACACAGCAGCTAGAGCAACTGATTGCATTAATTGATGATGCAAATAATCAAGATCCTAATATAGTTTCGCTTGCAGGTGTTGAATGGCCTAAAGAGCGATTGTATTCACAGCGAATGACTGAGATGTTGTTTCGTTTTAAACATGATGCCAGTGAAATAATACAGATCGCCGTGCGAGGGCAGCATATTCAACGCTGGCAATCATTACGTAGCGATTACCCAGAAGGTAAGCAAGGATATCACCAGTGGCGAACTAACCTTTATACGTTTCATGCCAACCGTGTGGCTGAACTAATGCAACAAGCTGGTTATCAAGCAGATACAATAGAGCAAGTTAAAAATGCAGTGGGGAAAAAGTCTATTAAGCGTAACCCTGATAGTCAATTACTTGAAGATATAGCTGGCTTAGTGTTTGTTGAATACTACATGCTTGAGTTTGCCAATAAGCATCCTGAATACAGCGAAGAAAAGTGGATGGGGATTATCCTTAAAACTTGGAAGAAAATGTCTGATGATGCCCACCAGTTTGCATTAGCAGGAGGCATTACTTTACCCGTGCCTCTACAAAGCTTAATTGTTAAAGCCATTAGTTAATTTCTATCTTTAAAAATGAAATCGATATGATTTTGCTATTTATAGGGGGCTGCGTTGATTCATTGCTCCCTGTCTGATTCAGTCGTCATGTTCCCCTGTACGAGGCTTGTCAATTATTATCATTTATTTACTTCTTTTGACTAATCTAATTGGTATAAAGCAGATTTATTGGATTGTCTTAAAACATCATTTTTTGTCTAAAAATACTGGTTTATGCAATTAAAAGTCTATTTCCCCTTTCTATCTTTTTCTAAGTAAAAAACTATTTTTTATTTTATGTATTTAATCGCACTATTTAGTGATTTTTTGTGTGCTAATAAGCGCTTCTTAATTTATTGTATTGTTTATTTAATTCTTTTTACTTAGCCTTAAGTTATGTAGTTACTCTTCAATAGTAGGTAGGTGTACATGAATAGCAAAATGAGCCAAAAGTTAGACATTCTCGAGCAAGTATTCACTCAATTAAAAGCACACTTCCCGGTGCGAGAACAACCTTTATTAGAAAATTTTATTTCCGGTATTTATCGTGATGTTAGCATTGTAGATTTAGCTACTATTAGTCCTGACGATTTAGCGGGCCTAACGGTTTCATTATGGAGAGAGGTGCACGTTTGGAAAGGGCAAGCGGCAAAGGTTAAAGTATTCAATCCAGATGTAGAGCAAGACGAGTGGCAATCCACTCATACCATTATCAGTATTCTAAGCCGTAACATTCCCTTTGTTATTGATACTATCAAAATAACTTTAAACAAATTAAATACTAAATTACACCGAATTTTTTACAGTGAAATATGTAGTGAGCGTACCGTCAGTGGAAAATTAAAAAAACTCAATACCGATGATATTAAAGTTAATGATTTAAATACTGAGTTACTGTTATATATTGAAATCGACCAAACTAGTTCTGCTACTGAGCGCGCTAAAATTCAAAGTAGTTTAGAGCAAGCTTTAGCTAATGTGTCATTAGTGGTTGATGATTACCTAACTATTCAAAGCAAAGTAAAGTCAGCTATTCAAAAAAGTAAAAAAGAAAGCGCAGTTATCACGGAAAAAGATGGTTTTGACGAGCAGCAAACTTATTTGAGTTGGATGTTAGATGATCATTTTACTTTTTTAGCGTGTGATGAATTTAAAGTTAAAGATGATGTGATCAGTATTACAGAAGGCAGTGCGTTAGGGTTATTTAAACATAATAAGTTTATGTCTGATCAAGAGCACTTTGATTGTTTACATGAGCTGAAAAATAGCTCGCTTCTGCATTTTAGTAAAGTATCGCAGCGAGCATTAGTTCATCGTATTGCTTATCCTGATGTGGTCTATATTAAACAATTCGATAAGCAGGGTAATTTGATTGGTGGGATTCGTTTAATCGGTCTTTACACATCTTCTGTATACAGTGGCAGCCCATTAGGTATTCCGGTTATTCGCCATAAAATAAGCAATATCTTAGCGCAATCAGGTTTAAGTTTAGGCAGTCATTACTACAAAGAGCTCTCACAAATATTATCCACTTATGCGGTGGAGGATTTATTGCTATGTGATGAGGAGACCTTGCTTAACAATGTGATTGAAGTGTTACATGCCCAAGAAAGAAAGCAGCTTAAATTATTCCTAAGAACAGACGGTAATAAACGTTTTGTGACCGCTCTGTTATACGTACCACGCGACCTATACAATACAGAAGTAAGATTGAAATTTGTTGAGCTGTTGTCGCGCACTATGGATATTGCGGATAGTGACTTTCAAACTTACTTAAGTGAGTCCAATCTAGCTCGTCTGCGTTTGGTGATTCATCTAGATAAGCCTTATCAAGGTGACTTAGAAACTAACGCTATTCAATTACGTATGCAGCAGATAACTAAAGCGTGGAGTGAGGAACTACAAGAGTCGTTAATTGAAAACTACGGTGAAGAAACGGCTGTGAAACTGGCTCGTAAGTATGCATCAGCTTTTCCTACTAGCTACCAAGATAGCTTTAGTTCTCGTGTTGCGGTAACCGACATTGCACGTATTGAGTCGTTATTTAAATCCCCTGAACGTTCAATGGGATTACGTTTCTACCGTTCTATTGAAGCGAATAACAGTGGTTTAAAACTAAAACTATTCCACCAAGACGGCGCATTGCTGCTATCCGATTTAATCCCTATTTTAGAAAATTTAGGATTAAAAGTGGCGCAAGAATACCCATTCCAAGTTTGTCCAGCTGGTGAAAGTACCTTCTGGTTATATGACTTTACTTTATTGTATGGAGATGATGCCGGTTTTGACCCTGAAAGTTACCGTCATTTGTTCTCCGATGCTTTTTTAGCAATTTGGTATGCACAAACCGATAATGACCCATTTAATAAACTTATCTTAGGGGCTGGTATCGCTTGGCGTGATATTGCGATGTTGCGTGCATATGCTAAATATTTAAAACAGATCCGCTTTGGTTTCAGCCATTATGCTATCGCTAAAATTCTGCTAGATCACAGTGGCTTTGTTAAACAAATTGTTGAGTTATTCCATGCGCGCTTTAATCCTGAAAAGCAGATGAGTCTCGAAAAACAAACCGCAATGGAAAATAATATTTTAGAAGGGCTAAACGAAGTGAGTAACCTCAATGAAGATCGAGTGTTACGCAAATATGTTGAGCTAATTATGGCGACGATTCGTAGTAATTATTTCCAACAACAAGATGGACAATTTAAAGAATATATTAGCTTTAAATTTGATCACAAAAAAATAAGCGAAATACCACTGCCCCGTTTAAGTTACGAGGTGTTTGTTTATTCACCACGTTTTGAAGGTGTGCATCTTCGTGGCGGTAATGTTGCTCGTGGAGGTTTACGTTGGTCTGACCGTGGTGAAGATTACCGTACAGAGGTCTTAGGTTTAGTAAAAGCACAACAAGTAAAAAACTCGGTGATTGTACCGGTAGGTGCTAAAGGAGGCTTTGTTGCTAAGCACCTTAACCCTTCAATGGATAGAGATACCTTCATGCAAGAAGGGATTACTTGTTACAAAATGTTCATCAGTGCGCTATTGGATATTACTGATAATTTAGAAGCCGGTAATCTATTACCGCCACAACAAGTGGTGCGTTACGACAATGATGACCCATATTTAGTGGTTGCAGCTGACAAAGGGACAGCGACCTTCTCTGACATTGCTAATGAGTTAGCAACGGATCGTAATTTCTGGCTAAACGATGCTTTTGCATCGGGCGGCAGTAATGGTTATGACCATAAGAAAATGGGGATTACCGCTAAAGGTGCGTGGATAAGTGTTCAGCGTCACTTCAGAGAATTAGGTATTGATGTTCAAGCGCAACCTATTTCAGTGATTGGTATTGGTGATATGGCTGGAGATGTATTCGGTAACGGAATGCTGTGTTCTAAGAAGATTAAGTTAATGGCTGCATTTAACCATTTACACATCTTCATCGATCCAAATCCAAGTAATTTAGATGCATGCTTTGAAGAGCGTCAACGTCTATTTGATACTCCAAGAACGAGTTGGGCGGATTATAACACTAAGTTAATTTCTGCTGGTGGCGGTATCTTTGAGCGCTCTGCTAAGTCGATAGCCGTTTCGCCGGAAATGGCAAAAGCCTTTGATATTAAAAAAGCAAAGGTTACACCAACAGAGCTGATTTCATTATTGCTTAAAGCACAAGTTGATCTACTGTGGAATGGCGGCATTGGTACTTATGTTAAGAGCAGTAAAGAGAGCCATGCTGATGTTGGCGATAAAGCGAATGACATCTTACGTGTTAATGGTAAGGAGTTGCGTTGTAAAGTGATTGGTGAAGGCGGTAATTTGGGGATGACTCAGAGTGCCCGTATTGAGTTTGCTAATCATGGAGGTCAATGTTTCACTGATGCGATTGACAATGCTGCTGGCGTAAACTGTTCAGATTTAGAAGTGAATATTAAAATCCTCCTGGATAAACTAGTTTCAAAGGGAGATTTAACCGTTAAGCAGCGTAATGTTTGGTTACAGAATATGACCGATCAAGTTTCTGATTTAGTGTTGCATAACAATTACCGCCAAGCGCAAAGTATTAGCTTATCTTTCCTTCAAGGACATAAAAGTATTGAGTCGTTACGTGGCTTAATTAATAGCCAAGAAGAAAAAGGCAAGTTAAATAGAAGCTTAGAGTTTATCCCAAGCGATGAGGAAATCACGGAACGCAAAAATGCTGGCTTAGGGCTAACACGCCCAGTTATTTCAGTGATGATCTCTTATGCTAAAAATGAGATGAAAGAAGAATTAGCTAAAGCACGTATTGCAGAAGATGGCTATTTAGCTAAAGAGGCTGAAAAGGTTTTTCCTGCTGAGTTAGTTAAAGCGTACAAAGCTGAAATTCATGAGCACTCTTTATTGTCAGAACTTGTTGCGACTAAAGTAAGTAATGATCTCTTTAATATTATGGGCGCTTCTTTTGCTTATCGTATTATGTCCAGTACTGGTTGTTCATTCCTAGAGCTAGCAAAAGCTTGGGTTGCTGCGCGTGATATCTTTGATTTACCTGAGTTGTTAGCTGAAATTGAGTCATTAGACAATAAGATAGCCAGTGCCGTACAAGCGGAGTTAATTAATAAGTTAAAACGTATGGTGCGCCATGCTTCACGCTGGATAATTAGAAGTCATAGAGAGCAGTTGGATTGTGCTTCTTTAATTAAGAAATACCGTACGTCCTTGCAAGAAGTGAAGGCTAATTTACCTAAACTATTAAGTGAGCAAAGCTTAAAACAACGTCAAGCTGAGTTAGACAAGGCTGAAAAAGAGGGGGTACCTGCGATACTTGCAGAAAAACTCTGTAATACAGAGCAATCTTATGCGTTGCTTAATATTATTGATGTTGCGAGTAAATTAAAACTAGACCCACAACTTGCTGCGAGTGTTTATTTTTACTCAGAAGAGAATCTCAAGCTAGCAGATATTTCTGCACAGCTAAACTTGTTACCTGTTGATAGTCATTGGCAGTTATTAGCGAGAGAAGCGATGCGAGATGACTTAGAGTGGCAACAAAAACGCATTACCAGAGCAATCTTATTAATGATTGAAGGTAAAGAGTTTGTAAAAGCTTATGACGATTGGTTAGAGCTACATAAAAATCTAGCTACTCGCTGGCACAAGATGACAGAGGCTTTATCAGCAGTGAGCACGCCCGAGTTTAGTATGTGTCAAGTTGCGCTAAGAGAGTTACTTGACCTATCTAAGAGTTAAATAATCGTTGATATTTAAACCTAAAAAGCGATGTTAGTTATAGCATCGCTTTTTTATTAGCTGTGATTTAATCGTGAGGTGCTGTATTAAATTTATGAGGATGCTTTTTCTGCTATCTTCTTCAGCATAAATGCAGTACCTACAAACGCAAAGCTTGCAGTGACCATGGTAGACGCGCCAAAACCACTGGCGCAATCCATCTTCATATTACCGTCTGATTCTGCTTTCTCTTTACATACTTCACCGTTTAAATCTGGGTAGCTGAGCTGCTCTGTAGAAAACACGCAGTTAATTCTAAATTTACGTTTAGGGTTGGTAGTAAAATTAAAGTGCCGACGTAGTTCAGAGCGCACTTTAGCAGCTAGTGGATCTTGAATGGTGCGTGCTAAATCAGTGACTTGGATTTGTGTCGGATCTAATTGTCCACCAGCGCCTCCGCAGGTAAGTAAAGGGTATTTATTACGTTTACAATGTGCGACTAAAGCCACTTTCGCATGGATACTATCGATGGCATCAAAGATATAATCCATATCACTAGACAGATAATCAAAACAATTTTGTTTATCGATAAAGTCATCAATACAATTAACGATGATCTCTGGATTAATTTGTTTACAACGCGCCGCCATCACTTCAATCTTTTGTTGTCCAACCGTGTCGGCTAAAGCATGTACTTGACGATTAGTGTTGGTGACACATAAGTCATCCATATCGATTAAAGTAAGTTGACCAATACCTGATCGAGCTAATGATTCAACCACCCAAGAGCCTACGCCACCAATACCTACAACGCAGACATGGCTATCTTTAAATTTTTTTAATGCGGTCGTGCCATATAAGCGTTTAATACCACCAAAGCGGTTTTCATATTGTTCGTTCATGGGCTAACTCATGTTGATTTTGGAAGCAGGATTATACTGTCTGATAATAAATATGCAAAAACACAGATGAGATTTTTTCTAGTTTGTGATTATTCATTTTGAATTAGTTTGAACTGTTAGTGAAAGGATAACAATGCGAACACTTCAGAATAAAATAGTGAATATTACGTGATAAGTTCGTGAGATCTCCCCGCCATACTCTCCACATCAACTAATTACAGCACAATAACTTAACTAAGATAAAAGGGAGTTTCTACATGTCAAACAAGCACTTAATTGCCGCAGGCCTATTTGGTTTATTTTCCGCAACGGGTCAAGCACAAGACTTAACACTTACTTTAACTAACTTAACTCATAATATTTATTTTACACCAGTTGTTGCTGGTGCACATGATTCAAGCACTGAAATATTTGAAACAACGGTTGCAGCATCTGAAGAGCTAGAAGTTTTAGCGGAAGAAGGGGACTTCACTGGTGTAAGTGGCTTATTAGGTAATGCAGGTGCGGATGTTGTTGATAACCCTGCTGGTGGTTTATTAGCATCAGGTGAATCAACAAGTTTTACATTAAGCAATGCTAGCGGTAACGATTACCTATCAATTGCAGCAATGATGTTACCTACTAATGATGCTTTTATTGGTTTAGATAGCTGGGAAATTCCAAGTGAAGCGGGCACCTACACTGTCTACCTTAATGCATATGATGCAGGTACAGAAGCAAATGATGAACTAGCAGCAAGCATTCCAGCCTTCCCTGGTGGTGATGCTGGAACAGGTGGTTCAGGGGTAACGACAGAAATCAGTAATGCAACCGTACACATTCACCCTGGTGTGGTTGGAGATGCTGACTTAGAAGGTGGTATTAGTGATTTAAACAATAGTACACATCGTTGGTTAAATCCTGTGGCTAAATTGACTGTTGTTGTTGAATAGGAGGCTTTATGATTAAATTTTCTAAAGTCGCTATTGCTACCGTTGGCGCGTTAACGTTAGCGGCATGTAATGATGATTCTGACACAGTGACTGTCATCGAAACTCCAGTTGAGTACGAAGTTGTACTGAAAAATTTAACTAACGGACAGCCTATTTCACCACCGTCATTACTATTACATGATACAGGTGCTCTGTTTACTGTTGGTGAGTCTGCTTCTGAGGCATTAGAACTATTAGCAGAGTCAGGAGATGCAAGTGGCATATTAAGTGACACTCGTTTTATTCTCAGTTCAGCTAGTGCTAGTGGCGGTATTACTTATGGGACATCTACGACAATTACAGTGAGTTATACTGATAATGTAAAATATTTGTCATTTGTGAGCATGTTAGGAAATAGTAATGATGCTTTCACCGGTCTCAACCAAGTGGACTTAACAGATTTAGCGCTGAATGATTCTGTAACTTATCAAACAGTTGCTTATGATGCAGGTACTGAAGCAAATACAGAAACTGTAGATACTGTTCCTGGTCCCGCTTCTAATGCAGCCTCTCCTGATGGTACTGCTGGCGAAGCCTTTAATGCTGAGCGAGATGATATAGATATAGTGACAATGCACCCAGGGATTGTGAGTAGTGATGATGGCCTAATTACATCAGCGTTAACCTACCAACAAAAGTTCGATAACCCTGTTATGTCCGTTACTATCACTCGTACCAGATAAACTAGTATGACTTATTGATTGTTATAAGCTTAATTGGTGATTAGCCTTCAATAAGTCTTTTTCTTAGAGAGTTGAAAATGGCAGATAGTATTTTAATTGTAGAAGATGACCAAGATATTGCAGAGTTAATCAAGGTCAATATGCAAGACCTTGGGTTAGAAGTAACACATTGTGATAATGGCGAAGACGCGATTAAACAAGCTTTAGAAAATGACTACTCATTATTGATGTTAGACCTTAATTTACCTGGCTGTAGTGGCTTAGATGTCTGTCGTAAAGTAAGGGAAGCAAAGCAAGAGCAAGCTATTTTAATGCTCACCGCTAGAACCTCTGAATTAGACCGTGTATTAGGCCTCGAATTAGGAGCCGATGATTACATGGCAAAACCCTTCAGCGTGAGAGAGTTACAAGCTCGAGTACATGCCTTATTACGCCGTGTTCATCTATTACAAAATAATCAAGCGCAAGATCCAGTGGTAGATAGCAGTGTAATTTGTCATGGTCAGTTGATGATCAATCAACGCACTCATGAAGTGGTGTTGCGGGAACAGAGTTTAGATCTTACTTCTACAGAATTTGACCTATTAAGCTTTATGGCTCAACACCCTGGGCAAGTTTTTTCCCGTACTCAATTGTTGGATAAAGTGTGGGGATATCAACACAGTGGTTATGAACACACAGTGAATTCACATATTAACCGCCTACGTAATAAATTAGTGGCTGGGCAACCCAACTCAAACAACAAAGTGTTTCCGCATATCATCCAAACTGTTTTTGGTGTCGGTTATAAATTTAGTCCGGAAGGTGTCGCTTAATGAAGGTGTCACTTTATCAACGCATGACCCTTGCTTTGGTACTGCTGTTTATTGCGATCACTTGTGTGGTTTCTTGGTGGTCTGCTACATTAGAAAAAACCTCTCACCATGAAGCTGAACAGCGCCTTCACTTAGAGCTTGCCGAACATCTAGGTCATGATAACCCGTTGTTAAAAGAGGGAGTTTATGACCAAGATGCTTTAAAAAACCTATTTCATAGTTTAATGATTTTAGGGCCTAGCTTTGAATTTTATTTCATTTCTCCAAGTGGCCAGTTAGTTAGTTATTCTGCTGAAAAGAGTGCCATTAAGCGTCAGAATATTAATGTCGCGCCGTTAGTGGATTTTATAAATCGTAAAAAATCATTGCCTATCTATGGTGATGATCCCCGTGATAGTGAACAACAAAAAATATTTTCAGCCGCACCGATTTATAACGGTGAAAATCTACAAGGGTATTTATATGTGATCATCGGCGGTCAAGCCTATGACTCAGCTTTTGCAGATGTAGAGTCTGACTTACTTCGCTCACAATCTGTAATTTTTATATTAGGTGTAGTGGTTTCTTTCTTTTTAGTCTCGATTATTTTATTACGTATTTTAACTAATCCTTTGAAACAATTAACCAATAACATTCGTGCTTTTAAAAAAGCCGGTTTTGAAAAGAACAAAGTAGAGTTACAGCAATGGCCAGCAGCAAAGCATAATGAGATCCATGAACTTGGTGATGCCTTTAACGAGATGGCTGAGCAAATTAATTATCAATTTGTGCAGCTGCAGTCCATTGATAAAACCCGAAGAGAGATGCTAACGGATCTTTCCCACGATTTACGTACGCCATTAGCAGCTTTGCAAGGTTACTTAGAAACCATTCAGTTACGCGGTGATACGTTAGATAAAGAACAACATCAGCGCTTTATTGATATTGCGTTTAAAAATGCCAATCAACTAAAAAAGTTGGTTGATCAAATCTTTGAGTTAGCACATTTAGATGGTGGGCAGGTCACGTTGCAGTTAGAGAGTTTCCCGTTACCTGAATTGTTACATGATATTGTGGCTAAGTTTCAACATCGCTTGCAAGACAAACAATTGAAATTAACCATTGCGCCTGAGCAGTGTGATCATATGGTATATACGGATATTGGTAAATTAGAGCGTGTGTTAAGTAACTTGATTGATAATGCTATTCGCCATAGCCATCAAGGTGGTTGCATTAGTATTGAAGTCAGTGAAGAGGAAAATAATAAGCTACACCTTGCTGTGATCGATAATGGTACAGGGATTCATGAGCATGAATTAGCTTATATTTTTGATGCACGTTATCGAGCAAGTAATGCCATCTTTGATAAAAAAGAACATGGTGGTTTAGGGTTAGCAATCACCCAAAAGTTATTACGTTTATTGCACTCTGAAATTAGTGTAGAAAGCCAAATCGGCAAAGGTACTTCTTTCCACTTCAGTTTAAATAGAAGTTAATACGCTTAATTAACTCCTACTTTCCTACCAGTGCTTACGTTTATATTTGGCGTAAGCACTGTTTTTTTGTGTGGATTAATTATTCTGAACGAATATTCTCATTAAAGTGTTCAATAGCTTCAACTACTCGAATTGCCCCATTTTGTATATCAACAATAGTCACACCTGCCTCTGTTGAGAACTCTAAAGCATTGCTTGCTTCTCTTTTACATTGTTCGATTAAAGCGACGGCTTCAGCCATTTGTTGGACGTTATCGTTGACCACTTTACTGATCTCTTCTGTGGTCGCATTGGTACGTGAAGCAAGGCTTCTTACTTCATCTGCAACTACCGCAAACCCACGCCCTTGTTCACCAGCTCTAGCTGCTTCTATCGCTGCATTAAGTGCTAATAAGTTGGTTTGTTCTGCAATGCCTTTTACACTACCTGCTAGGTTACTAATATGCTCTGAATGTACATTTAAAAACTTGATGTTCTCACTCACTTTTTCCATTTGAGCCGTTAATTGTTGCATGCCGTTAATGGTATCTTGGATGATTTCTTTACATTTTTCAGATTGCTCTTGTGTTTCACCAGAGACTTGATGAGCAATTTGTGAAGCTTCAATTGCAGCTTGTTCTTGTTCTATTTGCGAAGTAATTAAAGTTGCAAATTTAATGATTTTGTAAAGTTCACCACGGTCATTATGAATTGGATTATAAGAAGCTTCTAACCAGATTTCTCGACCGCCACTATCTATTCGTTTAAAGCGATTAGAGACAGCTTCACCACTACCTAATTTTTCCCAGAATAAACGATATTGCTCCGTGTTCGTTTCTGCAGGATCACAAAACATACGGTGGTGATGACCTTTAATATCTTCTAGTCGGTATCCCATACCTTGTAAGAAGTTACTATTGGCTGTGATCACTTCTCCATTAGGGGTAAATTCGATAGTCGACATAGAGCGATTAATGGCTGCTAAAGTATCTTGCTGTTGGCGTGAGTGCTCAATGGTACGTGTCAGTTCAGTACAGAATACTACAAATGAAGATAAGTTATTTTGTTCATCGACAATGGGCTCAACCATAGATCTCAGCCAAGTTAATTCACCATTGTTTTTATCGGCCTGTACTGCTCCGTGCCATTTACTACCAGTCTGCAATGCCGCTTTTAAAGCTTGAAAGTGACCTGTATCTCGGTAGTACTCGGGGACCATTTCGGTAAAATGCTTACCATGAATATCATTTTTATTAAAGCCAAGTTCTTTCTCAGCCATCTGGTTGATAGAAGTTATTTTTCCACTTTTATCTAATGAAAAATGAATCATGTCTTTTTCAAGGCTTTGACCAACTTGTTTAAGAACAAAAAGTTCATCCTTGAGTTTTTGATTTTCTTCCTTTAATGCTTTGCTCTTAAACATTTAGCTTCTCTCTATAATATTTGTTTCAACGAATAGGTTATAAAAATATACAGTAAGTAATAGTGTAGTTAAATTAATTAAAAGGTGGTAGTTAAATGAGGATAAATTAGTGTTTTTGTGCGGAGCTTATAAATTAAAGACAGTCTTGAAGGTGTCATCGCAACACAGGTTGTTTTTTAGGTGCTTTGTAAGGGAGGTAAAGCGTATTCATTTTTTATTTAATACTTTAATGGTTACAGAGACAAAAAAGCCAAGCAAATGCTTGGCTTATATTAAACTTATCAAAGCGACTTTTAGTTAGACGCTTCAACGATAGTTTTCATGTCTTTCATGTAGCCACGTAGTTTCTTACCTACGATTTCTACAGGGTGGTTACGAATTTCTTCGTTGATTTCGATTAAGCGAGCGTTATCAACAGAGTTAGACTTAACTGTTAATGGCTTACCTAGGAACTCAGGGCTCATTGCTTTAACGAAGTCTGCAAGTAATGGTTTTGCAGCGTGGTCGAATAGGTAACAACCGTATTCAGCTGTATCAGAGATAACAACATTCATTTCGTAAAGTTTCTTACGAGCGATTGTGTTAGCAATTAGTGGTGTTTCATGTAGAGACTCGTAGTATGCAGACTCTTCGATGATACCTGATGCAGTCATTGCTTCAAACGCAAGCTCAACACCCGCTTTAACCATTGCAACTAAGAAGATACCGTGGTCGTAGAACTCTTGCTCGTCAATTTCCATGTCGCCAGCTGGTTGCTTTTCAAAACCAGTTTCAGCTGTTGCTGCACGCCATTTAAGTAGGTTAACGTCATCGTTTGCCCAGTCAGCCATCATAGTTGCAGAAAACTCGCCTTCGATGATGTCATCCATATGCTTGTTGAATAGCGGACGTAAGATATCTTTAAGTTCTAAAGACATATCGAATGCTTTGATTTTAGCTGGATTAGATAGACGATCCATCATGTTGGTGATGCCGCCGTATTTAAGACCTTCAGTTACTGTTTCCCAACCGTATTGGATAAGTTTAACTGCGTAAGATGGCTCTAAACCGTCAGCAACCATTTTTTCATAGCCTAAGATAGCACCTGTTTGTAACATACCACATAGGATAGTTTGCTCACCCATTAGGTCAGATTTAACTTCGGCTACGAAAGAAGACATAAGTACACCAGCACGGTCACCACCAGTTGCAGATGCATATGCTTTAGCCCATGCTAAACCGTGGTTTTGCGGGTCATTTGCAGGGTGAACAGCGATTAGCGTTGGTACACCGAAACCACGTTTGTATTCTTCACGTACTTCTGAACCAGGACATTTAGGTGCACACATGATAACAGTGATATCTTCACGTACTTGCATACCTTCTTCAACGATGTTGAAACCGTGAGAGTAAGCTAGTGTAGAACCTTCTTTCATTAATGGCATTACTGCGCCAACAACTGCTGTGTGTTGTTTGTCAGGTGTTAGGTTACATAGTAAATCTGCTTGTGGAATTAGTTCTTCGTAAGTACCTACTGTAAAACCGTTTTCCGTTGCGTTTTTCCAAGATTGACGTTTTTCAGCAATGGCTTCAGCACGTAATGTGTAAGAAACGTCAAGACCTGAATCACGCATGTTAAGACCTTGGTTAAGACCTTGCGCACCACAACCGATGATAACTACTTTTTTGCCTTTTAATGCTTCACAACCGTCAGCAAATTCGCTGCGATCCATAAAACGACATTGACCTAGTTGATGTAACTTCTCACGTAGAGGAAGAGTATTAAAGTAGTTAGCCATGTTAGCTGCACTCCGAAATAAATTAATAGGGAAAATGACATTTTAATAAGTGGTCATTTGAATTCGGGAGTCACTATAACGCATAAGGCGTATTGCGCAAAATGATATATTAGCAATGTTACGTTGCGTAAAATGAAATGATACAATAACTATATTGCGTTTATTGAAAGTGAGAATCACTTTTATCATACAAATGTGAGCATCACGATATTATGACAAATGATTTACTATTATGATGTGCTTTATGATGGTAATTTTATTTTTACCTATAGTTGTTAACTTATTGTATATAAAGGAGCTTTTATGCCTTCACTGGTATTGCCAGGAGAGTTAGTCTCTAGCCAATGGTTAGCCGAGCATAGGGACCATCCGGAGTTAATCTTACTAGATGCCAGTTGGCACATGCCATTAACACAACGCAATGGTTATCAAGAATGGTTAAATGAACGTATCGATAATGCGCGTTTTTTTGACTTTGATCGTGAAGTTTGTGATCAAGAGTCAGCTTTTCCGCACATGATGCCGACGCCACAACATTTTGAGCTCTCTGCTCAGCTACTTGGTATTAACAATAATAGCGTGATTGTGGTTTATGACAGCTTAGGTATTTTTTCTAGCCCACGTGTTTGGTGGATGTTTAAAACCATGGGCTTTACACAAGTTGCGGTTTTAGATGGAGGCTTACCAGCTTGGAAAGAAGCGGGGTTACCTTTAAATACGCAACCACCTGAGAAAGTTGCTCACCAAGGTGATTTTAAAGCGGTTTATCATGCTGATTTGATTAGCGATGCTAAGCAGGTTGTTGATGCAATAAATGATAAGCAGACTGCCATTATTGACGCAAGAGCAAGAAATCGTTTTTTAGGTGAGGTACCTGAAGCAAGAAAAGGTTTGCGATCTGGACATATGCCATCAGCAATTAACTTGCCTATTAGTGAAGTGTTACATAACCAAACAATGAAAAATGCTTATCAATTAGCACAAATTTTTGAAGCTCTAATGCCACAAAAGCAGCGTATGGTATTTAGTTGTGGATCTGGGGTAACTGCTTGTATTTTAGCACTAGCAGCTAAACTCGCCGGATATGATGCATTAAGTGTTTATGATGGTTCTTGGAGTGAATGGGGCGCGAATCAAACCTTACCTGTTGTGCAATCAAAATAAAGTAGGATCATGGATAATAAATCGTTACAAATATTTGTGCATCTCAGCCAGAGTTTACACTTTTCTAAAACCGCTTTGGCGATGCATGTTAGCCCCTCAACCCTAAGCCGTTTAATTCAACGATTGGAAGATGAATTAGGGGCAAGTTTATTGATTCGTGATAATCGTTCTGTGGTGTTAACCGATGCTGGTGTCGCTTTTAAGCAGTTTGCGTTACAGCAAATTGAGCAATGGGAATTATTAAAACATGCTATTTTGAAAGACACTAATGAGTTGGAAGGTGAAATTAACCTATATTGTTCAGTAACTGCTGCATACAGTCATTTACCTCCAATATTAGAGCGCTTTAGACGCAACCATCCTCATGTGGATATTAAATTAACGACCGGGGATAGTGCGGTGGCTATTGAGCAAGTGATGCAACATCAAGTGGACTTTGCAATCACAGCTTATCCTGATAACTTCCCTAATCGAATGCACTTTATTCCTTTGGCCGAAATTCCATTATCATTAATTGCGCCTACGATCCCTTGTGCCGTTACTAAATTAATTAGTCAAACGCCTATTGACTGGAAGAATATTCCCTTTATTTTACCTGAGCATGGAGCGATAAGACGACGCTTTGATACTTGGTTTCGTTCAAATAGAACAGGTAAACCCCACATTTATGCAAAAGTAGCCGGCCATGAAGCCTTAATTAGCATGGTGGCATTGGGTTGTGGCGTTGGCGTAGCCCCAGATGTTGTTGTGGAAAATAGTCCAGTGCGAGACCGGGTGCAAAGTTTGTCTTATAGCGGAGAACTTGCTTCTTTTAATCTCGGTGTGTGTTGTTATAAAAACCGATTAAATGAACCTTTGATTGAAGCCTTTTTAAAGTGTGTCGAAGCTTAATCATTTCCTAACAAAAACCAAGTTTGTTGATATTCCCATAGAATTTATTTGGGGTGCGGTTTACAATGCATTAATAATTGAAGGAGCTTTTTTATGTTAAATCCACAGAAGTTAGAAGAAATCGCAAAGCAAGTAAGTGACGCAATGCCTGAAGGTGTAAAAAGCTTTGGTAATGAAATAGATCGTAAAATCAAACAAGTATTACAAGCCCAATTAGGCAAGCTTGATATGGTGAGCCGCGAAGAGTTTGACGTTCAAACTCAAGTATTACTTCGTACTCGTGAGAAGCTTAATGCAATGGAAGAAAAGTTTGCAGAGCTAGAAAAGAAATTAGATGCAACGAGCGAAGACAAGTAGAGAATTTAATGAAAGAACAATATTTAAAGAATGCAGAGCTATTTGTAGAGCAGGTAGCTGAGCAGGGTGAGTTATTTGGTTTATTTGAAGAAAACCAAGGCTGGGCAAATTGCCACGCTCATGATAATAAAGATGCAACAGCTGTTTACTTATTTTGGTCTGATGCTAAACAAGCCGCTAAATTACAAAACGAAGAGTGGGCTGATTACCAAGTGCAAAGTATCGCATTGGATGTTTTTTTTGAATCTTGGTTAGATGGCATGCAAAAACAACAAGTGTTTGCAGGTGTGAATTGGGATCAAGAGTTGTGTGGTTTAGAAATTGAAGCAATGGTACTTAAAAACGCTTTAGTAGAAAACTTTCAACAAAAAGATGTTGAAACTGCTGAAGCTGAATAATATTTAATCTCAGTTTAGTATGTATAAAAAAACCAAGCTAATTAGCTTGGTTTTTTTATACCAACAGTGGCAAGAGTCAATATAATACCAATTTATATTAATGATATTACTCTTCTGGGTAAGTACCCCAACCATCGTAATCAATGCCAAAAGATTGTGCTAATGTTAATAGTCTTTCCACATCTTCATAAATGGCTTCTTCATCTAGATTCATTTCAACAACCACGTCAAAGCTTAAGATGATTGAGCCATCTTCCAGCTCTAGCTCTTCAGGATCGGTAACTTCATATCCCTTTTTAAAACAAGCCACTGCCGCTTTTTCTAATACGTCAAAATTGTCGCAAGAAAGGTGGTGTTCGATCATATAAATTGCATCTGGGTTACTACCATCTTCTAAGATTGCTTCTACGATATCCGCAGTTTCTTCAGCAAATTCGGCTAATAGATCTTCAAATGTAAGTTCTTCTGACATGTTTATCTCTTCTATATCAAGGTTTACGGTTTTGACTGGAATTTTGCTCAGCCACTCGTATTTTATGTGTTGTGATTAATCGCAACAACCTAGGTTGTTATCTGGGCGATTAACTTCTTTATTAAGTTGCTTATATTTCGCTAGCATGATCTCGTGAGAATCATTCATTAAACGGCGAATTTCACGCTTTTTATATTGGCTAATATCAATTGGCTCTAACATCTCTACAATTACTTCACCATTATCCCAACGATTCAACTTAACTTGTTGATGTGTATTAGATATAACTGTTGGTACAACGTTTACACCTGCTTGAAGTGCAGTATGAAAAGCGCCCATTTTAAATGGCATTAGTCCGCGGCCACGGCTACGAGTTCCTTCGGGGAAAATCCATACGGCTAAATCTTTAGCGCGCATTTGGTTAACCACGTCAGTAATCGTGTTTTTTGATTTATCTTTGTTGTCACGGTCAATTAAGATGTTACCGGTTAACCAGTAAATAATGCCAAAGAAAGGGACCAGTACTAAACTTTTTTTACCAATGGTTACCGAGCCAGGTTGAACAGCACCTGTTGTGGTCACCATATCGTAGTTATTTTGATGGTTTGCAATATAAACTACTGATCCGTTATTTTTTGCACTTTCAGGTATTCTGATCGTTACTTTTAACCCTACTAAACGTGACATTTTGCTGAATAACATTGCAAAGTGGTAAGTGTTTTTAGGGTTACGAGGGCTCAAAATGCAGTAAAACAGTGAGTACACACTCATTAAAATAACGACAGCAATAATTAAAATTGCTCTGATAATAAATAACATAGTTTATTAATTCTCTTCTTGTTCAGGTTCAGAGGTGATGATTTCAATATTATCAACGCGCTGTAAACCGCGTGGTAATTTATTGCCACGACGACCACGTTCACCTTGATAATGAGCTAAATCATTTGGTTTAAGGGTGAGCTTGCGTTTTCCTGCATGGAGGGTGACAGCACTCTCGGGTGATATAATTTTCAGCATAGTAACAAACTCTTCTCGTTTAGTCGCTTTTGCCGTCATGATGTTAATCATTTTGTTGCCTTTACCTTTACTTAAGCTTGGTAGGCTAGCAACAGGGAAGATCAACATACGACCTTCGTTACTGATGGTTAAACACAAATCATCTTTATTATTAGATAGTTTTTGTGGTGCAATTAACTGCGCATTAGTGGTTAAGTTGATTAATGCTTTACCATTTTTGTTACGGCTATTAATGTCACTAAGGTTGGCGATAAAACCATAACCGTGGTCACTACTAATAATATAGCGGTCGCTATCATCACCCATTAATACGCAAGCAAAAGGCACATTTTCATTCTGATTGAAGCGGCCTGTTAATGGCTCTCCTTGTGTTCGCGCAGAAGGTAAAGAATGCGCATCAAGAGAATAAACTCGACCAGATGTATCAATAAATAAACAGCTTTGGTTACTCTTACCTTGGCAACTGGTTAAGTATTCATCACCAGATTTAAAGCTTAATGCTTGTGGGTCAACATCATGACCTTTGGCACTTCGTACCCAACCTTGTGTCGATAATACGATAGTCACTGATTCACTTGGCATTAACTCTTTTTCAGTTAAGGCTTTCGCTTCTTCTCTTTCTACCATTGGCGAGCGACGGTCATCGCCATACTTTTCAGCATCGGCTTTGATCTCTTTTTTCACTAGGGTGTTAAGACGGCGGTCTGAGCCAAGTAATAACTCTAGTTTTTTCTGCTCTTCGGATAACGCTGCCATTTCACCACGAATTTGAATCTCTTCAAGCTTAGCTAATTGACGTAGTTTAATTTCTAAAATAGCGTGTGCTTGTGTTTCAGATAAATCATAGCGTGATATTAATTCTGCTTTTGCATCATCATAGGTACGGATGATTTCAATGACTTCATCAATATTTAAGTAAGCAACTAATAAACCTTCTAAAATATGCACACGAGCCAAAATTTTATCTAAACGATGTTGTAAACGGCGACGCACGGTATTACGGCGATAGATTAACCATTCATTGAGAATGGTAACCAAGCCTTTGACACTTGGGCGCTGGTTTAGGCCTAACATGTTTAAGTTAACTTTATGGCTCACTTCTAAATCAGTAGAAGCAAATAGATGATTCATTAACGCTTCTATATCAATACGATTTGAGCGTGGAATGATAACCAAACGAGTTGGGTTTTCATGATCAGATTCATCTCTTAAATCAGCAACCATCGGCAGTTTTTTATCCTGCATCTGCTTGGCAATATCTTTTAATATTTTACCGCCTGACACACGATGAGGTAATGCAGTAACTACTATTTCACCATTTTCTACTGTAAACACCGCTCGACTTTTAAAGCTACCACGACCCGTTTTGTAGATGTTGATAATCTCTTTACGTGGAGTAATGATTTCGGCTTCAGTAGGGTAGTCTGGGCCTTGTACAAATTCCATTAACTCTTCAAGTTGTGCTTTCGGATTATCGATTAGGTGTAAACAAGCTGCAGCTACTTCACGCGCATTATGCGGTGGAATATCCGTTGCCATACCAACGGCAATACCTGTGATTCCATTTAATAGGATATGTGGTAAACGTGCAGGTAATAATTCTGGTTCTTTTAAGGTGCCGTCGAAGTTAGGTTTCCAATCGGTAGTCCCTTGTCCAATTTCTGATAACAGTAGCTCAGAAAATGCAGATAAGCGGGATTCCGTATAACGCATCGCAGCAAATGATTTTGGATCGTCCGGTGCACCCCAGTTACCTTGACCATCAATTAATGGATAACGGTAAGAGAAGGGCTGAGCCATTAATACCATGGCTTCATAACAGGCACTATCGCCATGTGGGTGGTATTTACCTAACACATCACCAACGGTACGTGCTGACTTTTTATATTTTGCTAAAGCAGATAAGCCTAGTTCAGACATGGCGTAGACAATACGTCGCTGAACAGGTTTTAAACCGTCACTGATGTGCGGCAACGCACGATCCATGATCACATACATGGAGTAGTTAAGGTAGGCATCTTCAGTAAATTTAGCGAGCGATAATTGCTCTATGCCTTCTAAACTCATGTCTATGACTTCACTCATATTTTACAACCCTGTAATTAAAAATAACTAGTTAAAGGTAGAGTATACAGTAGTTGTATTGTAAGACAGAAATAGAAATGAATTTGTGTGTATGAAATATGGTATTTTTTGATCAAAAACTGCGTGAAAGATAAAAAATCGCGATTTTCTAACAGCATAAAGCAGATTAATCACCACACTTCTGTGGGTGACCAATCTACTGTCATATGTATTGAAAGTTTACAGTTGCGCGAAGGCTTTTTTAGCTGCGGTAATCGTATTACTAATATCTTGGTCAGTATGCGCTAATGATAAGAAGCCTGCTTCAAAAGCAGAAGGCGCTAGATAAACACCTTCTTCTAACATTAAGTGGAAGAATTTCTTGAACTTTTCTACGTCACAAGCACAAACTTGTTGGAAGTTAGTAACTTCTGCTTCTTCAGTAAAGAAGAAACCAAACATACCACCTGCATAGTTAACGCTTAATGCCACACCTTCTTCTTTTGCTGCTTGTTTAAGGCCTTCTGCTAGTTGTTTCGTTTTGATTGCCAGTTGTTGGTATTCTGGTGAATCAAGCGCCGTTAATGAGGCTAACCCTGCGTGCATTGCGATTGGGTTACCCGATAAAGTACCTGCTTGGTAAACAGGCCCGGTTGGTGCGATAAATTGCATCACTTCCTGGCGACCACCAAAGGCTCCCACAGGCATACCACCACCAATCACTTTACCTAATGTCGTTAGGTCAGGTTTGATGTTGTAATGAGCTTGTGCGCCACCCAATGCAACACGGAAACCTGTCATAACTTCATCAAAGATCAATAATGCTTGGTGTTGATCACAAAGGTCACGTAATCCTTGTAGGAAACCATCAGCAGGAGGAATACAGTTCATGTTGCCTGCTACCGGTTCAACAATGATACAAGCAATTTGCTCTGGATATTCTTCAAACAGTGCTTTGACTGAAGTAAGGTCGTTAAAATTAGCGGTTAATGTATGTTTAGCAAAATCCGCAGGGATGCCAGGTGAACTTGGTTGACCTAATGTTAAGGCGCCAGAGCCAGCTTTTACTAATAAAGAGTCGGCATGACCGTGGTAACAGCCTTCAAACTTTAGAATTTTATCTCGATTTGTGTAGCCACGAGCAAGTCGAATAGCACTCATGGTTGCTTCTGTGCCTGAGCTTACCATACGTACTTGTTGCATCGAAGGTACAAGTTGCTGCACTTTTTCTGCCATGGCGATTTCTATTTCAGTAGGCGCACCAAAACTTAAACCAAATTCTGCTGCATCAATGACTGCTTTTTTAATAGCAGGGTGGTTGTGACCTAAAATCATTGGTCCCCATGAGCCTACATAATCAATATATTGTTTATCATCGACGTCATAAATATAAGCGTCTTGTGCTTTTTGAATAAATAATGGGCCTCCACCAACGCCATTAAATGCGCGAACCGGTGAATTTACGCCACCAGGAATAATAGATTGTGCTCGGTTAAATAACTCTGATGATTTACTCATAATTTCCCATTAATGATTTATTAAATGACTAAAACAGCAATATACCCATGAAAAAACAAGATGCAACTGAGAAAGTAGTTAGATCAATGCTTTTTAACAGGGTTTCTTTGTAAAATCTTTGCTAACATATGAGAAATAAAGTCTATGAATGATTAATCTTTTATAATACTGGTTTTGTACCTCTTTTTTGCTTTAGGTTGTATCGCAATTATGAAAATAGCAGTGCCCTTAGTGTTTATTAATGGAATCAAAAATTTCATTGAGCGTTTTTTTACCCGTAAAAGTAGTGCGTTATTAATTTGGTTATCTGTTTTTATCGGGTTGCTTGCTGGTAGTGTCTCTGCTTTATTCGACCATGGTATTATTTTAGTGTCTGAAATGCGCTTAGATTTTATTCACCGTTATGGTGAAGGCGATATTCCACTATGGATAATTGCTATTCCTATCTCTTCCTTAATGGCTGCTACGGCTTTTTATATTACTCACCGTTTTGCTCCTGAAGCAGGTGGCAGCGGTATTCCTGAAATTGAAGGCGCGATGGAAGGAATGCGTCCAGTACGTTGGAAACGCGTTATCCCGGTTAAATTTATGGGCGGTTTACTGGCGTTAGGTAGTGGCATGGCACTAGGACGTGAGGGCCCATCGGTACAGCTTGGCGCTAATGTCGGTCGCATGATTTCGGATATTTTTAAAGTGAATAAAGTAGATGCTCAAGCGCTTCTTGCTGCCGGTGCGGCAGGTGGTTTAGCGGCTGCATTTAATGCACCACTTGCTGGCATTATGTTTGTTATTGAAGAGATGCGTTCGCAGTTTAATTACAGTTTAACCTCTACAAAAAGTGTATTTTTAAGTGCAGTAATGGCGACCATAGTGATGCGCCTATTCACAGACCAAGACGCCGTTGTTACTGTGACTCAATATTCTCACCCTGATTTACATACGCTTGGCTTTTACCTTATTTTGGGTTTCTGCTTTGGTGTGATTGGTATCTATTTTAATAAGATGATTCTAGCAACACAGGATATTTATCTCTCTATTCATAAAGGTCGTCGCTGGTATTTTGTTGGTATAGGTGCATTTCTTGGCGCTATCTTTGGCGCATTATCGATTGTTGCACCAGATGTCGCTTTTAGTGGTATTGAGTTAATTCCTCATGTGGAAGGTGGACACTTCTTAGCGGGAGGGTTGTTACTATTATTCTTAGTACGTACTTTTACCACATTAATTAGTTTTGGCTCGGGGGCACCTGGTGGTGTATTTGCACCGACTCTCGCACTCGGTACATTATTTGGCATGTTATTTGGGGTTATAGCCCAAGCTTTATTTCCTGACTTAATTACTGAACCAGGTGCTTTTGCGATTGCGGGTATGGGCGGGTTATTTGCGGCCACTGTACGAGCACCGATCACTGGTATTTTATTGGTGATTGAGATGACTAGTAACTATGAAATGATTCTGCCATTGATTGTGACGTGTTTGGGCGCGACTATGGTTGCTCAGACGTTAGGTGGACGTCCTATCTATACACAATTATTAGAAAGAACTCTTAAACTAGCTATGCGTGCTAAACGTCAAGAAACCACTGATAAAGCGATGGATCGTATCTCTGGTAAATATACTAAACATGATAAGCAAGAAGAAAAGTCATGAAGCAATTTAAAATAAGCTTTTTAAAATGGTTAGTGATTAGCTTAATCTGTATCTATTTTGGCTTTATGGTGGGTAAATTTAAACAAGATATTCTTCAACATAAGGTGCAATCGTTAGCGTTGGATGTAGAAAGTTTAACATTGGAAAATACACAGTTAACAGAGCGCCTTAATTTAACCCAAGCAGAGTATCAATCTGAAAAGCAAGTTCATAAAGTGTTAGAAGAAGACAACTTAGCTCTTAACAATGCCTTAGATGCAAGTAACAACAAATTGTATTTTTATGAACAAGTGGTGGCACCTGAATTGTCAAAAGCAGGGCTTAATATTTACTCATTCGATGTTACCGCAGGCGAAGAGCAGGGTACATGGTTGTTTGAGCTTGTTTTAATGCAAGGGCAAAAAGGTCGTCATGATTTAAAGGGTAATGTTGAAATTACTTTTGCAAGTGCAGATGATAATAAAAAGGTGACTTTAAAAGAGCTTAAGAGTAGCTTTGAATCTAGCTTCAAATTTAAGTATTTCCAACATCTTAAAGGGAGTTTTACGCTACCTGAAGATGCTAATATTGATCAGGTTTTTATAGTGGCTGAAGCTGATGGGTCGAAATGGAACCACTCCCAACGTATTGAGAAAATATATGATTGGAAAAACTTCATTGAAGATGGAGCAACCACTTTAGAAGAGCTAGCAACTCAATCGGAATAATTGATTGGGTCTATATCGAATCAAGATAAAATCTGCTAATACTTGAACAAATTAGTCAAGCATTAGATAATAGCGCTGGGCACATTAATAGGATTACAAAGTAACATGACAAGTGAAGTGGAAATGGCATTACCGATTTATTTCAGTGATAGTGCAGCAAATCGAGTGAAAGCATTGATTGCAGAAGAGAATAATCCTGACCTTAAGTTACGCGTTTATGTTACTGGTGGTGGTTGTTCTGGCTTTTCATATGGTTTTACCTTCGATGAAAAAACCAATGATGATGATACCTTAATTGAAAATTGTGGCGTTACTTTATCAGTTGACCCAATGAGTTTACAATATTTAGTGGGCGGCACTGTCGATTTTATCGATGGATTAGAAGGTTCTCGCTTTTTAGTAAACAACCCAAATGCAACTTCAACTTGTGGTTGTGGCTCATCATTCTCTATTTAATATAATTGTTCTGATTATTAGACTGGTGCTTACTTTATTCCCCCCTGTAAAGTAAGCATTGATTATCTACTCTACCTGCTTTAATTATATTGATTAACCTCCTTATTGTGCTTTTACTAATATTTATTGTTTTATTGCACCTCTTAATCAGTCATTATTCTAGCTAAATATTTATCGATAAATACCATCATTTAGGTCAGCTATTAAAGTTATTTTCATGCACTAAATAGCATACTTATATTTAATATAATCACGACAAGTTATTTAGTGTGATTGATATTATATTTGTTATAACATGCGTAAAAATTTAATCATTGACCTAGGAATTAACAATCATATGCTAGAAAATTTCATTTATATTTCAGATTTAATCGGGGTGATAACCTGTGCTATTTCTGGTGTATTAGTGGCAACCAGACTACGAATGGATCCTTTTGGTATTATTGTACTCGCTGGTGTGACAGGTATTGGTGGTGGAACGTTACGCGATATGATGATGGGGGCCACGCCTGTGTTTTGGATTGTTGATAATACTTATATCTATGTGATTATCTTAACCGCATTGTTGAGTGTGTTATGGTTACATCGCATTCACCGTTTTCCTGCGTATTTACTACCGATTTTTGATGCTTTTGGTTTAGCTATTTTTACCATTGTGGGGGCACAAAAAGCATTGATGTTAGGGTTCAGTGGGCCAGTTGCTATTGTCATGGGCTGTATCACTGGTGTGGTGGGCGGCATGATTCGGGATATTTTAAGCGGACAAATTCCTTTTGTATTGCAGAAAGAGATCTATGCAACTGCATCCATTCTAGGGGCTGCTTTGTATGTGCTATGTGATTATATTGAGCTGGGGCCTATTTTCTCGATGGCCATTGCAATGCTAGGTACATTATCTTTAAGGTTGTGTGCTATTTATTATCATTTATCGTTACCTGTTTTTAGCAATGATAGAGAGGCATAAAGCAAAGGTTATACCAATTAGACTAATTAACTGATCTATTTTAGTTGTTAAAATAACTTATTTATTCGTTGTAATTTTCGTAAATAGAATAACTATTTAACTTAAATTACGCCTTGAACTCAGTCATTTTTCCTGCGCAAAATTTAGATCACTTACTTAATATAATTGGTATTGATATTTTCTCGTTTATTTAACATTCTTTAAACAATTGTTTTGCAAACATAAACTTCAAATTGATAAACTCTATCATCTAGTATGTATTATCAATTGTTGTGATCAATAGGTAGGGAAATGGAAGCAGTAACAAATTCAACACAACTGATTAATTGGTTTCGTAATTCAGCGCCATATATTAATGCGCATCGCCATAAAACCTTTGTATTAATGATCGGTGGTGAAGCCTTAGAAACAGATAATTTCCAATATATTATCAATGATATAGCACTTCTTAATAGCTTAGGCGTTAAGCTGGTATTAGTGCATGGTGTTCGCCCGCAAATTCAGAAACAGTTAGAGATGAATGGTCATAGTAGTGAATTCTATCAAGACGTGCGGATCACTGACGACCGAAGTTTAGCGTTAATTAAGCAAGCAATAGGGCGAGTACAGATAGAGTTGCAAGCCGGTTTGTCAATGGGATTGGTGAATTCTCCTATGCAAGGTGCTGCTATTCGTACAGTAATCAGTAATGTGGTGACGGCACAACCGATTGGTGTGAAAGACGGTATAGATTTATGTCATGCAGGAAAGGTCAGACGTATCGATGTTGAGGGATTACGTACTCAGCTTTCTTCTGGTGCTATTCCGATTATTTCTCCTATTGGTTACTCGGTTACTGGTGAAGTCTTTAATTTGTTAGCAGAAGAAGTTGCGACGCAGGTGGCGATTGCTTTAAAAGCTGACAAACTTATCGGTTTCTGCTCTAACCAAGGTGTGTTAGATGAACAAGGCAATGTGATTTCCGAGCTATTACCAGAACAAGCGCAAGAGCATATTGACAAAAACGAACAATTGTCAGGGCAAGCATCGGGCACGTTGCGATTTTTACGCGCTGCCGTTGCTGCTTGCCAAGCAGACGTTACTCGTTGTCATTTAATTAGTTACCATCAAGATGGCGCTTTATTAAAAGAGCTCTTTACCCGTGATGGAACAGGCTCTCAAATAGTTAAAGAGAGTTATGAGCAAATCCGCCCAGCTACCATTGATGATATTGGTGGTTTATTGCAATTAATTGAACCACTTGAAAAGCAAGGCATATTGGTTAAACGTTCTCGTGAGCTATTAGAAAATGAGATTGAATCTTTCTTTATCGTTGAACGAGATGGGATGGTAATCGGCTGCGCTGCCTTGTATCCGTTTGCCGATGATAAAACTGGCGAATTAGCCTGTTTAGTGAGTCACCCTAAATACCGAAGAGCTGCACGTGCGGATAATCTAGTGGCTCATGTTGAACGTAAAGCTCGACAGTTAGGGTTAGAGTCTATTTTTGTATTAACCACACAAAGCATTCATTGGTTTAGAGAGCGTGGTTTTGTCTTCGCAGAAATAGAACACTTACCGAATGCAAAAAAAGAGATGTATAACTTAAAACGTAATTCTAAGGTACTAGTCAAAAAAATAATATGAACAATATAACTGCTAAGCAAAAGGGAATTTTCTCTAGTAATTTGGTGAACAGCAATCGCTTTTTGAAAGCGCTCGCTTTTCCAATTAATTTCTTTATTGTGGGGATCATGCTTTGTGTGTCATCTTCCAGTGCAGTGGCTCAAGATAAATATGTTTCAATAGGCACTGGTGGCATTAGTGGAGTGTATTACCCAACGGGTGGTGCAATCTGCTTTTTACTAAACCAAGTAAGAGGTCTCGATAATATCCATTGTGATATTAAAAGCACACCGGGGTCTATTTATAACTTAGAAGCATTAAAGCAAAAGCAAATAGATGTGGTGGTTGTACAGTCCGATTGGCAATTTCATGTTTATAAGGGGAGTTCTTTATTTAAGAAAGAAGGCAAGTTCAGTGATCTACGTTCTCTTTTCTCCGTGCATTCAGAACCTTTTACCGTTTTAGCTCGAGAAGATGCAAATATTCAACGCTTTGAAGATCTTAAAGGTAAGCGGGTTAATATTGGTGCCGCTAACTCAGGGCAGCGCGCAACAATGGAAATGTTATTAGACCTTTACCATTGGCAAGCATCAGACTTTGAAGCATTAACTTCATTAACCCCTAGTGAGCAAGCTCAGGCGCTTTGTGATCAAAAAATCGACGCTATTGTATATGTGGTAGGCCATCCAAATAGCTCTATTAAAGAGGCGACTAGTGCGTGTAAAACGCAGTTAGTGAATATTACCGGTGAAAAAATATCAACGCTGATTGATACGCATCGTTATTATGAAAGTGCCAATATAGCTGCTGGTATGTATCGTGGTAGCCCAGATAAGACAGAAACCTTTGGTGTAGGGGCAACAATTGTGACTACTGCTAGTTTACCTGACCATATCGCTTATGAAATGGTTAAAGCTGTTTTTGAGCATCACCAAGAATTTATTCAATTGCATCCTTCCTTTAAAGGCTTAACTAAGCAGGAAATGGTTTCACAGTACTTGACTGCGCCATTACACCCTGGTGCATTGCGTTATTATAAGGAAGTTGGGTTAGTACCTTAAGGGGCTTTACCTACCTAATAAATTTAGGATATAAAAAAGCCTGTTATAAAACAGGCTTTCTATCAAGCGTTAGGCGTACAGTGCAAAACTACTTATGTTTACACTCATCATCAACTGGTTCACCGTAAAGGTATAAACTGTGGTTAGTTAATTTTATACCATATTTTTCAGCAATTAGCATTTGACGCTCTTCAATGATTGGATCATTAAATTCGATTACTTCACCACACTTAAGACACACAAGATGGTCATGGTGCTCTTTGTGGGTTAGCTCAAAAACAGATTTTCCGCCTTCAAAATGGTGACGAGTAACAATGCCCGCATCATCAAATTGGTTTAATACACGGTATACTGTTGCTACACCTACTTCATCACCTTGATCTAGTAATTTTTTATACAGATCTTCTGCGCTTAAATGTTGATTTTCTGGCAATTGTAATAAGCTTAAAATCTTTAAACGTGGTGATGTTACTTTTAAACCTGCTTCTTTAAGGGCTAAATTTTCATTACTCATGTTGTATCCTAACTGCTGTCTGTGGAATTTAGTCGGCTAATTCTGCTAAGCACATTTCGTTATAAATTTGTTCAGACCAAGCTTTTACACGTGATGCTGTTAATTCAGGTTGACGGTCTTCATCAATCCCTAAACCAATAAAGTGGTTATCATCGACCATTGCTTTTGATGCTTCAAAGTCATAACTTTCTGATGGCCAATTACCTACAATAATAGCACCTTTACTTTCAACTATATCGCCTAATTGTCCCATTGCATCTAAAAAGTATTCTGCATAATCTTCTTGGTCACCACACCCAAAAATAGCGACTAACTTATCTGTAAAGTCGATATCTTCTAGATCTGGGAAGAAATCATCCCAATCACATTGAGCTTCGCCGTAGTACCAAGTAGGGATACCAAATAAAATAAGGCTGAATTCAGCAATATCTTCTTTACTGCTTTTGGCAATATCTTTTACTTCTACTAACTTGTTACCTAATTCTTTTTGTATCATTTTTGCAACAGCTTCAGTGTTACCTGTATCGCTACCAAAGAAAATACCTACGCTAGACATACTTTATACCTTAATTTATTTGATTTAACTGTGCGTGAAGTAGTTGATTAATTAACTCTGCACGACTTATTGATTGTGTATCCGATAGTGCATTCAGTTTATCAAATAATGCACTATCTACTTTTAATTCGATTCTTTTTAAACCGTTTTGTTTATCTCTTAACGTCTGTTTCTGCTTATTTATTTTTAGCTGAACTTGACGCGAATGAGGATTACTTTTAGGTCTGCCTCGGCGTACCTCGTTTGCAAATAGATCGCTAGTAATGCGATCAAATGATTCCTTTGCCATTATGTTACCTAACAATTCTTACTTAACTACACTTACCTAACAATACAATCATTGAATTATTTAACCAATGCCTGAATTAACCCACACAATTTCAATCATTGCTTTTGCAATAAAGCCAATACAACTCAAAATATCACTGTTTCAGCATCAACATAGGTTGCTCATTACTTGAATCCAGTACTGGTAAACTCAATTTGATCTGTTTATTGAGATTACCCTACAACCTGCTTTTACTGCTTTAAAAATGTATATGTGCCATACCTACCTAACTAGTACTGTGTTAAACAGTACTTAACATGAAATACAACCTAAGGTGATAACACCTTTTTGTTAATTGTAGTAGTTAGTTGGTTTTTGAGCTAACGACTTGCATGACAAGTGTTGAGGCAAACATTTTAGTTGTTTTTGAGTGATTAACTTTAGTTAATCCTCTAGTTAATCCTGATTAATGATATATTCATTATCAAGATTAGAAAGTCCATTTCGGTTTCTAGGCCACTATAAAGCCACCTAGAAAACTGAGTTTTTGACTTGCTTGAATTTTGCACCTCGAATGATAACGGGTATCGACATCAGATGCCATCTAAAATAGATAAATATGTTCTTAAAATGGTGGTTTATTGAGCAAAAAAGTTAATCGCTAAGCGGTTAAAGGTTTTTGGTTTTTCAGCATGTAGCCAATGTCCTGTTGCATTAATCACTTTTAGTTTTGCATTCGGAAAGAGTTTTACGATTGCCGGTTGGCTAGCTTCTTCAATGTAATCTGACAACTCACCTTTAATGAATAAGGTAGGGTTTGAATAGATATTGCTTTGTTCAGGCCAATCTATGATTGAAGTGTAGTTGTTGTACAAATTTTCTAAGTCATAAACAAATTGAAAACCATCACTAGTGCGTTGGTAAGACTTCAATAAAAATTGTCTAATTTCAGGAGTATCAACATACTCTGCTAACACTTTGTCTGCTTCAGATCTGCTTTGTACATTCGATGCTTTTACCGCTTTTAAACCTGCAAATACATCACTGTGTTTATCGGCATGTGGCAAAGGTGCAATATCAGCAACAATGAGGCGTTGAATACGTTGTGGCTTTGTTAATGCACAGCTCATGGCAATTTTACCACCCATTGAGTGGCCCAAAATTGAAAAATGCTCAACTTGTAAATGATCCGCGAGTTTAAAAATATCATCAGCCATTTCAGCATAACTCATTGACGCATTACGCTCACTTTGGCCATGATTTCGGACATCAACTAAGACCACGTCATAATCATTTTGTAACTCTTTTCCAAGGCTAGATAGGTTAGATAAACTACCAAATAAGCCATGAATTAAAAAAATAACTTGTTTTTTATCTGACGATTGGTCACGAGTAGATGGTTTTAATTGGTAATTTAGTAGCATAACGGCTCATTTTAAGTAAAAATAAATAAAGTGTTAAAGAATAACAAATTATGCATCAAAGCTGAACGCGTTTACAGTGTACTTATTACATAAATAGTAAGCACTTTGGTGGATAAATAAGTCATGTCATGGGGATATAATGAAGACGATTGAAATAGAAGATGATCTATATAAGCATATTTTAAACAATATTGAAGCTTTCGGCGAAACTCCCTCGCAAATTCTTCGTCGTTTATTGGCGCTACCTAAAGAAAACAATTTAGTTGAAATAGAGGCAAGCCCAATTCAGCCTCCTAAAGTCGAAACTGTCACGTCTGATTCAACATCTACTGAGAAAATAAGTACAGCAGAACAAGAGACGGATAACACCAAAGGTGTATTTGTACATAAAGGGGTTAGTGAATTATTTAATGATCCTACCTTCAAAGCTGAAACGGTGATCACTAATAAGTTTATGATGATGTTAACCACCATGTACTTTGAAAAAAAGGCAGAGTTTATTGAAGCTGCTGAAACAACTAAAGGGCGCACTCGAGCCTATCTAGGAACGCAACTTGAAGAGCTATTAAATTCGGATAATGAAGAAGAGTTAGCTCAGTTCAAAGCCAGCAAGCCTAGAGCCATTCCAAACACGCCATACTGGGTGATTACGAATGCGAATACAGGACGTAAACGTATTATTTTGACACAAATGATGGCATCAATGGGTTATCCACATCATTTGATCGGACGAATAAAAGAAGAAATTTAATTTATTCCAATAACAAATCTGAGGCACTTATGGCAATTCATCCACGCGCTGGTAAACCAGCACAAGCAAATGATTTAGTTAATATTCCAAAGTTAGTTTCTGCATATTATGTAAACCTACCGGACGTTGAAGTCCCAGAGCAACAAGTTGCTTTTGGTACTTCTGGCCATCGCGGTAGCTCATTTAAGTATGCATTTACCGAGTTACATATTCTCGCTATTACCCAAGCACTTGCTGAGTATCGTAAAGAGCAAGGTTACACTGGACCAATGTTTATTGGTAAGGATACGCATGCTTTGTCTGAGCCTGCATTTATATCTGCAGTACAAGTGCTAGTTGAAAATGGCATTAAAGTCGTTGTTCAACAAGGTGGAGGTTACACTCCAACGCCGGTTATTTCTCACGCAATCTTACAATATAATCAAGCTAACCCTGATTCATTGGCTGATGGTATTGTTATCACACCTTCACATAACCCACCGGAAGATGGTGGTTTTAAATATAATCCTCCAAATGGCGGCCCAGCTGACAGTGATGTCACTAAAATCATTCAAGATCGCGCAAATGAAATACTGAATGATAATTACGATGATATTTTACAAGCTGATTTTGATGAAGCAATGCAGTCAGATTTAGTTGAAGAGTATGATTATATTAAGCCTTATGTTGACGATTTAAAAAATGTTTTAGATTTAGAAGCTATTGCAAAATCGGGCATTACTATTGGTGTTGATACATTAGGTGGGTCAGGGGTGGCTTACTGGCCTGTTATTGCTGAAACCTATGGCATTAATATTGAAGTGGTAAATGATCGTGTTGATCCAACATTCTCATTCATGACATTAGATAAAGATGGCAAAATCCGTATGGATTGTTCATCACCTTATGCAATGGCTGGATTAATTGAGTTAAAAGATAAATTCGACGTCGCTGTCGCTAATGATCCTGATTATGACCGTCATGGTATTGTGACTAAATCTTCTGGCCTATTAAACCCAAATCATTACCTTGCGGTTGCTATTAATTACTTATTTACACACCGTAGTGAATGGTCTGACAAGGCGATTGTTGGTAAAACACTGGTTTCAAGTTCAATGATTGACCGTGTTGTTAACGATTTAGGTCGTGAAATGTCGGAAGTACCGGTTGGTTTTAAATGGTTTGTTGATGGCTTATTTGATGGTAGCTTTGGGTTTGGCGGTGAAGAAAGTGCTGGTGCTTCTTTCTTACGTAAAGACGGTACTGTTTGGAGCACAGATAAAGACGGCATCATCTTAGCATTGTTAGCTGCTGAAATTATTGCGGTTACCAAGAAAGATCCTGGTGAACATTATGCTGAGTTTGTTGCTAAATTCGGGGCTCCTGTTTACCAGCGTTTTGATGCACCTGCATCACCTGAACAAAAGAAAGTATTAGCTAATCTAAGTCCTGATATGGTGGAAGCGGAAACTTTAGCGGGTGAAAAAATTACTGCTAAATTAACGCATGCTCCAGGTAACGGTGCAGCTATCGGTGGTTTAAAAGTCACCACTGAAAATGGTTGGTTTGCTGCACGTCCATCGGGCACTGAAAATATTTATAAAATTTATTCAGAGTCTTTCTTGGGCGAAGAGCATATTGCATTAATTCAAACAGAAGCACAGCAAATCGTCGCACAAGCGTTTGCAAAAGCAGGTTTATAAAAGTAAACGTGTATTCCATGAATTAAGTATCAATTAAAGTTAAACTACTGTTTTTAGGCGAGGTTTCTACCTCGCCTTTTTTATACCTTATTTCCAGGCCTAATATCTCCAGTCACTCTTTTCAATATAATTTTTATTAAAGTTGTTTTTTGATGGTTTTTTTAGTATTACTTTATTTGTACGAAGAATAATCTGTTTTATTCGACTGTATTGCTCTTTTGGGCTCATTATTTATACAAGAAAGTTTTACACGCGATAGAACTGATACCGATTACATAAAATAAGTAATCATTTCATTGGTGTGATTGGTATTACTTTAACTATTTATTAAATTAATGGGTATATCATGGCGACTAAACAAAAAACATCAGTTGCAGTTCCATCAGTCAACTGTGCTGAAATGCAACAAGCGATTATCGACCGCCTCCATAAAGGGCTGGGTACAGATAAAAATAAAGCAAACAATAAAGCTTGGTGGAACGCAACTTGCCAAGCAGTCAATGAACTTGTTTTTGAAAAGTTGACACAAACACATCAGAATCATGCCGAAAAAGATACACGTGCGGTTAATTACTTATCTCTTGAGTTTTTAATGGGGCGGCTATTATCAAACAACCTACAGAATCTAGAAGTATTTGATGTTACGCAACAAGCGTTAAAAGCATTAGGTAAAGACCTCTACGAAATATGCGATGAAGAGCCAGATATGGCCTTAGGTAATGGAGGACTTGGGCGGCTAGCAGCTTGTTTTATCGATTCCTTAGCAACCTTAGGTTACCCTGCAATAGGTTATGGTATCCACTATGAGCATGGTTTATTTAAGCAAGAATTCCAAGATGGTCGTCAAATAGAACGTCCAGATACGTGGCGTGAATACGGTAATCCTTGGGAAATTTGCCGTCCAGAATCGATTCAATTTGTACCGTTATATGGTTACGTTGAAACTGTCTATGAACAAGGTAAAGGCTCTCGTAAAGTTTGGCATGCAGGCCAAAAACTAAAAGGGGTACCTTGGGATATCCCCATTGTTGGCTATGGTGCAAAAACCGTTAATATTTTACGTTTATGGGAAAGTCGTTCCCATGAAGCATTTGATTGGGATGTATTTAATGCGGGTGGTTATGTTGATGCACAGGCTGAGAAGTCAAAAGCAGAGACAGTATCTAAAGTGCTTTATCCAAACGACTCAACAGATGCAGGTAAAGAGTTACGTTTAATTCAGCAATACTTTTTCTGTGCTTGTTCAGTAAAAGATATTTTACGTCGTTTTAAACGCGCGAATAAAGAAGAGTGGTCATTGCTGCCTGAAAAGGTCGCTATTCAATTAAACGATACGCATCCAACCATTGCAATCCCGGAATTAATGCGCATTTTAATTGATGAAGAAGCTTTAGAATGGCCTGAAGCATGGGAGATTTGTCAAAAAACCTTTGCTTATACTAATCATACTTTATTGCCAGAAGCTTTAGAAAAATGGTCGGTCGCATTATTTGAAAAAGTATTACCTCGTCATTTAGAGATTATCTATGAAATCAACTCTCAATTTTTAACTAAAGTAGTTGAGAAAAAATGGCCTGGTGACGATGCCAAAAAATCCAAATTGTCGGTTATTGAGGAGTCTCAACCGCGCATGGTACGCATGGCTAATTTATGTGTTATTACCGCTTACAAGGTAAATGGGGTCGCGGCAGTTCATTCTGAATTAGTAAAAACGGATCTGTTTCCTGAGTTCCACGAGTTATTCCCAACCAAGCTAGTGAATGTAACCAATGGTGTTACACCACGTCGCTGGTTAAAAGCTTGTAATCCTGGCTTAGCCACTTTGTTAGATGAGACTATTGGTGATGACTGGGTACTTAACTTAGATAAACTCAAAGGTATCTTACCTAAAGCGAGTGACAGTGCTTTTCAACAACGCTTTATGGATATTAAAAAAGAAAATAAAGTGGTCATGGCTAAAATAATTAAAGAAGAAACGGGGGTAGATGTTTCTGTGGATGCGATTTTTGATGTGCAAATTAAACGTTTGCACGAATACAAGCGTCAGCAGTTAAACCTGATCCATATTCTTACCTTATATAAACGTTTATTAGAAGATCCTGACTACGATATGGTGCCACGTGTTTTTTTATTCGGGGCAAAAGCTGCACCGGGCTATCACATGGCAAAAGAGATTATTTTTGCTCTGAATAAAATCGCTGACAAAGTTAATAATGATGTTCGTATTAAAGATAAATTGAAGGTCGTGTTCTTACCAAATTACCGTGTTTCTCTAGCAGAAAAAATGTTTCCTGCTGCAGACGTTTCTGAGCAAATATCAACCGCAGGGTTGGAGGCATCAGGCACTGGTAACATGAAGTTCTCTTTAAATGGTGCGTTGACCATCGGCACGATGGATGGTGCAAATATAGAGATGGCCGAAGAGATTGGCGCAGAGCATATGTTTATCTTCGGGTTAAGTGTTGATGAAGTGAAGGCGTTAAAAGCAGAAGGTTATAATCCATACGATTATTACTACAATAATCCAGAGTTAAAATCAGTCTTGGATTGGTTAGACAGCGACTTCTTCACTCCTAGTCATCCAGGTTTATTGTCAGATATTAAACGTAGTTTATTAGAGTGGGGCGATGAATACCTCTGTCTTGCTGACTATGAGTCTTATGTTAATGCGCATCAAGCTATTGATACCTTATATCGAGATCAGTCTGCTTGGGCTGAAAAAGCGATCTTAAATGCAGGGGCGATGGGTAAGTTTAATTCGGATAGATCAATCGAAGATTATGCAACCAAAATTTGGAATTTGAAGAAATTTCCCATTGCTTAATGATGTAAATCATTAAAAGGTGAAAGGGCGACCCTCAGGTGTCGCCTTTTTTATTTAAAGCGAGTTACAATTAAGCATGATGTATAACGAGTTAAGAGGTCATTATGTTTACACAAGAAACGGCACTACAAAAAAACAATCAAGAGAATAATATCTGCGAAGCCTGCGGTACTTTTGTTGAACTTGGCTCAGTGATTACAGAGGATGATACGCTACTTATTCTGCCTTTTAGCGGTCCAGACAAAGCTAGTGTTGAACAATTAGCTGATAAGTATATTCAATCTGCACAAACTCGCTTTCCAGAAGTGCAGGTTTCAGTCGACTATAAAGAAGTGGAATATGCAGTTGAAAGTAAAGTGAGCCTGAAATTTGAATGTACCGCAGAAAAGCTAATATTTGAAATGGGGTTGAGTAGTATCTAACGCATTTAAATTGAACAACCGAATAAGCTACCTAAACCTATTTTCTGATGTTATGGAGCGCTTATTGCCCTTTGTTTTAATATACTGGCTGCTAAAATCAGTTTTTTTCTTCGCAATTGCAAACTTCATTTCTTAATTTTATGCTTAATCGTTATACTTAACCTTTAACTAATTATTTTGACTGTTTTGGAGCATACATTGCTAATTAAAGATTTACCCATTGATCAGCGTTTGATCACTTCTGTTTCACATTTAGGTTTTAAAGAAACAACACAAATTCAAGCTGATTCCATTCCGGTGGCAATTGCAGGGAAAGATCTTTTAGCATCCTCTAAAACAGGCTCAGGTAAAACACTTGCGTACTTATTACCTGCCATGCAGCGTGTTTTGAAAAGTCGTGCTCTTACGCGACGTGATCCTCGTGTACTAATCCTAACGCCAACGCGTGAGTTAGCTAAACAGGTTTATGCGCAATTGCGTTTATTAGTATCTAACACCAGTGTGAAATCTATTTTAGTTTTAGGTGGTGAAAACTTTAATGATCAAGTAAAAGCCATTGATAAAGACCCGCATTTTATTGTTGGCACACCGGGGCGAATTGTGGACCATGTTAAAAAAGGGCTGCTACATTTACCGGGGTTAGAACTATTAATTTTAGATGAAGCTGACCGTATGTTGGACTTAGGTTTTGCTGAGCAGTTAACAGCAATTAACGAAGCGGCAAATCACCGTTTACGTCAGACATTAATGTTTTCAGCAACGTTGGGTCATGGCGAAGTAAATGAGTTTGCGGGGCATTTATTAAAGTCACCTATTCGCATTACAGTGGGTGAAGAAAACCAACAACATAGTGAGATTACGCAGCGTTTTTACTTGGCTGATAATTTGAATCAAAAAGAGAAGTTATTATTTCATTTTTTAAAAGAAGAACAGATTGATCAAGCTATTATCTTCACTGCAACACGTGCTGATACCGAGCGCTTAAGTGCTATTTTAATTGAAAAAGGAATGTCGGCAGTAGCATTGCATGGAGAGTTATCTCAAGCGAACCGTAATAAAATTATGGATTCATTCTCTCGCGGTAAACAAAAAATATTAGTAACAACTGATATCGCTTCACGCGGTTTAGACTTAGTGCATGTAAGCCACGTTTTAAACTTTGATATTCCAAAGCATACTGAAGAATATATTCATCGTATTGGTCGAACTGGGCGTGCAGGTGAGTTGGGTGATGCTATTTCTATTATTGGTCCAAAAGATTGGGATAATTTTAAAAAAGTAGAAAGCTTTGTTGCTCAAAAAATTAGCTTTGATAAGGTGGAGGGGATTAATCCTAAGTTTAAAGGATTAAAACCAGCACCTAAGAAGGTCTTTAAAGAGAAAAAAGTAGTGGCTGATAAGAAGAAGCCAGCGGTTAAAAAAGCCAGAGTAAGTAATAAAAAACAAGAGAATGTTTTCCATGAATCAATCGATGTTGGAGCAGCTCCAATGCGTCGTAAAAAACGCGTTATTATTGATGATTCTGAAGATTAATCATTAGCTTACCATTAATTATTATTCTGCCCCGCTGAGCAATCACCGGGGCTTTTTTTGATCTTTTTATCTGCCATTGCGTATTAATAAATAATACTCATAACAGTATTTATTGTAATGGGTATCAATACTAAAAAGGTGAAATGATGGATATTAATAAAATGAAAAAACGCCATTTATTACAAGTATTTGAATTAATTACTAGTAAAGGTGTTAAGTCCGAAGGTGTGTATCAATATCAGGACATCACCGCTTCACATGACTTTGATGGTTATACATGTTGGCTAGCCTTTAAGGATTTAACCGTGACGTTACTATTCCACGGTGCTTATGACTTAGATTATGACAATGAAGAAACGCTAAAGATCTTCTTTAAAAAAGTCGCGAAGTTATTAGACGATTAAGTATTAACAGATAAGTTGATCATGATGAATACATTGAATCCAGACGAAGTTAAAAAATTCCAAGCTATGGCTAGCGAGTGGTGGGATCCGCAAGGAAAATTTAAACCATTACATAAATTAAACCCAACGCGTCTTGCCTACATCACTCAACAGGTAGCCTCACACTACCGTAGAGATAGTCAATCAACACTGCCATTCAACGGCTTACGTTTGTTAGATATTGGTTGTGGTGGCGGTTTATTAAGCGAGCCAATGGCCGCACTCGGTGCTGATGTATTGGGAGCAGATGCTGCTCCCAATAATATACCTGTTGCACAATTGCATGCTCAACAGTCTGGTTTAAAGATTGATTATCGAAACACATTAGCTGAAAATTTGTTGGAGCAAGACGAGTTATTTGATGTGATATTGAATATGGAAGTGATAGAACATGTTGCTAATCCTAGTGACTTTTTGGAAGCTTGTGGTCGCATGCTAAAGCCTGGCGGATTAATGATTTGTTCGACAATTAATCGTAATATAAAAAGTTATATTGTTGCTATTTTCGGCGCTGAAAGGGTGATGCGTTGGTTGCCAATTGGTACTCATCAATGGAGTAAGTTTATTAAGCCTGTTGAGTTACAAAAAATGATTAATCAAGCTCAATTAAATATCCAAGATCAGCAAGGCTTTGTGTTTAATCCACTAAAATGGAGTTGGTCTGTATCAGAAAAAGATTTATCTGTTAATTATGCTATGTGCATTGTAAAGCCAATGGACTCAATAGATAAAAAAGATTATTCCTTAAACGTTGAATGAGCTATATTTCAACTAGTTATTTAAGTTTTTAAGGTTATTTAAACTCACTAATATTGCATATTAAAAACTAATTAAATAGTTTACAAGGTCTTTGATATTAGTTATTTAATATTGATCTACACTAATGCCAGTCGAGTACATAACTTTATACTATTATTTTTAATGCTCAACAAAGGAGCTTAATGTGTCGCGTTTCTCTGGTATCACTGATAATCCTCACGAAGGTCGCTTTCATCAAAAAACAGGTATTTTACTAACAAATTTAGGTAGTCCAGATGAGCCTTCTACTAAAGCAGTTCGTATTTATTTGCGAGAATTTTTATCGGATCGACGTATTGTCGAAATACCACGTCTTATTTGGATGATAATTCTGCATGGTATTGTTCTGCGAGTAAGACCTAAAAAGTCGGCTAAGTTATATAACAGTATTTGGACTGAAAATGGCTCACCTTTAACTCATATTACCGAGTTACAGCGTGATAAGCTAAGCTTGCTATTAAAAGAAAAAGGTTACCAAGATACAGAAGTAGTGATGAGTATGCGTTATGGCAACCCATCCATTGAGTCTGGTTTGAAAACGTTACGTGAGAAAGGCTTTACACGCATTGTCGTATTGCCTCTTTACCCTCAATATTCTAGCCCTACCACCGGCTCAACCTTCGATGCTGTTGCTAGAGTATTACAGACTTGGCGTTGGGTGCCAGAATTGCACTTTATTAACGGTTATCATAAAAATACTAGCTATATTGAATCGTTAGCTAATAGTGTTGCAGAAGATTTAGAAAAGAATGGTACACCGCAAAAAATTGTTTTTTCATACCATGGGATGCCAAAGCTATTTTTAAAAAACGGCGATCCTTATTATTGTTTATGCTTGCAAACAACACGTTTAGTGATGGAAAAGTTAAATTTAGACAAAGACTTAGTGATCAGTACTTTTCAGAGTCGTTTTGGTAAAGCAGAGTGGTTAAAACCTTACACCGATGCAACCTTAGAAAGTTTTCCGGCACAAGGTATCAAAGACGTTGCAATTATTAGCCCGGCTTTCAGCGCTGATTGTCTGGAAACATTAGAAGAATTAGAGTCTGAGAATAGAGAGATATTTGAAGAAGCTGGTGGCGAAAAATATCGTTATATTGCAGCGTTAAATGATCGCGATGATCACATTGAAGCCATGTTTGAGGTATTAAAACCTAATCTATAAAGTGTTAATGAGTGTTAATATATACAAAAATGCCCCGTTAAGTGATGCTTATACGGGGCATTTTTTATTCACCAATTGGTATTTTATAGCGTGTCTTGTGACTCTTTCTGTGGTGTTACAGCTGCCTTTTCTTGATAAGCATCTGTGCCCCATAGCGGTACAGTTGATAAACTATGTTTGAAGCTACCCGATGTTTCTTTTGTTGAGTAAGAAACATACATTAAGGTTTGGTTCTCCGTATCAAAAATACGACGGATTTTCATATTTTTAAAGAAGATACTTTTCGACTTCTTAAAGACAACTTCACCAGATTTACTTTTATCAATCTTAGCTATCATTGCTAATGTAACCTCACCGGTTTGACGACATGAAATAGCGCTATCACTAGGATCAGAAAAGCTTAAATCAGCTTCTATTGATGCAATATGACAGGTTACACCCGGCACTAGAGGATCTTTTAAAATATTGAGTTTAATATCTTGAGTGGTAAATAAACCTAAGCTGACATCGCCTACTTCATCCTGAGAGCAGCCTCTTAATACAAAGAAGCCGATAATCAACAATATTAATACCATAATGATGATTTTTATTTTTTTTAACATGGTTATATCCTATTTTTTAAAGTCCCACGAAAGGTTGGAGACAAGTTGGCATTGGTCACACTTAAAGTCAAAAATATCGAATAAGGGTTCATTTAATTTCCAGTCACCACCACAGCTTGGGCAAGGTCTATTTTGCTCTTCTTGTAATGATTTACCAGCGACTCGATATAAATAATAATAAGTAGGGACTTTGGTTATATATTGAATGCGTTTGCACAGATTAGTTCCACGATAAAAGAATTTACTGTCAACTTCACCTAACTCTTTTAATGCGGCACTTGATACTGCTGAGCCATTCATCTGTAATTCATCTAAGTTAACCCACTCTTCTTGCCACTTAATTGCACTTTTACGGTCACCATTACTTATCTCTTCTGGTGTACGGTAAAGCGGAATAGGTGCTAAGGTTTCACCGCAACGTATTGGTGAGCAAGTATCTAAAAATGTAGTGTATAAGATCTGCCAGCTTGGGTTAAAATTGGTAGCACATTGTTGTGAGTTAAGATCTTCCGCGATAGTCTTTATTTTTGGAGCTAATAAGCCTGCATTGGTTAATCCTTGCAAAGCATGTGTTACCTGTGGACTGTTAAAACGTGCATGCAAACTATGTTCTTCTGGGCAAACTAAACGCGTCGTGAAAATAGCCCCTTGCATTGCCACTGGGAACTCCCTACCAAGTATCTGTCCATTGTAACGCAGCATATCTAAATAGTTGTTAATGGCACGCTCTACGGCGGCATATTGTGTATCTTGGTAGCACTCAAAGCTCAATTCTTTAATATACACAGTTAGTCTTCCGCCGGGTGCGTTGTCGCTATTTTATTTTCTAATGTTTGTATCTGCATTTTTAAGACTTTAATCTCTTCTTGTAGTGGGATGATTGCTTGTGTAATCCGGTTATTAATTAGCTCATCAATACTGCTATTTTCCTGGCTTATACTTGCACCTGTGAGTGCAGGCTCAGTTGGCGTATTAATTTGTTTTGTTGGATTGTCTTGCCACATTTTCAAGCCTTGAATAATCGTCGGGAGTGGCGTATTTTTAGGTAAACGCGCTTTGATTAAGCTAGTAGTTGGCGTTTTTCCTTCTTTAATTAATTGCTGGGCAATTAAGATAATACGATCCATAAATGACCTCTAATGAAAAGTCTGCTGATCGTCAACAACACGATAAGCAGGTAATTGGAAACGTGGCTTAATTAATCCGTTTAAAGTTAAGCCGCCTTGGTAGTTATTGTCACCGTCACTGCTAAACTCAAATACAAAACTAGCCTGCAAGAAATCACTGCCTAATGTAAAGTTGAAGCGAGATCGTGAAAAAGACAATAGTTGTAAGCTGAGCTTATGGCAGTGTGCTTCAGTTAGTTTTTTAGCTAACTCCGATTGTTGGCGCAACTTCCAAATAGTAGTACCCACTAAAACCATCAGCAGAATAAATAACAGATCCCAAATAATCATAATGATTGCCCTTAGGTAGTTGGTTTTAGGCCAGAAAATAGCAAACCTATGGCTTGTGATAAGGCAGGAGAACGCGCAGTTAAACGTAACTGCTTTAATACTTTATCACGTAATGCTGGAATCGCTACTAGGTCTGCAAATAACTGCGGAAATAGGGCCTGTTGGTGTGTAGCTAAAGCTTCAAAGTAACGATTTAATAATGTTTCATTTTGCAATTGAGTCCAGCAGCGACCTGCGATTGTGATATACCAGTCTGCATTATGTAACAATTCAGAAGAGAACTGTGTCTCTAATAATTGTTTCGTTAACCCTTGTGCATTTGCGCTTGCTATCGCTCTTAATAATAAAATCGCAGTAGTAATCTGACCGTTATGCAAACGTTGTTTTGCTTGTTCTATTATTTTCTCTACTAATTCAGTACTGATATTGGTTTGGTTCTCAAGACATAAGCATAAAGTTTGTAAAGGTTGTTCTGGCAGAGTTGGTAAAGCTGCAATAATCTTTTTTTGATTGTCGTCATAATCTAAGCGTGCTGCAATATCTGCAAAACCTTGAAAGCCAAGTGTTTGCCAATCTTGATTGTCTATTGAACCTGAAAAATAAGCCTGTACTGCAGGATAAAATGAAGAAGCTGGGCGCACAAAAACACTATTCATATTGGCATTAAAGATAGCTAACTTTTCAGCACTCGGTTTAAACACGAATGGGTTACTCGCTAGACGCTCTTGTGTTTTATCACTGACATCAGCAGTTAAATTTTCTCCCATAGCTTCTACGACCATGCGAATAAAGCTAGTTTGCGCGGTAATTTTCATTAAACCTTGTTCGTCTAATGGCATTTTTAAAAACCATACAAAGTGCTCTTTTTGTGCTGCAACTTGCCAAAAGGTAATTGCGAGAAAAGCATGTTGTTGAATAGGGTAAGGGTAAGCCTGTTCATTATTGGCCACTTTTTGGAATTCGCTGTTATCTATTTTTTGCACAATACGCCCTAAGTCATATACGCGAGATTGGCATTGGGCTTGTTCTAAAAAATCGGTCAGGGTGTTCATGCTCATGAAAAACTATCTTTATTTATTAATGGTATGGCGATTATATACAGGTATCAACAAGACCTCTATGTTGTGATTCAAACTCTCTTGTATTTATCGCCAAACTTGGGGGCATTCAGTTAATTACTGAGAGTGGTGTTATTTAGCGAATAATTCCAGACTTTATAGAAGTAGAAGGCGTAACCTAGCCCTAAGGTCAAAATAGAGATGATCATCCATAAAATAACATGGCCAATATTGCCAAAAAGGTCAGTGTTACATGACATCTTTCTCGCCTTACCTTGGTCATCAATTAACTCTGAACGGTTAATTACAAATTTAGAAAATGAGTAAGGGTAAAAGAAAGCGGCAATGCCCAAGGTCACCATGATTAATAAAAACCACAGTATGATATGGCCTAAGATATCGATTGTTCCTACATCTGCTTGAATCTTCATATATTTCCTTAGTAAATTTGGTTAAACCAAAGTTAACGTATCTAGTGCAGGAATGCCATTATTTGATGTCTAGGTTGTTAATTCAGGAAGTATAGATACAAAAAAGCCCTGAAAAATCAGGGCTTAGAGATTATGTTATTAGACCATCACAGTCTAATCATTGGATTATACTAAGTCGAAGCGGTCTGCATTCATTACTTTAACCCAAGCTGCGACGAAGTCTTTAACAAATTTCTCTTTGTTATCGTCTTGTGCATAAACTTCAGCGTATGAACGAAGAATCGAGTTTGAACCGAATACTAGGTCTACTCGTGTTGCTGTCCATTTCACTGCTTTTGTTGCTGTATCTTGAATCTCATAAGAGTTACGGCCAGTAGCTACCCATGAGTTACTCATATCAGTTAGGTTAACAAAGAAGTCATTAGTTAATGCGCCTTCGTTATCAGTAAATACACCATGCTTAGTGCCACCGTAGTTAGTACCGATTACACGTAGACCACCGATTAGCACTGTCATTTCTGGTGCCGTTAGGTTTAGCAGTTGCGCTTTATCCAATAGCATCTCTTCTGGTGTTACTGTGTAATGTTTTTTCTGCCAGTTACGGAATCCATCATGAACAGGCTCAAGTACTTCAAAAGCTTCATCATCAGTCATTTCTTGTGATGCATCACCACGACCAGGTGCAAATGGTACTGTAATGTCAAAGCCAGCTTCTTTTGCTGATTTTTCAATACCTACGCTACCCGCTAGTACGATAACATCGGCTAGACTTGCACCACTTTCAGCTGCTATTGCTTCAAACACTGTTAATACTTTAGCTAAACGCTCTGGTTCGTTACCTTCCCAGTTTCTTTGTTGCTCAAGACGAATACGAGCACCGTTAGCACCACCACGTTTATCTGAGTTACGGTAGGTTCTTGCACTATCCCATGCCGTTGCAACTAGTTCACTTACTGTTAAGTCAGACGCTGCGATTTTAGCTTTAACTGCATCAACATCGTAGTTAGTGTTACCAGCTGGTACAGGGTCTTGCCAGATTAACTCTTCTTGCGGTACATCTGGACCAATGTAACGTGCTTTAGGACCTAAATCACGGTGCGTTAGTTTGAACCAAGCTCTTGCAAATACTTCTGAGAAGTATTCTTGATCGTTAGCAAATTTTTCAGAAATCTTACGGTAAATAGGGTCAACTTTCATTGCCATATCCGCATCAGTCATAATTGGATTGTAACGTGTTGTTAGGTCTTCAACATCAACTGGTTTTTTCTCTTCTGCTAAGCCAATAGGTTCCCATTGTGTTGCACCTGCTGGGCTATGTTTTAGTTCCCAGTCATATTTAAGTAGTAGATCAAAGTAACCGTTATCCCATTTTGTTGGGTTAGTAGTCCAAGCACCTTCGATACCACTAGACACTGTGTTACGACCAATACCGCGATTGGTTTTGTTTAACCAACCGAAACCTTGATCTTCAAGTGCTGCGCCTTCTGGATCATCTTCCAGCTCAGCGGCATCACCATTACCGTGACATTTACCAACTGTATGACCACCCGCTGCTAATGCAACCGTTTCTTCGTCATTCATTGCCATACGTTCGAAAGTAACGCGAATATCATCAGCTGTTTTTTGTGGATCCGATTTACCATCTACACCTTCTGGATTTACGTAGATAAGACCCATCATTACTGATGCTAGTGGGTTTTCAAGATCACGCTCACCTGAGTAACGAGAACCTTCACTGCCACTTGGTGCTAACCATTCTCTTTCAGAACCCCAGTAGATGTCTTTTTCTGGATGCCAGATATCTTCACGACCAAAGGCAAAACCAAATGTTTTAAGTCCCATTGATTCATAAGCGATAGTACCTGCGTAAGCGATTAAATCTGCCCAGCTTAGTTTGTTACCGTATTTCTTTTTAATAGGCCAAAGAAGACGACGCGCTTTGTCTAGGTTAACGTTATCAGGCCATGAATTTAGAGGAGCGAAACGTTGGCTACCTGTTGCAGCACCACCACGACCATCAGCAATACGGTATGTACCCGCTGAGTGCCATGTCATACGAATCATTAATGGACCATAATGTCCCCAGTCTGCTGGCCACCAAGGTTGGCTATCAGTCATTAGCGCGTGCATGTCTTTTTTAAGTGATTCTACATCAAGCGTTTTCACCGCTTCACGGTAATCAAAATCTGCTTCGAGAGGGTTAGTTTTAGTATCGTATTGGTGAAGAATATCTAGGTTAAGCGCTTTAGGCCACCATACTTTATTTGCTGTTGGTGTTGTCGCCGCACCATGCATTACTGGACACTTGCTATCAGACATATGTAAATCCTCTTAAATTAAAAAATAGTAAACTTATTTGCAGCACATGTTGTTTTCGTTGGGCACTACTATTGCTTATTCAATTTTAAATGTGAAGTTGTTTGTATCAATTAGATTGATAGGAAAGGGTAATTAAACTTTAAATTTTGATTGGCATCACATTGTAAAAATACTACTAACGATGTAGAATATAGCGAATAAATGGTGAATAATAAAGCGGTTACTGTGAGGCGGGTCAATAAACAAGATATCAAATATAAGTATTTTTTAACTGTTTGCTAGTGTATTAGCAAACATGGCTTATATGAATTTTTTATTAATTTAAAAAAAGACACTGATATTATTATCGTATTAAGTATTAACTTAGGCGATACAATATCAGTGTCCAAGTTGTGTTTCAAGGACGCTTATTTTTATTAGGAATAGGTGGCCTTGTATGAAGCTTTTAAAGCTACTTTTTAGTTACTTTTCTAATTTAGTAAAGTAATCAAAAATAACGGGTACATCGTGTTGGCCAAGACCAGCATCAACAGCAGCTTGTAAGTTAGCTGAAGTACCTTGAGCGATTAGAGACTCAGAGCCTAAGTCAGCAACCATTTGGTTAAAGTAACCAAGATCTTTGTTAGCATTAGCCACTGAGAAACCTAATTTTTCTTCGCCATCTACCGCGTAGAATTTAGTGAATTGCATAAATGGTGAGTTAGAAGGACCTGCTGACATGATATCAAACAGTTGTTGTCCATCAACACCTGCTGCTTTTGCTACAGCAAAGGCTTGAGACATAGCAGTTACCGTCGTCATGCCAATGAAGTTGTTGATCAGTTTAGTTGTATGACCGGCACCTAGTGCGCCAAGATGAAATACGTTTTCACCTTGTTCATCTAATACAGGTTTAACTTTGTTAAATGTTTCAATATCACCAGCTGCCATGATGTTTAATAAACCATCTTTAGCATGTGCAGGAGTACGACCTAGCGGTGCATCGATCATACCACAGCCTTTTTCTGCTAATGCAGCACCAATCTTACGAGTAGAGTCTGGAATAGAAGTACCGAAGTCAATGAGTACTTTACCTTCAGACATACCAGCTAATATGCCGTCTTCTGCATAAACAACTAACTCAACTACTTTTGAAGTAGTTAGTGCTAGCATCACGATGTCACTTTTCTCAGCTAATTCTTTACCTGAAGCAACTTCAGTAGCATTACCACGTGCAATTACTTTCGCAACAGCATCTTTATTAAGATCCATTACATTTACTTGAAAACCACGTGTTTGTAAGTTTTCAACCATGTTGCCGCCCATAAGGCCAAGGCCGATGAAACCAATTACTGGTTTAGTCATATCTAACTCCTAAATGTCTTATTATATGTTTACGTTTTAAGTAGGATAACTGGCTCGCTATATTTAATCAATCTTTGATAGGAGGAAATCCTTTTGAGGTCACGATTACAGTTATTTAGGTATTGATATTGATTGCTATCTATCAGTTTTGTGAGCTACATAAAGTATTAATAAGTTAATTGCTGTTTAGCATTTTTTTGGGGGGGCTTTATTTTTAAATCTATATTTATCAGTGGTTTATGTTTTTGTTTTTGGTTTTTATTTTAATGCTAATAGGTTTTACAGAGTAAAAATAAAAAAAGAGGCTTAAAAAATAATTCATTATTTATCGTTCATGGGCAATGAAATGAGTCTTTAAATCTTTAAAAGAACGATAAATGTGGCTTATTAATTGTTCTTTATATCGGAATTTATATTTGTTAACGTCGAAGCGAAAAATCAAATAGTCATACTAATTAAGTTTTCGTAGTATTTATTATATGACATAAAAAAGCCTCTGGTATCAGAGGCTAATAAATAACTTTGTTAAGTATGCAAAGGTTATTTATGCAACTTTTTTCTAGATAATCCTAAACCAACTAGTGCTAAACCAAATAAACCGAATAAAGCGGGTTCTGGTACTGTGCCGATAATTTTTACAGCCGCTGTGCCGTTGATCTTATACTTACCAGCTAAATTATCTGTTTGATAGTAGTGTGACCTGTATCCTGATTCTAATACTAAGAATTCAGACTCATCTAAGAAATCATGATGTTGTGCTAAATAGTAAGTTCCACTGCCTAGCGAGATAGTTAAATCAGATAGGAGAAAGTCAGTCACATTAATGCTATTTAGATTGTAAGTACTAGTAGTTGCTTTTGTTTGCCCACTATATAATGCTTCACCAAATGGATTATCGGCAGAAATGATCTTCCAGCTGGTTGATTGATAACTTTCAATCCCTAAACCTGTACCATCACCACCGTTACCGTTAATCTCATTATTGTCTGTCGCAAAGAACTCAAAACCAGTAATGTCCCAATTTGCGTCTGCAGTAAATTCAGAAATAATCCACCACTCTGTTGACCCTAAACAACCCTCTGCAACGCAACGTCCACTCGTATCTATAGGCTCACCCGAATCATATAAGGCTACTGCATTAGCTGCTGTACTTATTATTAGGGAAAATAATATACCTATGATTTTTTTCATTTGTAACTCCGACACTTAAGTCTTTAAATAGATATTAATTAATAGCGCTTAATTCTACTGCTAATGCAAGAAAAGGGCCATTGTGGTATCTGTTTGTTATTGAATGATTTTTTATCAGAGGTAAGTCTCTTTTTTTCTGCGTTGTAAAAGAAGCTGACGCTTATTTTTCCGACAGTGTTTGTTGGTAACGGTTTAACGCTTCTAGAAAGTAATAATCAGTAAAAATGGCGGGAACATCAATCGCGTTAGGTTTCGTATAGTAATGTACTGACTTATCAATGATGGGCGCTTTAGTGGTGTCTTTAATAAAGTAAGGCTCTGATATTAAAGAGTTAAGTATTAATTTGTACTCTTGTATATACCGTTCTTTCTGCTTTTTATTATCGATATAATCAGCCATTTCGATTAATGCAGAAGCAAATATGGCTGCAGCAGAGGTATCTCGTTGCAGAATTTTACTATTCAGGTCCCACATAGCAATACCGTCTTCAGGTAATTTTTTAATAAAATAGTCTGTTAATGTTTGAGCATATTGAAGATAAATGGATTGCTCAGTATAACGGTACATCACGACCATGCCATAAATCATCCAAGCATGGCCTCGCGCCCAAGTGGTTTCGTCTCCATCACCTTGTAATGTGCCTTTATTAATGACTTGTCTTGTTGTTTGGTCATAGCGAACGATGTGATAGCTGCTACCGTCAACACGTATAAAGTCTTCGTAGGTTTTTAAGGCATGATGTTTTGCTATTTCTGCCCATTGTTTATCACCGCCATTTTCTGCAGCCCACAACAATAGTTCTAAATTCATCATAATGTCGATTACTACCGGAATGGAATTTTCATAATACTTATCATCCCAGTCTGAACTAAGTAACTGTATATTAGGTTGATAACGTTTAGCTAAAGTACTCGCAGCGGCGAGCATTACTTTTTTATAAGCTACCATATCAATATCATTGCTAAGTATTAGTGCATTCCCATAGGTTGTCATAAATTTAAAGCCTAAGTCATGACTGCCTGCATCGTTTATTTGACCGGCTAAGGATTCTGTCCATTGTTTAGCCCATTGTTGAAAGCGTGAATCACCACTTAATTGATAACCTTGCCATAAGGCTCCTGGATAAAAACCTGCCGTCCATTTGTGTGCGGCATTGAGCTGCCAAGAAAGGTCTTTATTCGCGTAAGTTGGAAATTGATTTGGGTCTTTGATGAGTTGAACGCTGGTTTCTAAGTGCGCAAGAGAGTCTTCAATAGCAATATTAATTCGCTTATTAAAATTGGTTGTGGCCGCATTTACATTTGTGATGCCCAAGGCACTTAAAATCATTGGTAAACTTAAAGTAACAACCTTTGATATTACTAGTAAATGACGCATTGTTTTTCCTTTTACAAAATAGCGTGGTATTTGTTGTTTGTTGATCAAGTCATTCAGGAAAACAGTCTATTCGCATTGTGTTGTTTAACCAATACAGACATGAAATTTTTGCTGTTTATTGTTATATTGGTCGCTTATTTTCAATGTTTATAGAATAAACGCCTCATCCATTTTTATGTAAGTGTCTACAGTTAATATGGTTGAATAGTAAGCGAGATTTATGATGCCATCAGAACAACAAACCACCGAGCCAGTGCAAGCACCTGATAACGATCTTGATAATCTTGAGTTAATGTTAGCTACCGTTGCAGAGCAGCAGGATATAGTGGTAGAAAGCAGCAGCCCAGAATTAGAGATCTTGTATCAAGATGAATATCTGGTAGCAATCAACAAACCCTCTGGTTTATTGGTACATCGTAGTTGGTTAGATACTAACGCGACAGAGTTTGCGGTTCAAAAACTACGTGATCAAATCGGACAACATGTTTATCCGGTACATCGTTTGGATAGACCAACATCTGGTGTATTGTTGTTTGTGTTAGATAAAGACAGTGCACGCCATTTAATGCAACAGTTTGTAGAGCATACCACTGAGAAGCATTATCTAGCTGTTGTAAGAGGGCATATCGGCCAAGGTCTTTTAGATTATCCTTTAAAATATCAATATGACAAAATCGCCGATAAAAAAGCGGATATGACAAAACCTGCTCAAGATGCAGTGACAGAGTACCGCTGTATATCACAAACTGAAGTGCCGATTGCTGTTGGCCCTTACGCTACTTCTCGTTATTCTCTAGTGGAGTTACAACCTAAAACCGGACGTAAACATCAATTACGCCGCCACATGAAACACCTTCGACACCCTATTGTTGGTGATACTTCACATGGTGATGGCAAACACAATACGATGTTTAGAGATAATTTTGATATTCATCGTTTATTATTACATGCAGCGTATTTAAGTTTTATCCATCCACATACCGATAAAAAAATTGAAGTTCACGCACCTTTAACCGATGAGTTTGCACGTGTTTTAACAGAAATTAATTTATTAATAGAGAAATCAGATGAATAAAACTCTCAATAAAGTGTTATTAGCCATGTTGATTATCATAGGCCTAGTCTATTATTTTCAAGGTCGAAGCAATACTCAACAGAGCTGCATAACTGACCAAGGTTTTTGGAATGAAGCTAAGCAGGCCTGTGAAAAAAATACTGAAAAGATTATCTTTGAATCTTTATCGAATGCACATCCCACTTCTATTATTTACCCTGAAAATGAGCGGCCAGTATTATTAGATTCATTAGAAAAGGTTGAATCTAATAACTTTTTACATGGTCAATTTGATGTCTTAGTTGCCTCTGCTCAGGAGGATACTGGACCTGTCTATGATAGAGGGACGGCTTATTTGAACATATCTAAATTAGCTTTATTAAATGATAATAGAACTGGTATAGCCTATTTTGCTGCCCCATATATTATTAATAGAATGGGGCGTGGTGTTTTCACTTATGTCGGTCTGTTCTCTTATGACTTTCAGACGGAGCAAGCTCGCCATGTCAGTTCTGAACTATTAGGCAATCGGGTGCGTGATGCTTCAATTATAATTGAAGAAAAAAGTGTGGTGAAGGACAAAGTATTTGTACAAGAAGGCTTTATTAAGGTGAACTTTAAAACACATGGTGAAGAGCAAGCTGCAGCGGATTTTCCAACACAAGAGAATACTATCAGTTTACAACTTGTTGCTTTAGACCCAAATAATGATGAAAACGCGGCTTTTAGGAAAATTACAGAATAGCTTTTTAACCTTTAAATAAAAAGAAGTGTATTGGTGGTGAGCCACCCCAATATACTTGCCTTCTTACTATCTACTTTGAGGGGGGGGGTTATGCTACTTTCTTCCCTTTAAGTTGCATCAATAAATAATCTTGTATTTCTTCATTTAGACAACTTTTACTGAGATATTGTTGTCCACCTTGTTGTAAATTCAACATAAAACCCACTTCTGTTTCTTGGTAGCTTTTAATCGATTCCCATGCTAATTGGCTATTGATATAAACGCTTTTATTCTCGATACCCTTTTCATCGAAAATAAGGGTGATTTTATTTCCTGCGTTTTTACTGATCATTTGGCGAGTTAGCCACCAAGCACGGCGGTATTTAAAACTAAAGTACTCAAGTATTGCAATGGCAAAGAAAAACCACGCGAATAGACCTTGAACCTCGGTTAAAAAAAGAAAAAACAAACCGGTAATCATCGCGCCGACAATAAATCCCCAACGTGGCTTTTGTGGTGCTTTTAACGCCATTGATTGATCAAAACATTCCGCATAGTGTTCACGGTTAAGGTGGAAGTATGTCTCTAACTGCATTACGAACCCATTCAAGCTGAAAAGTGTAAATAGCGATTATACCTATTTCTTTAGGTACTAAGCCATCTAATCAAGACTATCTTATGACAATTTTCTCGCTGTTTATCTATTTTTGAAGTGGTAATATGTTCTTTCTATATTCTGGATAGATTCTTCAGTGCTTTATTAATGATGGGATGGATGAGTGAAATGAAAAAAGAGACACAGATAGTAACACTAGGTCGCGATAAAAAATGGACTAAAGGGGTGATCAACCCGCCTGTGGTACGAGCTTCAACTATGGTCTTCGAAACCATGGAAGAGATGCGTTTTGCTTCAAAAAACAAAGCTAATGGGGAAATGTTTTATGGTCGTCGTGGCGGGCCAACACACTTTGCTTTTCAAGCTGCGATTGCTGAGTTAGAAGGAGGCGTTGGAACGGCTCTTTACCCATCAGGCTCGGCTGCTATTAGTAACTCATTAATGTCTTTCTTAAAAGCCGGCGATCACCTGTTAATGGTCGACAGTGCCTATGAACCTACGCGTGCATTATGTGATAGCTTATTAGCTGGCTTTGGTATCGAAACCACTTATTACGACCCAATGATCGGTGCAGGCATTAAAGATCTAATTCAAGACAATACTAAAGTATTATTTTTAGAGTCTCCAGGCTCAATCACTATGGAAATTCAAGATGTACCAACCTTAAGTAAAGTTGCACATGAGCATGGTTTAGTAGTGATGTTAGATAATACATGGGCGTCGCCAATTAACTCTCGGCCTTTTGAAATGGGAGTTGATATCTCGATTCAAGCGGCAACTAAATATATTGTTGGTCACTCTGATGTCATGATGGGAACCGCAACTTCAAACGAAGCACATTGGGAGCAACTACGTGAAAACAGTTACCTAATGGGGCAATGCACATCACCTGATGATGTGTATTTAGCAAGTCGAGGTTTACGTACTTTAGGTGTACGTATGGCGCAGCATGAGAAAAACGCGTTACAAGTTGCAAACTGGTTAGCAACTCGACCAGAAGTGGATCATATCCGTCACCCTGCATTTGAGTCATGCCCAGGGCATGAGTTTTTCAAACGTGATTTCAGTGCCGCAAATGGCCTATTTTCATTTGTATTAAAAGAAGGAAATAGTAAAGCATTAACTGCTTTAGTTGAAAATATGCATCATTTCAAAATGGGCTTTTCATGGGGCGGTTTCGAAAGCTTAATTTTAAGTGTATCGGGTATCGATAAAATCAGAACTGTGACTGAATGGGATAGCAGCAAACCATTAATTCGAGTGCATATCGGTTTAGAAAGCCCAGAAGACTTAATTGCAGATTTAGAAGCTGGCTTCGACCGTTTCAATGCCGCTCTTATTAAATAGGTTAAGTGCATCTAATTGACATAAAGAGGGGGCCAGTAGCCTCCTTTTTTATTTTTAAATACTTATTGTTGTTCTGAGCAACCTATTCATACAGCAAAACTGAGCCATGGATGATGACTTTTTATATTTTAGCCTTAGCGATTTTAGCCGTTTTTCCTTACTGTAAAATGACACTGTTCAAGCAGCCACTTTGGTATTTTTTGTTGTTAATTAGTGTCTGCTTTGCTTTCACTGAACAGTATATAAATTTAATAGGAGTCAGTAGTCTCTTGCTTTATTTTGCTTTGTATTATGCTGCGCTTAATATAAAGCTACCTTTCTTATCTAAGTTATTTACTAGCGTATTTATTGTTACTGGGGTAGCACTGGCATTGCATTTCTTACCTGGCTTTAATAACTTGCCCATTATTATTAATGAGCAAATCAGTAAGGATGCGATAACCTACACCCTTTATGCGAATGTTGATAAAGGCATTGCTGGCCTTTTATTGACAGCTTATTTCTTCAAAAAGTTGAATAAAAGTGATACTAGCCAAAGCTACATCAATACCTTATGTATCAATTGGCAAAGTGCTAAGCAACCAATCTTAGTTATTATCAGCACTATTGTTGTGACACTCACCCTTGCTTTGCTTTTAGAGCTGGTGGATTTTAACCCTAAGGTACCAGACTTTTGGTTTGAGTTTATCGCAATTAATTTGTTATTTACCTGTGTAGCAGAAGAAGCGTTATTTAGAGGGATTTTACAAACCAAACTTTCACAACGATTAAGCCATACGCGGCTATCTATTTTTTCGCCTATGTTGGTTGCATGTGTTTTTGCAGCTGCGCATTTCATGGGCGGGCTCAATTATGTATTAGTGTCTGCGGTAGCAGGGTTTGGTTACGGTTATATCTTTTATAAAACACAATGCTTAGAGTGGGCTATTTTGTGTCACTGGCTACTGAATCTTTGTCATTTCTTTTTGTTTACCTATCCAATGCTTAAATAGTATTTGAGCTTAATTATTAGTGATCTTTATAGTGTTCACCTTTATCATAGAGGCCTATTTATCAATGTAACAGCCTTTTAAAAAGTTAAGGAATACTGGAAAAATGAAGAAAATTATATTCGCCTTAATAATATTGTTTTTCATTATAATATTACTTCTACCGCAATTTCTTTCTTTTGAGCGAACACCCTATCAAAAAAATTGGATTGCTTATAAAGAGCAGTTTATTACTGATGGCCAAGTTATTGATGGTGAAAATGACAATCTATCAAACAGTGAAGGGCAAGGCTTTGCATTACTATTTGCTGTTTTCTCAAATGACAGAAAACAATTTGAGAAAATTTGGGCTTGGACCCAACAACATATGCAGCGAGAAGATTACTTATTCCGCGAACAAGTTAGCTCCTCTGAACAGGCCTGTGATAAAGCCTGTATTTCATCCAAACCTAATGCAAGTAATGGCGATATTATTATTGCTTGGGCATTATTAGCAGCAGAAAATAAATGGGATCGTCAAATCTATTTGGTGGAAGGATTCCGAGTGCTAGATGCCATAAAAGCTAAGTTGATTGATAAAAAGTATGGTTACCAGTTGGTATTACCAACTGAAAAAGGTGTTGACGTTGGCGATCAATCTGAGCAAATCAATTTATCCTATTGGGTGTTCCCAGCTTTCAACTTATTTAGCGAAGTTACTGGAGATCCTATTTGGGCTGAAGTCTACCAATCGGGTATTTCATTGATGGAGTGGGCTCGTTTTGGACGTTGGAGCCTACCAGCAGATTGGATGATACTGTCAGAAGATAAAGTCACTCTAGAAGGTGCGAGTTCTTCAAAATACGGAGAAAGTGCTAATAGACTTCCTCTTTACCTGATGTTAGCAGGTGAATATCAAACTGAATTAACCGCGCCATTTATAGACTTTTGGGATCAAGAAAAAGTACCTGCATCAGTGGATTTATTAACAGAACAAGTTTCAACATTAACGGCTAACAGCGGTATGCAGGCTATTAAAAATGCTACTAAGGCTAAGATGAATGGTAACACTGAGGTAACCTTTCCTGAGATAAATGCAGAAACTGACTATTATTCTGCGACCTTTATTTTATTATCGCAACTAGCCATGATAAAGCAGTAAAAAGAGAGAAAATAAATGACAAAAATTACTTCTAGATGTCCACATTGTCACTCAATGAACCGTTTACCGGTTGAGCGAATTGAATCAACACCTACTTGTGGGCGTTGTAAAAAAGAGTTACTACAGGGAGCTCCTATCGAAGGAACCAATGCTAACTTATCTGCGTTAATCAATGGTGATAAGCCTGTTGTGATCGATTTTTGGGCACCATGGTGCGGCCCTTGTATTAATTTCGCTCCGACATTTACAGAAGTTGCTACACAAAATACGACAGCAAGATTTGTAAAGATAGATACTGAAGATCAACCGTTGTTAGGGGCACAATATAATATCCGCAGTATTCCCACTCTGATGGTATTTAAACAAGGTAAAGTGGTTGATACCCTAAATGGCGCTTTACCAGCTGGGCAATTCAAAGCATGGTTAGCACAGGCATTGTTAAAGTAGCTGCTAAAAAGTATGCCGGCATAGGGTAAAACCTCATGCCAAACAGATGAATACAGGTAGCTCATCTCAACATAGCTTTATAACTGCATAAGTGTTTAAAAGTATTTGACCTCACTTTAATAGATCATTGGTTTAGCTACTTTATCAGTCGTGCGCTACTTATTTGTAGCGTTTTCCTTACTAGAAATAACTTTTTTCTTTAATTCCCTCTATTAAACCATCACGGTTTTATTTTTCTCCTAGCCTTATATTTTACTTATTACACTCACTTTGTATAAAAATTGAATGTTTTAAGCGTTTTTTCGGGTCTCATTATTATTACTCCTATCAAGGACGAATATATTGAACACCTACCGGAGAAAACTATGAGTAAATGGAAAAAAATATCGTTGATTATTATCGGTATTCTAATATGTGTTTCATTCTTTTTTACTAGAATTGTAACTTATATCATACAAGGTGCAGAACAAGCACAAGGCGAAACAGATTTACGTTTTATTGAAATTAGCACTGATTTTACACATCAATCTGATTTTGTTGTGGGATTACCTTTTATGGCGCTATCTACTATCGACATAGATAATGACAATATCGATGAGATCTTTGTTGGTGGTGGCATTGGCCAGCAAGATAGCTTACAAAAATATGTAAATAATTCCTTGGTTAGTATGCCAATGCAGGGATGGTTTAATAAAGCCAAAGATGACCCTACCTATGGGGCTGCTTCGATTGATGCGAATAACGATGGTTGGGTAGATCTCTTTGTTGCTCGAAGCAGTGGGGTATACCTTTATGAAAACACAGGTGAAGGTTTTATTGGGAAAAAATTAGAATTTCCCTTAGACAAAAAATCATTGCCTTTATCTATTTCATTCGGTGATATTAATAATGATGGTGCTGTTGATTTATATGTCTCTAACTATATTCGTCCTGAATACGTAGAAGGTGAAACTATCTTTAATCAAGTTTATGGCGGCATTAGTAATTTACTTTTAAATAACGGTGATAATACTTTCGCTGATATTACTCAATCTTCAGGTGTATTTGAGCAACATAATACCTTCACAGCTGTTTTTGTTGATTTAAATAATAATGGGTTAAGTGATTTAGTTGTTGCTCAAGACACTGGGTTTGTCCGTGTATTTAAAAACAACGGCGATTTAACTTTTAATAATATCACTTTGCCTGTTACCTATAGTTACCCCATGGGTATTGCTGTTAGTGATTATAATAATGATGGATTCTTAGATTTATACTTCAGTAACGTAGGAAAAACCTTGCCTGACTTTTTAGTAGTAGGGGATTTAACTGAAGATCAAACCTTAAATAAAGATTACATCTTGCTAGAAAACCAAGGTGACTTTCAATTCAAGGACACTGCATTAGAAAACAATGCAGCAAAATATGGATTTGGCTGGGGGCTTGTCTCTTATGACTTTAATAACGATTCTTTAGCTGATTACCTTATAACTCAAAACTATATCCGTTTTCCTGCTGTTGAACACTTAGATCTCTATCCTGGAAACCTATTACAGCAATACCAGGAGAACACATTCAAACCCGTAGAGGAAGTCGCTGGCATTATCAATAAACACTTTGGTGTAACTACAGTTGTCTCTGATTTTAATCAAGATGGTTGGCCTGATGCAGTTATTGGTAATTTAAACGGTAAGTTACGTGCTTTTATTAACAATGGTGGTGAGCGTCATTGGTTAAAAGTACGATTTAAAGACGAAACTCACTCATTAGGTGCAATAGTGACACTCACTATGGAAAATGGCCAAACCTATACTAACCAGTTTTATAGTAGCGAAGGCTTGGGCTCTGATCAGACTAGTGACCTGTTTTTTGGTTTAAATAATCAAACTGAGATTAAGTCAATACAGGTTAATTATCAAAGTGGCAAAACAGTGAGTATTGATTCACCTCAAGTGGATTCCACGATTAACCTTGCTGATTATCAATAATCAACATTGATATTAAATAAAAGCCTAGCGCTTTAAATTATTAATAAGAGAGTATTTTTGTGGATAAAAAAACATATAACATACTACTGGTTACAGGTGTGGCTGGGTTTCTAGCCGCTTTGTTAGTAGGAATAGGAGAGTTTACTTTACAGTTCTCTCCACTTGGTGGCTATGAAGCTAAAGGGTATGGTTACTTCGCCAATGTGAGCAAAGAAAGGCTAACAATAGGACACTTTTTTAGTACCTTAGCGGCTCCATTATATATTTTAGGGTATTGGCACTTAGGGCAAATGTTTATTAAAGGCGGTAGTAAAGTACATGGTTGTATTATTACTTTACTGGGGGGGTATGCTTTTATGGTAGGAAATGCTTGGTTAGGAGGGCGTATTTATTTAGCGTTAACAGCCCATGAAATAACTAATACAACAGATCCAGACGTTGCTTTGCAATTACAACATTTATTAAGCGAATTTGGCGCGCATAATGAACCCTTGGTGAATGCTTTACGTTTAGCAGTGCTTATTGTCTCTATACTTTGGATATGGCGTATTGCAATAGGTAAAACCCTTTATCCTCGCTGGGTAGCTTTGTTTAGCCCTGCCGTTATTTTAGGTGGGATCTTTGCAACTTACTTCACTGGTCTAAGTATTGGAGTGTGGTTATTACCTGCAGCAATGAATGTCGTGCATCTGATTATATTTTCTATTTCAATTTATGCATTACACAGAACGTACAAAAATTTTTATAAAAGATGATTAGTATGCCAGCTAACGTAAATGATAGTTTAAAAAAATTGATTGTCGGAATCATCACAGCAGCTTTATTAGTGTCGCTGAGTGTAGGGTTGTACAGCGGCGTTTCTGTATCTTATTTAACTGTAACAGGTATTGCCCTTTGCCCATCGGTTATCAATATACCGGCTTGTTATATTGTTAGCATAGGTTATTTTTTAATGTTGATAGCTACTTTATTTGAGCGCATAAAATATTCAAAGTGGCTATTTATCATAGGTTGGATCCCGGTTGTATTACTTGCTGTTGTAGGTAGCTTGTTGGAGTTTTTTCAAGGGGGAGTTTGCCCAAGAAGTGAAATGGGAACGCCGCTTTGTTATATATCATTGAGCTTTGGTGTGTTTGTGGCTCTTTTATATTGGCTAAAAATAACAAAGCTAAATAGGTAATTAAAATGAAACCAGCAAAGAGCTGGTTTCATTTTTTAAAAAACATATAAGTGGATGAAGAACTACTTAAGGTTGATAAGGTAACGAAGATTGATGCAAGATAATACGTACTTTGCCATCTTCACATATCTTAAATACAAAGCTCTTATTTACAAAAATATGGCTGTCATCTTCACCGATGAAATGCACATTACATTGCACTATCGCTAAATCACCATGCAGTATAAAATCTTCTTTGCTGTACCAAACTTTTACCCAAGGCTTAAGCTTAAAGCCGTTATCATTTGGAAACTCACTATTGCCACCAACAAAATATGAAAGTGCGCCTTCTTTAGTAGGGCGGAAAGTTTGTTGGCCAAATGTGAGGGTTGGCTTAAACAGTACGTGGCCGTTATCGTAGTCGTAACTTTCGGATAATACTTGAAGAGAAAATGCCTGTGCATCGCCACCTTCAGAGTGAACCTTTCCTACTTTAACAACATTGTCACACCAAGTTTGTAAGGCGGTATGTACCATTTCTTTAGTAAACATAATGTCTCCATTTCTCCTTTATGGCATTACTAGATATTATCATTAACTTAATGAGATATTGTAACGAGTTAAACTTAACTAATTGTAACTTAACCTAATATTGTTTTATAGGGTAGCGGCATCGTGCATTTTTAAATGGCCTTAAACATCGTTTGTTTACGACATTAATAAAATGACGTATCAAAGATAAACTAACCCTATGCTAAGACCACAAATATCAATCACTCCATCGACCTAATAACCAACAGTAAAGAGTATTACGCCTGAAATTGAAGTGTCGATCACCGCATTAAAGAGCTCCCATTCCATGGTAAGGCTAAACACAAAACAATGCCTGTTTAAGGTCCGGCATATAAACTTGTTGATGGTATTTTTAATAGAATTTGCATTAACCCAATTAAGATTAAAGCCTTAATTATGAACGTCGAACTTCCTTGTTTTGATTCTTTATTTTTCTCAGGCTTTCTTCACAAACTGTGCTGTTACCATCATTTCACCAATGTCATCTACTTTACAGTCAAGTTGATGATCTTTGCCTTCAATTACTCGTTTCACAATTGCTTTAGTACCAACCTTAATCACCGTAGAGCTACCCTTTACTTTAAGGTCTTTAATCATGGTGACCTTATCACCATCATTTAATGGCGTGCCGTTGCTATCTTTGACTTGTAAAAGCGCAGCTTCTGCAAGCAGTTCTGCAGGACTCCATTCGTATCCACATTCAGGGCAAATCAGTAGATTTTGATCTTCGTAAACAAACTCAGAATGACATTTTGGACAGGGGGGATTAGACATAAATTTCTCGTTTTTTATTTTTAATAATATCGCCTTTGAAACATGAGTTATATTACCACTAGTCATTTAAATATTGTAATAAGTGCTAGGGTGCACAATCCATTGAATTTTAGGTATAAAAAAACCAGCAAATTAGCTGGTTTATTTATTTCTTAACGTGTGGTTAAGCATGGTGCGGAAGGAGAGACTTGAACTCTCACTCCTTGCGCGTTCTTTGATAGTCGCTGAGCCTAAACCTAGCGTGTCTTTCAATCCATTGAATTTTAGGTATAAAAAAACCAGCATATTAGCTGGTTTATTTATTTCTTAACGTGTGGTTAAGCATGGTGCGGAAGGAGAG
>NZ_JAPNXS010000006.1 GCF_030397575.1 Psychromonas sp. 14N.309.X.WAT.B.A12 | reverse complement strand
TCATGAGTTTATCGGGTGATGAACAACCTCACTTCACTTCCATTGCAAGTTTTGTCGCTAAAATGAAAGACCAAATTGAACCACTTTTTACCCAAGTTCTGATGATATGCGACCGCGAAGGATTGATTGGTCGAAACATGTTTGCCATCGATGGATGTAAAATAAGATCAAACGCTAGCAAAGAATGGAGTGGTACATTTGATGAACTTGAGCGTAAACAAGCGAAGTTGCGCAGAGCAAGTCAACGCATACTTGCACGTCATCAAGCACAAGATAGTTTAGGCGAAGATGAAGTGACGCATGATTTAAAACAGAAAGCGAAACTTAGAAGAAAAATACTGGACACCAAACTTAGAAGAAAAATACTAAAAAATACTGGACACCCATAAATTTTGACGGGTCATAATTACTCTTCTATCTTTTAGTGATTTAGTTTTACATGCTAAGAGGTAGTTGTTATGACGCAGTCACGCCAATCTCAGGTATCGTTATCTGATACCCCTTCCGACCATTGTATTTCCCGTTGTGTTTGTCGTGCTTATTTGTGTGGTGATGATATATATAGAAACGTCTTTTGAGCATCGACGCCAGTGGACCATTGTTAATCATCATCCTCAACTACTTAGTAAACTTGGCTTAGATGAAGCGACTTGGATAACATTAGACAGCCGATTTGGTAAAGATTACCAAGTTGCAGTTGGCTCTTTAGAAGAGTTAGCGTCATTCGAAGAGCACACAGGTAACTTCTGGATAGCGAGTAAAAACCAACTGCGACCACAAATCCTTTAATTTCCTGTAAGTCGGCATAAAAGTCTTGGCTGTCCAGTATCATTCACAGTATCATTCATTTATGGGAGGAGTGCAGTCGTAATGATTATTATGACTGCATTTTGACAGGTTTCTAATTAATTTTACTTTGTTTCTTCTTTTTTAATTTCAGAGGCAGTTGCTTCAACTTCTTCAGGTTTTACTTCAGTTTCAGTGATTTCAATTTCTTCTGGTTTCACTTCAGTTTCGGTGGCTTCAACTTCACCTGTTTTAACTTCAGTTTCGGTGGCTTCAACTTCATCTGTTTTCACTTCTGTTTCGGTGGCTTCAACTTCATCTGTTTTCACTTCAGTTTCTGTGGCTTCAACTTCATCTGTTTTCACTTCAGTTTCGGTGGCTTCAACTTCATCTGTTTTCACTTCAGTTTCGGTAATTTCAACTTCATCTGTTTTTACTTCAGTCTCAGTGATTTCAATTTCTTCACCTGTGTTCTCTGTTTCTTTTAATAATGGAAATTGAGTAGCTGCGGTTTCACCTAACAATGACTGTGATTGGTCTGCCATGTGGTTGTAAAGAGCTTGATAGCTATTAGCCACTTGTCCCATTAGTTCTGCGCTACTATTAAAGTGGTCATTGACTTGTGCTTTGTATTTTTCCAATTCTATTTTGTTTTTATCGAGCTCTTCTTGTTGTTTAGAAGATTTGCTTCTGCCCAGTGTTAAATGATAAATAAGAAAGCCAATAAGACCACCGGCAATAAACGCTAGGAGTAAAGGTATCAATTCATTCGATTCGTTCATATTTATTTCCCTATATTGATATGGTTGTGGATGATAAGCATCAATGCTATTGATAATGAAAGTTATTCTGTATCTGGCTAATAATTGATTAACTATACTATAAATAGCGTTTATATAAGGTGATCAAAGCAGAAAGTGTGCGACATCCAGAACTTTGATGTCTGATATTTTCAGCTCTACATTTTAGATATATCGTTTTTTCACGGCAATAAATATTAGCTGTCCACAATCAATAATATCCTCCACAATCAATAACTCATCCATGAGCATTGCTCTATTTAGTCATTACCCATAGATAATTCTGCTTCGATTTGTTCTACGTAATTTTTTGTTGAAAACAATGGCAGTGGGCGACTTAAACCGAAAAAAGCATTGATATGTTTAATAGCGGGTAACTTTCCACTTTCTTTTAATACTGCAGTGGTTGTTGCCTTAAGTTCAGCTAAATTGATGCTATGCTCCTGTGCAAATTTTTCCACTGGTTTATACGTTGTTTTATCTGAAAAGATATTTGCGAAGTCGCTGTATCCCATTATTTTATATCCTTAAATATCAATGTTATTGTGGCGTTAGTTATTTTCAATAAGCATTGCTTACAGAAACTAAATCACCTGAAAGAGGAAGTATGTGACATCCATAATTTTTTGACTACTTATTTTTTGAGTTTTACTTGTTGTTTATGTTGTGCATAAGACTGCTAATTACAGCTGTATTTGACGTTGTATTTGAAGGTGTAATATATGCGGTGTAAATAAATATAGGTGTAACTAAAGTAAAGTACAAAATAGTTAAAACAAAATAGTTAAAACAAAATAGTAGAGAAACAAAATAGTAGAGAAACAAAATAGTAGACACCCATAACTTTTGACGGGGCATAATTACTCTTCTATCTTTTAGTGATGTAGTTTTACATGCTAAGAGGTAGTTATTATGACGCAGTCACGCCAATCTCAGGTATCGTTATCTGATACTCCTTACTATCATTGTATTTCCCGTTGTGTTCGTCGTGCTTATTTGTGTGGTGAGGATATATATACAGAAACGTCTTTTGAGCATCGACGCCAGTGGGTCATTGAGCGTATGCATTATTTGGCTTCTATTTTTAATATCGATATTTGTGCCTATGCAATCATGTCCAATCACTATCACTTAGTGCTACATGTTGATGAACAACTTAATCATCAGTTAACGAATGAAGAGGTATGTGAACGGTGGTGTCAATTATATTCTAAACCTGTTTTGATTGAGCGGTGGTTGAGTGACCAAATAAGCTCAGTCGCGGAAACTAAAGCTGCGTTAGCGGTTATCAGTGGCTGGCGAGAGCGTCTAATTGATATTTCTTGGTTTATGCGCTGCTTAAATGAATTTATAGCGCGTAAAGCGAATAAAGAAGATAAATGCTCTGGCCGGTTTTGGGAAGGGCGTTTTAAGTCTCAAGCGTTGTTAGATGAAGATGCGTTAGTCACTTGCATGGCCTACGTCGATTTGAACCCCATTCGCGCCAAGATGCATGATTCTGTAGAAAACGCTGAGTATACATCGGCTTATGAACGTATACATGGCGTGGCACAAGTAAAAGATAACCCATCAGCCTATCACTTTAAGAAAAAGCCTTTATTTGGTTTTGTTGGTGATGTCTGTGAATGTGATGCAGATAATAGCGTGCAAGGCATTGCTTTTTCTTTATTAGATTATTTAGAGCTCGTTGATTGGAGTGGGCGTATATTAAGAGAAGATAAGCGAGGAGCCATTGCTAATCATCATCCTCAACTACTTAGTAAACTTGGCTTAGATGAAGCGACTTGGATAACACTAGCTAGTCGATTTGGTAAAGATTACCAAGGTGCAGTTGGCTCTTTAGAAGAGTTAGCATTATTCGCAGAGCACACGGGTAAATGCTGGATAGCGAGTAAAAACCAACTGCGACGACCAACCCATTAATTTCCTGTAAGCCGACACAATCAAAACATAATTAGCATTCGCTAATGGTTTCCATGCGCAAGATTCATGATTTATTTAAAAATGAGCCTTATTTATTTGTTTTAGACACTTAAAAAGTATATCCGTTAATATCCCTAGTGATTTGAGTGACCATATTTAGGTCTGTTTCATATTTTAAATATTTGGCTGTCCAGTATAAGAGGTGTTTTAAATATTTGGCTGTCCAGTATAAGCTGTTTCCAGTATAAGCTGTCCAGTATAAGGGATTTGAGCAATCATGTTTCATATTTTAAAAGTTATGGGCTGCGTGTGATCTGCCCCAGGCTGGTTAGAGAAGTTGTTTTGACAAAATAGATGTACGGATGGATATGAGGTTTTTTGCTTAAATAAAAAAAGAGTATGCTTATTGATAAGGTACTCTTTCTGTTTAGCAAGAATTTAAAATATAGATATCTATATTTTAAATTATCTTGAGTTTTATATTGTTAAGCTAGACTCAACGCTGTTAACTTTAATACGTGCTAATGCTAAGTTAGCAACTGATTTGTTTAATACTAAATAAATAAACAAGTCAGGGTTTGAAGTTACAGGTGTGATGATGTGGTATTGTCTATTAAGTGTTATTAATATATCGTCAATACTATCTTCAAGCTTTAATTCCTTGATTGCACGTTTTTTAGCTGATACTACTTCTGTATTTACAGCAGCCGCTAAATCTAGATCAATACCATCGCCTGCTTTACCAAGTACCATGCCTGAGTTACTGTCAACAATACATGCTGCAATAGAACCATTAATTTCTAATAGTTCAGTTAAGCTTTTTTGAATATCTGCCATTTTTCTCTTCCGTTAGTTTAGTTATCATCATTAAGAATGTTTTGAATCAGCGTGCAACATTGCTTTGCTGAAAAAAGCAACTCACCAAGTAGTTTATTATCTTCAGAAATAAACGTCATAACAACTGTAGTTGCTTTAGTTTGTATTGTACACCAAATTATTTTTTTCAAATTACTTTCAAGTATTAGCATGTCACAGTCATCACCTGAAATTTCATGAGAAATAGATTTCGCAAGGGCATGAATTGAACCACTCATCGCCGATAACTTTTCATTTGAAATATTGTTGGACTTAGAAGAGGCAATACAAAAGCCATCTGTGGTCGAAATAACTGCTGAATTGATATGTTGCGTGTTGTCTACAAAGCTTTGTAAAACTGAATTTATTTCATCAATTTTATTAGCCCCAAAAAATTTTTCAACTAAAAGCATTATATTCATTCTCCTAGAGTATATTTTGATTCACAAAGACTAATTAAACCATCTAATAATATCAGCACGTCGTTTTTTTGTCGTACATCAACAGTAAATACAGGTATAGATAGACCCTTTGATTTGAGGTAGTCATGATAAGCTAAAACATCAACTTCATCATTTAGGTCTCTTTTAGTAATGCCTATGACTGCTTTTGATTGAGTAATTAAATCAGAGAAACCATTTAGGTATATATCTAGGTTAGATAAAGGGGTTGATATAGAGTTATCGATTAAAATAATAACGCCTAATGCCCCATCAGAAATAACTGACCACATAAAGCTTAATCGTTCTTGACCTGGTGTACCATAAAGTAAAAGCTTAGATTCATCACTTAATGTTAAAGTGCCAAAGTCCATTGCCATAGTGGTTAATTCTTTATTGCTTTGTTCTGTATCATTATTATCAACTTCTGTTGATACTGGCTCTATTTCACTAATTGACTTTATTGCAGTTGTCTTGCCTGAGCCCATTGATCCTGCAAAAATTATTTTTTCTGTTAATTGTGTCATTACTAAATCCCTAATGATGAACGAATGCGTTTGAATAACTGTAATCGATTATTTTTTTCTGGTTTATCATTTATAGTTTGTGGTTCTTCTTTAGTATTTGTACTGGTTAATAAACCAATTGAAGTCAATTCATCAATAAATCGCAATAACCTCTGCTTTTCAGTTGGGCCACCTAAAAAGTTTTCCATTTGTTTTAAAGACATTTGCTGTGCCATTAATCGGGTCGCTAATGGAATAATTCTATCCCCTTTTGTCAAATCATTAAAATCTGGCCAAGTAGTTAGTTTATAAAAAAGCTTTTCGGTTTCAGGTTGGGTAGTTGTCTCTGTTGCTAATGCTTTATCAAAAACAATATTTTCAATAGGGGCTTCTGATTCAAAAGGAAGTGAATTAATATCAAATGACGGAGATTTTTCATTGTCAGTTATTTTTCTGAGTTCTTCTTGATGAGAGGCTGTTAATCTTGATAACTCTTCTTGATGAGAGGTGACTAATCTAGCCATCTCTCTTTGGTTGTCTTCTTTAAACTTTCTAATCGATTGAATGACAGATTTTTCATTTTCACGTTTTTGAATAAGCTGTTTTTCTAAACTCTTTATTAATACTTTATGTTTATCAATTACTTGTTGACAAGATTCAAGTTCAGACAATAATATATTCTCTATTTCGAGAGAAATTAAAATTTGTTTTTCATTTGAAGAATCAACTAAGTTTTGAACCGCTGTCATAACATCATTATTTTGTTGTAACAAAGAGTGTTCTAAACCTTTCTCTTTATCCATTCTTTTACGGTATTCCCGTAAAACAGCTGTTTTTTCTTCAGGGGTATTTTTAAGAAGAATTGAAAGATATAAATCGCTATTATTACTATTTGATAATTCTTTATGTGTTATGTCCATATTCACATCCAACCTCAATTGCAGCTTACTTAAATTAGGTAATATTATACATGTAATTATGATTTATATAGGGGAAAATACAAAGAATAACAATAATTAGCGCTCTTAAATTATTAATAGTTATTTTGTTTGAGTATGTAATGTAGAACTTCTTTAAAAAACGGAAGTGTAATGTGCCTATAAATTTTTAATGCCTAATATTTTTAGTGGCGTTTTTAATCATATTATATTTATATTTTACGAGTCATTGTTAATACTCATCTTTTCATATCAGATGTCGCTATTCATCATTAGCGTTATAGTTGAATGTGCGATGTATGGTTTCAATAACTTTAAGGCTGTCTTCAGTATAGAGGCAGTTTGACTGCCTCTATTGTATGCCCACTTTATCCTATTGATAAAAAGCTTTTAAGCGACTTTGTCTTTATTTTTACTGTTATCATTAATCACTTTTTCTTGTTTTTGGTGAGTTAAAGATTTATCCACTTGATTGATTGAAATCTTTTTAGGTTTCATGGTTTCTGGGATCTCTTTGACCAAGTTAATATTTAACAAACCATTAGAGAGATCTGCGCCTGTTACTTCAACATAATCTGCTAAATTGAATTTACGTTCAAAAGATTGATTTGGAATCCCTTGATGTAAATATTTGCGCTCTTCTTGCGTATTATGTTTATTGCCTGAAATACTTAATACGCCTTTTTCAACTTGAATATCTAACTCGTCTTGTGAGAAACCTGCTACGGCAAGTGATATCGTATACTCATTTTCACCCAGGACTTCGATATTATAAGGTGGATAACCTGATGCTTTTGTATCTGTGCTTAATGCGTTATCAATCAATGAGGCTAAACGATCAAAGCCAACACTGTTGCGGTAAAGAGGAGTTAAATCAATTGTATTCATAATAAGTCTCCTTGGAGTAAATAAAATAAAACAATAAGCGATGAGTCGTTATCAATGTGTCATCGCATCACACTATTATATTTAGGGTGGCTAAAAATAGTTTTCAAGAGCTAAAGTAAAATTTTTTAATAAAATTTATAAAGAGTGTATTCGTCTTATTTTTTGTTTGACTAAAAATATTCTTTTTTGTGTTGATAGGCTTGTTTAATATGCGCGATTAAGCGTTTTAGTTTTTCTGGTAAATGTTTGGTGAAAGGATAGATGGCGTAAACACCGAGTTGCCTTGGCGTATAATCAGGGAGAATGGTAACGAGTTCGCCTTTTTGTAAATCTGGATACACACAACACCGAGGTACGTAAACGATGCCAAATCCAGCTAATGCTGCTTTACGTAATGCTTGCGCGTTGTTAGTGGCTAAATTACCGCTAATACGCACCGTTTCTGCTATGCCATCTTTAGTAAACCGCCAATCGAAAGAACCTTGAGCCTGATAAGTATAAGCAAGGCAATTGCGTGTTTTTAAGTCTTCAAGGCTTGTCACTTCACCGTGCTTTTTTTGATAGTCGGGTGAACAACACACTACCCAGTTAGATTGAATTAACGGCTTTGCAATTAAACTCGAGTCTTCTAATGTACCAGTACGTACTGCTAAATCTAACCCTTCCTCAACTAAGTTAACAAAGTTATTTTCAAGGCGTATATCCACAGTAATATTAGGATACAAGTCACAAAAATCAGCAATTGCTTCGGCCAGTAGCAATTCGCCAGAGATAGTGGGAACAGATATTTTGATATGACCACTTAACCCTTGGCTAAAAGCAGAAACAGAGGCAATAGCATCACTGACTTGCCCCTCAATATTTTTGGCATGAATATATAAGTTTTCTCCAGCTTCCGTCAAACTCAGGCGTCGCGTGGTACGGTGAATTAATTGTACCCCTAATGCTTGCTCTAATTTGGTAATTCTTTTGCTTAATGCTGGCGTTGATAAATCAGCGAGTTGTGCTGCTTTACTGAAAGATCCATTGTCCGCCACGTATACAAATAAGGTTAAATCTGCTGAGTTCATAGTGATTACGACGTTTTGGGAAAGAGTTTATTATTTTATGTTGTATTTATCGTAAATAAAACCAGGACTATAGTGAATGACAGGTGCTGATTCACAAATACTCAATAAAGAAGGAATACTGCTGTGACCTTGTTATTCATGAGATTAAAAGACTGCCATAACTTTCAAGATTTTCGTACCTTGGCAAAAAAGCGTTTGCCCAGTCCTATTTTTAATTATATTGATGGTGGGGCTGATGATGAAACCACTTACCGTCGTAATAGCAGTGCTTTTGAAACCTGTGACTTAATACCGAATGTATTAACAGGGGTTAAAGAGGTAGATTTATCAGTAACAGTAATGGGGCAAAAACTAGATATGCCAATATATTGTTCACCTACGGCATTACAACGTTTATTTCATCATCAAGGTGAGAGAGCTGTAGCAGCGGCTGCAGAGAAATACGGGACTATGTTTGGCGTGTCTTCATTAGGCACTGTCAGCATGGAGGAAATAGCTAAACAGACCAATACACCACAAGTTTATCAATTCTATTTTCATAAAGACCGGGCTTTGAATAAAGCAATGATGGAGCGTGCTAAATCAGCCGGGGTAGAAGTCATGATGCTAACCGTTGATTCCATCACAGGAGGCAACCGCGAGCGTGATTTAAGAACGGGTTTTTCAATTCCATTTAGGCTGAATTTAAGTGGTATGTTGCAGTTTGTATTGAAGCCGATGTGGGGAATTAATTATGTAACTCATGAGCCTTTTAGCCTGCCTCAACTTGATCAACATGTGAATATGGGGAGCGGAGCTACGTCGATTGGTGACTACTTTACGACTATGCTAGATCCGTCAATGAATTGGGATGATGTCGCTGAGATGGTGAAATTTTGGGATGGTCAATTTTGTTTGAAAGGGATCATGAGTAAGGAGGATGCAAGAAAAGCTGTCGAAATAGGTTGTACAGGTATTGTCATCTCTAATCATGGCGGCCGACAGTTAGATGGATCTCGCAGTTCTTTTGATCAGTTAGCTGAAATTGTAGAAGAGGTTGGCGATGAGATTGATGTGATTTTTGATAGTGGAATACAGCGTGGAACCCATGTTTTAAAAGCCTTGTCACTGGGTGCAAAAGCAGTAGGAATAGGGCGAATGTATTTATACCCATTGGCAGCTGCTGGTCAACCAGGTGTTGAAAGAGCATTAGGTTTGATGCGAGCAGAGTTGGAGCGAGATATGAAGTTGATGGGGAAAACATCAATAGACCAATTATCCAGTGATAATTTGCGATTTCGTTAATGTGTTGTGAGGTTTAGCTGTTCAGAATAATAAATATAAGCACCAATCATTAATATGTTGGTGCCATTTTAGGGGGATTAACGCTAGATTAAAATGCGTTACGATTTGCTAGGTAATTATCAGCAAAGGCGGTAATAGCATCATGGTCATAAGGTTTTAAACCACCAACAACTACGGTTTTAATACCACGCCCAATGATTTTATCACCGTCATAAATATCAAAATGTAAGAATTCGTTAGCACGTTTTGATTCCACTTCAAGCTTACTTTCAGCTAATTCTACGCGCAGGGGATTGGTCAAGGTAAGACTATCAAATTCAAAGCTCATGCTGTTGTACATCACTAATGGACGAGCTGGGTTAAACATGACTTGATGTTTTTTCATTAACGGCATTAATAGCGCTGGGAAGTTTTGACCAGAAAATACAACGTAGTTTTTTATTAACGATTCAATTAAGTCTAGGTCTCGTGTCATTTCACCTGACTTGCTGATTTCTAGTACGCTTTTGCCTTGCGCATTAGTGACAATAATATCGTCGCTTGTTGCTTCAGGGAAAGTTAATGGAATATTGTCACCTACCATGTTGGTGAAAGTGAAGCTCATTGATTTGCTTACACCGTATTCTTTTAATGCTAATGAAAACAATAGATCGCCAGGTACACAGAATCTTTTTGAGTCAGGATCATGGATAGGGTTAAAGTCTTGGCATTCTTTTTTGGCAAAAATGCTTGCTTGCTCTGCACTGATGGTGATGTTGCTGTCTTGCTGGATATAATAAGGATCTAGTAACATTTCAGCTCTCTGATTTAAAACGTATGAATAGGAAAAAGCATGCCAAATAAAGGCGTAACTTCACATTTTATAAAAAAAATCATTGATTTGGAATAGCAGAGCTTGAAATAGTTGAATATTGGCGCTGATCCTGCTTGTTTTATTAACCGTTACCCTCTATCTATAAAGCGGGCTATATCGGTAGGTGACCTGTCTTAACCAAAATGATTGTTTCTTCTTCAACAAACGGATTGTGTTCACTCATGTGTGGGCTGCGAATCCAAGTATGTCTTGGGTAAAGACCAAACTCATCTTGGAAAGTTCCTGAAATGACTAAGATCTCCTCCCCTCCAAAATGTTTATGTGGTTTAAAATGTTCTCCTGCTGGCCATTTCACCAGTGCAGTATGTTGCCCTTCAAAGTCATGCAAAGGCATCACTTGTAAATTACCGATACCCTGTAACCAAGGAGCTTGTTGCGTATTGATACGTATAGTTTGGCAGTCAGTATCATCAAATTGATTGAGTTTTACAAAAATTAAACAACCCGGTTCACTGAAAGGTTTATGGCGACTGTTTGGAGGGTTACGTAGGTAAGTACCTGCTGGATAATCGCCATCTTGGTCAGAAAATACACCTTCTAATACAAAAATTTCTTCACCTTGTGGATGAGGGGGCTCACTAAAGTATGACTGCGGGGCATATTCTACAATACTAGTTATGTGCACTTCATCTTCGGATCTGGCTAATGGTTTACGCAATACGCCCGCCATTGGACTTTTTATCCAATCTTGTTGTTGCGTATTGATGACTACCTTTTGGGTAAAGTCGATATTAATATTAGCCATATTATTCCTTAGTATTAAACCTTTATACTTAAGCTTCGTAGCTAATTGGGTCGCTTAAGCCATTCTTAGCGAAGGCTTCTAAACGTTCTTTACAGCTACCACATTCGCCACAGGCTTTTTCACGACCGTTATAACAGGTCCATGTTTTGCTGTAATCTAGGCCCATTCTGAGTCCATCTTTTAAGATGCCTACTTTATCGCTCTTCAAGTAAGGTGAGTGAATTTCTGTTTTTTCGTAATTAGCTACTGCTGCTACTTCATTCATTTTTTCAACAAAGATAGGGCGGCAATCAGGGTAGATTTCATGGTCACCTGAATGTGCTCCGTAATATACTTTTTCAGCACCAATAGAAACTGCGTAACCCACTGCTAAAGAAAGTAAGATCATATTGCGGTTAGGCACCACGGTATTCACCATGTTGTTATTGTCATAATCACCCGTTGCGACCTCAATAGAGCTATCTGTGAGAGAAGACCCGCCAATTAATTGGTTAATTGCAGTGATGTCGATAATTTTATGGTTGATATTAAGTGATTCACAAACCTCACTGGCCATTTGAATCTCTTTTACATGGCGCTGACCATAATCAAAAGTAAGCGCAAAAGGGGTTAACCCTTCTTCAATGGCTTTATGTAAAACAGTATAAGAGTCCATACCACCAGAATAAATAACCACGACCTTTTTGCTCATAACGCTTGTGTTTCCTATTGTATTCACTTATAAACAGCCCAAATAAAAAGTGAGCAAGTATATTCAAAAGAAGGCATGTTACGTCAATGAGTCAAAACTATAAAGTAAATGAATTATTTCAAACTATTCAAGGCGAAGGTTTTTATACTGGGGTGCCTGCTATTTTTATTCGTTTACAAGGTTGTGATGTTGGCTGTGCATGGTGTGATACTAAGCATACTTGGGAAATTGATCCGGATAAAAAGTCTGATTTAGTTATTGTTACGGATAAAAGTAATGAGTCTGACCGTTGGGCTGACTGTTCTGCTAAAGAGATTGTTGATGAAATAAAACGTTTAGGTTATACCGCTAATTTAATCGTGATCACTGGCGGTGAGCCTTGTATGTATGACCTACGAGAGCTTACTCAAGTGTTGCATGAGTTTGGTTTTACGATTCAAATTGAAACAAGTGGAACTTACCCGGTATTAGTGGATCAACAAACTTGGGTGACGTTATCGCCTAAAGTAAATATGCGCGGTAAAAAAGAGGTGTTAAAAGAGGCCTTGCAACGCGCCAATGAAATTAAGCACCCAGTGGGTACTGAAAAGGATATTGAACAATTAGATGCACTATTAGCAAAACTAAAGTCAGTATCCGATAAAACCATTAGCTTGCAGCCCATCTCACAAAAAGCCAAGGCAACGGCTTTATGTATGAAAGTGTGTATCGAGCGTAATTGGCGTTTATCGGTACAAATGCATAAGTATTTACAGATTGATTAGTCTATTAGCATTTATTGGTTCTATTTTGTAGCGGAAGTGAAGTGTTAACCCTGCTTATAAGGCGCACAAAGGTTAATACTCGTTATTGATTTACTCAGTTTCAATCGCTTTGTATTGTAATTTGTAGAAGTGTGCTTCACTCATACCATTGGTAAATTGATTATAAACACCTGCTTTAAAGTAGCTTAGTAGATGGCGCCAGTAATCGATATCATGCTCTACAAGACGTTCACCATCGACGTCAATCAGCAGTTTTTTATTTCCTACCGTGATATCAAATGCTGTTGCTTTACCAATTGGTGCTTTGCCTAAGTCATATTTCTTATAAGCAACATCTGCCTTACACATCTCTTTATCTTTATTCTTTTTACCAAAAGTCCCTTTACAAATAACTGCATTATTTTTCACAATACCCCAAAAGTGACCTTTTACGCCGTTGTTATTCTCTTTCCAAACAACACGCAATAATGGATGTGGCACATTATGTGTGCCTTGGTTATCTAAACCTTTGTTGTGTACCTGTAAGAAGGTGATCTCATTCTGTTTAGAATCAGAATCTTTCATCGAACCCATTGGATCAATAATCTCTACTTCTGCACTGAGTGTGTAATGTTTATTAGGTAAGTCGGTACGAAAGTTGTTATGAACGCGCACTTCATTACGTAGGTGTGTTTGCTTCATCTTAAACACTAAGGCTTCACTGTTTTTATCAACATAAAAGTAAGGATTCACAATGCCACTGAAGTCACCATCTAATGCAAAATATTCCTTGTTACCTTTTTTACCTTCAGGGTCTGAAATCTGTAATTCAGAGGCTTTCAAAACGGACTGAAACTGCGAATAGTTAACCGGTTCGCCTAAGCTACCATCAGGGTTTGAGAACGTTACGTTAGCCTGAGCGAAAGAAGTAAATGCGAGTAATACTGGAATAATAAATTGGTTATGTTGCATCGTTAATTGCCTTATTCATTTTAATAATCTAGTCATATTGTAGTATTAATTTAAATTAGCATATCAAGTCAGCCAGTGATGAGCGTGAGCGCAAATTTTGGTTATCATATTTATCTTTTTTAATTGTTTATGACCTAGCGCATTATCTTAAAGACTTGTTGTTATGGTGTAATCAGTTATGCTCAAAACTCTTTAAGATATTCATAAAGGAAAGGTTATGCGAATTACCGCTAATTTCGATTCAGGGAACATCGAAGTCATTAATTTGGAAGATAAAAAAGATGTTCAACTCGCTATTCGCCCAGATGTCGGTAACGAGTTTTTTCAATGGTTTAACTTTCGTGTAGAAGGAGAAGTAGGCGAACAATATGTATTGAATATTGTTAATGCTGGTGAGGCTTCTTATTTAGAAGGCTGGGAAAATTACCAAGCCGTCGCTTCTTATGATCGTCAACACTGGTTCCGTTTACCAACTTTCTATAAAGATGGTAAATTAAGCATTGTGGTTAATATGGATTGCGAAAATATACAAATTGCTTATTTCGCACCTTATAGTTACGAACGCCATCAAGATTTATTAGCTGCAGTGCAAATGCACCCGCTAGTTAGTTTAGCTCATTTAGGAGAAACCTTAGATAAGCGTGATTTAACATTGGTTAAAGTAGGGGATGATGATCCTAATAAGCGTAATATTTGGATAACTGCACGTCAACATCCTGGTGAAACCATGGCGGAATGGTTAGTGGACGGTTTGCTACACAGTTTATTAGACAGTGATAATGCAACGGCTAAATTATTGTTGGATAAAGCGAATTTCTACATCGTGCCTAATATGAATCCAGATGGAAGCGTACGTGGGCATTTACGTACTAATGCAGCTGGCATTAACTTAAACCGAGAATGGTTAAACCCAAGTCTAGAAAAAAGCCCAGAAGTCTTTCATGTTATTAATAAAATGAAAGAAACAGGGGTTGATCTCTTTTATGATGTGCACGGCGATGAGGCTTTACCATTTGTGTTTCTTGCGGGTTCACAGGGGACGCCAAGTTACAGTGATCGACTTGCTCAGCTACGTGATAAATTCTCTGAAGTATTTAAGTTAGCGAGTGCAGATTTTCAATCTGAGTTTGGTTATGACGTTGATGCACCAGGTGAAGCGAATATGACAGTAGCAACAAACTGGGTCGCAGAGCAATTTGATTGTTTAGCCAACACATTAGAAATGCCGTTTAAGGATAACGATAACGTGCCAGATCCTACTATGGGGTGGTCTCCAGAGCGCTCTGTCAAACTTGGGGAGGCATCATTAGTAGCAATGTTAGCTGTAGTGGATGACTTGCGTTAATCTACTATTTTAGATGCCTGAGTAACTTAAAGTCTTTAAGTTACTCAGTTACTGTCCATTAAGCCTTATTGGGTTAATACTTTTAGCGCTAGATATTCATGGTCTTCTTTATCTTCAGCACGGCAAACACTTAATAGATCGTCAATAAAGTGAATTAACGCTCGTTCTTCTATCTCTTTAATAGTGCTTTGAATAATAGGTAACAACCCTTGATAAGTACTGGCTGCACCAAAGTCTCCAAAAATAATATTGCCCTGTGTATCAAATAGTGTGTTGTGAGCATATAAATCACCATGGCAAACCTGCTTATCATGTAAGTGCTCAAACACGGTTTGCATCTGCTCGACTAATTTTTTGATGGTTGAGATAGGTAACTCAAATCCGGTTGCAAAGGTATCGCGAGTACAAGTATCAAAATTAGGTGGTAAACCTAGGTTTTTAAAGCATGCTGGAATCAGCTCCATTACTAAGGCTAATTGTTCTGGTTGAGCAACTTGAGCAATCGGTTTGACTAAATTACGGTGTTCTCCCACTCTTAGGCAAGCATCCAGTTCATCTTGAGGATAACCATCACTCGTTACTTCGCCTTTAAAGACTTTAACAGCGATCTCCGTAGGGTAAGCTTTATCCTGGTTAGCTGTTGCAGCCCACTTGGCTTTATAAATAATGCCTGAGGCACCTTGACCAAGCACTTCTTGTAATTCAAATTGCGAGGCATCAATCATAGGAATTGCATGCTGTTTTTGTTCGTTACAGCAGAATGGATTACCAGCAAAGGCAAACCAAGCTAGTTTAGGCAGGTTTAACACTTGGATCGGAAATGCCAATAATTGATTCGCAGAGATACGTAATAACTCTAAATTTAATAGTTGATCCGTACTTTTAGGCAAGCGTTTAAGTTGATTACCGGCCAAAGCTAGTTTTTGTAAACGAGTCCGGTAACCTAGTGCTTCTGGTAGTTGGGTTATTTGGTTATCAGTTAAAATCAACCAACGTAATTGTTGCGGTAATGATTCGCCGGTAACCGTAACAATTTGATTTGATTTAAAGCCAACCATTTCTAAATTAGGACAAGTACCTAATACGTCAGGCAATTCAGTAAAACGGTTATTAGAGGCAAAAATAATCTTTAAATGAGTAAGCTGCGCTATCTCTTTTGGCAAACTACTGAGCAGGTTGTTTGATAGGTCTAATATTTCTAAGGTATCGGCTAAAGTTAAAATTTCCATTGGAAACTCTGTTAACGATTCAACTAACTGTAAACGTTTAATTCCAAGTAATTTCCCAGATTTTAACTGTGCAAGCGTATGCAAAATAAGTTTCCTAATAACGGTACATTTAAGTAAGTAGCAACATAATATAATAAATAGTGGATGAGTGCCCGTTTGAAGATGCCTTGAAGCTGACCAAAGTGGGGGACTCGCGATAATAATAGATGAGTTTTTTATTTATGCTTTACTGATGACTAGCATTATCCCGTACATAATAGGTTGATGTAGTATATAAATGGCCAATGAGTGTTGACCTAATCTCGCTAAGCTATTGGTAATATTATTGTTTTGTATTTTTAGGTTAAATAATGACTTATGCATTAAATATATGCCAATTAATACCGATGCAATCCACGGGACAAAGCTTACTAGGTCGATAGTTTTCGTTGGGATATGTAGATTGTGAACTGACCACTCCCATATTGGCTTCATACTAATCCAGCCTAGTTGGTAGGTAATTAAGCAGCTCACGCCTAAAATAAGCGCAATGTTTGGAAAGCGTGAAAATATAGCTGCAATAGGGAGAGCCACTGCAATAAAGTGGATAATACCGAAGTAGACCCAAGCATTAGGGTACATGAATACGCTGCCGACAGTGATTAACCAAGCTACAAACACTAGTTTCATTGTCGATTTAGTTAATTTGAGCCATCGGATTTGCTGCGAATAGACGAGGTAACTGCTCATACCTACGGCAAGTAAAAAACCGCTGACAATAACTCTTCTAAAGATACGCCATTCAAGTTGTGTACTTGTATTAATATCCCACCAGTCAAACACAGCTAGGTTATAACAAAAGTGGAAGATGACCATCAATATAATGGCACTTCCACGTAATAAATCCACTTCAAAGATGCGCTCTTTTAGCCTTAGGTGGGGAGTGTTTTTCTGTATAACCATGTATTACGCATTCTTATTATGTATTAATTCGTTAATACATAATATAGCAAATAAGTCGCTAATACCCACATCATACAAGCTATTACAAAGTCGATTATTTGCTGACTTCTCGGTTTAGAAAGAATAGGAGCTAGCTTTTGACCTAATAAAGACAGACCAAAGAACCAAATGAATGAAGCACTTACGCCGCCTAATACAAACCAAGGGCGTTGCTCTACCGTTAAGTTAGCAGCAAAACCACCTAAGATAACCACAGTATCAATATACACATGCGGATTAAGAATAGTAAAAGCGCAACAAGCTAACAGAATCGCTTTAAAATTACGGTTTTTATGTTCACCATTAAGGTTGTTTCCACCTTTAGCGGCACTTTTAAAAGAGAGGAAACCATAATAATACATGAACACAGCACCTAGAATACCAATACCCGTGAGTAACCAAGGGTTAGTATTGAATACTTTTGCTCCGCCCCAAACACCAACGGACATAAATACGGCATCGGCTATAGAGCAAAACCCTGCCACAAATAAGTGGTATTGGCGACGAATCCCCTGATTAAGGACAAACGCATTTTGCATACCTATTGGCATAATTAAAGTTGCCATCAAAGTGAGGCCGGTAAAGTAAGTAGTGAGCATAGGATTCCAGTCGATGATTGTTAGTTGTCGCTACTATAGTTTTTTTCTGTATGTTAGTGTATCTAATAAATTTAATGATAAATAAGTTTTACTAATGATTGGCAATGAGTGGAGACATCGCGATGGATTTAAGCCAAATAGATTATAAATTATTGAAAGCATTGGATGCAGTAGTGATGGAACAAAGTTTTGAACGTGCTGCTCAACGGTTATTTATTACTCAATCTGCAATTTCACAGCGTATTAAAACATTAGAAAAGCAGTTTGGAGAGCCATTATTAATTCGTTCTACGCCGCCTCAATCCTCGCCCTTAGGCCGTACTCTCTTGGGCCACTATCAACGTGTACTGCAATTGGAGATGGAGTTAAATCAACAACTAGACCTGCAAACCAACCAAGCCCTCACTTTGCCGTTAGCGGTGAATGCGGATAGTTTAGCTAGTTGGTTAATTACTGCATTGAGTCCAATTATTCAGCAACAACATGTACAACTTAATCTATTTGTACAAGATGAGTCAACGACGTGGGAGCGTATGCGTAGCGGTGAAGCATTGGCATGTTTAACGAGTAAAGCTAAGGCTATTAGCGGTAGTGATAGCTATTTTCTTGGATACATGGAATATGTTTGTGTTGCCAGCCCAAGCTTTATTAAACGATTTTTTAAAAATGGAGTAAACAGAGAGAGTTTACAACACGCGCCGGCTATGTCTTTTGATCAGCATGATGATATGCATTTTGCGTTTATGCGTGAGCACTTTCAATTACAGATGGGGCATTATCCTTGCCATACTATTCGCTCTTCGGAAGCATTTGTCGACTTAACTCTTGCTAGCGGCGCTTATAGTTTTAATACGACCTTTAGTGTTGAGCAACACCTTCAGAGTGGTGCGCTGGTGGACTTATTGCCTAAACAGAGAGTGCGTGTTCCGTTATATTGGCATTGCTGGCAATTAGGTGGTGAACTGATGAAACAGGTGACTGAACAAGTGGTTCAATATTCGCGTCATGTGCTTAATCAAAGCGGCTAAGTGAGCACTGTGCGAGTGCTGTAATAGCGACTTATGCAAGTTCGATTGCTACCTTCCAAACATCATCGCTTTTAGCGATACAGATATCCGCTAAACTATGCTTTCTTAACTCGTCTAGAAAAGCCTGCATTGCTTTGTGGAAGATAGGTTTGACCAAACAAACACTGTTTAAGCGACAAGGTGGATCTTGGCAGTTAACTGGTGACAAGGTGCTTTCCATCACTTCAATAACATTCCCTAAATTTATCTGATCTGCTGGTTTAGCTAGTTTTATCCCGCCACTTTTTCCCCGCACCGTTTGAATAAACCCGGCTTTTCCTAAGTGATGAATAACCTTAGTAAGATGATTAAACGAAATCCCAAATAGCTCAGCAATGTCAGTTGCTTTAACTAATGGAGCCTGATCAACTTGTGTATTTAAATAAATTAATACACGGATTGCATAATCTGTATGTTTAGTGAGTTGCAATAGATAACCTTTTAACGTCGTGTGATTCTGTTGTTTCATTTCATGTTAATGATTGAGTTTTAATTATGCATTTTAATTGCATCTTTTAAAATAAGTATTTAATATGCATCTTAATTTTAAACCAGTATTTTAAATGCAACTTAATGGGGTAGTACATGTTAACAGATAATGAAATTGCAATAATTAAAGCGAGCACACCTGCTTTGGCTGAATATGGCGAGCAGATCACTGGACGCTTTTATCAAATATTACTGGCTAAAAACCCTGAATTAAAAAATATCTTTAACATGACCAATCAGCAGTCTGGCAATCAAAAGCATGCATTAGCGATGGCAGTTTATGCCTTTTCAAAATATGTTGATAACCTGTCAGTGATCTTAGGTGATGTAGAGCGTATTGCTCAAAAACATGCCAGTTTAGGCATTAAAGCAGAACATTACCCGTTGGTGGGAAGCGCGCTGTTAGAAGCTATTGAAGAGGTGTTAAACCCCGGAGAGGAGGTGATTGCTGCTTGGGCAAGTGGTTATGGTGTATTAGCGAATGTGTTTATTGAAAGAGAAAAAGCACTGTATAAAGAAAATGCTGATAAAACAGGCGGTTGGTCAGGTACTCGTGATTTCATTATTGTAAAAATGCAGCAAGAAACACCTTTGATTACTTCTTTCTATTTACAACCGAGCGATCAGGGGCCTATTGCCGAATACATGGCGGGTCAGTATATTAGCATTCACTTACACCCACAGGGACAAGATTACCAACAGATAAGACAATATAGTTTATCTGGTGCCTTCGATGAAAAAGGGTACCGTATCTCTGTGAAAAAAGAGCTGAATGCGCAAGGGGAAGGGCTTGTTTCTAACTATCTACACAGTCAATTTAAGGTGGGTGATACAGTAAAAGTAACACCACCATGTGGTGAGTTTGTGTTACAACAAACGGATAATCCTGCGGTACTGATCAGTGGTGGCGTAGGCATCACACCGATGCAAGCAATGTTAGAAACCTTAACTAAGCAAACTAATCCTCGTGAAGTACATTTTATTCATGGTGCTCAAGATCGCCAACATCATGCTTTTAAAAATGAACTTGATGTACTAGTAGAGCAACAAAAAGTAAATGCACATTGCTTTTACCAACAAGTTGACCTGACTGCACAAGGTGAACATCATGGCTTAATTGATTTGCAGAAAATACACTCGCTATTACCGTCAGGTGTAGAATATTATATTTGTGGCCCGCTAATCATGATGAAAGCTGTCTATCAACAATTAAAAGACTTGAAGATTAGCGATGATAAAATTCATTATGAAGTGTTTGGCCCTAACAAAAGCTTAGTTTAAGGGCTACACATGCCGGTTAACCACTCTTTTTAAGAGTATCGAACGTGTCAAACAGCTTGTGGTGTTATCGCTAACCTGTTTATGTATAACGGTTTACTATCAATCATATGACTTGCATAAGATGGTTAACCGTTAAATCGTACCTTTAATCTTTTTAAGTTCATGACGTAGTGCTTGTAAACGCTCAGAGTGGATTTCAGGCAAATGGGTATTGTTTAATAATGCGGTAGTGTTTTGAAATTTCATGATCAAATCACCTTTGTTTTTAGGATTTTGTTGCAGCATATGAATAAATACTTGTGAACGATTCAAAATAGCACCCGAATTTAAAGGCTCTAACAGTAAAGCTTGATCAAAGCGCTCTAGAGCCTCTTCATATTGACCATTAGTAAAATATTCGATACCAGCCTTGTTATGCCCTTTAAAATTATCCATTCGTCGTTGTAAAGCCTGACCAGTATGTTTCTTAATATTAATTTTTGTTGTTGGATCAATGATATGGCGTTGATCTAATTCAGCAAGTAGTGGTGTTGCTTCTTCAAATTCGCCAATATCTAGTAAAGATAATGAACTTTCAATCAAAAAGGTGGTGTCGAAGTCGGCAACGGCACTGGTTGTATTTTTTAAGGTATTAAAAATACGACGTTTGGCTTTAAGTGGCTCATTTAACGTAAATAATACGTTGGCTTGGTATATTTCATCAAAACCATTAAAGTTGAAATCTTTATTTTTACCTTCTTCAAAGCGGCTTTGATATAAGGTCGAAGAGACACGCTTTAAGATGTGCCTGCGCTCATTCAAGTCAGTCTCTTGCTTAGCTAGATTAAGAATACTGCGCAAGTAGTTAGCAAGATGACAAGGGTCTGGATAAAAAGAGTTACGACTTAAGAATAAAATGGATGAGTAACTATTAACCATCACTAAATATTCTTCCATCTCATTAGCTAATAAAGCCACTTCTTGATGACGTTCAATACTGTGATGAGTGGCGTTCGCTGCTTGAGTTAAAATAGTTAATGCATTGTTTAGTTGACCATCTTGCTTATATGAACGTGCTAACCAGCGGTAAGCTTCCATCTGTAAAGGTGAGCTTTCAATCAAGCGTGTTAATACTTCTATCGACTCTTTATACTTTTTCTGTAAAAACAGAGATCTACCTAGGCTAATACACGGCCTAACCAGCGGCCTTAATTCAATTAATGGTTTTAAAATACGGTCTGCATTGGCAAACTCTTTTGTTTCAATATAGATTTCAGCTAATAAGTTCTTGCACAAATTACGGTTTTCCGAAGAGGCTTGAATCTTATCTTTACAAAGGGAGATAGCTAATGGGTAATCTTGATCTGAAATCGCTTTATAGATATCTTGCAACATTGACTTTCGTTGCGTAGCAGCGGTTAACCGGGTACTTAATTGCACAGGAGAAAAGGGCTTCATTAGGTAATCATCGGGTGATTTTTCCATAGCCGTTAACACCATGCGCTTATTACTATCGCCTGTGATAATAAAGCAAATTGCGTGGTCTGGGATTAACTTATTTTGCTTTAGATAATCTAAAAGTTGTACGCCATTCTTACCTGCACCTAAATTGTAATCAAACAAGTAAATATCGAATTTAATGAGACTAGCCACTTTGACTGCTTGATCTGTTGTTTCAACAAAGGTCATATCTTTAGCACCTTGGTTGATTAGCATGGTCTTCATCATTACATGGAATGGCTTTTGATCATCTACTATTAATATTTTTTTATTATTATAACGATACATAATTAATACCAATCTAATTTACAATCTTCTTTGCTGATAATACCAAGTACATTAATGGATAAAAATAAGTAAAGGAGTGTAGGCGGTATTTGTCAAGATATAGCCCTTTTTACATTATGTTTTAATAATTTAAAAGGAATTAGAAGCAAAAACGGCGTGTCTGCATAGAATGAAGGTGAAATGGTGGAGGGAGGTGGATTCGAACCACCGAAGCTTTCGCGACAGATTTACAATCTGTTCCCTTTGGCCACTCGGGAACCCCTCCGTTATTTCGAGGAGCATAATATCAGAAAATAATTACATGTGAAGATTAAATTCAAAAAAACATTAAATAAAATCAGCTTGTTGCCGATAAAAATAGGAGTGGACATAAAAAATCAGTAGGAGCTCATATTTCAGTATGAATATTGAACAACTTAAACAGCAAGCGGTAATTAATGAATGGCAGTTAGGACAACAGTTAAATACTGCTGTACATGCTGGCACCCGCGATAAGTTTAATTTGTTACTGAGTTTCTTATCTGATGATGCTCGTGATTTTGCACAATTTGATGTGAAAACTAATCCTGAACAGGTGGCTCAACAGCAAGACTTACGCACTTATTTTGAATTGCCAGCAAGTCAGCCATTGTTGAACACTGGGCCATCGAGCAAATTATTGGCAGAATTAAATACAGATCTGCATCAAGGAAAGTTAGCTGATATTCGCCTTAAACAGTTATTAAGTAATGAAGCGCTATTATCGAGAAATAAATTGGACGTTTTACCTGTTGATATCATTGATAATTTACCGTTACATAAAAAGTTACGAGTCAATGCTGCAAAGGAGTTTGACATGGCCGGAGTGGAAACTGAAAGCCAATATTTATCAGGTATCGGTACAAGCCTATTAGATGAATATAAAAACTTAGATTTAGACAATAATCCTTTAAAAGTAACCCGTCCCAGATATTGATATGAGTAATACTTTATGACGATTTTACGCTTTGCCTATTAATTAATAGTGGGTTATTGAGTAAAGTGATGGAAGGACCTGACAAAACGTCCTTGGTTGAACTTCACTTATTGTGTGCTGTCATAATGGCAACTTAACTAACATTACGCTGATACAACCCACTGTTTTTTGTATTGCAGAAGAGAATCAAAAAGTGGGGTAACGGGGATTAGTTTTGTTTTTATATATCAAAATAGGAAAATATTTATGGGAAACAAAATGCCTAAAAGTGCTGTGAAAAAAGTAGCCATGTTAACTGCTGTTGTGTCGTTAACGTCAGCTTTATCTGCTTGTGTTGGTAGTAATGCCGTTACTGATAAAGTCATGCAGTTTAACTTAGAGGTAGTTGATAACCGCTACGCTCGTGGTGGCGTTAATATCTTATTATTACCTGTTTATGCATTAACATTAGCAGTTGATGTCGTTGTCTTTAACTCTTTAGAGTTCTGGACTGGAAAGAATCCACTGAACGGTAGCCCACATATTTTCGACTCTGAGGTGAAAACTCAATATCAAATAAATGAAGGGTTAGATCCGTCTCTAAGAAAAGCACCGTTAAAACCATTAACCAATAAAACAGATAATGAAAAATCAGTTTACTCAGTACAAGTAAATCCAGTAAATGAAAATACTATTGATTACGATATTGTTTACACTAATGGTGAAAAAGCAGTATTGCGTGGGGAAAAAGTAGGGGAGAAGGTAACTTTCTCATTAAACGGGGAAGTGGTTACAACCGCGTCAATGAATGAACTATCTGCATATATGGCTGAACAACAACCTCAATCTTAATTAATCTAGGTTGTTCTATTACTTAGTTTTATTGATAACCGAACATTAAAAAAAACCTTAACAATCGTTAAGGTTTTTTTATAGGTTAATGATTTAACCTTAATTATTTAAATACTACGGTACGGTTAGCGTAAACAAAGACTTTATCGTCTAATACTTGCTGTAATGCTCGACTTAAAACTGATTTTTCAACATCTCGTCCTGCTTTTGCAAGTTGCTCTGCATTATATGCATGGTCAATGTGTGCCACATCTTGTGTAATGATTGGCCCTTCATCTAAGTCGTTATTAACAAAGTGCGCCGTTGCACCAATTATTTTCACACCACGGTCAAAAGCTTGTTGGTATGGTTTTGCACCAATAAACGCTGGTAAGAATGAGTGGTGAATATTAATTAAACGGTTTGCATAAGTTTCAACGAATTTAGGCGTTAAAATACGCATGTATTTGGCTAAAATAACGTAGTCAGGAGTATAAGGTGCAATAGTTTCTAATACTTTCTCTTCATGCTCTTCACGTGTTAACCCTTCATGACTTACCGTGTGGTATGGAATGTTAAATTTAGTGACTAAATCTTCTAATACATCATAATTACCAATAACCGCTGCAATCTCAACATCGATGCCACCATAGGTGCTTTTCATTAAAATATCGCCGATACAGTGCGCTTCTTTCGTCACTAGAATAACGATACGTTTACGTTGTGTTGAATTGATCAATGCACGTGATGAACCTGCCGGCAGGCTATAATCTAAGTCTGCTAATAACGTTTCATCATTGAAAAAACCTTCAATTTCCGTACGCATAAAAAAGCGATTATATTGATGGTCAACAAACTCATTATTTTTAACGATATTTAGTTGGTGTTTTTGGCAGATATTAGTAATTTGTGCAATCAAACCCTTTGAGTCAGGGCAAGTTGTTAATAGTGTTTTCTTTTGCATTATTTTCTCTATTGATTAAAGCATGTTGTGTAGATCTGTATTCACTTAATGATGAAACGTTTAACCACAACACTTCTTATATTTTTTACCGCTACCACAGGGGCAACTATCATTGCGCTGTATCTTACCTGATTTTTGTTCAGGATAAAAAGTTCCGTCACAATAAAACCACTGTCCTTGCTGTTTTACAAAGTTTGAGTGTTCATGGTGGCAAAGTAGTTGCCCTTCTAAATGGTACCAGGCTTTAAATTCTACAAATCCTTTATCACTTCCTGTCTCAGTACTGACGATTTCAAGGTTTTTCCAATCCAGTGATTGCTCAGATAATTGTGCAACGGTTAAGTCACCGCGATAGTCAGGGTGATAAGTAGAAAATAAGTATTCTCCAAGTTGTAAACAAAATGCGCTGTAACGAGAACGCATTAGTTGTTCACAGGTCTTTGCCCTTTGTTGGCCTTCATGTAGCGGCTGACAACAATCTTGATAGGTTTGACCACTTTTACATAAACATCTATTCATTTTCTTTGTCCCATAAAAAAAGCGCTCATTGAGCGCTTTAATGGTTTCAGTTTAAGCTGAAATTATTTTTGCGCGTAAGCATCGTTATGGATGCCAGCAGCACGACCTGAAGGGTCTGCATTGTTTTGGAAACTTTCATCCCAAGCTAATGCTTCAACTGTAGAACAAGCTACAGATTTACCGTGTGGTACACATTCTGCAGCACTGTCTAGTGGGAAGTGCTCTTCAAAGATACTGCGGTAGAAGTAAGCTTCTTTTGTATCCGGTGTATTGATTGGGAACTTGAACTCAGCTGTTGCTAGTTGTTGATCCGTCACTAATGTTTCAACGTGCTCTTTTAGTGTATCAATCCAGTTGTAACCAACACCATCAGAGAATTGCTCTTTTTGACGCCATAATACTTCAGGTAATAATTGACCATCAAACGCTTCACGTAGAATGTTCTTTTCGATGCGGCCATCTTTGATCATTTTAAGTTCAGGGTTAGTACGCATTGCTACGTCCATGAACTCTTTATCTAAGAATGGTACACGCGCTTCAACACCCCAAGCTGACATTGATTTGTTAGCACGTAAACAGTCAAACATATGCAGTTTGCTTAGTTTACGGTTTAACTCTTCATGGAATTCTTGAGAGTTTGGTGCTTTATGGAAGTATAAGTAACCACCGAAGATCTCATCAGCACCTTCACCAGATAGTACCATTTTAATGCCCATCGCCTTAATTTTACGTGCCATTAAGTACATAGGCGTTGATGCACGAATAGTCGTTACATCATAAGTTTCTAGGTGGTAGATAACTTCTTTCAGCGCATCAATACCGTTTTGTACAGTAAAGATAATAGGGTGGTGAACCGTACCTAATTCGTCAGCTACTTTTTGTGCAGCTGCTAAGTCTGGTGAACCTTCTAGGCCAACAGAGAAAGAGTGCAGTTGTGGCCACCATGCGCCGCTTTGGTCATTATCTTCAACACGTTGCTTAGCAAATTTTTGTGTAATAGCAGAGATAACTGAAGAATCTAAACCACCAGATAGTAATACACCGTAAGGTACATCACACATTAGTTGGCGTTTAACCGCTTCTTCTAATGCTTGGCCGATTTCAGCAGCGCTGCCGCCGTTATCTTTAACCGCGTCATATTCCATCCAATCACGAACGTAATATTTAGTTAATTCACCTACTTCACTGTCTAAGTAATGCCCTGGTGGGAACTCAGATACTTTTGCACAGATAGGCGTTAACGCTTTCATTTCTGATGCTACGTAGTAGTTACCGTGCTCATCCCAACCTTGATATAGTGGAATGATACCCATGTGGTCACGACCAATTAGGTACTTGTCTTTTTCTTGATCATATAAACAGAAAGCAAAGATCCCGTTTAGGTCATCTAGGAATGCATTACCTTTCTCTTCGTATAAACCAAGGATAACTTCACAGTCAGACTTAGTTTTAAACTGGTAACCACAAGTTAGTTCAGCTGCTAGTTCTTGGTGATTGTAGATTTCGCCATTAACAGCAAGGATGTGTGTATTATTTTGATTGTATAAAGGCTGTGCACCATTATTCACGTCAACGATAGAAAGACGTTCATGAACAAGGATCGCTTTATCAGAAGAATAAACGCCAGACCAGTCTGGGCCGCGATGACGAAGCAGTTTTGACATTTCAATTGCTTGTTGACGCAATGCGATAGGATCGCTTTTAATGTCGAGCACACCAAAAATAGAACACATAGGGTTACCTTTTATATTGTAAACGAATAATAAGGTTATTCGTTACTTCTTGAATTACTTTTAAGCATTAGTTTATTAACTAAAATGCTTCGTGATCAAACTAGATCAACATACTGAGAGAGTTGATTTTTGCAGAATAAACATCAAAAGTCACACGAAATCAGTACAATTTACTAACAAAAAACATCGATAGCCTGATATTTCTTACTATAAGTCCAATTTGTGCGGACTTTTTTCTAAAATTGTCTGGAAATCGGTCCAAACATGACGCGCAAATCCTGCACCAGCTTCTTCATACATATTAAACACTAAATTAACGCCTAAGGCATTTAGTTCTTCTTCATCGGTTTTATAATGTGCTAGTGCAGCTACTTTAAAACTACAGTTTTCAATATTGTTTAACTGCTCTGCCGCATAACGGTTACCATTGTGGTCTGGCATGGCTAAGAGAATCAGTTTAATTTTGTCTGTAAGCTGTAATTTATTCCAAAAGTCTGAATCTAATGCATCGCCGGTAATAACACGTCGTCCTGCTTCACGATGTTGTAAGGTAGTGAGGTGGTTATAATCAATACCCATTACTTTTTCACCGTAAGTGGTTTTTAGCGCATCGTATGCACCTACGCCGATTCGGCCCATTCCCATGACTAAAATTTGTGCATCGCCAACGCGTACTGGGCGATCATCTAAATGTAAACGTGTTGCTTGATAGCGTTTTAAGGCTAAACGATAACGGTCATAAATAGCATCTGCATACTTATTTAATAAAGCGGCGATAATAAAGCTAAGCGATACGGCAATCGCAGTAATAATTAACCAATCTCGACTTAACCAGCCTTTGTAAGTCGCTAAAGAAGCAACGATTAATCCAAATTCACTGTAATTCGCTAAGCTAAAAGCCGCAAATAGGGAGGTTCGAGAGCGTAATTTAAATTTACTGAGCGTTAAAAAGTACAGGACAATTTTGCCGGCTAATAACACAGATAGCACCAGTGCAATCATTAAGTGATCAAATTGCGGTAACCCTCCAAAACCTATGTTTAGGAAGAAACAGACGAGGAACAGTTCTTTTAGGTTAAATAGTGAACGAGCCATCTCTTTTGCACTTGGGTGTCCAGCTAATAACATACCAGCAATTAGCGCACCTAAATCGGCTTTCATACCAAGGCTTTCAAATAAACCTGCGCCAACGATCAAGGCTAATACGAAACCGTATAAGACCAGTAACTCACCGTGGCCTGCTTTATCTAATATTTTATACAGCAGCGGTCTAATTAACGGTAGCGCAAGTAAACCAATCGCCCAGATAGAAGGAACTTTTCCAACGGAAATAGTTAAAAATAAGACGGCAAAAATATCTTGCATGATCAAGATACCAATGGCGATTCGTCCATATAACGAGTTAGCTTCGCTTTTTTCTTCTAAAATCTTTACTGCAAATACAGTACTGGAAAAGCTCAGTGCAAAGCCGATAAGAACTAACCCATAGATGTCTAACTCAGCAAATAATGAAACACCTAACTGTTTAATAATAAATAAGATCGCCGTATAAAAGAGAATACTGGCGACAATATGAATGCTTGCACCTGCCCATACTTCAGATTTTAATAGAGTGCGGATATTCAGTTTCAAACCGATTGAAAAGAGCAGTAAGGTTACCCCTAAGTTAGCTAAGGTAACTAATGCATCGGATGACTCAAAGCCCATGAAATTAAGTGTGAAACCTGCTAACAAAAAGCCTACCATTGGCGGTAAACCTGTTAAGTTAATGATCATGCCAAAACTAAAGGCCATGCCAATGAAGAGTAATATTGTGCTATCCATGAACTCACTTATTTATATAATTAGGGGATTGGTCTTGAAAACATTGCGCAGCATTATTTTATAGTATTACGCTGCTTTTTACCTGTTAATTTAGTCCGAGAGGGCTTCCTATATTTAGATGATTGATAGTATTTGACTGTGGTTAATGATGTCTGGTCTACGGTGCTTCGTCATTAATGGGAAGATAGATTCATGAATGTATAAAAGACACCCATTACTTAACATTAAATTTATTAAAGGCTTTTAATCGAATATTCATTATGTGGTTCAGTAAGCAGCTCATATTCAACAAAAGTGGTTGTATCAGGCCAAAGTCTAAAGACATTCACCACTATATTGTCATCTAATATCCAATGAAAGCTGGCTTCTCCTTGTGACGTATCGCCTATTGAATGGCTCGGTTGCCCATATTTTTCGATGATTTGGTTTTTAACCTTATCTATTAATTCAGGTTTGTTTCTACCGATATAAGTATAAGTTGCTTTAGCAAAGTCATTTGTCTCAGTGTATTCCATGGTCAGCTCGCTAGTGCCTTTGATCACTGCACCGGTAAAATAGGTGTCTAATAACGATTGATCATCCTCCGAGATGACTTTAATGGATTGCTGTTTGATTTTTTTTCTTAATAAATTTCGGTTAGCACAGCTGATTAGTTCGTTGAACATTCGAGTGCTGGCTTCTTCTAAACAAAGGTCATGGTTAACTAGTCGCTGTAGTCGCTCTTTTGCCCATATTTGTGGTGACTTTTTATAAAGATCAATGGCTGCATCTTTGTCTTGATTGGTAAAAATACCCATCTCATAAAAGTAGGCTAATTTTGCGTGTGCTAAAGGGTAATTAAGCTCAGAAGCATATTGATAGTTTTTTACTGCCTTTTGTAAATTAGCTCTTATATTGTGGCGGTAATCTGTCGTGCCTTTTTCATAAATTTGGCCCAGTATGTAATAGGCTTCAGCATTGTCTCTTCTTGAAGCTTGCGTATACCAGTCAATAGCTCGCTGTATACTTTTTTCAGTGCCTTTGCCCAGTTCTGATAAACGTCCTAATTGGAATTGAGCGTTAGTATTACCTTGTAGTGCAGCGCGACGGTACCAACTAATGGCTTTTGCATTATCGATTTCACCACTGTCACCAGACTCAAAAATAGTGCCTAACTTAAATGCGGCCTGAGAGTAACCGTTGTTCGCAGATTTTGAATAGAGTTGTATCGCTTTAGAATAGTTTTGTTGTTTGCCTAGCCCATGTTCATACATATAGGCGAGTTGATATTGCGCTAGGGCATTATTTTGATCGGCTGCAGCTTGATACCATTGCACTGCTTTTTCATAATTTATCTCTAAGGCTTCACCTGATTGGTATATTTTACCAAGATCAATTTGTGCATTTATATGGCCTTGCTTAGCCGCTTTTTCATACCATAAAATACTTTTATCATTATCTTTGTAAGTACCAATACCATATTGGTAATAGTTACCCACTTGGAATTGTGAAATTGGATCGCCTTGTTCGGCAGCTAATAAGTAGTAACTTAAGGCTCTTTCGCTGTTTTGTTCTACACCCGCGCCTTTTTCGTATAGTGTTCCTAGTACATATTGTGCTGCTTCATATTCTTGTTGTGCCGATTTTTTGTACCAATACACGGCTTTCTTTAAGTCTTCTTGAACACCTTGTCCACTTTCATACATCCAACCAATTGTGTACTGTGCTGGAGCATCCCCTTTTTCTGCAAGTGGTAACCAAATTTCTACTGCTTTTTTATAGTTACCTGAATGCGCAGCTTCATAACCTTCAGAAAATCTTACTTGTGCCGCCGCTTGACCGGATAAAAAAGGCAAGGTAACAGTTAAAATAACTAAGGAAGAGAATATTTTCATAGTATAAACACTAGATTCCATGTGATAAAAATATGATGTAATTGATTATGCCATTAGATAACGATTAAAACATGTATATATTTCTTATATTTAAATATAAATTTATTTTATGAAGGTGATCTAGTTGGTATTTTTAAAATAATGAGTGATGAGAGTTTGACTTTATTGTCTAAAATTCATTCTATTTATGAAAGGGACTTGATTGTAATGTCTTTTTTACTTTTGCTGCAGCACAATAATACTTCGCCATCTTTCAGGTAAGCCATTGGGAAAGTGGTGTAGGAAACTTCGCCTGAGACAAGCTGTGATCGACAAGCACCACAGTGCCCATCTCGGCAATGAAACTCAACGGACACTGCCTGCTTTTCTAAATTCTCAAGCAGTGTCGCCTCTTCATCCAAAGTATATTGTTTATCATTATAAGTGAGTTTAGAGGACATATCGTTGGCTGTTCTTATAGTTCAAAGGTGCTTAAGTCTTCACTATCAACAGTACTGTTGATTTGACCTACTAAGTAAGAGCTGATTTCAGCTTCTTGCGGTGCTACTTGAACATTGTCACTGACTAACCAGTGGTTAATCCATGGAATTGGGTTGCTCTTAACTGTAAATGGTGCTTCATAGCCAATCGCTTGCATACGTTGATTTGCAATGTATTCAACATATTGGCATAGAATTTCTTCATTAAGACCAATCATTGAACCATCTTTAAATAGGTATTGTGCCCATTCTTTTTCTTGCTCTGCCGCTTTTAAGAAGATGTCACGACCTTCAGCAAAACATTCAATAGCGATTTCAGCCATTTCTGGATCATCTTTACCATCAGCCCAAAGGTTCAGCATTTGCTGTGTTGAGTTTAGGTGCAATGCTTCATCACGTGCAATTAGCTTGATAATTTTGGCATTGCCTTCTAATAAATCACGCTCTGCAAAGGCAAACGAACAAGCAAATGATACGTAAAAACGAATCGCTTCTAGTGCATTGATAGAACAAACACATAGATACAGTTTCTTTTTAATATCACGTAATGTTAATTTTTCTGTTTTACCATCAAGATTAACGTAAGCAACTTCATTTTGCTCTAAGCCGTGCAGTTGCATAAATTGCACTGCATGAATTAAACCATCGTAATAAAATGAGATATCAGTAGCACGCTTTTGAATTTCATCATTATTGACGATATCTTCAAACACTTCATTTGGGTCAGTAAATAGATTACGCAGAATATGCGTGTAACTACGACTGTGAATTGTTTCAGAGAAAGACCATGTTTCGATCCAAGTTTCTAATTCAGGTAACGAAACAATAGGCAGTAATGCCATGTTAGGACTACGACCTTGAATTGAATCTAAAAGCGTTTGGTACTTCAAATTTGAAATGAAGATATGTTGTTCGTGATCTGGTAAGTTTAAAAAATCAATGCGATCGCGGCTTACGTCAATCTCTTCTGGGCGCCAGAAGAACGATAACTGTTTTTCGATTAATTTTTCAAATACTTCAAATTTTTGTTGGTCATAACGAGCCACGTTAACCGGGTTACCAAAGAACATAGGTTCTTTCATTGCATCGTTGGAAAGGGTAGAGAAAGTTGTGTAAGCCATGTGACTCTCCGTCAGAATTCTAATTTCGCGTATCTTAGCAACTTACTACGATTCGATCACTGCTTTAGTTTAAATTTGTTTTTATTTTTATCCTAAAAAAGTCTGGCTTTATTTATTTCTTCGCTTAAACGGCATGCTCAATAATCCCCATAAATGCGCATTGTCCTTCGCATCAGGAAACTCTGTAATACCGATATCAATCTCTAGGTCTGGTTTTGTAGCTTGCGCAGAGTAGCTACCGAATAAACGGTCCCACCAAATGACACTAAAACCAAAGTTTGAATTACTCTCTTTGAATAATTGACTGTGATGAATGCGATGTAAAATTTGGGTCATTAAAATCAGGCGGGTAACTGCTTCTACTTTGGCAGGTAAACGAATATTCGCGTGGTTAAACAGCGCAAAGCCATTGAGTAACACTTCAAATAAAATGACCGCAAAAGCAGGAATACCAAAGATAAAAATGGCAACCCCTTTAATCACTAAGCTGGCAATAATCTCTAAAGGATGAAAACGTAATCCAGTACTGCTGTCTACATGTGTGTCTGCGTGGTGTACTTTGTGTAGTTGCCATAATAAAGGGATTTTGTGGAATAGGCGGTGCTGCCAATAAATAAGCATATCCAAGAGTAATAAGCTTAAAGTAATCACTAACCACTCTGGGAGATCAACGAGGTTGAATAACCCTATATTTTGTTCAGTAAAAAATAAAGCTAAGCCCATTAAGCCTAATGGGAATATCAACCTTGCTGATAAACCAGATATAAATACGATGCCAAAGTTACCAGTTAAACGCATTTTTTGTGAAGGGGCTGACGGTTTAGTAGGTAACTGACGCGCAGGGAATAACCTTTCTACGGTAAACATCACCGCTAAAATAGTAATAAAAATAATTAGCCTGAGCTGAGCATCATCAACCATATTTATTCCTGATTACTTACTTGGTGCGACTTTAATGTTTTATAGCCACCATGAATCCTTGTAAACACTGTCATCGCACCCAGTAAAGCAAAGAGGTAAGCCAAGGCTGGGAAGTATTGTGGCCAAATACAAAATGCCACAAAAAAGGCGATAGTTTCAGTGCCTTCTGTTAATCCATTGATGAAATAGAAGCTTTTATTGGCAAATTGTGGTCTGTCTAGGTTGAGCTTTTCAGCGGGAATAGCAAAGGCTAAAAAAGTAGAACCAGTACCAATAAATACGGCTAGTAATACCGCAGCAGGCAGTGCGTTAAATTCTGGTTCAGCCATTGCAAATCCAACTGGGATTGCCGCATAAAATAAGAAATCCACACAGATATCTAAAAAACCGCCAGCACTGGTACTGTTGTTTTGATAACGTGCTAAGGCTCCATCTAACCCATCTAGAATACGGTTAATCACAATCATCACTAATGCAGCCGTCCACATTTTATTGGCCAGTAAGGGGACTGCTATGATGCCGATAAAGAAGCCAACTAAGGTTACTTGATCTGGTGTGACACCACGTTTGTCCAAGGTTTTTACCACTGGCATTAACAGTGGTTTGATAACTGGTGTGATAAATCTATCTAACATCGACTTCCCGTTTGCTACGATTAAATTAACTTGTCTAAGGTAATCACTTTACCCTGTGCTGCAATGGCATCGCTCTCATCATGTGTCACCATTACTGCGGGTAGACTATGACGTTGAATTTCATCAAACACAAGCTGACGTGTTTCTTGACGGAGTTGGCTATCCAGTTTACTAAAAGGTTCATCTAAAAGGATTGCTTTGGGCTTACTCAATAAAACTCGTAATAGTGCAACACGTGCTTGTTGGCCGCCCGACAAGCTTTGTGGGCAGCGTTTTTCCATGCCACTTAAGCCTACCTGTTTTAAAGCATCGCTGATCTCATCAAGCCTATCTTGTTTGTTACCTTTTGGCATTGCAAAGGCGATGTTGCCTTCCACTGTCAAATGAGGAAACAGCAATGGGTCTTGATATAAAAGTCCAATATGACGCTGGTGGCTAGATATTTGAGAAACATCAGCACCATTTAAGTAGAGTTTACCTGTTGCATCAAAGCTGCTTGGTAACATACCGACTAACCAATTCAGTAAAGTAGATTTACCGCTACCTGACGGTCCCATTATGGTCAGTACTTGTCCGCCAATAATTTCTTCGTCTAGCGATAAGAGTACTTTATCTTTCTGTTTTAATTGTAATTTTTCGATAACCAGTGACGGTATTGTTATTGATTTCATATACGTTCCTATACACGTGCACGTGAGAAAATTTTCGGTGTTAACCAAGCTAAAATAAAGAATAAAGCGGGCAGTAACATTTGCATTAATGCATAAACCGCACTGGTGCGTCGACTCGCCCCATTTGCTAATGTTACCGCTTCGGTAGTAATGGTATTAATTCGACCTGCACCAGCTAATAGCGTTGGTAAATATTGACTAAAGCTAATGGCTAACCCTAAGGCACTGGCGATCAAAATAGGCGATATTAATAAAGGTAATTTTAACTGCCAGAATATTTTAGAAGGAGAGGCTCCTAAACTGGCTGCCACCGAACTAAAGCGTGGATCCAATCGACGGTAACTATTGGCTAATGATAAAAATACATAAGGTAAAACAAACAGAAGATGAGCGAATACCACATTTAAATAGGTGTGTTGGCTATTTACTTGCTCAAACATCCACACCAGTCCAAATAAGAAAGCAATACTCGGGATCAACAAAGGCAGGTAGATAATTAACCCGCTGACAGCTGAAATGGTTTTATTGCTTTGCTGTTCAGACTCTAATGCTAACAGCGTTAATATAATGGCTAGTAGGGTACTGCTAAAGGCAATCACCAAGGTATTAAATAAAGGTGTTTGCATTTGTGTTAACGCAGATTGCCAATGCATCGTCATAAATTGATCGGGCAGCAGGTTTGGGTAAGACCAAAAACCTGCAAAAGACCAAAACACCATGCCTAGGAGAGCTAAAGCAATAGTGCTCACCATAATGAAGGTAATAACATCAGTAAAGCGTTTGATGATCATGCCGCCATGTTCGCGCGCTCCATTGGTTAACCAAGAGGCACTGCATTTCTTCACTAATAATTCAATTCCCCACCAAGTTAATAGCAGTGAAAGGGTCACAAGAATTTGCACGATAGCACCTGATGAAGCTTTGATACGTAAGCTTAAATCTACATCACTAAACCATTGCATGATCGCAACAGCCAATGTTGGTGGTGTGTTTGGCCCAAGGATTAATGGGATCTCTACACTCGCACTTGAATAAGCGAGTACGGCTAAAATCGGTAAACGCATGTAACCGTATAAACTAGGTAGGATGACTTTAAAGAAGCCTGTCATTGGGCAATAACCTAGGCTTGAAGCTACCTTGTGTTGTTGCTTGAGGACTTTACCTATTTCCGGTTGAGCGAGCACTCCCAATGCAATTAACAATAAAAACGGTAACTCTTTTAAGGCTAAGCCTAAAATGATACTTAAGCCATAAGGGTCATGCGGAAATAACCAATCTGGTGGTGTATCCCAACCCGTTAACCATGGTGAGAAAAGGCGCGATAAAAAACCTGAAGGGGCAATTAAAAAACCAATCGCAATGGCGGCAGCAGCATGTGGGATAACTAAAATAGGGCCCAATAAACGTTGAATACGTTTTAACCATGGGCTATTAAAATAACTGGCGAGTATTAACACCGTAATAAGGAAAGCTAATAGAGTACTAATTAAACTTGTACCGTAACTCAGTAGTAACATTCGCTCAATGCCAGGTGTTGCAAATAACTCTGTAAAACCAAATAAACCAAACTCAGTCGCGCCTAATGCAGGGAACCAACCAAACGCGGGTAATAACACACCTAATAATCCACCCAATACAGGAACAACTAGTAGGGCGATCATTACCATTGGGCTAGTGCGAACGGTGCGGGTAAAAAACGTGTTAGCAACAATCATTATTGTACTCCATAACGGGCAAGCCATTGCTTAGTGATCACCGCAGACCAGCTTGGGTGCAACTCACTTAATAGGCGTGTGTTATCAACATTAATGATATTTGCACTTAAGTGTCGCTTTTCGGTCATATCGAAGTAAGCATGTTGTGTTGGGGAAAGTTGCGATAAATCTAGCACACTACTATCTCCCCATACTGAAGTTTGCTGCTTTTTAGCCTGTGCTTTAGGACTAAGTAAGAAGTTCGCCACTAATTTAGCACTGTCTAAATGTGGTGAGTTATAGGGAATAGCAACAAAATGAATATTACTTAAACTTCCATCAAGCATACGATAGCTACGAGTGCTATCAGGTAGATCATAACGTGCAATAGCTGAAGGAATTTCTGCTGCTGAGAAAGTAAAGGAAACTTGCAGTTCGCCATCCCCACTTAAACGACGTAAGGCCAGCCCATTAGCAACGAAATGATGGCCTTGACGCCATAGGTTTGGATGTAGTTCATCTAAAAAATTCCATAGAGCAGGCAAGGTTTGCGCTTCACTTTCTGGAGTAGCCGCTTGGTAAAGTTTATCTTTAATATTATCGGGCTGATTCTCATTTAAAATAATTAAGGCATATTTTAAAAAGCTCATTCCTAAAAATTCAGGTGGTTTAGGGTAAGTAAATCGACCAGGGTGTTGTTTTGTCCAGCTTAGTAATTCTGCTAATGTTTGTGGAGGTTGTTCCACTTTTAGGCTGTCATAATAGAAGGTTAGGGCTGCTTGTCCCCAGGGAGCTTCCATTCCTTCGGTTGGTACACCAAAGTCACGCGTCATGGCTGGGTTGTTTTCTGGGTTAGTAAGAGCAAAATTAGGGAGTTTATCAGCCCAGTCTAAGGCTAATAATTTATGTTTGGCCATAGAAGCAAAGTTGGCTCCGTTGATCCAAACTAAATCAACTTGACCGTTACGGTGATTACTGGCTGATTTTTCAGCGAGCACCCGGCTTACCGCTTCACTGGTATCGGTGAGTTTCACATGGTGTAGGTCAATGTCATATTGTTGCTTCACTTGCTTAGCAACCCATTGAATATAATTATTTATTTGCTGATCACCGCCCCAAGCATGAAAGTAGACACTCTGTTGAGTGCCTCGCATTTCAATATTTTCCCACATCGCCGCAGCATTAGACTGCGACTCCGAGGCAAATAAGGCTTGTTGGGGTATTAATAGAAGTAATAAATAACAAAGTGCTTTATAAAAGCCAGCAAAACTATGCTGGCAAATTTTATTAACGGATAGCATTAAGATTCCAATCATAATCTAAATATTTAACTTTAAACTTTTGATTTTTAAGTGTCGATTGTTGCTCTTCAGTTAATTGCAGTGCATCAACATATAAGTTTATAAAGCCCTGGATAGATTTCGTTCCTCGAAATCCCGTTTCAAAATCTTCGTCATACCATTTAAAAATAGATGACAGGTAGATATTGTTACCTTTAATGTAATTACGGCTTGAATCAGTTAAAAAACGCTCGGTTTGTTGGGTTAATTGTTGTTCCAACTTATCCGCCGTATAAGCCTCTTCACGTAGTGCTGGGCAACCAATACTTGCACAGTTTACTGCAAAGTGGATTCGTGGATCGTTGTAGCGACCACTACCACGAATGAGACCATGTTCAATATCATTTAGACTCACTGTTTTGCCTAACAATGGTACAAACTCTTTGTCCCATGGTGAGTTAAACAAACTACCTAAGTCTTTAATTGAATCTAAGTCAGGGTACTTCGTTAAGATAAATTCAACTGTCCATGCATTGTAAGCATTGATCAAAAAAGCTAATTGCTTCTCTTTTGACCATCCATCAAATTCTGTGCGTGTTGTTTCAGCTAACGTATCTAAGTAAGTTTGTAATGTATCTTCTTGTTGCTTAAAGCCTGCATAATCAACTGCAGTACTATGGCCTTGGTTGACTGGCGTAATATGCTCTGCCAATAAATTTGTCCAAGTACTGTGTAAGTTGCCGCTGGTTTCAGCATAAGCTGTGCTGAGCATTGAACCACTTAATATTGCTGCTCCTAAGGTGAAGCGCACTAGGGCGCTTACCTTATTGGTTGTGTGTTGGATTGCTGATTTCATTAGCCGCGTCTCCATGTATGGTATTTCTCTAACCAATTTAGAACCGTTTGTGGCGCATGATTTCGCTTCCATTCACCAGCTGCGTACTTATTACCTTCAGCCCATGTTGGGTAACTGTGGATCGTACCTAATATTTTGTTTAGACCTAAACCGTGTTTCATTGCTAATACAAACTCAGCAATTAAGTCTCCGGCATGTTCAGAAACAATCGTCACACCTAAGATCTTATCTTTACCTTTTGGTGTAATGACTTTGATGAAACCTTTGGTTGCGCTGTCTGTGATCGCTCGGTCTAGTTCTTCAAAATCAAAGCGAGTGATTTCGTAATCAATACCTTTTTGTTTTGCTTCATCTTCATTAATACCAACACGTGCTACTTCTGGGTCGATAAAGGTAGTCCATGGAATTACTCGGTAATCCACTTTAAACTTCTTCAAGTTACCAAATAGACCATTCACTGCAGCGTACCAACCTTGATGGGCAGCGACATGTGTGAATTGGTAAGGACCAACAATATCACCAGCAGCAAAAATGTTAGGGTAAAGTGTTTCTAAGTACTCGTTGGTAACGATAGTACGGTTAGTTTCGATACCAAGTTCTTCTAAGCCGTAACCAGTTAAACGTGCACTACGACCTACAGCACATAATAATTGGTCATATTCAATTTCAATCTCTTCTTCGTTGTGTTTAACAATGATAAATTTCTTACCATCTTTTGTTTCACAACGTAATGCTTGATGCGAGGTTAAGATGTTTACGCCACTCTCTTTTAATGACTCGGTAGCGAATTCAGACACCTCAAGATCTTCTTTGATCATGATGCGCTCTGCCATCTCAATTTGTGTAACGTTCGAGCCTAAGCGAGCGAAGCTTTGTGCTAATTCAGAACCGATTGGACCACCGCCTAATACCACTAGTTTCTCTGGTGGTGTTTCTAATTTAGCGAACTCAGTCCATAACGTATCACTAGTAACATAACCTGTTTCTTCGATACCTGGTAGTGGTGGAACAAATGGGCGAGCTCCAGTTGCGATAACAATAGTACGAGTCGTTAATTTCTTTTTAGTACCATCTTCGTAGCTAATTTCTACTGTCCAAGGGTCAAGAATTTTTGCGTAACCTTTTTCTACTTCTACACCTAAATCAGTGTAACGTTCAACACTGTCATGCGGTGCAACGTCAGCAACAACTTGATGTACACGCTCCATTACTTTTTTGAATGAAAATTGCGGTGTTGTATCTTCTAAACCGTAATGGTGTGCATTTCTAATTTGCTCTGCAATTTTTGCGCTTTTGATGATGGCTTTACTTGGTACACAACCATAGTTTAGACAGTCACCACCCATTTCACCGGCTTCAACCAAAGTTACTTTAGCTTTAACAGCTGCTGCAATGTAACTTGTTACTAGACCGCCTGCGCCTGCACCAATAACAACCATGTTACGGTCAAACTTAGCTGGTTTAGTCCATTTTTTATAGACTTGACGTTTTTTAATCATATTAACAATACCTTTTGCAATAAGTGGGAATATACCGAGTAAAACAAATGAGATGATTAAACCAAAAGATAAGATACCTGACAGGCTATCGATTTTAGCTAGTTGCGTACCTGCATTCACGAAGATAAAGGTTCCAGCTAACATACCGATTTGGCTTACCCAGTAGAAAGTCCAAGATTTAAGTGCTGTCACACCCATTAATAGATTGATTAGGAAGAATGGGAAGATAGGTACTAAACGTAAAGTGAATAAGTAAAATGCACCTTCTTTTTTGATCCCTTCATCAATAGCTGATAAACGTTCTGGAAAACGTTGTTTCAGCGAATCACGTAATAAGTAGCGTGAAACTAAGAACGAACACAGCGCACCAATACTAGAAGCAAATGAAGCAATGATTAAGCCTTCAAATAAACCAAACAGTGCGCCTGCTGCTAAGGTCAAAATAGCGGCACCTGGCAATGCTAATGCAGTCACTAATACATATAAAATAAAGAAACCACCAATCACTAAAGCAGGTGATTGTTCACGTAATGAAGTGAACTGATCCATTGAACCTTTTAACCCTTCAAGGGTGAGCAATTGGTGTAGGTTGAAGTGGAAAAACAACCCTATTAATCCGATTGCTAGTATCAAGAGTACGATCTTTTTTAACATAGTTTATTAGCCTTTATATCAATGCGCATTAATGCTTTAAAAATGGTCCTTGCTAAGCATTAAAAGCGGGTTGTTGTCCGTTATTAGTATGTGTGAGCAATAATTTATGTCGTCATTATTTAAAGCTCCCATACCAAGACCCGAGAAGATTTAATTTAATTTCTTAATTATTTAAATAATTACAATTAATTTTTAAAAGCGGGTAATGAAGGGTGAATAATGCTTGTATTTAATTGTAGGTATATTTACTTTAGGAGAGATTATCAAATATGCAAAAAATAAAAGATGTTTTTTAGCAAAAAAAAAAAGGATGCCTTGAGGCATCCTTTTGATTTATAGAATTATTATTAAATTTCTATATTTTATATTTTACAAGCACCGCCCGCACAACCATCATCTTCGATGACTTTTTCATCATCTGCACCATCGCGTGTATTATGGTAGTACAGTGTTTTTAATCCCATCTTGTAAGCCATTAATAGGTCTTTAAGTAGAATCGTCATTGGTACTTTACCGTCATCAAAACGTTTTGGATCATAGTTTGTATTTGCTGAGATAGCTTGATCAACAAACTTCTGCATGATACCTACTAGTTCTAAATAACCTTTATTATTTGGAATGCTCCATAATAATTCGTATTGATCTTTGTATTTATCAAATTCAGGTACAACCTGTTTCAAAATACCATCTTTACTCGCTTTAACACTAATGAAACCACGTGGAGGCTCAATACCGTTAGTTGCATTTGAAATTTGGCTTGATGTTTCAGAAGGCATCAAGGCAGATAAGGTTGAGTTACGTAAACCATCTTTAACGATGTCTGCGCGCAATTGCTCCCAATCTAAGTGGTAACCTTCGTCACAAATTGCATCTAACGATTTTTTGTAGTTATCTAACGGTAAAATACCTTGTGAGTAACGTGTCTCATGAAACTTCTCACAAGCACCACGTTCTTTAGCTAACTTGTTTGATGCTTTCAATAGGTAGTATTGAATTGCTTCAAATGCTCTATGCGTTAGGTTATTTGCACTACCGTCAGAGTATTTCACGCCGTTTTTCGCTAAGTAGTAAGCGTAGTTGATTACACCTATACCTAGAGTACGACGGCTCATGCTGCTTTTTTCAGCCGCAAGAATTGGGTAATCTTGGTAATCTAACAGGTTATCCAGTGCTCTTACTGCAAGCTCTGATAACTCTTCAATTTCATCTAATGACTCAATTGCCCCTAAGTTAATCGCAGATAAAGTACAAAGGGCGATTTCACCTTCTTCATCTTTAATATGCGTTAATGGTTTAGTTGGTAACGCAATCTCTAAACATAAGTTACTTTGGCGTACAGGTGCTACTTTACTGTCAAATGGACTGTGTGTATTACAGTGGTCAACATTCTGAATGTAAATACGGCCTGTACTTGCACGCTCTTGCATCAATAGAGAGAATAACTCTACCGCAGGAATTGAGCTCTTACGGATTGACTCATCAGCTTCATATAGGTGGTATAAACGCTCAAACTCATCTTGGTCTTCAAAGAAAGCATCGTATAACCCTGGTGTATCAGAAGGGCTGAATAGTGTGATCTCTTTTTTGTCGATTAAGCGTTGGTAGAATAAACGACCAAGTTGTACACCGTAATCAAGGTGACGAACACGGTTTGATTCAATACCACGGTTATTTTTCAATACCAGTAATGATTCAACTTCTAAGTGCCAAATCGGGTAGAAGACAGTTGCTGCACCACCACGAACGCCACCTTGTGAACAAGATTTAACAGCCGTTTGGAAGTGTTTGTAAAATGGAATACAACCCGTGTGGTAAGCTTCACCACCACGAATATTACTGCCCATCGCACGAATACGGCCCGCATTAATACCAATACCAGCACGTTGTGATACGTATTTAACAATGGCGCTAGACGTTGCATTGATAGAGTCTAGGCTATCGCCTGTCTCAATTAATACACATGAGCTGAATTGACGAGTCGGAGTACGCACACCAGACATGATCGGTGTCGGTAATGAAATCTTAAATAATGACGTCGCATCGTAAAAACGCTTAATATAATCTAAACGAGTTTCTTTATCGTAATCAGAGAATAAACATGCCGCTACCATTAGGTATAAGAACTGTGCACTTTCGTAGATTTCACCACTTACACGGTTCTGTACTAGGTATTTACCTTCCAGCTGTTTTACTGCTGCATAAGAGAAATTTAAATCACGAGAGTGATCAATAAATTGATCCATCTCTTCAAACTCTTGCTTAGTGTAATCTTCTAGTAAATGTTCATCATATTTACCTTTAGAAACCATCTTACTCACGTGTTCGAATACACTTGGTGGTGTAAAGCGTTGGTAAGCGCGTTTACGTAAGTGGAATACTGCTAAATGTGCAGCAAGATATTGGTAATCTGGCGACTCTTCAGAGATTAAATCAGCAGCGGCTTTAATGATCGTTTCATGGATATCGTCAGTACGAATACCATCATAAAATTGAATATGAGAGTTTAACTCTACCTGAGATACTGAAACGTTGTTTAAACCTTCTGCTGCCCATGTAATGACGCGATGGATTTTATCAAGGTCAATGGGTTCTTTTTTCCCATTACGCTTAGTGACAGACAGGTTTTTATTCATTTTTAGAGGCCTTTGCTTGATGTTAGTAGAGTAAAGATGTTAGCTATTTAGGCTGTCTTTACTCTAGTGTGTGTTGTTCAAATAAAACACAAGATGTAGTGTTGCTTTAAAAGAAGAGACACAAGATAAAGCTTTTTGAGAATTTTTCAAGGGATAAGTTTTGTTAAATTAGTGGATAAAATTGTGGACAAATAGAGATGATTTAAGTTGGTTAGTAGTCACTAACAAATGGTTTCAGTTCAGCTCTGTTTTATAGGAAATGCAAACATTATTTTAGCTTTTTTTTTCACAGAAAATTATTTGAGGGAGAAATAGCTTTTTTATAAACTTAGAACTTGTTCATGTTTTTATTATCTTTTTTCATCGTTTTTTTTGTTGTATTTGGCACTTAATTATAGGCTTAAACTATCTACCAAAATGTGAGTGTTATATGGCTTTTCTTTACTAAAATACACTTACTTTTAGCGGGCATTAATAAGATTAAAATAAATGGGTTTTAAGCAACAAAAGTGCTTAGAAAAAGTGTGGTTATGCAAGATAAGCTCACCCTTAAAGAGCTAATATAAAGGTGATAGGAAACCTTATTAAACCAAGATTATTAGCTTTATCTATGTACTTCCTGATTAATAATCAATTTTAAGCCTGTAATTGCTTTCGAAGACTATTAAATTCTGCATCTATTATTTGTTTAAAAATAGCTGTAGAGACTGTGACTCTGTTGGGCGAATCAAACGGGCAACCTCATCACCATCTTTTAATAAAATGAAGGTCGGCCATAGCTTGACCTTAAAAGCGCGGCCCAGTTGTTTACCTTTCCCGTCAAAGACTTTGATATGCCTTAATCGACTATATTTAGTATCCTCTGCAAAAGCCTCTTTGATTAATTCACTACCCAATTGGCAATGTGGACACCAGGGTGCTCCAAATTCAAGTAAAGTAAGGCCTAGCAATTCGCTTACTTCAGTAAAGGTAATGGTTTCTTCTTGATATTCAGGTTGAAAGCCAAGTTGATGCTTGTCCATATAGTTGTCCTGTAGTTATCTGCTTAATACGGCTTACAATAATGATCCAATATAAACCAGTTGAGCCGTATTTTGAAAAAGTATCAAATAATAGGTCCATTTTTAATATAACGTTTTGAGGGCAAAGGATACATTTTTCTCAATGCCTATTGTTTCCTGCGTTACATGACATCAGAAAATTCATTAAAGAAAAGCCCAACACTATCCAATCTTACAAAGGTGTTGTACTCAGTTCTGTTTTATCGTTGTTAATCACGTTAATTTTTGTTTATTAGTTATTTTCATGTTTATTTGAATATTAATCATTTTTGTTCATGTTTGATTTGGCGTATAAAATACTTACTGCTGTTTAATGCTAGGCAATATTACCCTGACTTTTATTATTTGGTGTTTCAGATACCAATAAGGGGATTGGCTAGGAAGTCTTAATAAACAAGGAGTGTGTAGATTTTATGATAGACAATTGGAGCTAAAAACGATGAATACAGATTTTACATTTACGGTTAACAGCACTGCTTTAGATGAGCATTACCAGCCAGCAGACAACACTCGAGCGACAACAAACTTTGCTAATCTGGCTCGTGGAGAAAACCGCCAGCATAATTTACGCAACGCATTTAAGATGATCGATAATCGATTTAATCGCTTAGCTCATTGGGATAACGCTGAAGCAAAGCGTTACTCTGTTGAACTTGAAATCGTTTCTGTTGAAATGAATATTCAGAATAGTATGCAAACTTTTCCCTCCATTGAAATGTTAAAAACTAATATTGTTGATCATCAAAGCGGGCTGCGTATTGATGGGGTTGTTGGCAACAATTTCTCATCTTATATACGTGATTACGATTTTAGTATTTTGTTGTCAGCACATAACAAAGGTAAGTCTTCATTCACTGTACCTGAAAATTTTGGTGAGCTGCATGGAAGGCTATTTAAGTCTTTTTTAAACTCTCCTGCTTATAAAGCATACTTTATTAAAAAACCGGTTATTTGTTTGAGTGTGGCGGAAACTAAAACCTATCAACGTACAGGTAATCAGCATCCGATATTAGGTATTGAGTATCAGCCTAATGCCTCCTCATTAACGGAACAATATTTTAGAAAGATGGGCTTACAGGTACGTTATTTCATGCCTGAAAATGCGGTAGCGCCACTGGCTTTCTACTTTATGGGGGATTTGTTGAATGATTACACAAATCTGGAACTAATCAGCACCATTAGCACGATGGAAACTTTCCAGAAGATCTATCGACCTGAAATTTACAATGCCAATACAGTGGCTAGTGATATTTATAAGCCTGATTTAAAGCATGTAGATTATTCATTAACACATATTTTATATGACCGAGATGAGCGCAGTCGATTAGGCATAGCACAAGGTAAGTTTGCTGAGGAGTTTTTCATCAAACCACATAAAAAGTTATTAGAACAGTTGGATACCCAGCCAGCTTGTTTTGCTTAATAGCCCAATAAAAACAGTAAAAGAATTAACATAAAATACCCTAAACAGGATGAATATTGATGAAAGTATTATTACCCACTTCTACGGCAGGCAGCTTGCCAAAACCGTCTTGGCTTGCAGAGTCTGAAACATTATGGTCACCGTGGAAACTACAAGAACAAACATTAGTTGATGGTAAAAAAGATGCATTGTGCTTAGCGTTACACCAACAGCAACTTGCAGGTATCGATATTGTCAGTGATGGCGAACAAACCCGTCAGCATTTTGTGACTACCTTTATTGAGCACCTTAATGGCGTGGATTTTGAGAACCGTAAAATTGTTAAAATTCGTGACCGATATGATGCGAGTGTACCGACTGTAATTGGTCCCGTTAGCCGACAAAAATCAGTATTTGTTGAAGATGCGAAATTTTTACGTCAACAAACTGATCAACCCATTAAATGGGCCTTACCTGGGCCAATGACCATGATTGACACTCTTTATGATGATCATTATAAAAGCCGAAAAGAATTGGCTTGGCAATTTGCAATCATCCTTAATCAGGAAGCGAAAGAGTTAGAAGCGGCAGGCGTGGATATTATTCAATTTGATGAACCGGCCTTTAATGTGTTTTTTGATGAAGTAAATGAGTGGGGGATTGCATGTTTAGAAAGGGCCATTGAAGGGCTTAAATGTGAAACTGCTGTACACATTTGTTACGGATATGGCATTAAAGCCAATACCGACTGGAAGAAAACATTAGGTAACGAATGGCGTCAATATGAAGCGGTTTTCCCTAAATTGAAAGCCTCTAACATTGATATTATCTCTTTGGAGTGTCACAACTCGCATGTTCCAATGGAATTACTAGCCCTTATTCGAGGTAAAAAAGTGATGGTAGGAGCGATTGATGTTGCAAGCAATGTGATTGAAACCCCGCAAGAAGTCGCTAATACTCTAAGAGAAGCACTTAAATATGTGGATGCAGATAAACTGTACCCTTGTACTAACTGCGGTATGGCACCTTTATCACGTGAAGTTGCACTGGGTAAATTAAATGCACTTAGTGCTGGCGCCGCAATTATACGTCAAGAATTGATCGCCTAGTACGTTAATAAGCAAGTGAAAAAACTGGACGGGGCAGTCGTTTGCCCCAAATATGATCTATTCATTGCGTAGTGTAAATTAGCCGGTAGGCGACTGTGGTAGATGATAGCTACTGCGTTTTATTATAGCTCCCTTGAGAAAGTTAATTTTCAAGAATAGGTTTAAGATAACCTGCGCCTAGTTGTCGCATTTGACGTTCGACCCAAATCACTCGTTGGCTGAGTTTAGCCGTTAGATTACGTGGATCACGAGTACGCGGGCTAGGTAATAATACTGCTAACTGTGCTGTTTGATGAGCAGTGAGTTGGGTAGCTGACTTGCCAAAGTAATGTTGGCTGGCCGCTTCAACCCCATAAATTCCTTTTCCAAACTCTGCAATGTTCAAATACACTTCCAAAATACGCTTTTTACCCCAAGCAGCTTCTAGGCTGAGCGCTAAACCGGCCTCTAAGCCTTTACGGATAAAGCTTCTGCCTGACCATAGGAAAATATTTTTTGCTGTTTGTTGGGTAATCGTGCTTGCACCACGTAACCCATCACCGTCATCGTATTGTTCAAGTGCATCAACAATCGCTGTAAAATCGACGCCAAAGTGAGTGGGAAAACGTTGATCTTCAGAGGCTACAACAGCCAACGACATAGCAGGTGAGAGCTTATCAATACTGATCCATTTCTGTGTTACAGGATATGGGCTTTGTAACATAAAAGCAGAGGTCGGTAATGGTACAAAGCGAAATAGTAGCAGGGTCAATATCATTAACAAAAGTAAACGCCACAGGACATACCAGATTTTGCCTAATAAACTCGATTTTTTCTTCTTTGCCATGTGTTGTCTCTAATTGGTTTTTACGAAACGTCTGCATTGTGCGCTTCGAATAAAGTTTGTATTTATATCTCTGCTTCACTCGCTCACAGGAGACAACCCAATAGCATGCCATATTTTTAATATTTTATCTCTTTTTCCAAAGAGTGAGGCTGGTGTGCGAAAAATATATGAGGAGCGGAAACGAGTAATTTTCCTGCTAGGTCTTTATGTTAATTATAAAGACCTAGCAGGAAGGGGGGATGAAGTTTTTTAACTAAATGTCATTAAACGCACATAGCCTGTTCAATTTCATAATCTGATTGTTTATTTTTGTTACCCCATGCTTTTTCATGGAAGAAGTAAGCAAAAGAGTTAATGGTTGGCTCAATCGTTGCCATTAAACCGCCGATGAATGCATCGCCAGTTAAAGCGAAAGTAACAGCAAAGGCAACATTAAAGTGAATCACAGCAAAGCTGATTGTTTTTGCCTTGGTCATTGACTCGCGCTTTTTAAGGAAAGGCACATGTTGCCAAACTTTTTCATGAAAATAGAAGGCTACGGTATTAATAGATGGTTCGATAATCGCAATCAAACTGCCCAATAAAAAATTACCTGTCAAAGCAAAAGCAACTAGGGTTGCGATGCTGAAGTGGATGCCTGCAAAAGTAATTGTTTTAGCCATTGTGTGTCCCTCTTAAAGTATGTCTCTGTTATGTGTAGCTATTATTGATACTTATTATCATTAAGTAAAATGGGTAGTTTCTATACTATTGATAGGTTTTTATGTGAAAACTTTTAATTTTTGATAGGTTTTGTTGTTTGTTTTTTTTCGGGCTGATTCTAAGTAATTGAATTATATTGATTAAATAAAGTAGGTTAAATTGATCTGAAAAGGTTAATCGGGAGAGGTAAGGCTATCCTGATTAGATAGAGGTTATAAAAACCGTTAATTAAACGGTTTTTATAACTGATCGAGTTAATTGCTTGGCGCTTCTGAAGTGCTTAATTCGATATTATAGAAAGTAGCTTGCGCGTAATCCCCGTTGGCTTTATCTATAGCCCACTCTCCTGTGCCGGGACAATTGGTGTACCATATGCCGGGCGCATCTTTACTGCTACATTGGTTATATGCGCCTGCCTTAAAATAAAACCAATCTTTTTGATATCCGTCTGGGTTATCTAACGCATCTACTTTACCGTAAGCATCAATGTTGTTGGATAAATCAATTTGATAGTTTACTTCAGCCTGGTTTTTGGTGGTAAAGGTAAGGTACATAATATTGTTGTGCACGTTAATCACATAACTAAACTCTTCTCCTAATGCGATCCCTGTAGCCGCAGGATCTGTTGGGTTTTCCCAGGTATTTCCCCAAACTGGGTAGGCGACATCAGTACGGTTAGGATCTTTTCTCGGTAGGTTTTTTTCATAAGTCCAAAAAACTGAGCCTGTTGTATGATTTGGCCACTTTTTATAATAAATTTTAATCGGTTCATTTCCCCAGCCAAACTGGTCATCTGTACCATATAGAAGATATTCATCTTTACCTGCATGTATCTGACCGACAACCATAGAGTAAGCAGGGGGCTTATTTGGATAGCCTGCGTGTAAAGAGACTGCATCTACTTTTAATGTGGCTTTTAATTGCCCACCGACACCGGCAAATTTCTTTGCATTGGGATTAGCGGCCAGTGCAAAGTTATTCATCTTATCTTTAGGTCCACCGCCTGAGTTACCGTTCATCATCTGTCTTAATTCACTGCGGGTATTGGTTGAACCGCCCGTTGTAGGAGCTTTGTTTGGTGTGGCAAAGACAACACCACCTTCAGTATTCGCATAGAAAAAATCAGTGTTGTAAAATGTTTTAATATCACTGACGCTAACTTCTCTCGCTTTACCGCTGTTCGCCTCTAAGGGCAGGGTGATTTTCCAATAACTTAAATCAATAATATCTGCTGGCCATACTCCATTTTCAGGAGGGGGAAGGGTACAACCAGAGAGTAATATAGATACACTGACACTGCTCAGTACATATTTTAAAGGTGGATAACGCGTCATAGAAACATTCCTGAATTAATGTAAGTATTAGATAAATCCAGTGTAACCCTAACGCCTTTCATATTTGTAATACAATTATGTAATTGTGAAGTGAGCCTTCAGATAAGTTAATGATAAAAGTTCATTCTTGATGAAGCTCACTAAAGCCACTATGAACCAAAAGGCAATGACAATAAAAGACTAATCATTAGCTTTCTTCAGGGAGTAACCTTAGGATACCTTTACCATCAATGCCTAAGTAAATATAACCATCGTTACCTTGCATAACATTTCTTACTCTACCAATACCCGCTAATAACTTAGTTTGTTTCATTACGTGTTTATTGTTTATTTCTAGCAAGACTAAATGCCCATATTTCATTCCTCCGAGCAATACCTTACCTTGCCATTGCGGATATTGTTCACTGCTAATATAGGCCATACCGGAAGGTGCGATGGAGGGATCCCAATAGAGTTTAGGCTGCTCCATTCCTTGCTTTTCAGTAATATCAGTATAGTTAGTACCAATATAATTAGTGCCATAGCCAATAACAGGCCAACCATAATTTTTCCCCGCTTCAATTAAATTAACTTCATCACCACCTCTTGGACCATGTTCATGTGACCAAAGTTGAGTATTGTCAGCAAGTGTCACTAAACCTTGTGGATTACGATGTCCATAGGAGTAGATGGCTTTTTTGGCGTTAGCTTGTTGATAAAAAGGATTGGAGGTCGGGATACTACCATCAAGATTTAATCGATAAATTTTACCGCCGTCTAATGATAAGTTTTGTGGATTTTTATCACGTTGTCCACGGTCTCCAATGGAAAAATATACAAACTGATCCGTCACGGCAATACGACTGCCATAATGTTGGCCTTTATTTGAATCACCTTCACCAAGGTATAGCTGTTTCTGCTCAACTAACCTATGGTTATTCAGATCTAATTTAGCTCGCATTAAAGCGGTGTTACTGGCTGTCTTATTATTATTGATATATTGGCTAGCATAGGTGAAAAAAACAACTTGGTTATTTTCAAACTTAGGATGCAAAGCAATGTCAAGTAAGCCACCTTGTCCATTGCTATCAATTTCTGGTAAACCTACTATTTCAATGGAAGGTTTACCTTCGCTTAATAACCATAATTTACCTGAACGTTCCGTCGCTAAAATCTGCTCATTGGGTAATTGAACCATACCCCATGGAATAATGATATCAGGCCAAACTACTTGTGTTTGATAAGGCGTTTTATCTTCAAACATAGGCAGTGAAAGGTCAGCTTGTACTGTGCTCGCCAACAAACTGAAGTGAATGAATAGTAGTTTCTGCCAACAAGTCATAATATTTCCTTAGCACATTGAAAATAGATGGTTACAAAGAATAGGTAGATTGTGGTGGTTAATTTTTAACCACTTTATTATGCGAATATTGAAGTAGGTTTACAAGACTGGGCGTCACTTATTATCTAATTGATATTTCATTGGAAATACTCTCCATTTCACTTTGTGTTACAAGAATTTATGTTTTTAATGCAATCAAATCTGTTTTTACTAGGTCTTCTAAACACAATCAGCTACCTAATTGATATAAAACAGCAAAAATCGATAGGTTAGTTGAATGTTGGATCGCTTAGCAAATAAAGAGGACAGAATGAAAAAATTAATTACATCTAGTTTGTTAGCCGTTGCTATGCTCAGCCAACAACAAGTGCTCGCTGAAACGTTTAATAGTGGGGTAAATAAGGTCGCTTTAGTTGAGCTTTTTAGCTCTGAAGGTTGTAGTTCTTGCCCGCCAGCAGAGAAAAAGCTGAGTCAACTCGTTGGTGACCCACAATTATTTCAAACCTTTGTGCCAGTGGCTTTTCATGTCGATTATTGGGATAGATTAGGTTGGACAGATCGCTTTGCCACACCTGAATATACAGCTAGACAATATAGCTTGTCAGCAAATGGTCTTCAACGCAGCGTGTACACACCTAACTTTATTATTTCAGGTGAAGAGTGGAAAGGCTTTTTTAGAGGGCATTCTATACAGGGTGCCGTAGAAGCCATGGCTAAAAGCGCAATTGGTAATTTAAAAATTGATTATCAATCATTAGATTCTCAGCATCAAGTCAAAGCGATTTTTTCACCAAGTGAAGGGGTTGTTGCTGATCAAAGTAAACCACTTATTTTATCCGTCGCCCCCTTAGGAATGGATTTAAAAAGTAATGTTAAGCGCGGCGAAAACCGTAATAAGCAATTACGCCATGAATTTGTTGCACTGGATTGGCAAAAAATGGCGATGACATTTGAAAATAACCAATGGGTGGCGACGTTGAATTTATCTAAAGATGCCCATCAAGAGCAAGCTCAGGCAATTAGTGCATGGGTTAGTAAAGGAAGCAGTTTAACGCCTATTCAAGCAGTAGGAGGATTTATCCAATAGCGAGTTATCGAAAATACTTTTAAAAGGGGCTAATGACCGTGCAGAGGATTAGCTCCTGATTATTTTTTAAATCAAATTGCCTACATCGGTTCGTTAGTCATTTCCGCTTAATGCCAGGCTATAAATTAGTCGCTCACAATAAGTACAGAAGTCTCTAGCATATCGGGGTAAGATATCAGGTATACACTTTTATCTTGATCAACCTTGGTATAAATCATTATGACAAACCAACAGCCTCAGAAAAAAAATTCAACAACACCTATTATTTCGACCTTCAGTGAGCTTGCTAACTTGGCGAATTATTCTTTCATGGATAGGCTTAACTGCGATCCTGATGCGACAGAAAATGGTGTTGACCATACTGAACGACAAGTTTTCTCAGGCCATTATGTGCCAGTTAAACCAACCCCTATTAAAGACCCGCAATATGTTGCGCACAGTAAGCGTTTTTTTGCTGAACTTGGTTTAGCGGACGGTCTAGCTGAGTCTGCGGATTTTATGCGATTATTCTCCGGGGACATTACTCAAGTACCTGAGCCAATGCGCAAAGTAGGGTGGGCGACAGGATATGCACTTTCTATTTACGGTGTTGAGTTCATTCACCAGTGCCCGTTTCAAACTGGTAACGGATATGGAGATGGCCGTGCTATCTCAGTACTTGAAGCGGTGATTAACGGTCAACGTTGGGAAATGCAGTTAAAAGGTGGTGGCCGTACTCCATATTGTCGTGGTGCCGATGGTCGCGCAGTGTTACGTTCAAGCGTCCGTGAATTCTTGGCGCAGGATCATATGCATGCCCTGGGTGTGGCTACTTCACGTTCTTTGAGTTTGTATGTTTCAAAAACTGAAACGGTACAGCGTGGGTGGTATGCAGAAGGATCACGATCGGAAAATCCGGATATGATGGTTACTGAGCCTGTTGCTATTTCAACACGTGTTGCTCCATCATTCCTACGCGTTGGACAAATCGAACTGTTCGCTCGTCGTACCCGTGACGATGGCGAATATGATGAGCAGCTTCACGCCATTGATGAACTTGAAAAAATAGTATTGCACTTGATCGACCGTGAATACGCGGAAGTGATTGACAAAGCACTAAGCACGCCCGAAAAAATAGTCCAATTGACAGGTGAGTTTCGTGAGCGTCTCACCTCATTAATTGCAAACTGGATCCGTGTTGGTTTTTGCCAAGGTAACTTCAACAGCGATAACTGTGCTGCTGGTGGTTTTACCTTAGATTATGGCCCTTTCGGGTTTAGTGACCTGTTTAATCCTCATTACCAGCCTTGGACGGGGGGCGGTAATCACTTCTCGTTTATGAACCAACCTAAGGCTGCACAAAGTAACTTTGAAATGTTTTGCTCAGCATTAAAACCACTATTGGCAACCGATCAAGACGCTTTATCTGCACTTGAAGACATTCAAAGTGAGTTTTCAACCGTGATGGAATCGAAAATGCAAGCTATGTGGGCTGCTAAGCTTGGTCTCAGCTCATTGGATAAGCCTGAACACATGGCAGTACTTCGTGAGTTACAGATGATAATGATGCAAACGCCTATCGATTATACGATTTTCTTTAGAGAGTTATCGTCGATCCCTAACGATATTCGCCCACTTAAGAAAAGCTTCTACACAAATTTAATGCATAAAAGTGCTGAGCAGGAAGCCGAGAGTCAGCAGGTAGATACACGTTGGATAGAATGGTTTGTTAAATGGAAAGCGCTACTTATTAGTGACTGTAATGCCAATGCAGGTACAACACTTGAAGATGTGTCAAAGCAGATGAAGCAAGTGAACCCTAAATACATTTTACGTGAATGGCTACTTAAACCTGCTTATCAACAAGCAGCAGTAGGGGATGACAGTTTAATTCAAGAGCTACAAGAAGTGATGGCGAACCCATACGAAGAACAGTCGCAGTCAGTGGAAGATAAGTTTTATCGCTTGAAGCCGCTTGAGTTCTTTAATGTTGGTGGGGTATCTCACCTCAGTTGCTCGTCGTAATTCGTTGATCCCAAATCAGTGGTAACTGAACAAAGCTTAATAGCCCATTGTTAATGGGCAACGCCAGCTTAGCGGTCAGTTATTCAGCTAGATATTGTTGAAGTGGTATTCGTATTAATTTATGTGAGTACCGCTGTTATCAAGAAAAGAGCAGCGAAGAGAAGCGTATTCGAAAAAACTGCGCGAGCATAATTTGCTTCACCTTTACGATACCAGTTACCGAATATAAATGGCTTGTTAACTTGCATTTTTAACTCAGCAATACTCATATTTTTGTTGATCTTAAGATGGTGCCCAAATACAAAAATTCGTTTAAATAGAATGCAAGAAATAAGGTTGATCCCGATGACTAGCGTTGGCACAGTTATAATCAATGCAATAAAGTCCATTTATCCCCCATAGGTTATAACAACCATTTTACGATCACCTTTTAGCCTAGTGACAAAGCTATAACCAGCACAATAGGAAGCGTGATAATGCTGAAAAAATTGCTGAATAACACCATCGATGCCACTTTTTCTGGCCCAATATTAAATCTTTCTGCGAGCATATAATTCATCACCGCTGGTGGTAGCATAGTAAACAAAAGCAACATTTGTAAATGTAGTGTTGGTAACGGGATAAATAGATAGATTGCTATAAAGGCAATTGCACCTGTAACAAATGACAATACCGTACACATAATCCCAACCTTTAAACCACTAAGGCGAATATTACACATCTGAGAGCCAAGTGATAACAGCATAATCGGGATAGAAGCGCCGCCGAGTAAATGGGTGGCATCATAAAGCGGTTTCCATATGCCAACGCCACTAAGATTTAATACTAACCCTAACAAAGCCGCTAAAAATACCGGCATAGTCAGCATCTTTTTAATAGGGCTCCCATCACTTAATAAAGCGATGCCGATACTAAGGTGTGCGCAGGATGAGATAACAAAAAGCAATACAGCGGGGGCAAGTGCGGTATCCCCAAAAGTATAGGTAAACAAAGGAATAGCTAAGTTACCGCTATTTCTGAACATATTCGACGGTGCCCAAATTTTAAAATTTAACTTAAAAACTTTGCAAATAGGGACCATTAATAGGCCAGGTAATAATACAGCGACAACTGATGCGGTAATTAATGGGAGTTGTCCCATTTCCATTGGCATTACTGCTAAAGATGAGAATACAAGTGCAGGAACAAGTACATCCATATTGATGCGATTGATTGGTTTGAAGTCTGGTTTTAACCAGCGGCCAATAAAAAATCCAACAAGAGTTATCGCAAAAACAGGAAAAAGTATCCCAACAACTTGTGCAAACATAATCATCCTTATGTTCTAAATAGAGAGAGGCCTACTCTTAACTCGATAATGCGTTTAATTAGGCTTTGAACATATTTAATAACATAAACTATTTATATCAACAATATAATGCGGATTGTTATTTTATTGTTTGGGATTGTTGATGTCTTTTGAGGGGGAAGAGTAACTTATTCCTACGGTCTCCCTAGTAATGTATCGCTTTAATTAATCTACAGAAAAAGGCACCTGTAACAATTTTGATGCTATTCCTTTGAGATAAAAGAATAAGTACCTTTTTAACGCATAGCCCATATAAATAGACTAAATATAACCCAGCATTCTTGAGTTATATTTAGCCCTTGGCTATTGCTATTTCTTTAGTTTATAAGCAATAACATAATCACCAATTGTTGTTCCAATAGAACCATGACCACCTGCAACTTGCACGACCATTTGTTCACCTTTACTGTTTAAATAGGTCATTGGAGTGGCTTGCCCACCTGCTGGTAATCGCGCTTTCCACAGCTCCTTACCATCGGATAGGTTGTAAGCTCGCAAGTAATTATCAACCGTCGCCGCCATAAATACGATGCCGCTATCAGTAATAATTGGACCACCAATACCAGGTACACCCATTTCAATTGGCAGTTTAAGTGGCGTCATATCTTCAATAGTGCCATTCTTATGTTTCCAAACCGTCTGACCAGTTTTAAGGTTTGCACCAGCTACAAATCCCCAAGGAGGTTGTTGGCAGGGAATGCCCAGTGGAGAAAGGAATGGTTTTAAATCTACAGCATAATCAGCCCCTTCATTTGAATTAACCCCTTGTTCCCCTTTATTTGAACCACTTAAATCGAGTCCCTCTTTGGGCACTAATGTTGATGTAAAAGCAAGGTAAAGAGGCATTCCAAATAATTGCTGACGTTTAGGATCTATTGCAATACTGCCCCAGTTGAATACACCAAAGTTACCTGGATATATAATTGAGCCTTGTTCTGATGGTGGTGTGTAACGCCCCTCATAGCGTAATTTTTTAAAGTTAATTCTGCATATTAACTGGTCTAATGGCGTTGCTCCCCACATATCCGATTCTGTTAATTTTTCTGGTTTAAAAGATAAAGCAGAAGTCGGTTGAGTTTTAGCTGTGTGATCTCCAACAATCGCACCTTGTGGAGCAGCTTCTTCGGTGATCGGCAATATAGCTTCACCTGTCGCTCTATTAAGCACATAAATATCGCCTTGCTTGGTTGGAATTACCAAAGCGGGTTGTTTTCCTGTTTCAGTGTCTAGATCTAATAAAGAAGGTTGAGCAGGCGTATCCATATCCCATAAATCATGATGAACAAACTGTTGAACCCAAGCGACTTGACCTGTTTTAAGACTCAATGCCACAACAGATGTTGCATATTTTTCTTCAGCAGGTGTGCGGTATATACCTAGTTGATCGGGAGTTCGGTTACCCATTGGGAAATAAGCTAATCCTAACTCCTCATCTGCACTCGCAACAGACCAGCTATTTGGTGAGCTAGTTGCATATAGCTCATCTTCCCCAATTGGTGCTGTTTTATTTGGCTTTCCTGAATCCCAGTTCCACATTAACTCCCCCGTCTTCACGTCATAAGCTCGGATCACACCAGAAGGCGAATTAATATCGTAATTATCATTTACTGAACCAGCCACGATGACTACACCACCTGCTACTAATGGAGGCGACGTTGAATAATAATAACCAGATTGTTTAAATGGCATATTGTGCATTAAATCTAACTCTCCGTTCTCGGCAAAGTTAGCACAGCGCGCTCCTGTGACAGGGTCAACTGCGATAAGACGTGCATCTGATGTGGGTAAAAATAATTGTGCATCGCATTGTAATGCGCTTAGATTTTCTGAAGGTGTTGAAATGGTTTGAACATCAGGAAGTGGTTTACTATCACTTGGTGGTAAATAAGAAACTCCACGACAAGTTTGATGCTGGCGCTGACTTTCAGCGGGTACTTTGGCGTCGTAAACCCATTGCTCTTCACCTGTATCTGCATTTAAAGCAATAAGCCAATTATGAGGCGTACAAAGGTAAAGTGCATTACCTATTTTAAGTGGGGTTGCTTCATAAGTGGTTTCGCCTACATCTTTAGGGCCTTTTTTATCACCTGTTTGATATTGCCAAGCCAATTGTAATTGATCGACATTCTCAGGTGTAATGTTAGCCAAAGGAGAAAATCGTTGCCCCAAATTGCTTCTACCATAAGCATTCCAATCACTTTCATCTACATCACTTGAAAAGGGCATACTAACAGCTCGCGGTAATTGACCCTCTACCGTTGTCGGGGATGTAACCATTAAAGGGGAAAGAGTAGTGGCACTGGTCGCTAACCAGACGGGCAATAAAAATATCCAACCGCGACGATGTTTAACAAAAGCAATTAAGAGGAGAGGGATTGCTAACACTAGGAAAAGTCCCATTCTAGTTGCTAAAGGCCACCAACTGAGACCTGATTCAAGAATTGACCAAACCATTGTCGCCATTAAAAAAATAGCGTAAATAAAGTTAGCGTATGCATTTTTGTTACGCACTAATAATGACACCGCAATGAATGCTATTCCGGCTAAGCAATAATATAAGCTACCACCCAACGCAATTAGCCAACCACCGCCGAGCAATAAGGCTAAACCTATAATAAAAAATAACCCTGATAAAATGATCATAAACACTATCCTTATTTTTTGTGACCTTTGGATACTGATAAAACATGTTGATAAATAGAGTTTTAGTTAGTTGTGATAAATAAAACCTATTAAGAACTGAATTGATTGTGTCTTTTTATAAACTGTATTTTTGTGTGAAACTTAAAATTATTTTGGTATTGAAAATATACTAATGAGTCAATTAACAATCGTGACGAGATTTTGAGCTCGATTAATACCAGCTTAGATTCAATTTTTGGGGGATTTTTTAGCGCTTTTTATAGACACCAAACTCCCTTTTAATGAAAATAAAACTTCATTTTATTGTTTGAAAAAAAGGCCAATTGAATTGGCCTTGAATAAATTATTTAATAAACATTACATAAGAGGTTAAGACCTATGAGAATGTCTTATTAAACTCTTTTTCTGCTTCATCTTTTTCCATACCGTATTTTTCTTGCATTTTGCCTTGGAATACTTCTAGGTTACCGTCAATTTCTTGTAAGTCATCATCTGTTAACTTACCCCATTTCTCTTTGATAGTACCTGAAACTTGTTTCCACTGACCTTTCATAATGTCGTTATTCATAATATAACTCCTTAAGTTAGCTTGAATAAATGCAATATAGTGATTGCGTCGATGTTCTTAGTAAGAAGCATTACAAGTTGCATGCCAATATTTAAGTTGTTGATTACTAATGTTATTTTTTTAATTGGTAAAATTAAAGGTATGCTCACCCTGTAACTATTACAGGGCCAATTGAAAGGTTTTCATGAAGTTCATTATGGAAAGAGGGGCGTTAGAAGTGCCATCATTCCTTAGCTTGCTGAAATCTAAAAATCTCATTTTCAACGTCTCCTTGCTAATGCATAGTGATGTAATGCCCATATACATTGATCTATATGCTATGTTGAACACATGATGTAACTATTACAATAAGTGGAATCGTTAAGGGGAGAGTATGACAATTATCTGGATCTTGATTGCGTTATTTGGTGCTGTTGCCTTGATGGTGATACTCGGTGAGCGTTATGCCAAGCCTATTGATGCGAAACAACAAGCGAAGTACAGTAAAATCTTACCTATTTTAGTATTTGCCATGCTATTCATAGCATTAATCAAACAAGTGTTTGAATCTGGTTATCTTTAATACTTTGTTCTGAATGGTAACCCAGTCTTCATTTATTTAGAGATCTGAGATCTCGTCTCCTCTGTTTTATATTTATTGTCAGTGTTCCGTCCGGTCGGCAAGTTATTTTTCCTCACGCTAAAGAAACCTATACCTTCAAAAAGGAAAGAAAAAGGCTCCTGTATCGTTTTCTGATTTATACCTTTGGGGTAAAGCAATAACGGCTACCTCAAGCACCGCTCATATCCGACGCCCATCTGGAGAGCGCTAGCAACGGTTCCTTACCTTGCTAAGTTCAGTGATTGATTCAGAAAAACTTAATGGGAGGAATGGACCTAGCCATATTGAGGAAGATTTTATTGAAATTTTTTGCTGGTGCTTATTCTAAACATGGGGTATTCAAAAATTTTCTTGAGCAATTAGAGTATGTAATTTCTTCATAGTGAATTATAAAAAATTCACATTAAAACAACGAATTGTACATTTTCAGAACGAAAAACACCCTTTTTTTAGGGGTAAATGTTGGCACATATTTTGTAAATACTTAATCAGCTTAAACAGCTTTAATAGCTTGAAGAGCAACTCTACTAACAAAGTAATTCAGTATGAGTATTAAATAATAAAACACTTATGGAGCATACAATGAAAAAGTCAATTTTAGCATACGCATTAATTTCAACTGGTTTTTTAAGCTCTGCAACATTGGCGCATGCAGAAGCATATAACCCAGATTCCGATGCGGCAGGTGTTTATGTCGGTGGTAACTATGGTTATTTACGAGTAGATAATGATGACGAATTTGATGATGATAAAGACGCTTATCAGCTATTCGTAGGTTACTCTTTGAATGAATATATTGCTGTTGAGGGGAGTTACGTCGATTTTGGTGATTATGGAAACACTGTTGCAAGTGCAGAAACGGATGGATATACCCTTGGGTTAAAATTAGGTTTACCAGTGACAAACAATATCGAAATTTATGCTAAAGGTGGTCAGCTCTGGTATGAAACTGATTACTCTGTACTAGGAGTTGATGGAAACGAAGATGACACTGGGTTATTTGCAGGGGTAGGGGTGAGTTATCACTTAGATAAAAACTGGGCAGTTAAAGTCGATTATACCGTTTATGATAATGATTTGGATGCAGAAAGCGCGGACAGCGATTCTGACTTTTCAACGGATATGAAATACGCCTCAGTTGGTCTTGAATACAAATTTTAAATTCCAAAAAATAAGCTAATAAAATACGAAAAGGCAAATCATGTTGATTTGCCTTTTTTGATATATATCGTCTATTAAATTACGCTAGTTTATGTAGATTTCGACTTTTATAAAACGATGCTGTTGTATAATTCGCTCCTTGCCTGAGCTTGCTAAAGGCTATGTCAAGGTTCAGCAAAAACCTTTATTTAATAAACCTTTATTTAATAAACAATGTTTACAGCAGTACTAACAGATTTTGCACTCTCAATGGCTTGTTCAATATTTTCACCACGAGCAATCGCGACACCTAAACGGCGACCACCATTAATATTGGGTTTTGCAAACAAACGTATCTGCGATCCTGCTACTTTGCCTAGCGCAGTGGCGACACCTTCAAATTGGATATCTTGTGATGTGCCATTACCTAAAATAACACTTGAAGCCGAAGGGCCGTATTGCGTAATATTACCAATAGGGAAACCTAAAATAGCGCGCACATGCAAAGCGAACTCAGATAAATCCTGTGAAATCAACGTCACCAAGCCTGTATCGTGTGGGCGAGGCGAGACTTCGCTAAAGTAAACTTCATCACCTTTTACAAAAAACTCCATCCCAAATAAACCAAAACCACCTAATTCAGTAACCACCTTTGTCGCAATAGCTTGGGCTTTTTGTAATGCTGTTTCAGACATTGCTTGTGGCTGCCATGACTCACGGTAATCACCGTCTTCTTGACGATGCCCAATAGGGGCGCAAAAGTGTATGCCATCAACCGCGCTAACCGTTAACAAAGTGATTTCATAATCAAATGGAACAAAACCTTCAATAATGATACGACCTTCGCCAGTACGGCCACCTTCTTGAGAGTAAGTCCAAGAGTTATCTAAATCTGCATCCGTTTTTACCACGCTTTGACCTTTACCTGAACTGCTCATTACAGGCTTAATCACGCAAGGCTGGCCAATCTCTTTAACGGCTTGTAAATACTCTTCTTTAGTATCAGCAAAAATGTAAGGTGAAGTTTTTACGCTTAACGTTTCAGCGGCTAAACGACGAATGCCTTCTCTATCCATGGTCAATTTTGCAGCACGCGCAGTCGGGACAACATTAAAACCTTGTTGCTCTAACTCCAGCAAAGTATCAGTCGCAATCGCTTCTACTTCAGGAATAATGAAGTCTGGGTTTTCTAAGCGAATGATTTCTTCTAAGCGTTTTCCATCTAACATGCTGACAACATGTGAACGATGTGCAATTTGCATTGCTGGCGCGTTTGCATAGCTATCAGCAGCAATCACTTCGATGCCAAAACGTTGTAGCTCGATAGCCACTTCTTTGCCTAATTCGCCTGAGCCTAACAATAATGCCTTAGTTGCACTTGCCGAGGTTGCCGTACCTAAAATTGGATGTGTCATGTAATTCACTCTTATGTGGATGAAAAGATGAGATATTAAGTTTTGAATTCTAGCAGAAAAAGGGTTTAGCTAGCATTGATTAATAGTAAGAAAGAACCGTTTTCATCATACGGAACTCATTATTCCGTATCTTCGCAAACTATATCCACTGGCTCCGCCCATCGACTAGAAAAGCAGGGTAGCTCTATTTGATGATACTGCTAGCCAGCAAATCAATGACTATCGTTATACCGTGCAAAAGAAGGCTGAACATACCGAACGACGCTTCGAACTGCTAAAAGATAGAAGAAACCAGATACCTTTAAAGTAAGAAAAGTCTGGCTTGAAGTATTTGAGCTAGATGAGAAAAATACAGGAAGAAGATTAAGAATGCCTGTCTCATACTTTTCCTTTTGTGTGTTTTAGGTTTTATTCTTGTCGTGTTGAGGCAAACACTCTTTTTAGTTCAAAGACTAGAGGCTCATGTTTTTAACTAGGCGTTTAAATGAATGGCATGATTAATATAAAATTATGATATTTTATTGCCTTACCAGATTGTTAACTGAAATTAATAAGCCCCAAGGATTAAAAGTGAAAGTAACGTGCCCACATTGCCAAGAAAAAATGAGCCCGAAAGATATTAAAAGCATCAATAAAAATAGCATCTACGTAGAAAAGCAATGTCCATCTTGTGATGGTTGGTTTAGCTTAAATAAGCGGTTAACGAAAATAAAAACACTCGGGATGACATTATTACTAATAACCAGTCTATTAAACATCTTTGGTATTAAAAGTGAGTACAGCATTATATTTTCAAGTATCGGTTTAGTAGGTGTTTTGGTTGCCTTACTCATTACTTTTATAGGTAAAAATGAAAAAGTGGATAAGCCAAGGCATTAAGTAAAAAGAAACTAGATCCGAATTCATAGTTATCTTCGTTTGATAAAGATGGCGATTAATTCAGAAAAGCTTATTGGGAAAACGGACGTAGTCATATTGAGATAAGTTTTATTGTAAATATTTGATATTGATAATTTAAATATGCGGGCGTCCAGCCTTTTTTTAACTAATAGATCTATTTTTATAATGGTGGGTAAAATGTATCACATAAGTGAAAAAGAAATCATTAAAGCTATAAAAGCTAAGCGTTATTCTGCTCTTACTTTTTTAGAGCAGCATCGAAATACTTCAGAAAACAAATGGTATTTAGGTTTTTATTACTTTATTCAAGATCTTAAACAAGAAAATACCCAAGAGACGTTTAGTGAAATTATATTAAAATATGGTAATAAATCATTTGCATACAGCTACTTGGGGGATACCGCTAGTAAAATTTATAGTGAAATTTTAAATGAACATATTCCAACTTGTTTTTATAAGAAATCAGTAGAATTGGATAATGGCAATATCGACGGCCATCGCGGATTATACTATAAAGATCATAATATGAGTTCTTGGCTTTATGTGTTGGAATTTCACTATAAAAAATGTGAATACGATGTTGTCATACATTTAATTAACACTTCTTGTATTACTTTTAAAAATACAAAAAACTTATTAGCTGCACAATGGACGCTTATAAAAAAAATAGTTATGGATGAAGAGGTTACATGTAAATCAAATTTACTTATATTGGCTCATTTCCACCTTGATGAAATTGAGGAAGGCTTAACTATTATTAATTCAATGGATAAAATTAGTTACGATATTATACAGCCATATGCAGAGAAAGGCTTAGTTGATAAAGAGAAGGTAATATCTAATATTTATCCATTTCAAGTACCTGATTTTTGTAGCGATGATTATAAAAGCATTTATCAAAAGTATTTGAAAGAAAACTTAATGACAAGAGAAACAATTATCAAGTCTGCGTTTCAGGCCAAAGAATTTCATGCTGTAATTACTCATTATGACGAAGCACCTAAAAGCGATATATTGTTCAGACATAGTTTCAGCGCTCGAATTTTTTATGTATTAGCTAAGTTGCAATTAAATGACGAACTAGATGAAGAAATAATGCAGTGTATTCATAAGAATAGTGATTCTTTGCAAGGTGAAAACAACTCACTTTATAAAATATTAAAGTTTAAATTAAAAACTAAAGAGTTAGAGGAACACTTTGAAAGTGGACAGTCGTTACAATACCCAATAGATAATTTTGAAACTTATATTCAAGCTAAAAATATTATTGATAGCTTAGATTTAATGATGTATTTCCAATATTCAACATTAAAAGAAGAACTTAAGGCTATTAAAGAGCTGTGGAATAAAGCTTATTATCAGAATGAATTTGAAAAAAAGAAGAATAAAAAGCTTGGTTCAACTTTATTGGATCAAGATTTATTAGGTTTTTATAATTTAGGAATAAAAGCTGAAGAATATGATTACGTAATAGATAGCATTGTTGATATCCATACAAAAAATTTACCTACGATGGCCTCGTGCAACATACTTGGTGTTTGTTATGAAAGAAAAGGTCAATTATCGTTAGCATTTGAGCAATACAAATACGGTTTAAATTTAATGCTCTCATCTGAAGAGAAAGATCATGTCATTATTGGAAATTATATTGCTACTGGAACAAAACTATCTGATGTAGATATTTCAGAAAGCGATTTTGTGAAACTAAAGCAAATATTCAATATTGCGATAACCAATCAATTTCAATGGAATACATTTACAGCAGATGGAATGAAGCGCCTATTCAAATATTCTTATTTTAATATGAACACTCTTGATGCTTTAACAAATCAATACTTTTACTTATCAAGCAGAGAGCAATTAAATGATCCAATAGAACTACCTATGTTAAATAAAGTAGGCGAAGGGCAGCTTATTGACTCAAACTATCGAACATTCTCTCTATCTCTCAATATTAACTCCATGCTGATGTGGTCTCATTATGCTGAAGAGCATCAAGGGATAATGATTGAATATTGGTTTGGTGGTGAACTTCCAGAGGGCGTTGGAATAGAGAAAATCTCCTACACTGAAGAATTAAAACGAAATGCAGAACAAGATTTATTTATATTCAATCAATTTTTACTAACTAAAAATAAGGGATGGGAGTATGAGCGTGAAGTTAGATTATTTTCAAACCATATGAATAAAATATATTTTGAAAAATTTGACTATCCAAATCATGATAGAAATAGAATTAATGCAGAGATAGTTTGTATTACTTTAGGCTATAAATTCCCAGATAATAAAAGAGAGCTTATTAAAAAGCTTATTACTCGAATAAACGAGAATAAAAGAAACTTTGAGCAAAAAATATCACTCAAAGAAGCTTATATTAGTGATGATGATAAGTTTTCAATAAAGTATCGCCAAGTTAATCTTTAATCTTAAGAGGTAACTTTTTTTAGAGTGGTTTAAGGGGCGCATATCCGAAAAGTTACGTTTAAAATACGTTTGTTGGTTAGATAACAAGATAGTACGAGACAGGGCAGAAAACAAAGCTGGAAATGAAGTGTTGGACACCCAAACCTTTTATAAACAAATGAAATGTATTATTTGGCTATATCTCATAGGAAGAAGTACTGGAAGGAAGAAGTACTGGACACCCAAACATTTTCATCGTGGACGTTACACTAAAAGGAGTATTGAGTGAGTTTTATAGAAAAATTGAACCGTATCTGGGAAGAACATAACTCGTTGGTTTGTGTTGGATTAGATCCTGATGTTTCTCGTTTCCCTGCTAGTCTATGTAATGTTCCTGATGCAATTTTCAAATTCAACAAAGAAATTATCGATAGCACCCACGATTTAGTTTGTGCATATAAGCCACAAATTGCTTATTTTTCAGCTGAGTCAGCAGAAGATCAATTAGAAAAAACAATACAATATTCAAAGTAAATATCCTAAAATACCAGTGATTTTAGATTCTAAGCGTGGCGATATTGGGAGTACAGCCGAAAAGTATGCCGTAGAATCATTCGAACGTTACAAAGTAGATGCTGTAACTGTTAACCCTTATCTCGGCTTTGACTCGGCTGAACCTTTTATCAATTACAAGGAGAAAGGCACAATCCTACTTTGCCGAACATCTAATTCAGGTGCTAATGACTTCCAAGAATTGGAAGTAGATGGAATGCCTCTATATAAAAAAGTTGCTTCTTTAGTTAGCGACAAGTGGAATTATAATAATAATTGTTTACTTGTTGTCGGTGCTACATGGCCATCACAGATGTCTGAAGTTCGTTCTATAGTCGGAGATATGCCTTTTCTTGTACCTGGTGTTGGCGCACAAGGTGGAGATATCGAGTTCTTGGTAAAAGCAGGACAAACTGAAAATGGAACTGGTTTAATTATTAGCTCTTCGCGAGGCGTTATCTATGCTAGTGATGGAGATGATTTCGCTTCTAAAGCTAGAGAAGTTGTTTTAAAACTTCGTTCTGAAATTAATTTATATCGAAAATAGGTGGGAATCTTATTAAACGTAACTAAATGAAGTGTTGGACACCCAAATCTTTTATAAACAAATGAAATGTATTATTTGGTTATATCTCATCGCATTTTGATATTGCTAAACAGGGCTATTACAGATGACTCAATGCTAGAATAAACAGTTCATTGGCATGGAGACAATATGACCGAAACCATTAAAAATAAAACCATTCTTTATAGTAAGATATTTTCGATAAACCTAGTCACTTATCCTATTAATCACAGTGTCAGGATGCACGTTGATAATGTTCAAAAAGGACGCTATTACAAACTTAATTTCATATTGGTACAACCCAAAGTGGGTGGTGTGTTTAAGTGTACAAAATGCATCCTCAATTTATTTAATCGCGTGTATTTATTCAGACCAGATAAGTATGAACACAGCGTCACTAAAATTGAATCAGGAAAACGTGTTTTATTAAGTTTTGCATTAAACATTTAATTTTATTAAGCACTTTATCGAACATGGCATAAACGAAAAAATGGCCATGTTAAATGCGGCAACACCTCCCCGCCGTTAAGCTTCCCAAATCATACTTTGCTTTTAGCAAATCCAAACAGAATGTTTGGTTAGGCTAGTTTTGGCCATGGATGGCCAGCAAGAGCCGGTGCGTTACAACGTTGTTATTCATTCAGATTAAAAAACGATCGGGGTGAGTTTCTGTTGGTTCCGTTTCTTTGTTCGTATAAAAAATGAACTCGCCGACAGGGCGGAAAACAAAGTTTGAAATATCAATTTAGCTTCGACGAGCGGAGACGAGAAGCAGAATCTAGCAGCCTGGTTGCTTATATTTGCGATTATTCCTTTTCAGGTCATTGATTACGACTAAAAAACTAAGAAGGCCCATTTACAATGATGTAGTGATGGCACTCTTTTAATAAGGTTAAAAAATGGTTTATATCTCGATCTAAACTGCTCTCTGGCAAATAAAGATGATAACCATATGCTTTGGCGAGTTGTTCCGTACGATGTAACCATCCTGCGATTGGGCCTTTATATATCACTTCATTTAACGTGAATGGTTCAAAATTAATCAAGTCTTCTTCTGCACTAATTTCTTTATTAATGATAGCCAAAACGATTAATTCTTGTTGCTCGTGAATTAACTTGTTGGCGAGCCTTGGGGATATGTTTTTGGCGAGATATTCTAAATTATTTAGCTTGATGCCAAGGTAAGGCAACTGTGTGTGCTGTCCTCTGACGTCTGCTTTAACTTCTCCAAAGCGTATAATATCTTGCCATGGCAATGTCCATTTTCCATTAAGGTGACAATATTCAATCATTTTAGGTGTGATAAAAAAGCTGGTTTCGGGCTCCAAATATTTAAGGAGCCCAATAAATGCAATCATTAAGCTGATACATATGAGCAAAATCAATTGAATTTTAATGGTTTGCCAAAGAAATAAACTGATAATCCAAAAAATAAAAATCAAAGTGCATCCAAGGCATATGAGCGTTAGTGCATTACGTTTTGAATTGGGGTGAACTTTAATCACTCTATTGACGGCATCTTCCAAATTTAACCTTCCTTGAAAATTTGGTTTCTTGAACAAATAGTTTTTATTAGCAACGAATAATATGTTTTCGATAATAAGTGAGCGGTGTTTTAAATTATATAATAAATTTAAAACAAAAAAAGCAGGCTAAAAAAAGGAATCGCAGAGCGCTTCCGTTCATAACAAGCCTATCGGCTAATTCACCCAGCGCTAACGAGTATTAGTAAAAAAAACACAAAGTAAAAACATGCAGACTAAAGTCAGCGCCCCGAAAACCCATACTTTATAAGCTGAAGACTAATTCAACAAACTGATATAACGACTCTTGATTTACCTACAACAAAACCTTGCTCAAGTTGGCTACGATAATTTCCTAGCAAACTAAGGCATGGTAGCTCAGTTCGAAACAGGGAAGTCGAATATGAGCGGTGCGTTAAGAAGGTAGCACGCCGTTAGGGCGGAACAAAAGTTGGAAATATCAATCAGATTCGATGAGCGCAGACTAGTATTAGTAAAAAAACACAAAGTAAAAGCATGCAGACTAAAGTCAGCGCCCTGAAAACCCATACGTCATGAGCTACATACTAATTTTACAAACTGAACTCACAGCTCTTGATTTAGCTACAACAAAACCTTGCTCAAGTTGGCTACGATAATTTCCTAGCAAACTAAGGCATGGTAGCTCAGTTCGAGACAGGGAAGTCGAATATGAGCGGTGCGTTAAGAAGGGTGTGATTGATTCAGGTTAAAAAAACGCTCGGGAGCCTTTTTCTTTGGTTACTTTCTTTTGGGCGAGCAAAAGAAAGTAACACGCCGTTAGGGCGGAATAAATGTAAATCGAAACGTGAATGACTGGACGAGCAAAGACGAGAGATAGCACTTAGTAATCTAGGTAAATATGCATTCCCACGGAGGGCCATGGGAACGAGGGGGAAACTATGCATTCCCACGGAGGACTGTGAGAACGAGGTGAAGCTATGCATTCCTACTAGAGAGCATCCGAACGAGCCGAAAAACTAGCTGAATTTCGTACACTTCAACATATAGTTCACATCAACGTTTTTAGTGATTTTAAAATTACTTGATAACGGGCTGTATTCCACACCACATAAATCATCACAATGTAACTGCGTGTTATCAATCGCGCTTAATAACTGAGAAGGACGAATGAATTTCTCATATTCATGAGTCCCTTTTGGTACCCATTTTAAAACGTGCTCTGCGCCTAAAATCATCATTAGGTAGGCTTTCCAGGTTTTGTTGATGGTTGAAAAGTACACTGTGCCACCTGGTTTCACTAAATCACAACATGCTTGGATCACTGACGCTGGATCTGGCACGTGCTCTAACATTTCCATACAAGTCACAACATCAAACTGTTGTGCATGAACCGCGGCAAACTGCTCGGCTGTGGTTTTTTTATAAGTGACTTTTGTTTCTGTTTCTAAGGCATGCAAACGCGCGATTTGTAATGAAGCGTGTGCCATGTCGATGCCAATGACCTCTGCACCTTTAATCGCCATGCTCTCTGCTAGGATACCGCCACCACAACCTACATCGACTACTTTTTTGCCAAACAAACCTTGTACACCTTGTTCGATATATTCAAGACGTGTTGGGTTTAGCATGTGTAGCGGTTTGAAATCACCTTCTAAATCCCACCATTGTTCTGCCATTGCTGAAAACTTCTCGATCTCTTGTTGATCGACATTATCTTCTAGTATCAACGCTTCTGATGTGGCTTCTAAGGCTGAAATTGTTGCTGGTGTGTTGTGATCCATGCTGGTGCACCCTGTATGTTTGTGGCAGTGAAAAATGGGCTAATGTCATTGTTGATTGAGTCATTTGACCTAGCAAATGATTATAACGTGATAATAATTAGGATGGGGAATTTTATTTTGCGCCGCTGAGCGCTTTAATTTGAAAATTAAGTTGTTCAAAAAATGTACTTTAAAACGATAAATGCCTCAAATTCGCTCATAAAACGATTCTCAGGCGATTTTGCCTATTAAAAGCCTTTTGCTGAGGTGCATTTGTGCTACTATCAATCCCTTACTAAATTCAGTCTATTTCCACTAAATTAAGGATTTAAGTTTCTATGAGCGAATTTGCCTCTGACGTTTCTCCAATTAATATTGAAGATGAATTAAAAAATTCTTATCTTGAATACGCTATGAGCGTGATCGTAGGGCGTGCATTGCCCGATGTACGTGACGGTCTAAAACCAGTACATCGCCGTGTTTTATTTGCGATGAATATCTTACGTAATGATTGGAACAAGCCTTATAAAAAATCAGCACGTGTTGTTGGTGATGTAATCGGTAAATACCATCCACATGGTGACACGGCTGTATACGATACTATCGTTCGTATGGCGCAAGACTTCTCACTACGTTACATGTTGGTTGATGGTCAAGGTAACTTCGGTTCTGTTGATGGTGATAGCGCGGCAGCAATGCGTTACACAGAAATCCGTATGCAGAAGCTAGCCCATGAATTATTAGCCGATTTAGAAAAAGAAACGGTTGATTACGTACCTAACTATGACGGTACTGAATTTATTCCTGAAGTACTACCTACAAAAATTCCAAACCTATTGATTAATGGTTCTTCGGGTATTGCGGTTGGTATGGCAACTAATATCCCACCACATAATCTAGGTGAAGTGATCAGTGCATGTTTAGCGTTGATCAAAAATGAAGATATTACGGTTCATGAGTTAATTGAACATATACCAGGGCCTGATTTCCCGACTGCGGGTATTATCAATGGTCGTAAAGGTATTATTGATGCTTACACAACTGGCCGCGGTAAAATTAAAGTACGTGCTAAAGCGGAAGTTGAAGTTAACGAAAAAACCGGTCGTGAAACGATCGTGGTACATGAATTACCTTATCAAGTGAACAAAGCGCGTCTGATTGAAAAGATTGCGGAATTCGTAAAAGATAAGAAAATTGAAGGTATTAGTGCATTACGCGATGAGTCTGATAAAGACGGTATGCGTATGGTAGTGGAAGTTAAGCGTGGTGAAGTGGGTGAGGTTGTATTAAATAACTTATACGCACAAACACAAATGCAGGTGACTTTCGGTATCAATGCGGTTGCACTTGACCATGGCCAACCTAAACTATTTAACCTAAAAGAGATGTTAGAAGCGTTTATTCTGCATCGCCGTGAAGTAGTTACACGTCGTACGGTATTTGAGTTACGTAAAGCCCGTGACCGTGCACATATCCTTGAAGGTTTAGCGATTTCATTAGTTAACATCGAAGAGATTATCGATTTAATCCGTAAGTCACCAACACCTGCCGAAGCGAAACTTGCTTTACAAGCACGTGGTTGGGATTTAGGTGCAGTGTCTTCTATGTTAGAAGCAAGCGGTGTTGATGCGGCTCGTCCTGATGGCTTAGCGGTTGAGTTCGGTATCCGTGATAACCAATACTTCATGACTGAAATTCAAGCACAAGCGATTCTTGATTTACGTTTACATAAATTAACGGGTCTTGAGCACGAGAAAATCTTAGGTGAATACAAAGAGCTATTAGAAATAATTGCTGCTCTATTATTCATTCTTGAAAACCCTGCGCGTTTAATGGAAGTGATTGAAGAAGAGTTAGAAGAAGTGCGTGATAACTTTGCTGACCCTCGTCGCACTGAAATTACTGAATCTGAATCTGACCTATGTATGGAAGATTTAATCGTTGAGGAAGATGTGGTCGTTACACTTTCTCACGAAGGTTACGTTAAGTACCAACCTCTATCTGATTACGAAGCACAGCGTCGTGGTGGTAAAGGTAAAGCTGCAACTAAGATGAAAGATGAAGATTTCATTGAAAAACTATTAGTGGCAAGTACCCATGATACGATTCTATGTTTCTCTACGCGTGGCCGTTTGTACTGGCTGAAAACATTCCAGTTACCATTAGCATCTCGTCAAGCACGTGGTCGTCCGATTGTGAATATTTTACCGCTTGAAGAGGGCGAACGTATTACAGCTATCTTGCCGGTACGTGAGTATGAAGATGATAAATACGTGTTCATGGCAACCGCTAACGGTACGGTTAAGAAAACGGCATTAAGTGCTTACAGTCGCCCACGTTCAAGTGGTTTGATTGCGATTAACTTAAATGATGATAACGAGCTAATCGGTGTTGCGTTAACTGACGGTAATGATGAAATCATGTTGTTCTCTGATGCAGGTAAAGTGGTTCGCTTCAAAGAAGCTGAAGAGAGTGAAGTGACTGATGAAGAAGGTAACGTTGTTTTAGATGAAAACGGCAACCCTGAAATCAAGTTTAAAGGTGTTCGTCCAATGGGGCGCACAGCAACCGGTGTTCGTGGTATTAAATTAAACGAAGGCGGTAAGGTTGTTTCATTAATCGTACCAAACGCAACGGGCCATATCCTAACAACGACTGAAAATGGTTACGGTAAACGTACACCGTTAGAAGATTACTCGTCTAAGAGCCGTGCAACGCAAGGTGTGATCTCAATTAAAGTGAGTGAACGTAACGGTAAAGTGGTAGGTGCGGTACAGGTTGATGAAAACGATGAAATCATGTTGATCTCAAACAAGGGTACCTTAGTACGTACGCGTGTTTCTGAGGTATCAGTCGTGGGTCGTAATACACAAGGTGTTACGTTGATCCGTACTTCTGAAGATGAGAAAATCGTTGCATTACAACGTATTGATGAAATTAAAGATGTGCCTGTTTACGAAGGTGAAGAAGGCGAAGTGATTGCCTCTGTTGAAGAAGGTAGTACATCTGAAGCACCAGCTGACGTAGTCGATGAACAAGAGACTGATACTGCTGAGTAGTGGATTATGATAATCAATAAGCGGCCGTAGCCGCTTATTTTGTTTTAAGGGATATAAAAATGAGTAAGATTTATAATTTTTGTGCTGGCCCAGCAATGTTACCTGAAGCAGTAATGCAACAAGCACAAAGTGAATTTTGTAACTGGCAAGGTTCTGGGGTTTCTGTGATGGAAGTAAGTCACCGTAGCCCTGAATACATCGCATTAGCTAAACAAGCTGAGATGGATTTACGCGAGTTACTGTCAGTACCTGATAATTACAAAGTATTATTTTGCCAAGGTGGTGGACGTGGTCAATTTGCTGCGGTTCCACTTAACTTATTAGGCGAAAAGCTAGATGCGGATTACATCCTGACTGGACAATGGTCTAAGTCTGCGGTGGTTGAAGCCAAGAAACATGCGCGTATTAAAGAAACAGATATCATGACCACCACGGAAGATGGCAAAATTACCGTTAAACCTTGTGATCAATGGCCTGTTAATAGTGGTGCTGCCTACCTGCATTACTGTCCAAATGAAACCATTGAAGGGATTGAAATTTTTGATGTGCCAGAAACGGGGATTGTGCCGTTAGTCGCTGATATGAGCTCAACTATTTTGTCTCGTCCATTGGATATTAGTAAGTTCGGGTTAGTCTACGCCGGAGCACAAAAAAATATTGGTCCATCTGGTTTAGCAATTGTCATTGTACGTGAAGACCTAGTGGGTAAAGCACGCCAAGCGATTCCATCAATTTTTGATTACGAGATACAAGCAAACGCTGACTCTATGTATAACACACCACCAACGTATTCATGGTATTTAGCGGGGTTAGTGTTTAAATGGCTATTAGCTCAAGGTGGTATTGCCGAAGTAGAGAAAAAGAATATTGCGAAAGCTGAGCTGCTGTACAACGCCATCGATGCGTCTTCTTTCTACAGCAATAATGTAGATAAAAGTGTACGTAGCCGTATGAACATTCCTTTCACATTAGCTGATGATAGCTTGAATGAAACCTTTTTAAGCGAATCCAAAGCTGCAGGTTTATTAACCTTAAAAGGCCATAAATTAGTCGGTGGAATGCGCGCAAGTATTTACAATGCGATGCCAATCGAAGGTGTACAAGCCTTAGTTGACTTTATGGCTGAATTTGAGAAACGCTACGCATAATCTCGCGACAGAAGTGATTGAAAGGAAGTAAAATGAGTAATGATTTTTTAAGCTTGGCGAATAAAGGTGTGCAAAAATTACACCCATACCAAGCGGGTAAACCAACCGATGAATTAGAGCGTGAGTTGGGATTAACTAATATTGTTAAATTAGCCTCTAATGAAAACCCATTAGGGTTAAGTGAATCAGTTAAAGCGACATTACAAAAAGAGTTAACGGAATTAACACGCTACCCAGATGCAAATGGTTATTACCTTAAACAGGCACTAGCTAATAAGTATGCAGTCGAATTAAACCAAATCACTTTAGGTAATGGCTCTAATGATTTATTAGAATTAATTGCACGTGCCTTTGTAGATAATAGCCATGAAGTGATGTTTGCTGAACATGCATTTGTGGTTTATCCAATAGTAACGCAAGCAATTGGCGCAACCGCTGTCGTAGTCAAAGCTAAAGATTATGGTCATGATCTTGAGGCAATGGCGGCGGCGATCACCGATAAAACTAAACTTATCTTTATTGCTAATCCTAATAACCCGACGGGAACTTTTTTAGAGCAAGATGAGATTAAAGACTTCTTGAAGCAAGTTCCGAGTGATGTGTTAGTGGTATTGGATGAAGCTTATTTTGAATATGCATCATCTGAGCGTCGTGGTAATGCTATTGCTTGGATTGCTGAATTCCCTAATCTGATAGTATCACGTACTTTCTCTAAAGCTTATGGCTTGGCTGGTTTACGTGTTGGTTACAGTATTTCTCACCCAGATATTGCTGATATTTTAAATCGTGTACGTCAACCGTTTAACTGTAACGCTTTGGCTTTAAAAGCGGCGGAAACTATTTTGCAAGATGAACAATACTTGGCTGATAGTGTGCGTTTAAATGATGCGGGCATGAAAGACTTAAGTGCTTTTTTTGACGCTAATAATTTACAGTATATCCCATCTATGGGTAACTTTATTACAGTTAATGTTGGTCAATCGGGCGACGAAGTTTATCAAAAACTATTGTTAGAAGGGGTGATTGTAAGACCGATCACCGGTTATGGTTTACCACAACATTTACGCATTAGCATTGGTACTGACGCAGAGAATCAACGTTTTAAACAAGCACTCACCCGTGTTTTAAATTTGCAATAAGAGAAACAGATAGTATGGAACAGTTATTATTAAACCCGATTAAAAAAGTCGATGGTGAAATTAATTTACCCGGGTCAAAAAGCCTATCAAACCGCGCTTTATTATTAGCGGCATTGGCGCAAGGAACGACCACTTTAACTAATTTATTAGACAGTGATGATATCCGTCATATGTTAAATGCGTTAAAAAAATTAGGCGTTAACTACACGCTTTCTGCAGATAAAAAACAGTGTATTGTTGAAGGATTAGGTCGTGCATTTGATACACAAGGATTAGGTGATATCGAGCTTTTCTTAGGCAATGCAGGTACGGCAATGCGTCCTTTATGTGCTGCTTTATGTTTAGGCCAAGGCGAATATACCTTAACTGGTGAACCGCGTATGTTCGAGCGACCAATCGGTTCATTGGTTGATTCACTTAAGCAAGCTGGCGCTGACGTTAGTTACTTAAAAGATGAAAATTACCCACCATTAAAAATTAAAGGAACTGGCCTGAAAGGCGGTGATATTAGTATTGATGGCAGTGTTTCAAGCCAATTTTTAACCGCATTTTTAATGTCTGCACCGATGGCTTCTGAAGATACAACCATTAATATCGTGGGTGAATTAGTATCGAAACCTTACATTAAAATTACTTTACAAATCATGCAAGATTTTGGTGTTGAAGTGGATAACGTTGACGGTGAGTACCAACGCTTTGTGATTAAAGGTGGTCAAACTTATCAAGCAGCAGGTAATTACTTAGTAGAAGGTGACGCGTCTTCAGCTTCTTACTTTTTAGCAGCTGCTGCAATTGGCGGTGGTAGTATCAAAGTGACAGGTATTGGCAAAAAATCAGTACAGGGTGATATTCAATTCGCTGATGCCTTAGAAGCAATGGGCGCAAATATTGAATGGGGTGACGATTACATTAAAGCCAGCAAAGGTCAGTTAAAAGCGATTGATATGGATATGAACCATATTCCTGATGCTGCGATGACTATTGCGGTTGCGGCATTATTTGCTGAAGGCACCACTAAAATCACTAATGTTTATAACTGGCGTGTAAAAGAGACAGATCGTTTATATGCGATGGCAACTGAGCTACGTAAAGTCGGTGCTGAAGTGATTGAAGGTCATGACTTTATTGAAGTAACGCCGCCAGCACAGCTTAAGCATGCAGAAATCGATACTTATGATGATCATCGTATGGCGATGTGTTTCTCATTAGTGGCATTAAGTGATACACCTGTGACGATTAACGATCCTAAGTGTACTTCTAAAACATTCCCTGATTACTTTGAAAAGTTAGCATCAGTGAGCCATTAAGCATTTTAATGTATTAATTAAAAACCTACTTCGGTAGGTTTTTTTATAACTAAACATTCACTTAAAAGAAGAAACTATTTGTGCTTCTTTGTGTCTGCTTAGTTAATACCAACCAGACTAATTAACGGAGCTAATTTACTTGTTAAAATAACTTATTTCTTCGTTGTAAATTTCGTAAAGAGAACCATCACCCAAGAATTAATCTCCTTTTTGTTAATTCTCCGGCAGACGATTAACGAAGTTAATTTTCGAAAGGCTCAATTTAAGCCTTGAACTAAGTTATTTTTTCTATGCAAAATTTAGCGCGCTTATTTATTATAATTGGTATAAGTGTACCGACAGGTATATTCAGCTTTTTGTTGGTTGAAAAATAAGCTGATAGTTAAATGTTATCTTGGTAATCCTTTGACGGTAATCAAAATAACTAATTTGCGCTCGCTAATGCTAGTAAAAGCAAGCTTTTCACTTTCTTTTCTTGCTGTATTTTTAGCGGGTTGGTAGAGTACGCGAATTACTTTTATTCGCTTCTTTTGGAAATATTCATGTTTAAAATGTTCCGCGGTATGTTTTCTAACGATTTATCAATCGATTTAGGAACTGCAAATACCCTTATTTATGTAAAAGACCAAGGTATAGTCTTGGATGAGCCTTCTGTAGTTGCAATTCGAATGGATAAAAATGGCAAAAGGGTTGCCGCTGTAGGTAGTGCTGCAAAGCAGATGTTAGGTAAAACGCCTGGCAACATTCAAGCAATTCGTCCAATGAAAGACGGTGTCATTGCTGACTTCTATATCACTGAAAAAATGTTACAACATTTTATCAAACAAGTGCATAACAATAGCTTTATGCGTCCTAGCCCTCGTGTTTTAGTTTGTGTGCCTTGTGGCTCTACACAAGTCGAACGTCGTGCTATTCGTGAATCTGCAATGGGTGCTGGCGCACGCGATGTATTTTTAATTGATGAGCCAATGGCTGCAGCAATTGGTGCAGGCATGCCTGTCTCTGAAGCAAAAGGTTCAATGGTTGTTGATATCGGTGGTGGTACTACTGAAGTTGCTGTTATCTCATTAAATGGTATCGTTTATTCAGCCTCTGTTCGTATTGGTGGTGATAAATTTGATGAGGCTATTATCAATTATGTGCGTCGTAACTACGGTTGTACTATTGGTGAAATTACTGCTGAACGCATCAAACACAGTATTGCTATTGCTTATCCAATTGATGAAGTTAAAGAGATTGAAGTACGTGGTGTAAACGTTGCTGAAGGTGTTCCTCGCAGCTTTACATTAAACAGCAATGAAATCTTAGAAGCATTACAAGAGCCATTAAGCGGTATTGTTTCAGCTGTGATGTTAGCATTAGAGAAAACGCCACCAGAGCTTGCAGCTGATATCGCTGAGCAAGGTATGGTCCTAACAGGTGGTGGTGCATTATTATGCGAACTTGATCGTCTGTTGTCTGAAGAATCTGGCATCCCTGTGATTGTTGCTGATGATCCTCTTACCTGTGTTGCACGTGGTGGCGGTATGGCATTAGAGATGATCGATACACATGGTGGTGATGTCTTTAACGGAGATTGATATCAATTAACGCAGGTTGATTCCTGCGTTAACATTCAATAGAAACCCCCATGAAACCAATTTTTACCCGCGGTCCTTCCTTCGTACTTAGGCTATCCATTGTGATAGCCTGTTGTATCGGTTTGATGATCGCTGACAGTCAGTTCAATTTATTCTCTTCGGCTCGTGTTTATTTAAATTCGATCGTTTCACCTATCCAATATGTTGCCGATGCGCCACAGAAAATATTCAGTTCATTTTCTGAAAACATCATGACAAGACAAGCGTTAGTCGATCGTAATCAACAATTAGAAAAAGACAATTTACACTTAAAAGCAGATCGCCTTTTATTAGGACAGTTACAAAGTGAAAATAAACAACTTCGCCAACTATTAAATTCTGAAAGGCAGTTTAAATACAAACGTATGATTACTGAAGTGATGAGTTTACGCTCTGACCCATTTACGCATCAATTATTAATTGATAAAGGCGCATTGAATGGTGTGTATTTAGGACAACCTGTGATCAATGAGCAGGGTGTAGTTGGGCAAGTGTCACAAGTGGGTAGTACCACTAGCCGAGTTGTGTTAATTGTCGATGCAACACATGGTATACCGGTGCGAGTTCAACGTAATGATGTGATTGCTGTCGTACATGGTAGTGGCGCTTGGGATCAACTTAAGGTGCCTTTTGTACAAAGTAATGCAGATATCAAAGAGGGTGACTTATTAGTAACCTCTGGTTTAGGCGGACGTTTTCCTGCAGGTTATCCGGTGGCTAAAATTAGCCGTTTTGATTACCAAGAAGGTGAGTTGTATGCCACAGTTACGGCGACACCTGTTGCGGACCTAGATAGAAGCCGTTATTTACTCCTACTATGGAATGATGACCCATTAGCCGATGCTGATTTAACGTTAGATTCTCCGGAAGAATTCGATGCCCCTGCTGAATAGTTATAGAGTTATCTACCTCACTTTCTTTGTTTGCTTGGTGGCGGATATTTTTCCGTTACCGATCATGTTTAATGCATTTCGTCCTAATTGGATGATTTTAGTGATTTTCTATTGGATTATTGCGTTACCGCATAGAGTGAACATTGGGCATGCTTTTATACTGGGTTTGATACTTGACCTGTTATTAGGCTCAACATTAGGAACCCATGGTTTATTGTTTTCTTTATTGGCGTATTTAACCAGTATCAATTTCCAACGTTTTCGTAATTTTACCTTAGTGCAGACTACTTTATTATTAGGTGTCTTTATCTTTATTGCGAAATTAGGTTTGTATTGGATAGCCTCCAGCATGCAAGAGATTGTGTTACATCGACCTTATTTCTGGTCAATTTTTACCTCCATGTTGATTTGGCCTTGGTTCTTTCTATTTATGCGCTACTTGCGCGTTCGTTATAAGGTGAGTTAATGCCATTTAAACTGTTTTTAGCATCAGGCTCACCGCGCCGCGGTGAATTGTTGTCACAAATTAATGTTGAGTATCAACGTATTAAAGCGGGTATTGATGAAACTCAGCAGGTGGCAGAAAGTGCCGAGCATTATGTGCAACGTTTAGCTTTGGAAAAAGCCTTAGCGGGTTTGCTTAATAATCAGCAGCAGGGCGTGGTGTTAGGTGCGGATACGATTGTGGTGTGTGATGGTATTGTGATGGAGAAACCACAGGACAAACTGCATGCACAACAGATGATGCATTTGTTATCGGGTAATACACATCAAGTCTTGACGGCCGTTGCGTTAGTCACGGCACAACAACAAGCGGTTAAGTTAGTAACTACCGATGTGACATTTAAAATCCTCTCGGATCAAGAAATTTCAGACTATTGGGATACTGGTGAGCCAAAAGATAAAGCCGGTGGTTACGGTATTCAAGGAATTGCAGGGCAATTCGTCACCCATATTTCGGGTAGTTATAGTGCAGTGGTAGGGTTACCCCTTTACGAAACAGCACAACTTATTAAACGCTTTGAAGAGGCTTAACATGTCTGTTGAATTATTAATGAATATTACCCCCACAGAAACGCGTGTTGCGTTAATTGAAGGTGGTGTTTTACAAGAGTTACATATAGAGCGTCAAGTAAGTAAAGGTATTGCTGGTAATATCTACAAAGGTAAAGTGACCCGCGTATTACCTGGGATGCAGGCTGCATTTGTTGACATTGGTTTAGAAAAAGCTGCCTTTTTACATGCATCTGATATCGATTTACATGCGGAATGTTTTACTGGACCGGAAAAAGAAAAATTTAAAGTTGCTGATATTTCAACCTTAGTAAGGCCTGGACAAAATATCATTGTGCAAGTTGTAAAAGATCCGCTAGGTACAAAAGGCGCGCGTTTAACTACGGATATTACTTTACCCTCACGATATTTAGTGTTTATGCCTGACACCAAACATGTTGGGGTATCACAGCGCATTGAAAGTGCTGAAGAGCGAGAGCGTTTAAAGGAGATCACACAATCTTGTGTTGATGACCTTGGTGGTTTTATCATTCGTACTGCAGCGGAAGGGGCTCCTGAAGCTGAATTAAGAAATGATGCGGCTTTTTTACAGCGTGTTTGGCGTAAAGTCATCACACGTAAACAGCGTACGCAATCTAAGAATAAGATGTTATATCAAGATTTAGGGTTGGCATTTCGTATTTTGCGAGACTTTGTAGGCAACGAAATAGATCGAGTACGTATCGATTCGAAATTGAGCTTTAAAGAGTTATCTAAATTCAGTGCCGATTTTGTGCCTGAGTTGGAAGGCAAGATTGAATACTATGCTGGTGAAAGCCCAATATTTGATCTGTTTGATGTAGAAAATGAAGTGCAACGTGCCTTAAATCGTAAAGTGGAATTAAAATCTGGCGGGTATTTGATTATTGATCAAACGGAAGCTATGACCACTGTAGATATTAATACCGGTGCATTTGTTGGCCATCGCAATCTTGAAGAGACTATTTTCAATACCAATATTGAAGCGACTTTAGCGATTGCTCGCCAATTAAGGTTACGTAATCTAGGCGGTATAATCATACTCGACTTTATCGATATGAAATTGCTAGAGCATCGTCGCCGAGTATTTAATAGCTTAGAGCAAGCATTGGCAAAAGATCGCGTAAAGACCCATATTAACGATTTCTCGCCATTAGGTTTGATTGAAATGACGCGTAAGCGTACTCACGAAAGTCTTGAGCATATTTTCTGTGGTGAGTGCAAAACCTGTAATGGTCGCGGTTATGTGAAAACTGTCGAGACAGTATGTTATGAGATATTACGTGAAATATTACGTGTAGACCGTGCTTATTCTGCTGAGCGTTTTGCTGTATATGCATCAGTGGCGGTTGCAGAGGCGCTGAAAGGTGATGAATCCTATAATTTAGGTGAGTTAATCGTGTTTATGCAGAAGCGTGTGGAAATTCATGCTGAGCCGCTGTATGGACCAGAGCAGTTTGATGTGGTGATGATCTAATAGACTCCTCTGAGGTGATTGCTTTTATCGAAAAGCGTATTAAGATTGATAGCTAGCTTAATCGTTAATAATAGTGCGTCACTACTGGCTTGACCGCCACTTGTTATACAGTAAAAGGATGGTAAATGGGTTCTCATTTTTGAAACATTTTACATTAAGATGTTTAAAATGCTTGATAGTCTTGCTGGTGGTGACTTTAATTGTCTTAGCGGTATTATTAACCGCTGCCCGTTTTGCAATTAATGGAGTCGAAGACTATAAAGCACAACTTGTTGAGTGGGTTGCTGCAGAGCACGATATTAATGTCGATGCCGATAAAGTTTCAGCAGGGATCGACTTCTCCGGTCTAGTGCTCACCTTAAATAATGTCACCTTCACTGAAACCGATGTTTTACCCTTCGAATTAAAAATTAATAACCTATTTTTACATTTAGATTTTTTAGAAAGTTTACAAAAGCAACAGCTGATCTTTAATGATATCTCGATCAAGGGTGCTGATTTATTGCTTAAATCGGCGTTAGATGTCGAACGCATTGGTCAGTTATCAACTTCCGAGTCTGATGAAGCTGGATCTCAGGGCACCTTAGCCTCTTTGAAAAATATCCTGCTACTCCGATTAAGCTCTTTTTCTATTACCGAAAGTCGTATCCGTTTTACTGACCACCTCTATAACCAAAAAACTATTCTAATCCAGGATTTGAGCTGGTTAAATGACGGTCAGCAACATCAAGGTGTTGGTAAAGCGTCATTGCCTAATACGCTAGGTGAGAATACTTTAGAGTTTATTATTGATGTTACTGGTGATGCTGAAGGCACTCCTGATAACTTAGTAGGGCGCTTGTATGCTCAAGCAGAGAACCTTAATGCCACTGAGTATTTAAAACCACAGATTAACCCGTTAGCCGATCTTACTTCTGCCGTTGTGTCGTTTCGTTTATGGAGTGATTTTGATGTTAATGGTTTTAAGAATATGCAATTGCACTGGGACAACTCCGAAATCGCTTGGACATTGTTAGGTGAATCTGAAAGTTGGCAAATTAATGATGGTTTATTTCAGTTTAGCTATGACGACCAGCATTGGTTGTTTGATAGTTATGATTTAAATATTACCCATAACTATACACCGTTAAATGATGTGAATATTGCAGGTCATGGTGATATTGGTCGTTTTGGTCAGTTTGATCTTAAGGGGATTAATATTAATGCGATTACTCCCTTTGGTTTATTATTTTCATCCCTTTCTGAACAGCAGATTAACTATGTTGCTGATTTAGAGTTAGGCGGTAAATTGAGTAAATTGGATATGCATTTTAACCCGATTGGGCAAATGACGGTGAGTGCACATATTGATGATTTTAGTAATCAAGCTCACGATATAATCCCTGGGGTGAGCAATGCGAATATTAAGGTGACTGCTGACCAAGATAGTGGTCATGCATCGATTCTACTTGATCCACAACGTATTACTTTTGATGGACAATTTAATCGTTCAATGCCTTTACAAAAAGCTGATATTGACCTGCATTGGAAAGTTAATTCCACTGGCGTCACTTTAGCCAGCAATCAATTTCTTCTTGATACTGATGACTTGAAAAGCACCACGCAATTTTCACTTTTTTTACCAAATAACAGTGATGATTTAGTATCTCCAAGTGATCCTGATACAACTGAAAATGAACAAGCATCCAGCCCTTATTTACGCCTTTATTCTTACGCCTCTTTAAATGATGCAAGTAAGGCTCAACATTACTTTCCAGTGAAAGCAATGGGTAAAGATGTCTTCAGTTATTTACAGTCAGCGATTCAACAAGGCTCTGCAGATGGTGCGAAAGTGTTGTGGAATGGCCCTTTAAATGCATACCCATTTAAACAACAAGAGGGTATTTTCCAAGCTTTTATCCCAATCAAAAATGCCCAGTATGATTTTTTTGAAGAATGGCAAGGTTTGTATGATTTAGATCTAGACTTGTTATTTGAAAATGACTCATTACTGATGGAAAGTGAGAAAGCTAAACTGGGCAGCATGAAGGTTGATAAATTGTCAGCTAAGATTGCTACTCTGTCTAGTAATGGCGGTATAAATATTGAAGCCGATATCGACCAAAAAGCAGACTCTATTATGCAGTATCTGCTTAAATCACCGATTAAAGATAGCCTAACGCAAGTCGCCGATACCTTACAGATTCAGGATAACTTACAAGGTAAGTTAACGTTAAATATTCCATTTTCTACAGACAACGGTCAAACACAAGTTAAAGGTCAATTTAACCTTGATGGCAATGATGTCAATATTAAGCTTAGTGATGAAACAAATCTGTTACTAGAAAATACGCAGGGTAGCTTTAGTTTTACTGATGAGAATTTTACAGGTGATGGGTTAACAGCAAAATTATTTGATCAACCGGTCAATTTTTCATTTTCTAGTAATGAAAATGACAGTAAATATCAATTATTGGTCAGTTTATTTGGTCAATGGGACATGAGTAAATTAAGCCGTGAACAACCCTCATTGCTGCCTTTACAACTAAGTGGTAATTTAGATTGGCAAGGCCAAGTTAATTTCAGTCAACAGCAAGATAAGTATAAATTTGGTGTTTACCTTACATCTCCTCTACAGGGCACTAAAATTAACCTGCCTGCACCTTACAATAAAAATGCGCTGCAGTCTTGGCCGACTAAAGTTAACGTCAACGGTGATGCAGATGGTATTCGTTGGGATGCGTTAATTTCAAATAAATTAAAATCAGCGGGTGAATTGTATTACCCAGACCAACAAACAAAGCTTAAATACTTTTATCTCGGCTTAGGTAATGACTTAAATTTACCTATTGATAAAAGTAAGCAAATCGTTCGTATTAATGAATCTCGAGTGAACCTAACGCCTTGGGTTAGTGTAATTAAAGAACACTTACAAGCTAAGCAAGGTACAGATGATAGTGATACATTATTTAATCTCGATCATCTTTATCTAGATGTTAAGCATGCTGAATTATTCGAACAGCCTATTGTTAACTTGTCTACGGATTTACAACAGTCGGGTAAGAAGCTTGCCATTAATGTTAAAGGCGATGATCTATTAGCAAATTTGGAGTACCGTAAAGGCGTCCCTGATCGATATGATATCAATATTCAAAAGATGAACTTTCAATCTTTAGATATGGATGCATTAAAAGATTCTTTTGTACAACAAGAGTCAGCAACTTTAGTTGAGCCTAGCGATAACTTACGCTTAGACTACCCTGAGGTGTTTTTAGAGTGCGTCGTGTGTATTTATAATCAAATGTCCTTCTCTCCATTGAAAGCACATGTATTCCCAAGTAAGTCCCGTTACAACATCGATTATGTACAACTCGGGGAAGAGCAACAAGCGACTAATATTTCAGGAGTATGGGATCAACGCCGCACTAATATTATTTTTGATGCCAAGGGCAGTAGCCAAACAAATATTGTGCGCCGTTTAGGTTATAAAAGCCCAATGAATTACCAAGAAAGTGAAGTGAATGGCGCTTTAAACTGGGTTGGTGCACCATGGCAATTTAACTTTGATTCGTTGAATGGTGATTTGACCGTGGATGTTGAAGATGGCCAAATCACGGAAGTGGATGATAAAGGCGCTCGACTACTAAGCTTTTTAAGTTTGGATGCGATTCGTCGCAGTCTAAATATTGAATTCGACAATGTATTTTCTAAAGGTTTAGGGTTCGATACCATGTCGTTATCGGCTACCATCACTAATGGTATTTTTAAAAATGATGATTACTTCTTAGATGGCTCTGCGGGTAAAATTTCGGGAACGGGTTTAATTGATTTACCTAACCTGAATGTTAATTATCGTTTCAGTTATAGCCCGGCAGTGACTTCTAGTTTACCGGTGTTAGCTGCCTTTGCTATTAACCCATTAACCGGTGCAGCAGTATTGATGTTGACTAAAATTTTGGAGCCTGTAGTCGATACTATTGTTCGTGTTGATTTTTCAGCTAAAGGACCTATTTCTGACCCTAAAATAACCATTGAAGATAGATTAAAAGGCTCAGTTAAATTACAAAATAGTGAAGTATTAGAAAAATTAGAAGATAACCAAGCTAACAATACAACTAACAGCAGCTCTGTTAAGGAGTAATGAGATGAGTAATGATAGTCAAGCTTGCAAGTTAACCGCGGTTCAAATTATTAGCAGTGACTGCATTGAACATAATTTTGAGCAAGTAATAGAACAACTTGATGCGTTAAATTTAGATTCGGGAGTGAATCACTTAGTTTTATTACCTGAAAACGCATTATGCTTTGGTAGCCGAGATAATTATTTATTAAAAGCTGAAACGCTAGGTGATGGTAATGTGCAACACCGTTTATCTGAATTGGCTAAAACCTATTCATGCACCTTGATTTGCGGCAGTTTCCCGATTAAAAGCGAGCAACAAGATAAAATTTACACCACCTGCTTAGTGTATTCTCCACAGGGCCTGCTACTAGAGCATTATCATAAGATACATTTGTTTGACGCGGATGTAGAAGATGCACAGGGCGCTTACAGAGAATCGGATACCTTTATTCCTGGGGAGCAGGTTAAGGTCGTGGATTGTGGTTTTGCTAAAGTTGGTTTAGCAATATGTTATGATTTACGTTTTCCAGGATTATTCCAGCAGCTCAGAGAACAGGGTGCTGAGATTATTATCTTACCTGCGGCCTTTACCCAAGTGACGGGAGAAGCGCATTGGCAAGCGTTATTACAAGCACGTGCCATAGAAACACAATGTTATATGCTAGCGGCTAACCAAGGTGGAGTGCACTTTGTACATCAGCCAGAGCATGCAACGCGTTATACCTATGGACACTCAATGATTGTAGATGCTTGGGGAATGCTTGTTGCGCAATTAACAACTGGCAATGGCTCGGTACAAGCGGATTTTTCATTACAAGATGTTAATCAAATTAGAAAGAAAATGCCGGTACAGCAACACAATCGATTTAATAGTATTTATAAATAAGGATCTTTAATGTCTTTTGAACAAGTCGTAAACAATTTTTTAGCCCCTGCGGAGATGCAAATTAGTGATCTCGAATCACAGCTTAGTCAGATATCGGGAGCACAAATTGATTACGCAGATTTTTATTTTCAAGCCAGCCGACATGAGTCTTGGTTATTAGAAGACGGTATTGTTAAAGAAGGCAGTTATAACATTGAGAAAGGGGTCGGTATCCGTGCTGTTTCTGGTGAAAAAACTGGCTTTGCTTATTCTGATCATATTTCTAAAAGTGCTATTGCTGAAGCTGCAAATGCTGCGAAAAGTATTGCTAACTCAGGTCAAGAAAAAAGCGTTAAGTTGATTATACCATCGGCACAGCCGCTTTATTATGGTTCTGCTGATCCTTTACAAAGCATGAGTCGTGATAAAAAGATCGAACTGCTAAAGCAAGTTGATAGTTTTGCGCGTGCTTTAGATCCTGCAGTGACTGAAGTAACAGTGTCATTAAATGCTGTTTACGAAGAGATCTTAGTCGCGGCTAACGATGGTACTTTAGCATCGGATGTGCGTCCTTTAATTCGCTTTAGTTGCTCTGTGTTAATTGAAAAGAACGGTAAACGTGAACGTGGCAGCGCTGGTGGTGGTGGTCGATTTGACCTTGACTATTTCACTGATACGCAAGAAGGTGAATTAAAAGCGTTTGGTTATGCTCGCCAGGCTGTACGACAAGCATTAATCAATATTGAAGCGATTGCGGCACCTGCTGGAGCAATGCCGGTGATTGTAGGTGCTGGTTGGCCTGGTGTACTATTGCATGAAGCAGTGGGGCATGGGTTAGAAGGTGACTTCAATCGTAAGGGGTCTTCGGCATTTTCAGGTAAAATCGGTCAACAGGTTGCTTCTAAACACTGTACGGTTATTGATGATGGTAGTATTGCAGACCGTCGTGGTTCGGTTAATATCGATGATGAAGGGACTAAAGGTCAACGTAATGTATTGATCGAAAATGGTATTTTAAAAGGGTATATGCAGGATAAATTAAATGCGCGTTTAATGGGAGTCGACCCAACCGGAAACGGACGTCGTGAATCTTATGCTCATTTACCAATGCCACGTATGACTAATACCTTTATGTTAAATGGTGAATACCAACATGAAGAGTTAATCGAAAGTGTTAAAAAAGGTATCTACGCACCTAATTTTGGTGGTGGTCAAGTGGATATTACCTCGGGTAAATTTGTGTTCTCAGCCTCTGAAGCTTACTTGATTGAAGATGGTAAAATTACCGCGCCAATTAAGGGTGCTACCTTAATTGGTAATGGCTTTGATGCAATGCAGAAAATCTCAATGGTTGCGAATAATATGTGTTTAGACCCAGGCGTAGGTGTTTGTGGTAAAGAAGGGCAGAGCTTACCAGTGGGAGTGGGTCAACCATCATTGAAAATTGATCAATTAACCGTAGGCGGAACGAATTAAACAGTATCTATAAAATATACCTATAAAAAAGCCAGAATAATGATGATTCTGGCTTTTTTCGTTAAGGTGTAAAGTTGGTATCACTATAAACAGTTAGTTTTTAAGTAGACAAATAACTCTTTGGCTGTTTTAGCTGGTTTTTCTAATTTCTTCTCTTTATTGGCTTGACGTACTAACTGGCGTAGCTTTTGACGTTCAAGTTGCGGGTACATCTCTAGGGCATCATTGATTTTTGGATCGCCCAGTTCAATCATCTGTTCTGTTAACAACTCTAGGTGAGCAATTGCATGAGTACGTTTACGGTTGTTATCATTTAAGATATCTAATTTAGCCGTGATTTTTTCCATGTCTTCAGTACGTAACACTTTGCCTATGTATTGTAACTGTCGGCGTAATGCTTCATGTTTGTTAGCAATTTTATGAGCTACTTTGATACCTTCCATTAAGGTATCGCTTGCCGGAATTTGTGCAAGTTGCTTAGCATTTAATGCCACAAGTTGACGACCAATATCCTTTAAAGCTTCTGCTTCACGTTTAATTTGCGACTTACTGATCTCTTCTTCTTCGAGTATTTCTTCAACTTTTTTATTCATAGCTTTTGGTTTATCACGTTAGGGATTAAATAATTATGCGCATCATAACATCATCACAAGATGCTTACCTTAATCCATGTTATTATTTCTTATCTTAAATTTATTTACCTTGTGGTGCTTGAACATGATTGAACAGAAACAGTTGCTAGAGAAAGCCGTGAATACGGCGCTTAATATTGCCAATGATTTAGGGGTGAGCCAAGCTGAAGTCGCTTTAGGAAAAAGTGCTGGTATTTCAGTTAACACTCGTTTAGGTGAAGTTGAGAATATTGAGTTTAATCATGATGGTGCAATGGGGATTAGCGTTTATGTTGATCATCGTAAAGGGAGTGCTTCTACAGCAGATTTAAGTGAGGAAGCGATTGCTGCAAGTGTAAAAGCAGCTGTGGATATTGCGAAGTACACCAGCCAAGACCCATATGCAGGTTTATTAGATAAACAACTGTTAGAAACTCACCCACTTGATTTAGACCTTTACCATCCAAGTGATAAAAATACCGACCAATTATTAGCATTAGCTAAACAATGTGAAGATATTGCGTTAAATACTGACAAACGTATTGTTAACTCCGATGGTGCTGGCATGAACAGCCATACTAGCTTACAGGTATACGGTAACAGTAATGGTTTTTTAGAGAGTTATGCGAGTAGTCGTCATAGTTTAAGCTGTGTATTAATTGCACAGGAAAACGATGAGATGCAACGTGATTACAGTTACACCAGCGCGCGTGATATTAATGATCTGTATTCTGCACAATGGGTAGCGGAACAAGCGGTAAGTCGAACCGTTGATCGCCTAGGTGCTCGTAAGATTGCAACACAAGAAAGCCCTGTAGTTTTTTGTCCGGAAATGGCAAGTGGGTTATTTGGTCACTTAGTGAGTGCAATTAGTGGTGCAAGTCTTTACAAAAAATCTTCTTTCTTATTAGACTCTATTGATACTCAAGTATTCCCTGATTGGATGTCGATCACAGAAGACCCGCATATTGTTAAAGGTATTGCGAGCTCGCCTTTTGATAGCGAAGGTGGACGCACTGTAAAACGAAATATTATTGATAATGGTTTCTTACAAACGTATTTATTAACCGGTTATGCTGCACGTAAAATGGGCTTACAAAGCACTGGTCACGCTGGTGGTATTCATAACTGGTTTGTTAAAAATAACGGCTTAGATTTAGCAGGTATTTTGAAAGAGATGGGGACTGGTTTATACGTGACTGAATTAATGGGACAAGGTGTGAACATGGTAACCGGAGATTACTCTCGTGGTGCGGCAGGTTTCTGGGTAGAAAATGGTGTGATCAGTTATCCTGTGCATGAGATCACTATTGCAGGTAATTTGAAAGAGATGTTCATGGATATCAGTGCAATTGGCTCTGATACAGATCCAAGAAGTAGTTTAAAAACGGGTTCAATCTTAATTAAGAAGATGAAAATAGCAGGCGAATAGGTCTTGTTATTCATTATACAGAATATTAAAAAATCCCAATCAGAGTGATAACATTGGGATTTTTTCTAGCTAATAAGCGACGAGAGATAACTTAGCGGTTAAGTTATTTAGTGTGGATTATGTAGGCTTTTTCATATTCATCACGAATCTCTGACAGGAGTCTATCTGCTTTACTTTGGCTACTTAATGGGCCAACTCTTAGATAATACAGATCATCTTTCTGTTCAAAGTAAGTCATGACATGATATTTGTGTGTGGCTTTTTGGGTAAGTAATTCGGCTTTTTCTGGGCTCGAAGTTACTAGGTATTGAATACTATAATTTCCATTCACTGCTTCACTTTGTTCTTCATAAAGCGTTGAAGTGTCTGTTTCTTCAGGGAAATGCAGAAGCTTGATTTCAACTTGTCCAGTTCCTGCTTTAATAATGTCTAATTTGTTCGCAGCCGCATAAGAAAGGTCGATGATACGTCCTTCATGGAAAGGACCTCGGTCATTCACTCGTACAATGATTTGTTTATTGTTTTCTAAATTAGTGACTTGCACATAACTAGGCAATGGTAAATTTTTATGTGCGGCACTCATAGAGAACATATTGTAACGTTCGCCGTTAGAGGTTAAGTGCCCATGAAACTTATTACCGTACCAAGAGGCCCCGCCACGTTGTGTCAATTTGGTAATATCACGCCATACTTCATAATCAACACCACGCACTGTGTAATCTTTATTACCACCACGTGAGTAAGGTTCATAACGTGGCACCGCATCTTCAACATTATCTAATGGTGGGATCTCTGTGGGTGCATGATCTTGACTGTATTGGTATCGACCATTTGCCGTATCTTGATTATAAGTATCATCGGATTTTTGTGTTTCATTACTACTACATGCTGCTAAAAATAGGGTGACGAAACAGAGTGTGACCAGGTGTTTTATCATATAACTACCGTTTTATATTAAATCGTTTATGCGTATGGATGGACATTAAAATACCAAACCCTGCAAGTAAAGTTACAATCGAGGTACCACCAAAGCTAACTATCGGCAATGGCACACCTACTACAGGTAATAAGCCACTCACCATGCCTATATTTACAAAAACATAAACAAAGAAGGTTAGTGTGATACTACCTGCGATCAGTTTAGTAAAAGCATCTTGTGCTTGATTCGCAATGATCAAACCACGTGTTATTAGGAAAATATAGATACTTAACAACAGTAGGACACCAACAAATCCAAATTCTTCGGAAAAAACTGAAAAAATAAAATCAGTATGGCGTTCAGGTAAAAATTCTAGTTGTGATTGTGTTCCATGCATCCAACCTTTACCCCAAAGTCCGCCTGAACCGATTGCGATTTTTGATTGGATAATATGATAACCCGCACCCAGTGGATCGGCTTCTGGATTTAATAGAGTTAATACACGCCCTCGTTGATAATCGAGCATTAAGAAGAACCACAGAATAGGAATAAAAGCTAATACTGCAGCAACAGCTAGGCCAATATATATCCAAGAAACACCCGATAAAAATAGGACAAATATACCGGAAGATGCAACCAAAATTGAGGTGCCTAAGTCAGGCTGTTTAGCGATTAACAAAGTTGGGATAACTACTATTAGTAGGGCAATAAAGGCTTGTTTAAAGCGTGTAGGCATGGTGAATTGACTAACATAATAGGCTACCATCAATGGCATGATCAGCTTCATTATTTCCGAAGGCTGGAACTTGGTAAACCCTAAATCTAACCAACGTTGTGCTCCTTTACCAGTATGCCCAATAACCAATACTGCAATTAATAATAAAACACTGACTAGGAAGATAGCGGGGGTCCAACGTTGATACCATTCAGGCGGTATTTGTGCGATAAAAATCATCACTGTAAGGGCTATCGCCAAACGAGTAACTTGACGATATAACATATCCAAACCACCCACCGAATATAATACAGTTAAGCTGATACTCATTAAGGCAAATAGACCCAACAGAAGATAAGGGTCGATATGTAAACGGTAAAAAATGCTTTTTTGAGCTTGAGTACTAACCATATTTACTGATCCGCTGGAGAGGTGGCTGGTATAGGTGAAACTTGTTCTTGTGCTTTAAAGTATTCATCAAATAGTGCACGAGCAATTGGGGCTGCGTTGGTACTACCGCCACCCGCATTCTCTAGCACGACAGTCGCAACAATTTCAGGTGACTCAAAAGGTGCAAAGGCAATAAACATTGCATTATCACGATGACGCTCGCTGATTTTGTCTGCATCATAAACTTCATCTTCTTTAATGTTAATTACCTGTGCTGTACCTGATTTACCAGCAACGGTATAAGGCGCATCACCAAATGTACGATATGCAGTACCACGTCGTTTACTGGTTACACCTTGCATCGCTTCTAATGCAATATTCCAGTAGCGTTCACTGGCCAGCGTTACTTTTTTACTGGTATCGTATTCAGGTGTGACTGTTTCATCAGCTGAAATGATCGACTGTAAAATATGTGGTTTAATGTTATCACCACGTCTCGCTAACATTGCTGTCGCTTTGGTTAATTGAATTGGTGTTACTGTCCAGTAACCCTGACCAATACCGATAGAGATGGTATCACCGTCATACCAAGGTTGATTAAAGCGCTCACGCTTCCAATCACGAGATGGCATGATCGCTTTAGTCTCTTCAGCAAGATCTAACCCACTGTATTCACCAAAACCAAATAAACGCATAAACGGTTCTATACGATCTATTCCTAATTTATAAGAGGTATCATAGAAAAAGGTATCACAGCTCTGTTCAATAGCATGAAATACATCAACTAAACCATGACCCCAACGTTTCCAGTCACGAAAACGGCGTTTTGAGTTTGGTACAATCCACCAACCTGGATCGTATATTTTAGTTTCTTCAGTGATCACTTTTTCATCTAAGGCTAATAATGCCATTTGTGGTTTGATCGTTGAAGCTGGCGGGTAGCGTCCCTGAGTTGCTCGATTGATTAATGGACGATCACGAGATTCTAATAATGCCTGGTATTTCTTTTGGCTTATCCCTGTAACAAACAGGTTAGGATCGTAACTTGGTGCTGACACTAGGCTTAAAATTGCACCAGTTTTGGCTTCCATTAAAATAATGCTACCACGGTTATCACCTAATAGCTCTTGCGCTTTAAGTTGTAAGTTAATATCGATATTAAGTTTAATATCTTTACCTGGCGTCGGGGCAGTAAAGCTTAAAGTGCGAATCACTTTACCCCAGCTATCAACCTCTACTTGGCGTTGTCCTGGTTGACCATGCAAAATATCCTCGTAATATTTTTCAATACCTAATTTACCAATGTAGTGAGTACCTTGGTATCGTGCTCGTTCACCTTTTGCTTCAATTTTTTCTAAATCACGGTTATTGATTTTGGCAATGTAGCCTAAGACATGGGTAAAGGCGTTACCAAACGGGTAATAGCGTTTTAAACTGGCTTGGATCGAAAAGCCTTTAAAAAGATGTTGGTTAACCGTAAACAGTGCCACTTCTTCAGGCGTCAGTTGATCGCGTATGGTGATCGCTTTAAAAGATCGAGAGTAACGGTTACTTTTGTTAAATTTCTCGATTTCATCATCGGTTAAGGAGAGAAGTTTGGTTAAGCGTTTAATATCATTTTTTAAGTCATTTGCTTTATTAGCAATAACTTGCAGGCTATATACAGGGCGGTTCTCTGCTAAAATCACCCCATTTCTATCATAGATTAAACCACGATTGGGTGGGACAGTTTGAACGCTGATTCGATTTGCATTGGAGCGAGTTTTATAAGTATCAAAGGAGTTAATTTGCAGGTAATACAAGTTAGTAAATAAAACAGCTACCGCAAGTAAGATCCCAAGAAAAACCACAATGGTTCTGCGCATAAAAAGGGCAGACTCAGCACTGTGGTTACGGATGCTATTACGTTTTCTTTTCACCATCTACTCTCTATGGTAAGGATGATTAATAGTTAGCGTAAACGCACGGTATAAGCTCTCTGCAACAATAATACGAACTAAGGGATGCGGTAATGTTAATGCAGAAAGTGACCAGCGTTGTTCAGATAATTTGATACATTCTGGAGCGAGTCCTTCAGGGCCGCCGATTAACAAACTAATGTTGCGCCCATCATGCTGCCATTTAGTCATTTCACTCGCTAATTGCTCGGTGGTCCACGATTTCCCTGTCACTTCCAGCGTGACAATTTTGTTACCTTTTGGGATCGCTTCTAAGGTTAGTTCACCTTCTTTTTTTAAAATGCGTTTAATGTCTGCATTTTTACCACGTTTACCTGCGTTAATTTCCAGTAACTCAAGTTGCATCTCTTTCGGGAAGCGTCGCGCGTATTCAAGATAACCTTTTTCAACCCAGTCAGGCATTTTAGTACCCACTGCAATTAGCTGAATTTTCATTATGCTGTTTCAGTCCATAACTTTTCTAATTGATAGAATTGGCGAGTCTCATCTTGCATTACATGCACTACAACATTACTCAAATCAATCAGTACCCATTCACTGCCTTCAATGCCTTCAACACCTAATGGTACTTCGCCAGCATTTTTTGCAGCCAGTGCTGTTTGCTCTGCAATTGAACGTACATGGCGTTTTGAAGTACCAGTACAGATGATTAATGTATCAGTCACATCAGAGATATCTGCAACATCAATGGTTACGATCTCTTTTGCTTTCATGTCTTCAAGTTGATTAATAATAAAGGCTTTTAATTGTTCGTCTTGCAAGGGAATTTCCTTCCGTATTTATTGATTAAATTGTAATAAGCCGCGGAGTATATCACGCAACTTATAAATTGGTCGCCTTTTGAGGTTAATTTCACATTTTTATTAACTGATAAACCATGCAAATAAAATGGATTACAGATAAAAGTGAGATCTATATCACTATTTTAAAAGATCCATCACTTGCAATAATATTGGAGTTTATTAGACTGGGTGGTCAAAAGTGGGGAAAAGTGTCGATTTGTGGATCTTTTTCTGAGAAAGTGGATCATTTACCCATCAAAAAATGGAATTGAATAATCATGTTGCGTGGTGCAAATGCAATAAATCTTGATACAAAAGGACGTATTGCGATTCCAACTCGGTATCGAGATTGGCTGACGGATAACTGTCAGGGTCAATTTGTGTGCACCATCGATTTTCAATCACAAAACTGTTTATTGCTTTACCCATTACATGAATGGTTATTGATAGAAAATAAACTACGCGGTTTATCCAGTACCAACCCACAGGAAAGACGTATACAACGCTTGATTCTAGGGCACGCTAGTGAGTGTGAATTGGATAAAAGTGGTCGTACTTTGATCGCTCCGACATTACGTCAGCATGCAAAATTAGATAAAAAAATAATGTTAGTAGGCCAATTGAATAAATTTGAAATTTGGGATGAGGAAGTGTGGCATCAACAAGTACAGCAAGATCTACAAAGTGATATGTCGTTAGGCATGGAATTAAGTGATTCTCTTAAGGAGTTCTCGTTCTAATGAGTGAGCATATAACCGTATTATTAGATGAAGCTGTTGATGGTTTAGCAATTAAACCTGATGGTATTTATGTTGATGGCACCTTTGGACGAGGCGGTCATTCTCGACATATCTTATCCAAGCTAGGGCCAAACGGAAGATTAATTGCAATCGATCGCGATCCGCGTGCGATTGCCACTGCCGAAGCATTGAAATTAGAAGATAGTCGTTTTGATATCGTTCACGGTCCTTTTTCTGGTATCGCTGATTACATTAAAGAGATGGGCTTAGCTGGAAAAATTGACGGTGTGTTATTAGATCTTGGCGTGTCATCACCACAATTAGACGATGCAGAGCGTGGTTTCAGCTTCATGCGTGACGGTCCGTTAGATATGCGTATGGATCCAACGTCAGGGATTAGCGCTGCGGATTGGTTAGCTAAAGCTGATGTTGATGATATTGGTTGGGCTTTAAAAACCTTTGGAGAAGAGAAGTTTGCTTACCGTATCGCTCGCGCGATTGTAGCGGATCGTGAAGAAACTCCTTTTACCCGTACGTTACAGTTAGCACAGTTAATTGAGCGCCTTTGTCCAAAGCGTGAGAAGAAAAAACATCCTGCTACACGCAGCTTCCAAGGGATACGCATATATATTAATAGCGAATTAGAAGAGATTCATAAAGTACTGGATGGCGCGTTAGATATTTTAGCGATCGGTGGACAGCTTTCTGTGATCAGTTTCCATTCCTTGGAAGATCGCATTGTAAAACGCTTTATTCGCAAACAAGAAAAAGGGCCAGAGTATCCAGCAGGTTTACCGTTGACTGATGCACAAATGCAAGTAGGTAAAAACGTGAAATCAGTAGGGAAGGCGTTAAAACCAAGTGCCGCAGAAATTCAAGCAAACCCGAGATCGCGTAGCTCGGTGTTGCGTGTTGCTAAAAAACTTAGACAGCCAGAGGCAAACTAAGATGGTGGCATCGCGTGATAACTTATTGTTAATTATTTTGGCTGATTTACGTCATAACGTTATTTTGGTCATACTTGGAATAATGATACTAATCAGTGCGTTATATAATATTTATGTTACACACGAAACACGTGAGTTAGTGACAAAAAAAGAATACCTGTCACAACAAAAAGACAACTTAATGATTGAATGGCGAAACTTATTGATCGAAGAGCATACGCTTGATGAGCATAGTCGGATCCGTTCCGTAGCTGGTGACCAATTATCAATGGCGCAGCCAACTAAAAAAAATAGTGTATTAGTGGAAATTCGATGAATAGAAAACGCAGTACATCAAGGCCTAAAGCGGGCCCGCAAACGCGCAAGAAAAAAGTCTATCCTACTTATTCGTCGGGTAGATATATTTTTGTTGCGGTGACTATCTCTTTGATCGCGGTTGCATTGATCTCTCGCCTTGCTTTTATCCAAATTTTAGAGCCTGAATACCTTACTAATGAAGCTGATAAACGTAGTTTACGTGTAACGAGCTCTGTTGCACATCGTGGTAATATCGAAGATCGTAACGGAGAAGAGTTGGCGATCAGTGTGCCTGCATATGCGATTTGGGTGGATCCTAAAGAAGTTAAAAAACATTTCGCTTTTACTAAAGACGAGTGGGAAAACAGTGTTGTTGTTAATCCTAAAACGGGTCTTGAACGCCATACCAAAAAATTCTTTTACGAATCTAAAAAGTGGCCAGCATTAGCTGAAGTACTAGATATCCCAATGGCTGAGCTTGCAAAAACTTTACAAAAGCCTAGATCTCGTTTTGCTTATTTGAAACGTCAAGTCAATGATCCAGTTGTACAGTATGTTAAACAATTAAAGCTGTCTGGTATTGCTAGCCAATTAGAATCACATCGTTTTTACCCTACCGGCGAAATTAATGCCAATATCCTAGGGTTAACAGATCTCGATGCACAGGGCATTGAAGGTATTGAAAAAAGTTACAACGATTATCTAGAAGGACAAACGGGTAAAAGACGTGTTCGTAAAGACCGTTTAGGTAATGTTATCGACGATATCGAAGTACTAAAAGAGAAAAAATTAGCTGGTAACTTGCAATTAACCATAGACCAACGCATCCAAGCCGTTGCATACAGTGAGTTAAAGCGCGCTGTTAAAATGAATAATGCGACTTCTGGTTCGATTGTGGTCATTGATATTCATAGTGGTGAAATCTTTGCTATGGCTAACTATCCTTCATTTAATCCTAATGATCGTAATCAATATCAAGCTTATAAATTACGTAATCGCGCTATTACAGATACCTTTGAGCCTGGTTCAACGGTTAAACCTTTAGTGGTTGCAAGTGCGCTAATTCACCATAAAACTAATGTTGACGAGGTCATTGATACTTCTCCAGGGTGGATGAATTTAGGTGGTCGTCGAGTACGTGATAGCCACAACTACGGTAAAATGCATTTAGGTAAGATTCTTAAAAAGTCCAGTAATATTGGCGTCAGTAAATTAGCTTTACGTTTAAAGCCTGAAGAGTTACAGCAAACTTTTGCTGACTTTGGTTTAGGTAATGATACGGGTATTGGGTTAATTGGTGAAAGTGTTGGCCGTTTACCGATACGTCATCGTTGGTCTGATTTCGAATTAGCGACCATGTCTTTTGGTTATGGTATTACTGCAACGACATTACAATTAGCTAAAGCTTACGGAATTTTAGGTAGTGGTGGTGTGCAATACCCACTGTCCATTATTAAAGGTGCAAAACAGCCTGGTGAACAAGTTATCCCGGAAAACATTGCGCGTGAAGTAGTCGAAATGATGGAAGGCGTAAGTGAAAAAGGCGGTACGGCACCTAAAGCGAAAGTAGATGGTTATCGTATTGCAGGTAAAACAGGGACTTCGCGTAAAGCGGAAGCAGGGGGATACGGTGATGATTACGTTGCTGTCTTTGCTGGGTTAGCACCAGCCACTCGCCCACGTTTTTCAATTGCTGTGATGATTAATGAGCCGCAAGGCGACCGTTATTATGCCGGTGATGTCGCTGCGCCTGTTTTCTCTGAAGTAATGAAAAGTACATTATTATTAACTCATGTATTACCTGATGGTGGAGATGAGAGTTACACCTATTTGGAGGCTAAGTAATGGCCTCGGATACACAGCAATCTCACCCTAGCTGTGTGCTGTCTTGGTTGTTGGCAACAAGCTTACCAACACCAGACGACTCGCTATCATCATTATCTACTATTATTTCTGGTATGACCTTAGACAGTAGAGAGGTTAAACAAGGTGATTTGTTTGTTGCCTTACAAGGCGCAGTCAACGATGGCCGCCAGTTTATTAATAATGCAATTCAGTCAGGTGCGGTGGCGGTTTTATCTGAAACTTTAGTGCAGGATGAAAATGGTTATCTAAGTTACCAAGGTGGCGTCCCTGTTATTCAGCTTTTCCAGCTACAACGGAAAATAAGCGCGATTGCTATGCGTTATTATTTCCCACAATCGAATTTACATAAGGTGACGGCGGTTACTGGTACTAACGGTAAAACAACGATTGCCAGTTTATTGGCCAATAGTTATACCTTGCTTGGACAACAAAGTGCACAAATGGGCACCATCGGTAATGGGTTGTATAACCAATTACAAGCGAGTTTAAATACTACATTAGACGCTATTTCAGTTTGCCGCGAATTAGCTAGTTATCAAACGCAAGGCGCAACACGTACCATCATGGAAGTCTCTTCTCATGGTTTGGTGCAAGGGCGTATTGCTGCAGTCCCTTTTAACACGGCTATTTTTACCAATTTAACCCGTGATCACCTCGATTACCATGGCACTATGCAAGCTTATGCTGATGCCAAACAAACGTTATTTGAAAAATTCCCATTACAACATCGTATTATCAATGCCAATGATCAAGTAGGACGAAATTGGTTAATGTTATACCCAGAAGCTATCGCTTACGGCTTAAACATCGACTTTAATTTCACAGAGCGTCAATATTTTAACGTCACCAAAGTAGACTACTTAGCGCAGGGATTAGCTTTTGAATTTATGTCAAGCTGGGGCTCTGGGGTTATTAACACACCCTTTTATGGTGATTTTAATGTGCTGAATATTGCTGCAGTTAGCTGTGCATTATTAGCCGACGGTTTCTCGTTAGCTGCCATTCAACAAGTGATGGCCAAACTAACTGTTGTACCAGGTAGAATGGAACAATATTTCTTCCCTAAACAGCAAGTCACTTTTGTCGTTGATTATGCTCATACACCGGATGCTTTGGATAATGCGCTTCAAGCATTACAACATCATAAGCAGCAAGGTCGTATTATTGCTGTATTTGGTTGCGGAGGTGACCGAGATAAAGGCAAGCGCCCACAAATGGCCAATGTTGCTGAGCAAGTGGCGGACTTAGTGATGATTGTTGATGATAATCCACGAAGTGAAGATGCAAAGTTAATTGTGGAAGATATTAAAGCAGGATTAACGGCTCCAGAGAAAGCCTTAGTAATACATGATCGTCAACAAGCGATTCAATATTTATTAGCAAACTCAAACCCAGATGACATTGTTTTATTAGCAGGTAAAGGCCATGAAGATTATCAAATATTTGGTGATAAGAAAGTGCATTACAGCGATCGAGAATGTCTGCAAACATTGTTAAACGAAGAAGCAATACAGGACAATGATAATGATTGAACTCACAATTGAACAGTTATGTGAAGCTACCCATGGTCGTTTGAGAAAAGGTTATCATAGCGCTGCAAAATGTGCCTCTGTTATTATTAACAGTGTCAGTACCGACACGCGCACCCTTCAAGCAGGTGATCTGTTTATTGCGTTAAAAGGGCCGTCTTTCGATGCTCACCAATTGCTGCCAAGCGCAGTTGAGCAAGGTGCTGCGGTATTACTGGTCGAAGAGGCAAGTGAACTTGCGATCTCTTTTAATAATGCAGTGATTGAAGTTCCCGATACGCGTATTGCATTAGGTTTATTAGGGCGTTATGTCAGACAGCAAATAACCGGTTTAAAGTGTGCTGCGATTACTGGCAGTAATGGTAAAACAACCTGTAAAGAGTTATTGAGTGCGATTCTTAGTGCGCATTGTGATGATCAAAACGCTGTACTGGCCACGGCGGGCAATTTTAATAACGATATTGGTTTACCATTAACCTTATTGAGATTATCTACTCAGCATCAATATGCAGTAGTCGAATTAGGCGCGAATCATATTGGTGAAATTGCTTATACTTCTGCATTAGCAAAACCTGATGTAGCTTTGGTTAATAATATTATGCCTGCGCATTTAGAGGGGTTTGGTTCTCTCGAAGGCGTTGCAACGGCAAAATCAGAAATTTGGTCAAACTTAAGTGCAACAGGGACTGCCGTCGTTAATTTAGATGCTAAGTTTGCACAACCGTTTATCGACAAACTAACTAATCAGCAACAGTCTTATCTTAGCTTTTCAAAAGATCCAAATATTAAAACTGCAGATGTGTTTGCTACTGATATTAATAGTAACCCATTAGGGCAGGCTCAGTTCAAATTGAACATTAATCCAGCAAGTTTCCCAAACTCTGCAAATATCCAACAAAATATTACCGTCCAGTTGAACCTTCCTGGGTTACACAATGTCAGTAATGCATTGGCTGCAAGCAGTATGGCGTTGGCTCTAGGTTGTTCATTGGCAATCATTAAAAAAGGGCTTGAATCCTTACAACAAGTCGCTGGTCGTGTTAATTGTTCTGTAGTGACTGAACAACTGACAGTGATTGATGACACCTATAATGCAAATTCTGCATCGGTTAATGCAGGGATTGATTTATTGGCACAATATCAAGGTCTACGTCTGTTAATTTGTGGTGATATGGGTGAATTAGGCGATTATGCAGAACAAGAACATGGTGCCGTGGGTGAGTATGCTCAACAACAGGGCATTGATAAATTATTTACAGTTGGACATTTGAGTCAACTAGCAACAAATGCGTATAATGCTGCCTCTCCAAATGCAGGGGCGGAACACTTCTCAGACAAACAACAACTTGAATTAGCTATTGATGCTTTTTTGAGCGGTCAAAAATCGAAAGTAGTGGTGCTTGTTAAAGGCTCGCGTAGTGCAAGGATGGAAGAGATAGTGGCTTTCATTAAAGGGAAATTTAGTGCGTAAGCTTTCATCATCAGCTATTAAGCTGCTTTACAAAATAGGATTTTAAAAAATGGTCGTCTGGTTAGCAGAGTTACTTTCGAGTCATTATACTTTTTTCAATGTTTTAACATACTTATCCGTGAGAATGGTATTAGCTGTGTTAACGGCACTGGCATTTTCATTATGGGCCGGGCCTAAATTAATTCGTTACTTACAAAGCCAACAAATTGGTCAAATTGTGCGTGATGATGGTCCTGAGTCTCATTTCAGTAAAGCGGGTACACCAACCATGGGTGGCGTGTTAATCCTTGCTGCTATTGTATTAAGTACACTGTTATGGGCACGACTCGATAACCTTTATGTGTGGATTGTATTGTTTACCACCGTTTCTTTTGGAGCGATTGGGTTTATGGATGACTACTTAAAAGTAGTGCGTAAGCATCCTGATGGTTTGATTGCTCGTTGGAAATACTTTTGGCAATCAGTTACTGCGTTAGTATTAGGTGTTGTTTTGTACCTTACGGCACAAGGCGATGCGCAATTAACATTAGTGGTACCTTTCTTTAAAGAGTATATGCCTTACTTAGGTTTATTATTTATTCCGTTGGTGTATTTCACTGTGGTAGGTAGTAGTAACGCCGTTAACCTAACAGATGGTTTAGATGGGTTAGCTATTATGCCAACTGTGATGGTCGCTTCTGCATTTGCATTAGTTGCTTACTTAACAAGTCATGTTAATTATTCTCATTACTTGTTTATCCCTTATATTCCACAGGCTAGTGAACTGGTGATCATTTGTGGCACCATTGCCGGAGCTGGTTTAGGCTTTTTATGGTTCAACACTTACCCTGCACAAGTATTTATGGGCGATGTAGGCTCATTGGCATTAGGTGCCATTTTAGGTGTTATTGCAGTATTAGTGAGACAAGAGATTTTATTGGTTATCATGGGCGGTATTTTTGTATTAGAAACTGTCTCGGTTATTCTACAAGTTGGCTCATATAAAATGCGTAAACAGCGTATCTTTAGAATGGCTCCAATTCATCATCATTATGAGAAAAAAGGGTGGCCAGAACCGCGTGTTATTGTGCGCTTTTGGATCATCACAATTGTATTAGTCTTAATCGGACTAGTGACACTGAAGGTACGTTAATATGACAAGCAAGCGAGTTGCTATTATTGGGTTAGGTGTCACAGGCTTATCTTGTGTTACATTTTTCAATAAGAAAGGGATTGATGTTACTGTCTTTGATACTCGCTCTACTCCTCCAGGTAAAGATAAGCTGGATGTTAATACTGAGTTGGTGATTGGCCCTTTATCCGCAACACGTCTTGCTAGTTTTGATCTATTAGTTGTTAGCCCTGGTATTGCCATTACTACGCCAGCGATTGCGAAAGCAATTGAAGCCGGTGCTGAAGTTGTCGGCGATATTGAGCTATTTGCTCGAGAGCTAGCAACACCTGCTTACCAAAATACTAAATTAGTCACCATTACTGGGTCAAATGGTAAGAGTACAGTTACCACGTTACTGGGTGAAATGGCTTCTCATGCTGGTGTTAATGTAGGTGTTGGCGGTAATATTGGTGTGCCAGCCCTAGATCTATTATCCCCAGATATTCAACTTTATATCTTAGAGCTTTCGAGTTTCCAGCTAGAAACAACAGAATCTTTAAACGCAGATGTATCAACTATTTTAAATATTAGTGAAGATCATTTAGATCGCTACCCAAGTTACCAAGCTTATATAGATGCAAAGCATAAAATTTATATGCAAAGTAACATGTGTGTAATCAATCGAGATGACCCTCTTACTTTTACGCAACAGCAACCGCAAATTAGCTTTGGTTTTGACCATTCAGAGTTTGGTATTGTATTGCAACAGGACGAGCCTTTTTTAGCTAAAAATCAGCAACCTCTATTACCTTGCAGCGCAATCAAATTAAGCGGTAAGCATAATTGGATGAATGCGTTAGCAGCCATTGCGCTAGGTGAGCAAGTTGCTTTGCCGATGGATCTGATGTTGGCAGCGTTACAGGCATATAAAGGCCTTAATCATAGGTGTGAGTTTGTTGCTGAACATCGAGGCGTACGTTGGATTAATGACTCTAAAGCCACCAATATTGGTGCCACTCAAGCGGCATTACTTGGTTTGTCTGAAACTATTTCAGGTAAAGTACATGTTATTTTAGGTGGAGATGGTAAAGGTGCAGATTTTACTGAACTAGCGAGTGCATTAACTGAAATTAAAGGACAGATTGTTTGTTTTGGTCAGGATGCCGCGTTAATTGCTGCGCAACATCCTGCGGCAGTTATTGTCGAGGATTTAGCACATGCGGTTGCTCATATTGAACAACAGGCAAAATCTGGAGATTTAGCTATTTTAACGCCTGCCTGTGCGAGTTTAGATATGTACAAAAATTTTATGGCGCGTGGTGAACACTTCATGCAATTAGTAAATGCGCTCACGGAGGCATCAGAGTGATGTTTGCTGCAATATTAGCTAAGTTGGGCAATATATATCAATCACTCACCGTGGAATCTGAAACACATCCTAGGGCATACGACCGTTCTTATTTGGTTTTAGTATTCACCTTGATGGGAATTGGCTTGATTATTGTTGCCTCTGCTTCAATGCCTGAAGGGATTGCGCTATCTGCCGACCCATTTCGTTTCTTAAAGCGTCACCTGATCTACATTATTCTCTGTTTATTTATCTTAGCGGCTGTGGTGTCTATTCCCATCGATCACTGGCATAAATATACGCCGATTATTTTATTACTTTCTGGTTTAGGTTTATTAGCGGTTCTGATTGTGGGTACTGAAGTAAATGGCTCATTACGTTGGTTACGTTTAGGTCCGTTAAATATTCAACCGTCAGAATTTGCGAAACTTTCTGTTGTCTTATTCATCTCTAGCTACCTTTTACGTCGTCAAAAGGAAGTGATCGACACCATTAAAGGCTTTATCAAGCCTCTAGTGGTATTAGCGATATTTGCTATGTTGTTACTATTACAGCCAGACTTAGGATCAACAGTCGTAATTGTAGTGATCATGATGGGCATGTTATTTATTGCGAATGCAAGAATGATCTCCTTCGTGGGTATTGCAGTTGCCTTGTTGTCAGTAATTATTTTGCTAATTGTGACGTCGCCTTATCGTATGGCAAGGGTATTTGGTTTTTTAGATCCATGGTCAGATCCGTTTGGTCGAAGCTACCAGCTAACCCAATCATTAATGGCCTTTGGTCGTGGTGGTTGGTTTGGTGAAGGGTTGGGTAATTCGGTTCAAAAACTAGAGTACTTGCCAGAAGCGCATACTGATTTCATCATGGCTATCTTGGCTGAAGAGTTGGGTTTTATCGGCGTAAGCATCGTTATTATTTTAGAGTTTGTTTTGGTTTATAAGGCTTTTACTATCGGTAAAAAAGCTTTAGAAAAAAACCTTATTTTTTCAGGGTATGTTGCTATTGGTATTGCTATTTGGTTTGCTTTCCAAACGGCGGTAAACATAGGTGCTGCGTCAGGTATTGCTCCTACTAAAGGTTTAACATTACCTTTAATCAGTTATGGTGGTTCAAGTTTGATCACTATCGCGATAGCGGTTGGTTTAGTGTTAAGAATAGATTTTGAAACGCGTATTCATTCAGCGCAAGCGCGTATAACTAGAAAGAATAATAAGAAAAAGCCGAGTGTTGCTCATAAAGCAACTAAGCCTGTGGTGGAAAATAATGAATAAAGCAAAAACGTTATTAGTAATGGCCGGAGGCACTGGAGGACATGTTTTTCCTGGCTTGGCTGTGGCTAATAAATTAAAAAATGAAGGGTGGCAAGTAAGCTGGTTAGGCACTGCTGCACGAATGGAAGCTAGACTGGTACCTGAGCATGGCTATGAAATTGACTTCATCGACGTCGTGGGCGTGCGAGGTAACGGTATTAAACGCTTATTAGCAGCGCCATTTCAAGTTATAAAGTCTATCTTTCAAGCTCGTAAAGTATTAAAAAAGCGCAAGGTTGATTTAGTATTAGGGATGGGCGGCTTTGCCAGTGGACCCGGTGGAATTGCGGCTTGGACAATGGGCATTCCGGTTGTGTTACATGAACAAAATGCAACGGCTGGATTAACCAATCGAATTCTTTCTTATTTTTCTAAAAAGGTATTAATGGGTTTTAGCGGTGCATTTTCTGGTGAAAAGGCTGTTTTAGTAGGAAATCCAATCAGAAAAGAGTTGTTAGACTTACCTGAAAAAGTCTTTTCTGCGCCAGAGCAAGCTTTAAAAGTATTAGTGATTGGTGGAAGTTTAGGCGCTCGTGTTTTAAATGAAACGGTTCCTGATGCTTTGCTGAACTTCGATGCTCAGCAGGTGTCTATTTTACATCAAACAGGTAAAGGCTTTGCTGAGTCGGTAACTGCTAGTTATCAACAAACTCAGGTTGATTATCAAGTACAAGAATTTATCAGCGACATGGCTTCGGCCTATCAGTGGGCAGACCTTATTATATGTCGAGCAGGTGCCTTAACCGTAGCAGAAGTTGCGGCTGTAGGACTACCAGCTATCTTTGTTCCTTTGCCACATGCTGTGGATGATCATCAAACTAAAAATGCACAGAACTTAGTGAGTGCAGATGCAGCAATATTGATTGCGCAAAAAGAGTTGAATGCAAATAAATTAAGTGAATGTTTAGTGACATTAAGTCAAAATAGGCATTTGCTTAATGAAATGAGCCAAAATTGTAAAAATATAGCTATTAGAGACGCTACGCAGCAAGTTGCAGCCGTTTGTCAGTCTTTAGTGTTAAAATAAAGTAGAAGTGAATCCTAATGATAAAAATTGAACTAGCAGAAATTCGTACCATGATCCCTGAAATGCGTCGTGTAAAACAGATTCATTTTGTCGGTATTGGTGGTGCGGGTATGGGCGGTATCGCCGAAGTATTAGCCTATGAAGGTTATAAAATTACTGGTTCTGATATCGCAGAAAATACAGTCGTCAAACGTCTGCGTTCATTAGGTGTTGAAGTATTCATTGGTCATGCTCAAGAAAATATCTATGGCGCCTCTGTGGTGGTTGTTTCCACAGCGATTAACCCAGAAAACCCAGAGTTATTAGCCGCTAAACAAGCGCGTATTCCTGTCGTTCGTCGAGCTGAAATGCTAGCAGAATTAATGCGCTATCGCCATGGCGTCGCTGTTGCCGGTACACACGGTAAAACAACTACAACCAGTTTGATTGCTAGTATCTACCGCGAAGCTGATTTAGATCCCACCTTTGTTATCGGTGGACTGTTAAATAGCGCAGGCACCAATGCTAAATTAGGGCAAAGTCGTTATTTAATCGCTGAAGCGGATGAAAGTGATGCTTCTTTCTTACACCTTCAGCCAATGGTTTCTGTCGTGACTAATATCGAAGCAGACCATATGGATACTTATCAAGGTGATTTTGAAGTATTAAAAGATACTTTTATTCAGTTTATTCAAAATCTGCCGTTTTATGGCACTGCGGTTGTGTGTTTAGATGACAAAGTCGTTGAAGAATTGATCCCGCGATTTGCTCGTCAATGTGTTACATATGGTTTTAGCGAACAAGCTGATGTGCGCATATCTAGCTTCAAACAAACAGTGAACCGTAGTGAGTTTGTTGTTCATAGAGCTAATCGCCCAGATTTAATTATTCATCTTAACTTACCCGGGAAACATAATGCATTAAATGCGGCTGCGGCCATTGCAGTTGCAATGGAAGATGATATTGAAGATGCTGCTATTCTTGCCGCATTGGAGAGTTTTGAAGGTATTGGCCGTCGTTTTGAACACTATGGTGAATTCGAAACTGGTCGCGGTAAAGCGATGCTAGCTGATGATTACGGCCATCATCCAACGGAAGTACAAGCTACGATTAACGCTGCACGTGAAGGTTGGCCAGAGAAGCGCTTAGTAATGGCATATCAGCCACACCGTTACACACGTACGCGTGATTTATACGAAGATTTTGCAAATGTGTTATCACAGGTTGATCAACTACTACTGTTAGATGTGTATGCTGCCGGTGAAACACCAATCGCTGGCGCTGATAGCCGCTCTTTGTGTCGTACTATCCGTCAGCAAAGTAATAAAGAGCCTATCTTTGTTCCCTCTCCAGCAGCATTACCAAGTGCATTGGCCAAAGTGCTACAAGATGGTGACTTAGTGTTAACACAAGGCGCAGGTAATATCGGTGCAGTAGTGAAAACACTAGCAGAATTGAAATTAGATATTGAAAAAATGCAACAAGCGAGCACAAATTAATGACAACTGAGTTTGGTAAAGTAGCGGTTTTATTTGGCGGTGATAGCGCAGAGCGTGAAGTCTCATTAAGCTCTGGTAAAGCAGTATTAAACGCATTGGTTCGTCAAGGCGTTGATGCCCATGCTGTTGACCCAAAATATGATGATGTATCGCAAATTAAAGCCTCAGGTTTTGAGCGTGTATTTATTGTACTTCATGGCCGTGGTGGTGAAGACGGCACTATCCAAGGTTTTTTAGATACACTACAAATTCCATATACGGGAAGTGACGTCTCTAGCTCTGCCATTGGTATGGATAAGGCAAAAACTAAACAAATTTGGCAAAGTTGCGCATTACCCACTGCAGCGTATCAAATTATTGTCAAAGAAAACTTTGAACCTGCGCAGGCTAAAGATATACTAAGCGCCTTGTCTGGTACTGTGATGGTAAAACCTGTACATGAAGGCTCAAGTATTGGAATGGCAAAGGCGGAAACGCCAGAACAACTGATTGAAGCATTAGAAGACGCGTTTAAGTACGATAAAAAAGTATTGTTAGAATCTTGGATCACTGGAGATGAATTTACGGTTTCCATGCTTAATGGTAAAGCATTACCGGCTATTAGTATGAAAACCACTAATACGTTTTATGATTACCAAGCAAAATATCAATCAACTGACACACAATACCTGTGTCCTTGTGGTTTAGATGACCAGCAATTGAGTGAATTAAATCAATTGGCTGAAGAAGCATTTATGGCGGTGGGATGTAGCGGTTGGGGACGTGTTGACTTTATGCGAGATCAACAGCATAACTGGTATTTGTTAGAGGTTAACACTGTGCCAGGTATGACTGAGACCAGTTTAGTACCCAAAGCGGCAAAACAAGCAGGTATTAGTTTCGATCAACTTGTATTACGTATATTAGAGCAAACCTTATAATTTATGTGGCTGAAGCTAAAAAAAATCACCATCAGCAAATGGCTTAGCTTCTTTGTTTTTTTGCTGTTGATTTATACTTTACAGGATGGTTTTTTCAAACTTAAGCATTGGCTAACGGATGAGAAGTCTTTACCCCTCACTGGTTTGATTTTAACTGGTGAGCGACACCATGTAACGGAAGATGTGGTTAGAAGTGTACTCGTAAAGCAAAAAGATAAATTAAACTTTTTTACTTTGCGAATTACTGAGATACAAAAGCAACTAGAAGCGAAACCTTGGGTTTATTCAGCGTCAATTCGTAAACATTGGCCTGATACATTAAAGATACATATTGTAGAGCAAGCGATAGCTGCTTCTTGGAATGAGAAGTCATTGTTGAATCGATTTGGTGAAATTATCGATGTAGTACCTGACCAAACAGATCAGTTTGTTGCGTTATCCGGTGAGGATGAGCAATCAGAGGCGGTGTTAAATACCTACTTACAACTAAAGCAGTTATTAGCGCCTAGCCATTATCGCATCGCGGCCTTGTCTAGTGACAAACGTAATGCCACGCAACTAGTGTTAAAAAATGGCATTAGTTTAAAACTTGGTAAAGAACAAAAGCTGGAGCGTATTCAGATATTTTTAAAAGCATTTCCTAGGATTGCTGAAAATTACGATATCAATACCATCGATTACGTAGATTTACGTTATGACACGGGGTTAGCAATCGGCTGGAAAGAAGCACAAGAAGAAAAATAGTTATGTTGAATATTTTCAACATAATCGGCTTAGTAAAATAGGCTAATTTAACTGTTTAAATTGTCTATATCGTTATGAGTAGAATTTAAAATAGTGAAATTAATCATATATTTACTATAATTAGTATTACAATAAAGTTAATTATTCTCTTATACGTAGAGAAAATGGTGATGAACGAATGGAAAGTAATTACACAGTTGGTTTAGACATCGGTAGTCATAAAGTTGTTGTCTTGATTGGTGAATTATTAGCAAATGATGCGATTAATATTGTTGGTGTGGGCTCTGCTCCTTCTAAAGGTGTCGATAAAGGCTCTGTGACTAACTTAGACTCTGTCGTTGAGTCTATTTCAAGTGCATTAAAACAAGCTGAAGATATGGCTGACTGTCGTGTTTCATCGGTGAACTTATCTGTGTCAGGTTCTCATATTGAATCGATTAATGAAACGGGTACATGGGCAATAGAAGCACATGAAGTCACAGCTTATGATGTTGAGAGTGTGTTACATAATGCTCGCTCTGTTAAAATACGTGATGAGCAACGTTTATTGCATGTTATACCTCAAGAATATTCTATTGACTCACAAGGCCGAATTAACAATCCAATTGGGTTGTCAGGAGTAAAATTAAAAGCAAATGTACATTTAATCACCTGTCACAACGATCTTGTTAAAAATTTAGAAAAAGCAGTTGAACGATGTGGATTAGTTATTGACCAACTTACATCATCAGGTGTTGCTTCAAGCGCTGCAATTTTGAGTGAAGATGAAAAAGAGCTAGGCGTATGCATGATCGATATGGGAAGTGGTACAATGGACTTGTCTATCTATATCGCAGGTGCCTTACAACATAGTATGGTATTAGATTATGCTGGTAATTCAGTGACTAATGATATCGCTATTGCTTTTAGCTCTCCGCCAACGTCTGCAGAAGAAGTTAAAGTTAAATACGGTTGCCTAGATAGAACATTGGTGAACAGTGACGAAATCATCGAATTACCAAGTGTAGGTGGTCGAGCAGCACGTAGTTTACAACGTTCTATTTTAGTAGACGTTATTGAGCCACGTTACAGTGAATTATTGACCTTAGTGAAGAATGAAATTTATAAACTAAACGATAAATTTGCACGTGAAGGCTTAAAACAGCAGCTTGCTGCCGGTGTTGTTATCACGGGAGGCGCTGCACAAATTGAAGGTTTAGTTGAAGTTGCTGAAGAAGTATTTGGTAATATTCAAGTCAGAATTGGTAAGCCAGAGCATATTAAAGGTTTAGCAGATGATGTAAACTCTCCAGCTTACTCAACAGCTGTTGGTTTATTACGACATAAAAATAATGAATTTTCCGGTGAAGAAGAAGCCGAAGCTGAAAATCGCTTTACAAGTATTTTTAGCAAAGTTAAAAATTGGATTAAAAAAGAATATTAGTTATCAAGTTTCATGGATTGGGTGGTAACAAACGATGTCACAAGAAGTTAATAGAGTGGAAGAAAATCAAATGTTTGAAATAATCGATGACGAAGATCATTCAGCACAGGCCATAATCAAAGTTATTGGCATCGGTGGTGGTGGTGGTAATGCGATCAATTATATGATCGAAAAAGGCCTAACAGGTGCCGAATTTATTGCAATGAACACGGATGCTCAGGCATTACGTTCATCAAAAGCAGATATTCGTTTACAACTAGGGTCAAATATAACCAATGGCCTTGGTGCTGGTGCTAACCCTGAAATTGGGTATAAATCTGCATTAGAAGATAAAGAACGTATTCGTGAAATCGTTACGGGTGCCGATGTTGTTTTCATCGCTGCTGGTATGGGCGGTGGTACAGGTACTGGTGCTTGTCCTGTTGTTGCTGAAATAGCAAAAGAAGAAGGTGCATTAACGATTGGTGTTGTATCAAAACCTTCTATGTTTGAAGGCCGTAAGCGTATGAATTACGCGACGCAGGGTATTGCACGTTTATCTGAAAACATCGACTCTTTATTAATTATCCCAAATGATAAATTACAGAAATCATTGCCTCGAGGTATCTCCTTCTTAGATGCGTTAAGTGCGGCTAATGGTGTACTTTATGATGCAGTTTCTGGTTTCTCGTCTATTATTAATAATGAAGAAAGTACTATTAATATCGATTTCGCGGACGTACGTACCGTGATGACAGAAGCAGGTACAACTGCAGTAATGGGGATTGGTGTTTCTGCTGGTGAAAATCGTGCAGAAGAAGCCGTTGAAGAAGCTATCTCTTGTCCATTGCTTGAAGATGTTGATCTTTCAGATGCGCGTGGTGTATTAGTGCACATTGTTGCTGGTATTGATTTCAGTTGGGATGAATACCACACAGTCGGCGATGCACTGAAACAATTCGCCTCTGAAGATTCTCAAAACATCATTGGTGTAACGGTTGATCCAACGCTTGAGAGCGGTGAATTACACGTTACAGTGATTGTGACCGGTATCGGTGAACGTAAGTCAGAACTGAATGTAGTTAAAAATCCAACATTAAATAGCAAAAAAGATGTAAATGAGACTACAGAAAGAACAGTTGCTGCCGATAATACTAGTAATGCTAGTGTACAGGCAGAAGAAAAAGCATTAGCTAAAGCAACTGAAGAAGCAGCTCAGGCTGAGCCTGAAATCGTTGAACCAATTGCTGAAGTTAAAGATAAAAACAGTGCTGAGAGTTATTTAGATATTCCTGCGTTTTTAAGACGTCAAGCGGATAACTAATATTACCTTGTAAATATTACAGTTTGTGATGTAAGTCGCAAACTGCTATAATTCGCAGCAGAAATTATCGTAGTGGAGATCATTCTTATGATTAAACAAAGAACATTGAAGAAAAGTGTAAAATCAACGGGCGTTGGTTTACATTCAGGGAATAAAGTAACTATTCAGCTACACCCTGCACCTGCCAACTCAGGTATTGTTTATCGTCGAATAGATCTCGACCCTGTAGTTAGCTTTAAAGCACATGCTCACGCTGTACAAGAAACATTATTATGTACTTGTTTAGTTAATGAGCAAGGTCAAAAAATTTCGACTGTAGAACATTTATCTGCAGCATTAGCTGGCTTAGGTATCGATAATGTAATTATTGACGTTGATGCACCTGAAATTCCAATTATGGATGGTAGTGCAAGTCCGTTTATCTTTTTACTGCAATCAGCAGGTATTGAAGAGTTAAATGTAGCTAAGAAATTTATCCGTATTAAGAAGACTGTGCGTGTTGAAGATGAAGAAGAAGGCAAGTGGGCCGAACTTCACCCTTCAGACAATGGCTTTAGTTTAGATTTTAAAATTGACTTTGATCACCCAGTATTCGAAGGTCAAAATCAACATGTAGAGATGCAATTTTCTGGTGACCTTTTTGTTAAAGAGATAAGCCGTGCACGTACATTTGGTTTCATGAAGAGTGTTGAATACCTTCAATCTAATAATTTAGCATTAGGCGCAAGCTTAGATAATGCAATTGGTTTAGATGAGTTCCGAGTATTAAACCCTGAGGGTTTACGTTACGAAGATGAGTTTGTAAAACATAAAGTATTGGATGCAATCGGTGACCTTTACTTATCTGGTTTTACCATCTTAGGTCATTTAAAAGCGTTCAAAACAGGCCATGCATTAAATAATAAGTTACTGTGTGCACTATTAGCAGATCAAGAAGCATTTGAAATGGTTACCTTTGAAGAGCCTGTGAGTGAATCTCCAGTGCAATATATCGAACCAGCATTTGTCCCTGCATAAATACTGTTGAGTTGGTTTATAACCGACTCTCTAAAAACCACCTTGTTAGCAATAACAAGGTGGTTTTTTTTTGCTTTACGAATAATGATGGCTTATACCAATCACATTAAATAACGAACTGTTTTACTTATTAAAATAACTTATTTTTGGTTGGAGCTCGGTAAAGGAAATAGCCATTAAAGAATTAACCTCTTTTCGTTAATCCCTTAAAACGATTATCGATGTTAATCTTACAAAGGCTTTACTAACGTCTCAAGCTAAGTCACTTTTTACTACGCAAAATTTAGAACTCTTATTTATAAATGGGATGAAATAATTGAACAGATTTCTCTTAAGACGGTTATAAAATAGAGTGAAGTTTATGACTCTTTATCACTTGAAAATTTTGCTAAAGATTGCAGTGCTTTTTTTAGTTGTGGGTCAGCATTTTCGGCTAATGCTAAAAAAGATTCAGCAATGCCTTTGCTCATTTTTTGTGCACGTTTTTTAACTGGTTTTGCTTTTTTTAGTTGAGTAGGGGAAGCTTTTGCTAGCTGCGGATTAACTTTCACTTTAATATTTTTAACTGATGAGTGATGTTGGCGTAATTCACTCAATAGGTCACTTCGTATAAATTGTAAGCGTTGCACCCAAAGTGCACTCGGACTTTCTATTAACAAGCTCCCATTTTCAATATTTCCTATACGACAACCACTGATATTGTGTTGTTTTAAAAACCTTTGTAGTACTATATCTAATTTAGTTATTAATGATGTGCTTTGTTGGAAGTTATTTTTATCCAACAATAACGAGATCGGTTTAGGTTGTTTTTTATTTCTTGTCATAACAGCCATCAAAAGTGAATTGGGTTTATGAGTATAACGGTTATTTATAATAGGAAGGAGTCTAAACACAGCTTTTCTATAACAAAATCTACTTTTATTTTTGCCTGCATTACTTTAGTGGCTGTATTGATGACCAGTGCTTGGTTACTACAATCACACTACCATCAACAGTTCATACAATACAAAATAAACGCATTACATGAAAAAAATGAAATTAAGCAACAATATCTAGAATCTATTGCCTCACAAACTAACCAACAACTACAATCACTGGCTGAAAAGGTAGGAGAGTTGCAAGCGCAAAGCAACCGTTTAAATAGTTTAGGCGAAAGAATCATTGATAAATCAAACTTACCAAAAGAAGAGTTTGAATTAGATACACAAACAGAACAAACAACTGAAACAGACGATAACCTTGCCGCGCCAGATACGAGTAGTGTGCCCCCATTAGATAATGACGAGCTTTTGCCATTGCTTAAAAAGGTGTCATTATTAGAAGAACAGTACAAAAACAATGAAAATTTGTTTCAACAACTTGAAATTACCTTTAACAATCTCCATCTTATTGATGAGCTATTCATTTCTGGTCGTCCAGTGCCTTACAAAGGGTCTTGGATTTCCTCTCCTTTTGGAACGCGAACAGATCCATTTACTGGACGTTTAAGCCGTCATAAAGGTGTCGATATTGCAGGTTATTCAGGCATGCCTATTATGGCAACTGCCGCTGGCGTGGTAACTATTTCTGAAGCAAGAAATGGTTATGGCTACTTAGTTGAGATTAACCATGGAAGTGGTTTGATGACACGTTACGCACATGCTTCTGCGATCACTGTTTCTGTTGGTGATGTTGTTGAAAAAGGGCAGCAAGTTGCGGTAATGGGAACTACTGGCCGCTCAACAGGCCCACATGTACATTATGAAGTACTTAGAAATGGCCAACAAATAGATCCAAATTATTATATACAAAGAACACCAAGTTAAATGACAATTTTTTCCGACTTTATACAATGAGAAAAGCAAAATGATCACATCGATAATAACAAAAATAATAGGCAGTCGAAATGACCGTTATCTTAAGAACTTACGCAAAGTTGTTAATGAAATTAATAAACTTGAGCCAGAGATAAAGGCACTGTCCGAAGAAGAGTTAAAAGCAAAAACTGCTTATTTCAAGGAACGTCTTGCTAATGGTGAGACCATTGATGATATCCTTGTTGAAGCCTTTGCTGTTGTTCGAAGTGCATCTGAGCGTGTATTTGGTATGCGTCACTTTGATGTACAGTTAATTGGTGGAATAGTATTAAACGAGAATAAAATTGCGGAAATGCGTACTGGTGAAGGTAAAACCTTAACTGCTACGTTACCGGCTTATCTAAATGCTTTAACAGGCAAGGGCGTTCATGTTATTACCGTGAATGATTACCTTGCTCGTCGTGATGCTGAGTGGAATGCAAAGTTATTTGAGTACTTAGGCTTAACGGTTGGTATTAACTTATCGGGTATGTCAGGTGAAGAGAAACGCGCGGCTTATGCAGCTGACGTTACTTATGGGACTAACAACGAATTTGGTTTTGATTACCTACGTGACAACATGGCTTTTGAAGCGTCACAACGTGTAATGCGCGGTCTGAACTTTGCTATCGTTGATGAAGTTGACTCTATCTTAATCGATGAAGCAAGAACACCGTTAATTATCTCTGGACCAACTGATGGCGATGCGACACTTTACACCAAATTAAACAGTATTATTCCTTTATTAAGCAAACAAGATAAAGAAGATACTGAAGAATATGTTGGCGAAGGTGATTTCACCGTTGATGAAAAAAGCAAACAAGTATTGCTAACTGAACGTGGTCAGGAAAAAGTAGAACGTATTTTACAAGAGCGTGGTTTATTAGAAGAAGATACTTCTCTATACGCAGCTTCTAGTATTAGTTTATTACACCATGTTAACGCTGCTTTACGTGCTCACACCTTGTTTGAAAAAGATGTTGAATACATTGTAACAGCTGAGGGCGAAGTGGTTATTGTTGATGAGCATACTGGCCGTACAATGCCAGGCCGTCGTTGGTCTGAAGGTTTACACCAAGCGGTAGAAGCAAAAGAAGGTGTGCAAATTCAAAACGAAAACCAAACATTAGCTTCAATTACCTTCCAAAACTACTTCCGTTTATATGAAAAACTAGGTGGTATGACAGGTACAGCGGATACTGAAGCATTTGAATTCCAATCTATCTATGGTTTAGAAACTATTGTTATCCCAACTAATCGTCCAATGGCACGTAAAGATGGCGGTGATTTAGTTTATCTGACTGAGATAGAAAAATACCAAGCTATTATCGAAGACATCAAAACTCGTTTAGAGCGTCGTCAGCCTGTATTGGTTGGTACTGTGTCTATCGAAAGTTCTGAGTTGCTATCAAGCTTAATGGAAAAAGCTAAAATCAAACACAGCGTGTTAAATGCTAAATTCCATGAAAAAGAAGCTGATATTATCGCACAAGCGGGTGCACTTGGTTCTGTGACAATTGCTACTAACATGGCCGGTCGTGGTACGGATATTGTTTTAGGTGGAAATTTACAAAACCGTCTTGAAAAACTAGGTAACTTATCTGAGCAGCAAATCGAAGCTGAAACGGCGAAATGGAAAGCGGAACAAGCTGAAGTATTAGCGGCAGGCGGTTTATACATTATTGGTACTGAACGCCATGAATCTCGTCGTATCGATAATCAGTTACGTGGTCGTGCTGGTCGTCAAGGTGATGCTGGTGAGAGTCGTTTCTACCTATCAATGGAAGATTCGTTAATGCGTATCTTCGCTTCTGAAAAAGTATCTAATATGATGAAGAAATTAGGTATGGAAAATGGTGAAGCGATCGAGCATCCATGGGTAACTCGTGCCATTGAAAATGCACAACGTAAAGTGGAAGGCCGTAACTTTGATATGCGTAAATCATTACTGGATTTTGATGATGTTGCCAATGATCAACGTAAAGTAGTTTACCAACAACGTAACGGTGTGATGGACAGCGAAACAATCACTGAAAATATTGAACAGTTCTGGGATGACGTATTCAATGGTTGTATTGATGAGTATGTACCTCAACAATCGTTAACTGAACAATGGGATCTAGAAGGTTTAGAGAAGCGTTTAAAACAAGATTTCCTCATTGAACTACCTGTTCAACAATGGCTAATCGATGATGCTAACTTACAAGAAGAAACGATTCGCGAAAAAGTAGTTACACATGCCCGTACTGTTTACCAAGATAAAAAACAGCAAGTAGGTGAGTCAATCATTGCTGGGTTTGAAAAATCAGTAATGTTGCAAACTATCGATATGCTTTGGAAAGAGCATTTAGCGGCGATGGATCATCTTCGTCAAGGTATTCATCTACGTGGTTACGCTCAAAAAGATCCAAAACAAGAGTACAAACGTGAGTCTTACGAGTTATTCATTGCTATGCTCGAAAACTTAAAAACAGATGTTGTAGGAATCTTGTCTAAAGTACAAATTCAAAGCAGAGAAGAAGCTCAAGCGATTGAAGAGCAACGTCGTGAAGCGGAAGCAAAAGCGAATATTCAATACCAACATGCACAAGTTAACAGTGATGGTGAAGAAGAAAAACCTGAAGCTGCTGAAGTAGACGAGACATTTGTTCGCCAAGATAAAAAAATAGGCCGTAATGATCCGTGTCCTTGCGGTTCAGGCAAAAAATACAAGCAATGTCACGGTAAACTAAGCTAGGCTTATCGGTAAAGCTATGAATAATACCAATGACACTAATTAACTGATCTATTTTAGTTGTTAAAATAACTGGTATAAAAAGGTGGTACTTCGTTGAAGGCCACCTTTTTTAATAAGAGGGAAGTAGATGCCACAACAAACCATTAGTATTGCTATTGTGCAAAATAAACAACAACAGTTGTTAATTAGCCGACGCCAAAAAGGCCAACATTTAGCTGGTAAATGGGAATTTCCTGGCGGGAAAGTCGAACAAGGCGAAGCGCTTGATGTAGCCATGTGTCGAGAATTAAAAGAAGAGGTGGGCTTAACTGCCACCGAATATAGACTCTTTGATTCTTTAAATTTTGATTATGATGATCTCGCTTTAACCCTCCATTTTTATTTAGTCACCGATTTTACTGGTGAAGCAAGTGAACTAGAAGGGCAACAAATAAAATGGATTCAACCTGCTGATTTAATCGATTATGATTTTCCAAAGGCGAATATAACGGTCATTAATAAACTGCTCTAATCCGCATAAAAGAAGCAAATCGAGGGATGTTATGACGTGTTTTACCGGTGTAACGATAAGTGATGACCGAACCTATTGGTGGTGGATTTTTTCTTTCTTTATCACTGAAGCCTGTGCCAATTTTAAAACGGATACCATCTTCTGTTTCGACCTGTAAAGCCCCTAATAAACCTTGATACTTGCCTTTACCGGGCAAGTAGCCAATCACTGTGGCTTCGGCATCCTCAAAGCGTTTTAATTTCATTAAGTCACGACTGCGAATATGCTGATATAAGGCATCTTGGTGATGTAGCATCAAGCCCTCACCGCCTTCATTAACCACTTTATCTAATAAGTTAAATAAAGCGGCATTGTCTTTAATCTTTTGCTGAGGGATTAGTTTAAAATAAGCACTATCTGTTGTAGTCACTAACTTTTGCATTGCTGCAACACGTTCACCGAAAGGGTACTGGCTAGTAGGCAGGTCAAATATCATAAATCTGACCAGTTGCCAGTCTGGATTTTGGCTATCGCGAGTGCGCACAATGCTAGAGACTTGCTCAAAGGTTTGTCTGGCGATCCATAGCTCTCCATCAACCGCTTGTGTTGGAAAGTGTGCAACAAACCAATCTGGTGCAGTAAAGATATTGCCTTGTTTGGAAAGTAGCTTATGTCCATCCCAATATGCACGAATACCATCTAACTTTTCGCTAACATAATATTCATTGACCTTAATATTTTCTCGATATTGAGTAGGTAACTGAATTGCAGGAACAGTTTGCTTTTTAGAGTCTTCTTGAGCGGCTTTAGCATTAACGATTAGTGAGCTGTTGATTAACAAAAATAAAACGATTTGTGTAATCAATAAATAGCTAAGTCGCTTTGTAGTGAGGCACGTGATTAGTAATTGGTTAAGGCTAGATAACTGTCCATGTAAAATTGGCATAAAACCTCTCTATACTTAGTTAGTGGCTGAACCGAGTGTACTAAGTGTAGAAAGGTTTTCAGATAATGGTATTAATTTTTAAGTCTTAGCCTTGTACAAAACGCATTGATAAGTCTATCGCTTGAACATGCTTGGTGAGTGCACCAACAGAGATGTAATCAACGCCTGTTTCGGCATAACTGAGTATTGTTGAGTTATCAACATTACCAGATACTTCTAAGTCTGCTTGCACTGGATTACTTTTATTAATAGCAACTGCCTCTAACATCATCGGGATGGTGAAGTTATCCAGCATGACCCGTTGTGCGCCTGCATCTAAGGCTTGTTTTAATTCATCGAGGCTTTCTACTTCAACTTCTACCCAACGTTCAGGGTGTTGTTGGTTTGCGGTGGCAATTGCTTGTTTAATGCCACCACACGCCATAATATGGTTCTCTTTAATCAAAAAGGCGTCGTATAAACCGATGCGGTGATTAAACCCACCTCCGCACGTTACTGCATATTTGGAAGCATTGCGTAAACCGGGTAAGGTTTTTCGAGTATCTAATAATTTACAATCAGTATTAGCAATCAGATCTGAGTAATATTTGGTGGTGGTCGCGATGCCAGAAAGAGTTTGAATAAAGTTTAGTGCGGTACGTTCACCGGTTAATAGAATTCGAGCTGGGCCAGTTAAGGTAAATAATGGGCTATTGGCTTGAACAAGGTCACCATCTTTAACATGCCATGTAATAGTGGTGCAATCACCTAATTGTTTAAATACTTCGTCTGTCCATGCTTTACCACAAAATACAGCATCTTCACGGGTGATCACTGTTGCTTTTGCATATTTATCTTCGGGAATTAAATTAGCGGTAATATCGCCTTCTGCGGCAGATAAGCCATTTAAATCTTCATGTAAAGCTAGTCTAACACTTTGTGCAACTTCTTGTTCAATCATGGTAAGTTTCCAGACAAGGGTAAAAAGTGAAATACTACCTTAATGAACATTGAATACCAATGATCTAAGTAGTTATGATCTATAAAATAAAACGATTCAAGTAAGAGAGCAAAATATGCGAGTTATTATTGGGTTAACGGGCGGGATTGGCAGTGGTAAATCAACAGTTGCTAATGAATTTAAAGCGTTAGGGGTAGAAGTCGTTGATGCCGACCTTGTGGCAAGAGAAGTTGTTGCACCAGGGCAGCCCGCTTTAGCAGAGATTGAACTTTATTTTGGTAAAGAAGTCATAGATGAAAGTAGCGGACTGAACCGAGCAATGCTGAGACAAATCATTTTCTCTTCGGATCAGAAAAAGCAATGGTTAAATAATTTATTGCACCCGCTTATTAGAGAAGCTTTATTAGCACAACTTGCACAAGCAGAAAGCCAATATGTAATATTAGAAGCACCGTTGTTGCTAGAAAATAAATTAACACAATACACCGACTTTACGCTGGTGGTTGATGTACCAGAAACCTTGCAAATTGAACGTGCTATGCAGCGCGACAATAATTCAAGGGCACAAATACAAGCAATTATAGATGCACAAATTAGCCGATCAGAAAGACGACAGCAGGCTGATTATATTATCGATAATAGCAAATCCGATCTTGTTGCACTTAAGGAACAAGTTAAAATGTTACATTTACAGTTTTTATCCATACAAAAGTAAGGTTTTTGATTGTTTAGTGGTAGCTCCTTAATGTAACCTTACTTTTTTATAAAAATGAATAGACAGTCTTATGATCTCTTTTGAATATCCCCTGACAGAAAAAAGCCGTAGCTATTTACGCTTTGAATCGCTTTTCCTACAAATTAGTCAAAGTATCTCATTGAATAACGATAATGATGCCATTACTTATTTCAAATCATTATTCGAGTTAATTGAATTAAGTGACCGCAGTGATATTCGACATGACTTAATTAAAGATTTACGTGCATTATCTGAAGAAATGCAATCTTGGTTGAGCAGTGAGCAAGCTGATACACAAGCAATTAAAGCCTTAATGGTAGAGATTAGTGAATTGATTAGTGCATTATTAGTGATGTCTAAACAGCTTAAATTCTTCAAAGACAGCCGTTTTTTAACCTCACTTAAACAGCGTTTCTTTATTCCTGGTGGTTGTTGCAGTTTTGATTTGCCACAGTTTCACTTTTGGTGTGCACAAGCAATTGAAGTTAAAAGAGCAGATACCAAAAATTGGTATGAGTATTTTCAAGTGCTAGAGCGCGCTTTGTTTTTATTTTTAAAAATTAAGCGTCATCAAGGGATTAAATCAATTCAGAAAGCGAATAATGGCTTCTTCCAAGGGGAAGTTGAGCATGCTTTGTTTATTATCTTAAATGTTGATCCTAGTTTGCAGGTCTACCCTATGGTATCTGGCCATAAACATCGTTATTCTGTGCGCTTTATGAATGCAGATGCGGAAAATAGCCAAGCTGAACATATAGAATTTGAACAAATATTTTGTTAATGGTGAGGAGTAAAGATGAAGGTTAATTGTCCAACATGTCAAAAAGAAGTGGTTTGGGATAAGACCAGCATGTATCGCCCATTTTGCTGTAAACGCTGCCAACTTATTGACTTAGGTGAATGGGCTGACGAAGAAAAACGCATTAAAGGTGAGTCGGTTAGTCCTGAAAATATGCCACAGAATAAAACTATTTATTTCGAAGAAGATTAATATAATCGCAGAAAATATAAACGTAAAAATAAAAGGGTACAGGATGTTATTACAAGATTTTTTAAATAAGCTGAGCAACACACCAGAGCAAGTTGAGTTTACTGAGACTATGGCGGTGATTGAAGATAATTATGAATTTAAAGCAACAGCTTTTAATAATGGTCAGCAAAAAAATGCTGAAGGTGAAAATGCTGGCTCATGTAAAATATTTTCATTTGCACAGTTAAATAAATTATCAGAAGCACAAACGTTAGCTTGTTTTGGCACTTATTACCGTGATGATGTATTAGCGCATCCAGAGGCACAAGATCATCAAAACATTCGTCAGTTTATGATTAACGGTTGGGCGGGGATTGACTTTGCAGGTACAGCGTTAACCGCTAAATAAATTTAAAAACGGTATAAAGTAAAAAAAGGGGCTATCGGCCCCTTTTTTTAGTAGTCACATTTTTGAGTTAGCCACCCGATAGTTTTACCTGGTAACCTTTTTTCTCTAGCACGCTTTTAATAATGTCACGTTGGTCTGTTTGAATTTCAATGACAAAATCTTTTACTGTGCCGCCACAGCCCGTTTTCTTTTTAATGTCTTTCGCTAATGCTTTGATTTCAGGTTCATTCAGCTGTAAACCTTTGATCAGTGTTACGCCTTTTCCTTTACGACCTTTTGTTTCTCTATGTAAACGAATAATGCCATCGCCTTCGGGAGCGCTTTGTTTTGGTTTGGTTTTTTCTACTTTTCCGCCATCGGTAGAGTAGACTAAATTCAATTCACTAAAGTCCATGAGTATTCCTGCATATTAAGTTCTTGTTTATGTTTATACCTGTTCCTATTAAAGATGTAAAACTCAACTCTCTATTCATAAAATCTGTTTAAATCGCGTGGCTAAATTGATCTAAAACAACAGACTCTTTATTACCTAGTCAAGCGCTTCAATTTGTATTGTTAATGATAATAGTTTGTATTAATTTCCTGTTTAAAACATCTCAATGAATAAATGATAGGGGTCACTATGAGATTATCTGAGTTAAAAACAGGGCAAACCGCAAGTATTGTTAATATTAATGCGCTGGAACCGGTAATGCGTAAAAAGTTACTCAATCTAGGTTTTTTGCCGCGTGCAAAGGTACAGTTATTACGTACTGCGCCATTAGGTGACCCTTTAGCTATTCGATGTGCTAATAGTGCAATTGCTCTGCGTAAAAGTATCGCTAAGCAAATTATAGTGGAGTATTAATATGTCAATGAATATAGCCACCATAGGTAACCCTAATTCAGGTAAAACGACCTTATTCAATGCACTCACAGGTAGTCATCAAAGAGTAGGGAATTGGAGTGGAGTGACAGTTGAAAAGAAAACCGGACACTTCAACATTAATGATAAAGCAATAAAAGTGATCGACCTACCCGGTATCTATAATCTAGATATCGACCAACAGGGGAGTTCAATGGATGAACGTGTTGCCTTTGATTACATCATGCATAGTCAGCCGGATATGGTATTAAATATTATTGATGCTAGTTGTTTAGAAAGAAGTTTATATTTGACCGTGCAGTTATTAGAGTTAGGTCTGCCAGTGATGGTGGTGTTAAACAAAATAGATGTTGCAGATAAACAGCAAAAAGTGATTAATGATAAGCTGTTGAGTGAACAATTAGGTTGCCCAGTTATTGCTATTTCAGCACATAATCAACAGGCGGTAACTAAGCTAACAACAATCATAGAAAAGTTAGATCCTGCTGCGTTAATACCTGATTTATCTTTAGATTATGGAGACCAGTTAGAAGCTGTATTGTCGAAAATAGAATACTATTTTGACACGGAAAGATACCTTCATAAAAAAGCGTTTGCCATTAAGTGTGTAGAAGGTGATGCATCGGTTATTGAACAGTTACCTATACAGACTCGCTTAAAAGTGCAACATATCAGCAGCCAAATATCATTCGATATTGACTTACAGATTGCTGATACGCGTTATACCTATATCTATCAATTGACCCAATTAGCAGTGCGTACCAAAGGCTGCTTAAGTAAAAGCTTAACCGATAAAATAGATGCAGTTGCATTGAACCGTTATACCGGTTTACCCGTCTTTTTATTGGTGATGTACTTGATGTTTATGTTTGCTATTAATGTAGGTAGTGCGTTTATTGATTTCTTTGATATTGCTTCTGGTGCTTTATTTGTTGATCAAACGGCACAATGGTTGACCGCAGTCAGTGCACCAGATTGGTTAATTAATGTTTTAGCCTATGGAGTGGGCGGTGGTATTCAAACGGTCATGACTTTTATTCCCGTTATTGCTTGTTTGTATTTGTTTTTAGCTGTGCTTGAAAGTTCTGGATATTTAGCACGAGCGGCATTTGTGATTGATAGACTGATGCAATTAATTGGTTTACCAGGTAAATCGTTTGTACCTATGATTGTTGGATTTGGTTGCACGGTTCCTGCTGTAATGGCTGCAAGAACCTTAGAGAAAGAACGTGAACGTTTGTTAACTGTTGTGATGTCACCATTTATGTCCTGTGGAGCACGTTTACCTGTGTATGCTTTATTTGCTAGCGCATTCTTTCCAAATCAAGGTCAAAATATCGTTTTCTTGCTTTATCTGATCGGGATTTTAGTCGCGGTATTAACCGGTTTTATTTTAAGCAGAACCATTTTACCAGGGAAAAGTGAAAATATGATCTTGGAGATTCCTGATTATGAGCTGCCAACGATAAAGAATACTGGGATTAAAACTTGGCAGAAGTTGAAAGGTTTTGTATTTGGTGCAGGACAAACTATCGTCTTAGTGGTGACACTGTTAAATGTGGTTAACTCAATTGGTATGGATGGGAGTTTTGGCCATCAAGATACTGAAGGCTCTGTATTAAGTAAAATTGCACAAACTATTACACCGGTACTTTCACCTTTAGGAATCAATGAGCAAAACTGGCCTGCGACGGTGGGTATCGTAACGGGTATCTTTGCTAAAGAAGCAGTGGTAGGCACCTTAAATAGCCTGTATGACAATGAAGTCCGTGAGGAGGAAGAGGCATTAAGTTTATTAGAAAAATTATCTATTGCTGTAGCCACCATTCCAGAAAATTTAATGGGTATTGATATCAGTGACCCACTAGGCATTAATGTCGGAGAATTAGAAGACTTAACGCTTGCAGCTGAAGAGCAAGGCGTTGACTTAACTATTTACACAAATATTCAACAGGCTTTTGTTAGCCAGCAAGCTGCTTTTGCTTATTTACTGTTCATCTTGCTTTATGCTCCTTGTGCAGCGGCAATGGGGGCGATAGTCAGAGAAGTGGGGATGAACTGGGCACGTTTTGTGGCTATTTGGTCTACAGGTATTGCTTATATCGTTGCCGTTGTTTATTACCAAATAGCGACTATTGCTGCGCACCCAATACTTAGCTTTACTTATTTATCGAGCGCTATCTTAATCATTGTGGGAGCTATATATGCCCTAAGAAATAAAGGCAATTTATTACTAAAATGCAGTTCTCGCGAGCAACAAAAGTGGGTTAGAGCATGATATTAAAACGTTTATCAAATTATATAGAAACTCATCAATATGTCGCAGAGAGTCGTTTATTGACGACCTTTCATATCAGTCGAGAAGGTGTTGCGCCGATGTTAGCGATATTGATGAAAAGAGGGCATATTCAAAAGATAGTGAATAGTCGGGGTGATAAGTTAAGTGCACAAATATTTTATACTTGGCAAAAAGATAAAGTGATTCCATTAGTCACATTTGTATAAGTTGTCGTTTATTTTTCAAACAATTTTTTTTGTGAAACTTCAAATAATGCTTATGCAACAAGTACCTGATGCCAGAAATGGTTCAGGTATTTTTTTAGTTAAAATTTGTGACTAGCATCGGGTATTCAAAATATGTACAATCCCCCTCCGAATTTATACCAGAATTAGTCTAGTTGAGGCATCGCATGAGTCAGAAAAAAGTAAACCTATTAGATCTAAACCGTCAAGGTTTACGCGATTTTTTCACTGAAATGGGTGAAAAACCGTTTCGTACAGAACAAGTAATGAAATGGATCTACCATTTTGGTTGTGATGATTTCGATCAAATGACCAACATCAATAAAGCATTGCGTGAAAAATTAAAGCAACGTGCTGAAATTGTTGCACCTGAAGTAAAAGTAGAGCAACGCAGTGAAGATGGCACCATTAAATGGGCAATGACACTGGGTGACCAAGAAGTTGAAACCGTTTATATTCCTGAAAAAGACCGCGCGACCTTATGTGTATCTTCTCAGGTAGGTTGTGCATTGGCATGTGATTTCTGTTCAACTGCACAACAAGGTTTTAACCGCAACTTAACGGTATCTGAAATTATTGGTCAGGTGTGGCGTGCGGCTAAAATTATTGGTGTAATGGGGGAAAGTGGTCAACGTCCAATTACCAACGTAGTAATGATGGGGATGGGTGAACCATTACTTAACTTAAATAACGTGATTCCAGCAATGGAGTTAATGTTAGATGATTTAGGTTATGCGTTATCTAAACGTCGTGTGACTTTATCTACATCAGGTGTTGTTCCTGCATTAGATATCTTAGGTGACCGTATTGATGTTGCATTAGCTATCTCATTACATGCGCCAAATGATAAATTGCGTTCTAAAATGATGCCAATTAACGATAAATACGATATCGCTGACTTCTTAGCGGGTGTTAAACGTTATGTTGCAAAATCAAATGCAAACCGCGGTAAAGTAACGGTTGAGTATTTACTGCTGGATCACGTGAACGACTCAACAGATCAAGCACATGAGCTTGCACATCTGTTAAAAGATACGCCGTGTAAGATTAACTTAATTCCGTTTAATCCTTTCCCTGGTAATGATTACACTAAACCAAGTAACAGTCGTGTTGACCGTTTTAATAAAGTGTTGATGGAATACGGTTATACAGTGATCGTTCGTAAAACACGTGGTGATGATATTGATGCAGCATGTGGACAGTTAGTGGGGGACGTAATTGACCGTACTAAGCGTACTATGAACAAACGTAAACACGGTGAAAACATTAATATTCAACAAAGTTAATCCTCTTTAAAATCAGACTGTTCTTGGGTAAATAGATCAAAACCCAAGAACAGTTAAAAAAAACATGCATCCGGCCTCAAGTTACTTCACAATAGGGGAACTTGAAATAATTTTCCTGCACGACTATTAGCGCCTGAGGAATGTATGCGATTTATCTTTATAATTTTATCATCTATTTTTTTTATCTCTGCTTGTGTATCAAGTGAAACTGTCACGACCTTAAACAATCCTAAAGGGCAGAAAATGGCCTTTGACCCAGAAGGGGCTGCCGATACACGTATTAAACTTGCCCTCGTGTATATTGAAAATGAACAGATGCAGCAAGCCAAAGAGAACTTAGACAAAGCTTTATCTTATCAACCTGATAGTGCAAAAGTGCATCGTATATTTGCCTATTATTATGAGAAGGTACAAGAGAATAAAAAAGCAGAAGAGTTCTACAAAGAAGCCATTTCCTTAGATGCTAGCAACGGTGATACTTATCATAACTACGGTACATTTTTGTGTGGTCAAGCGCGTTATGACGAAGCGGATGCTGCTTTCTTAAAAGCAATTTCCGCCCCAAAATATACTCGTGTTGCGCGTACTTATGCGAATGCTGCTATTTGCTCTGAAAAGGCCGGTTTCAATGAAAAAGCGATTTTCTATTATCAATATGCATTAGCGCATAGTCCTAAAAGTAATGAGATTAATTTATCTTTAGCAAAACTCAACATTACCGAAAAAAATTATAAAGAAGCGATATTAAACCTATTTTCTTTCCAAAAAGCGTCGGACGCTACTGCTGAAAGTCTATGGCAATGGATTCGTTTGAGTTATGCTACTGGGAAAGAAAATAGTTTAGAGCGATATTCTGAGCAACTATTAACGCAATTTCCCGAGTCTCAACAAGCGTTAGACTATTTGACTAATAAGCATCACAATATTTAACACTAAGTTGATAATGGACACTGTAATGACTCTTGATCAAGCCTTAAAAGAACACCGTATAGCCGCCAATTTCTCCGTAGAAGAGCTCGCGTTAAAACTCAACTTAAAAGCCTCTGTGGTAAATGACATTGAAAATGACTTAGAGTTGCTGATAGCAGATAAACGTTATCCTGTTATCTACCTTCGTGGCTACTTAGCCAATTATGCAAAAGCGGTGCAATTAGCAGAAATAGAATCATTTTCTGAATATCAACAACTCAGCATACCGTCAAGATCAAACAACACACTAAGCAATCCCTATTTATTAAGTACCAAGAAAAAATCATCTAATAAATTTGGCTGGTTTATTTTAATTGTATTTATTGCCGCGATTGCAGGTACTATTTCTGAATGGGATAATATAGTTGATGCGTTATATACAGAGACTTCAGTGGATACTGAAAACATTCACATGCGCTTACCTGACCCTGAACATACCAACTTGATTGACCCACTTAACCAACAAGCTATGTCAGCTACAGAAGAGACTCCTACGGCCGTTGCTGAGCCTGATGTTTCAGCTAGCGAAGTAGAAAGTGCAACTGAAGCCGCGCCCGAATAAGAACAAGTTAGCACTTGCAGGGCTTCGATGATTTCATTTAAAATCATTTCATTAGCGTTGACGTTTCGTTAATAAATCATTTGAACTTTATTGGTTTCAACGAATCAATTTAATGTAAAATAACCTTGTGATTTAGAAGTGGCATTAAAAGTGGCGTTTTCACTGACTTAATTATTAATTAAGTAAAACCCAAAACACTTCTCCATTAACGTTACATTCGTCATAAAATAATTATATGTAATGCATTGATTATTATTCGATCTTTAACTTTTTAAGAGTAAATACAATGAGCCATACCTCTCCAATTAAACGCCGCGACTCTAAACAGATCATGGTGGGCAATGTCCCTGTGGGTGGCGGTGCGCCGATTACCGTTCAATCGATGACTAATACATTGACCACGGACGTTGAGGCAACGGTTGCACAAATTAAACGATTAGAAGCTGTGGGTGCTGATATGGTGCGCGTTTCTATTCCAACGATGAACGCTGCGGAAGCATTCAGAGAAATTAAAAAACAATGTAATATTCCATTAATTGCTGATATTCATTTTGACTATCGTATCGCCTTAAAAGTGGCAGAATACGGTGTTGATTGTTTACGAATTAACCCTGGTAATATCGGTAATGAACAACGTATTCGCAGTGTAGTGGATTGTGCACGAGATAATAATATTCCAATTCGAATTGGTGTTAATGGCGGTTCATTGGAAGCAGATATTCAAGAAAAGTACGGTGAGCCAACAGCGCAAGCATTAGTTGACTCTGCACTACGTCATGTAGATATATTAGACCGTCTAAACTTTGACCAATTCAAAGTCAGCGTAAAAGCTTCTGATGCATTGTTGGCCGTAGAGTCATACCAATTATTAGCTCAACAGATCGTTCAGCCATTACACCTTGGTATTACCGAAGCAGGTGGCTTACGTAGTGGCAGTGTTAAATCTGCGGTGGGTCTTGGTATGCTTTTATCGCAAGGTATTGGCGATACATTACGTGTATCATTAGCGGCAGACCCAGTGGAAGAGATCAAGGTTGGGTTTGATATCCTTAAATCATTACGTATTCGTAGTCGCGGTATCAACTTTATTGCTTGTCCAACTTGTTCACGTCAAGAGTTTGATGTTATTGCAACCGTTAATGCACTAGAAGAACGTCTTGAAGATGTAGTGATGCCAATGGATGTGTCAATTATTGGTTGTGTAGTAAATGGACCGGGTGAGGCATTAGTCTCTGACTTAGGTATTACAGGCGGTAAAAACAAAAGTGGCTTCTATGAAGATGGTACACGTCAGCGTGACCGTTTTGATAATGATAAAGTGATTGATCAAATGGAAGCTAGAATTCGCGCACGAATTAGCCGAAGTGATGAAAGCAACATTATTATTAAAAGCTAGTTGCTTAAAATGACGACAATAACGTTAACTGCTTAATATAAAATAAATATTAGTAAATAGTTTAATATTTTAGCCGAAGCCCAAATGTTTTGAATATTTGGGCTTTTTATTAGACTTTAAACGAGCAAAGCCGAGTTGTATTGTTCCATCTCACCGTAAACTTCCTTATAATGACTCTCAATTTTATTGAGAATACATCTTAAATGTATTTTTATTCATCGACAGAATTCGGAAATCATTGTGGCAAAGAAGATACAAGCTATTCGTGGTATGAATGATACCCTTCCTGAGCAAACCCCAGTTTGGCAGAAACTAGAATCCTTAATTAGACAAACCGTGAGCAGTTACGGTTATTCTGAAATCCGTATGCCAATCGTAGAGAGTACACATCTTTTTAAACGTTCTATCGGTGAAGTCACTGATATCGTTGAAAAAGAGATGTACACCTTTGATGACCGCAATGGTGATAGCTTAACGCTTCGCCCTGAAGGTACAGCATCTTGTGTGCGTGCGGGTAATGAGCATGGTTTATTATACAATCAAGAACGTAGAATGTGGTACATCGGTCCTATGTTTCGCCATGAACGTCCTCAAAAGGGGCGTTACCGTCAGTTCCATCAAGTAGGCATTGAAACTTTCGGCATGGCCACACCAGATATCGATGCGGAAGTCATTTTATTATCTGCTCGCTTATGGAAAGCATTAGGTATTGAACAGCATGTTGAATTACAACTTAACTCATTAGGCAGCAATGAAGAACGTAATGCTTATAAAGAGAAATTAGTTGAATTCCTACAAGCGCATGAAGATCAATTAGATGAAGATAGTAAACGTCGGATGTTAACTAACCCATTACGTGTGTTAGATAGTAAAAATGAAGGCGTACAAGCATTATTAGAAAATGCACCGAAACTATCGGATTATTTTGGTGACGAAACAGCTGAGCACTTTGCTAAAGTACAAGCTTATTTAGATGCTGCGGGTGTTAAGTACGTGATCAATGAACGTATTGTTCGTGGTTTAGATTACTACAACCGCACCGTATTTGAATGGGTAACATCAAGCCTTGGCTCTCAGGGAACTATTTGTGCTGGTGGTCGTTACGATGGATTAGTAGAACAACTTGGTGGTAAAGCAACACCTGCAGTTGGTTTTGCAATGGGCCTTGAACGTATTATCTTAATGCTAGAAACATTAGAGCTTAATGGTGATGTGAAAGGCGATGTTGATATCTACAGCATTCTAGTAGGTGAAAACACCGATGTTGCTGGTTTCAAAGTGGCAGAGTTAGTGCGCGATCAATTACCTCACCTAAAAATGATGCATCACTGTGGCGCGGGTAACTTCAAAAAGCAGATGAAACGTGCAGATAAAAGTGGTGCGTCAGTAGCGTTGATTATCGGTGAAAGTGAATTAGAAGACGGCACAGTAACAATCAAAGATTTGCAGGGTAATGCAGAACAAAAAACCGTTGCAATTGATAGCTTAGTTCAGGTATTACCTACCTACTTTGCATAAATTATTCATCAAAATATAGAATAAGTAAGGAATACACGTGGTTGATATTATCGAAGGTTACGAAACAGAAGAACAGCAAGTTGATGCCATTAAAAAATGGTGGAATGATAACGGCACCATGCTCATCGTGGGTGCGGTAATCGGTTTAGCAGGTTTATGGGGATGGCGTTACTATGGCGAAAGCGTAACAGCTAGCCAAGAAAAAGCATCTATTGAATTTGCACAAGTATCTGAAAAATTCAATGCTCAAGGTGAAGCGCACGATAGTAGTGAATTAAAACAGTTTGTTGCTGAAAACGAAGGCAATAACTACGCAACATTAGGTGCATTACTACTAGCTAAAGAAGCAGTAGATGCAGGTGATTTTGAGCTAGCTAAAACACAATTAACAGAGTTATTGGCAAGTAATGAATATGCGGCATTAACACCTATCATCGCATTACGTTTAGCGCGTGTTAGCGCTGAGTTGGGTGAATACGACGACGCATTAAGCACTTTGAACACGGTAGAAAATGAAGCCTTTTTAGTGAAAGTAAATCAAACTAAAGGTGATATCTATCTAAAACAAGGTGATACAGACGCTGCTCGTTCTGCATATCAAACTGCTGTTGAAGCAAGTGAAGGGCGTGTCGATCCAGTATTGCAATTACAATTAAACGATTTAGCTGTAGAGAAAAAGGCAACAGCACCTAAATTAGATGACGCGCAATAAACTGAGATAAAATCATGATTAAATGGGTTAAAAATATCACCGTTATTGCTACCAGTGCTGTTGTGTTAAGTGGCTGTTCTATTTTTAGCGGTGACGAAGATGTGGTAGTAATGGCTGAATTGCCAGTGTTTGAAGCAACTTACAAACCACAAATAGCATGGTCAACTAGTATAGGTGATGGCGTGGATAAATATTATTCACAACTACAACCTGCTGTAGATGATAATGCAGTTTATGTTGCTGCGCGAGATGGTGAAGTGGCTGCTTTTTCTGTTAAGAAAGGAAAAGAACTTTGGTCGATTGACCTAGATGATCATAAATCTAACGAATTTAATCGCTCTGCTCGTATATCAGGTGGTATCGGCATAGATTTCGACACACTTTATGTTGGTACTGAAAATGCACAAGTATTTGCCATTGATAAAGAAAAAGGCGACATCAAATGGGTAAGTGAAGTCACCGGTGAGGTGATTGCACAGCCTGTTTATGACAGTGGCTTAGTCGTAATCCATACTTCTCGTGGTGATCTCGTTGCATTAGACAGCGATACCGGTGAACAACGTTGGGCATTGCCTAACGCACAACCTCGATTAACATTACGTAGTAGTGCAACTCCAAGTATTTCACAAGGTGGGGTTATCTACGGACGCGCTGATGGTTATGTTTCAGCAGCATTATTAGAAACTGGTCAGCCTCTGTGGCAATTACCAGCGGCACGAGCTTATGGTGCAACTGAACTAGATCGCATAGCTGACGCAGATATGAAACCGGTGATTGTTAATGGTACCGTTTACGCATTGGCTTATAATGGTAATCTAGTGGCTATCGACCTGTTAAAAGGTGAGCAGTTATGGGCTAAGCCTTATTCTGGTTACAATGATATTAGTGTTGCTGGCCGTGATATTTACCTTACAGATTATCGAGGTTATGTATTTTCAATTAACCGTAGCAACGGCGAGCAAAATTGGTCTAATAAGCAACTTGCTTATCGTAATCTAACCGGTGTAACAGTCGCGAATGACTTTATTGTTGTTGGAGACGCTGAAGGTTATTTACACTGGATTGACCGTGAAACGGGGCAGTTTGTTGCACAACAAGAGTTAGATTCTGATGGGCTTTATATTGAGCCTGTTGCAACCTCGACTCATCTTTATTTACAAACACGTAGTGGTGATTTAATCGCCATTGAAAAACCGATTTTAAATGTAGAATAATTTAATCGTTTTTTACGCTATACTGTAGCCCCTTGCTGTGCATGGGGCTTTTTTAGTTTTATAGGATTTCAAAATATATGTTACCAGTCATCGCTTTAGTAGGTCGCCCTAATGTAGGTAAATCTACGCTTTTCAATCGTTTAACACGTACCCGAGATGCGTTAGTTGCCGATTTCCCTGGCTTAACGCGTGACCGTAAATATGGTCAGGCGAAAGTTGAAGAACTTGAGTTTATCGTGATTGATACCGGTGGTATTCAAGGCGATGAAGAGGGGATTGATGCATTAATGGCAGAGCAATCACTGATTGCTGTCGAAGAAGCGGATGCAGTTTTATTTTTAGTAGATGCGCGTGTGGGGTTAACTGTAGCTGATGAAGCGATTGCTGCACACCTGCGTAAGCAAAATAAAAAAGTTATGGTGGTTGCTAATAAAACTGATGGTATCGATGCTGACTCAATGTGTGGTGAGTTCTACGCATTAGCCTTGGGTGAGATCTTCCAAATCGCTGCAGCACACGGTAAAGGTGTGCGTCAGATGATTGATGCAGCACTAGAAGAGTTCCAAGAAGAAAACCCAGTAACAGATGAAGTTGATGAGTACGAATTCGCATTAGAATACGATGATGAAGACGAAGACAAAATTGCTAAAGAGCAAGAGCGCCTTGCAAACTTACCCATTAAATTAGCATTAATTGGTCGTCCAAATGTAGGTAAATCAACACTGACTAACCGTATTTTGGGTGAAGAACGTGTATTAGTTTACGATATGCCAGGAACAACACGTGATAGTGTTTATATTCCAATGGAACGTGATGGACGTGAATATGTATTGATCGATACTGCTGGTGTACGTAAGCGTAAAAAAGTTAATGAAACCGTAGAAAAATTCTCTGTAATTAAAACCCTAAAAGCAATTGAAGACTCAAACGTTGTATTGTTAATTATCGATGCTCGTGATGGTATATCAGATCAAGATTTAAGCTTATTAGGTTATACCTTAAATTCAGGTCGTTCATTAGTGATTGCCGTGAACAAATGGGACGGCATGACAGAATACGATAAAGAGCGTGTTAAAACAGAATTAGACCGTCGTTTAGGTTTTATCGACTTTGCTAAAATACACTTTATTTCTGCGTTACATGGTACAGGGGTAGGTCACTTGTTTGAATCAGTTGAAGAGGCGTATATGTCTTCAACTAAACGTATCTCTACAGCGATGCTAACACGTATTATGGGCATGGCAACAGATGACCATGAGCCACCAATGGTTGGGGCGCGTCGTGTTAAATTACGTTATGCGCATGCGGGTGGTTACAACCCTCCATTAATCGTAATTCACGGTAACCAAGTGAAGAAATTAGCTGACTCTTACAAGCGTTACTTAATGAATTACTTCCGTCGTACATTAGGCATTATGGGCACGCCAATTCGTATCGAATTTAGAGAAGGTAGCAACCCATTTGAAGGTCGTCGTAACAAATTAACGCCGCATCAAATGTATAAGCGTCAACGTATGATGCGTCATCATAATAAGAAGTAATAAATGCAATTGCTTTGCCCGCATTGTGAATCAGAATTAATTCGTAGTGGTGAGTCAAAACGCCGCTGTGAAGCATGCCACACTGATTTTATACTTAGTATCGAGTGTCATGAATGTGGGGAAGCATTACAGCGTTTAAAAGCCTGTGGCGCTGTTAATTTTTGGTGTGACCATTGTAACGAGTTAAAGAGTAAATCTTCGGCAAGTTATATATTGGTTGATGCTTAATAAAATGACTTTTAGCCATTAAAAAGGAGTGTTGATACACTCCTTTTTTAATTTATGGAAATTGCTTTTGAGAATTTTTCTGAGGATGAATGATTAGAGCCGAGCTATTTAGCTGGGATAATCTCAAACACTCTCACTACCTGCTTTACACCATCAATATTACTGGTGATCTCAGTGGCAAAGTCAGACATCTCTTTGGTTACTTGGCCAATTAAAAATACTTCCGCATCTTCAGTCACTACTTTAATTTTTAATGGATTAATCTTGTCGTGACCTGTTAATTGGCTTTTCACTTTAGTGGTTAACCAAGTGTCTTGTGTTTGTTGCACAATACTAATCGGTTGATTAATGCGTAATTGATTATAAACACCTGCCACCCCCTTAATATTGTTTAATAAGCTTTCAATCTCATTACTGTGCTCTTGAGAATCAATCTGACCGATTAATAATAGGTAGCTATTATTGGCGACGATATTAATGCGAATCTCTTTACTATAAGCATCTGAAGCAACGATGGCGTCGATAGCTGCTTCTGCTAAGTCATCATCCTTCACTAGTTGTGCAATGCTGCGTTCATCACTGCTTACTGCTACAGCAGTACCTGCTGCAACGATTAAACCTCCGGCACAGCCTTGTAACGCAAGTGTGGACAATAAAAGTGTAACGATATAAAAAGGTGATCTCATTGTCTGTCCTAATATTGAGGGAATAACTGTTGGTCTATTAAATCGCTTAAGCAATTTACTACTAACATGTGGATCTCTTCAATACGCGCACCTTTATCACTTGGTGCACGAATTTCGATATCATCTGTGCCTAACAGGCCGGCAATCTCACCGCCATCAACACCTGTCATGGCAATTATTTGAATATTTTTGCTTAATGCTGTTTCCACTGCCTTCACCATATTACGGCTATTACCACCGTGGCTGATAGTGATTAACACATCACCCGGTTGTGCTAAGGCTGAAATTTGACGTGCATAAATTTGGTCAAAGTGACTGTCACTGGCAATTGCTGATACTAAAGATGAATCAGATGTGATCGCAATCGCTGGCAGAGCAGGGCGGTCTGTTTCATATTTATTTAGTAAATGTGACGCGAATATCTGTGCTAAACCTGCTGCACCACCATTGCCACAGATTAATAATTTGTGGCCGTTTATTAAACAATCTTTTAATAAAATGGCCGCTGCTTCAATTTGTTCTGGTAAGGCTTCTGCGGCAACGATTTTTGTTTGAATGCTCTCTGCAAAGTGAGCTTGGATTTTTTCATTAACCATGTGATTTATTACTCTTGAAATGCATCTTGTATCCATTGCGGTTGTATTGCTGACTCACTAATAGCAATAACATCAAAGCGACAATAAGGTTCATCATCAAGCTGTGATAAATAATGCTTAGCGGTCTTTATTAATTTTCGCTGTTTTTGCGGTGTAATGGAAGCTGTTGCCCCACCAAAATCCTGATTTTTTCTATATCGTACTTCAATAAAGACCAAGGTGCCTTGATCTGACATGATTAAATCGATTTCACCAAACCGACAATAAAAATTTTGACACATTAACAACAAGCCCTGTTTTTGTAAAAACGCCAGAGCTTGTTGTTCGGCTTGAACGCCGCGAGTATTACTGGCTTGAAAGAGGCGAGGTAACTTCAACTAAATTGCCGTCTTCATAGGTCGCCCAGCTTAACTTACTCTCCACTGTATTGCTCGCATCCAAAGTCAGCTCTCCTACTAAACCTGGAAACTTGTAGCCTTCTATCACTTGTAGAGGTTTGAGTTGCTCAATTAGGTTGTAGCTATCATAACCTAAGGCGAATAAACGTAATGTACCTAAACGCTGTTTTGGCCAGATTGCTTGAATTTTTTCATTCATTTGTGATTCATCATTAATTAAGAAATTCACATCTGAGAAAGTTAAACCAGTAAGTTCTTTATCCTGTGTATTAGTAATATCTGCTGAATGACTGCGTGAACTCGCATACAGAGGGATATTCTCAGCAAACGGACTGATAGTCACCGATAGGAAAGGTTTAATGAAGAGCAGTTCACTACGTTTGCTGATAATATAAATAGCATCAACATCACGACGACTTCTTGCTTCAGCTTCTAGTTTTCTGCCCAACATACCTTGCATCTGACTAATACGTTCTTTACTTTGATCCGTATGTAATGCACTTGCTAAGAACTTTCCATAGTCAGAATCTTTAGAGAAGTAATGCGTTTCAGCAGGGTAGCTCTCAACGGTTTCATCTGTTGCTTGTTGTGCTTCAGATAATGACTTCCAACGTGCTTCAAAAGCTGCCGCTGTTCGGCGACCAAAATCAGAATTTGGTGCTAACAGTAATGGTTTTTTATGCTTGTTTTGAAAGATAACTTCAGCTGCTTGCTCGGCTTCACCTTCTGGTGATAGTGGGAATGCATAGTGAATTGACGAAGTACGCTGATCCGCAGGAAAACCATTTAATGCTAATACAGGAATATCTTTCACTAAAGGGAGTAGTACTTCTACATTAGGTTTTAATAGCGGACCAATAACAAATCCAATATGCTGGCTGTGTAGCTGGTCTGCAATTTCTTGCATACTCATCTTGTTTGTATCAAGGAATAACATGTGTGGTGGGGTTGCAATGTAGTCTCTGTCTGAACGTGCAGAACTAATGTTTTGTGCATCACCAGCACTGTTTACTAGGCTCGTATCATAACCTGCATCTTGTTCTTCCTGTTGACGCTTTTTATCATCAGCTTGGTTATAAAAGGCGTAACTAATACCGTATTGAATGGCTTGTGCTGGCTTCTTAAAGCGACCTGTGAGTGGCAATAACACTGCGATTTTAGTTGGCTGGTAAGGACTCGCTTCTGGAATGTTTTTCAATTGTGATGGCATGTAATCAATCACAGGATGCGCTGGGTAAAGTAACTTCCATGCCTCTACACCACGTAATAATTGATTGGTACGTAATTGGTAACGGTGGTAGATACTTGCTAACGAGTACCAACCTTGAACAAAGGCTTGCTCATCGGTTAAAGGAGTCTCATTTGTATTGTTTGTTTGACGTGCGTTTAATTCCGCTTCAATTGCTGCTAACTCACTGTCGAAGGCATTACCTTTTGTTACATCTGAAACAGGTGCCGAAGTCGCGCTTTTATTGTTATTAACAGGTGTGCTATTAAACTGGTTCAATACACTTGGATCAAGCATGTTTAACTCTGACAACATTAAGTCGTTGTATTGTTGTTTTTGCTTACTCACCGTTAATAACGGTGTTAATTCAAATAACGTATCCACTGCTGCCTGATGCTCTTTATTACGCACATGCAGTTCAGTTTTTAGTTTTAGGTAATGTAATTTAGCTGGAACAGAAACTAGCTCTGGATCAACACGTTTTAATGTTTCCATTGTGTCATCAAGTTGGTTCTGTGCATATTGATTATCGGCTATCAATAATAAAAGGTGATTCTTTTGCTGTGTATTCAGCGTTTTATTTTGTAAATATTCAATCACTGAGTCAGCTAAAACATATTTACTTTCTTTGGTTAGCGCCTGTATTGCGGCTAACTGCCATTCAGTATTTTGTGGTTCCTTCACTTCCTCTGCTTTTTGTAGTAAGTATTCCGCTGTTTCATAGAATTCAGTGAACAGAGTAGGCGCGCCTTTTTTATCTTGCCCCACACCAGTACAAGCTGAAATAAGCAAAATGCTCAAAGCAACAAGGTAGAAATGTATAACACGTTTAGATAAATTTGCAGTGGTCAAATTATTGTCCTTTTTAATCAAACTAATTCAAGATCAGTTTTCAGATAGGTATCAAGATGCCTATAGTGTAATATTGCCGACTTAGTTAAACAATCCTTAACACTTATTAGAGTCGAATATGTCTGAAAATAATCAATTAAATAACGAAGTAAGCGCAAAGTTGTACATTGTCGCCACTCCTTTGGGTAATATCGGCGATATTACCTATCGTGCCGTTGAAATCTTAAAAAACGTCGATTTAATTGCTGCCGAAGATACTCGCCACAGTGGTAAACTATTAAGCTACTATCAAATCAGTAAACCTACTTTTCCATTACACGACCACAACGAACGTCAACGCGGTAGTGTTTTGATTGAAAAAATAAAAGCAGGTCAATCTGTTGCATTAATCTCTGACGCTGGTACGCCATTAATCAGCGACCCTGGTTATCATTTAGTTAATGAATGCCGAGAAGCTGGCGTTGATGTTGTACCTGTACCTGGTGCATGTGCTGCAATTACTGCTCTTTCAGCCGCTGGCTTACCTTCTGACCGCTTTTCTTTCGAAGGGTTCTTACCTGTTAAAGAAAAAGCAAAAACAGAGAAGTTAACAGCACTCTCAGAAGAAACTCAAACCATGATCTTTTACGAATCTCCTCGCCGTATGCAGGATACCGTAAAACATATAATTAATATCATGGGGGAAGACAGAAAATTAGTGGTCGCGCGTGAATTAACTAAAATGTTTGAGTCTTATTACGCGTTACCAGCAGGTGAAATGTTGGAATGGTTAGCTTCAGATACTAACCACTGTCGTGGTGAATTTGTGTTAATGGTAGCTGGTGCTGCAAAAGAGCAAGATGCACTGTCTGTCGATGCCATTAAAACGCTAACATTATTGAAAAAAGAATTGCCGCTCAAAAAAGCAGCCGCGATCACAGCTGAAATTCACCACCTTAAGAAAAATGACTTATATAAATGGGGTTTAGAGAACCTCTAGCCCTTGTTATCTCTATTGGTTTCCGTATAATCCGCCGCGGAGTTGGTTAGATCGTCGCCGCTTTAATGGGTTGGTAACTTGTTATCAGTGTTATTAGAGGGGAGGAAAGTCCGGGCTTCAAAGGGCAGGGTGCCAGGTAACGCCTGGGTAGCGCGAGCTAACGACAAGTGCAGCAGAGAGGAGACCGCCTGCTAATTTATTAGTAGGTAAGGGTGAAAGGGTGCGGTAAGAGCGCACCGGCTAATGGGTAATCATTAGTGCAAGGTAAACTCCACCCGAAGCAAGACCAAATAGGCTTCCTGAGGTATGGCCCATACTGGAAGCGGGTAGGTTGCTTGAGCCTGTGAGCGATTACAGGCCTAGACGAATGACGATTCACGACAGAACCCGGCTTATCGACTAACTCCAACCATTTAGCCCCTAGTTTATGAAAATAAACTAGGGGCTTTTTCGTTTCTGGAGCAAGTGACAAGGTACAAGGTTACAAGGTGCAAGGTGCAAGGTTACAAGGTGCAAGGTACAAGGTACAAGGTTACAAGGGGACAAAGTACAAGGTAATGTTACTGGACTAGATGAAGAGTTAAGCGATGAACTCACTTCTTTACATGTTAATACTAAGCTCATTTTGGTGCGGTGTTGGAGACGGTTTTTTATACAGAGGAGTCAATATTCCATATTACCGTTATTAATTCGGATTTTTTCCATCTATTCTCGTGATGAAGATTTGATAAAATAACTTAATTGATTGATTTTATGGTTGATAAAGGTATGTTTATATTAATTTTAACAAATTAACATATTCCGTATTTCCACCTGAAATATGGAATTTTTCGGTTTAATAAACAGTTACATGTACTGTCAAACTGGGGTGGCATGAATAAATTTACGAAATGGATTTTGAATCGGTTATTAAAAAAGCCATGCCCTGTTCAAACCCCGAGAAGCGGTCAATCAGGAAAGAACATAAATTGCTATTCTATAAGTATTTACGATGGTGACTCTCCTATCATGCTGGTTAACTCTATTGAGAGTAATGGTATAACTGGTAGTCACTTTGAAGGAGGTGGTTTCCGTACAGAAGCAATAATCCCGTTTTTACTTTACCCTGGCTTACGTTTACGAATTGAGCATTATCATGGTTTAGTCACACATACATACAAAGGTGTTTGCGATTATATGCTTCATGAGTGGACTTGGTTTTATAAGCTACAGTCGTTCTATGTACTTGCAAAGCACTCTGTTCCCCAATACTTCTTTAATAAAAAGAACCTTCAACTCCCAAAAAGAATGAAGGTTTTAGAAAGTATAATTGTAAAACAATCTGAGGATCCTCATAAATCATTTTCATCACTTGATCTTATGAGTTACATGTATTCAATTAGGTGGTACTTACATCCTCAAAAAACAGAGATGCGTAAAAAAATGGATTTGTATTTATCTTCTTTTGTAGCGTCTGGAGAATTAAAAAATAATGGTAGTAGCTTTGACTTTATAATTACAGGAAAAGCAATTGCCACTTTAGAGCAATATCAAATTGAAACAGCAAGAGCTAAATCTGCAAAATCTGCAAATTCATGGATGCTTCGTCTCACAGCTATATTAGCTTTTTTCGCTGCATTTCAATCTGGTGTAATCGTGTCACCTGCGTGGATTGACTTAGGTAAAATTTGTGGCTGGTTGTCATCGTACATGTAACAACACTCCCTGAGGTGGACAGCTAGTAAAATTTAACTATTAATTGTAAATTTATAAGAAATTACGATTTTTAACTTGTTGTTTTATTTGATTATTAAATTTTATAAATGGCAGTGTATTCTTGTAAATAGAGAAATTCTACAGCCTTGTTAGCATTCATATGGAGAATAGTGTGGAACTCGTAAATCAAATACTAAGTTGGCCAACAATAGTTCAAGGTGTTATAGGCTCTGCTATTTTTTGGTTTATTTTATTTTTTGGGCAAAAATTAACTAAACATACCGAGTCTATTTGGGGGAAACATAAGCATGAGATCGCAACCCGAGATCAACTTATTACACAGGCAATCAACTCTAAGAATCTTGTGACGTTATCAAGCACATTAAGCCTAGGGACATATATGGGAGTTCATTATATTGTTAAGGCTTTTATATTCATTACTCTCGGGTTATCTCTCCAAAGTTTGTTACCCATATTTTCAGTTATTGGTTATTTGGGTGGGGTAATATATTTATTTTTAGCGCTTAGATCTTGTCCGCATCTTAGTGTTTATGACAAGAAGTAATGTTTTATAATTTAGTAAATGCTAACAAGAAGGCTTTGGTTGCAGCCAAAGCTTGGGCCTCACTTTACCTAAACAGGTTTAAAAGGTAACTATTTGGTGGGGTTATTATCCATACAAGGCGCTTAACTGTGACCCAAAACGCTTGGCAGTTTTGCTTCGCAAAAAGTCTAGCCAAGGTTTTGTGCACGTTAGCTTAGCGTTATATACCACACTAAATTCAGTAAAATTGACATGCTATAAGGGTGTTGTTCTGTATAATGGGTTCTAGTTTCAAAATTACAAAAAAGTGACGTCTATGAAATATTTTATGATTCTCGCAACACTATTGATCTCATTTGGAGCTCAAGCTTTACCGAAGCAAAATACGCAAGAGTTCTACGAACAAATGTCTAAGCACTCGCTATGTGCAGCGGCTGCAACCTATACTAATAACGACTCTGCTAGTAATGAAATAACGAATTATATGTATGAAAAGTTAGACTTTTATGCAAACGGCGAATACTTGAGTAATACTAAGCGTGGTTTCATGGTGGGCTATTCTGTTGGTATGTCTCAAGCTGTGTTTGGGCAACTGTACAAGCAACAAGGTGAGCCTAAGGGGATTGCAATAAAAGAGTTTGCTAAAATGGTTTGGGGAAAAATGTGTAAGAATTTAGAGCTATAGCCCTAAACCTAAATTAATCCATTGCAACTACCTTCTGAGCTAGTCATATAACAGGAGAACTATGGGGCATATATGGACGCTCCACATAGTAGTAGCGGACACCCATCTACTTTGAATTAATTTAAAACCTAAACTATCTTTTAGAAGTGCTTATTTCAGCTTCTTGGAGGTAGTGTGTTATGACTCAGTCTCGCCAATCGCAAGTATCGTTATCTGATACCCCTTATTACCATTGTATTTCACGCTGTGTTCGCTGCGCTTATTTATAGAACTATTATGGGACACCCAAAACTTTGACGAGTCACAGAAGATTTTTCTGTCTTTAATTATTTCCTTAATTACCCCACTTAACTATTACTTTAAAAGTGACGAAACATGTTTTGACCTTGGGGCGCTGGGCGAGTTAGCCGGCAGGCTAGTATTACGAGCGGAAGAGCTCTGCGATTCCTTTTTTTAGCCTGCATGCTTTCACCTTTAACCTTTAACCTTTAACCTTTAACCTTTAACCTTTCACCATCCCCATTCCCTAACCTTAATTTATCCAACCTAATAAGTTCCACCATAGATAATCCAGTGGCATGAGTATCACAATGGTGATCAGTGCGAGTGGTAGGGTGATTTTTAACAAACTAGCCAGTGACTCTTTGGCCAGTTGCATGGCAATAATCAATGGCGCAACTTGGTACGGGAAAATAACCGTCGAGAAACCGATCACTTGTGTCATTAATACTGCTGGAACTGAAAAGCCGGTTGCCTGTGCAAAATCAGCTGCCATAGGTGTTAATACTGTCGGCACACCAGGCGTTGTGGTGACTAAACCTGTTACAGTTGAGATTAATGACAAGGATATAAAGCTTAAAAAAGTACTTTCAAGGGAACTTGGCAGTAGATGGATAAATGCTTCACCCATGGTTTCTCCCACGCCAGATACATTCACTAAGGTACCTAAACCTAACGCGGCAGAGACAAATGTCACGGTGCCAAAGTCGATTGAGCTATTGAATTTCTTCGCTTCTAAAACACCGAATTTAGGCATTAATAGAAGAATCGCAGCAACTAAACCCACCCAAGCTGCATTTACGCCATGCAATGAGTCAGTGACCCAAAATAGTAGGGTAATACCTAAAATAACTAATACTTTTAATTGTAATTTATGATCAAACTCAGTCGCTTGTTGCTCTGCTTGTGTTGAATTTTCAGATGCGCTGATGGCGGCAGGGAATAGTTTTAGCACCAACCAAATTAATACTAAGGACTTTACTAAGCCTAAAATAGGAAAGTGCAGTAACAAATATTCCATGTAACCAAAATGGACATCAAATAAATTTTCACTAGAGCCAGCTAAAATCATATTAGGAATATTGGCAGGCAATACTGCAAAGCTTGGCATGTTACAAGCAATGGCTAATGCTGTTGCAATGCCGCGGCGACCATTACTACCTTGCACAAATCCTACTTTTTCTGCCAGTGCCATGCCTACTGGAATCAAAACCACGGCTCTGCCAATGGATGAGGGCATAATAAACCCTAGCATGATAGCGCTGACCACTAGCCCTGCTATCAGGCGTGGGTAGCTGATGGTGAGATGTGGTGCGATAACAGCTGCTAGTCTTTTATCTAACCCTGATGAAGAGATAGCTGAGCCAATAATGAACCCCGCAATAATTAACCAAACGGCAGTGGAGCCAAATCCTGCAAACAATAAATTAGGTTCGATTAATTGTAATGTAATGGCTAACGCAAAAAAGATTAACCCTGTTAAGAAGGGCGGCAGCAATGACGCACTCCAACAGGTAAGTGTAATTAAAATGACCGCAGCGCTATAGGAGAAGGCAGCAGGCTGGTCAGCCATGGGAAATAACATAATATAAACAGCGAATAGGATAAAGACGAATGCGATCGACTTCTTAATACCGATTTTATTTTCCACTTGTTGCATCCTTGATCATCGAAAATGTTGGTAACTAGGTCATTGATGGTTATGATAATCAAACTTTAATGACGTTTTAAGTGTGAATTATGACAAATGATATTCTTGATGCGACAAGGTTGCCGCCGAGTGAGATGGCATACATTATCGACCCAGAACAACCTGTGCTTTCTCATGGCAGAAATATGCGAGCCGAAGCCGGAATGGTGGTGCATGATCATCCGCGTGGACAATTGTTATGGTCAGAGCAAGGCGTGCTTAGAGTAAGCGGTGAAGAGGCGGTTTGGGTAGTTTCATCTACACATGCGATGTGGATACCCGGTGGTATTACCCATCAAGTGAGTAGTGAAACGGACACTAAAATCCGCAACCTTTATATTGACCCTTTTTATCCTGTTAGAAAGCATGAAAAGAATATTGCCATGTTAACCATGACTCCATTAATGCAAGAGATTATATTGCGTTTAACTGATCAGAAAAATCCGTTAACGGAGCAGCGAGTTAAGCATTTGGGGCTAGTAGCGATAGATGAGTTAGCAATATTAGAAAGGAGTGATGTGTATATTCATTCCGGTAAAGACCCGCGTTTGCAACGTTTGGTGAGTTATATGGTACAGCACCCACAACACAATCTGTCTTTGGCTGATTTATCAAGATTAGCAGGGGCGAGTGTTCGTACTATGGAGCGCTTATTTAAAGCTGAAACGGGGATGACCTACCGACAATGGAGAAGTCGCTTTAAATTGATGAATGCATTAGGGCAGTTAAACGAAGGTGAAAGTTCTACGACAGTGGCGCATCAGTTAGGGTATAAAAGTGTCAGTAGTTTTATTCATGCTTTTAAAATGCAGTTTGGTTTTACACCACAAGCCTATGCAGGTAGAAGTTAATTATAAGGGGGCTTGAGATAGGTTGTTGTGTAATGACTGACTATCGTTAAATCCTAAAATAGGAACACAACATTGGTTATTGGTGTTGTGTTCCCATCTTAGTTAATCGCATCGTTATTACATTGAAATACCACGGCCGATTGAGGTGATTGGGCCCGTTGGTTTACCCGTTGGTGAGCCGGTTTCCTGCTCTAGGGTTAACTCAAACAATTGGTTTTCAGTGAGTGGTGGTAGCTTATTGATATCCACTTTAAGCGTTTCGCCTTTTTTCACTAAACCCAATGAGACAGGAGCATCCCAACCTTCTGCTTTAGTCCAGAACTGTAATGCTTTACCTGCTGGTATTTCCACTGCACCTAATGGCACTAGCTGCATTTGGTTACTGTGACTAGTTTGTATTACCCAGCCTGGTGTTTTATCTTCTGGCTGCACTAATACGGCAATATAAGTTGGTTCACTTAGGACTGGTTGTAATGTTTGTAATTTGAAACCCAATACCATTACCAATACTAAACAGACCACTGAAATACCACGCCATACGGACAGGTTGTGCCAAAAAGAGAGTAATGGGTTAGTTGTGCTCTGCACTGCTGGTTTAGGCTGCTTTTCAAGCTCATCTAGGCTACGTTCAATTCGTGCAGATAAAGGTTGAGGTGCGGTAATAGGATCTAATCTATCGGTTAGGGATAAAAAGTGCGCTTGCCATTGATTCACCTGTCTTTGTAATTCAATGCTGCTTGCTAAACGTTGCTCAAATTCATGGCGTTGATCAGCCGTCAAGGTACCTAGCACATATTGTCCTGCTAAATCGTCATCTATCTCAGGAGTTTTGTATGTCTTTTTGTTCATTGTAAACACTCCTTTAAAGCATTTAGACTGCGTTTGATCCAAGATTTGACAGTACCCAGTGGCTTATCAATCAATTTAGCAATTTCGTCTTGTGTATAACCGTCAACATAAGCATGTAATACACATAATTTACGTTCAGGCTCTAGGTGTTCTAAGCAAGTTTGCAGCGACGCTTGGGCAAGATGATCTTCTGCTAATTCTGTCATGTCGTCGGCTTGTCCCGCTGAGGCTAACACTTGGTTATCGCAGAGGTCGAGTAGAAATTCTGGCTCGGCTAATACTTGGCGATTTGTATGTTTAAGTGCATTTAACGCTAAGTTACGGGTTAATGTGTAGATCCAACCACGGGCAGAGCCTAGCTCTTGTTGATAAGCATCTGCATTTTTCCAAATCTTAATAAAAGCATCATGCACTACATCTTCCGATAACGGTTGGTTTTTCAGAATGCGCGTGACCACAGTGAGTAACCTTGATGCTTCTTGCTCGTACAATTGCATTAAAGCGCGACGATCACCCGTTGCACATTGTTGTAGTACGCCTTCATAATCAAATCCTGTTGATGATGACAAATGATTTCCTTAATCAAAAAAGCCCAGTAGGTTACTGGGCATATTAAGGCATTACATTCAGTTACTCTAGAAAATAGTTTTCCAAAGGTGAGAATGAATGCTTATTTTGCTTTCCAGAATAGGTATTCACCAGAGTAATTAACCACGACTTTATGGCCGACCTTATCCATATTACAACCTGTTTCAGGTGCCGCACCGCCGCTTAAATTAATACGTTGTATGTAAGTAACATCTTTTAATGCGCCTGGGCGAGCTGATTCATTAGCTTTTACTAACTGCATTGGAATGCTACCTTTTGCTGAAGGTGATACTGCTAATTGTTTACCAGTGATCGATGAACCATCTAATGACTCCCATGTTGCTGGTGGACCAAAGTAAGACACTAAATGATTACCTTTGTTATCGCTTAAGATGGCACGAGGACCTGCAAACGCCCATTTTGCTTTTTCTTCGTCTGACGTATCTACTTTACATTCCCACGTGATATTGCCTTTTGCAGCGGTAAACATTGCGACTTTGTTTCCTGCGGGTACGCGTACTTCGCTTGGTAAATTATCTTGAGAAAAAGTACCTGCATAAGATTGGCTAGCTGCTGCCATTAATACCGATGCAGCTGTCATTTTTAGTGCTTTCAACATGTATTGGTTTTTCATTGTCGTTTCCCTTTTAATTGGTAAATGTAGAATTTGAAAAACAGTCATTTTTCTACTGTTATTAAGTACTACAATCAGCAAGCTGTTTTGGATGCAGCAATAGTGAAATAAAGTTAAATTATTTTAAAAAAGGCGATGAATAGGAGTTGTAAGTACCATGATTAACTCTTAAGTTGTTGAAGTTAAATTGATTTATTTTTAATGCCTATACATTGTTATTTTTAATAAATTATATGAAATTAAATGATTTTGTTATTAATAGGTGCTTTTTAGGAAATATGCGAAGTATATTTTGGAGCGTTGTCCATTCATCTAAATTAATAGAGAAGTACGGAGATTGGCATACTGGAAGGCTGAAAAGGAGCGAATAGCTTAGCTGCTGATAAGGATAAGCGATCCTAAGACTGCTACTCACAGATTAATACCTAGGGTAAATTAGCTACAGCCCTGAGAATAGAAGCGACCTGCGACTGTTTATTTGGTCTGCTAGCATGAACTTTAGTGTTTACTTTGTAGTTGGTAGCGTAATATTTTCTGTTTATTATTTTCACAATAAAAATAACCTAAATATTTTCCTCCGCTCTTTTCTATCAGTCTTTTGCTCGCGATATTTTTATCAGAGCAGGTAATGATCGCCTGCTCTTTTATTACATGGGTTAATACCCAATTGAGCATTGTGAAAGCAATGCCATTGCCTCTGGCGGTTGGGAGGGTTTCAAAACCGATATGGCCAGTTATATTTTCTATACTTTCATTTGTTCCATGACGAACTCTTATCGCACCTAGTATATGATTCGACTTAATATAGAAGTAGGTCGATATGGGAGGCCAATCTGCTGGTAGCTGTTTACCTTCTGCATAATCTAATCGTTTTTTAAAATAAGTTTGATGATTTTCAATGGTCGATAAATATAAAGGTAAGCCATCCTCAGCACACTGTTTAGCATAGACTAGAAAGCTCTGTAGATGACTCATATCTGCTTTTATGATGTACATATAATGATGCCCCTTATTTTTATCAACGCTGCAATGTCAATGTAGTTGTTTTCATCATTAAAATAGCTCTGCTAGTTAATGGAATAGGCAGTATACAATATAGCGGTTCATTAATTAGTACCATCTCATCAATACTTTATTGTCATATCACAAGGTAGGTTTTGGGGTTACGGCCTCAGCACTTTTTCAGTGAGTGAGAAGGTGGTTTACTCAGCTTTAACACTGCTTTTTTGATTAATTGAATAGAAGTGTAGTGAATACCAATTACACTCATTAATAGCTCTATTTTGCTTGTTAAAATAATTTATTGCTTCGTTGTAAGTTTGCTAATGGGCGTTGCTACTTGCGCCTTAAACAAAATCATTTTCCCTACGTAACATTCAAATCTATTATTTAATAAAATTGCTATAACGGGGATGTCTCCATTTATCTAGGCACAGTCTATATTGATAAAATTTCTTACTTTCATCTTTCTCATGACACCATTATCTTTATAGTATTGTATGAAAAATGATTTAGTTTTTGTGTTTTTCAGTAGTGAGGATAATTTGTGATTATTGATTTTTTATTGTGCAAGTTACTGAAGTATTGGTTATTTATAATAATAATACTTTTGTTGTTCATCTTTTACTTTTACTCAAAGTATTTTGAGCTCAAATTGAGTGTTAATGCAGAGTAAAATATATTTGATAACATATTTTTTAGATATGTTTTTATTTTTGTTATTTATCAGTTGTTTACTTATATTTTGGTAAGTTCAATAAAGAAATCCTGTATTAGTCATAAATGTGAGCAATGAACGTTAAGTCAGTTAAAATTTTGTTTTTGGTCGCTTTTTTCTCTCCTTTTGGTTGTTAAGTATTACAAATTGTCTAATCCTAATCCGCGCATTTTATGCGATAAACAATTTTTAAATTCATCAATGATAGGAGATTAATGCTTTACCACTTCTATGGAATCTAACTCTTAAGGAAATCTTTTATGCAACTCAATACAAAACTTAGATATACAACAGCGCTTGTTGCTGCTGCATTATCTGTCACTGTTATCCCAGCAGCTAATGCGGCATCTGTTAGCATTGTAAATGCTGGTTTTGAAGATGGTTTTACCAGCGATAGCTGGATAGATACAGACCCATCCTCAATTTCTAGTGATCAACGTAGCGGTAGTAAAGCGGCTAAGATCACTGGCGATGGCGGTAAGTTTGAACAAGATGTATCAGTTGAGGCTAATACGGACTATGAACTGACAGCATATATCAAAGGCACAGGGAAAATAGGTGCAACAGTAGATGGCACGCGTTATACACGTACTGGTGGTGGCGATGACTATGAACTTGTGACTGCCTCTTTTAACTCTGGTTCCGCAACCACTATTACTATTTTTGGTAACTATTATGGTGATGAAGCGCGTTTTGATGACTTTGCTTTAACTAGTACTGGGTCGAGCGAATCGGTTGAGGAAAGTATTGATTCAGGCACGTGTAGTGGTAGTGCTTCATTAGCGATAGATTCAGCAAGTGATGATGGTACTAACGATGGTCATGGTCCTGAAAATGCGATTGATAAAAATACCACAAGTGATTCTCGTTGGTCTTCAAAGGGAGTAGGCAAAGCCATTACCTTTGATTTGGGTGGTGAAGCATCTGTAAAAGAGTTAGCAATACAGTGGTATAAGGGCAGTGAGCGTAGTTCTTATTTCGACATAGAAACATCAACAGATAACAGCAATTGGTCTTCGGTTTACGCTGGTGGTATATCGTCAGGCAGTGATACAAGTTATGAAAGTATTGATGTCACTGATTCTGAAGCCCGTTACGTTCGTGTAACAGGCTCTGGTAATTCTGCAGGTTCAACGTGGAATAGTATCGTTGAAACACAAATATTAGGTTGTTCTGATGGTGGAGTAGAGGAATCGATTACAGAAGACACAACCGAGGAAACAGAAGAGTCAACGGTTGAAGAGACTTTCGTTGGCAGTTGTAATATTGATATGTCAATTTGGGGTTACACAACCGGTGACGGTGTTTCGATGAACGATGTGGATGATATTCAAGACTTAGTGGATAACAAAACATTAGGCTCAAATGGAGCAGAAGAGATCACTTGGGAAGATGGTTGTCCTACCTTTACTGTCGCAAATGATGCTGCCAGCTCTGGTGGTTCAACTTACCCTCGCTCTGAATTACGTGAGTTGATGGCAAGGTACACAGATGGCGGTGATGCAAACGTTAAAGGCTTTACTAAAAACAATTGGGTAACTAGTGAAGCATCTGAAAGCAATCAAGACTTGGTAGGTGGTGTTGACGGCAACATGAAAGCGACGTTAATTGTCAATACGGTATCGGTTGATGCGGACAGTGAAGATCAAATTGGTCGTATTATCGTTGGCCAAATTCATGGTGAAGATCATGAGCCAGTGAAAATCTACTACCGTAAATTACCTGAGCATGAAAAAGGCTCTGTATTCTTTACTGTGGATGATTCTAGCGGTGACCCAGGCGATCGTATTAATGTAATTGGTTTTACTGATAAAAACGATACGGATCAAGATGCAAGTGGGGACCCAGTTGAGCCAGAAAACGGTATTGCTTTGGGTGATGAGTGGAGTTATGAGATTGACCTAACAGGTGACCAATTAAAGGTAACGGTATGGCATGACGGTTACACTTATACGACTGCTGATTCAATTGAGTATACTAAAACACGATCTAAGCAGTTAATTCGTGTATCAAGCGACACGGATGCGATCACCATTGATGATTTTTATGCCGATGATTACATGTACTTTAAAGCCGGTTTATATAACCAAAATAAAACAGGAACAAGCTCGCCTGATTATGCATCGGTTACGTTTAAAGTGATTGATGTTAGCCATTAATAAGGCCTGTATTATTAACTCAGTTATTTTATAACGAGTATTTTATACACAATAAAAAAGCCCTGTCATTCCAACATGATGACAGGGCTTTTTATTCATTTACCGTTAGTTATGGCTAATTAGAACTGGTAAGAAGCAGATATTTTGATGTTACGTCCAGGTTCATAGTCCGTTGTGTATCTATCTTCTTCTAGACTCGTGTAATTAGAAGCATGTGAAGCATATTGCTCATCAAAGATATTATCGATACCAGCTGTTAATGTTAGGTCTTGCACTTGTTTAGGCATCCATTGAATAGATAAATCATGTACATCGTAACCCGCTTTCGAGGTATCTTCTGATACATCTTTATGCAAATCTAACGTCACCATACTTGTCCAGTTTACTTTCACGTTGACGCTTGGGAAGGTGTAACCTAGGTTAAGTGAGAAACTATCACCTACTTCATTATCCAATGCTTGGCCAACTGTTTTTAGGTAATCTGAGTTAGCATCTTCATTAACATCGGTGTATTCAGAATCAGAGTGTGAGTATGTTAAACGGCTAGTGAATTGACCTTTACGCATGTTAACACTTGATTCAACACCTTTAATTTGCACGTCACCTAAGTTCTCAATACCCACTTTACCAGTGATTGAGTTATCAATGTAATCATCAATTTGCGTTTCAAATAAGGTAACAGAGAAACCAAATGTATCCATACCCGCAAAGTTTAGTGTTTCGTAAGATAAACCTAACTCATAGTTGATACCCGTTTCAGCTTTTAGATCTGGGTTGTCATCATGTACTGTTGATAAAAATGAACCTGGTAATGCAGGACCTTGGAATAACTCTGTTGCACTTGCACGAGTAGTCCATTGATCATTAATCATGTATTCAGCTGCTAATGCAAAGCTTACCTCTTTGAATGTTTCATCAGATGAATTTGCATCCATTGCATAGACATCGTAACGGACACCTGGAGTCACTAAAAGCTTGTCAGTTAATGCTATTTCATTTTCTGCATATACAGCGATGCTTTTAGTTGATTCTTTATTGCCTACTCTTTCGCCGTCAGTGGTTCTTTCCGCATCTTGTGTTTGACCTTCAATACCGTAGCGTAACGTATAAGAGGCTTCACTTGCTTGAACATCAGTCTCTGCCAATACTTTGAAACCTATGTTGTTGGTAATACCTTCATTATTGGTACTGCCTTCACCGTAATCTGGATTATAAGTCATGGTGTTACTGTACAGTGTTGAGTTAATCTGAGTTTGGGCGAGTGATAACTCGTGGTTTAACGTGATAGTTTCTCTGTTATATGAAATATCATAGATTGCGCCTGTTGGATCATACTCTGCACCTAAGTTGGTTCGAAGTGCATAGTCACCTGAATCATCGTAGTAGTCATAACTCAGCTCTAATCTATTTGAATCACTGAAGTTAAAACCTGCTTTTAGTAAGATATTTTGCATCTTACCTTCTTGGCCTAGTTTCTCGTTACCTTCACCGTCAACAGAGTTGTTACGGTCAATCGCGTTATAATACGCTAAGAAATCAAAGTGCTCATTGATACGTGAATAAACAGTACCTGAGTATGAGTAATAATCATTGTCTGCATAACCACCGTAAATACGTGCTCCTACTGTTTCACCCTCTCTTAATAGGTCGTCAGCATCTTTAGTTTCAAAAGCTACGCCACCACTCAAACCACCATTAATGATAGAGTTTGTGCCTACTTGTAAATCAACAGATTGAAGAATATCTGGATTGATTAGCAGGTTACCAACGTGATGGAATACATTGTTACTTTGGTCTGCGCCATCAATAGTGATATTTAAATCTGTTTCAGTTACACCACGAATATTAATCGATTGGTTTAGTGAGTGCGAGCCGCCTACATCAACACCTGCTTGGTCACGTAACAAAACACTTACGTGGTGAGCTTGTTTTGATTCAATATCATGTGTTAATAAAGACGTTTCGTTGTTAATTTGGGTACCCCAAACCTCAACTACACCATAAGTTGTTGCCGTAGATATTTCTGACTCTGTTGCAAATGCAGAAGCAGAAAGTACTGAGCTGATCATGATGGTAATAGGTAGGCGCTTGAATGGTAATGAATTATGCATTGTTTATCTCATCCTGAAATAATACTGAACTTATTTTAACGTTATCAATCATATAGATAACTTACACAGAGTAGGAACGCTGTTAATAGGTACGGTATAGATATAAAAACTTACTTTTTCGGTAATGATTATCATTAACGTGATTTGCAGGGGATTAGACTTTATATTGATATTAAAGGCAATCATTCTCATATGCATTTAAGAGATATTGATTATGCGCATAATAAATGTAAGTTATGTAAAGATTTTTATCATGTTGATTTTAATGTTTTTATTTTTTAATAGAATCATTGATAAAATAATGAAGCATTGTGTTGTATTAAATAATAATAACATTCGATGTTTAAATTTTGATTTTTTTGCTTATTCGGGGTTAGATCTAGGTCAATCAATACCTATAAGCAAATAAACTAAGTATTTCTCAACTTTCCCTTTTGCCCATCACCACTTTTGTCGTCACTTTTAAGCATTTAATGCGCTGAACGCATGCCATCACGATTGCTCTTTTTTATATCAGCAAAATATAAGTCATTTATTATGTTTGCCGTTCATCACGAATAATTGAATTAAAAACGGCTTTATTGAGGTCTTTTATTAGTAATAAATTATTTATATTACTGAGGAAAGTGAGCTGATGACTTTGAATGACAAAGGAAGCATTTATATGACTGTGTATGTACTGGTTTCTGTGAAATCCCAAGTAGTTTCCGCTGATGATTGTTGTATTCAGCAAGGTGGGTGGTATGCCTCATAATCAGTCGCGTTGCTTTCTATTACCTAATGCACATCAAGCTCATGTGCCGATAATATCTAACGCCAATGGCCAACGTATTAGTGACTGGATCAATAACCCTGATAATTGTGCTGCAGATTGGTCTGCTGACGAGCAATTCATCCTGGCTCATTTGATCCCGCTATTACTATGTGGTGAACAATCTGCACAGTTAGTTTTTAATCAAGAAATTACGCGCTTATTTTCGCAATCAACTGCTGAAAACCAAGTTATGATTAATAGCTTAATTGAGGTAGAACAAGACGAGTCTCGTCATGATCAAGCCTTGCAATGGATACTTGAGCATTTACCGGTTGTGCCAACACAGAAAAAGATACAAGGCCAAGCAAGATTGTTTTATGCCAAGTTAGGCAGGAGAGAGTGGCGGTGCCAGCATTTTATTAAAATTGCCGTATTAGATGCTTGTGTTACTCAAATTATGCATGAATTTGAGCATTCATTATTAGGCAGCTCTCATCCTTTTGCCATACTTTGCGGTTTGATTAAAAAAGATGAAGCTAAACACGTTTATATAGCAAAACATCATGCTCAAGTGCTAGGAGCAACATCTGCTATGTTTAAGTTAGAACAAGCAGTGGTTAGTCAGAGTTTACACAAACTACTAGCAACACAAGAGCAGCATTTTTCAGCATTAGGCGTAGATCTAGCACGTATCTTTAGTGCTTTGGAGGCCAAATGGCAGTAACTTTTGCACCGAATGACCTTAATTTATTATCAATTAATGCAGTATTACCTCCTCAACAAGTAACCAATAAAACTTTGTTTGATACCCTTGAAACCTTATGTGGTCGAACTATAAAAAGAAAGGCTGAAATCATTGCTAATCGCTTAGGGGTTCAGAAGCGACATTTGGTACGAGATTTAACTACCCCCCTGAGTGCCTGTATTCCATCAAGTATTGATATGAGCAGTGAAGCTTTAACAAATGCTCTTTTGTCAGCTAATCTATCTGCCTCTGATCTTGGTTATTTATTAAGTCATACTTGCACGCCACATACACAAGTTCCGCCTAATGCTTCATGGATTGCTGATAAGCTTGCGGTGAATGCTCCTTACTTGGAACTACGACAAGCTTGTACTGGTTTTGCTAATGCCTTACAAATTGCTAGCGCCTTTAGCTTAAGTGAGCCTAAGCCTTTAGCAATTGTCGGTTGTGAAACTGGCTCAGTATATTTTGATATCAATAAAGACTTTATTAGTACCTCTCAATTGGTCAATTATATGCAAATGGGGGATGGTTGTGCCGCGGCGATAGTGCAACATGCAACTCAATCAAAGCAACGTATTAGTGATATGTATATTGGTCAAATTGGCCATGGTAAGGAACCTGGTTTTTACTTAGATGGTGGATCAAATACGGTTGGCGCAGGAGAAATGGCGCGCTTTCACCATAATACTGAAGCGGTTAAAAAAAGCGGGGAAAAGCTGTTTGAGCTTGGTTTGCAGGCAGTGCTATCACGTGGTTATCAGGTAGAGGATTTTGATTATATTTTACCACATCAAGCTAATGGGCATATCGATACTATGATCGCAAAAAAACTAGGTGTCCCCATACAAGGTGTGATTAATGATGGCAAAGTGTTAGGTAATTTAGGCTCTGCTGCTATTTGGGTTAGTTTAGCAAGAATGATCAATTCAGGTAAGTTGAAGAGGGGAGATAAAGTGGTTGTATTAGGGGCTGAAGCAACTAAGTACCTCTATGGTGGCTTTGTGTATACTCATTAGAGTAAATAGGCAGAGTTTGTCAGCTTTATTTAACAAACTCTGTCCTTATTGTTCATACTATTTAACTTAATATTGGTATTGGTACTTTTGCGTTAATCTTTGTAGTTTAAAAAAGTATTCGTTGTTATTTATTTCACCGTTTTTGTATTGAAACTCTAATATTAACAGCTCTTCCTCATGTTGCTTTTTGAGGCGATAAGCGGTCATATCATAGTTAATTTTCATGGCGCCATTCCAACCATTGACTGGTTCCCACAAAATAGAAATTGGCCATAGCAGCAGGTTAGTAATACCGCGTCCTGGGTTGCCTGTATAAAAGGACCCAGCACCAGGTAATACACCTAGTAAGGCACCTAAAGTAGGTGTTTTTTCTTCTACTAATACACCATCGTTTTCAAATGCGGCATACTCTCTTTCTTGTCTATCAGTTAATCCACCCACACATCCAGATAATGTTAAAAAAGCACAATTTAACATTATAATTTTTGCAAACTTCATTATTTTTCCTTTTAAAATTTAGGACTGATAATTTTTAAAGGTGATATTGGTTGAAAAGTGTAGGGTTACCATTAACTAAACAGCATTGACTACCTTTAAAACTATCATTTTTATTATTATTGTTATTAAAAAATAATGAGTCTGTTCTAATACTAATTTCATTAATTAAATGAGCTATCTCCTGCTTTAAGTGACTTATTTAAAGGGGAATTAATTGTGCAAAAAGGGATCTATTTACATTAAATTCTACTTTTAGTTTAGCCATTGCTATTCAGGATACTATTCACTTTTTTAATGTTATCGGTATGACAAGCTATTTTCCTTCCTTTGATTAAATATTATGCTCAATAACAGCTATTTTATTATAATAATCGATGCCATTTGAGCAGCCTATTTACCTAATGTCACTTTAGGTATCGCTTGATGCGACTCACCTAGGTTTTTAACAATATTATTTTTGTTATAAAGTTTAAAAACCAGCGCACATAATAAACTAATTGAGATGAAGAATGCAGTGTTAGTTGTAGCAGTTTCAAATAAAAATTGTGTGTATTTAAAGCAAAGTGAAGATATTGAGCGCATCGTAGTGATGTATATTTACCTCCAGCAAGAGGGGTAATAAAGTATGTTAACCGCTTTTAAAATACCCAGAAGTCAATCATCTAAAGAGTTGATTATGTGAAATGGATTACAACGGTTATTCAACTTATTGCTTAATCGGCTTACACTTCATGTTATCGAATATTGATGAATTTAGTCGGATTACAATGTGGTTGATGGTGGATGTAATGTGGAAAATTAGAAGGATTTTGATTGCTCTCGAGGGCTTTTTATCTTTGTTAATTGGTTATAACAATACCTGACATTTATTCTCCTTTATAGTCGGTAGTTAGAGTACGTGCTTTTTGTTGTTGTCCGTTGCTTTTTAGACTCAGAAATAGCCACTTCATGTAAACTTATTTCTTTATATTCAGCCGGTTAAGTTTCGACTTAAAACAAACGCTTACTTTTCAAAAAATAAGCGTTGTCGAATGCTAAACTCACACTATAATGCGCCTGATTTTACGGCTAAATGGGTTAGCCTTTAATACAGTAACAATCGCCTTGAGCTGATTTGTTGCTATAAAAGGGTGTAAAAATGAGTGATGTGTTGAGCATTGTTTTATTAATATTAGCAGGCGCAGTATTTGCTATGTCAGAGATATCTATTGCTGCTGCACGCAAGATAAAGCTGCGAGTGATGGCTGATGAAGGCAATACAAAAGCCTTAGAAGTGTTGGAGTTACAACAGCAACCAGGTAACTTTTTTGCGATGATGCAAATCGCTTTAAATGGTATTTCCATCTTAGGTGGGATTATTGGTGAGCAAGCCTTAACACCTTATATTAAGCAGGTGATTAGCCTGTTTTATCAAGGCGCATTGTTAAATCAAATCAGTTTTATCCTCTCTTTTATTTGTTTGACCTCCCTGTTTATTTTATTTGCTGATCTGTTACCTAAACGATTAGCGATTATCATGCCTGAGTCAGTCGCAATTCGCATTGTATCGTTAATGCGCAGCATTACTTTCCTATTGATGCCGGCGGTATTTTTATTTAATGGTTTGACCAATATGATGCTACGTTTATTGCATATTCCAACTGAACGCACTGAGTTAGTGACCACTGAAGATATTATCGCGATGATGGATGCGGGTGCTGAAGATGGTAGTTTGCAAAAACAGGAATATCAGTTAATTGGTAATGTGTTTGACCTAGATGTTCGCACGATTGGCAGTGTGATGACTCCTCGTGATCAAATTATCTATTTTGACTTAGATGATAGCAGCGAAGATATTAGTCAGAAAATTATTGAACAACCACACAATGACTTCTTAGTATGTAATGGTGGTTTAGATAATATTGAAGGTAGTATCGAATCGAAGGAGATTTTGCGTTTAGTGTTAAAAGGAGAGTTAGCACAAATTCACCCTACACAAGTGGATAAAGATCTTTTCTATCTGCCTGAAACGTTAACTCTTTCTGAGGCATTGAATGCGTTCAAAGTGGCAACTCAGCCTTTTGCTGTGATTGTGAATGAATACGCTACTGTGGTGGGGATTGTGACGGTTAAAGATTTGTTAAGCAGCTTTATGGGGGAATTAATCACGCATCAAGATGAAGAGCAAATAGTACAACGTGATGAATCTTCTTGGTTAATTGAGGGGTTAACGCCTATTAATGATGTGATGCGCTGTTTATCTATTGAAGATTTTCCAGATCGGACTCAATACGAAACCATCGCTGGGTTTATGATTTATACCTTGAAACGATTACCAAAACGTACTGATCACTTTACCCATCAAGACTATAAATTTGAGGTGCTTGACCTTGAAGGGGTACGTGTTGAACAAATTTTAGTGACAAAACTTAAGTAAGATTAATCATTCTTAATTAACTATTCAAAACACTCGCCATGTTAAAAGCCTTTATTGGCTGTTCTTTATTTTACTCAAACACCGATATTACTTGGTGTTTGAGTTTGTTCTTTTGTTTAATTTCCCTTTTTCATGTTTCGTAATCAATAAAAATGTATATACACAACCTATCAAACAATTTTTTTGATTAAAAACTATAAAATTATTAGTTAGACGTCCTCGCTTTCTTCACCAATAATCCGCGCCAATAAAACGGTTTGTTAACAGATGGCTTCAGTTTTCTGGGTCATCATTATTTCTACCTTATTTGTGAGATACGAATTTGCAACATTCAATTGATATGGAACGCATCCGAGCTGAATACAATGTTCGCTACTGGAGCCAAGGCTTTTACGGCATTAACGATCAAGGTGAGGTGTATGTATCACCTCGCAGTGATAGTGAACATCAAGTCGCATTAAGTGACATTGCTGCGCAATTAGAAGCACGCAATTTAAGTATGCCTGCATTAGTGCGTTTCCCACAAATTTTGCATCAACGTGTGCATAATATTTGTGATGCTTTCAACCAAGCAATCAAAGAAGTTGAATACGATAATAGCTATTTATTAGTTTATCCAATTAAAGTGAATCAACAGAAAGAAGTGGTTGATGAGATCTTAGCGAGCCAAGCAAAGCTAGCACAAAAACAACTCGGCTTGGAAGCTGGTAGTAAACCTGAGTTATTAGCGGTATTAGCGTTAGCACATCAAGCGAGCTCAGTGATTGTATGTAATGGTTACAAAGACAGAGAATACATTCGTTTAGCCTTAATCGGTGAAAAACTAGGGCATAAGGTTCTGATTGTTTTAGAGAAACTATCAGAGTTAGATTTAGTGCTAGAAGAGGCACGTGCGCTAGGTGTTAAACCGCGTATGGGTTTACGTATTCGTTTAGCGTCACAAGGTGCAGGTAAATGGCAATCAAGTGGTGGTGAAAAGTCTAAATTTGGCTTAGCTGCATCACAGGTGTTAACTGTGGTTGAGCGTTTAAAAGCTGAAAACCAATTAGATACATTACAGCTTGTGCATTTCCATTTAGGTTCGCAAATGGCGAATATTCGTGACGTGCGTAATGGCGTTAGTGAAGCGGCTCGTTTTTACTGTGAATTACGTGCGATGGGCGTGCCATTAGATTACTTAGATGTGGGTGGCGGTTTAGCGGTAGATTACGACGGAACACGTAGTCAATCTCATAACTCAATGAACTATAGCTTAGCAGAGTATGCGCGTAATATCGTGATTACGATCAGCGATGTATGTAGCCTTTATGAGCAACCAAAACCAATGATTATTTCTGAGTCTGGTCGTTCGTTAACTGCACATCACGCGGTGTTAATTACTAATGTTATTGGCGCGGAAACCTATAAACCAGAAGTCATTGAAGCACCTGTTGAACAAGGTTCATTGTTGCTGCAAAACATGTGGAATAACTGGAGTTTATTATCTGGTGGCAGTGATGACCGTGCACTTATTGAGATCTACAATGATACACAAAGTGACATTGTGGAAGTACATAATCAATTTGCAACGGGTGTGATTAATCTTCAACAACGTGCTTGGGGTGAACAAGTTGCTTTACGTATTTATCACGAATTAAGCTTGCAAATGAGCACTAAAAATCGTTTTCATCGTCCTATTTTAGATGATTTAAATGAGCGTTTAGCGGACAAGTTCTTTGTTAACTTCTCGCTATTCCAATCGGTGCCAGATGCGTGGGGGATTGACCAAGTATTCCCAATTTTACCACTGTCTAACTTGCAAAATGCAGGTGAGCGTCGTGCAGTATTATTGGATATTACCTGTGATTCTGATGGTGTTATTGATCAGTATGTTGATGGTCAAGGTATTGAAACTACGTTACCAGTTCCTGCGTGGTCTGCGGATAAGCCTTATTTAATGGGCTTCTTCTTAGTGGGTGCATACCAAGAGATTTTAGGCGATATGCATAATTTATTTGGTGACACACACAGTGTGGTCGTAAATGTGAATGAACAGGGTGGTTTAGATATTGAGTCGGTGAATGAAGGTGACACGGTTGAAGATGTGATGAAATATGTACATATCGATGTGGAAGCTATTCGTGATAATTACCGTGCATTAGCATCTTCTCGTGTTTCACCTGAAGAGCAACAAAGTATTTTAGACGAGCTAGAGCAAGGTTTAGCGGGTTACACTTATTTAGAGGGTTTTTAGATGTCAGCTGTATCTCAAGTTGCACCTAAGCATGGTTTTGACGATTTATTTACTAAAGAGGACTTCTCTTTGTATTCTAATGCGATGACCTTTATGCGTCGTCCATTAGTGAAGAATCCAATACCGGTAGAGGCGGATGTTGTGGTGTTAGGTGTGCCATTTGATATGGCCACTTCGGGGCGTTCTGGTGCACGCATGGGCCCTGATGCTATGCGTCGAGCATCGGTAAATTTAGCCTGGGAAAGTAAAAAGTTTCCATGGCAATTTAAGCTGTTTGATCACACTAAAGTAATTGATGCGGGTGACTTAGTATTTGATTGTGGTGATGCAGAGGATATGACTCAACGTCTTGAAGCTGCAGCAGATCAAATTCTCAACAGTGGTAAAATGCTATTGAGTTTAGGCGGTGATCATTTTGTGACTCTGCCTCTATTACGCGCTTATGCAAAGCAACATGGCGAAATGGCCTTGATTCATTTTGATGCTCATACGGATACTTATAATAATGGTAGCTGTTATGACCATGGCACTATGTTTTACCATGCACCCAATGAGGGGTTGATTGATCCTGCTTCATCTGTGCAAATTGGTATTCGCACTGAATACAAACAGCAAGATCACGGCTTTAATGTGATTAATGCAATGGAAGCGAATGACCGTAGTGTCGATGACATTGTGGCACAAATTAAAGCAACAGTAGGCAATAAGCCTGTCTACTTGACCTTTGATATTGATTGTTTAGACCCTGCATTTGCACCGGGTACTGGAACGCCTGTTTGCGGCGGAATTAGTTCGGATAAAGCATTAAAAATTATTCGTGCTTTGCAAGGTATTAATCTAGTGGGTATGGACGTGGTGGAAGTCTCTCCCGCGTACGACCAAAGTGATATTACAGCCCTAGCTGCAGCGACTATTGCGTTGGAATTGTTGTATGTTTGGACTGCCAATAAATTAGCCGCTAAATAAGTGGTTTAAACTGATATCTGTGCATCATATTGTGCCTAATACAATAGCTCAATATGATGTAACAGATATGACTAATAGCTGGTCATCTCTTTTCTTATCTCTCAGAGTAAATCCCCCACATATCGTACATTGATAGTTTCTAAGGCTTTCTATATTAATTGATAGTTATTATCTGTTACAAGTTGATATAATAGTGATAATCAATAAGATTAATGTAAAGGATGACAATGAACCTCGCTCAAATTGATTTGAATTTGTTATATGTTTTAAAACATTTATTAGAAGAGAAACATGTTTCTAACACCGCACTAGCGCTTAATATGAGTCAATCTGCAGTTAGCCGTTCATTGCAAAAAATGCGTGTGTTTTTTGATGATGAGTTATTGGTGCGTAAGCAGTATGGATATGAATTAACCTCTAAGGCCGAAACGATTAAGCCAGATATTATGACGGTGATTGCGAGCTTAGAAAAGTTAGCGCATAAACAGTCATTTGATCTTGCTACGATTAGCAGTGAAGTGCGCTTTTATGGTCTGCAACCACAATTTAATGACTTCATGCCTAAGGTCATTGCTAAAGTCAGAAAGTTAGCTCCTAATATGGTGGTTAGCCTAGATTCTACGCCAAAGCGCCACTTTGAAGCTTTGATAGCGGGTGATGTGCATTTCTCTTTATCTGCTCATGAGCCGTCAACGTCAGAGCAGAATATCTATCGTATGAAGGTTGCCAGTAGGACATTTAAATTGTTGATGAATAAGCAACACCCTCTAGCAAATCAACCGTTAACGCCGGAACGACTAGTAAACTGTGACTTCGGACAAATCTCTTTGCAAGGTGAGAAGAAATTGCCCTTTGACCATAAGTTTCAAGAATTGGGCTTAAGCAGTAGCAAAAATTTATTGTCAGTACCTGTGCTATTAAGCAATTTTAGTTCCGCGCCGAGCATTGCCGCTGAAACAGATATTATATTTTATTTACCTGCTACGTTTGCTGAAGCTGCCTGTCACGATGATCGTTTAATCACCCGTGATATACCTGATGGGTTACAAATTGGTTTTGACTGTGTTTATTTATATTGGCATAAACGTTTTCACGATGACCCAATGTGTATCTGGATACGCTCATTATTTAAAGCATTATACGATAGTGAGCGAACCCTTACTTAAGATTTACTAGCCCTTTACTAATTAGTAATATCATGTCTAATTATATTCAAAAATTTTTCGGCAGCTTTGGTCATTCTTCGATCCTTTTTCACACATAAGACTGTAATGCTCTTAGGCATCTCTTGTTCACTAATATCTGCGATAACTAGATTGCCATTATGGATCTCTTCGGTAACTGCGTAGTCTGGGAGTATAGTTATACCATTACTTTCTAATACAAAACTTTTGAGCATGCCAATATGGTCTAGATTACAAGTAATAGTAAAATCTAATTGACGTTGAATAGCGATACTATTAAGTAATTGCCGAGTAAGAAAATTATCATTCAACATTGACAATGGGTGAGGTGTTAATTGCGGTAACGTTAAGGAATTAAAGCTGGCGAGTGAGTGGTTTGGTGACATAGCTGCCTTGAAACCAGTAGCAAATTTTTCAATGATCTCAATATCAACTCTTGGAATATCTTGCATTGCAATCCCAAAGTCCACTTGATCACTCGCAACAGCATCATATACAGCCTCTGAAGCGGAAATCCTCCCATCAAAATAGATATTAGGGTGCTGACTTTGAAAGCGATTCATTGCCGGTAATAACCAAGAGCTAATGACACCTTCTATGGAAGCAAATGAAACACTGCCACTTAATAAACCATTAATTTCATTAACTTCTGCTTCAGCTAATTCCATTTCTCGCATAGTGCGTTGCATATGCTGAGCAATAATTTTTCCTTCTTCAGTTAATACCATCCCTGATATACGCCTTTCAAAGAGAGTACATTTAAAACTGTATTCCAAGTTTTTAATTTGTCTGCTAATAGCTGATGCACTGACGTGTAAATTAGTGGCTGCTTTGCGTACTGAGCCTGTATCAGCGACAGCGAGAAAGTACGTAAAAGAAGATATCTGCATAATTTACCCTATCCTTTTGTCTTTAAAACTGTTTATTTAACAACCACTATTAATTTTCATGGTGTGCGGTTTTTTGCAACGAGTTGTACTCAAAATTGTTATATGTGAAACGCAAAATGTGAGCGTAATATAACAAAGGTTAAAGATTATTGAAGTAAAGGAACAGCTTTTAAAATATCTGTATTAGGAGAATACACTATGAAAAGAATGAGAAAACTATTATGGCTAGTTATCTGCGTTTGCTTAGTTTTAACTTGGCTACCTTATTTTGGCTTTTTTAATTCGCCAAATTTAATTGGCTTTATCCCAGAACCGTTGGCATTAACTCTAATTTGTAATGTGATATTAACCTTGTGTGTACTTGCTATGTACCCACTTTATTTTATCCCATTTGTTAATAAATTAAATGAAAAGCCGATGCCTTGGGGGAAAGACGATGAATAACTCGATTACGATTGTATTACTGGGCATTTTTATAGGTGCTTTTTTATTAATCTCTTTCTTAGCAAAGCAAAGTGATAAAGGAACTGGCGCAGGTTCTTCTGAAGACTTTGTTATTGGTGGGAGAAATACTGGCACTATCGTTTTATTGTTATCGATGGGGGCAACTTATTTTTCTACTTGGACACTTTTAGGTTCATTCGGTGCCTACTTTCGGGAAGGTATCTGGTTTATAGGCTTTGCCGTTTGGACCATTTTTCATGGCATATTTATCTGGCTATTCGGAGCAAGAATTTGGTTAGCAGGTAAACGATATAGCTTTATTACACCGGGGCAAATGGTAGAACATTACTATCAAGGTAAACGCCTTCGGACCACTGTGGCGCTTATTGGTATTCTAGCACTAGTACCTGTGATGCTCATTCAAGTCAGTGGTGGGGCGTTAGCGTTAGATACTATGACTAATGGTGCAGTACCCTATGTTGTTGGTGTAACCATTACCTCATTAATGGTGGGCATCATTGTATTATGGGCTGGTTTTAAAGGGACCGCCTGGACCGACTCATTTATGGGGCTTTTCTTTGCCACTATTCTTATTTGTACTGCTTTATACATCGCTTATCTTGCTGGTGGGTTTTCAATGTTCGAAAATGTAATGTCTTACAAACCAGAGTTAATGGTGAATTCAGGTAAACCACTAAAAATGATTGAGATATGGTTAGGCCTAGGTTTTGGTGCTTGGGTATTACCGCACATGTGGCAAAAGTTTTATTCGGCTTCATCTCCCGCTGTATTAGGGAAAGTAGCAATGATGACACCATTTTGGAACTCTTGGATGATGGCGATTATCCCGCTCGTCATCGGCACTGCTGCTGCGATTCCCGGTATTGTTCCTGGGGTAAGTAAAGAAACCAGTGACACCATTTTACCACTTATTTTTGCTGAATATGCGCCTATCCTAGGAGCATTTGTAGTAGCAGGTATTTTAGCGGCAGCCATTTCCACCATCAATAGCCAGTTATTGTCATCGGCAAGTATAGTTGCAGAGGATGTGGTTGGAAGTTTGCGTAAAAAGCCAATGTCTAGTAAAGGCGTGACAAAATTAACTCGTTTTGTGGTAGGAACTTTAACCCTATTAGTACTTGCATTAGCACTTGCCCCTGGCGGTGCAGGGTTGATTGTTCCGATTGCTTCATTAGGATTTGGTTTAGGCTTGCAACTTGTGCCTTCTGCTTTAGGCATGTTGCATTTCCGCTTTATCACCGAGTCAGGTGCTTTTTACGGTTTAATCAGTGGCGCATTTATCATGGCATTAATTGCAATAATTAAACCTGATATTCCTTTGGGGCCTGGCCTTTCTGCATTCATTGTTAATGTGTTAGTGACGTTAATAGTAAGTAAATTTAGTCAGTCAGTATCGAAACGTTCGATTTCGGGTTATCACGATATGTTTGATGAATATATGAAAAATAACATAGATGAAAATAAACGATCTATTGCCTCTAAATAAATAGTCGGAGAAAGAAATGATGAAATCAACATGTAAAGTTGCAGTTGTGCAAGATAGTAGTGTGCCTTTTGATGCGCAAGCAACCACTGAAAAGACCTGCATTTTAGTTGCTGAAGCAGCGAATAATGGCGCTGAACTAGTGGTCTTTCCTGAAGCATTTTTAGGAACTTATCCAAAAGGTTTGAATTTTGATACTCCCGTAGGTACTCGATTGCCAGAAGGCCGTCATGACTTTATGCAGTATTTTGAAGGTGCGGTGGATATTGATGGTAAAGAGTTACAACAGATTAAAGAGTGCGCTACAGAATATAATATATTTGTGGTGCTAGGAGTTATCGAAAGAGGTGGGTCAACACTTTATTGTTCCATTGCATTTATTGACCCGAAACTCGGTTTAGTAGGAAAGCGTCGTAAATTGATGCCAACGGGGGCTGAGCGTTTAATTTGGGGATTTGGCGATGGTTCTACGTTAGATGTTATCAATAGTGAATTAGGTAAGATAGGCGGTGTGATTTGTTGGGAAAACTATATGCCAGCCATTCGTTCTGCTATGTATGCTCAGGGGGTTGAAATCTATTGTGCTCCCACTGCTGATGACCGAGATACTTGGTTATCTTCAATGCAACATATTGCTATGGAAGGGCGTTGTTATGTATTGAGTGCTTGTCAGTATATAACTCGAGGAGAATATGGAGAAGACTACCGTAGCATACTCACGAATAACCCTGATGATGTAGTAATGCGAGGCGCAAGTGTTATTGTTGGTCCTTTAGGGGAGATAATTGCGGGGCCTGTATTGAATGAAAAAACTATTCTTTATGCTGAACTTGAGCGTGCGACATTAATTAAAAGTAAAATGGATTTTGACCCTGTCGGTCACTATTCTCGCTCCGATATTTTTTCATTAAATGTAGATAAGCGACAGAAAAAACCAGTTCATTATTAAAAGCTAATACTCACGTACTTTCATCAAGGATAATGTGATTAATTTGATCGCTTCCTTGATGAAAGTAATGAATCGAATAACAATTATATTTACTCTCTACCTCTTTGATCCTTTTTTGAATGTTTGCAGCTTCCCTGTTAAATTGTTAATTTATAATAACTGTCGTCTTTAACTTATTATGCATATTTAATCTTATAACGATCATTACTTTAAATAAGTCTTATTTGCTCTCGGATTTAAAAAGGCACTTAAATGTACAATATGGACTTGTTTGCTGAGTTGGCTCCCGCACCTATCAATATTATCGAACACGATGGTATTGTTGAGTATTACGGGATGATGCTGTCTTATCAACAAGCAGATGATTACTTTGAAAAATTGTTAACACAGATTCAGTGGAAACATGATCAAGCTAATATACAAGGTCAGTTTATTGTTACTGCTCGTAAAGTCGCTTGGTATGGTGATCAGCCTTTCCATTATACATACTCTAATACCACTAAAGTTGCACTACCTTGGACAGCTGAACTATTACAACTAAAGCAGCTGGTGGAGCAACAAACAGGTTATCAATTTAACGCGTGTTTACTTAATTTATACCACAGTGGTGAAGAGGGGATGACTTGGCATAGTGATGCAGAGAAAGACTTGCAAAAAAATGGTGCTATAGCATCTGTCAGCTTAGGTGCTGAGCGTAAATTCTCTTTTAAACATAAGTATAATCAACAAACCCTTTCCGTTTTATTACAACATGGTAGTTTATTAGTGATGCGAGGTGAAACGCAAAGCCACTGGTTACATCGTTTACCGCCGACTAAAAAAATCAGTACAGCACGTATCAATTTAACTTTTAGAATGATTAATCAGCGCAATATTAACCAGCCATCTATTTATTAGGAGACATCGTTTTGGTCACTTGTTATTTGAATTACGTTATCGATCCCTACAAAGTAAAAGAGTTTGAACGTTATGCAAAGCTCTGGATACCTTTAGTCAATAAATTTGGTGGGCAACATCATGGATATTTTTTACCTTCTGAAGGGGCGAATAATAAAGCATTAGCTTTGTTCTCTTTTGATAGTTTAGCCAGTTATGAACAGTATCGTATTGACTCTATGTTTGATGCGGAGTGTATTGAGGCTTTTAGGTACGCTGAAGAAACGCAATGTATTATCAGCTATGAGCGAAGCTTTTATCGTCCAGTTTTTGAGTAACGTTACACCTCAAAATAAAAAACACCGAATGTTTGCATTCGGTGTTTTTGTTTAAGTTATTTTATAAACTATTTAAAGCTCTTTGTATTTGTCATAAACAACATGAGAGTAGGCTCCGACTGGTTTTTTGGTAATAACCGGCGCTGATTCGCTACCTAATAAAATATCGACAGTCCGCTCATATGCAGCAGGATCTAAGTAACCCATATCATCACCAGAACCGAGCAGTTTAGCCACTTCGGTCATCATTCTCGTTTGGTGGGACTCTGTTTGTGCACCTGTATCATCGTATTCTAAAACAATCATAGCTGCTTCTTTTGGATTATCTGCTGCCCACTTCCAACCCTTTAATGAAGCTTTTAAGAACTTAGCGTAAGTTTCTACTTTCTTGTCATCTTTTAGGTCTTTTTCTAGTACATATAGGCCATCTTCTAATGTAGCAACACCTTCATCTTCATACTTAAAGAGCACTAATTCTTCAGGAGTTAAGCCGCCATCCATGATTTGTCCATACTCATTGTAAGTCATGGTTGAAACACAATCTGCTTGTCCTTGGAAGATTGGGTCTACATTAAAGCCTTGTTTCAAGACAGTAACACCTTCATCGCCACCGGTCGTAGGGTAGCCCAATTTTGACATCCAGCTAAGGAATGGGTATTCGTTACCAAAGAACCACACCCCTAAGGTTTTACCTTTAAAGTCTGCAGAAGTTTTGATGCCACTAGATTTCAAACAGGTTAGCATCATGCCAGACTTGCTATAAACCTGAGCAATGTTCACCATAGGTAAACCTTTTTCACGTGTTGCTAATGCTGAAGGTAACCAATCAACAATGACATCCGCACCACCGCCTGCTAATACTTGTGCTGGGGCAATATCCGGACCACCAGGTTTAATGGATAGGTCAATGCCTTCATCTTTATAATAACCATTCTCTAATGCAGCGTAGTAGCCAGCAAATTGAGCTTGTGTTACCCATTTTAATTGCAAAGTCAGTTTATCTGCAGCGCTAGCGCTGAAGCTTGACGCAAATAATGCCGCGCCCGTTGCAAGTGTGATTAGCGTTCTTTTCATAGTTTATTCCCTTTTCTATTGTAAAGTGACGTAAAACTAATTGAATTCAACAGCTTGTTGTATTAATTGGTGTTGTACCCATTGTGCACTACATGAATACAGCACCCATTTTTATCTTTGCTGGTTGAATTAATTAGATAGCATTAACTGTTTTTACCTTCTCGGTACGAGGGGTGCCAAAACAATAAGGACTTCTCTAATAAAGCAAGTGCCCCATAACTTAATGAACCTGCAATAGCAGCCACTACGATAGTGGCCCACACCAAGTCCATATTCATTCGACCTACCTCGGTCGAAATTCGAAATCCCATGCCAACGATTGGTGTGCCAAAGAATTCAGCAACAATCGCCCCGATTAAGGCTAATGCAGAATTTAACTTCAATGCATTAAAAATAAATGGAAGGGCATTAGGTAATTGATTTTTGAAGAATATTTGTGATTTTTTAGCTGCATAGGTATGCATTAAATCGTTATGTAGCGCATCAGTCGACTGTAAGCCTGTTAGAGTATTAATGAACATAGGAAAGAAGGTCATTATAACAATTACCGCCGCTTTAGACTGCCAGTCGAACCCAAACCACATCACCATGATCGGTGCGATACCAACAATCGGAATTGCAGACATAAAGTTACCTAATGGCATGAGCGCATCTTTCAGCACTTTATTTCTGACCGCCCATTGCGCCACCAGAAAACCAGAAAGACAACCAATGAAATAACCAGCTAATACGGCTTTTAAGTAGGTTTGTTTGAAGTCGGCCCATAACATTGGGATATTATTGATTAATGCATAAAATATATTACTAGGGGTTGGCATTAAAATAGGCGAAATAGCAAAACCTTTCACAATACTCTCCCAGGTTAATATCAGCATAAATGCAAATAGCCCTGGGATTAATGGTTTGATTGATGTGTGTTTATTTTCCAGTGAAGTTAATTGCCCTAAAAGCATTGCCATACTGTAGGCAGCTGCGATTAATAACAAAACGAGCAATGAAAAGGCATCGTAGAAACCTGTTTCGGTAAATATCACTAAACCCAATTGCAGTAGTATTAAAGCGATATAAATACAATTTTTTAATGTCTTAGGCATGATCAAGTTCTCCTCGGCGGCGTAACAGGACTCTTTCTGCAATGCCTACTAACCACACTAAAATAGAGCCTAAAGTAGCGGCAACAATCAGTGCAGACCAGATTTGTTCTGTTTGACCATAATAGGAACCACTGAGTAAGCGAGCACCTAATCCACCTTGTGCGCCAGTGGGTAATTCAGCCACAATTGCGCCGACTAAAGCAGCTGCAATAGCCACTTTTAAACTAGCAAACAGGTAAGGTTGTGCTGAGTACCAACGTAACTTCCAGAAGATATCCTTAGCAGTAGCGCTGTAGGTATGCATTAACTCTTCATGTAACTTATCCGATGAGCGTAAGCCTTTTACCATGGCAATGGTTACCGGAAAGAAAGACAAGTACATGGAAATAATCGCTTTAGGGATCACGCCGGTAATGTTAATCGCACCTAATACGACAACTATCATTGGAGCAATGGCTAAGATAGGGATGGTTTGAGAAGCAATTACCCAGGGCATTAAACTTGATTCTAAGGTTTTGTTATGTACTATGCCCACTGCAATTAAAATCCCTAATAAAGAGCCAAATACAAAGCCTAACAAGGTAGAGTTTAAAGTGATTTGCGCATGGTAAATCAATGAACGCTTAGAGGTGACAGGGCGATCGATAATCGATTTAATCAGCTCTTGTCCTACTTGATGAGGTGCAGGTAACATAGGGCGTTTCACATCATAAGCACCCGCGATGATTTGTTGGTAAGTCCATGATTGATTTTTACGCTCTAGATTATTAATCAATTGATTGCCGTTCATCAGTAATGCCGCGATATACCATATGGCAATCACGATGACGAATAAACTGACGAAAGAAAATAGCTTTTGTTTCATAAATGTCTAATCCTTTAGTCGGTTATGATTAATCGATAGCATGCTCGTGAGCAAGTGCCGTTCGAATCTCACTGGCCAACGCATGAAAAGCAGGATCGTCACGTAACGCTAAGGTTTTTAATCTTGGTAACGGGCTCTCAATCACTTTTACAACGCGTCCTGGGCGAGGTGACATCACTACAATATGCGTTGATAATAAAACCGCTTCATCAATAGAGTGGGTGACAAAGACCACGGTTTTTTGAGTTTCACTCCAGATCCGTAATAACTCTATATTCATGTGGTCACGGGTGATCTCATCCAATGCGCCAAAGGGCTCGTCCATTAATAATAAATCAGGGTTTAAACACAGTGCGCGAGCGATAGAAGCACGTTGCTGCATCCCACCAGACAGCTGCCAAGGGAATTTTTTATGGAAGTCTTGAAGACCAACCATTTTCAGATATTTATCAATCTGTTTGTTTTGCTGAGCAGGAGATAAACCCGAAATCTCCATAGGCAAGGCACAATTTTGTTGAATGTTACGCCAAGGTAATAAAGCCGCCGCTTGGAATACATAACCATATAAACGGTTTAAACGTGCATCTTGTGCATCGGTACCATTAACTTTTAAGTTACCTGATGTGGCTTTTTCTAAATCGGCGATAACCCGTAATAAAGTGGTTTTACCGCAGCCAGAAGGGCCGATAAAAGAAACAAAATCACCACTTTTAATACTTAAATTAATATTAGACAGCGCATGCACATCACCATCTTTACTGGGAAAAATAAGCGACAAATCATCAATGGCGATCATTTCTCGCTTAGGTTTATCAGTGGCTTCTGGCGTAGAAACAATTGTCGTTTCTTCTGTTGCTAACATATGACCTCTCTTATCTATTTGTTATTCAGTATTAACGTTCAACTGTATAAGGTGCATGCTCTTGGTTATATTTTTTAACCGCATCGAATATGGTTGGATAAGCAGGGCGTTTAATATAACGTCCAGCACCTTCAACAACATTTAGTTGGCCATCTTTAAAGACCACTTTTCCTTGGCTGATGGTAATACTTGGAGAGCCAGTAACGGTACGTCCTTCAAAAATATTAAAATCAATTTTTTGGTGGTGTGTTTTGGCTGAAAGTGTATGTTCTTTAGCTGGATCCCAAATCACGATGTCAGCATCAGAGCCCACTGCGATACAGCCTTTTTGTGGATAAATATTAAATATTTTGGCGGTATTAGTAGAGGTCACTGAGACAAATTCATTCTCAGTTAAGCGGCCTTTGTTAACGCCTGAGTCCCATAGCACCATTAGGCGATCTTCAACCCCAGCTGTGCCGTTAGGTATTTGTGTGAAGTTATCTTTACCCATGGCTTTTTGATCTTCACAAAAGCAGCAGTGATCGGTTGCTGTAGTTTGCACTGTGCCCCCTTGTAACGCTTTCCATAAGGCTTCTTGATGCCCTTTAGGACGGAAAGGAGGGCTCATTACATGTGCTGCTGCGGTTGCCCAATCTGGGTTTTTGTAGACGCTATCATCTAATTCTAAGTGGCCAGCCAAACATTCACCATAAACACGTTGACCTTCGGATTTTGCACGTGCAATTTCATCAATTGCTTCAGTACAGGAAACATGAACTAAATACAAAGGAACACCAATAGATTGTGCAATACGAATGGCGCGGTTTGAAGCTTCACCTTCAACCTCTGGGGGACGTGATTGTGGATGTGCTTCAGGGCCGGTAATACCTGCTTTAAGCATTTTTTGTTGTAAGTGGTGCACTAATTCGCCATTCTCGGCATGTACTGTTGGCATCGCGCCTAATTCTAAACAGCGGTTAAAGCTGTTTACCAAGGTTTCATCTTCGGCCATGATGGCATTTTTATAGGCCATGAAATGTTTAAAGCTATTTACGCCTTCTTCTGTCACTAAGGTTTGCATGTCTTTAGAGACTGACTCATCCCACCAAGTAACTGCTACATGAAAAGAGTAATCGGATACCGAGCGTGATGCCCAACCTTTCCACGTTTCAAATGCTTCCATTAGAGGTTGTTGTGGACTCGGAATAACAAAATCAATAATCATAGTTGTACCGCCAGCTAAACCAGCAGCTGTACCTGAATAGAAATCTTCGCTTGCTACTGTACCCATAAACGGTAATTGCATATGCGTATGAGGGTCAATGCCTCCGGGCATTACTAATTTTCCTGTTGCATCGATCACTTCGGTACCTGCGGGTACCTCAAGCTCATTACCTATTGCTTTTATAACGCCATCTTCACAATACACATCTGTAAACAGACTTTGATCTGCGTTAACTAGCTTTCCGCCTTTGATTAATAAACTCATTGTGATCAACTCCTCCATGAAGGTGGCCTTGCGCGCACCAATAATAAAATCGAGATGCTTATCTTGAACATGATATTTACAAGATAAGATTTGTGTTTATTAAGAGGTTTGCAATTAACAAGCCAATAACTAACTAACTGACCAATTGGACGGGAAATGTTGTTTTGATAGGCGTCATTACTTACTTGTAGGCAATTAAGCTCCCTTTTTAAAAGGTTTGGCAAATAGTAATGAGGAGATGGCCTTGCTCAATATCAGGGCATTTGCTCACCATAGTGGTGCACAAATATTGTACTGTTAATGATTGTTATCTATTCTTTTTGTTTTAAATGTATGCAGTTCGCTATATATAAGGCTTGTTGTTAAACTTAAAACTTGTTGTCCTGTTGGTCAGTATCTTGCATTGTAATAAATTAATTATGTTGTGTGCGTAATGTCCGTTTAAATCAACTTGTATTGGAGTCAAACATGGAAGCATTAAAAATTAATAGTGATCGTCTCTGGGATAGTTTAATGGTAATGGCGAAAATAGGCGGGACGGCTAAAGGCGGATGTTGTCGCCTTGCATTGACCGATTTGGATAAGCAAGGGCGTGAGTTATATATAAAGTGGGCAGAAGAAGCTGGCTGTACAGTCAAGGTCGATGCAGTAGGTAATATTATGTGTACTCGCCCCGGTGAAGATATGAGCCTACCGCCAGTGGGGACGGGTAGCCACCTTGATACACAGCCAACTGGGGGGAAATTTGATGGTGTATATGGCGTATTAGCCGGATTAGAAGTGGTGCGGTCAATGAATGATCAAGGCATTAAAACCAAACATCCCATTGAGATTTCAGTATGGACCAATGAAGAGGGATCACGCTTTGCTCCTGCTATGATGGGCTCAGGTGTGGTTTCTGGACGTTTTACTTTACAGGAAATATTAGATACTAAAGATGTTGATGGTTTACGTTTGGGTGATGAACTAGAGCGCATTGGGTTTGCGGGTGATACGCCAGTAACAGGTCGTCAATTTCATGCATTCTTTGAAACTCATATTGAACAAGGCCCTTATTTAGAGGCTGAAGAAAAGCAAGTGGGTGTAGTAACTGGCGGGCAGGGGCAGCGTTGGTATAATGCTGTATTAACTGGACGTGAATCACATGCAGGTACAACGCCTATGCACTTGCGTAGTGATGCATTAATCGCTAGCTCTCAATTAGTGTTGAAGGTTGAAGAGATAGCCAAAGCACATCCTCCAGGCTGTGGCACAGTGGGCTTTATGCAAGTTATGCCTAACTCACGTAATACTATTCCAGGTGAGATCTCCATGAGTATTGACCTGCGTCACCCGATTGATGAAGAACTGACTAAGATGGATGCCGCGTTAAAAGCTGCTATCAAAGAAATAGAGGCAACGGGCCCAACGATTGCTCTTGACCCGTTTTGGTATTATGAACCTATTCATTTTAATGAAGACTGTGTAAATGCCGTTCGCCAAGCGACTAAAGACTTAGGGTATAGTCATATGGATATCATTGCTGGTGCTGGGCATGATGCCTGTTATGTCTCTGACTTTGCGCCTACGAGTATGATATTTACACCTTGCTTAGATGGGATTAGTCACAATGAAATTGAAAGTACAACACAGGAAGAATGTGAAGGAGGCTGCTCTGTATTGTTGAATGCTATGTTAACCATGGCAGAAGTGGTTTAAGATTAGCCTTATCTAAGACAATCAATCAGTTGTTTAAACACATTGTAAATAAAGTTATAAATCCTTAATTTACAATGTGTTATTAAGAATAAAAGTTTACAATTGCTTAATGCCGCAACCTCTTAATACTATTTGTGTGATCAATTCTGCACCGGTTTCAAAATCATCATCATCCAATTCTGCTTTTCCCATCAATATACTACTTTGTAGCCCATAGTCCGCATAGGCCTGTGTTGATGACCAAATCATAAACAGTAAATGTTCTGGGCTTATAGGGTTCATCCACTGCTTCGCTATCCACTCACGAATCACTTGGCAGGTACTGATAAACTGTATTTTTAAGTCCGTTTGTAATTTATCACGTAAAAAGGGCGCCCCGTGAAGCAGCTCTGAAGCAAATATGCGGGAAGCATTAGAATGATCCTTAGACTGCCTTATTTTAAGCAGAATATAGTGTCTCAGTGCTTCTTTAGGGTGTTGCTCGGCAGTCATCTCTTCCATATCTACCATCCAAATCTTTAAAATTTGGCTAAGCACCTCTTTATAAAGCACCTCTTTGGTTTTGAAGTAATAGAGAATGTTTGACTTTGGCAGGTTAGCTTGTTCGGCAATAGAAGAGATAGTCGTGCCATTGTAGCCATATTCAGCAAAGCGTTGCTCTGCTACGGTTAAAATTAACTGTAGGTTATCTTTACGAATATCTGCTGATTTTCGGCGTTTTACTACACTTTTTTTAGTGTCATTCATTAATGATTCTCCGCACTGTTTTATCGCAACAGCCTTGTCATGGTGCAGTATTACTCCACATTCATATCTTAGATCGAAGTGATTACTATTTAAAGCCTTATAAGCGATCTCAGTAATTAATATAAGCTTAATTTTTATACTAAGCAAAACAATCGCTTAGACTCGTGTTTGTTTTTTAATCTAACTTGTTGACTTCGTGGTCAGGTAGTTGGCTTGTTGTTTGCATTGTCCAAAGGGTTAACCATAAAAAGATAGTGCAACATTAATTATAAATAGGAGAGGTTATAGTGATGAATATGGACAATTCAGTAAACTATTCACAGCAACAATTAGCATTAGACCAAATGTTTAAGGACATCAATCCAGCTTTAAGTGCGCGTCAGGCAGGTATCGAAAGTTCACGTTGTTATTATTGTTATGACGCACCTTGTATCAAGGCATGCCCATCTAAAATTAATATTCCTAGTTTTATCGCTAGTATTCATGCCGATGATTTAACCGGTGCTGCTAAAACTATCTATAAAGAAAATATTATGGGAGGGAGTTGTGCGCGTGTTTGTCCGACGGAAATTCTTTGTGAGCAAGCTTGTGTACGTAACCATGAAGCTGAGAAAGAACCCGTGAAAATAGGGCTATTACAACGTCACGCAACGGATAATGCTGAATTTGAAGGGCATCCTTTTGAGCGAGCTGCATTAACAGGCAAAAGGGTAGCGGTTGTTGGTGCTGGTCCTGCTGGATTAAGTTGTGCACATCGTTTATCTCTGCTAGGTCATGAAGTTGAAGTGTTTGAAGCACAGCAAAAAGCGGGTGGCTTAAATGAATATGGTATTGCTAAATATAAGTTAACCGAAAATTTTGCTCAGGAAGAAGTTGATTTTATCTTAAGTATTGGCGGTATTACTGTGCATTACGATCGCGCATTAGGCAAAGATATTAGCTTATCGGCACTCAAGGATGAGTTTGATGCCGTGTTCCTTAGTATTGGTTTACAAGATACGGCATCGCTTTATTTAGATCATGAAGATAACGATTCAGTATTAAACTCTGTTGATTTCATTAAAGAGTTACGTCAAGCCACAGATATCGAACAACTTGATATTCCAAAGGACAGTGCGGTGGTGATTGGTGCGGGTAATACGGCGATTGATATCGCGTGTCAATTGAAGCGATTAGGTACAGAAGAAGTGACCTTGGTTTATCGTCGTGGCGAAGCACAAATGAGTGCAACAGGGCATGAGCAACAAATCGCTAAAAACCACCAAGTTCGTATAAAAACATGGAGTCAACCAGAAAAAATTAACCTCGATGAGCAAGGTAAATTAAGCTCAATGACCTTTAGTAAAACTTACCTTGATGAAGGCAAGTTAAAAAGCACTGGGGAGCAGTTTGAAGTGCCTTGTAGTGCCGTGTTTAAAGCCGTTGGCCAAAAAATGGCTTACCCGCAAACGGAACAGCTTATCCCTACCATTAGTAACGGTAAAGTGGCGACTTTCCATAACCAATTAACCAGTATTGAAGGTGTCTTTGCTGGCGGTGATTGTACAGGGGTAGGGCAAGACTTAACCGTTGAAGCAGTGCAACAGGGAAAACTAGCGGCATTAGCAATTCATCAAGAACTAACTTCATCTGAGGAGAAATAATATGGCTGATTTATCAATTGATTTTGTAGGTATTAAAGCACCAAATCCATTTTGGTTAGCCTCAGCGCCACCAACAGACAAAGCGTATAACGTTGAACGTGCCTTTGAAGCAGGTTGGGGTGGAGTAGTTTGGAAAACGTTAGGTGAAGATCCTGCTGCCGTGAATGTTTCATCGCGTTATTCAGCACTGTATGACCATAATGGTAATGTGTCTGGTTTTAATAATATTGAATTAATCACTGACCGTAGTTTAGAGATTAACCTACGAGAAATTGAAGCGGTTAAAAAAAGTTGGCCTGATCGCGCGTTGGTCGTATCACTAATGATGCCCTGTGAAGAGCAAATTTGGAAAACTATTTTAAAACAAGTAGAAGCAACAGGTGCAGATGGTATTGAGCTTAACTTCGGATGTCCACATGGTATGCCTGAACGTGGGATGGGTGCTGCTGTTGGTCAGGTGCCAGAATACGTTGAAATGGTGACTCGTTGGTGTAAAGAACACAGCAAAATGCCGGTAATTGTTAAGTTAACCCCAAACATTACCGATGTACGTTTTCCTGCTCGTGCTGCTAAAAGTGGTGGTGCTGATGCAGTGTCGTTAATTAATACCATCAATTCTATTACTAGTATTGACCTAGATGCGATGGCTGCTCGTCCAATTGTCGATGGTAAAAGTACACACGGCGGTTACTGTGGTCCAGCTGTTAAACCAATTGCATTGAATATGGTGGGCGAAATAGCACGTGATCCAGAAACGGCAGGTTTACCAATTTCAGGAATAGGTGGTATTGGTAACTGGCGTGATGCAGCTGAGTTTATCTCTCTAGGTGCAGGTTCTGTGCAGGTTTGTACTGCTGCCATGATCTACGGATTTAACATTGTCACTGAAATGAAAGAAGGTCTATCAAATTGGATGGACAGTAAAGGCTACGAAACGATTGAAGATTTCAAAGGTTTGGCTGTACCCAATACAACAGACTGGAAAAAACTCAATATGAATTACAAGGTGGTTGCAACCATCGATGAAGATAAATGTATTGGTTGTGGTCGTTGTTACCAAGCCTGTGAAGATACTTCACATCAAGCTATCGAAGTTACCGCAAATGAAGATGGTACTAATAGTTTTGGCATTATCGATGATAACTGTGTGGGTTGTAACCTCTGTGAAATTACTTGCCCAGTTGATGACTGTATCACCATGGATGAGCGTTCAAAAGGCCAGCCATATATGAACTGGATGCAAGATGAGCGTAATCCGCATCGCGAAGAAGCTTAATAGGTTATTGATAGATTTTTTGAGGTGAATTATGAATAAAAAGCAAGTTAATCATAGTCTGACACAGTCACAATTAGATGCACATTGGATGCCTTATTCTGCAAATCGTGAATTCAAAAAAGATCCAAGAATAATTGCATCGGCGTCTGGTCGATACTTTACTGATGATGCTGGTCGCAAAATATTTGATGGTTTATCTGGGTTGTGGTGCACAGGCTTAGGTCATGGCCGTCCAGAGATTGCTGAAGCAGTTAGCGAACAGCTCAAAACACTTGATTACTCGCCAGGTTTTCAGTTTGGTCATGAGAAATCATTTCAATTAGCTGAAAAGATTACCGAGTTTATGCCACAAGGCCTAAACCGTGTTTTCTACACAGGCTCAGGCTCTGAAGCTGCAGAGACCTCTTTGAAAATGGCGCGTGGTTATTGGCGTAAAAAAGGTCAAGCGACTAAAACTAAATTGATTGGTCGTGGTTTGGGGTATCACGGTAGTAACTTTGGCGGTATCTCTGTGGGGGGGATTGGTGGAAATCGTGCAATGTTTGGCCCTGCTGTTGAAGCCGACCATCTGCGTCATACTATGCTGCCAGAAAATATATTTAGTCAAGGACAGCCTGAACATGGTAAAGCGTTAGCGGAAGAGTTATTGGATGTAATAGCATTACATGACGCTTCTAATATTGCTGCGGTGATCGTGGAGCCGTTATCTGGCTCTGCAGGTGTAATCCCTCCACCTATTGGTTACTTAGATCGTCTACGTGAAATCTGTACAGATAATAATATTCTACTGATATTTGATGAAGTCATTTGTAGTTTTGGGCGAATGGGGGCAAAAACTGGTTCGGAAGCTTTTGGTGTCGTACCGGATATGATTAACATTGCTAAACAAGTTACTAATGGCGCTATTCCGATGGGTGCTGTGGTGGCTAAGCAAGAAATTTACGATACCTATATGGATAACAGTGGTGGCGATCATATGATCGAGTTTCCACATGGATATACCTATTCAGCACATCCTGTTGCTTGTGCCGCAGGTTTGGCTACATTAGATCTGTTGCAGCAAGAAAAATTGCCGGAAAGAGTGAAAGCAATGAGCGATTACTTTCAACAGGCTGTACATAGTTTAAAAGGTTGTAAGCATATTGTAGATATTCGTAACTATGGTTTTGCTGCTGGCTTTACCATTGCGCCGAATAATGGCGATCCTGCACTACGACCTTATCAAATTGGTATGAAAATGTGGCAAAAGGGTTTTTTCATTCGTTATGGCGGAGCCACTATCCAACTCGGTTTACCCTTCACCACTGAAAAATCTGAAATTGACTCTTTAATAAATGCGTTAGGCGAAACATTTAACGAAATAGTTTAGAAAATTAATAGCGTGGTAAACCCACATGGAGATTGTTATGACACAAATAGTAGGCCATTTTATCGATGGTGAAGTAGTAGAAGATAGTAGCCGTACGCAAGACGTATTTGACCCAGCATTGGGCGAAGTTGCAACACAAGTTGCTTTAGCTTCAAAAGATACGGTAGAAATGGCGATAGCATCTGCTCAAAAAGCTTTTCCGGAATGGCGAAACACTCCACCTTTAAAACGTGCACGCATTATGTTCCGCTTTAAAGAGTTGTTGGAAGAAAATAGAGATAAAATTTGTCACCTTTTAGGTAAAGAACACGGAAAAATTTTGCATGATGCAGCGGGGGAGTTGCAACGTGGTATCGAGAATGTTGAATATGCTTGTGGTGCCCCTGAGTTATTAAAAGGTGAATACAGTAAAAATGCGGGCCCCAATGTCGACTCTTGGAGTGAGTTGCAATCGATTGGTGTGGTTGCTGGGATCACCCCATTTAACTTCCCTGCTATGGTGCCGATGTGGATGTTTCCACTTGCCATTGTGTGCGGTAACTGTTTTATTTTGAAACCTTCTGAAAGGAACCCAAGTGCGCCATTATTTTTAGCGCAGTTATTACAACAAGCGGGCTTGCCTAAAGGAGTCTTAAATGTGGTGAATGGCGATAAACAAGCTGTTGACGCCATACTAGAAGACAAGCGTGTCAAAGCGGTCAGTTTTGTTGGATCGACTCCGATTGCTGAACATATTTATACCAAGGCAACGGCAAGTGGTAAACGTTGCCAAGCATTGGGTGGAGCTAAAAACCACGCGATTATTATGCCTGATGCTGATATGGATAATGCCGTTAATCAACTGCTAGGGGCTGCTTTTGGTTCATCTGGCGAGCGTTGTATGGCCTTATCTGTGGTAGTGGCAGTAGGCGATAAAGCCGCTGATGCATTGATTGAGAAAATGACAGCTGCAATGCAGAGCTTAAAAGTAGGGGTGTTTGATAATACTGATAATGATTTTGGTCCAGTGATCACTAAACAACATCAGCAAAAAGTAATGGGTTATATTGATAGCGCAGAGGCCGATGGTGCAAATATTGTTGTCGATGGCCGTAACCTAATAGTTGAAGGTTATGAAAATGGTTATTTTGTTGGCGCAACCTTAATTGATAACGTTAAAGCTGAGATGGATAGCTATAAAGCTGAAATATTCGGTCCTGTATTACAAGTGATGCGTGTTGAGTCTATGGAACAAGCAATGCAGTTAATCAATGACCATGAATACGGCAATGGTACTTGCATCTTCACTCGTGATGGCGAGGCCGCTCGTTATTTCTCAGATAATATTGAAGTGGGTATGGTTGGAATTAATGTGCCATTACCAGTGCCTGTTGCCTACCACAGTTTTGGTGGTTGGAAACGTTCACTGTTTGGTGATTTAAGTGCTTACGGTCCAGATGGTGTTAAGTTCTACACAAAACGTAAAACTATCACACAACGCTGGCCATCAAGTGGAGTAAGAGAAGGAGCAAGTTTTGCTTTTCCTAGTTAAAGCGTAATCATTAACGGGGGTAAAATTAGATCATTAAATAGAAAGCCTTTGTTTGTTAAATGCAAGCAAGGGCTTTTTATCATCAGTTTGCTAATTATCATACTTTGTACTTACTTAGGGGTGTTTGTTTCATTTATTTTTCTCTTTAATGTGCTATATTGACTTTTTTATTCTATTGCATTGATTTGTAATGGGTAATTAGCTTTTAATATTATTAATGGATTATAAAATGAAAAAAGAATTAAATATTTTGGTTTGTGGTGCAGCTTTAACAGTTTTAACCGCTTGTAGTATTCCGACTTATCAGAAAACAATTTCATCTGAATATAACGCTAAAGGCGAATTAGTTAGTAAAACTGTGACAGAGACTATTACACAGCCTTCACCTGTATCTGCCCCAATGAAAGTTAAAATTACAGAAGGTGAATTAGAGAAGTAATTTTAAGTATAAAAATTACTAAATAATATTCACTTACTAAAACCCTATATTTTATAATATAGGGTTTTTTTATGACGTTGATTTATATATCCAGTAAACTACACAGCCTTATTTAATTGAAAATGGATTTACTATGGCTTATTTATTATCAGTGACGTTACTGTGGGCGTTCTCTTTTAGTTTGATTGGCGTGTATTTAGCTGGGCAAGTTGATGCTTGGTTTAGTGTATTTATTCGTATAGCGTTAGCAGCATTAATTTTCCTACCTTTTTTAAAAATAAAGCAAGTTGATAAGCCTTTGGCCGTACGCATTATGCTGATAGGTGCGGTGCAATTAGGGCTAATGTATGTGTTTTATTACCACTCCTTTTTATTTTTATCGGTACCAGAGGTGTTGTTGTTTTCGGTCATGACGCCTATTTATGTCACCCTACTGAATGATGCGCTGGATAAACGCTTTAAGCCTCAATTTTTTCTCGTTGCTGTTATTTCTGTCGTAGGAGCGGTAGCTATTCGTTACGGTAATATTAGTAGTGACTTTTGGTTTGGTTTGTTATTAGTGCAAGGCGCTAATCTTTGTTTTGCGATAGGTCAGGTGGCATATAGTCGTTTAATGTCTGAAAGTGAGTTAGATCATAAAACGATATTTGGCTGGTTCTTTATTGGTGCTTTGTGTGTTGCCACGGTTTGTTATGCTTTGTTTGGCGATACCAGCAAATTGCCTACAACGAGTACACAATGGGGAATATTACTTTACCTTGGAACTGTTGCATCTGGTCTTGGTTATTTTGCTTGGAATAAGGGGGCGACTATGGTGAATGTAGGCACCTTAGCTATCATGAATAATCTGTTAATCCCCGCTGGTATTTTAGTTAATTTACTTATTTGGAATAAACAAGCCGATTTACTTAGGTTAAGTATTGGTGCAATTATTATTGTTAGTGCGTTAATTCTTAATCATTATTTAAATAGAAGATCAGTAATTAGCTCTGTGAGATGATCTTTCATAAGTGTTAACCAAGCGACTACATTAAGTATTGAGCTTGGTTAACTTTAATGGTTATTTAATCAAATAAGGCTCTTGTTTTAGGAGAGATAAACAATACAATTCGGTCCAATATTAAAACAGCAACTATTGCGGCAGCTGCAAGTGGAAATAAGAATGAAACCGGTAATAATAACCAAGTTGCTTGTTTCCAACGTGTTAGGTTCTTAGGCTTTTGAGGTGCTGCTAATAGCATTTTTCCTTGTGGTCGACGCATCCACCACATTACAACACCTGTTATAGATATCAATAAGATAGATAAACAAAATAAGGTGTTAACTATATAGTTCCAAATACCCCATTGTCCCATGTGTAAAGAGATACCCACTGCCATTGATTTTGCAGCTAAACTATATTCAGCATAACCAACATCGGCTAATATTTTTCCTGAGTATTGATCAAAATGCACAGTACGATCATCAGTTGCATTCTCAATATCTTTACTCATCGAACTGGCTGAAGTGGTATAAACACCAGTATCACCTGATGGGAAAAACACTTGGAATTGCGTGAAACCTAAGGCTTGGGATTGCTTAATGATGCTATCCAGGCTTATTTGGTGTGTTGCCTTGGTTTTTTCAGACTCTGGCAATAAAGACTGTTCTAATCCCCAAGGGATTTGCTTTAATCCTGGTACATTTAAACTTTCGTGAGTGATAGTTGATGAAACACTGCTTGCACTTTTTTGCATTGGAAAAGTGCTCCAGGCTTGTAACATTGAGCCACCCCATACGCTTGCCCAAGCTAACCCTGACACACAGAAAAATAATAAAATTACTGAAATCCAGACACCAATTACTGAATGCAAGTCACGCCAAAAAGCGCGCCCTTTATTCGCGGTGATGGAGAGTGCCTCTTTGAGTGTTTTACCAGACTCTGGCCACCATAGGTAGATGCCTGTGATAACTAATAAAATAGTAAAGCTAACTGCAATTTCAATCATTTTATCACCAGTATCTCCAATCATGAAAGTACCATGTGTATCGTCAGCCCACGCATAAAGAGAATCTGAAATTGATAGTTCACCTAAAATTTTTGCTTGGTAAGGGTCTACGAAAACCGTTAAAGCATCACCATTATGCATTACTTGGAAACGTGTTGAATTATTAGGGTTGCGCGGAGAATGTATAGATTTAATAACATCACCAGGATAAGCCTGCGCCACTAATGATTTTTGTGCTGAGTAGGTAATAGGTGATTGAGAAACTTGTTCAACTTGATATAAATCTTGATTTGTCCACTTTTCAACAACAGGGGAGTAAAGCATTAATAAGCCTGTTACGGCGAGCATTATTAAGAATGGAATAGTGTAAAGTCCTGCATAAAAATGCCAGCGCCAAACTGACATATAGAAAGATTTTGGGTTACTCATAGAAATCCTTGAAAGAATGGTATTGTTTCATTATTTTTAAATTATTCGGTTCAATGACTGAAGTAGGTTTTAAGTAATGAGATTCATTATTTAGTAGTTAAAAGCGGGGGCAAATTATACGTGATTATCTATCTAATTAATTGAAAAATTAGGCATAATTTTAATTTTTAGGCATAAAAAAACCGAATGTAGTACATTCGGTTTTAGAAGGGGCTTAAGTAAGATTAACCTTGTTTGTGTACATGTACATCCATTTGTGGGAATGGGATACTAAGTCCTTCATTTGCGAATGTTTTGTATACATTTTCATTCATAGCGAAGAATACACCCCAGTAATCTGGTGCTTGAACCCATGCACGGACAGTGAAGTTAACTGAGCTATCTGCTAGTGCAGATACAACGATAACTACTTCAGGATCTTTAAGAATACGTGTATCAGCATCACACATTTGTTTGATTACTGCGCGTGCTTTATCAACATCATCACCGTATGCAATACCAATTGTCCAATCTACACGACGCTTCTCTTCCGTTGAGAAGTTAGTCATTGAACCAGTTGAAAGACCACCATTTGGTAAAATGATTGTTTTATTATCACCTGTTTTTAAGATTGTGTTGAAAATTTGAATTTCACGAACAGTACCAGCATGCCCTTGTGCGTCGATGAAATCACCCACTTTGAATGGTTTGAATAGTAAGATCATTACACCACCTGCAAAGTTTTGCAGCGTACCTGATAATGCCATACCTACTGCTAAACCAGCTGCAGCTAGAATTGCAACAAATGATGTCATTTCAATACCAAGCATGCCCAGTACTGTAATACCTAACATCACTTTCAAGATCATGCCTGTTAAGCTATTTAAAAATGGCTTTAACGAGGCATCAACTTTACTTTTAGTCATTAATTTATCTAAACCACTTAATAGCAGCTTAATAATCCAAGAACCGACGATCCAAACCACAATTGCAGCTATTAGTTTAGGTCCATATATCAGCGCGATTTCTGTTGCTGAATCAATCATTCCATTTGCGTCCATCTTTCTTTCCTTAGTTTTAGAAGTACATAAAATTGATAATGTATAGAAAACTGTGAAATACATCCAGTACTGAATTGAATTAATACTAATTGCAGTGAGCTATATCATATTTGTACATATAATTGACACTTTTTTGCTTGATTACTACTCCAAAGGAGGTGTGTTTTGTAGTGGGTAAATTACTCGAAAAGTCTGTTTATTCGATTCTCAACGCGTTAAATAAAGAAAAAGCAAAGGCACTATAAACGCCTGTTCATAGTGCTTTTGCTTGCCATTATAGAAATACACATTATCAATTTTTGAAAAAGTTAGTCATGGTTATGTGTTGTTTGAGGCTCAGTTTGTTCTTTTACAATTTTTTGAATAGGCTGATTTCTAACACACATTAGTTCAGTTGGCATATATTGGCATGTACCAATATATAAATCATTGTGCATACCTTCATATTGGCAAATTTGTGATCGTTCTTTTTCTTTGCAGGCTGTTAATGCAAATTTATTCAAAGGGCCTGAATGAGCAAAGGCAGTATTAGACGCGATTAATGACATTGTGGTTAGTGACAATAAAAACCATGGATGTTTTAATTTTCGTTTACTCATTATGCTTACTCCTGCGGTTTTGGTGGACGTTGCCCATTCTGCGGACCACCGTCTGGTGGACCGCCAGCAGTTCGAACTGTTTCACCGTGCATACAACCGATAAACATATTTTCGCTTGGGCTGGCAGCATGGTAATGATAACCGCGGATTGTATCCGTGGTTCCTCGACACTCATCAAGCATTTCTTCTTCCCCTTTAGCATTTTTCATCGCATATATAGGGTAACCGTCCATTGCATAACCAATTAATGGTGCATGCCCATCGTTGGTCGTTTCTGATTTATCGGTACAACCATTTGTCGAGTGGTAATGGTAGCCTTGGTGAGCATTAATATGTCCGCCACAATCATCGAATGCGGCAATGGTATAACTACCTAAAATAGCATTAATGGGGGCTGGGCCAGATAATTCAGCTCCATCTAGTGCAATTCCCACTGTATGTACTCGGCCTGCGGTTTTAGTTGCAGGAATAGGCGAGGTTGGAATTAAGTAAGTTACATTAAAGTCATCGTCAAGGTAAGCGAGTTGGCATTCAATACAATTTTGTTTGTATTGTTCTTCAACGTCTGGCCGAGCAGCACCTAAACAAGCGGCTTTAGTGGCTGTGTAGCGTACTTTGTTAGTTTTTGCATCGTACACCGCCCATTTATCATCTTCATAGTATTCATTTAATTTTAAAATAAACTCACCGGTAATATCGACTAATTCTCCCGAACCTTCTTTACTAAACCATTTCCCGCCATCTTCTGGGCCATCACTAGTGGTTCTTGGACAAAATGGACCTGGCTCTCTACCTGCAGGTGCGCCAGAGGTCACTAATTTGTAACAGGTTGTTTCTGTACCTTCTGCTGTTGTGCAATCGACTATGGTTGGATCTTCAGTAAATGCTCCTTCTTTAAACATTGAAAGGTTGATTCCTTGAGATACTTGATTGACTTTAGCGATTGGAGTTGTTGTTTCTACAGTCGTTGATGTACCAGCATTTACTTCTGTTTCACTGTTACATCCTAGTAAAGTGGCTAATGCACTAAAGGTAACGAGTCCTGTTAATATTCGCTTTTTTGTTAAGCTCATGATGAGATCCTTTTTATTGAGGGCACTGGTTTTGATACTACTTATTCTAGATATGTATGAGTTAATGAAAGGTTAATGTATGCCATTGATAAACCGCTTTTTACCTTGATATCGACAAGGTGATTTTTTGAAAGTTCCTACCTCATAATTTTTAATTATTATGATCATAATAAATGATAATTTTATTCTTGCTGTGAGCCACAGTACTATCACTCGAATGATGTAATCATTAATAGGACTTCAATGAAATTTTTGCATACCATGCTCAGAGTGAGCGACCTTCAACAATCTATCGATTTTTATACCAAGGTATTAGGTATGAAGGTGTTAGAGAAAAGCATCAATGAAGCCTACCGTTACACTTTGGTTTTTGTTGGATATGGTAGCAAAAATAAAGGAGCGAGTATTGAGTTAACCTTTAATTGGGATACCAATGAATATGAATTAGGCAATGCGTTTGGTCATATCGCTTTAGGTGTTGAAGATATTTATGCGGCTTGCGAAAAAATAGAGAGTTTGGGTGGGAAAGTGACACGCGAACCAGGACCAGTAAAAGGTGGAACTACCCATATTGCCTTTATTACTGATCCAGATGGATACCAGATAGAGTTAATCCAATTAGGTTAATGTAGAGGAGTTATAAGATGAAAGAAGCATTATTTCAAAGTATACAATTAGGTAAATTTACCTTAAAAAATCGTATTGTTATGCCACCAATGACCCGCTCTCGTTCTACCCAGCCGGGTAACATTGCAAATGATATTATGGCTGAATATTACGCACAACGCGCAGGTGCTGGTTTAATTGTCAGCGAAGGAACACAAATTTCGACACTGGGGCAAGGCTACGCTTGGACACCAGGTATATACAGTAAAGCACAAATTGCAGGATGGAAAAAAGTAACCGATGCAGTACACAGCAAGGGCGGTGTCATGTTTGCACAACTTTGGCATGTGGGCCGTGTGACACATACAGATAATACTCAAGGTGTGCAGCCTATTTCATCATCTGCGTTAGCAGCAGAAAATGTGAAAGTGTTTGTGGACAATGGTATTGGTGAGCCGGGGTTTGTTGATGTTGTTGAGCCACGTGAAATGACCAAAGCAGATATTCAAGAGGTGATTGAACAATATCGTCAAGCAGCATTAAATGCACTTGAAGCTGGTTTTGATGGAATTGAATTGCACGCAGCTAATGGTTATTTAATTAACCAGTTTATCGATTCAAATGCGAATAACCGTACAGATGAATATGGCGGCAGTATTGAAAACAGATTACGTTTCCTAGGTGAAGTCGTTGCCGCTATGGTTGAAGCGATTGGTGCCGATCGAGTCGGCGTTCGTTTAGCACCTTTTACGTCGTTAAATGGTACGGTTGATGAAACACCTGTAGAAACGTATGTTGCAGCCGCCGCATTATTAAACCAACATAAAGTGGTTTATATCCATATTGCGGAAGTCGATTGGGATGATGCACCAGAAACACCACTAGCTTTTAAGGAAGGTGTTAGAGAGGCATATCAAGGTATATTAATTTATGCAGGACGTTATGACGAAAATAAAGCTGAGCAAGCTATACAAGATGGTTTAGCAGATATGATTGGTTTTGGTCGCCCATTTGTGGCTAATCCAGATTTACCAAATCGTATTAAACAGGGGTACCCATTAGCAGAGCATAATCCAGATACCCTATTTGGTGGTGCTGAAGTTGGCTTAACAGATTACCCTGAATATAGTGCTTAGTATCAAAATAATATAATGATAAGTATTTCGTTTTAAAGCATAATGCGCTCTTATAAAGTGAACCATGTAAAAGCAACCTTGCAATTTTGTTAGGTTGCTTTTGTGTTTTTATTTATCACATTTTTATTAACGAACGTATCAAGCTTATTGTTTAAAGCAAATATGTTAATTAATTTCATTGGTCATTATCATAAAAGAGAAAATTATGCGTGGAGAAATCCATTTAGTCTTAGCTACCTTACTCGCTGGCATCGGTTGGATCGCCTCAAAACTTGTAATAACAGGCATACCTGGCGACCTTTTTATTGCTACTCGTTTCTTAATTGCTAGTTTTATTCTACTGCCTTTTTGTTATAAAAGTGTCTTCCGTTTAAGTTTACAACAAGTGCTTTCGGTGTGTGGTGTTGGGTTAATGCTCACCGTGGGTATACAGGTCTGGATCTACGCAGTTTCTATTACTAATAGCCTTTCAGAAGGGGCATTTATCATGAGTTTAGCGATGATAATTGCGCCATTTACTGCTTGGATATTTTTTAGAGAAAAACCCAACAGGGCGTTTTGGCTCGCGTTACCGATTGCGGTTGTTGGTATGATGTTACTAACCTTGACAAATGGGTGGCAAGTAGAAAGCAGTCAATGGTGTTTTCTACTCTCATCGGCACTTTTCTCTGTGCATTTTATCTTTAATAAACGTGTTGTTACCAATACAGTTAAACCTTTAGTCTCTATCTATCTTCAGTTGCTTACGGTAGGTTGTGTCAGTTTCATTTATGTATTCTTAACCCAAGAGATTGAATATCAGTTAAATAATACCGTTATTTTTTGGTTTATCGTCTCGACTTTAATTGCTACATCGATTCGTTACCTTTTCCAAAGTGTTGGACAATTTTCAGTAAAGATTGAAACAGCGGCACTGATTATGATTTTAGAGCCGATTTGGACATTATTATTAAGTATAAGTATGCTAGGTGAAGAGATTAAATTGCAAAAACTATTAGGTGCTGCGGTGATTTTCTTATCTTTATTTGTTTATGTAAAATTATCTCGAAGATAGTCCCTCATTGATAAAGCTGACCACCTCGCCCTCGAATATTATCGTTCTAGGGCGAGGTGAATCATAGGTTAGGCTTTACCTTGCTTAGCGCTACGTGACCAATAACCCGCTAATAGAGAGCCACTAATGTTATGCCACACAGAGAAAATTGTACCTGCAATAGCAGCTGTTGGTGCGAAAAACTTCATGGCTAATGCCGCCGCTAACCCTGAGTTTTGTAAACCCACTTCGAAGGCGATAGTACGACACACCTTTTCTTCAAAGCCTAGTTTTTTGGTAATAAAGTAACCAGCCAGTAAACCAAATGAGTTATGTAATATAACGGCTATCGCTACCATTGGCCCTACAGCAATCAAGTTATTAACATTTAGAGCTACTACTATCGCGATGATCACCACAATTGCAGCCATCGAGATAAGCGGCAAGGTTGGTGCAATAAAGCTAATCGGCTTATGTAGGAAAGTGTTAATTACAACGCCTAATACCACCGGAATTAGCACAATTTTAATTAAGCTGATGATCATACCGGCGACAGGGATATCAATTGCTTTTCCTGCTAGTAATTCAACTAATAGTGGTGTGAAGATAACACCTAATAAGGTGCTGATAGCTGTCATCGAGATTGATAAAGCAACGTCACCTTTGGCTAAAAAACACATCACGTTACTACTTGTACCGCCTGCAACAGCACCAACAAGCACTAAACCAACGGTTAGGTTAGCATCAAAATTGAGTAGAATGGCGATTGCTAAGGCGACGATTGGCATGACTGTAAATTGTAATATTACACCCACAGTGACGGCTTTGATGTTTTTGCTGACTTGTGCAAAATCTTTAGCTGTTAAGGTTAAGCCCATTGCTAACATAATAAGTGTTAACAATGGCACAATGTAAGCCTTTAAGGCGATAAATAAGCTAGGTTGAAAGAAGGCTAACACAGATAATGTGATAGCCCAGATTGGAAATAAGTTGGTTATTGTTGCGATCATAATGATTCCGATTTTACGTCACTGATACTAATTAACTGACCTATTTTACTTGTTAAAATAACTTATTTTTTCGTTGTAAGTTTGGTTAATTCTTTCACTTACACCTTAAACTAAGTCATTTTTTCTATGTAAAATGTAGAGCACTTATTTAATATAGTTGGTATTAGATATTTTTAAGGACAGTGAGAATAAACAGTTGATTTTAAATATGCAATAAAGGCTTTCTTAATATGCGCTTTAAAAAGACAAAAAAGAAGTGGAGCCACCTAAGAAAAGGGTAAAGTGGCTGTCTAATAGGCTGATTCGAAATATTAAGAAGAGATTCAATGTCAGTTATTGAGCACTAAAACTAATATCTCCATAATAAGATTCAGCCTGTCTGCCGCTATTATCGGTATCCGTCATGATCGCTATGACATCAATATAACGGTAAGCTTTTTGATTCTTTTGTTCACTGCCTTTATCCCCAAATTGATCGATTAGATCTTGATAAACGTTGCGTTTCTCTTGGTACCATTGGTTGATATTGTCTTGTTCGCCGCGCACAGCAATCATTCTTACCCTATCGCCTATAAAGGCGTTATTCCATACTGTTCCTTGTGCTTGATTACTGGACCAAACATAACTTAGACATTTGCTGCTCCAAACTGCAAAACCACCATCGATCACCACATAGATTCTAGCGACATAATCGTCGCCCGGTTTTGCTTGCTCATTTAATCCAGAAAGCTTAGAGGTAGTGAGCCAATCCCACTGTATGTAAGGTGTTTTGAGTAGATCAACACGTTTCTTTAACACTAGCCCGGAAGCACTGTTATTACTTTCTGCTTTAAGTACTGTGCGTTGCCCATATTTCACAATGTTATAGGTTGATTGGCCTTCAAAGGATTCCTCTTCCCAGTTCGCTAGGCCATTATTAGCAAATACACTGATTTCCGTTGCTGCAGTAGCCTGTAAACTTATTAAAAAACAAAATAGTAATAATGTTATGCGCATGTTATTTCTCTTTGATTGACAGCTGAGTTTGCATCATAGCGCTCTATAAAGTCATAGTGCAATGTGCTTTTACCGCAATGATAATCTATTGATTAATACGCGATATTGTCTTTGTAATTTTAATTTAATTGCTCATTGAAGGGTGATTGAATGTGAAAGAGGAGAGTGCTAAATAGGAAAATGCTAAACAGAAAGGCACTAAATAGAGGGGTAAAATGCCTCTTCAACAACAAGAGGCATCTTAATTTATGAGGTAAGCATAGATTGGTTTTTGCGACTCAGTTGAAAGTAACTTAGCCCCCACATGATAAATCCACCTAAGAATAGGGCTGCTGCTACATACCCTGTTTGATTTGGTTGGGCACCTTGTGCAATGGCCATTCCACCAACCCAAGGACCAATTGCATTGGCAACATTAAAGGCACATTGTACCAGAGCACCAATCATCGCATGACCATCCGGAGAAACATCCATTAGTAGGGTTTGAATTAACGTTGCTAATCCGATACTGCAACCAATTAAGAAGATCACCGCATATAATTGCCAGATGTTATGACTTGCGCCCACATACATCAGAGCAAAAATTATGGTAAATACTAGGCTTAATCCTGTTGCTTTTATCGCTGAGCCATCGGCAGCTTTTCCTAAAAAGTAATTACCGATAGTACAACCAATACCAAACATCACCATGGCAATAGAAATAGTATAGGCAGGGCTATGCGTGACATCCAAGATAGTGTCAGCAATATAAGTATAGATACAGAATACGCCACCAAATCCAACAATCACTATGCCTAGAATCGACCACACTAACTTGTCTTTTAATACACTCAACTCATTAAGTAGATTAGAAGGTTTATTGTTGTCCATATTGGGTACTACAAAGTACACCAAGATCAGGGCGATCAAAGATAATACCGATGCGCCTGCTAAACAGTATCGCCAACTTAAATTCTGTCCAATTAACGTCACTAATGGCACACCAACAATAGTGGCTATGGTTAATCCCATAAATATTTTAGACATAAAAGTAGCACGCAGGCCTTTGGGGGCAATATCTGCAGCAAACAGTATTGCAGCTCCAAAATAGGCTCCGTGTGGTAAGCCACTTAAAAATCGGAATAAGATGAGTTGATTTAAAGAGGTTGAAAGAGCACTTAATCCATTGGCTATAAACATTAAGCTTAAGAAAATAAGCAATGCTTTACGTTTTCGCATATTAGCCGTGGTAAGCATTAAAACTGGTGCACCTACCACAACCCCCATCGCGTAGGCACTGATTGCGTGTCCTGATTGTGTGGGAGTCACATTAAAAGTATCACTGATTAAAGGCAACATCGGCATCATAGAGAATTCGGTTAGCCCTAGTATAAAAGTGCCGAGCGCGAGAACTATCATAATAGTAACTCGGTTAATAGGTTGTGCTACGTGGCCTGAGGTCATCATTTTCCTTGTGTCACAAGTATGGTCTTCGATCAAATCGATTTATACATACAAGTGATAAATATCATTATTTTATAAAAGTAAATAGTAATTGGAAATGTGACCTTAGTCACCTTAATTTTTGGGTGTTTAATCAGTGCAAGCTATTTAAATTTGCTAACGGTCAAATTGTTGGAAAAGTAATCTGTTTTTCATTAATCATCACATTTTTCATCTTAAATCAGTAGGCTTTCTTTGATTTTAATCTACACTTAAGGAGTAATTATTATATTTATAAATGATCTTGGCTTGTGATTTTGCTGTATTAATTGTTGCCACGTTTTATTCTAGTGTCATCAAGTGATTAATAGAAGCGTAGCAACTAGATTTTTCATTCACATTGGAGGTGATTGATATGCAGAAATTTTTTATTGCAATAATCATGATGTTTTTATCGAGCAATATCTTGGCAGAAGGAAAGGTATTAAAGCTCGGTGTTGTTCCTCAGCAATCAGCTTCTAGCTTAGCTAAAGTTTGGTTGCCATTAACTCTCTCTTTATCTGAGAAAACCGGGTATCAAATTCGTTTCGCTACTGCCCCTAATATTCCGGAGTTTGAAAAGCGAGTTGCGGCGGGTGAATACGATATTACTTACTTAAACCCTTATCATTATACCGTGTTTAGTAAATCTATCGGTCTACGTGCGATTGCTCGTCAAAAAGACAAACGTATTCATGGCATTATGGTGGTACGTAAAGACAGTGATATTTCGGATTTATCGATGTTATCAGGTGTTGAAGTGGCTTTTCCTGCTCCCGCAGCCTTTGCTGCAACCGTTTTACCGCAAGCACATCTTCGCCTAGAAGGCGTTTCATTTATGCCTCAATATGTTTCATCTCATGATTCTGTTTACAGTGGCGTTGTAAAAGGTTTATTTCTTGCCGGTGGTGGGATTGACCGTACTTTATCTACTTTCCCTAAGGCGCAGTCAGACCAATTAAAAGTTATATGGCGCTCTAAAGGTTATACACCACACGCATTTGCTGTTTCTGAGGAGTTAAGTGATGAAGAAACTGAACGTATCCAAAGCGCATTGTTATCGTTAAATAGTCAACCAGAAGGCATGGAAATATTGACCGGATTAGGGTTCAAGACTGGGTTAATGAAAAGTGAAGACAGTGATTGGAATGATGTTCGTGCTTTAGAAATTGACTTGCTCAAGTAAGTAGAGAAACGACTTATATGCTGAACTTTAAATTCTCTTTTAAAATGAAAACGATTTTCGGTATTGCTATTATCGAAACATTCTTTCTGTTTATATTAGTACTGAATAGCCGGTCTATTCTATACGAAACAATTGAATTAGATATTAAAGATCAAGCGAGTAATATCTCTACTCTGTTAGCGACTGCATCTGTAGATGCAGTGGTATCTCAAGATATTGCGACACTAGACTCTATTTTAAATTCCACTATTAACACTTCCAAAATATTGTATATTCGAGTTGTAGGGCTCGATGGAGTTTTAGCTGAAGTTGGAAACCAACATTTTTTAAACCAGCCTTTTAAAGAAGACAACTCGATTGTTGATAGTGAAAGCGATGGGACTTACGACGCTTATGCCAATATCATGATCGATGGATATCAGTTTGGTCGGGTTGAGATTGGGTTATCTATCGAAGAGCAGCAATCGATCATCGACCAAGCAACGAATCACCTTTCTACGATTGCATTTGTTGAAATGTTATTCGTTGCCCTGTTTTCATTGTTATTAGGTGTTGCGTTAACCAAGCGATTAACAGTGTTGCAGGAAGCTACATTAAAAGTGTCACAGGGGGAGACTGGGTTACAAATACCGATTGAAGGCAGTGATGAAGTAACAGATGCCTCCAATGCATTCAATCTGATGTCTAAAAAAATAGGCCAAGTCACCCAAAAATTAAAATCCGATAATTCTCGTATGGATACGGTAATGAATACGGTCACCGATGGTATTTTTATGGTAAGTATCGAAGGTGATATCCATTCAATGAATCGCTCTGCTTATCGATTGTTTGGACTTGAAGAAAGCTTAATAGTGACGCAGAGTATTTTTGATTTTATTCCCGAGTTTAATTTGAATGGCATTATTAATTCAAAAGAAAAGCATATACAAAATGTAGAAGGTCTTACCTTAAAGGGTAAGCATGTTGCACTTGAAATACATTGTAATCAGATGGAGTTCAATAATCAGCAATATATTGTTGGCGTCATTCGTGATAAAACTGAAATTAATCGTCTTCAATATGAGCTTCAAGCTGTATTTAATTTGAGCCCGAATGGTTTTTTGATATTAGCTAATGACCTAAGTATCTCTTATGTTAACCCTGCGTTTTATTCTATGTTTTCTATTGCACCTGAACGTTGCTTTCTAGGTGGAAATAATTGGGCTTGTTTTACTGATTTAATAGATAATTCTATCGATTATTCTCACCATAAAGATTTGTCATTATTGGATGAATTATTAACTGAGAATATTTTATATTTAAAATCCCCTGTTGAGAAAGTGTTAACTATTTCTCGCCAGAAAATCGATATAGCTGACCCAGATTCTTCGGATATTCTTTTCTTTGTTGATATCACCCATTTAACCATTGTCGATAAGATGAAAAGTGAATTTTTGACTACTGCAGCTCACGAGTTACGGACACCTTTAGTAAGTATTTGTGGTTTCTCGGAGTTGTTACTAGCTCGAGATTACGATAAAAGTACTGCACATGAAATGTATAGCATTATTCATCGCCAATCACTTCACTTGAAATACTTATTAGATGAGTTGTTGGATTTATCTCGGATTGAGGCGAGGGCTGGCAAGGGTTTTAATATTTCTATACAAGATATTGAAGCTGTTATTAAAGAATCTTGCGTGGAAGTTGAAGGCGCCTTTAAAGGGCGAAAAGCCATTATTAATCCTGCTGTAGCATGGCCAACTGCGCTCGCTTTTGATATTGATAAAATACGCCAAGTTTTAAGAAACCTATTGAGTAATGCGTTTAAGTATTCATCTAAAGATATCACCTTAGTAACTCATTTAAAGGAAGAGCAAGGTAAGACGTTCTTTGGCATAAGCATTATTGATAGAGGCATTGGTATGACGCCGCAACAGTTATCGCGTTTGGGTGAACGTTTTTATCGTGCCGATGATTCTGGTGCAACGCCAGGTAGTGGTTTAGGGGTTTCTTTAGTTAATGAAATTGTCTCTATCCATGGTGGAAAAACCGAATATAGCAGTGAAAGTGGGCAGGGTATGACAGCAACCTTCTGGTTACCACTGACAGTCCATAAATTTAATAAGGAGTAACTAATGAATAAAAAAAGGGTGCTTATTGTCGATGATCAAGGTGAGTTGCGAAAGTTGGTACGTATGACATTAGAGTTTGGTGGCTATGAACTTCATGAAGCCGGTTACGGTGAACGGGCATTGGAGCTAGCAGCAGTTATTCAACCTGATTTAGTTATTTTAGATGTCATGATGCCTGGTGAGATTGATGGTTATCAAGTCTGTGAAAAACTAAAAAGTGGTTCATATGAAAAGGTACCTTACGTGATCTTGTTAACCGCAAAAGGTCAAAGTTCTGATCTACAAGAGGGCAATCGTGTCGGTGCTGATGATTATTTAATTAAACCATTTAGCCCATTACAACTGATTGATACGGTTAAATTAGCATTGCAATAATGGTGTTAATTTGATTATAGGAGGACTTATGTCTGTTAAATATAGCATTGATACTAGTGTTAATTCATTAGTCAATAAACTTGATTTTACTTTATCTTCACTTGAGCCATATCATCATGCATTGAATACGTTAAAAGCTGAAAATGCGGCATTACAATCACAGTTATTTCGATATGCGGAGGATTTTCAAAAGCTATTAAGTGATCGTAATTTAGCCGAAGAAAGTGAAAACGAGAAAAACGCCGCCTATAAACAATTAGAAAGGTTCAATCAAGACTTTATGATTTTGTTAGAGCAAAAAGAGAAGTCTTATCGTGCTCTAGAGTCTTCACACTTAGATACTATTAGGCGATTAGCTACTGCCGCCGAGTTTAAAGACGATGATACAGGCGTTCATATTGTAAGGATGAGTCGGTTTTCAGCCATGATTGCTGATGCTTATGGTCAAAATAATGAGTATTGTAATTTGCTTGAACAAGCCAGCCCAATGCATGATATCGGCAAGATCGGCGTGCCTGATAGCATTCTTAAAAAATCAGGGGTGTTAACGCCTGAAGAATGGGTTGTTATGCGTAAGCATCCAGAATATGGTGCAAATATACTCAGTGGATCCGATGTCCCTGTTTTAAAAATGGCAGAAGAAGTTGCTCTTGCGCACCATGAGAAATACGATGGTTCTGGTTATCCTTCGCAACTTAAAGGAGAAGAGATTCCTTTAAGTGGGCGCATTGTCGCTTTAGCTGACTTTTTTGATGCTTTGACAATGGATAGATGTTACCGAGCTGCTTTTTCTGATCAAAAAGCATTAGCAATGGTTGAAGAAGGCAAAGGAACACATTTTGATCCGAAAGTAGTTGATGCATTTTTCTCTGTCAGCGATAAAATAATTGAAGAGCGAGAAAGAATTAATGAAGCTAACAAGACGAATTAAATTGCAATGTTTGAAGCGGTATAGACTCTACTTTCAGTCATCTAACGACAGTATCTAATTGGTTTCTCATTATTTATTTTATGTGATTATGAGTGATTACTTTAATTGCCCAAGGATATTGTATTCGGTCAATTGTGTTGTTATCGACCCATGATTTGATTTTTAACATTTATTGTTAATTTTTTAAATACTTTCTCTACCAATAGCATACCTATCGACATGCTTATTATAAAACATAATAAGTATAAAGACCCGCTTCCTATGCTGGTTAATGCTGGACCCGGACATAAGCCCACTAATCCCCATCCCATGCCAAATAAAGTCGCACCTAATACTAGTTTTCTATCGACAGCGGTATTTGTTGACCAATTCATTTTATCGCCATTCAGTGCATGAGTTCGTTTTTTAATCATTAAGTGATAGCAAGGTGCAAAGACGACTAATGCACCTAAGATAACAAACGCTAAACTTGGATCCCATTGCCCTGTTATATTTAAAAAACCAATCACTTTAGCTGGATCAATCATGTTGGAAACTATCATTCCGGTACCAAATAGTAGGCCTGAAATTGATGCAGACAGTAATTTTAACATTAGTGACTCTCTCTATTATCTGAATAATACAACAATAATGGCACTACTAATAAATATACAGGTAGCGAAGATAGAACGTTTTGATAGGCGTGCAATACCTATAATGCCGTGTCCACTTGTACAACCATTTCCAAGTTTTGTCCCTATACCCACTAATAAACCAGCGATGGTATACAAGACTATAGAGGGAGTGATTAACGAAGAAGAAGGTAGTGTAGGTGATAAAATAAAGAAACTGATCACCATACCGCCAATAAAAAGCAGACGCCATAAAAAGTCTTTTTTATGAGGTTGCAAGAGACCACTAAAAATGCCACTTATACCTGCCACTTTACCAGAAAATAGCAATAAAATAACTGCTGAGCATCCTAGTAAAGCTCCACCTGCTAGGGATGACCAGGGTGTAAAATTTTCCATAATAGGCCTTTCTTCTTGCTTATATTCTACGTTAATTGGTTATTCTTCGGAGACTAATGTTGGACAGAAGGCTTGTTGCATTGCCTTAAGTAAAATATTAACTCTTTCATCTGCTAAAGAATAAAAAACGGCTTGTGCTTCTTTTCGAATGCTTACCAGCTTATTTTTTCTCAATACAGTTAAGTGTTGTGAAAAAGCTGATTGGCTTAATTTTGTATGTTCGCGTAACTCTGCTACGCCCATCTCACCTGCAGACAATAAACATAAAACCACCATACGATCTTTATGAGCCATTACTTTAAGTAGCTCACTCGCTTCTCCGGCATTTTCATGAATCAGTGCTAATTTGTTGTGCATATAAACTCCTTGGGATAACTGGGAGCACATTATACTCATTAGTGGCCATTTTTATTGGTAAAGGCGGTTTTTTTAGTGCTTTAGTAAATAAAAATAAACTCTTACAGGTTACTCACTCTCTGTAAAAAATCTAAAAATGAGTTGGTCGCTAATATCATTATTACGACACTGTTTATTATCTTAGCAATATAAATTAGATTGATCTACATTAATTAAATCTAAATTAGATTTTTCTATATTAGTTTTATCTAATTTTGTTTGTTATGCTCTCGTATGAATCGTTCATTATTGGTTATTTGATCAATTGTTACGTTTAAATATGCCATTTTGTATTTAGCATTTGTATTGGGAGGTTTTATGTCTAAAAAAATATTAATTGTTGGTGGTGTTGCTGGTGGCGCTTCTGCTGCCGCGCGAGCTCGTCGACTAGACGAACAGGCTGAGATTATTATGTTGGAGCGTGGCGCTTATATCTCATTTGCGAACTGTGGTTTGCCATATTATATTGGCGGCGAAATAACCTCGCGTGATGCATTAATTTTGCAAACACCGGAAAGTTTTAAAAGTCGTTTTAATGTTGATATTCGTGTGCAACATGAAGTGTTGTCTATAGACAAACGGACTAAAACAATCACAGTTAAGAACCTTGTTACTGATATTGAATATGTAGAGTCCTATGATGCGCTTATTTTAAGCCCTGGAGCGAGTCCTTTTGTGCCTAATATTGATGGAGTCGATAATCACTTAACCCATCGCTTACGTACTTTGCCAGATATGGATGTGATAATGACTTCTATAGAGGCTCATAAACCACAACATGCAACAGTATGTGGTGGTGGTTTCATTGGATTGGAGGTAGTAGAAGCACTGCGTCATCGGGGCATAAAGGTGACTTTAGTAGAGTTTGCGCCACAGGTGATGAGCACAGTAGATATTGAAATGGCGAATATGTTACATAATGAATTAATCGCACAGGATGTTACTTTACTACTAGGAAAAGCCTTACAACAAGTTAAACCCTGTAACACTAGTGATACTTCGTTAACTCTAGTATTAAATGATCAGACACAATTAACCACAAATTTGTTAATTATGGCTGTAGGTGTTAAACCTGAAACATCATTAGCCGTTGATGCAGGACTTACTATTGGTGCGTTAGGTGGAATTCAAGTGAATGAATTTATGTGTACCAGTGATCCATCAATATATGCCGTTGGTGATGCGATAGAAACGCCTGATTATGTCACTGGTGATGCAGTGCTCGCGCCATTAGCAGGCCCTGCAAACCGACAAGGGCGATTAGCGGCGAATAACATATTTGGTGCAAAGGAGCATTACTCAAAAACACAAGCAACGGCTATTTGTAAAGTCTTTGATCTAGTTGTGGCGAGTACAGGTTTGAATGAAAAGACGTTATTACGTAAACATATCCCTTATCAAAAAATATATGTGCATACCGCGAATCATGCTGGGTACTATCCTGGTGCTCACCCTGTTAGCTTAAAGTTATTATTTTCACCAGAAAAAGGAGAAATATTAGGTGCGCAAGCTGTCGGCAAAGAGGGAGTTGATAAACGAATTGATGTTATCTCTGTTGCACAACGTGCTGGTATGACGGTATTTGATTTACAAGATCTTGAGTTATGTTATGCGCCTCCATTTGGTTCCGCACGTGATGTCGTCAATCAAGCTGGGTTAGTTGCTTCGAATGTGATTAAAGGTGAAGAAATTGTTTTTCATAGTGATTTTTTAAGCAAGGGTTCTGAACAATATTTGTTAGTAGATGTGCGTGGTGAAGGTGAAGTTGCTAACTCTGGTATGATACCTGGTGCTATTAATATTCCTCTTGATCAACTTCGACAATCGTTAGCTAAATTATCAAAAGATAAAGAGTTATTGGTTTATTGCCAAGTAGGGTTACGTGGTCATGTTGCATCATGTTTGCTAACTAATTTAGGGTATAAAGTGAGAAATATGAGTGGCGGTTATAAAACCTGGCTATTAGCCAATCAAGGGTTATAAGCACAGTTGTTCTCAGTTTATTTATCAAGCATTGAGTCAATAACAGAATGACTCAATGCTTGTATTGATAATTATGAATTTAACTTTTCTTTGGCTGCTTCAACCTTAGCAAAATCTAACCCTAGCTCATCTGTTGCTTCTTTAATCAGCTCTGGATTTGCCATGATTGTTGCCATTAATTGCTTTAATTGCTCTGGTGGAATACCTAGTTGTTGCACTAAACCGAGTGCCATCATCGGGTTGTCAGTAAGTGCTTCAAATAACGAGGCGATCTTTTGGTCGCTAACATTGTGTTTTTTAAGAATAGCTAAAATTGGGTTCATGGGAGACCTTTCTATTTGGTGAATCTGTTATAGCCTATGTAACAGGCGTAATATAGTAGATGAGCTATTATTCAACGAGTCAAATCACTTTACCAGTTATTTCACTATTTACTCACATACTATGCATCTTTTAGGGTTAAAAAAGTAATAACCTGGAAATTTGTAAATGACACTTTTAATACCTAAAAATAGGATTTTAAAGCTTTATTCTTTGTGTTTTTACGGCTATCTGTAAAGGCTAACATTTATCCGTGTTATGCTATATTTTTTACGCTTAATGATCTCCTATTTGTATTTTTAGTGATATAGTTTCTTAAAAAATCTATCATTCTTGTTAAATATCAATTGTTAGCATATTTATTACTAGCATACTTAGCAACAAGGAAAAGGTTGCTAAACTCATGATTAGTTAGCCAAGGAAATGATCATTTTATTATGGGTGGGATATGTCTTCTTATGTAGCGCGACAACCGATTGTCGATATAGATAAAAAAACCGTTGCTTTTGAGTTATTGTACCGAGATGGGGAAGAGAATTCGTTTCCTGATGTCAGTGCAGATTACGCAACTAAAAGTATACTGGTTAATCAAATACTCGTTCATCAAAAACGTATTCTTGATGAGAAAACTGGGTTTGTAAATTTTGGTTACGATAGTCTTTTAGAACGCCTGCCATTTGATTTTCCACACAAAAACTACGTTATTGAAATATTAGAAAACTGCCCACCTAGTGAGGAGTTGTTTAATATAGTTGTTGAGCTTAAACAGAAAGGTTATACCGTTGCACTAGATGACTTTGTACCTAGTAAAGAATGGCGTCGTTTTTATCCTTATATCGATATTATCAAGTTCGATATTACTACCTACCCGTTAAATAAAGCAGCGGAATATTTAAAGAAGCTGGCAATTTACGATATCAAGTTCTTAGCTGAAAAAGTAGAAACTTATGATGAGTTTAATCAAGCTAAAGGTGCCGGTTTTGAGCTATTTCAAGGGTACTTTTTTAGTAAGCCTGAGATTATTCAAAGTAAAATTTTAGATTCTACGGTGAGTTCAAAAATTCAGTTGTCAGTTGCTATTTCACAGGAAGAATTAGACCTTGTTTTAATAGAAAATATCATTGCAAGTAATCCTGGCTTGTCTTTTAAACTGTTAAACTTTGTTAATGAATATTCAATGTTAAGGTCTCCTATAAAATCGCTGCAACAAGCATTAGTTTATCTCGGAGAAGATAGAGTTCGTAAATTTATCACCTTTGCCGTTATCAAAACATTAAATTCTGATAAGCCTTCTATATTAAGTAATATGTCACTGCAACGTGCAAAATTCTTTGAAATGTTATTGTCTTCAATGGGGTTAGAGCATAAAAAAGAGTTAGGCTATTTATGTGGGATGTTATCAATCATTGATGCGTTGTTGGATGCTGATATGGAAGCTATTTTAACCCCGCTTAATATCAATCAAGAGATAAAAGATGCGTTGTTAGGAGGTGAGGGGATCTTGAATAAGCTCATTAAACTAGCCGAAGCTGTTGAAATATCTGATTGGAAGACAATTGATCAATTAACGAAAGTATTGGGTATTACTGAATCACAAGTTATTAACTCTTCTGTTGAATCTACTCTTTGGGCTGATGAAATATCTGCCTGATCCTCATACCGATTATGTGCATTAACTAATCGGTATTATTAAATCTCTGTTAACTGATTGATTAAATGTTCATCTTTGATATTGTTGTTAGGCTTTACTATAAGCACTGTAGTCAACTATCCACCGTAAATATGGAATGATTGTACTTAACATGATGTTAAGACGATGGTATTTGTAGGTTTTTTAATTTAACTAAAATTAATGGAGATTTTCATGAAAGTGCTATCAGGACTTGCATTATTTCTTACTTTTTTATCACCAAATGTTTGGGCTCAATGGGACTTATCCAATGAAGACTCTCAACTTAATTTTGTAACAGTAAAAAGTTTGAAAATAGGTGAAGTTCATCGCTTTGAACATTTAATGGGGTCGATTAGCGATACCGGCCAAGTGACTTTAAGTATTGATTTAGATAGTGTTGAAACCAATATTGGTATTCGAAACGATAGAATTAAAAAAGAGTTGTTTGAAACAGACAGCTTTTTAAAAGCGACAGCTAGTGGTTTTATTAATGTTAATAAACTGGGTCGATTGGAAGTTGGCGATACCTATAAAGAGTCGGTGCAACTTACCTTGTCTTTCCATGGTATTGCGCATAAAGTCATTAATGAAGTGCAAGTGACCAAACTTAATAATAACAAACTATTAGTCACATCATTAATGCCGGTAGTACTTAATGCAAGTAACTATGGTATGACTGAGGGGGTTGAAAAGCTGAGAGCATTAGCTGGGCTACCTTCAATCAGTGATGCAGTACCAGTTACTTTTAGTTTGATCTTCAATCCTTGACACGTTCTTAGGTCTATTACATCCATCACTCTCAATGATTAACTCAAAGTAAATGGGTATCATTAATGATCGGTAATATGTAAGCAAATTGAATATTACTGATAGTCGTTAAACTAAATATATTCACTTATCTTCACTATTTTAAGGAGTCATATAAGATGCATTCATCATTAACAGCGGGTTCATTGTTTCCTAAACTAATGGTTACTGACCTAGACGAAAATACCATTGAATTAGGTAAAATATCAGCTAATGCCGATTGGAAAATGGTTGTTGTTTATCGCGGAAAACATTGTCCATTATGTACAAAATATCTTAATTTATTAGAAACTTATAAAGAAAAAATAGAAGCGAATGGCGTTGAAATTGTTGCCGTATCTGCAGACAGCAAAGCACAACTAACAGAGCACTTGTCAGCCTTAGAAGTCTCTTTTCCTGTTTATTACGGTTTAACTATAGAGCAGATGCAGTCGTTAGGTTTATATATTTCTAACCCTCGTTCAGAGAAAGAGACCGACCATCAATTTGCAGAACCTGGCATGTTCGTTATTAATGAAAAAGGGCAGGTACAAGTCATTGATATTTCTAATGGCCCATTGGCGCGTCCTGAAATAGGCACATTAGCGGCAGGCTTAGAGTTTATTAAATCACCGGAAAATGATTATCCTATCCGCGGGACTTACCAATAAACCATTAGCTTTCAGGTAAACAGTATTAATGTTTACCTGAAACTGTTAGGTAATTAAGGGACTTAGTCGTTAATAAGAGTTAATAAAATGGAATTAAATGTTTGGTTAGTTTATATCAGTGTAATCAGTTTATTGCTATTTAGTCCCGGTCCCTCTGCTATTTTGTGTATTTCAGACGGTGTTAAATTTGGTTATAAAAAAGCGATTCCAACCATTTTAGGTGGCGCATTATCAGCGTTAATTTTGATGACTATCTCTGCTATAGGGTTAGGTGCGGTGTTGGCCGCTTCTGAGACCTTATTTTTAGTGATTAAATTACTTGGTGCAATCTACCTTGTTTATTTAGGTTGGAGTGCGTGGCGGGAAGGTGCGATTAAACTACCTGAGACCCAGATGAATACACCTGTTTTAGCAACTTACGCCGCCCATAAGTTATTTAAAAAAAGTTTTATGGTTGGGATCAGTAACCCTAAAGATCTGTTATTTTTTATTGCTTTGTTCCCTAGTTTCATGAGCTCAGAAGCACCTCAATTGCCGCAGTACATTATTTTAGCCAGTACTTGGTTTTGTCTCGAATACTTGTTTATGTCTATTTATACCGGTTTAGGTGCAAAAATGGCACCGTTGTTTACTAACCCTCGTCCAATGCGTTGGATAAATCGTATTTTAGGCAGTGTATTTATTAGTTTAGGCAGCATGTTGGCTATTTCAGCATTATTAGGCAGAAAGTGATAAATCTTATTTATGTTAGTTAAGGAAAAATGTGTCAAAAGAAATAGATAAATTAGCTTGGTTATTGGTACATGACGGTAAGTTATTAGTTGCTCGATCACATAACAAATCTTTGTTTTATTTACCCGGTGGAAAGCGTGAATCAGGGGAGTCTGATCAGCAAGCTTTAAGCCGTGAGGTAAACGAAGAGTTATCGGTTAACCTGATTAGCAATAGCATTGATTACGCAGGTACATTTAGTGCAGTGGCAGATGGTCAACGAGAGCCTGCTACCGTTAAACTTACTTGTTACTTTGCGAAGTTCGCAGGGGAATTAAAGGCTAGTGCAGAAATAGCCGAAATTAAATGGTTAACTTATCAGGATAAAGCACTTTGTTCAGAAGGGGCGATTCAGGTATTAGAATGGCTTAAAAAGAAAGGGTTAATATAATTGTTATAACCCTTGAATTGATTTTAAGTAAGCGACAGGTAGCCATTACCTGTCACGTCATTAGACATCTTTATCCAGTTTAATATCACGTCCCCCTAGATAGCCAAACACACCCGATAAAAGGCACGTAATAGCGCATAACCAAATAGTTGTTGTCCAGTTTTCAAAATAAGCGTGTAGCATACCTGTGAACATTGGCCCTATCGCAGCTAAGCTATAACCTACACATTGTGCCATGCCAGATAGAGATGCTGCCTGCTGCGAGTGATTTGTGCGATAACTAATATAGGACAATCCAAGAATAAATATAGCTCCAGAAGAAAAGCCTATAAAAATAGACCAAATTAATGCCGCACTTGGTAAATACAATAAACCTAAGAAGCAGATAAAACCAATCAGCGCTAAAGAGATAGCTAAAATACGTTGATCTTTTAGCTTTGCTAGTAAGGGGATCAAAACAAGTCCGGGCGTTGCCGTTGCTAATTGGAAGGTCCCATGTAAAACACCTGCTTGTTGTGCTGAATAGCCGCCATCCATTAGGATGTTTGGCAACCAGGCGATAATGATGTAAGTAAAAAATGAATTTAGGCCTAAGCATAAAGTGATTTGCCAAGCTAAGGCATGATGCCATATTTTACTATTTGGCGCGGACGCTAAAATATCTTTGGTCGGTTTTGTATGTAGTTTTAATTGTGGCAACCAGACAATTATACTTGCTAAAGTCATGACGCCATAACAAGATAAGGCAACAGCCCAACCGATATTTTTAAAAGTAGCTAATGGAATAATTAACGCTGAATAACTCCCTGCAAATATACCCATGGCCAGTACATAGGCAGAGGTCATCAATGCAACTTTATGTGGGAAGTCACGTTTAATTAAACTCGGCAACAACACATTACCAATCGCAATACCGACACCAATAATCGCAGTACCAATATAAAGGATAAATACAGAGTCAATAAGGCGAGAGCTTAAGCCTATACCAATCAATATTAAGGCAATAAATAGTGATATTTCTAAGCCTTGCTTCTTGGCTAAATTAGCGGCAACCGGAGAGGCAAGGGCAAAGGCTACTAGTGGTAAGGTTGTTAACATTCCAGCCTGTGAAGAGTTAAGTCCAAAATATATAATGATTTGATCTAATACTGGGCCAATACTGGTGACTGGACCACGTAAGTTAGCAGCTATTAGCAATATACCTAAAACTAAAATAGAAGTGGCAAAACGAGAACGTGTGGGCATGGGCAATGACATAGTAAGCTCAGGTAATAAAAAAGAACCAGGATAATAGCAGATAGGCATAGTTAATCGTATGATCTTCATACTTTTTATTGATTTATTTTTAGGTAATAAAATAGATACTTGTTGAGATTAAATTTTACATGTCTTATTAGCTTCGCTTCAGGTAAGATCTTGCCTATTTTTATCCATAATACTCAGCAAGTGATCGTGATGATTCTGTTGAATACAAGTTATTTCAAAGCATATGATTGAAGTAACCTTATAAATCTTTAATAGGAATAACATGTTAATTGTTGATTACCAAAGTAAAAGCTACTTCCGTTTTTTAAGTAATTTGCCGCAAATTGCACTGCATAAAACGCGTTTTTTAATTACCTTTAATGGTGGAGATGAATCTCAACTTTCTGATTTTAACAAAGCACTAACCTCTGAAACGAATAGTGGCATACAAAGTAATAATGTCATTGAACAAAAAGCATCTGAAGAAGAGGTTGCTGCGCTATTTTCTCAAGCACGTGATACGCGAGATATATTAATTTTTGAAAAGGCAGATCGTTTATTCGATAAAAAAACTGCTGTGAAAGCATCGCATGAGCGTGATAACGGCTTTGATTTAAACAATCTATTTAAGCAGATAGCTAAACATAACGGTATTATCGTACTAGCACCTCAACACAAACAAATTTTAAGTGCTTCTATGTCAACAAAAATGGACGTAATGATTCGTTTTAAATAAATGACATAGCAATGACAATGAGCATATTTGATAGTTCATTGTCACAGATATTTCAATCTCTAACGAACAGTATTACTAAGTGTCTGCGATAACAGCATAAGTTCCAGTGGCATAGGCAACTAACACTTCTTTTTCATCGAATAATTCAATGGTCACAAATGTGGTTGTTCTGCCTTGTCGCTTAACACTTGCCGATGCTAATAAATACTTTCCTAATGCAGGCTTTAAGTAGTTAATTTTAATTTCCATGGTAACTGCGGTAAAGCCTGCATCTAAGTTGGAAACAGCTGCATACCATCCCGTATTGTCCATTAATGTAGAAATAACTCCCCCATGAACAAACCCTTTATGCTGAAGGTGATAAGGCTCAACATATAATTCAACGTTTGCTTGGCCATGCGTAAAATCTTTAAGTTTAGCGCCAGTGTGCTCTAAAAAAGGGAAGTAGATCTCTTTCATTAATAGGTTCCTTAAGAAACATTAGATTTATTTGTAATATATTGTTTGCTAGATAACTAGCGAATCAGGTGAGATATCTTTTAGTTATCTCGGACAGGTAATCAACAACACAGGTAATCTTTCACTGGTATTAATATACATTATTCAGGCATTGTATAAGGTGAGAAATTGATTACAACTAATTGTTGTTTAGAGAAAAATAACTTAATTGAATGCTCGGTAAGTTTCAAATAGTTTACTTTGCCGAGTTACTTTAATAAGCTTGAAATCTCTATCTTAAACTAAGTTATTTTTAAGTATTATGGATAAAATCAATACTGGATGTTATTGTTTCAATATATCAAAATTAACACTTAAGTATTAATTTCAGTGTTTAAGTTGCTATAGTCTAAGGGCTTGATTTTTTATTTAGGATTATTTATGAATAAACCAGATATTCCGAGTAATGAAAAACAACGTTTGGCCATGCTTAGGTCTTTGGAAGTATTAGACACATTGGCAGAAGAGCGTTTTGATCGCATTACTCGACTTGCTAAACGTTTGTTTGATGTACCGATTGCTTTAGTGAGCCTAATAGATGAAAACCGTCAATGGTTTAAGTCATGTATTGGACTTGACGTTAATGAAAGTCCGCGCGAAACTTCTTTTTGTGGTCATGCGATTTTAGGTGATGATGTATTCGTTATTCCAGCTGCAAGTGAAGATTTGCGTTTTTATGATAGCCCGTTAGTCGTTGATGAACCTAAAGTAGAGTTTTATGCTGGTTGTCCTTTAGCGATCAATGGGTTCAGATTAGGAACAATGTGTATTGCCGATCATCAAGCACGTGAATTCAGCAAAGAAGATTGTGATATTTTAAAAGATTTAGCGAAAACAGTTGAGTTAGAGTTATCTGCTATGCAAATGGCGACTCATGATGACTTAACTGGATTATTGAATCGCCGTGGTTTTCTTTCTTTAGCACAAAACTCTCTAAACCTATGCAATAGAAACGAACTCCCAGCGTCTTTAGCTTATCTTGATTTAGATCGTTTTAAAGCCATTAATGACAATTTTGGACACGCAGTTGGTGATCAAGTAATAAATATTTTTGCAAAGTTACTCGGGGATACATTTCGTTCTTCAGATGTGATTGGACGTTTAGGAGGCGATGAATTTGTGGTGCTATTTAGTAATACTGATGCGGATAATGCTGAGCAGTTAATGTCAACTTTAGCAATGTCTTTAAAGGTTGAACTTGATAATAATAATGTAGACTTAGATGTTTGTTTTTCATTTGGTATTACTGAGTATGAGGTAGAAAAACATCGAGATATACAAGCTCTATTATCTGATGCAGATAAAGCCATGTATAAATTTAAGCATAAGGAATAAAACGAGAAAAATAACTAAGTGGTTAAAGGTACTAACCACATTAACTAGCTTATCGACTCAGGCGTTAGTATTATTTACTTGACCAATCGATTTTTCAGTGAAAAGTTCTGGCACGATAGAAGTATAAGCAAAAGATTTATGTTGTTTTATCTCGTCTAATGATAACCCCTGAAGCTCATAGGGAAACACTACCCAATCATCTGTAGCGTGTATAAAATAATCAGGCCCAGTGGCATCTTCAGCTAATGTTTTTTTCTTCCATACGGTGGCAATACGTACATCCTCAGGCATATTGCGCTTGAGCCTTGCTTTTAATTCATTGATAACCGCATCTGCATTTTTTCCTGAGCGATACATATCATCAACTATCAGTAGTTTATCTTCAGCATTAAGCTTTTTAACCAAGTAGGTAAGACCATGAACATGAATCGGGTGATCTCCTTTTGCTTGCTGGTGATAACTATCGAAACCACCGTAAGAGGTGCGGATTGATATATGATCAGTATGTACACCTAATGTTTGTAAACACTCTTGTACATAAATACCCACAGAACTACCGCCTCTCCATAAGCCCACAATGAACGTTGGTTTAAAGTCACTGGCAATAATTTGTGTTGCTAATTGGAAGGATTCCTCGATTAAGGTGTCTTCATCTAAAAATATTTTTTCGTCGTATTTAGCCAAGAAATCACCCATATATTATGATATGTTTAAAGGAATTTAATCAAAAAATTAGAACATAAAGTCACTTTATATTCAATCATTAGTGGCATTATCTTTAACTAGATTTGGAAGTCATATGGCAGAAAAACAATATTTAACCGCACAGAATTTATTAGAAGACTCTTATGCATTAGCTCGGCAAATATTGGATAGTGGTTTTAAACCTACCTTTATTGTTGCCATATGGCGTGGTGGAGCACCTATTGGGATTGCTGTCCAAGAATTTTTAGCAGTACACGGTATTGATTCTGACCATATTGCTATTCGTACTTCTTCTTATGCTGCGGCGATTGACCAGCAGCAAAAAGAGGTTAAAGTGCATGGTTTAAATTATCTGGTTAAAAACCTTGAACATCATGATCGCTTATTATTAGTCGATGATGTTTATGATACGGGGCGTTCAATTGAGGCTATTATCCAAGAGTTACAACGTAAAACACGATTAAATATGCCAGAAGATGTGCGCGTTGCAGTACCTTATTTTAAGCCTTCACGTAATCAAACCAATAGAGTACCTGATTATTATCTACACGAAACCGATGCTTGGTTAAAGTACCCTCATTCTTTAGAAGGCTTATCGGCTGAAGATATTGCAGTTAAACGTCCACGTTTATATGAAATTATTAAAGACTTTTTGCCTACTGAAAAATAAGTAACGTTGGCAATATTTATAATGAAGAGCGGGCTTCCTGTACGCTCTTTTTGTTTTTCCTAGATAGATCTCAATAAAGAGGCGACTATTCAACCGTTTTTAAATAAAACTACCTTCCTATGACACCTTGATTTTCAATAAACTAACTAATCTAACCTATTAAATCTAATAGAACTTTTTTACTTTTTCTCTTTTTTATATTTTATCTCAATATAAGTAATTTTTTTATCTTTAAGTGGATTAATTGAGAGTTACACACTAGGCTCATTAATTGAATAATCCTATTTACCCCCTTATTTTGAGAAACTATATGACCATTAATTTACGGTTAGTCATTGGCTTTGGTGTTGTTATTTTAATGATGCTTGTTTTGAACTTTATTAGTATTCACCGAGTTAACTTTATTGATTCAACGATCACACAGATAACCGATGTAAACTCTGTTAAACAACGTCATGCTATCGATTTCCGAGGTAGTGTCCATGATCGCGCTATTGCGCTTCGTGATATTACGTTAGCTAGGACAGAAGTGGAGCTAAATACAGCTATTGATGATTTACAACGACTAGGTAAAAGTTATCAGCGCTCAGCGGTAGAGATGGATAAGATTATCTCGTCTGATAAAGCGACTAACAAAGAGAAAAACATTTACGAAAAAATTAAAAAAGTTGAATCTCAAGCAATGCCATTGGTGTCTCTAATCATTGAAGCTAAGCGAGCTGGTGGTATGACTGAAGCTAATAATATACTACTTAATCAGGCAAAGCCTGCTTTTGTATCTTGGCTATCTACCATTAATCAGTTTATTGATTATCAAGAATTGGCGAATCAAAATGCAACAAAGGAAGTAAGGCTTGTTGCTAGTACATTTCAAGGATGGATGCTTAGTCTAACAAGTATTGCGATTATCTTAGGGGGATTCATTGCATACCGTATTAGTTACCAAGTCAAGATGTCTGTTGGTGGAGATCCACAAGAAGCGGCAAAAGTAGTCTCTAAGATTTCTCAGGGCAATTTAGCTGGTGAGGTAAAGTCATGTTGTCCTAACAGTATGATGGCTTCTATCGGAGTCATGCAGCAGCAACTAAAATCAACAGTGAATAATATTATGGCTTCTTCTTCTGAATTATCGGAGCGAGCTACTTCAGTTGCAGCCGGTTCTTTACAAGCATTAACGGCCGCTGATAAACAAGTCGAACAGACTCATAGTGCACAACTAAGCCTAGAGTCGATGAGTCAGAGCATAGATAATGTTGTTGATACAGTGAGACAAACTGAGGACAACTCAAAGGTTACTGCAGAGTTAACACAACACGGTAAATCAGCAGTTCAGAATGTCGCGACTGAAATTGAAAACATATCCACCACGGTTAATTCTACAGTTAAACAAATCAGTGTATTACAAGATAGAACACGAGAGATTGGTGAAATTATTAATGTAATTCGAAGTATCTCTGATCAAACAAATTTATTAGCATTAAATGCAGCAATAGAAGCTGCTCGTGCTGGTGAATCTGGCAGAGGGTTTGCCGTTGTTGCTGATGAGGTACGTCAATTAGCGATAAGAACAGGCGATGCGACTGGTGAAATTGAAGCTATGATTAACCAAGTTCAGGGAGATACAGAAGCATCTGTAGCTGCAATGGAAACAACCGTACCACAAGTTGAAAAAGGATTAACGTTAACTCATCAAGCCAATGAGTTACTAAATGATATTCAGCGCCAAGCAGATGATTCCTTAGTTAAAGTGCTTGAAGTGGTCAGTGCAACTAACCAACAGGTTGCTACTATATATGAGGTCTCTAAAGGAGTTGAAGCGATATCTGTTATGTCGAAAGAGACAAGTGAAACTTTACAAAATAACTTCAATCAAGCAGAGTTATTGGAAACCTTATCTAAAAGCCTAAAAAAAGAGACTGAATACTTCAGTGTTTAAATACGAATCAAAGCGAAAAAAGGGGGGGGTATAGCGTTAATAACCTCTTTTTTACGCTTATATTGTATGATTTATTATTCGATTTTTGATTATACTCTGAGCCGTAATTAAGAGAATAAATTATTCCGTTATTGGGTGCTTAACATCCAAAATTATCAACGCATAAACTCTCCTAACAAAAACTTGAAATACCCTACAGAGTGTTATACGTGCTCAAAAATAGTTATTTTAAGTCAATAAAATGTCATTTATTAATTAATTTGAATAAATGGTCAAGATTGCTTAGCACCAATAAAGAGCGTTACTTGACCTTTTGGTCAGCAATGATTTCCCTTTTAGCTATTCATATCGCACATTTTTTAAACTTCCAGCCTTTTTATTACCCTTCTCTTTCACCAATTTGGGGCATTAAAGCACCAAAATTGGACTATTTTTGGATATCAATTAACCATAAGTTGTATTGATTTTGATCAATATTTGTTAGATGGTTTAAGTAGCGATTGGGTTCATGGAGCGGTAATAACCCATTTAATAAAACACCTATTGAGCAAATAGTTTACCGAGTTTAAAGGATTAAATTGATGGATAAGAAACAGATTAAATACTCAAGTTTAGCGTTGATCATGCTTGCTGGTAGCACTAGCTTACAAGCTGAAACTTCTATCCAACATGATTGGGTTGCGGACCAAGAATACAAACTCACCATATTACATACCAATGACAATCATGGCCATTTTTGGCAAAACAAATACGGTGAATATGGCATGCCGGCTAGGGCAACATTAATTAACTACATTCGTGCCGAAGTTGAGGCCGATGGTGGCTCAGTTTTATTGCTGTCTGGTGGTGATGTTAATACTGGTGTGCCTGAATCTGATCTGCTTGATGCTAAGCCTGATTTTATTGGTATGAATATGATTGGCTATGATGCAATGGCTGTAGGCAACCATGAGTTTGATAACCCTTTAGACGTTCTCGCTCAGCAAGCAGACTGGGCTAACTTCCCCTTTTTAGCCGCTAATATTTATAAAGATGGTAAGCGTATGTTTGATGCTTACAAAATTTTTGATAAGGCTGGTATTAAAATAGCCGTGATCGGTTTAACTACTCAAGATACGGTTAAAATTGGCAACCCAGAATTTATTAAGCAAGTTAAATTTACTGACCCTAAAGTAGAAGCTAAGCAAGTGATTGCTGAATTAAAAGCAAGTGAGAATCCTGATGTCATCATAGCAGCAACACACATGGGGCATTACCTTAATGGCGACAGTGGTGCGAATGCACCGGGAGATGTGCAATTAGCTCGTTACCTTGAACCTGGTGACCTTGATATGGTCGTTGGTGGACATTCTCAAGAGCCTGTTTGTATGGAGGGTAAAAACCAATATGCAAAATTTAGTGCAGGTGATGATTGTACGCCAGACCAACAAAATGGCACTTATATTGTGCAAGCTCATGAATGGGGGAAATATGTAGGACGTGCAGATTATACTTTTAAAAATGGCAATTTGACTTTGCAGTCATATAAATTGATTCCCGTTAACCTTAAACAAAAAGTGGTTGGTGAAGATGGTAAAAAAGTACGTGTTTTTGTAGAGCAAGAGATTACACAAGATGAAAAAGTACTTAACACCTTAAAACCATTCCAGGAACAAGGCCAAGAAGCCTTGAATATCGTTGTAGGTAGCAGCGATGGACTTTTACAGGGCGAGCGAAAAGTCGTGCGTAATAACCAAACTAACCTTGGGTACTTAATTGCAAGCTCACATAAGCAACGCGTACAAGCTGACTTTTCAGTCATGAATTCAGGTGGCATACGTGCTTCTATTGAAGCCGGTAATATTACTTATAAAGATATTTTAACTGTGCAACCTTTTGCTAATACTATTACTTATGTTGATATGAGTGGTGCTGAAGTAATGGAGTACTTAAAACAAGTTGCCACTAAACAGAAAGATTCTGGCGCTTATCCGCAATTTGCTGGTATTACTATGGACGTAAGCGATATGCAGGTTAGTCAGGTGATTATTTCAGGTAAACCAATACAACTTGATCAACAATATCGTTTCAGTGTCCCCTCATTTAATGCCGCGGGTGGAGATGGATACCCGAATATTACTCAGCATACTTCCTATGTAAATACCGGTTATGTAGATGCGGAAGTGTTGAAGGATTATATTCAGTCTCACTCTCCAATTAAGACTGCTGCCTATACACCTAAGTATCAATAATCACATACGATTCCCTAATCACTTATGAAATAAAAAGTAAATAATTTATCAGTTAAACAAAACTGTCATAAAGCCCTGTTACTTTCATGCGCTTTGTGACATCTGGCGCGTCTATTTTTATAAGGGTTCGTCATATATCAAAAACATTATATAAGGATGATGAAATGTTAAACAAAACAATGCTCAGCATTGCCGTCGCAACGGTATTAGCTAGCCCTATAACACATGGCGCGACTATCTATGAAAAAGATAATGGTGATAATTTACAAGTCTATGGTGAAGTGGGGGTAGGTGGACATATCGGTGCAGATTATGAGTACGGTGAATTTTATACTGATGATGAATCTTACATTGATGATAGCTTTGCGACCTTAGGGCTAAAAGGTGAATATGACGATGTTTATTATCGTTTAGAGCTGGATTATGAGCGTGAAAACTGGGAGTACGGATCAGGTGATATGGTTCTGGCAATCGATAAATTGTTTATTGGTTACAAGTTTTATAAGCAACATGCTATCGAAATTGGTTTAACCGATACGGCGTTAGACGATTACGATAAATTTGGCGACTTTACTTTTGATACCACTGTAGAAACTGGTGAAGGTGGTGACCAAGAGAATACCGTTAAATATGAAGGCATGATGTCTAACTTCAAGATGGGCCTATCTTATACTTACGATGGTAAAAGCTCTTCTGGCTCTGAATTAGGTGATGTGATCAATGGTTATGTTGGTTACTTTAGTGATTATGCAGATGTTGTCCTGGGTGCAGAAACACGTACCGGATCCGAAGGCATTTCTAAGTATGGTGAGCAAATGCTCTATACCTTAGGGCTACGCGCTTATTTAACAGATGATTTATCAATAGGCTTAAATGGTTTTATTGAGTATGAAGATATTGCACAAGATTCAACACTGGTCTCTATCAGCGATGACCTAGAAGAAACATACAGTTATAACGATTATCAAACCCTCGAGAATAAAGGTGCTTTAATTTCAGCACGCTACATTGCTAATGAAAAAGTAGAATTAACAGGTTCGTTTAACTATGAAGCCTATGAAGAGTGGGATATTTATAGCCCATACGGTGTTGCACCTGATGATGAATATTCATGGGGTAAAGAGCGTATTTGGGGCACATTAGGGTTTAATTTTAAACCTACAAAATCAGTGGTTTTTGCATTGGAAGCTAACTTTGGTGAAGCGGCTCAAGACGCTTATGCATATGGTCGTGTTTATTTCTAATTTGCGAAGCGCAGTTAATAATCAAAGAATAATTTAAGGATAAAGTGATGAGTAAAAATCTAAAAAGGACCACACTAGCCCTCGCTATTGGTGGTATTTTTGCAGCCAATGCTAACGCGGCGATAACCGATATTATTATTAGTGAGTATGTTGAAGGCTCTGGTGATAATAAAGCGATAGAATTAACTAATACAGGTACAAGCAGCTACACATTCACTAGTAATATTGAATTACAATATAGCTCTTACGATAACCAAGTTCGCACACCAGATGGTGACAATGTACTTGATGGTGTAACGATTGCTGGTGGTGCAACATTAGTCATTTATAATAGTGCTGCGGATGCAGATTTATCAGCCGCTATTGCGAGTTCCGCTTCGACTGTCATTGCGGCAAGTTATGACGAGCAATCTTATTATAGTTTAAGTTTTAATGGCGATGACCATGTTGCCATTATTGATACTGATACTAATACTACTTATGACACTATTGGTACTGATGGAACTTACTGGGGTAGTGGTCAAACCTTACGTCGTCGAGCTGGAGAGGGAGGTGCAACACCCGTTCAATCATCATCTTATTCTTCTTCTGATTGGGAAGACTTTGGGGAGGATGTATTTGATGATCTAGGTACTGCAACCTATTCAGATTATGTGGAAGTCGTTGCGTCTACGTGTTCTTTAGATACGCAAACCACCATTGCCGAAATTCAAGGTTCTGATTCAGCTTCTCCAATGATCACTAGTGGTTTTGAGTCAACTGAAAGTTATAATGTCACAGGTATTGTTACTGCCGTTACTACTTACCCTGAAAAAGGTTTCTACTTACAAGATATTGTTTCAGATGGTGATGAAATGACATCAGATGGTATTTTTGTCAGCACTGCAAATGCAAGTGATGACATGGTTGGTAATACTGTTTGTGTGACTAGTACCGTGACTGAATATTATACATTGACGCAGTTAGAGACTGATGAGTGGGATATCATCGATACCAGTACCTCAGTCCCTGCGGCAACTGATATTGAAATGATTGCTGATGATAACGGATCATTTAATGCCACTTTAGAGCGCTACGAAGGTATGTTGGTTAATTTACCTGAAGATATCGATATGACCACTAGTGGTAATCAAGATATGCGCGTCACTAAAACGTTTGGTTTTAACTACGACAGCTACCGTAATGATTTAATCTTGTCTTATCTACGTCCTAATATGAACCCTACACAAAATAATGTTGCGGGTAGTGATGAAGCATTTGCTGCAGAAGATGAAAATGATGATTATCGTTTAATTATAGAAAGTAGTGAAAGTGCCGATGATGGGGAAATCCCATATTACCCTAACTTTAATTCAAACCCTGAAGATAACTATATTCGTATTGATGATAGCGTGATCGGTATGGAAGGGGTAATTACTTATAGTTACGGTAACTTTAATATGGTTGTGACTAACGAGTTAGTGAGCAGCAACTTTACTCATAATACGGATAGAACATCGTCACCAGATCTCAGTACAACAACTGATGATGATAGCTTTGTGATCAAAGTAGGCACACAAAATTTACTTAATCTATTCAACTCACCATACGGTGGAGATAGCAATAGTTTTGGTGATAATCGTGGCGCTGATGATGAAGATGAGTACACCAAGCAGCTTGCTAAATTAGTTTCCGCTATTAAAGGTTTAGATGCTGATATTGTCGGTTTGATGGAAATTGAAAATAATGGCTTTGGTAGCGATAGTGCTATTCAAGCACTTGTTGATGCGATTAATGATGAATACTACGATGAAGATCCTAAAGATGTAGATAGTGATGTGTCAATCAGCAACCGTTATGTATTTGTTGGCTATGATTCAAATAACGACCTAGTGTTAGACGACTTAGATGCCTTAGGCTCTGATGCGATTAGCACAGGTTTATTATACCGCCCAACAAAAGTTAGCATTGAAAGCATGCAAGTTATTTCTATGCCTGAGCAGCATGCACCTGTCGTTGTTAATGACAGTAACGTTGTTGTAAAAGATAGCAGCGGTGAAGTGTTAGAGAGCGGTGATAACTACCAACGAGAAACAATAGCAGCAACGTTTAAAATTCCTAATACAGGCAAAACCTTAACTGTTGCAGTCAACCATTTTAAATCAAAAGGCTCAACATGTTGGGAAGATTGGGATGGTGTTGAGTTTGGCGACGAAAGCACGTGGAGTGATGATGCACCAGATGCTGATTTACAAGGATCTTGTGAAAATCTACGTGTTGCTGCAGCTGTTCAATTAGGTGAAGAACTTGAAGAAATTGGTGGTGACCTTGTTATTGTCGGAGATTTAAACTCTTACGGTAAAGAAGACCCAATCCTAGTATTAACAGAAAATACAACGGGTAAAGAGATCACAACTGCACGTGATACATTCATCGGGGATAAACCACAATTTAATGTAGATGGTTCGGCTGAAACTATCACTAAAACTTATGGTTATCTAAATGCAGTTGCATTAAAAGATGCAGAAAAAGATCAACAAAGCTGGAGTTATTCTTACGATGATGAAATTGGCTCGTTAGACCATATCTTAGTAAGTCCTTCATTAGAAACTCGTCTTATTGATGCCGTTGATTGGCATATCAATGCTGCAGAGTCTGCTTTGTACGATTATAACAGTGAATATAAAGGTGATGTACCAGATAACTTCTATGTCGATGATGAATACCGTTCATCTGACCATGACTCTGCAATTATCTCATTAAGCTATGAATATGGTGAGGTAGGTGAAGGCGAGCCAGTTTATCTAACAATCAGCAGTAGTTCAGTGACTGTGCCTTATGTGCTTGCTGAAGGTGCATTGGTCGGTGATGTTGTACAAATCGCTTTATCGTCTTCTGAAGATATGAGTGATGTTGTATTACCAAACATTACCATTACTGAGGATGATCAATCGTTAGTAGAAATCGAAGTTTATGGTATCGAAGCGGGGACTTATACAGCTAAGATGACACTAACACGTGATGCAGAAGTGCTTTCTGAATACACACAATCGATGACTTTTGAAGCGGCCTCTGAAGATTCAACTTCTGCAACAATTGCTCCAGCTGAGGAATACGATGGTTCTGGTGGTGGTTCGTTTGGATTGTACAGCTTATTGTCGCTTTTCGGTTTAGCATTCTTACGTCGCCAAAAAGCAAAAATCTAACAGGGATCATAATGATGCCAATACAGTGTCAATTAACACTTTGTTGGCATCGCTATAACGTTTACTTTTAAATGGTATTTTAAGAGAGATAAAATGGATAATAAATTAAAAGCAGCATTACTGTTATCATTGATGGGTGGGTTAACGGCTTGTGAAAGCAGCGATGACAACTCAACGATCACGAGTAATGACTATATTACAGCGATTCAAGAAAGTGAGTCGACTGAAGAAGCAACAGACATCGAAGACGAAAGCAGTACTGACGACAGCACAAGCGAAGATGCAAGTGATGATAGTACTACAACTAGCTTATTATTAAATGGTGATTTCGAAAGTTGGACAGAAGGTGTCCCCGATAGTTGGACAACCATTGAAGATGGGATCACTGTTGCACAAAGCACCGATGTATTTAATTCAGGTGAAAGTTCTGCAGAAATTACAGTTACAACAGCCACACAGGGGGACACAGATTTTCGTCAATCGTTTGATGTTGAAGCGGGAGTTACTTACACAGTAACCACATGGATTTATCATACGGAAGGCATGGTCAGTGCTCGTTTGTATGTGGATGGCTATCAAAACTATTCTGATGCAGATTTAGTTTATCAATGGCAAGAAATGACCTATAGCTATACTGCTGATGAAGATAAGAACATCGAAGTAGGCTTGCGTTTTTATGATCAAACTGGTTTTGATGAAGAAGAGATTGTTTATGTAGATAGTTTCTCGTTTATTACTGAAAGTGAAGACGATACAACAGAAGAAGCTACTGACGAAACATCAACAGAGGAAGTCGTAGAAGAAACTACGGAAGAAACAACGACTGAAGAGTACACAAGTGACGAGAGCGAGAGCACTTTATTACTCAACGGTGATTTTGAAAGCTGGACTGATGCTATACCTGATAACTGGACAACTATTGATACAGGTATCGTGGTTTCTCAGAATACAAGTACCTACTACGAAGGGACTTCTTCGGCACAAGTGTCTGTTAATACGGGAACTCAAGGCAGCACTGATTTTCGTCAAAGTATTGATGTGGTGGCGGGTTCTACATATACCTTTACTACTTGGATTTACCATACCGATGGTTTTGTAAAAGCAAGGTTGTTCCTTGGTGATTATGCCACTTATTCTGATAATGCAATTTTGAATGAATGGCAAGAGGTGACTGCTACTTATGAAGCTTCAGAGACTACAAGTATAGAAGTGGGAATGCGTTTTTACGACCAAACTGGATTCACCGATTCTGAGATCGTTTATATTGATGGTTTGTCAGTGACTACTGGTTCAAGCTCAGATACTTCTGTTTACTATGCGAGTGCTGAAGGTCTATCTGACCTTGAGTTAAAAACTGCGTTATATAACATCATTAAAGACCATACCACTAAAACTTACAGTAATATTTGGGATTTCATGGGGACGAATTCATTAGATAGCTACTATGAAAATGATGGTACTATTTTAGATATGTATTCTGAAAATGTATCGACATCAGATAGTTATAACTATACGCCTGTTACTGATCAGTGTGGTAATTATATTGATGAAGGGAGCTGTTATAATCGTGAGCATTCATTTCCAAAGAGTTGGTTTGACGACGAATATCCAATGTATACAGATATTCACCATATCTATGCCACTGATGGTTATGTGAATGGTCAACGTAGTAGTTACCCATACGGTGTAGTTGGAACAAGTACATATGTTTCAGATAATGGCAGCAAAGTAGGCTCTGCTAGCAGCGACTTAGGATATTCTGGTACGGTATTTGAACCAATTGATGAATTTAAAGGTGATTTTGCACGTGCTTATTTCTATATGGCAACACGATATGAAGATATTATTTCTACTTGGGAAGCTAATTCTGACAATGCAGCTGCAGTTTTAGATAGTAGTTCTGATTATGTATATGAGGAATGGGTAATAACACTGCTTAAAGAGTGGCACGAAAGTGACCCAGTAAGTCAAAAAGAGCTTGATAGAAATGAAGCGGCTTATGAGTTTCAGGGTAATAGAAACCCATTTATTGATCACCCTGAATACGTCAGTGAAATATGGGCTGATTAAGCAATTAATAAAATCGTTGTAAGTCAATTAACTTACTCTATTTCCACTTCCCAAAGGCCTGTATTGTACAGGCCTTTTTATTATTCTTTTACTGCATTCATCTCCATAGCCTATTAAGTAACTTACTGCAGTTTTTATGAGCTGTGCCGTTTATAATCTATTTCACACATCAGCCTATCTCAATAAAATAACTTATCTCATCACGCTTAAAATTTAATCAAGTGATTGATTGTTAAGCTTAAAAGTTAAAGTTCCATAAATATTAGTCATTATTAAATCATTTATTTGGAAAGTTTTAAATATCAACTTATTATGCAAAAAGTATGCGATTTATATCTATTTTGTATGCATTTATTGTTGCTTTATAGACCCGCTTTAAGTCTATTAAGTGATCTCAAGCGTGTAGTATCAATCACATCAATAAGGGATCTATTTTTCTGGTTAAACGACTTATTTTCATGTTTTGTCGTTAAGGGAAGAACCATAATAGGGACAACCTTTTATTATTTCCTCTAACAGTTATGCCTTACCATTAATCTTCATAGGTATTCATTTACGGGGTAAGTTAAGTTCTTTGTTTAACCCAAATCTAGTTCAGCTGCTTGTTGTGCTTGATATCAATTATTATAAAAAGAGATGCACGTGGTATTTAAAACATTAAATTAAGGAACTTTTCAATGTTCAAAAAATCGATTCTTTGTATGTCGATAGCAACCGTATTAACTCATTCTGTTGCGCAAGCTGCCACTATTTACGAGAAAGAAAATGGCGATTACTTAAAGGTATATGGTGAAGTTGGTGTAGGTGGTCATTTTGGGGCTGATTATGAATATGGGGAATTTTATACGGACGAACAATCATATATTGATGATAGTTTTGCCACATTAGGATTAAAAGGTGAAACCGAAGGGATTTATTACCGTTTAGAGCTTGATTACCAACGTGAAAACTGGGAATACGGTTCGGGTGATATGGAACTGGATGTAGATAAACTATTCTTAGGTTATAAGTTTTACAAGCAGCATGCTATTGAGGTTGGTTTAACCGATACCGCATTAGATGATTACGATAAGTATGGTGACTTTACCTTTGATACGACAGTAGAAACTGGTGAAGCGGGTGACCAAGACAATACGATTAAATACGAAGGTGTGGCTGACGCGTTTAGAATGGGTATCTCTTATACCTATCAGGGCGAGAGCTCATCAGGTTCTGAGCAAGGTGATATTATTAATGGTTATGTTGGTTACTTCAGTGACGTTGCTGATGTGGTGATTGGCGCAGAAACACGTAGAGGATCTGACGGTGCTTCAAAATACGGCGAGCAAAACTTGTTTACTTTAGGTTTACGCGCGTATGTATTAGAAGACTTAGCGATTGGTGTAAATGGTTTTATTGAGAATGAAGATATCTCACAAAACAATACAACAGACACTGATGGCGATACAATTTACAACGATTACCACACACTAAAAAATAAAGGTGGTTTAGTCTCTGCACGCTTTAATGCAACAGATAAAATTGAACTGACAAGCTCAATTAACTATGAAGAATATGAAGCCTGGGATAGCAGCAGTGCTTACGGTGATGGAGTTGATTATTCTTGGGGTAAAGAACGTATTTGGGGAACTGTTGGCATCAACTTTAAACCTAGTCGACCAATTATTTTAGCCATAGAGTTAAACGTAGGTGAAGCTGCTCAAGATGCTTATGCTTACGGACGTGTTTATTTTTAATTGTTAACCAGCACAGAGGTTAGTTAATAAATGCAGTTATAAGTAATAAAAAAGCTATCAAACTGAGTTTGATAGCTTTTTGTGTTTTAGGTGTGGATATCACTTATTTGTATAGAGTACGTTCAGTATTTAAGCCTTTAATCAAACTTACGCACATAATAAGCAATACAAAGGTGAAAGGTAGTGCTGTGGCGACTACACCTGACTGTAAAGCTTGTAATGCTTCTTTACCACCAATCCATAACATTACCGCTGCAATAGCACCTTCTGTTGTTGCCCAAAAAATACGTTGTGGCACAGGGGCATCAATTTTTCCGCCTGCCGTAATACTATCTATTACCAGTGAGCCCGAATCAGAAGAGGTCACAAAAAAGATCAATATTAATACAATCGATAAAACTGAAATAACATTTCCAAAAGGAAGTTGATCATAAACATGGAACAAAGTTAACGAGATATCTGTTAAGCCATTAGTACCTAGTTCACCTACTTTATTAACCACTTGATCTAATGCAATACCACCAAATACGCCCATCCAAATGATGGTTAATAGTGTCGGCACAAAAATCACACAAAAAAGGAATTGACGGACGGTACGGCCTTTAGAGACGCGAGCAATGAACATACCAACAAATGGTGACCATGAAATCCACCATGCCCAATAGAATACAGTCCAGCCATGCATCCAAACTTCATCTTCACGGCCATGGGGATTACTTAATGGGATAATATTGTTTAAATAAGCCATTAATGTTTCTGGAATAGAGATAATAACGACATCAAAGCTCACCGCGGTCACAAATACCAGTAATGCAAAGGCAAAAAACATATTGATATTACTGAGTAGCTTTACACCTCCCTCTATACCACGAATAATAGATAAAATAGCAATGAAAGTAACAAAGGCAATCACAGCGAACTGCATACCAATACCGCCGTCAGTTCCAAATACATGATTGATACCACTGGTTGCTTGTTGTGCTCCTAACCCTAATGAGGTCGCTAGACCAAATAAAGTGGCTAATACCGCTAAAATATCGATGATATGACCTAACCAACCCCAAGCTCTATCACCAAATATCGGATAGAAAACCGAGCGAATCGATAGAGGTAAACCTTTGTTATAGGCGAAAAAGGCTAGTGCCAAGGCTACGATTGCATAGATAGCCCAACCGTGAATGCCCCAGTGAAAAATAGTAGTGCCCATAGCTAATGCTTTTGCCTCTGGTGTATATGGCTCAACATTAAAAGGGGTTCCCCACCAATCGGTGAAATAGGCTGTTGGTTCTGCAACTCCCCAAAACAGTAATCCAATACCCATTCCTGCAGCAAATAACATCGCTAGCCAAGAGCCTGTTGTGTATTCTGCCTTGGCTTCTTTTCCACCAATACGAATTTTACCTAATGGACTAAGCATTAAAATGATAGCAAACACCAAAAAGAAGTTAGTTGACCACATAAATAGCAAATCAAAATCTTTCATGATGCCATTTTTAAGGTCATTTAATACTGCTTTCGCTGTTGCTGGTTCAACCATTAATGTCATAGTAATGAATAACAATATCAGGCCTGCACTTATTCCAAATACTGGGTTATGTATATCAAATCCCCATTTTTGAAGGTTATCTTGACCCACCTGGTAGTCGGTTGTCTCAATACTGTATTTATTTTGTTGATTATCCATAATATTTCTAATGTCTGCCCTTAAAGCGATGATTGATTATAAAAAGAGAGGTAAGGAGTTATAAATGAAAATTTAATAAAACTAATTTACTAACGCTAAATTAATATTAACAAAATGAAATCTTTTATCATCTTTTATTACTAATTCGTTCTCATACGGAAAATACACCAAATTGGATTTTTGATTATCATACCAATCACATTCATTAACATTTTTTCGTTCATTCTCAGGCCGAAGATTAACGTAGTTAATTTTTGATAGGTTCAACTTACACCTTAAATTAAGTCATGTTTCATACGCAAAATCAGCGCACTTATTTAATGTCATTGATATTATTAGCTTTGCTAAAATATTAGATAAATTTCAAGTGGGTAGGGTAAATATAAGAGTCAATATATTGTGAAAGGAGAGGGCACGACTGAGAAGTAGAAAAAAGGCTGGAAAACCAGCCTTACTTATTTTGCAACGAACACTAATTAGACATTAGTGTGTAACTTTTAAATCGTAGAAGGTTGCTTGAACATAGTCTTTAGCATTACCGGTTTTGTTTTGGTTGTAGACACCTGCTTTAAAGTACATATATTGCCCGCCTACATCATAGCGACTTTCAGACATATCAACATGTTTAGTGATATCTGCTTTACCTGGACGCATCACTGTTACTGCTAAATCATGTCCAGTGACCCTGATACGGTAGCTGAATTTCTCGCCTAATTTGATACCATCTTCTGGCTCTGCTGGCATTGTATCCTGATTCCAGTAGTTTGGTAATGAGTTACCTATGATATCTACCCATTGCTCTTCTGCTTCACTGTTTGGTTCGTGTGCAAAGTAGATTGACCCTTTTTCATGTTGTGGTAATTTGCGGTAATACAAACGAATTGGTTCATCGTCATTGGCATGAATTTGGCCTATGATCACTCGTCCTTGTTGCCAGTTAACACCTGTAGTTGTGACGTGATTAACTGCTAGTGTTGCTTCCAATGTACCGTCCACTCCACCGGCATTTTTTAGATCTGCAGCTGGAGCTGTAGAAAATACCCAGTTATTACCACCCACGCCTTTTGTACTGTATGAAGTATTGCCTCGACGTATCATTTCACGTAATTCTGAACGGGTATATTTAGTGTTTTTAGAGGTTTTAGCTCCTTTAACGGGGGACTTAAAGACCATACCTCCGTCATCGGCTAGATAAAAATATTCTGGATCAGAATAACCTGCGGCTAACGCTTTCTCTTTAATTTGGTCAGATTTACCATTGCCATCAGAGTCAACCGGTACACTGATAGTCCAACCTAATAGGTCAAATTGACTTGCAGGAGACCCTACTGTAGCGAGTATTTTTGTGTCCTTGTCTGCCGTATTTGCACAACCAAGTAATGCAAATGAACAAGCTATTGCAGCTATTTTATAGCTATTTTTAACGACAGTATTAGGAGTTTTTTTAATTAACATGTGAATGCCTATTTTAATAATTGATTGGGTTCAACAGTTAGAAGCACTAATAATATGGTTTGGTTGCTAACCTTTAGAGGAGGAGTAAATTCGTTCGAGATATTATCCATTAACATTATGTGATTAGCTTTATTATCTAATAATGTTCTAACTATGTTTATATTGTCATACATATAGGAAGTGTTTCGTTACTTATCTCTCTAAATTGAGATTTATTTAAAATACTCATCTATTTATTTAATTCTTGAATTAATGGCTATTCTAAGTAATTGAATTTGTAGTTTTAATTAAATTTCAGTGTGTTACATAACACTTTTGATTTTATTTATACTATTAAGTAATTTGTGGTGACAAAGATCTGATTTTTATATAAGTAAAAGTGAGCAATGTCATAGGAATATATTTTATTATTGTAATACTTAATGTTGTTTGTAATATCTGCGTTGTTTGTCATTGATGCATTAATGATGTTCACAAAATATTGCCACTTTAAATAAGGAAATGAAGACAATGAAAAAGATACTGCTACCTTTACTTACTACCTTACTTCTTAGTCCAAGTGTTTATGCAAAAACATTAAATTTGGGTCATGCCATGTCATTAGAAAGTGCTGCACATAAAGGCATGATGATCATGGCTGAAAAAGTAAAAGAAAAATCGGATGGTGAATTAACTATTCGTATATTTCCGAATGCGCAACTAGGTTCAGAGCGTGACCAAGCTGAACAGGTAGTAACTGGTGCAATTGATATGGCTAAAATTAATGGTGGTTTAGCAGAGTCTTTTGAACCAACGTTTAAAGTGAATGCATTACCCTTCTTATTTCGCGATGTGCCGCACATGAGAAAATTCATGAAAAGTGATGTTGCTGAAGAGATGCTGATGTCGAGTAAAGGCAAAGGCTTTATCGGATTGACATTTTATGATTCAGGCACGCGTAGTTTTTATGCAAAAAAAGCAATTAACTCTCCAGCTGATCTTGCCGGCATGAAAATTCGTGTTCCAGGGTCACCAACTATGATTGAAATGGTTAACTTATTAGGTGGTAAAGCAACACCTGTTCCATTTACTGAAGTTTACACGGCACTACAACAAGGTGTCATCGATGGCGCTGAAAACAATATTTCTAGTTTAGTTGAAATGAAGCACAGTGAAGTTGCTAAGTTTTACTCGATGGATCAACATTTAATGACACCTGATGTGATTATTATTTCTGAAAACGCATTTAACTCACTAACTCCAGAAGAGCAAAAAATATTAAAAGAAGCGGCTGCAGAATCGCTTGAAGAGCAAATCAAAATCTGGGATGCAACTGATGAGATGAATAAAGCGAAGGGAATTAAAGCAGGCGTGACATTTGTAGAAGTGGATAAAGCCCCATTCCGCGCAGCAGTTAAACCTATGATTGATGAAGCTAAGAAAGATCCTAAATTAGCTACATTTATTGAAAAAATTGAAGCGCTTTAAATAAGTAACAGTAACACTATCATTTTGCTCTGGCTTTGCTAGAGCAAAATTTTTGAGGTATGTAGACATGTTAACAACGTTAAGAAACCTATTGGATAGGATCATTCTTGGTATTTCCTCCTTTGCATTGATGCTGTTGGTGGTAACGGTAACTTGGCAAGTTTTTAGTCGTTATGTTCTAAATGATCCGAGTAATTGGACTGATGAGCTTTCTCGTTACATTATGGTGTGGCTTGGTTTATTAGGAGGAAGTTATTTATTTGGAGCAAAAGGGCACTTAGCGATTACGTTGCTTGATAATTACCTCAAAGGTAAAGCACATATAGCATTGCAATTATTGATTAATGCGATCTGTTTTTCATTTGTATCCTTAGCTATGTTAAAAGGTGGCTTAGCATTGATGGAAAGAACAACACAGCAATTATCACCCGCGTTACAACTCCCGATGTCTACTGTTTATTCGATATTACCCATTTCGGCAGTCATTATTCTCATTTATTTAGCTTTAAATACCTTAGATTTATTTAAAAACAAAGCAGTATAAAATTTAAAAGGACTTATATTATGGACTTGTCCATTGGTGTTTGGTTGTTATGCCTCTTTTTATTCATGATTGCGATAAGCGTTCCGATTGCGGTGGCAATTGCAATGTCGTCATTAACCATCATGTATTTTATTTTACCCTTTGATGTGGCAAGTATAACAGCAGGCCAAAAAATCATTACGGGTATTGATAGTTTCAGTTTGTTAGCAATTCCATTCTTTATTTTAGCCGGCAACATAATGAATGTCGGAGGTATTGCTGGGCGATTAATTAACTTAGCCAAGCTTATGGTAGGTTGGATCCCTGGTTCTTTACTACATGTAAATATTTTTGCCAACATGATGTTTGGTGCGGTTTCTGGATCTGCAGTAGCAGCAGCGGCAGCCGTGGGTAAAACATTAGGCCCTGAATTAGAGAAAGAAGGCTACGATAAAAATTTAGCAACAGCCGTAAATGTTGCCTCTTGTCCTGCTGGATTATTGATTCCACCAAGTAACTCTTTAATTGTATTTTCAGTCGTATCTGGTGGAACCTCAGTTGCTGCATTATTTATTGCAGGTTATGTCCCAGGTATTTTGATGGGATTAAGTTGTATGGTTGTTGCTTATTTCATTGCTAAGAAGAAAGGCTACAAAACCAGTGCTAATGATGGTTTTACGGTACGGGATGTACTACGTATTATTTGGGAAGCTGTGCCCAGTTTAGGGCTTATTTTTGTAGTTATTGGTGGCATTATTGGCGGTGTATTTACGGCTACGGAAGGGGCATGTATAGCGGTTCTTTATTCCTTTGGTTTGTCACTCTGCTATCGAACACTGAAGTGGTGTCATTTCTCCAAAATTTGCAATGAAACAACGCAAATTACTGGCATTATGTTATTCCTGATTGGTGCTTCAACCATTATGTCATGGGCAATGGCTTTCACAGGTTTGCCAACTATGATCAGTGATTGGATGCTATCTATTTCTGACAACCCGATCATCATATTTATTTTAATGAATATTATCTTACTCATTATTGGTATGTTCATGGATTTAACGCCTGCAGTTTTAATCTTTACACCGATCTTTATGCCGATTGCAACCACGCTTGGTATGGATCCGATTCATTTTGCAATGATGATTATTTTTAACCTATGTATTGGTATTGCAACACCGCCGGTCGGTACAGCACTGTTTGTTGGGTGTAGTGTCAGTGGTACTAAAATAGAAAATGTAATAAGAAGCATTATGCCGTTTTGTGCAGTATTGATTGTAACCTTATTATTAATTACGTTTATTCCTGAAATCAGTTTATTCCTACCAAGATTTTTTGGTTTAATTAACTAGCCAAGTCAGATATTACTGAATGTTTACAGCCAACTTTAATAGTTGGCTTTTTTATTGCTTATTTCTTTTCGACGATCGATTAATGACGCTTTATTTCCGCTATTTAATCACTCTATGTACTTTTTTAATCCGATAGGCTAATTACTTAAAGTGATACATCACAGTTTTCTGACATTTTATAAAAAGTTCGCAACTAAGATGAGACGTATTTGGAATTTGCCAATATACTCACTAAAACTAACTATCTTTAGGTATTTTATTAACCCTTAATAAAAGGGATGGAATCTACATGAATAAACTAACTATGCTTCAAAAATTACTACTTTTAACCTTAATTCCGCTGATTAGTATATTAGCGTTATTATCGTTCATTTCTTTTTCTTTAGAAAAGAAAGGATTAGAGGATAATATTGCTGAGTTCCGCAGTGCGTTAATTAAAGAGAGAGAGCAGCAACTCAGGGAAATTACGGAAGTGGCATCTAATGTCGTGTCGCATCAGTTATCTTTGCCTAACCAAGGTAATGTTAACGCTGCTTTACGTAATCTTCGTTTTGGCAACGCTGGTTACTTTTATATTTACGATACTAAGGGTGTCAATATTTTCCACGCAATTAAACCGGATCTAGAAGGTAAAAATCTGATTGATTTAACGGATACTAAAGGCAATAAGTTGATTGTGGGTCTGTTAAATGCAGCACAAAAAGGTAATGGGGTTTATTCATTTTATTTCCAAAAACCAGGATCTCAGGAGCAGTTTGAAAAATTAGGTTTTGCCGCAATGGTACCCAATACTAATTGGATGATTGGTACCGGTGCTTATATTGATGATATCCAAACCGTTATTAATGCTTATACAGCCACTACGACTGAGAGATTAAAAGGTAAGCTCTGGTTGACCTTATATATTTCTATCGCATTAATTGTATTAACGGTTGTGATTGTTGTATTTGCTGCCTCTCGAATGGTTAAACCAATTAAAGGCATGGCTGATAACCTTAATGATATTGCACAAGGTGAAGGGGACTTAACTTTACGTCTTGAGATTAATGGCCAAGATGAGATTGCACAATTAGGACGATCTTTTAACTTATTCGTGGATAAATTACGTAATACCATCACTGATATTAATACTGCCACCATAGGTATCAATCAGGCTGGTCGAGATATGAATGCGCAAAGTACAGAAATTGCATCACAGTTACAGCATCACAACAATGAAACTGACCAAGTTGTTTCAGCGATCACAGAGATGTCTTCAACGGCAAACGAGGTAGCGAATAATACCAATCAAGTTGCGGAAGCAACGCAAGCGGTAACATTAGATGTGATAAATGCACAAGAGTGCGTTGAAACTTCATTAGCAGAAGTGACTGCCTTAGTGGAAGAAATAAACGGTGCAGCAATGAGTGTCAGTGCATTAAGCGATCAATCACAAAAAATTAATCAAGTATTAAGTGTTATTGGCGCAATTGCTGAACAAACCAACTTGTTAGCATTGAATGCGGCCATTGAAGCTGCTCGCGCAGGTGAACAAGGTCGAGGGTTTGCGGTTGTTGCCGATGAAGTACGTAGTCTGGCAAGTCGTACTCAACAAAGTACATTAGAGATTAATGAAATGCTTGATGAGTTACATCGGTTAGTGAAAGTGTCAGTTAATGCTATGTCCTTAAGTCAAGAGCGCAGTACGCGCACTGTTGATTCATCTCGTACTATTTCTGAAAGCTTAGTGTCAGTGACAAACTCTATTACTTCTATTAATGATATGAGTACACAAATTGCAACAGCGACCACTGAACAAAGCTCGGTAACGGAAGAGATTAATCGTAATGTTTATGAAATCCAAAACATTGTGAATAGTTTAACATCGAGCAGTGTTGAAGCGGAAAAAATTGCCAGTGATGTATTGTCGGAAGGTGGGAAATTAGAAAAACTCGTCGGTCAATTTAAAATTTAAGTTTATTAAACCCTCACCCTTACTCAAGTGATCTAATTAGAAACAATATGTTAGGTCACTTGTTTATCCCAAACACTGTCATTAAAATGGTTTGATTGTGCCAATTACAATCAAACCATTTTTTATTTACTTTTCTTATGATAAAGCGCCTTCATGTCTCAACTTACACTTACTTTAATCAGAGGTTTACCAGGAAGTGGCAAAAGCACACTTGCTAAAAAACTGCTCCAAGAATCACAACAGAATACGCTGCATGTTGAAGCTGATATGTATTTTATTGATCGAGGTGGGGTTTATCTATTTCAGCCTGAAAAGTTATCGGAAGCGCATCACTGGTGCCAACAACAATCTTTGATGGCCTTAAAAAACAAACAAAATGTGATTGTTGCAAATACCTTTGTTAAGCGTTGGGAAATGAAGTTCTATGAGCAGTTAGCGACGCGCTTCAATGCAAGATTGAAAGTGATTAACTGCACAGGAAAGTTTACTAATATCCATGAAGTGCCTAAGCCTGTTATTGCAAAAATGCGTAAAAATTGGCAAGTCTAAAACAACTAAACTTACCAATTTTATGCTTTATATACAGAGATGTTTATAAAGTAATATGCTGCTCAAAAATCGATAAAAACTCATCTTTACGATGACTAACTAAAAGCATGGTACTGTGTTTCTGTGTTGCTAAGTGCTCTAAGAAATTTAATACTCGATGACGATTTAACTCATCTAAGCCCTGTGTTGGTTCATCTAAAATAAGTAGGTAAGGGGACTTCACTAATGCTCTGGCAATCAAGGCTAATCGCTGCTCTCCATAGCTTAGACTTTGGAAAGGTGTTTTTTGTTTATCTTGCATCCCAATTTTAGTTAACCATTGCTCAGCAAGATCAATATGAGCAGCACTTGGTTGTTGATAAACGCCAATGGAATCATAAAAACCCGATAAAATAACACTGATAAGATCACTATTAATGCGGTATTGTCTGTGTAACTCTGAACTAACAATTCCCATATTCTCTTTGACTTGCCAAATGGTTTCGCCTGAGCCACGTTGATAGCCTAATACCTGAATATCGTTGCTGTAGCATTGTGCGCAATCACCGGTGATTAACTGCATTAAAGTAGACTTACCACTGCCGTTAGGCCCTGTAATTAAAGTGTGTTGGAGTGGTTTAATCGCAACATCAAGATTTTCAAAAACATTCACACCGTTATAATGCACCTTACCGTTATTCAACTTAACCAGATAAGGGTGTTTGAAATCAGCCAACTCACATTGATTTTCTGGCCATTGTGTATGATCCGGGGTTGGCGCTAACAGTGCATCGAGTTGTTGTTGAGTTTGTGGATCAGTCAATTCGCCAATTTCCGTTAAGTAACCACGCTCAATAAAGGCGATATGATTACACCATACGGGGATATCTTGGCGGTTATTAAGCATCAGTAAAACATTAACACCACTTTCACTGAGTTTGTGTAATGCTTGCGATAGTGCTTCACAGGAGCCTACATCTAAACTATCAAAAGGGTTGTCGCAGACTAATAACTCAATGCCGCTGAAAATGGCCTGTAACATTAATAATTTTCTACTCTCACCTGTACTTAACTTCAAATACCCCGTGTCCATTCGGTGAGCTAAGCCAAATTCAACAATTAACGGGTCATGCCATTTTGCTTCAGGTAAAAAATCTCGTGCTTTGGTAGGGGCTTGTTCTGGATCTACAAAGTCAGGTGCTTCAATGTCTAACGCATTCTCATAAGTGGCTTGTTGTTCCTCAAACGAGATAATGCCTATTTTATCCAATTCTGGTAGCGATAATGATTCTACTTGATCTGCTTGTAAGGTTCCTTGGAATAATTGGTTGATATACTGTTTACCTGACCCATTTCTACCTAATACACACCAGTTTTCATTAGGTTCAATTTGCCACTGTTTAATATTCAATTTTGGATGAACTAAATTTCTAATTTTTAACATAAATAATGCCGTTTAAGTGTATTGGGGAGGTAAAAATTATTGTGCCATAAACAGAGCTTATGAGTAAGAGTGGAAGTTCGCTTTTCTAGCTATATTTAGACACAACTAAATAAAAGTTATTGAAAAATAATGCTTTATTTATCATTCGTTTGGAAGCGTATTCTTTCCGAAGCCGGCGTTGACCTTCATGTAAAGCCCATTTTAGTGTATGATGCTTATGTTTTATCTCAAAAATTCGATTAAATTCACTAGTTAATAAGGATATTAATATGCGTAAAATCATTTCCTCTTCTATCTTACTTGCCTGCGCTTCGTTTACACTGCCAGCTGCTGCAAGTGAATGTGGCAAAGTCACAATTGCGGATATGAATTGGGCTTCTGCAACTGTTGTTGCCAACGTTGATCGTTTCATCCTCGAGCATGGTTTTGGTTGTGATGCTGAGCTAGTACCTGGCGATACAATGCCAACGGGTGCAGCTATGATTGAAAAAGGTCAACCTGATATTGCTCCGGAATTTTGGAGTAACTCAATGCGTGACGCATTAGATAAAGGTGTTGCTGAAGGTCGTATTCGTTATGCGGGTACCACTTTGACCGATGGCGGTGAAGAAGGTTTCTGGGTACCGGCTTATATGGTTGAGAAAGATCCATCTTTAGCAACTATCGAAGGCATTAAAGCCAATGCTAAGCTGTTTAAGCACCCTGAAGACCCTGATCTGTCAGGCTTTATGGGATGTCCTGCTGGCTGGAACTGTCAAATTTCAACGAGTCAATTGTTTACCGCGCTTGATTTAGAATCAGTTGGATTTGAATTATTAGATCCAGGTTCTGGTGCTGGTCTATCTGGTTCAATTGCAAAAGCTTACGAACGTGAAGAAGCTTGGTTAGGTTACTACTGGGCACCAACAGCCGTTTTAGGTAAATATAAAATGGTTAAAGTTGACTTCGGTACAGGCATCGACAAAGAAGAGTTTCTTAACTGTACAACTCAAATCGACTGTTTAACGCCTAAAGTGACTATGTACCCACCATCTGCTGTTGATTCAGTAGTGACGGAAGAGTTTGCTCAGCGCGCACCTGAAATCGTTAAATACTTAGAAGGTCGTGAGTACACTAACGAGCAAATGAATGGTTTATTAGCTTGGATAGAAGAAGAGCAAGCAGACGGTGATTACATCGTTGAGCACTTCCTAACTGACTATGAATCTACATGGACAACTTGGGTTGATGCACCAACAGCTGCAAAAATTAAAAAAGCATTAGCAGAGTTATAAATCCGCAGTATTAAGCCTAGTTTTTTCTAGGCTTTTTTATCATTCTAGGTAAGTAAATAACCTTTATTTTCTTATAATGTCAGATGACCATCACATGGTTGGCTAGATATTTACCTAGGTTGGTTAAACTTTTTTCAGGAGAGAAAAAGAAAATGTCAGACAAGTCATGGATCTCAGAAATCCCGCAACTTGATCGTAAAGAATTAAGAGACTTCAAAAAACTACTCGATGGTTTATTTCGAGACTTTTCACGAGAATACGGAGATGCAATCCAATCTTTCTTCGACCCACTATTAGCTACTCTCATTTGGTTTGAAAAATTATTATTATCCACTCCTTGGTGGCTGGTTATTATTACTGTAGGCGCCTTTGCGTATGCAGCTAGTCGTTCATTAAAATTAACTGCCTCAGTGATCGTTGCCTTTCTACTTATTGGATATTTTGGAATGTGGGAAGATACCATGCGTACCATGAGTATGATCATCGTCTCAACCTTGCTAGCAATATTTATTGGGGTTCCGATAGGTGTTGCGATGGCGCGCTCTAATCGCATACAGTCTATTGTTACCCCTATTTTAGATGTGATGCAAACTATGCCTGCTTTTGTATACTTAATTCCGGTTGTTATGTTGTTAGGTATCGGTAAAGTGCCGGGTGTTATTGCGGTTATTATCTATGCAATCCCACCGGTTATTCGTCTAACCAACTTGGGGATTCGCTTAGTAGATAAAGAAGTATTAGAAGCCGCCACCGCTTATGGAGCAAGTCCAATACAGCGTTTATTTGGTGTACAAATTCCACTGGCTATGCCCACTATTATGGCTGGCATTAATCAGACCATTATGATGGCATTAGCTATGGTAGTTATTGCATCTATGATCGGTGTTAAAGGCTTAGGACAACCGGTTTTACAAGCGATTAGTAATCAATACTTTACTCAAGGTTTATTAAATGGTCTTGCCATTGTTGCGTTAGCGATTATCTTTGATCGAATCTCTCAAAGTTATGCTAAACGTACATTACAGAATTTTGGAGACCATTAAGATGAGCACAACAGATAAAAAAACACCTTTAATTAGTATTAAGAATCTATATAAAATTTTCGGTAAGAATGACAAAAAGGTGTTAGAACAAGTAAAAGCAGGAAAATCTAAAGAGGCCATTTTAGCTGAAACTGGCTATACGGTAGGTTTAGCGGATATAAATTTAGATATCTACCCTGGTGAAATATTTGTGATTATGGGACTTTCAGGTTCAGGAAAGTCCACATTGATTCGCCACTTCAATCGTCTTATTGACCCAACAGCAGGTGAGATTGTTGTTTCAGGTGAAGATGTGATGAAACTCAATGATAAAGAGTTACAAAATTTCCGTCGTAATAAAATGTCCATGGTATTTCAACGCTTTGGCTTAATGCCACATCGTACTGTAATCCAAAATATTGCCTATGGTCTGCAAGTGCAAGGTGTGCCTAAAACAGATCGTGAAGCGCGTGCTGAAGAATGGTTAAACACAGTGGGACTTGGTGGGTATTCAAATCAATACCCAGGTCAACTTTCTGGCGGTCAACAACAACGTGTTGGTTTAGCTCGTGCATTATGTACAGATGCTGATATCTTATTAATGGATGAAGCCTTCTCGGCATTAGATCCATTGATCAGAAGTGAAATGCAAGATCAGCTCATTGAATTACAAGATAAGCTACATAAAACCATCGTATTTATTACTCATGATTTAGATGAAGCATTACGCATTGGCGATAAAATTGCTATTTTACGAGATGGTTTCTTGATTCAACAAGGCACACCAGTTGATATATTGTTAAATCCGGCTGACGATTATGTTGAAGCCTTTGTTAAAGATGTTAACCGCGCGCGCGCATTAACTGTTGAAACAGTGATGCAGCCACAGATTTGTCGTATCTCAAGTGAGAATATTGGGGAAGCGGTAATGCAGATGCGTAAATCTAAGCATAACTACGGCTACGTAGTTAATGACGATGGTTATCAAGGAGTGATTACACAGGAAACATTAGAAGGTGTTGAACAAAGTGATTATGGCAATGAAATCACAAATTCACTATTGGAAGATGTTCCATCAGTACAAAGTGATGCACTATTAGAATCTGTAATTCCAGATATGTTAGACAATGAACACCCATTAGCCGTTGTGAATAACGCCGGTGAAGTGGAGGGGCACATATCGAGAAGCACCTTATCTGATATCTTAAGTGACCAGCCTTCAGAAACAGAAGTTGAGGTTAAACCGTTGGAAAAAGTTTAACTAATTCAAAATATTAATTGATTGAAAGCCACCATCATGGCATCCATGATGGTGGCTTTTTGTTTTCATATCGGACTAAGTAGGCTTTTGTCCTGAAATAGTCACTTCAGGAGCAATATCTGAGCCGCCTAATGCTTGATATAAGACCGCTTGTATATTGAATTGATTATAGCGGTTTTCTAAAATATCTTGCTCAGTATCACGTAATGTATCTTGTGCATCTAACCAGTCTTGAATGCCAATGGCACCATAGCGATATTGGCTTGCATAGATGCGTTCTGCGGCTTCTGCTGCATTATATTGCTCTTGTAATCTTGCCCCTTGATATTGGTATTGTTGTCTTGCTGAAATAGCATTATCTACTTCACTAAATGCACCATATAAAGTATCTCTATAGGTAACAATCGCCGATTCCACATCAATTTGTGATAGCTTTTTGTTTAGTTCCATCTCATTCCATTGCAGGAAAGGTAACATTAAGTTCGCGCCTAATGTGCCAATTGGATTGGATAATAGATCTTTGAGTTGATCAGAAGATGAACCTATCGCGCCGGATAAGGTTAAACTCGGCAGATATCCGGCAAAAGTGGCGTCCTTAGTCGCATAAGCAGATTTCAAACTGTAAAGCGCTGACTTCACATCAGGGCGGCGGATTAACAGGTCTGCAGGCACACCAGCAGCAATCATGGGAATATTGCCTTCAGGTAATTTATCAATGGTGATTGGCATTTTCATCGGTGGTTGATTATATAAGATAGCCAATGCGTTTTGTGCTTCAATAAGATCCTGTTGTGATTCACTATAGGAGACCTGTTGCTCTGCCAAACTGCGTTGTGATTCAAAAATATCTAGTTGGGTAACTGCACCTGAACGATATTGGCTTTCAATAATCGCTAAGCTTTGTTTGGCGGAATCTATATTATCTTGGCTTAGGGCTAGGCTTTGTTTTAAATAACCAATTTCCCAATACAGAGAAGCAGTGGTTGCAGCGAGACTTTGCGCAGTACTTTCTCTATCCTCGGCATTGGCAAAGCTAGTCCATTTTGCGGCATCAACTTCAGAGGCAACACGTCCCCATAAATCCAGTTCATAACTGATCGATAGGTCGGTACTGTAACTGCTGCTACTGTCACTGCTATTTAGTGACGTTTCGCGGCTCGCATCGGTACTTGAACTGATCTGAAATGAACCTTCTGCTTCCGTTAGGCCTGCTTTTAAACGAGCACTGCGTAAGGTTAGTGTTGCTAATGCTAAATCGTTATTACTGATTAAGACTTGCTCAATCAAGGTGTTGAGTTCCGGGTCATTGAAACGTTCCCACCATGGATCAAGTTGCACTTGCTCTGTCACACTCAAGCTTTGCCAGCTATCTGGAATAGTCACTTCAGGCTGGTAGTCCTGGTCTGGTTGACTTGTACTACAGCTACTGACTAACAATGTAATACCTAAAGCATAAGTACAACGTAATAATGAAGATGGTTTGATCATAATTATTCTCTCGCTAATGCATCAACAGGGTCAAGCTGCGCTGCATTTCGTGCAGGTAAAAATCCAAAAAGAACACCAATTAAGGTAGAGCAGGCAAAGGCTGCGACAATAGAGCCCGTTGAGTAAATCATTTGGAAATTACTGCCAGTGGAAGCAAATATAAAACCTATCAGATAGGCGAGGGCAATACCAATGGCACCACCGCATAAACATACTAAGACGGCTTCAATTAAAAACTGTCTTAAAATATCACTTTGCCTTGCACCAACTGCCATTCTAACGCCTATTTCACGAGTACGTTCAGTTACAGACACGAGCATGATATTCATTACGCCAATACCACCGACAATTAATGAAATAACGGCAATAGCTGAAATTAATAGGGTCATAGTTTGTGTGGTTTTTTCGATACTCTGACGAATTGAATCTGTGTTAACAGTAAAGAAGTCTTGGCTACCGTGACGCATTTTTAACAGAGAAGTTATTCCTTGTTCAGCGGCACTACTTGATGCCGATTCATTAACCCTAACCGTGATGCTATCAAGGTAGTTTTGATTGATCATGCGACTGGCTACTGTGCTATATGGGATCCATACATTTAAGGCATCACTGTTTCGGAAAGTACTGGTTTTAGGTTTAGTGACACCAATAATACGTACCGGCAACTCGCCAAGGAAAATCACCTCACCAATTGCTGACTTATCTAAGAACAGTGCTTTACGAGTGTTATCATCAATAACGGCATCTTGCGATAAACTTGCTACATTAGTTTCATCCCAAAATTGACCTTCAGCAATTTCATAGCCTTTAACACGGAAATAATCAGATCCCACACCATTAAAACTGGCTGATACACCTTGGTTTGCATAGCGGATCGTACCTGAACTACTGATCGAGGGAGTAACGCTGTCTACGTAGGTTAAGTTTTTGAGCGCGTCACTATCTAACGAAGTTAGAGTACGTACTAAATCTGAGCGTCGGTCACCAAATCCAGAACCAGGACGAACGTCAATGGTATTGGTGCCCATCTCACTGATATTTTTTAATACTGCCTGCTGTGAGCCTTCACCTAATGCCACCACAGACACTACGGAGGCGATACCAATAATGATGCCAAGCATGGTTAAAAAGGTACGTAAACGATGTGATGACATGGCTAATAAAGCCATTTTAAAGGCTTCAACATAACGACTAATGCTATTATTTTTTTTACTGTCAGCATCAAGTTGAGGCAGGGTATTGGTTGTTTTTATTTGCTCTTTTTGTGCATCTCTGATGATCACACCATCTTTGATTTCGATGATGCGATCAGCAAAGTTAGCGACATCCATATCATGTGTAACTAAGATAATGGTATGTCCATCATGATGCAGTTCTTGTAATAACTTCATCATCTCATCGCCACTTTGGCTATCTAAAGCACCTGTTGGCTCATCGGCAAGAATAACATCACCACCATTCATTAAAGCTCGGGCAACACTAACACGTTGTTGCTGACCACCACTTAATTCACCGGGTTTATGGTCAAGTCTATCTGCTAATCCTAAACGAGTTAAAAGCACACGTGCGCGACTGTCTCGTTCGTTTTTGTCTTTTCCTGCATAAATAGCTGGGATTTCTGCGTTTTCAATGGCGTTTAGGTCACCTAATAAATGGTAACGCTGAAAGATAAAACCAAAATGCTCTCGACGCAGTTGAGCTAACTGGTCAGCATCCATTTCTGAGGTATCTTGTCCATTGATAAAGTAACTACCTTGGCTAGGTTTATCTAAACAACCTAATATATTCATTAAGGTTGATTTACCTGAACCTGATGCACCAACAATCGCGACCATTTCACCACGTTCAATGGATAAATTAACATCATTTAATACAGTTAGTTTTTGATCTCCCGCGGCGAATGAGCGGAACACGCCTGAGATCGCTAATAGAGGATTATCCATTATTTAAAACCCCATTGGTGAACGCGGTTTACGAGTACGTGATGGGGAGTTAGCTGCTGCAGAACCAACCACTATTTGGTCGCCTTCTGCTAAACCATCGGTCACTTCTGTATAAATTTTATTGCTGATGCCTACTTGCACATCTTTATAAGTCACTTGGTCATTTTCAAGTACTGGTACTTGGTAACGTACTGGACGACCTGGTCGTTTTTGCAATACTTGTGAAGGCACTAAAAGTACGTTGTCCGCTTTATTTAAAACAATTGATACTTGTGCTGTCATGCCAATACGTAAAACACCATCTGGGTTGGCTACTTCAAACAAACCATTATAATAAATAGCATCTGAATCACTGGATTCCATATCACTATCATCACCATCCATTGATGTCGGACCTGGCTCGATAGCACGTAACGTCGCTTCATAACGTTTATTGGGTTGACCTAAAATAGTGAAATAGACGGCTTGGCCAGGGTGTGTATTGATTACATCTGCTTCTGAGATTTGTGCCTGTACTGTCATTCGACTCAAGTCTGCTAATTCGACCAATGTTGGTGTTGTTTGGCTGGCGTTTACTGTTTGACCGACTTCAACTGAATGATAGACAACCACACCCTCCATCGGGGCTTTGATGACGGTGTAGCCTAAGTCTAACTCGGCGCTTGCAATGCTGAGTTTATCTTGTACTTGTTCTGCTTTTAATTTATCAAGTTCCGCTTTATAGACAGCTAAATCAGCTTCCGCTGTTTCATAATCTTCTTTTGAGCTTGCATTATCTTTAAACATCGCCTTTTGACGATTAAAGGCTTTTTGTGCTTGATTGATTTGTGCTTGCTTCGCCTTATATTCGGCATTGGTACTAGCCAGTGACGCTTTAGCGGTTTCTAAATCATTTTTTTGCGTTAAATTATCGATTTCTGCAATTAAGTCACCTTTATTAACATGCTCTCCAAGTGGAGCGGGTAAGCTGATAACTTGCCCTGATACCTGTGAACCCACACTAACTAGCTTAGAGGCTTGTAGCATGCCTATTGCGAGTACGCTATTTTCGATATTTCCTCGCTGAACGGGTTGGGTAGCATAGCCTTGCGCAGGCTCTTCATTTTCAATAAAGTAAAATGCCCCAGCGGTTAATAAAATAGCTGCAATGACAATAATGATTAACATTTTTTTCATGGGTTAAAGGTATCCATAATGCATAAAAAGTATCAGTAAATTACTTTAAAAAGTGGTTAATTTGACGCTGCAAATAGGAGCAAAAAAGTAGAGTGGAAATGTAATGACAAGGTTTAAATTCATTACTGTTTCACTCCTAACAAGCACCAATTTGCTCACTTTATAAAGAGATTAAAGGTATTATTACTATGATATTCACCTCTAAGTTAAGGGGCGGTTAAGGTCATAGCTAAAACTTAATGATATTCTTGTTTTTATAGTAAGTTGTTGATATTCCGGAAAACTATGTCAGCTTAAGTGAGATTTATATTGGTACACTTTAAGTACATTTATCAATTCAGATGAATGTTCGATTTAAGCGAGCTCTTAAATTGATTTAAAAAAACTTAAAGGAAATATACATAATGAATAACTTAGCACGCGTTACTAAATTACAATCAGTTACTAAGAAACCTTCTGCAGAACATCAGTACTCTCAACTATCAGTATATTATGATGCGAAATACAAAGCAGGATGGTATTACATGCACGCAAGCCCTCGACCATGTTTTACTGCACATTTATTAGAAGAAATAAATAAATATCAAAATTCTGTTAAATCAGAAATGAAAGCTAGCCTACAACAAAAATACAACTATTTAGTTCTTAGCTCAGATATTGAAGGAATTTTTAATTTAGGTGGAGATTTGGCTGTATTTCAGATGTTGATTCAAAATAAAGATAAAGATAGTTTATTAAGTTACGCAATTAAATGTATTGATGTTCTTTATAATAATATCGTACACCTTGAATCAGAGTTAACTACTATTGCATTAGTGCAAGGAGATGCATTAGGGGGAGGGTTTGAAGCAGCCTTATCAAGTAACCTTTTAATTGCGGAAGAAGGAGTCAAAATGGGTTTGCCTGAGGTACTTTTTAATTTATTTCCAGGTATGGGTGCTTATACTTTATTAAGCCGAAAAATTGGGCAAGTTAAAGCAGAAGAAATTATATTAAGCGGAAAGCTATACTCTGCTGAAGAATTATTCGAGCTTGGCATTGTTGATATTTTAGCAAAAAAAGGAGAAGGCGAGATGGAAGTTTATCGCTACATTAATTCTGCAGATAGAAAGTCGAATAGTTATCAAGCTATAAGAAAAGTTAAAGATATATACAATCCTATTACTTATCAGGAACTAATTGAGATCACTAAAATATGGGTAGACTCAGCATTAAATATAAATGATAAAGATCTACGAATGATGGATAAATTAGTGATGCGCCAAACCGCAAACCAAGCTTAATCTGAACTAAGATTTATGTATGTTCTGTAGAAGCGTTAATTAAAATAGTATTCAACGTTTCTACAGTTTTATCATAGGTGAATTCTATTTCCTTAACTAATAGAGTCAGTCTTTGGCTATTAAGATCACTGGGTTTATAGGATTCCCCTTTTACACACATTTCCGATAACGTGTTAGCTCCCAATTCAGCTGCGGCCCCTTTAAGTGCATGTAATGATTCTCTTAATTGAAGGTAATCATCAATGCTAGCTGTTTTTAGATGTTGAATGTGTTTGTTGGCATCTGTGGTAAAAGCAACAACGAGTTGACGCATAAACTGCTGATCATCATCTAAAGCAAATAATTCAGTAAGAGTATCTAAATTACACCATTGGTTTTCAGTCTCTTTTTGACAGGGAGCTCCTGAAGAAGGGGAAATGCTTTTTACATTACCTGTTTTAAGTCCAATGACTGAGGATATTCCTCGGGTTTTCGGTTGAATAGATTGAGATAAAACGGCTATTTTTTTTAATAGGTCATGAGAGTCGACTGGTTTTGTTAAAAACTCCTTCACTCCTAAGCTAAGCGCCAATTTTCTTGCGTCTGTTGTTGCATCTGCAGTTAGCATGATGACAGGTAATCGGTTATTGGTATCTATAAATTGCAATGCTTTGATTGCCTCATCACCAGAGCATTTAGGCATGTTTTTATCAGCAATGAATAGGTCTATTTCATCAAATCTCTTGGTAATAACATCTAAAGCTTGCTCTCCATCATCAACAAGGATAACGGCATGCCCTGCTCGTTTTAATATGCCAGCAATAACTTGTTGGTTCACTTTATTGTCTTCTGCTACCAAAATAGTTAATTGCTTAGCATCTTCTTGAGCAGCATAAAATTCATTAAAAGATACAATATTAGTCTCCTGATGAGCTTTCTTTTGTAGACAAAAATAGAAAGCATTAAACAGTTCTCTGTTATCCTTTAAATTTACTATTATTCTAGTCACTCTGTTTTTAATTGCACTGGATGTTAAGTCCTGTGAAGGTGGGTTTAGTAGAATAATAGAAAAGTTTATCGCATCTGTTTCAGCCTTTACACGATCTAAAAATTGCTCTAGTGATGTCAACGCAGATAAACTCAAACTATCAATGATAATGGTTTTATAAGGTTTTTTTCGAGTTAAGCTTTGCGATAAGAGTGTCAGACTTTCATCTGCTGATTGAGTAAAGGTCGCTTTTATATTCCAAGTATTTAAAAACGGTTGTATGGTTTGTTGAGTTTCAGGCGTCGCTAAGATTAATAAATTACTACTATTTATTTTCTTTAAAGGATTTGGAGTGAAATTAAAAGGGAGTTCAAACCAAAAAGTTGATCCTTTACCTAACTCACTGCTAACACCAATTTCACCTCCCATTAATTCAACCAATTCTTTTGAAATGGTCGTACCCAATCCTGAACCACCAATATGACGGTTGTTTGTTTCTCCAACTTGTGTAAAGTCATTAAAAACACTATTTAACGCACTTTTATTAATTCCTATACCGGTATCAATAATCTCAAATCTTAGTGTGGTGGACTGCTCAGCTCTTGTTACCGTTTCAATATTAAGGGTAATTGTTCCTTGATCGGTAAATTTAATGGCATTACCAATTAAGTTAACAAGTACTTGGCGGAGATATTGTTGGTCTCCTTTTAATAGGTAGGGGATATTGCTCGCGATGGAAGACTTGATCTCGAGTGACTTTGCTTTGGCAATTAACTTTTGCGTAGCCATAACAGAATTAATAACAGAATAAAGTTCAAAATTACTTTCAGTAATAGTTATTTTTCCCGCTTCAATTTTAGATATATCGAGTACTTTTTCTATTAAATTGAGTAATATTTTTGCTGAGCTTTGCATCGTGTTGACTAAGTTGCGTTGCTCATCTTCTAGTTTAGTTTCTCTTAATAAATCACCAATCCCTAATACCCCATTTAAAGGCGTTCTTAACTCATGTGACATATTAGCTAAAAATCGACTTTTAGCCTGGTTCGCTTTTTCAGCCATATTGATTGCTGAATATAATTTATTAATTAAAAAAATTGAATATAATGGAATTAATGTGATTATAAGTAATAAACTTATTGAAATATTTAAGTTATTTTTCCAATACTCACTCAAAAAAATAGTTGTTATAAAGCTTATTAATCCTATTATGAGTGAAGTATATAAATAATTTACCCCGAATCTAAAACCATTCCCTAAAATGACCCATAGATAAAATACAAACAAATATACAGCTTGATTGCCTGCTATTCCCATTAGAATAGATAAAGGTATAAGATCTAAAAATATACCAAAAACTCTCCTAGATGGGCTAATTTTGGGGTTCATTATGATTAAAATGAAAGTTATTATTGCTAGTAAAGTTGTTGATAATATAACTACATTTTCTGGAGACATTAAAACATCAATAAAATTTTGATTTGAATTCCAAGAAGTTAAAATATAAACACTCAATGATAGCTCAATAAACACACGTACTAGTGCTTGTTCTATTTCAGGGTCGTTATGTTTCCTTAGGTACTTCTTTACAGCATAGATTCTTTTACAAAAGACGTTCATTAATAGATATAGCCTGTATTATTGATTATGTTAAAGCAAATAAGTGATCTAACTTTTGCGTAACAAAAAGTAAGTTATTTTAACAAGCTAAATAGATCAGTTAAATAGTGTGATTAGTATTAGTTAAATATCAGGATACTCACTTTGTATTTTTAAGATCGTTGGAAGGCGTCGAATAAAAGCGTCAACGCACTTTGGGTCAAACTGAGATCCTGAATTAGCCGTAATAAAGTTTATAGCATCTTGGATAGGCCATGCTTTTTTATAAGGTCTCACTGAAATTAATGCATCAAATACATCCGCCACAGAAACGATGCGAGCAATTAGAGGGATATCTTTGCCTGCCAATTTATTTGGGTAGCCCGTGCCATCAAAACGTTCATGGTGATTAAGTGCAATGATAGCCCCCATTTGCATATATTTTGATTCACTGCCTGATAATATTTCAAACCCAATAGTTGCATGAGTCTGCATGGTCGCCCATTCATCAGGTTCAAACTTACCCGGTTTGAGTAGTATATTATCTGGAATACCTATCTTACCTATATCATGCATCTGTGCCGCATGCTCTAAATCACTGCATTCTGCTTCCGTTAAACCCATTTCACAGGCAATTTCTTTTGAATATTTAGCCATTCTAATAACGTGATTACCGGTTTCTTCATCACGGTATTCACCTGCTTTAGCTAGCTTTAAAATAGTTTCTTTTTCTCGTTGCAGAATTTGCTCAGTGGCAAGCTCAACTTGTTGTGAAAGCCAATCAGCTCTATTTTGAATAATTACATGTTGTTGGTGTAGTTTAAGTAAATTTCTACAAGTGGTACGGCACTCAATCTGGTCGATAGGACGCGTTAAAAATGCAGTAACACCTGCCTCTAGAGCTTCATAGCGAATTGCTTTTTCACTCACAACGGTAATCATCATGATGGGGACATGTTGACCATGACTTAATTCCCGTACTTTTTGAATAAACTCAATGCCATTTAAGTCGGGCATTTTATAGTCAGTAATAATAAGATCCACAGGGTGCGTTGTTAACCATTTTAACGCTTCGTTAGGATCTGCAAAATCAATGACTGTAATGTCATCTGCGATTTGTAAAATTATTTTTTTTAGAATAATTCTGCCTGTTGATTGGTCGTCAACAATAACCACATGTCTTTGTTTATTCAAAACGCTGCTTCCATTTGAGTATTGATATGAATGAAATGATATCTTTAGAGGTATATATTAACTAATAGTTATTATTATTTATACTTACATCTCATAGATAACCCTTATTAATCGCTTATGTTTATAATATTTTATTAATAATTGATGAATATAATCATTCTCATTATTTTTTATATTCTACTTTTTATCCTAATTACTATCGAATCACCCAACTTTTTGTTTCTTAATGGTGCAATTATTGTTTTTTTCTGGTGCATTTCTCAAAAATATTTTAATCTAATTTTTATTAACAATTGAAAATAAAGGTTTTTTGTTTTTGGCATAGTGATTGCTTCTATTAGATTGTTAAATTGCTCGTATGAGAGACATTGGCCGCAGTTGTAAGTGTTGCCGATATACAATATAAAAATAGACATCTAGGGTTCCGGCTGTTCGCAGTGACTGGTCCGAGAGTTGTCGACCTTTTTTCTAAGGTTACACGGAGGGATAAAAGCCCGGGAGAAGACGCAACAATGTCTCTCATGCTTTTAAATGTGTAACTAAGGAGAAAAGAAATGGAATTAACTAAATACCTACGTAAATCAATCACTAAAGTACTTACCGTTAGCACATTATGTAGTGCCTTAATTGTTACCCCTTCCACTGCCTTCGCAGAAACTAAATCAGAATTCCGGTTAGCTTGGACCATCTATGTAGGGTGGATGCCATGGGATTATGGTGCGACTTCAGGCATTGTTAAAAAATGGGCTGATAAATACGATATTAAAATCGATATTGTTCAAATCAATGACTATGTTGAGTCAATTAATCAGTACACAGCGGGTCAATTTGATGCAACTGTAATGACTAACATGGATGCTCTAACCATTCCAGCTGCCAGTGGTGTTGATTCAACTTCACTTATTATCGGAGATTTCTCTAATGGTAATGATGCGGTTGTTTTAAAAGGCACTGATAACTTAGCTGATATCAAAGGCCAAAACGTCAACTTGGTTGAATTAAGTGTTTCTCACTATCTCCTTACCCGTGCTTTACAAACTGTTTCACTAACAGAGCGTGATGTACGTGTTGTTAATACTTCTGATGCCGATTTAGTCGCTGCATTTACTACTGATGATGTTACTGCCGTCACAACTTGGAATCCATTATTAAGTGAAATAACTGCGATGCCAGATACTAATAAAGTGTTTGATTCTTCACAGATCCCTGGTGAGATCATTGACCTATTAGTGGTTAACTCAGATGTGTTAGCTGATAACCCTAAACTAGGTAAAGCATTAACCGGAGCATGGTACGAAATAATGCAAACCATGCAAGGCGATGATGCAAAAGCAACTATGGCTCGCAGCGCAATGGCTGATGCTTCAGGCACTGATTTAGCCGGCTACGATGCTCAATTAGCGTCAACTAAAATGTTTTATGATGCAAAAGATGCCGTTGAGTTTAACAATAGCCCTGCACTGTTAAGTACTATGGATAAAGTTGCTGAATTTTCTTTTGAACATGGTTTATTAGGCGAAGGCGCAGCTGATGCTAAATTCATCGGTATAGAAACACCAACAGGGGTTTACGGTGATAAAAGTAATATTAAGTTACGTTTTGACCCAAGCTTCATGCAAATGGCTATTGATAACAAACTATAAGGCTGATCATTATGAGATTAATGAATAGCAAACCAAGTCGTACCACACGATTCTTATTAACGCTGTTACCGTTTGTTATCTTGATAATTGCTTATACGATGGCATCTGATGCACGTCTATTAGAAAACCCAAGTGACAAGTTGCTACCTGCCTGGTCTAGCTTTTATGATGCAATACACCGTATGGCCTTTGAACCGAGTAAACGAACTGGTGAATATCTGTTATGGGTTGATACTGGTGCAAGTTTACAGCGTTTATTGCTAGGCGTTGGTATAAGTGCATTGATCGGCTTAGTGATTGGTGTTGTAAATGGCATGCTACCGATTATGCGTGCCACATTCTCTCCCCTGATCACTGCTATCTCATTAATCCCGCCGATGGCTATTCTACCAGTATTATTTATTGTATTTGGTTTAGGTGAACTATCAAAAGTGATGTTAATTATCATTGGAATCTGTCCGATTCTAATTCGAGATTTACAGTTACGTACAGAGTCATTACCTTCAGAACAATTATTGAAGGCTCAGACGCTAGGTGCAAATAGCTGGCAAATCATGGTTAGAGTGGTGTTGCCACAAGTATTGCCTGCTTTATTAGATGCTGTGCGTTTAACTTTAGGTAGTGCTTGGTTATTTTTAATTGCAGGTGAAGCGATTGCAGCAACAGAAGGGTTAGGTTATCGCATCTTTTTGATTCGTCGATACCTTGCGATGGATGTCATTCTACCTTATGTGTTGTGGATTGCGGTATTAGCCTTTGTGATGGATGCACTATTACGGTTGCTTTCTCAACGTGCTTTCCCTTGGTACCACGGTAAGCGAGGAAATGATTAATGAAAAATAACATTATTGAAATGAAACAAGTGTGGAAAGAATATGGTTCTACAGTGGTTTTAGAGAAGGTAGATTTAAGTGTAAAAGCCGGTGAATTTGTAAGTATTGTTGGCGCATCAGGCTGCGGTAAAACAACTTTATTAAATATGTTGTTAGGAACTGAAACACCAAGCCGTGGCAATATTTTGTTAGATGGTGAAACGATGCCCGCTGAGCCTAATGAAACACGTGGCATAGTGTTTCAAAAGTACTCTGCTTTTCCACACCTCAATGCACTAGAAAATGTCATGTTAGGAGGGGAGTTTGCGGCTTCTCCATTACTAGGCAAAGTCTTTTCAAAAAATAAACGTAATAAACTAAAAGCAGCGGCATTAGAAATGCTAACGGCGGTTGGGTTAGGCCATGCAGCGCAACGTTATCCTAACGAAATGTCCGGCGGTATGCAGCAACGTCTAGCCATTGCACAAGCCTTAATTAAAGAACCACGTATCCTATTATTAGATGAACCTTTTGGTGCTTTAGATCCTGGTATTCGTAAAGATATGCACGAATTAATTCGTGATCTTTGGAAAAAGCGTGGCTTAACCGTATTTATGATCACGCATGATTTATCAGAAGGTTTTAGCCTAGGCTCTCGTGTTTGGGTATTAGATAAACCACGTATTGATCCCCAAGCTCCCGAGCGATTCGGAGCTCAAATCGTCTATGATATCTTGCTGGAAACCGGGCAAGCAGTCCCTTCATCACTGCAACATTTAGTTAAAAATACAGTTACGGAAAAAACTGTTTAGGAGAATAAAATGCAACAAAATCAACAACCACAAAGTCGCGTTGCAGATGCGATTTATGAAGAGCATATACCCGGTGCAAGTCACTGGTCACTCGTTGTGCCAGCAGGGCATTTATTGACCGTTACTGACTTGGAGGGTGGTGCAAACGCATCCATGTTGTTTTATAACCCAAATAATTTATTAGAACGTTATAACGCGCCAGATACATTAAAAGGGCAGCACACCTTTAAACTGACACAGGGCCACTGTTTATATTCTGATATGGGAAGAATCTTCTGTTCTATTGTTAGTGATGATACGGGGTGGATTGATAGTGTTGGGGGCGTGGCTAACAAGCAAAAAGTGTTAGATAAGTGGGGCGTACGTGATTATCAAGGTGACCACAATAACTGGTTACAAAATGGCTATGATAGTTTGTTAGTAGAAGTTGCTAAATATGGATTAGGAAAACGCGACCTTGCTGCCAATATTAATATTTTTAGCAAAGTGACTACCGATGACCAAGGCGACTTAAATTTTGTTGAACAGCACAGTAAAGCAGGTGATAGTGTTGGATTGCGTTTTGAAATTGATACTTTGGTGGTTATTTCAACTTGTCCGCATCCTATGAATCCAAGTAATAAATACCCAAATTTACCTGTTTTATTATCAGTCAGTAAAGCTGCGCCTATTGCCGATGATGACCTTTGTGCAAATCTATGTGGAGAAAATACACGTGGATTTGAAAATAACCGTCGTTATCAGTGCCAACACACTCACACACACACTGTAGGAGCATAATTATGATCGCTGAAAGTCCACTACAAGCTGAACAAGCGGTACGTCGCGATACAGTTCCTGCCGGTGATTACTACATGAAAGTAGTGAAAGCAGGACAAACCTTACGTATTTTAGATTTAGAAGGAAACCAAGCCGCTGATACCTTATTTTATAATGCTAAGGATCCAAGTGAGCGTTACAGCGCAATGGATACGATTCGCGAGCAAGGGAATGTATACCTCACAGCGGGTACCAAACTACTATCGAACGATGGTAATACTCTGCTAGAAATTACTGCTGATACCTGTGGTCGTCACGATACATTAGGCGGTGCATGTGCAACGGAAAGTAATACCGTACGTTACTCGCTAGAGAAAAAGTGCATGCATGCTTGTCGTGATAGTTGGTTATTAGCGGTTGCTGAGAACCCACAATATGGTTTAAGCAAGCGAGATATTACCCATAACATTAACTTCTTCATGAATGTACCTGTAACCAAAGAGGGCGGGCTAACCTTTGAAGATGGTATCAGTGGTGCTGGTAAGTATGTTGAAATGAAAGCTGCAATGGACGTGATCGTATTATTATCTAACTGCCCTCAGTTAAATAATCCATGTAATGCTTACAATCCAACTCCTGTAGAAATGTTGGTGTGGGACTAAAGGTTACGCACAAATTGATTCAATACAATCAATGAGAATACAAGGACGACCTTGTTACTAATTTCTCAGTATTAATTCGGGACGACCCGACCTGTAAAAGGTCACTATTATGTTTACTAAAGTATTAATTGCCAATCGTGGTGCTATCGCTTGCCGTATTATTAGAACACTCACTGCCATGGGGATCGAAAGTGTATCTATCTATAGTCAAGCAGATGCTGATAGCCTTCATGTTTCACAAGCTGACCATGCATTCTCCTTAGGGGAAGGCAATGCTAAGCAAACCTATCTTGATATGGATAAAGTGATCAACATTGCTAAACAATGTGGTGCACAGGCTATTCATCCTGGGTATGGTTTTTTAAGTGAAAATGTAGATTTTGTTGCTGCCTGTGAAGCCAATGGACTGGTGTTTTTAGGACCAACTGCTGAACAGATGTTGCAGTTTGGTCTAAAGCACCGAGCACGTGAATTAGCAGAACAAGCAAACGTTCCATTATTGCCGGGTAGTGATTTATTAAACAGTGTAGAAGAAGCATTGCAACGTGCTGATGTAATTGGTTACCCAGTGATGTTAAAAAGTACTGCTGGTGGTGGCGGTATTGGCATGCAACGCTGCAATAGTGCTGAAGAGCTAAGCCAAGCTTACGACTCAGTTAAAAGGTTAAGTGAAAATAACTTCAGCAATAGTGCGTTGTTTTTAGAAAAGTTTATTGTGCAAGCACGTCATATTGAAGTGCAAATTTTTGGTGATGGTAAAGGCGGCGCAATCGCACTAGGTGAGCGTGATTGTTCGGCACAACGTCGTAACCAAAAGGTGATTGAAGAAAGCCCTGCACCGAATTTAAGTGAACAGCTGCGTAGCGAACTCCATCAAACAGCGACACGTCTAGCAGCGATGGTGAACTATCGTAGTGCAGGTACTGTAGAGTTTGTATTTGACCAGCAAGCACAGCAATTTTACTTCTTAGAAGTAAACACTCGTTTACAAGTAGAGCACGGTGTCACGGAAATGGTGTACGGTGTTGACTTAGTGAATTGGATGGTTAGCTTAGCGGCTAATACCTTACCTCCAGTGGTAGAGTTGGGCAGTAACTTAGCTGTTAATGGTCATGCAATTCAAGTACGTCTTTATGCAGAAGATGCGAATAAAGATTTCCAACCAAGTGCCGGTTTAATCAGCCATGTAAAATGGGCTACAGAAGTTGAACAAGGGCAGTTACGTATTGATCATTGGCTAGAAAGTGGGGTAGAAGTATCACCATTCTTTGACCCTATGCTAGCTAAAGTGATTTGTCATAGTGAAAACCGCTCTCTTGCATTAAATGGTTTGAAACAAGCATTATCCGACAGCCAAGTGTACGGTATTGAAAGTAACAAAGACTATTTATTGCAGCTATTAAATAACGATATTGTTGAAGCGGGCGAGTTATTAACACAAACCTTAAATCAGTTTACCTACTTACCTTGCTCTATTGATGTTTTAGCTGGAGGCACGCAAACCACTATTCAAGATTATCCCGGACGTAAAGGCTATTGGGATGTCGGGGTACCGCCATCAGGCCCAATGGATAGCATGAGTTTTTGCTTAGGTAATACTTTATTAGGAAACGAAAAAAGTGATGCAGGATTAGAGATTACCGTCAGTGGTCCTACATTAAAGTTTAATAGTGCGACGCGATTTATTCTGACAGGGGCAACTATTCAAGCTGAGTTGGACCAAGAGAGCATCAAAGTTGGTAAAATCATTACAGTACAAGCCGGTCAAACGCTGACTTTAGGTAATATTCAAGGTGCTGGTGCTCGTAGTTACTTAGCTGTGCAAGGTGGTATTCAATGCCCTGATTATTTAGGTAGTAAATCGACCTTTACCTTGGGGCAATTTGGCGGTCATGCAGGGCGAGCTATCCGAACTGGCGACGTATTACATATTGAAGATTTAGCTCAAACTGCACCTGTGGAAAATAACCTAACTGCTCAATTACCTGAAATCAGCGATGACTGGACTATTCGTGTTATTTACGGTCCTCATGGCGCGCCTGACTTTTTCCAGCCAGAAGATATCGACGCATTTTTTAATGCTACATGGAAAGTGCATTTTAACTCAAGCCGTACAGGTGTCCGTTTAATGGGACCAAAACCAAAATGGGCTCGTAATGATGGTGGGGAAGCTGGGTTACACCCATCGAATATCCACGATAACGCTTATGCAGTTGGTACCATAGACTTTACTGGTGATATGCCGGTGATTTTAGGACCAGATGGCCCAAGCTTAGGTGGGTTTGTTTGCCCGGTCACCATCATTAAAGCAGATTTATGGAAAGTTGGTCAGCTGAAAGCTGGTGCAACCATTCGCTTCCAAGCCGTCTCTATCGAAGATGCACAACAGTTTGAACTAGCACAATTAGCGGCAATCGAACAAGGGCAATATCTAGCACAAAAATTACCAACTGTTTTACCAGAAAGTGCGATTATTAAACAACTTGATAAAACGGCATTAAATGAACAAGTGGTATTTCGTGCCAGTGGTGAAGACTACCTATTAGTGGAATATGGGCAACAGGTATTAGATGTTGCATTACGTTTTCGCGTGCATGCATTAATGTTGAAATTGCAAAGTCTGAAACTACAAGGCATGCAAGAGTTAACTCCGGGTATCCGATCGCTGCAAATTCATTACGATAATTTACAATTACCACTTAAACAGTTACTCGACATCGTTGTAGATGCTGAACAGAGCTTAGGTGATGATAGTCAACTTTCAGTGCCATCACGAATCGTTAATATCCCACTTTCTTGGGATGATTATGCGACACGTTTAGCGATTAAAAAATACGATGAATTAGTGCGCAAAGATGCACCTTGGTGCCCTGATAATATCGAGTTTATTCGTCGTATTAATGGCCTTGAGTCCGTTGAACAAGTGAAAGACATTGTATTCAATGCCAGTTATCTTGTGATGGGGTTAGGAGATGTCTATTTAGGCGCTCCGGTAGCAACTCCCTTAGACCCTCGTCATCGTTTAGTGACTACAAAATACAACCCAGCAAGAACTTGGACGCCAGAAAATGCCGTGGGTATCGGTGGTGCTTACTTATGTGTTTATGGTATGGAAGGTCCTGGTGGTTATCAGTTTGTGGGACGCACATTACAAATGTGGAATCGTTACCGCCAAACAGAAGAGTTCAAAAAACCGTGGCTATTACGCTTTTTTGACCAGATCCGTTTTTACCCTGTGAGTAGTGAAGAATTAACGCAAATCCGTAAAGATTTCCCACGCGGTGATTACCCCTTAAAAATCCAAGAGACCACCTTTAGCCTTGCTGAATACCAAGCACAATTAAGTGCAGATCAAGAATCGATTGTGACCTTCAAAGAAAAGCAACAACAAGCTTTTGAAGCGGAACGTCAACGTTGGCAGGAGACCGGACAAGCTAATTTCGTGGCAAAAGAGATGACACAAATCGAAACCGATATTGCCACATTAACCGAGCAGCAACGTGGAGTAGACAGCCATGTAGCTGGCAATATCTGGCAGGTATTAGTAAAACTTGGTGAAACAGTCAAAGCAGGACAAACCCTGTTAATTTTAGAAGCAATGAAAATGGAGATAGAAGTGGTTGCGCCTGCCGATGGTAAGGTCATGAATATTGTACAAAAAGAGGGTGCACAAGTACATGCAGGGCAACGCTTAATGATTTTGGAGAAACTATAATGGACAAGTTAATGCTACAACAAAATATGAATATAGACCTGTTAAAAGCGGCTTACCGTAGTGGTGAGTTAAACGTTAAAACATTCTTAAAAGAAAAGTTAGTACAGGCAAAAAACGATACCAGTAATGTTTGGATCTGCACCATTTCTGAAGAACAACTTGATCAGATGTTAACGGTACTTGAGTCTAAATCTATCGATGAGTTGCCATTATATGGAGTGCCATTTGCAGCTAAAGATAATATCGATTTTGCTATGTTACCCACTACCGCTGCTTGTGAAGCCTATTCATTTCAACCTACTGAGTCATCAAGTGTTGTAAAACTATTGATTGAAGCGGGAGCTATCCCACTAGGTAAAACTAACCTTGATCAGTTTGCAACGGGTTTAGTGGGTGTGCGCAGTCCTTGGGGAGCAGTGAATAATAGCTTTGATCCTGACTATGTTTCTGGAGGCTCAAGCTCTGGTAGTGCAGTTGCCGTTGCAACTGGGCAGGTTAGCTTTTCTTTAGGCACTGATACAGCGGGCTCCGGTCGTGTACCAGCCGCATTAAATAACATTGTGGGTATGAAGGCAACTAAGGGATTAATTAGTTGTACTGGTGTGGTGCCAGCCTGTAAAAGCTTAGATTGTGTGACTATTTTTGCTAACAGTACCAGTGAAGTGAATCTGGTGTTAGATATAGCATCAGAGTTAGATGCTGATGATTGTTATTCACGTGATAATTTACTAACCAACAGTGCAGAGCATTATGATACAAATAGAACACTGACTGGTTTAAAAGTTGGAATACCTGAAGCATCACAGTTGAATTTTTTTGGTGACTATGGTGCTCAAATGTTATTTGAAACCAGTGTTGAGCGTTTAAAAGAGGCTGGTGCAGAGATTATTATTATCAATTTCCAACCATTTTTAGATGCGGCGAGATTACTCTATGAAGGACCTTGGGTGGCTGAACGTTATGCTGCGATTGAAGCGTTTTTTAAAGCGGATCCAACACAGTGTTTACCAGTGATACAAACTATCGTGGGCGGTGCAACGGCACATTCAGCAGTAGATACTTTTAAAGCAATGTATCGTTTACAAGCATTTAAAGTACAGTGTGACGCTATTTTATCGGAATTAGATTGCGTATTAACCCCTACGGCAGGCACTGCTTACCGCATAAAAGAGGTTGAAGCAGACCCAATTCAACTTAATTCAAATCTAGGTTATTACACCAACTTTATGAACCTGTTAGACTATGCCGCAATTGCGTTACCTGCTGGGTTATTGTCTTCAGGTTTACCATTTGGTATTACGCTGTTTGGCCCTGCTTTTAGTGACCGCTTGTTATTAAGTGTCGGTGCTCAATGGCAAAAAACAACCAATTTCACTTTAGGTGCGACAGCACATAAACTCAGTGATGTTGAGCAAACATTAAGCTCAGAAGCAAAAGAGGGACAGGTTGATATAGCGGTATGTGGTGCACACCTCACTGGTTTTCCACTCAACCATCAATTGACTGAGCGTGGGGCGTATCTAGTAAAAAGCACTAAGACCTCGGCCGATTATCGTTTTTATGCGTTAGCGGGGGGGCCTCCATTTCGTCCTGGTTTAATCAGAGTAGCAGAGCAAGGTGCAGCCATTGACGTTGAAGTATGGCGTTTACCAGAAAGTACTGTGGGTAGTTTTTTAACAGGCATCCCTCAACCACTAGGACTAGGTAAAATTCAACTCGCCGATGGAAGCTGGGTAACTAGTTTTATCTGTGAAGGTTATGCTATTGAATCAGCAAAAGATATTACAGAGTTTGGTGGTTGGGAAGGGTATATGGCAACACTTTCTATTGATAAAGTTATTTAATTGATCTTCTTTAACTATTCATAGCCACGCTGATCGTGGCTATCTCCTCCTTTTATCATTCATTTTTATTCTTTTGAACAGAAGTATTTTAAATAATTTAAAATTGACTAGTGATAACTATTATCAAAAATATCTTGCAAAAGCCGCCGCTCTAAATTAAATTGCTATGTTATAACATTTTAATTTAATTAGAGGCTTTTTATGAAAGAGAATATTCACCCTAAATACCAAAAAGTGGCTTTTCACGACACATCTGTGGATAAGTACTTTATCGTCGGTTCCACTCTACAACCTAGTAAAACCGTCGAGATAGATGGACAGACGTACCCTTATTACGCGATTGAGGTGTCAAGCGAATCTCATCCTTATTACACTGGTAAACAGACTGTTGTTGCACATGACGGTCGCGTTGCTAAGTTTAATAATCGCTTTGGTAAATTAAAGTCTTAGGGGGCAAGATGAAAGTATTGAGTTCATTAAAAAGTGCTAAAACACGCCACCCTGACTGTCAGATTGTGAGAAGGAAGGGGAAATCTTACGTTATTTGCAAAACTAACCCGCGCTTTAAAGCAAGGCAGGGCTAGTGTATAAATCACGAAATCGATGCATTATAGTGCATCGATTTTAATGATTAGGTTCTTTTAGCCAATGCATTAAAACATCCGCTGCCTAATAAAAACAGTAAACTCACCGAAATCACTCCAGGCCATTGATATAACGCAAAGGCTTTTAATCCAACCACTGAACCTATCGCGCCACCTAGGTAATAACCGAGCATATAGATACCGTTGATACGACTTTGTGCATTCGGGTCGATACTAAATACTCGTACTTGGTTTGCTACTTGTGCACTAAAAATACCGAAATCAATTAAGATGATACCGACAATTAAGGCGATAAGATTACCCGCGAATAAACCTGTAATAACAAAGCCCAATGCAATCAAGACTAAAGCAACCATTACTACATTTTTAGAGCCAAGTTTATTGATCCATCTGCCGGCTAATTTAGCACCAATGACGCCGGCCAAGGCTATGACACCAAATAATCCTGCTTGTTGGGCATTATAGTTAAAAGGGGCATCGCTGACATGGATAGCTAAAGTAGCCCACAGCACATTAAAAGAGGCAAACCAACAGGCACCTGAAAAAGTGTATTTTTGTAATGACTTATGTTTAATAAATAAGCTTAAAGTACTCTTAATTAATGCCCAATAACCTAGATTACTGTGTGGTTTATTGAGTGGTAAAAAGCTAAATAATAGCAGCCCAAACACAGCAGATAGCCCAGCCGACATAATAAATACAGCACGCCAGCCAAATTGTTCACCAACAAAACCACTTAAGGTTCTTGATAATAAAATACCTAATGTTAATCCCACCATTAAAGTACTTAAAGTTGCGCCTTTGTTTTCTGGCGAGACCATGGAGGCGGCAAAGGGAATTAGTTGTTGTGTAATATTAGCGCTTACCCCAATTAAAAATACAGCAATTAATAATAGTATGAGATTAGGGGAAAATACCGCGAGTAAAGAGGAAGCAACCAGTAGACTAGATAAGCAAGCGATTAAACGACGTCTTGCTATGGCATCGCCTAATGGTGAAATAAACAATAATGCAAAAGCGTAACCGAATTGAGTTAACGCTGGAATGCTACCTAATTGACCACTAGTAAGTTCAAACTCTTGTGCAATTAAAGGCAAAATTGGCTGGTTATAATAAAGATTCGCCGCTGTGGCAGCAATCGCAGTGGTCATTAATAATAAAATAAAGCGACTTAAAGATGGGCTAGTGGTGTTTGTTGGCATTTTCGACTCTCAGACTATGAACATAGGCGAAGCATAAAAGAACATTGGTTATAACAAAAATGTTATTATTTTATTGAATCTATACAATAATGGTATTGGTGGAGTTGTTTAAATAAGGATCCTCACGATGGATATTAAATCCTTAAAAAGTTTTGTTGTGGTGGCTAAGCATAAAAGTTTTTCTGAAGCTGCACGCGAGTTAAATACAGTCCAACCAGCGATAAGTCGCCAGATAGCGGCTTTAGAAGATGAGTTAAGCGTCAATTTATTTAAACGAACTTCCAGAGAGGTAAATATTACCGAAGTAGGAAAACAGTTATTAGTAGATGCAACTGCTATTTTAGCGATGACAGAGCAAGCTAAATCACAGGTGAAACGTGCTAATAATGGACAAATTGGGACGCTGCATATTGCTCACCTTAGCTCTGCCTGTTTCACCTTTATGGCGAAATTGGTACGCCGTTATAAACAGCAATACCCAGCAGTAAATGTAGTTTTATTGGAGATGACTGCAACGGAGCAAATTGATGCGTTGCAAACAGGACGAATAGACATTGCTTTTTCACGTCCTTTACCAAGTGGGATTGCACAAGACTTTGTTACTCACTCTATTTACGTTGATAAATTAGTCGCTATAGTCAATCAGGATCATCCTCTGTCGAACCAGAAAAATATTGCTTTAGCTGAATTAAAAAACGAATCTTTTATTATTTTTAATCGTGATGAAGCTCTTGGTTTATTTGACGAAACCATTATGCAATGCAAGCAAGCCGGGTTTTCTCCTAGTATTGTGAGTCAACCACGCCATATGCAAACCTTAGTGACAGAAGTAGCGGCAGGGTTAGGGGTAGCCATTGCCCCATTTTGCGTACGTAAATTATATAGTGATGCTTGCCACTTTATTCCCTTGATAAAAGTGCAAACGGCCATTCCTTTACAATTACAATATAGGCGTAATGAGGAGAGCGCAATCATTGATGCGTTCACTGATATCGTGTTGGATTGTAAAGAAGATATTCAAAAGAGTATGGAAACTTAAACAAGATTACCGTTAGTAAAGGTGAGATCTAAATCTTATGCTAAGAAACTAGAGCGATTGGTTGGTGCTACGAATGTTATTTGTTAATGAACAGCACAGTCATGCTTCTTCAGAGTGTGGAAGAAGCATATATTATCAGCCTTCTATCCAAACAATATGGATCGTTTCTCTTCTGGATAGCATGGTTACATGTTGTTCTAAAATACGTTGAACTGTGGTTAATTTAGCCAATGAATCAGCGCTACAAATAACAGCTAATTCATTACTTTCTGTTAAGTTAGTTAGTTCACAGTTGCCCATTGCAAAGTTAACTTTACCTGTTTGCTCATTCCATTCTGCTGGCACTTTTCTTGAAAAGTGTCGACATAGGGTTTGCAAGTAACGAGCGGCATTTTCTGATTTTATTAATGTTTTACTATAATGCATTGTTTGGCTTCCAGTATAAAAAAGAGAGCCGTTAGGCCCTCAACATGGGTAATAAAAAATAAATTAGAATTGATAAGCGGCTGATAGTTTAAAGTTACGGCCTGGTTCATAATCATCTAATGTGTAACCACGAGCTGATCCAGTTCTGGATGCATGAGAGGTGTATAATTCATCTGTTACGTTATCAATGCCAAAGGTTAATTGTAGTCCTTCGATACTTGATGGCTTCCATTGTGCGTATAGATCATGTGTGTTGTAAGCTTCTTTAACCGCGCTATCATCTTCAACATTATCTTCTTCTAATACAAAGTTTGATGTCCAGCCTACTAATAAATTGATCGATGATAGTTCGTAATCTAATGATAATGAGATACTATCGCCGATATCCATACTACGACCATTGGCATCAAGAAGTGGGCCACCTGTCGTTGTGTTGTCTGAATCTGAACGTGAGTAAGATAACTTGGTAAAGAAAGCGTCGTACCCATAACTGGTACTTAACTCAAAGCCTTTTATTTCCGCATCTCCAATATTTTCGATTAAGTACGAGCCATCATCTTGATAGGTTTCTGTAATGTAATCATCAATATTAGTCTGAAAGACAGTGGCGCTAGCGCTGACTGAGTGCTCACCAAAGAATTCTGAGTAACGTATTCCCACTTCACTGTTTAAACCTGTTTCTGCTTTTATATCATCATCCAAATAGGCAACGTCTTGATACTGTATAAAGGTTTCAAGTAATTCTGGGCCTTTAAACAGACTTCGAGCACTGGCAAATAAACTGACGGACTCTGTTACATCCCAATCAACGCCTAAAGCCCAAGTAATATCATCAAATGTTTTATCGCTGGTTTCGGCATCACGACGGAAATTATCGTAACGGAGACCGGCTGTCACAGAGAAGTTATCGGTAAAGTAGAAGCGGTCTTCAATGAAAATGGCGCTAGAGATAGCATTTTCATCCATATAGTCGGTATCACCATAAGTGCTACTGCTGTTTTGGTGCACAAAATCGACACCATAATTGAGTTGGTTATCAAAACTGCCTACCACTAGGTTAGATTCAAATAGGGTATTTATCCCTATATTTTGGTTTTTAGCGGTATTAACTGAAACACGGTTAGTTGGCCATACTCCTTCCATTACTGTTTCGTCACGTGTAATTTCAGTGGTACTGATGTAAACATTTGCTTTACCGGTGTGTTTTTGACCTTTTAATTGATAGGAAGCGGTAATTGTGTCACGGTCATAATCGGTAGGGATCAATAAGTCACCACTTAACCCTAAGTTCGCATCACCAGACATATCTGGACGGGGATTGTAGTCGCCACTATCTCGATACATGTCATAGCTCAATTCAAAACGATGCTGAGCAGAAGGTTCATAACCCACTTTAAATAAGATATTAGATACTTTACCTGCTGAACCGTAGGTTTCAGTGCCATCACCATCTTCAAAATTATTGCGGTCGACTATATTACCGTAAATCATTGCGTCAACTTTATCGCTTAACATACCGTATACCGTTAAAGAACCTTGTTGGTTATCATTGCTTGCGTAACCACCATAAACCCGAGCACCAACTTGCTCTCCATTACGTAATAGATCTTTACCGTCTTTAGTTTCAAAAAGCACTGTGCCACCTAAACCTGATTGAGTAACAGAGTTATTACCTACCTCAATATCAACAGATTTAAGAATATCGGGATTTAATGTTAAGTTACCAATATGATGAAACATATTCGCATGTTGAGATGCACCATCCAAACGAATATCTAAGTCACTTTCCCCTAAACTACGTACGTTGATACGCTGTGTTAACGAATGCGTTCCACCTACATCTACCCCTGGAATATCACGAAGAAGATCTGACATATGATCCGCTTGCTTTAATGAAATATCTTGGTCACCTAAGTTTTCTGAATTACTTGATACGCTGGTTCCCCATACCACTATCTGATCCATTGTTTGTGTATCTTCTGCAATAACTTGTGTACTTAAACCAAGTAATACTGCTACACAAACCTTATTTTTTACCGCTTTGAATTCCATTTACTTCCCTTAAATTATTAATTAGTAATGATAGTTATTCGCGTTTATAATAGGGGAGTTGATGGAGGCAGAACAGCTTAATCAATTATGCAAAATAACCATTATGTTATGAGGAAAGCGCACATGGAAGAGGCTAATAAATATACCCTTAAAGGGTGTGGGACACGTTGTCTCGAACAGCAGGATCACCAAACTGTTATCTCTGAACACTACTCTCGTCATATCTCATCTTCACAAAAAGCACCGCCTTTAGCATTGTCGGAAGGCCAACTTATCTCTTATCATGTTAATAATGGTTTTACTTTACAGGGAGGAAAAACACACGAACTGATCGATTTTGAAGTGTTGTCTACTGTACAAAAATCGTTAGTAATTGTTGTTTTATTAGAAGGTAAGTTGGAGTTTGGTTATGACTCACTTAATTTTGAGTTAGATGCAGATACAAGTTGTAATGCAGTGTTAGTTAACCTCAGCAAACCAGCTAGTTTCCATCGTCAATTATATGCAGATAATCATGTTACTAAACTCAATATTAGTTTACCGATTGAGTGGGTAGAAAGCAGGTGCGATCGAGAAGAATCTTTTTATGCCTTTTTAACGCAACACTTAGCTTATTTTAAATTGCGGTTGAATGAGCAGGTCTTGTCTTTGAGTAAAGATCTGATTCGCTTAAGTTCTCCAACGAATTTTATGCAGAGAATGCAAGTTGAAAGTTTAACCTTAACCCTGTTTATGACTATTTTTGAACAGCTAAAAAACATCAATATCCAAAATACAATTCAAGCAGGTTCCAATCTATCAAATATCGACAACCATTTTGACCAACGGTTAGATGCCCTAATGGTCTATATTGAGTCACATATCAACGATTCAATTTCAATACAAACCTTGTCTGAAGTATCTGCCATGAGTGCTTCTAGCTTGCAAAGGAAATTTAAAGCCACGTTAGGCTGCAGCGTTAATAGTTATATTCGTCGTCGACGTTTGGAAATAGCGAAACAGCAGTTAGGAAGAGGTGCTGTTTCAATTACCGAAGTTGCTTATAACGCAGGCTATCGCCACCCTTCAAACTTTACTAATGCGTTTAAAAAGCAGTTCGGTTATTCACCAACAGAATCAGTAAAAAATAGTTAGGTATTAATAATAAACACAGACATTTTGGTTGTCTAAGGTCACAACTTTAAAAGGAGTGTCGTAAATACTTTCTAATACCGGCGCTCGAATCACTTCTTGCACACTACCGGCAATGGCAACTTCACCATTTTTCATGGCGATGATGTTATCGGAATAACAGGAAGCAAAGTTAATATCGTGGATAACAATCACCACGGCTTTATTCATATCATGTGCTAGGCGACGAATGTTTTTCATGATCTGTAGGGAGTGTTTGATATCTAAATTATTCAAAGGTTCATCGAGTAAAACGTAATCTGTATCCTGTGCCATTACCATTGCAATAAATGCTAATTGTTTTTGTCCACCACTCAAGTTATCAAGGTACTTATCTTGAATTACTTGTAAGTCTAAATATTCAATTGCATGTTGTATTACCTGTCGGTCGGTGTCTGTTAACTTACCCTGTGAATGTGGAAAGCGTCCAAATGAAATGAGCTCTTTAACGGTAAAGCGCATATTTAAGTTATTAGTCTGTTTTAACACTGCCAGTCTTTTCGCTAGGGTTTTAGTCGCCCATTTTTCTAACTCAGTTCCATCTACATAAACACTGCCTGAATCCTTATCAAGTAAGCGACTCATGATAGATAATAAAGTGCTTTTTCCCGCACCATTAGGCCCAATAATGGAGGTGACTTTGCCTTTTTCAAAGGCGACATTGATATTGCTGGCAACCAGTTTACCGGCATATTGTTTGTTAATATTTTCTACTTTTATCATGTGCCTACTTACCTATTACTATGTTTAGACAATTTGGTTTTTGAGTAACATTCTTAAGAAATAAAGCCCGCCAATAAAGTTAATAACCACACTTAAAGTCGTTTGTAATGCAAAGACATGTTCAACAATGACTTGACCACTGAGTAAAGCTAACATGGAGATTAAGCTACAGCCTATAAAGAGCGTTTTATGTTGGTAGGTCGTGAACCATTCTCGAGTCAAATTAGTGACTAAAAGTCCTAAAAATAAAACAGGGCCGACTAATGCTGTCGACACCGCAATTAATAAAGCACTGAGTAATAAAGCACGTTTGGTGACTATTGGTACATCTACACCTAAGCTGGTGGCATTATCATTTTCTAGCCATAACACATCGAGCACATTAGCATGTTTAAATAGCGCTATTGCCGCTAACAGAATAATTGGGATACAAAGGTAAACTAATTGCTTCGATACCGTGCCAAAGCTAGCAAACATATTAGCTTGTACAACGGCATACTCATTAGGGTCTAACATCATCACTAACATATTAGCGATATTAAAAAGTAGCTGGCTGAGTACAACCCCAACCAACAGCAGTACGATAATATTGCGCCTTCCAGAACCAAAATAAAAGTGGAAGAGTAGGGTAGAGAAGCTCACCATAATAAAGGCTGAAATAGAAAAGTTGATATAAGGATTGAGTGCAACCACACTTAAACTACCAGTGATAAAAACAATGCTGACCTGTATTAATAAATATAAGGCATCAAATCCCATGATACTCGGAGTTAAAATCCGATTATGGGTTATGGTTTGAAATGCAAAAGAAGATAAAGCAATGGCAATACTCGCTAAGATCATCGCGAGTATTTTAGGAGTTCGTTTAGACAAAAAATATTGATAATTATCAGCTGTTAGGCCATGACCCAGCAAGAACACTGCAAAACTAACGATTAAAATGATGAGCAAGCATATTTTGGATTTATCTGTCATTAGCTTCTCTCTTTAACAGTAAAACAATAAAGACTAAACCGCCAATAATACTGATAAACATGGACACAGGTAATTCGTAAGGGAAAATAATAATTCGGCTGATTAAATCACAAACCAGTACCACACATGCCCCTAATAAAGCAGTATTGGGTAAATTTTTCTTTAAATTATCACCTTGATAATAAGCAATAATATTAGGCACGATTAAACCTAGGAAAGGCAACTCGCCGACAATCATCACTACAGTGGCGGCCATCATAGAGACTAAAATGACGCCGATCGTGACTATTTGTCCGTACTTTAAACCTAGATTGGTGGCGAAGCTTTTGCCAATGCCTACAGCAGAAATTTGGTTGGCATATAGATAGGTGATAATAGCGCAGGGAATGGCGATATAAAGTAACTCGAAGTCGCCTTGTAAAATATTAGAAAAGTTGGCCAAGCTCCAGTTTGACAAATTTTGCAAGGCATCAAACTTATAAGCAATAAAGGTAACCAATGACTGAATAATATTACCGAATATTATTCCAATTAAAGGCACAAAAATGGCATTTTTAAACTGAATTGATTGTATTAACTTAACAAAGACCAAGGTACCAATAATAGCGGTTAAGAAAATTAGCCATAATGCATCGCCATTGCCAAATAGTAACAGGCTTAACATATAGCCTAACATTGCACATTCAATCGTGCCTGAAGTAGAAGGGGCTGCAAACTTATTTTGACTGATTTGTTGCATGACTAAGCCCGCAATACTTAGCCCCGCACCTGCCAATAAAATAGCTAATAATCGAGGAAGTCTACTAGTAATAAGCAGATCCCAGGCATCTGAATCTAGTTCAATTAAAGAGATAACAGACAGCTGGCTCACACCGACAAAAAGTGAACCTAAACTTAATAAGCACAGAGAAAAGAATAACCACTTCACAGTTTTGTTCCGATAATAAAATGCCCATCAATGAGACGGGCAAGGAGAATAGAATTAGTGAGAAATATCTTTAATCATTTGTTGAGTCGCGGTCACTCCACCTACGGTTAAGTACCATGCGTTTATATCTAAAAATATCATGCGTTTATTTTGGTAAGCTGGAGTTGCCTTGATTAAATCGTTTTCAAATTGTTCACGTGTTTCACTTTTACCTTTATTTACTAATTTATCTCTATCAAGTACAAACAAGTTAGTCGGTTGTGCATCACGAATGAACTCATAAGAAACTAAGTCACCATGGCGGCTATTCTTAATATTTTTGACTGTTTCTTGGTAGCCAAAGTCTTTGTAAATAGCTGAAAAGCGTGATTTCGCCCCAAAGGCTGAAATATTACCTCCAGAGCCCATGATAGTTAAGGCATCCACTCTATGTTGCTCATTATGTGATTTAATAGCGCTAATTTGCGTACTAAGTTGTGTAATGGTTTTTTCTACTGCTGGTGATATAGCAAAGAGTTTACCAATGTTTCTCCATTGAGTTTGTGTACTTTCCCAGTAGGTTTGTTTTTCATCTAAAGCATAAAGTAGTGTTGGTGCGATCTCAGATAACTCTTTGTAAGATTGTGCACTGCGTGGTCCAACGATAATTAAATCTGGCTTTAAATTATAAATAGCTTCGAAATCCGGTTCAAATAATGAGCCTGAAGACGCTACATTATCTTTATCATACTGCGCTAGATAAGGTGGAAATGCTGTTCCTTTGGTCACTGCAATAGGGTGGATACCAAAATAGTCTAGGGTATCTAAAGGTCCTACACCGATTACCACCACACGCTCAGGTATATGATCTATCGTTGTTATGCCTAAATTATGTTTAACCGAGACAGTTTCTGCGGTCGTACTTAGGCTAGTTACACATAAAAGTAGTAATAATGTTTTTTTAATATTCATGACACCTTCAGACTTTGATAGTAATGATAATAGTTATTATTAGTATAATTTTTTTTAGAGCCTAGGTGCAAGAAAAGTTGTTGTTATATTTTCATTATTAATTTAATTATGTTTTGTGGTCGATTGAAATTACTTAACTAGTTATAGAGGTGAGTAATAATTGAATCTTAGGTCTTTACTATTGTTTACAGGAACCGAGTGCGACCCTTACTGGATATTATTTTTCTTTAAAGTCCCAAAAGGTTTTGGCTTACGAAGTCAAAATTGTTGAAAGGGGTGGTCTATAGACCCATTATTTATAGAGAGTCGTGTTTGATGAGCTACTAAGCTGTTGTATATATTAAGCTTAAGACTGAAAATAACATTAAGTTATGGGGACTTTAGATAAAGGAAGTAATAAATAAGAAGTGGTTGCGAGAGCAGGATTTGAACCTACTGCTTTCGCTATTATTTACTGAGAGTTGAGCCCGACGAGCTACCAAGTTACTTTGAATTAGTTTCTAATATACATTAGCTCTAATTAATTAGATTGCTTTTGAAAGTTTTAATAAAGGGTTTATATAGTTTGGAGTTGAGTTGATTTTTGATAATAGAGAGTTTAAAAGGTATTAAATAAGAAGTGGTTGTCAGAGCAGGATTTGAACCTACGGCCTTCGCCATTGTTTACTGAGAGCTGAGCCCGACGAGCTACTAAGCTGCTGCATTTCTCAATTAAATATTTAAAATGAAAATAATATAGCTTTAGATGGATTATTTAATAAGTAAGTAATGAGTTTTAGGGGGATTTTCATAAGAAGTGGTTGCGAGAGCAGGATTTGAACCTACGACCTTCGTCATTGTTTACTGAGAGTTGAGCCCGACGAGCTACCAAGTTACTTTGAATTAGTTTCTAATATACATTAGCTCTAATTAATTAAATTGCTTTTAAAAGTTTTAATAAAGGGTTTATATAGTTTGGAGTTGAGTTGATTTTTGATACTAGGGAGTTTAAAAGGTGTAAAATAAGAAGTGGTTGCGAGAGCAGGATTTGAACCTACGACCTTCGGGTTATGAGCCCG
>NZ_JAPNXS010000005.1 GCF_030397575.1 Psychromonas sp. 14N.309.X.WAT.B.A12 | reverse complement strand
TAGCTAGGGGCGAATGATACGCCAGTATCGGTTTATGAGCGGGCTAAGCTCCGCGTGCCCTGGTGGATCCGCGACAGCGATGGCCCACGATCGGAGGAGCGCTGCGACGACTTTCCATCGCCAAGCAACTCATTAAACGAACCCTGTTGATTAACATCGAGAAGGTATTCTTATGTCTAAAATTCGACTATATCTGAGTTTATCGTTATTTATATATCAATTGACGACACATCTTTTAAGGGGCGCTGGCTTCAGCCTGCAGTTGTTTGTGTTGATTTCGGGTTACTTATGAAGTGTTGATTGGTTAATCGCAGTTAATCATTGTATTCGACGATTAGCCCCTAGGAATAAACGATCCAACATGGCATTGAGTAGATCAAAAGCCGAAGCCTCAAACAAGTAGGTTGAAAAAAGAAACTGCAGACCTCTTTTGCTCATGTAACCAGAAAGCTCACTTATTACTAAGCTTATTTACATCAAACTTTACTCGATGATTACAACTACTTTTCCGGTTTAATCAACATAAAAACTGCAGGCTAAAGCCTCCCCCCAGTTATTAAGCTGTGCTTAATTGCTCTCGCTAATTGTGTTGTTTGTTTTAACTCCAATGAGCAAAACTGATCAATATCAAATGTGTAGCCCTTAAAACATCATGCTGCCGTCTAATTCTCTCTGCTTCCGTAATATCAAATTACACCGATTATTAGCATTAGGAGTTGTATGTCCTATTGATGGATCTTATTAATGCTATAGAGCCTTCTGATGCTTTCTAACGAATATATTTGTTACCTTTGCTGTGTTATGAGGCATTTAGTCTAGTTGCTGTCTGTTGTGATGGATAATTAGGAGAGTTTTTAGATATAAAAAAACCGCAATTAAGCGGTTTTTATTTTTATACTATTTAGAATCGTTTATGTAGAGCTGATTAACGAGTACCAAATACTACGATTGTTTTACCGTGTGCAGAGATTAAGCCTTGTTCTTCTAGCATTTTTAAAATACGGCCAACAGTTTCACGTGAACAACCTACTATTTGACCAATCTCTTGACGAGTGATTTTAATCTGCATGCCGTCTGGGTGAGTCATTGCATCTGGTTGTTTTGCTAAGTCTAGTAATGTATTTGCAATACGACCTGTTACGTCTAAGAATGCTAAGTTACCCACTTTTTGGCTAGTCACTTGCAGTCTGTTCGCCATTTGACGAGAAAGACGCATCAGAATTTCAGGGTTTACTGTAATTAGCTGTGTGAATTTTTTGTATGAGATCTCTGCTACTTCACAAGCTGATTTAGCTTTAACTGAAGCACTACGAATTGGATTCTCTTCTTTATCAAATAAACCTAGCTCACCGATAAAGTCACCTTGGTTTAAGTAAGATAGAATCATCTCTTTTCCGTCTTCGTCTTTAATAACAACTGCAACAGAACCTTTAACAATAAAATATAAAGTATCAGCTTTTTCACCTGCGTGAATTAACATACTTTTAGCTGGGTATTTATGCGTATGGCAGTGTGATAAAAACCATTCTAACGTTGGATCGGTCTGAGGTTTGGTAATGATCATAAATTTCCCTTTGTCTGTAGTAATAGCTTAACCGCTACTTCTTGTTATTTATTCACTAATTCATTTTAGTTATGTATGAATTGTATCGTTTTTTTTTCATACTCTGTAATATTTATGAGTATTAGTTGTGTAATTAATTAGATCTTTGTCATAAATAAGCGCATTTTTTTAACTAATATTCAGATTATGGACTAGTCGATACAAAATTAGCAATTGATCTGTTTTATTATTAATCAGTTTGGGCCTGTGAAAATGCCTCTTTGCTCACTAAGGTAACACTTTCATGTAACTCTGAGTACATAATATAAATGTCCTCATTCTTGACTTGCTTTAAAATCTGTAGTGTCTTTTCCTGTAATGAAAACTCTACTTCGCCATAATCAGTCCCTTCTCGCAAAATATACTGTTCAATTAAATTACTTAACGTGGTTTCATCAAGTTGTTGATAGGGTATACGCATTACTTTACTCATTGTTTTTATTAAACGATGTATCGACTTTTAGATTACATTATCGCTTTAATAATATTATTAAAATGAATTAAATTAGTCGATAGCTAATTATATGATTCTGAATATATTGTTTCCCATAAAATCTCTGTGTTGAATGACTTAGCTGTTAAATCATAATTTATGGGAAAATGCAGATCATATTGCCTATTTGCTTGGTATCATAGGATTTTGAATTATACGGTGATTATTTCTCAATGGAGCTTATATGAATATCAAAATACTAGGTTTAGTATTAATAGCATTTCCTTTATCAACCTTCGCAGGTGACATTGAAGCGGGGAAAGCAAAGTCTGCAACTTGTGCCGCTTGCCATGGGGCTAATGGTATTTCTAATGTCCCTGTTTACCCTAATTTGCAAGGGCAACATGAGGGGTATCTTGTATCTGCCTTGAACGCTTATAAGGCGGGGCAGCGTCAAGGTGGTTTATCGGCAGTGATGGTACCACAAGCTACGTCATTGAGTGATCAAGATATTGAAGACTTAGCGGCATATTACTCATCATTAAAATAAATATTAATGGTAGTTATATGTTAAATGGCCTTTCACAGGCCATGTTATATTGACTTACTGTTGATGGTTACAAATCGTCAGAATGACTAGCAAGATATTTAGCAACACCCTCAGGTGAGGCTTCCATAGCGGCTTTATCTTTCGCCCATTGTGCGGGGCAAACTTCTCCGTGTTCTTCATGGAATTGCAATGCATCTACCATGCGTAGCATTTCATCTATGTTACGGCCTAAAGGTAGGTCGTTTACTACTTGATGGCGCACTTTGCCTTGATTATCGATTAAGAAAGAACCACGTAATGCGACACCTTCCTCTTCTAGTTCTACATCATATGCTTTACAAATTTCATGTTTAATATCTGCTACAAGCGGGTATTGGACTGCTCCGATTCCGCCATTATTGATAGGTGTGTTACGCCATGCATGATGAGAAAATTGTGAATCGATAGATACACCAATTACTTCAACACCACGTGCTTGGAAATCTCCAAAACGTTTATCAAATGCGATCAATTCAGAAGGGCATACAAAGGTGAAGTCTAATGGGTAGAAGAAAAGCACTACTTTTTTACCGTTAGCAAAATCTTTCAGATTAAATTTATCTACAATGTCGCCATTACCTAATACTGCAGCCGCAGTAAAATCAGGGGCTTGCTTGCCTACTAGTACCATGTGATTTTCCTTTATTTAAATCAAAGCAATACATTGAATCAATGCTTATGTTTTATGTAGCCGACTATGATGCGATAAATTAAGACTTTATGAAATGCTTTTATAGAGAACACTTAATTAATGTGACTGCTATTATTAATTTATTGTAGCAGTCAATATTAATGGATGTTTGGTGATTTTAGATTGTGTGCTTAGACTGTCGTTTGAAGTCATGCTTTTGGTTATGGATTTCTTGAATATTGACTAAAATCAGGCTTACGTTTTTCATTAAAGGCGTTTCTGCCTTCTTGTCCTTCTTCACTCATATAAAAAAGCATTGTTGCATTACCTGCTAACTCTTGTAAGCCTGCTTGGCCGTCACAGTCTGCATTCAAGGCTGCTTTTAGACAGCGTAATGCCATTGGACTATTTTGTAATATCTCACGACACCATTTAACCGTTTCTTTTTCTAATTCAATGAGCGGTACGACGGTATTTACTAATCCCATATCAACGGCTTCTTGTGCATCATACATACGACAAAGAAACCAAATTTCTCGTGCTTTTTTCTGCCCTACAATGCGAGCCATATAACTTGCACCCCAGCCACCGTCAAAGGAACCGACTTTCGGACCCGTTTGACCAAATTGAGCATTATCCGCAGCAATGGTTAAGTCACACATCATATGTAATACGTGTCCACCACCAACAGCATAACCTGCCACCATAGCAATAATAGGTTTAGGGCAGGTACGGATTTGGCGTTGGAAGTCTAATACATTGAGGTGATGGCCTCCTTGTTGATCTTTGTAACCTGAATCACCGCGTACACTTTGGTCTCCACCAGAGCAGAATGCGAGGTCTCCTTGGCCAGTAAGAATGACCACACCAATGTCCGAGTCATAACGTGCATCTTGTAATGCTTGCATCATTTCGTTGACGGTTTGTGGTCTAAATGCATTCCGTACTTGTGGGCGGTTGATGGTGATTTTAGCGATGCCTTCTGCTTTGTGATAATAGATATCTTCAAAAGTTAAAGGGCTTACTTGCCATTGTATTGTCGAATACAGCGCTGATTCAGTCATAGTGCTCCCATTATTTATGTCATTATCGAAATTAAGCGGTTAGTTAGCGAGTTGCTTAATCGTATTGGCATAGTTTAAGGGGTCTTGTTGGTGTGTATTATGACCTAGACCAGTAAAACAGCGGATTTTAATATTTTTAAGTGTTGGAAATAATGCGGCGACCCGCGCAAATTTAGTGTCTTTTTCACCATATAAATAAGTAATGGGTAAATCGGTTTTTTTTAAAAAGTGACTGGCACATTGTTGATTCGCTAAACTGGTTGATAACAACATATTAGCTAGAAATACACCGTAGTTATGACTGCGTTTCTCAATAATGAATTGTTTTTGAATGTCATTAAGGTCATTAAAAATAGGCTGTGAGTACCATTGCATTAAGCTTTCATCGATGGCATTGGTTGCAAAGTGTGATGCCCACTCTAGATCAAATTGTCGTCGTTGTTGTTTTTCTTGCTCGTTGTCTAAGCCTAGATGACAAGACTCTAATACCAGGTGCTGTAAACGTTGGTCTGCCTGCGTGCGTGCATAATCTAAGGCGATGCGTCCGCCTAGGGAGTAACCAATTAATATAAAAGAGTGGATATTTAATGTTGCGAGGGTGAATTGTATTAATTGGTGGCAGTTTTCGAAGCCGTTTTCTAGTGAAATCACACAGCCTGCGGATCGGCCATGGCCTGGTAAATCTATGGTGACACAATGATAATCATCTTTGAGTGCTTCGATGGTGCTTTGCCAATCGTTACGGTTGCCTAAAAATCCATGTAAAAAAACTAACGTAGGGTGAGACGTTGAACCTTGCTGTTCACTATATAATGGCATTTTTTATCTGCTCCTTGATAGTGTCTAATTGTCGTGCTGTTAGTGTGTTATCGGTACAAACCTCGATCAGGGTAGTGCAATTTTGCGTGTTATTCATTAATGCTGTTTGATAGTGTGCTTTAAATTCAGAAAATGTTCTAGGTTTTGTATAATTGATGGAAAATTGTGCGCAAGTTTGAGCAAAGGTCAGACCATGCGGATTTTGATAAAACTGCTGTTGCTGTGCTGCTGGCACTGGTAATAGATTAAAGATCCCACCTCCATCATTATTCAATAATAATATGATAAAAGGGTTATTTAGTTGCTTGAACAGGGCTAGAGAGTTTAAGTCATATAGGAATGAAGTATCACCAATGACTAAGCTACTTACCGTATTTTTTTGTTTAGCGATACCTACCGCTGTCGCTATTAAACCATCAATGCCGCTTGCTCCTCGATTACTATAAATTTGTGCAGCTGTGCAAGCGAACATATCTGCAATACGGATAACAAGGCTGTTACCAAGCATAATTTGCTTGGATGAATCATTGAGCAGATAAGTGATACTGTTAATTTCATTAAGACCTGGCGAATGAGTATAGGTTGTTAATGTTGTGTTGAGCTTTTTCTGTATATTAACTATTTTACTTAACCAGTCTTGATCTGGGTGACTCTGTTGCTCCACGGAACAAACGAAAGTACTGGCCGAAGTAATAAAACGCTGAGTAGCACTGTGAGTAGGATCAATTCTTTGCTGGTGCTCTGATACGACCCAAAGCGATGCCGTACTGTTATCAATTAATTGAGTAAGTCGTTTGCTAATTAGCTGGTCAGAAAATTGTATGATCAGCGCAGATTCTTGTATCAAATCAGAAAATGTTTGATTCATTAATAATAGATCATAGTGAAGGATATTCTGTTCTGAATCTTGCAGTTGAGACTGTACATCAGCGAAAAGTGGCAGTTGATGTTGAATACAAAATTGCTCAATGGCTAGAGCTTGTTGTTTGTTCTGTAGCCTTCCCGCTATAACTAATGTTTTTGGGCTCGGTAAATTAATAGGGCTGGATAAAGTAATAGATTCTGTTTGGTGATAATAAATGAATGGATCAACTTGTTCAGTCCAATACTTTAAACTACTTAAATAATCCTTAAAATTGATCAACTCTTGCTTAGGGTAAAGTGGCTCTGTAAAGCTGATATTAAAATGAATAGGACCTTGATTCATCTCTTGCAAAGCAACCCCTTGATTTAGTGACGATAATAAATAATTAGGTTGAATTTCGGTGGTCGGACTAGGTATCTGTTTAAAAAAAACTGGATAATGAGCAAAAATATGCTGTTGTTCTATCGCTTGATTAGCCGCGCAGTCAATTAGTTCCGGTGGTCTGTCGGCTGAAAGAATAATTAATGGTAAGTGGCTTTGTCTTGCTTCTATTATTGCTGGGTATAAGTTTGCAACTGCGGTACCTGAGGTAGTAATTATTACAACAGGTTTAGCGGATGCTTTACATAGACCAAGCGCAAAGAAGCCTAACCCTCTTTCATCAAAATGAACATGAGGTATCGTTTTTGCGTGATTTGCTACTGCTAATGTTAAAGGGGTCGATCTAGAGCCTGGTGCAATACAAAAATCTTTAATGCCGTGACGAGTCAGTTCTTCTATTAACAAGCTTGCCCATAACAAGTTAATATTTGCATGATAATATGAAAACGAATTATAGTTGTCTGCATCCATCTGTAAATCTCCTGTATCTATTCCTTATCGACTATTTAGAATAGTTAAAATCGTCTCTATTTTATTATCGAGTTCTCGCCACTCGTCACTGGCAATTGATCCTGTGACAATGCCAGCTCCAGCAAATAGCTTAATGCAATTTTTTTCAATCAAAGCACTTCTGATTGCAACACTGAAATCACTTTTATGTCGGCTAATATAGCCAACTGCTCCAGCATACCAACCCCTCACATAAGGCTCATTATCATTGATAAATTGCAGTGCGGATGATTTGGGAATACCCCCGACCGCTGGTGTTGGGTGTAATTTATGTAGTAGTTGACTATCTTGTACTTGTTTGGGAAGGCTTGCTTTGATCGGAACACATAAATGTTGCACATTCTGTAATTGCATCACATGGACAGGGGAACTGACTACCTGTGCTTTTAATTGTTTTAAACTCGCAACAATAAATTCTTGTACGATATGATTCTCTCGATCTATTTTTTTGTCATGTAATAACCCTTGCAATAAAAGTTGATCTTCATCATTGCTGCGCCCCCTGGGGGCTGTACCAGCTAACGCTTCGGTAGAAATAGATTGATGGTTTCGTGAGTATAAGCGTTCTGGTGAACAACTAATAAAGCTGCGTTGATCTGAGAGCTTAAATACATAATGAAAACTATTAATGTTCGCTTCTTGCCATAAGGCCATAATATCCCAAACGTTGATTTTGCAATCAAAACATAACTCAGTTTCTCTGGATAACACCACTTTAGGAAGCAGTGCTTTGTATTCTATTGCTAACCCAACCAATTCAGACCATTGCTGTTGATTGGGCGCATCTTTCCTGTTTATCTGTGTAAGTGAAAGGAGTGAAGTTGGTTGCGGTGACTGTAGTTTTTTGACTGTCTTAATACTATTATCAACGCTATTCTTACCATTGAAATGAAACACCACTTGATACTGATTCTCTATTATTTGAATAACCATTAATGGACGAATAAAGTATGTTGCAGGAAAGTCTTTCCATTGTTCGCCTTGTTGTTGGAAGGCTAGCCCACCTAAATAAAGTTGTTGGTTAAGTGTATCGGGGATATGATTTAGCGTTTCAATACTACCAAAGCTAGCCAGCGTATGCGTGTGTTCTTTATTTTGCCAATAGATATGAGGGTATAAGCCTTCGTTATTGTGTATGGTGTCTTGTTGGCCATTAAGTAACGCTAATAGTGGAATGGGCTCAATGACAATGATTAAGTTTTGCGATGGGTATTGTCCATGATCAAAACGAAACGATTGTAGTTCCTGTATTAATTGTTGTTGAAATTGCTTAAATTTAGGCATTAGTGCGTTACAACTATTGTTGGTTAATCAACATTTATATAACACTATCTTAACCATCACCGCTGTATTGTTATTGATAAATATCATCGTTTAGCGTTTTATTCATATAGGATTATTTAGTGAACAAATTCCAAGTTTGGGTTCAAGCCTGCCGTTTACGTACTCTGCCTTTGGCTGCCTCTTCTATTATTGTTGCTGGTGGACTTGCTAAGCACTATCAGGTTTTTGATATGGGGATTTTTCTATTATCTTTATTAACGGCTTTGTTATTACAGGTCTTATCCAATCTAGCGAATGATTATGGTGATGCATTGACTGGTGCTGATGAACAAAGAGTAGGGCCTCAAAGAATGATGCAAAGCGGACTTATTAGCAGAACCGCAATGCAAAAAGCACTTATATTTGTCACCTTTGCTTGTCTTCTTTCTGGTTTATTTTTATTGGTGCGATCTTTTGGTGATGACCTTTCTCATTGGTTGGCTTTTATCGGCTTAGGTATCGCGGCCATTATCGCGGCAATTACTTATACCATGGGTAAGATCCCCTATGGATATCGTGCCATGGGTGATATTGCTGTATTTCTATTTTTTGGTTTATTAGGTGTGTTAGGTAGCTTTTATTTACAAGCCTTAACATTACCGCACGCTATCCTATTGCCCGCTGTTAGTATTGGCCTGTTAAGCGCGGCAGTATTAAATATTAATAATATGCGTGATCTAGTAAACGATAAAGCGGCCAATAAAATTACTTTAGTGGTTTTATTTGGACGCAAAAAAGCATTTGTTTATCATCTATCAATTCTAATTGCTGCGATGATGTGCAGCGCTGTGTATATTTATACTTTACCAGGTAGTCAATTTTGGCAATTCCTATTTTTATTAATTGTTAGTCCATTAATTAAAAGTTGTACGCAAATCTCCATTGCTTTGAATGGCTCTGAAAATGAGAGTGTAATTTTTAATGAACAGTTAAAAAATATGGCAATCAGTACTTTTGTTTTTTCGTTGTTGTTTTCTATTGCACTGATCACATGAACTGCTTAATTTTGCGACTAAATACTGTTTTAAATAACAGTGTTTAGGTTTTTTTTCGCGTTTTTCAGAAAATATGACAAAATAAAGTAGAAAAAAACAACATATTTCCGCTTTTTTCTAAATACTGTGTTCTGTTTAACTACAAAGATTGTATAATGCCGCGGGAATATAGCCTCCAATTTTTTACATACAGAGTATAAAAAATGACAGATTTAAGTAAATACAGAAACATTGGTATTTTCGCGCACGTTGATGCGGGTAAAACCACAACTACAGAACGTATCTTGAAACTTACTGGCCAGATCCACAAAACTGGTGAAGTACATGACGGCGAATCTACAACTGACTTCATGGAACAGGAAGCTGAGCGCGGTATTACTATCCAATCTGCTGCTGTAACTTGTTTCTGGGACGATCACCGTTTTAACGTTATCGATACTCCTGGACACGTTGACTTCACAGTTGAAGTATATCGTTCTCTTAAAGTACTTGATGGTGGTATCGGTGTATTCTGTGGTTCTGGTGGTGTTGAGCCTCAGTCAGAAACTAACTGGCGCTACGCGAATGACTCTAAAGTTGCTCGTATCATCTTCGTAAACAAATTAGACCGTATGGGTGCTGATTTCTACCGTGTTGTTAAGCAAACTGAAGACGTATTAGGTGCTAACCCACTAGTTATGGTATTACCGATCGGTATTGAAGATGACTTCTCTGGTGTTGTTGATCTATTAAGCCGTAAAGCATACGTTTGGGATGATTCTGGTCTTCCAGAAAACTATGAAATCCAAGATGTTCCTGCGGACATGGTTGATAAAGTAGAAGAGTACCGTGAAAAGTTAATCGAAACTGCGCTAGAGCAAGACGAAGACCTACTAATGGAATACTTAGAAGAAGGTACTGAACCTTCTATTGAAGACGTTAAGCGTTGTATCCGTGCTGGTACTCGTACAATGGACTTCTTCCCTACTTACTGTGGTTCTGCATTTAAAAACAAAGGTGTTCAACTTATCCTTGATGCTGTTGTTGATTACTTACCTTGTCCTACAGATGTTGATCCACAACCTCTTACAGATGAAGAAGGTGAACCAACTGGCGAAGTAGCAACTGTTTCTGCTGACGAAACATTTAAAGCATTAGCATTCAAAATCACTGATGACCGTTTTGGTTCTCTTACTTTCGTACGTATCTACTCAGGTACTCTTAAGAAAGGTGACACAATCCTTAACGCTGCAACAGGTAAAACTGAGCGTGTTGGTCGTATGTGTGAAATGCAAGCTGATGACCGTAACGAACTTACTTCAGCACAAGCGGGTGATATCATCGCTATCGTTGGTATGAAGTCTAACGTTCAAACTGGTCACACATTATGTGATCCAAAAAATCCAATCATTCTTGAAGCAATGGTATTCCCAGAACCAGTAATCTCTATCTCTGTAACACCAAAAGATAAAGGTTCTACTGAGAAAATGGGTATCGCTATCGGTAAAATGGTTGCAGAAGATCCAACATTCCGTGTTGAAACAGACCAAGATTCAGGTGAAACTATCCTATCTGGTATGGGTGAACTTCACTTAGATATCAAAGTAGATATCCTAAAACGTACTTACGGTGTTGAGTTAGTTGTAGGTGAACCTCAAGTTGCTTACCGTGAAACAATCACACAAGCAGTTGAAGATTCTTACACTCACAAGAAACAATCTGGTGGTTCTGGTCAGTTCGGTAAAATTGATTACCGTATCAAGCCTGGTGAAGCTGGTACTGGCTTTACGTTCACATCTACTGTTGTTGGTGGTAACGTACCTAAAGAATTCTTCCCTGCAATCGAGAAAGGTTTCGAAGGCATGATGGATAACGGTGTACTTGCTGGTTTCCCTGTATTAGATGTTGAAGTTGAATTATTCGATGGTGGTTTCCACGCCGTGGATTCATCTGCAGTAGCATTTGAATTAGCAGCACGTGGTGCATTCCGTCAATCTATCCCTAAAGCGGGTGCTCAACTTCTAGAGCCTGTTATGTCTGTTGACGTATTCACGCCAGACGATCACGTTGGTGACGTTATCGGTGACCTTAGCCGTCGTCGTGGTATGATTGCTGGTCAAGAAGCTGGTGCTTCTGGTGTTCGTATTAAAGCTGACGTACCTCTTTCAGAAATGTTTGGTTACATTGGTTCACTACGTACAATGACTTCAGGCCGTGGTCAGTTCTCTATGGAGTTCAAAAACTACATGCCTTGTCCTTCAGCAGTAGCTGATGCAGTAATCGAAAAAGTAAAAGCTGAAAAAGAAGCTGCTAAGAAATAATATTTCTTAGCAATCTTTGAAAGTTCGAGCCCTAATGATGAAAGTCATTAGGGCTTTTTTGTGGCCTTAAGAAGTTAACAAAAGTTAAGTTAGCAAAAGCGTTTGGGCACATCATCTTCAGTTCACTACGTACAATGACTTCAGGCCGTGGTCAGTTCTCTATGGAGTTCAAAAAGTTCATGCCTTGTCCTTCAGCAGTAGCTGATGCCCAATACCCAAAGTAAGTCGAAAAAGTAAAAGCTGAAAAAGAAGCTGCTAAGAAATAATATTTCTTAACAATCTTTGAAAGTTCGAGCCCTAATGATGAAAGTCATTAGGGCTTTTTTGTGGCTGTTGATAAAGTTATCTCATCTCAATAAATTATTTCTTCTGTTTAATTCCCCAGCTTTTTCTTCTATACTCGATGCATCTTGTCGGAGTGCTAATGGGAATTTCCCAAAGGCTGAGACCACATAAGTAACTGTGTTTAAAAAGCAGTTGCGTGGGATCCGTGGAACCTGATTGGGCTAATACCTACGAAGGGAACAAGTAGAAGATATCTGTATATTTTCCATTCTTGGATATTTTTTAACTTCCACATCTATTCGACAAGCAATCTTTTATAAACCGTTTATATTAAACTAGGTAAAGAATGCTATGTCTCAAGAAGTAAATTCAACATTAAAAACCACAGATCGTAAAGGTCTTTCCCGTCGTGAATCACGTGAAGCTGCGCAGGACTATATTCAAAGTTTGAATAATCAGTCTTATCCTAATTCAGAAAAAATCTTTATTGATGGTGAAATTCATCCGATTAAAGTTGCGATGCGTCAAATCCACCAAACTGATACCTTTGTAGGCGGCTCTGAAGAAAACCCAATTTTTGAAAAGAATGAACCTATTCCTGTATACGATACGTCAGGTCCATATACTGACCCTAATATTAAAATAGATGTGCATAGCGGTTTACCACGTTTACGTGAAGCTTGGATTAGTGCACGTGATGATGTGGAAACTTTAGAGAGTGTGACTTCTAACTTTGCGCTAGAGCGTTTAGCGGATGAGTCATTAAATGAATTACGTTTTACACATTTACCTAAACCTTTACGCGCTAAAAAAGGTCAATGTGTGACGCAATTACATTATGCTCGTCAGGGGATTATCACGCCAGAAATGGAATATATTGCTATTCGTGAAAACCAAGGTCGTGAGCGTATTAAATGCGAAGCGTTACTGTCACAGCATGCAGGCCAAAGTTACGGTGCTAACTTACAAGAATCAATCACGCCTGAGTTTGTGCGTTCTGAAGTGGCGAGAGGGCGTGCGATTATTCCATCAAACATTAACCATCCAGAATTAGAGCCGATGATTATTGGTCGTAATTTCTTAGTAAAAGTAAACTCTAATATTGGAAACTCTTCAGTAACTTCATCCATTGAGGAAGAAGTGGAGAAGTTAGTTTGGTCGACGCTTTGGGGCGGTGATACGGTAATGGATTTATCAACAGGGCGTAATATTCATGAAACTCGCGAATGGATTTTACGTAATTCCCCTGTGCCAATAGGTACGGTGCCGATTTATCAAGCTTTAGAAAAAGTAAATGGCGTGGTTGAAGATTTATCATGGGAAGTTTTCCGTGACACGTTAATTGAGCAAGCAGAGCAAGGTGTGGATTACTTTACCATTCATGCTGGCGTGTTGTTACGTTTTGTGCCGATGACGGCTAAGCGCGTCACAGGCATCGTTTCACGCGGAGGTTCAATCATGGCTAAGTGGTGTTTGACTTACCATAAAGAAAACTTTGCTTACGAATACTTCCGTGAAATTTGTGAAATTTGTCAGCAATACGATGTGTCATTATCACTAGGTGATGGTTTACGTCCAGGGTCTGTTGCTGATGCTAATGATGAAGCACAGTTCTCAGAATTAGAAGTGCTAGGCGAATTAACTAAAGTAGCATGGGAATACGATGTGCAAGTGATCATCGAAGGTCCGGGGCATATTCCAATGCAAATGATCAAAGAAAATATGGATAAACAGTTAACTGAATGTTTCGAAGCACCTTTTTATACATTAGGCCCGCTCACTACAGATATTGCACCGAGTTACGATCATATTACTTCTGGTATTGGTGCCGCCCAAATTGGCTGGTATGGCTGTGCAATGCTTTGTTATGTGACACCTAAAGAGCATTTAGGTTTACCCAATAAAGACGATGTAAAAGTAGGGTTGATCACTTATAAAATTGCAGCGCATGCCGCTGATTTAGCGAAAGGTCATCCCGGCGCACAAATCCGTGATAATGCCTTATCTAAAGCGCGTTTTGAATTCCGCTGGGAAGATCAATTTAATTTAGGTTTAGACCCTGTTACATCCCGTGAATATCATGATGAAACGTTACCGCAGGAGTCAGGTAAAGTTGCACATTTTTGTTCAATGTGTGGTCCTAAATTCTGTTCAATGAAAATCACCCAAGATGTTCGAGATTTTACAGCTAAGTTAGATTCAGGTGAAATTTCAATAAAAATATTAGATGAAACAATTACCATGTCCGCAGAAGAAGGAATGGCAATTAAAGCGAAAGAGTTTACTGACAGTGGTGCTGAGATATATCAGCCACCTGTTCTCGATAAAGCTTAGTTGCTGAGAGGTTTAACTTAACTCTCCTAGAAAGTGCTAATTGATGCTTAATAGTTATGCACTTTCTACTGAATTAAACTAAACCTCTTCGTGCTAATTTTCGTACAATATTCAATAAATATAAATGGTTAGTTTCGGCTAGTCACGAATAACTAGGATAAGTTAAAGGTTAAATATGAATAATATAGTGTGGACAATCGCCGGATCGGACTCTAGCGCTGGAGCTGGTATTCAAGCAGATCTTTGTACGTTTCATGATCTGGGTGCCGATGGTTGCTCTGTGATATCAGCGGTCACTGCGCAAAACTCACAAGCAGTGCAGCTTGTTGAAAGTGTTTCTGAAAAAATGTTCACACAACAATTAGCTAGTTTAGCGGAAGATATGCCCGCTAAAGTGATTAAAATTGGCCTATTAGCAAGTGTTGAGCATGTCAACATTCTTGCTCAACAGCTAGCTTTATATAAACAAACTTGGACACGTAAGCCGTTTGTTATTTATGACCCTGTGGCAGTTGCATCGACAGGTGATGAAATGGCAGAAGAGGGGATTAATGAGGTCATCAAAACACAATTATTGCCTCAAATAGACCTTTTAACGCCTAATGCGAATGAAGTCTTAACTTTATCTGGTCATGCTTTAATTTCTGGCGAATCCTTTAAACCCGCTGTAGATAAGCTAATTGATATGGGTTGTGGCAGTGTGTTAATCAAAGGTGGTCATTTTGAGCTGGTGGATAACGTTGCCTTAGATTATTGGAGCGATGGCACAAGAGAAATTGCCCTAACCAGCCCGCGTTTAACGGATGTTCATACCCATGGTACAGGTTGCACGTTAGCCAGTGCGATAGCAGGCGCTATGGCATTAGATTACTTTATTGAAGACGCATTAGTGATTGCAAAAGCTTACCTTAACCAAGGTTTGAAAGCCTCTAAAGCACTTGGTGCTGGTGAAGGGGCTGTAGCACATTGTGGTTGGCCAACAAACCATCAAGATTTTCCTGAGATTGTGCTACCAGAGTCTAGTATCGGTTATGAATTAGATTTACCTGGGCGTTTAGAAGCAGGCCCGGGCTTTACATCTTGCGATACCAATCAACTAGGTCTTTACCCTGTCGTTGACTCGGTAGAGTGGATTGAGCGATTATTAAAAATGGGCGTAAAAACCTTACAGCTGCGTATAAAAGATAAACATGACGATCAAGTCGAACAACAGATTATTGATGCGATTGCCTTAGGTAAGGCTTACCAAGCAAGGTTATTTATTAATGACTATTGGCAATTAGCGATCAAACATCAAGCTTATGGTGTCCATCTTGGGCAAGAAGATATGGATGTTGCGGATTTACCCCTAATTGCGGATGCAGGTTTACGCCTTGGACTGAGTACTCACGGTTATTATGAGCTATTACGCGCACAGCAGCTTAAACCAAGTTACATTGCGTTAGGCCATATTTTCCCAACACAAACTAAAGATATGCCATCGGATCCACAAGGTTTAGAACGCTTAGCAAAATATGCAGCGCTATTATCTAACACACCTACAGTGGCTATTGGCGGCATTAATTTAGAGCGAGCACCGGCAGTATGGCAGTGTGGTGTGGGTAGTATTGCAGTTGTTACAGCGATAACCAAAGCCGACGATCCACAACAAGTAATTAATCAATTTAATCAAGTCATGAGCCAAGGAAGTGTCAATGTTAAGTGATAATGAATTACTTCGTTATAGCCGCCATCTACTTTTGGAGGAAGTGGGGGAATCAGGGCAACATAAACTAAAACAAGCAAAAGTATTGATTATCGGAATGGGTGGATTAGGCTCACCGGCTGCTCTATATTTAGCCGCAGCGGGTATTGGCCATTTAGTATTGAATGACTTTGACGAGATTGAAGTAAGTAATTTACAGCGTCAAATAACCTATCAAAGCAGTGATATTGGTGAGCCAAAAGTAGAAGTCACGAAACAACGTCTCCAACAGCTAAATTCCGATATTAAAGTGCGTAGCATTAATAAGCAGATGCCTGAACAGCAGTTAAGTATGGAACTAACCATGGCCGATCTCGTTTTAGATTGTACTGATAATATTGCAACGAGACAGATGATCAACAAAGCCTGTGTTGAGGCTAAAGTCCCACTTATTGTAGGGGCAGCTATTCGTTTAGAAGGGCAGCTGATGTTCTTTGACCATAGCCAAGCTGAGTCTCCTTGTTATCACTGTTTATTCCCGAGCTCTGAAGAGCAAACGCTGAATTGCAGTAATTCTGGCATTATCGGGCCCGTAGTTGGCACTATCGGTACTTTGCAAGCTTTAGAAGCGATTAAATACTTTGTTGGTTTACCTTCCGGCATTAAAAATAAATTAAAACTGTTTGATGGAAAATCCTTAGATTGGCAAACCTTCGCCATTAATAAAGACCCTCAATGCCCTGTATGCGGACAAGCCTAAATGAAAATACAAGTGAATGAACAAGCATTAATATTGCCAAACTCAATGAATCTTGAGCAATTATTAGTGCATTTAGAAAAACCATTAATAGGCAGCGCAGTCGCTGTGAATATGCAGGTGATTAGCCGTTCAGAATGGACGCAATATAATATCAATGAGGGAGATAATATCTCTCTGTTTCAAGCTATTGCAGGTGGGTAACTATGTTATTTGAAGAAATGAAACAACAAGATCAACTGATTATCGGTGATAAACATTTTCATTCTCGTTTGTTTACCGGTACGGGTAAATTTAATGACCAACAAACTATGGTCGCTGCGTTAAAAGCATCAAAATCAGAACTGGTGACCATGGCACTAAAGCGTGTTGATATGCAGCATAAAGATGATGATATTCTTGCACCTTTAATTAAAAATGGCATGAATTTATTACCCAATACCTCTGGTGCTCGTAATGCCAAAGAAGCGGTATTTGCTGCAGAGTTAGCTCGTGAAGCTTTACAAACTAATTGGGTGAAATTAGAAATTCATCCAGATCCTAAATATCTCTTACCAGATCCGATCGAAACCTTAAAAGCAGCCGAAGCATTGGCAAATAAGGGCTTTATCGTCTTGCCTTATGTACATGCAGATCCAGTATTATGTAAACACTTAGAAACCGCTGGCTGTGCTGCAGTCATGCCATTAGGCGCGCCTATTGGCTCTAATAAAGGCATCAAAACCGCTGAGTTCCTTGAGATCATTATCGAGCAAGCTAATGTACCTGTGATTGTTGATGCAGGGTTAGGTAGTCCTTCCCATGCGGCTTTAGCCATGGAGATGGGCGCTGATGCTGTACTAGTAAATACCGCCATTGCGGTTGCAGGAAACCCGATCGCCATGAGTCAAGCTTTCGCTAACGCAGTGCAAGCAGGCCGCCAAGCTTATCTAGCAGGGTTAGGCGGGCAAAGTACAGAAGCCGTTGCATCGAGCCCATTAACCGCATTCTTAGAGGCGAGCCTGTGAATTTCAGCGATAAAATAAAAGAGTATCAATGGGATGATGTACGTTTGTCGATTTATGCTAAAACAGCATCAGATGTACAGCGCGCATTATCTAAGTCACGTTTAGACTTAGAAGATTTTAAAGCGTTAATCAGCCCCGCAGCTGCGCCTTTCTTAGAGCAAATGGCACAAAAATCTCAACAGTTAACTTTACAGCGGTTTGGCAAAACACAGCAGTTTTATATCCCACTGTATTTGTCGAATATGTGCAGCAATATTTGTACTTACTGTGGCTTCTCTATGCATAACGCATTGCGTCGTAAAACACTCGACATGCAAGAGATTGAGAATGAATGTATCGCTATTAAAAAAATGGGCTTTGATCATATCTTAATTGTGACCGGAGAATCTGAGCGTAAAGTAGGTATCGATTATTTCAAACAAGCTTTGCCTATCATTAAAAAGTACTTTGCCAACATTACCATAGAAGTACAGCCCCTTGATCAAGATGAATATAGTGAACTGATTGAATATGGCGTGAATGCCGTATTGGTCTATCAAGAAACCTATAATCCGATCACTTATGCGGAGCATCATCTAAAAGGTAAAAAATCAGATTTTATCTATCGTCTCAACACGCATGACAGACTCGGTAAGGCTGGCATCCATAAAATGGGATTAGGTAGTTTAATTGGCTTGGAAGAGTGGCGAACAGATTGTTTTTATGTGGCAGCACACTTAAACTACCTAGAGAAAAAATACTGGCAAACACGTTATACTATCTCTTTCCCTCGTTTGCGTCCTTGTGAAGGTGGCATGGAAATCAAATCCGTGATGGATGATAGACAACTCGTGCAATTAATTTGTGCTTATCGTTTGTTTAATCCTGAAGTTGAGTTATCGTTATCCACTCGTGAATCTGAACATTTCAGAAATCATGTATTACCGTTAGGCATTACATCGCTAAGTGCAGGCTCAAGTACACAGCCCGGCGGTTATGCTGAACAAGCAGATAAAGCACTAGAGCAATTTGAAATAAGCGATGAGCGCTCACCAGCAACCATGGCAAACCTAGTAAAAGCACAAGGCTATGAAGTGGTCTGGAAAGATTGGGATCACAGCCTGACAGGTAAGTAATAGTTATGCTCACAGAGACATAAATCAGTGAATGAGCGCGATAGGTATAACAACCAATAAATTATACCAAGGATATGAAATAAGTATGCTTGGTATTATAAATGAGAATAAAACATGTCCGATGAACAAGAGATCTACGCGACCTTAATCGAAATTCGCGAAGAGCCAACTGCTCTGTATAAAATATTAAAAATCGCTAACCTAGTCTCTGGTGGCGGCGAAGCTAAACAAGCTATCGCAGAAGGATATGTCTCATTAAACGGCGAAGTAGAAACGCAAAAGCGAAAAAAAATCTACGCCGGTGATTTAATTTATTTCAACGAACAATACCTACAAATTGCCCTAGCCGGTGAAACACAAGATTATGAGTTTGTAGAAGAGTCTGCTGTAACAGAGCAACAAGCCGAATCCCAATCAGACTATCAAGCCTCATTTGAGCCCGTGGAAAGTAACAACGCGCCTAAGGCGAAGAAACCACGTAAGCCGATTAGTTTTTAAAAGCGTATTTACTCCTTTAAAGCGGAATTTTTCTTTTTATGTAATAAACGCTTTGTCAGCACGGATGTATAAAAATGAGCGAGCCAACTTCTCTCTATAGAAAGTTTACTGGTACAGCAGGGGTCATGATTATTAGTCGTTGCTTGGCGATGGTCTTAGGCATTATTTACGCGCGTTATCTTGGTCCTGAGCAGTTTGGTTTATATAGCTTTGTTTTGTCTATTGTTGCTATGGCTACTTTACCTGCTGTTGCAGGCTTACCCAACTTATTGGTTAGAGAAATTGCGAATTTTCATTTAGAGGAAAAGTGGGGATTATTAAAAGGCGTTATTAATTGGTCTCGTATTTATGTATTAAGTATTTCTTTGACAGTGATGCTAATAATGAGTGGTGCTTTATATTTTAATTTCTTTGAGTCTTCTCTATCTGACTTGCTTTGGATAGCCATTTTCTTAATTCCAATTAAAGGCCTATTAGCACAACAAGGCGCAGTGTTTAATGGATTTAGAAAACCTATCTTCGCGCAATTACCTACCCAAATTTTTGCTCCATTAATGACACTCGTTATTTTGTCTTGCAGTGTTTCTTTTTATGGTGAACTTACTGCCTACAGCTTGCTTTACCTTTCTCTTTTATCTGCTTTTTCTGCATTTATCATTAGTGCTTTTTTGATTAGAAAGAAACTGTTAGTAACATTACATAATGCGACTACTAACTATGTCATTAAAACATGGCATAAAGCTTTATTACCGTTTACGTTGATTGCTTTTATCGGAACGCTCAATACTGAATTAGCAAGTGTTTTTTTAGGGTTTTGGGGAGACATTGAATCAGTGGCTTATTTTAAAGTTGCAATGCAAGGTGTCACATTAGTATCTTTAGGGTTATCTGCGATAAACATGGTTATTATGCCGAATGTGGCGCGTTTATATAAAGAGGGAAATTTAAAAGCGACACAAATGTTATTAACTAAAAGTGTACGTTTAAGTTGTCTTGTTTCACTGCCTATTATTTTAGCATTAGTTTTTTTCGGTGACTTCTTTATTAGTTTATTATTCGGCGATGAATATCTTGCTGCTTATCCTATTTTAATTATTCTTTGTATCGGACAAGCGATGAAACTTTTAATGGGGTCTAGTGGTTTAGTTTTAAATATGACTGGTAATGAAAATTTAGCATTAAGAACGGTTATTATAACGGTAAGTATAAATGTATTTTTACTTACTATATTGATCCCTTATTACGGTAGCTTTGGGGCAGCAATTTCAATCTCTTTAAGCCTTTTTATTAATAACCTTTTAATGGTAATACATGTATGGAGAATAACTAATTTAACAACTTGGTTATGCTTTAAAATATAACATAGGTAACAATAAATGACTGAAACTGCTATTTTAGTTTTACTTTACAACAATCAACCAAATGAAAGTAAAACTCTTAATTCTTTACTTAGTTCTGTTGTTCATTATTTGAATGCGAAATTAGTGATCTGGAATAATGGTCCTAAAAGTTTTAAAAAAACTGAAGTTGCTCTTTATCGTAACTTAGGGTACGAAGTTTTTTTTGAAGAAACATTACATAATGAATCCTTGGCAGTTATTTATAATAGATTTTTATCTTGTTATGATGCAAAAAGGTATATTTTTTTAGACGATGACTCAAACTTAACTGCTCCATATATTTTGGCATCGTGTAAGTCTGAAGTAACTTGCATTTCTCTACCAATTATAAGTTTTAAAAATCAGGTGGTGTACCCTAAAATTCAGAAAAAACCATACTATTTTGGTATAAATATAACTGGCAAAAGTAAAGTGATATCAATAGGTAGTGGTTTAGTTATTGGCAGAGACTTTGCGGTTTTTATGAAAAAAAACTATGGGAATGTTTTTGATGAAAGGTTTTATTTTTATGGTGTAGATACTACGTTTTTTCTTCGAATTTTTTATAGTAAATTAACAAGTCGGATAAATATTATTCCTGGATTTATTCATTCGCTATCTCGCTTGGAAAAAGAAAGTAAAGAGCTTAAAAAATTTAGGCGGATAGAAAGGAGTTATGAACAGGCTTTAATATTAAGGTATTATAGGAAAAAACCTGTAGCTACGTTCTTATTAATAAAACATTTACTTAGTGTTATAAAAAGGTTTTTCTTTAAACAAGAAAATAGAATATCCATTTTTAGTTTATATAAGGCTTTTTTCACTGGAAAACATTATAGAATTAAATAGAATTTGATTGTTAGTTTATGTTCTTTATAGCCAATTTTGAATGAACTAAAAGTTATTTAAAGTGTTGAGTATATGAAAGTATCAGTTTATTTGGTCACATTTAATCGCAAAAAATTACTAGAAAGAGCCATTTTATCCGTCATCAATCAAACGTATCAAAATATAGAGTTAATCGTTATTGATGATAACTCACAAGATGGAACGAAAGAATACTTAGAATCTAATTATGATGAATATAACAAATCTATAGATTTCAAGTTCTATGTAAATAGTAAGAATAGAGGGGCTTGTTTTTCTCGAAATAAAGCTATTAAAGTTGCTTCTGGTGAGTTTATTACAGGCTTGGATGACGATGATTACTTTTTGCATAATCGTATTGCTAAGTTTATTGATGCTTGGAGCGACAAAAGAGTCAATACAATATGTTTGTTTTCTGATTTTATGACTAAGTCGCACTGTGGCTTCACTAAAAGTCGCCGTAAGAGATTTATATCACAATCAGATTTGTTGTATTCAAACCATATTGGAAATCAAGTTTTTACCCATACGAAAAATCTAATTGTTATAAAAGGTTTTGATGAAACCATGCATGCATGGCAGGACCTTGACTGCTGGTATAGGTTATTGGGAGGAGGGGAAGCTGAACGCATAAAAGAAATTACCTATGTTATGGATGTTAGCCATGCATATGACAGAATTTCTTTATCCCATATAGAAAAAATTATTGAATCTTCAAATCATATGAAAAAAAAATATGGTTATAATTGGAGTGAAAGAAATCGTCTTGATAACCAATTGATTAGATACAAGTTTAATATGTATCTTTATTTAAAATGCCTAGTAGCGTTTATTATTACGTTAGATAAAAAAGGATTTATTAAATTGCATTTGTGTTCTTGGCATGCATTGCGGAAGAGGTATATTGATCGTTATTAATTTTTGTTATTACTGTCTTTCTATGCTCTACTTTAAATAAGATAAAATTATGCATTCTAATATAGATATTGTTATTCCATGGGTTGATGGAAGTGATCCAGAATGGAAAAATTTATTTGAAAAATATAATACAAACTCCTCTTTATGTGATGCTCGGTCTGAGCGTTATAGAGATTGGGGGATGATGAAATATTGGTTTCGAGGTATTGAGAAATTTGCTCCGTGGGTAAGAAAAATTCATTTCATAACGTACGGACACATTCCTAAGTGGTTAGATGTAAACAACCCTAAGTTAAATATAGTAAAACATAAGGATTATATTCCTAATCAATACTTACCTGTATTTAGTGCAAATCCTATCGAAATATTTATTAATCGTATTAAAGGTTTATCAGAAAAGTTTATTTATTTTAATGATGATTTTTTTTTAATTTCACCTATAGATAGCACATTCTTTTTTAAAAAAGGAAAACCGCGAGATGCGGCTGTCCTTAATGCATTATCTCCCGGTGGCCTCTCTAAAATAAAAATGAATGACTTAGATATTTTGAATAAGCATTTTTATAAGAAAGATGTCTTTCTATCTCACCCTCTCAAATGGTTTAACTATAAATATGGTACGACTATTTTTAGAACTATTGCTTTATTAGCTTGGCCTAAGTTTACTGGGTTTATGGATCATCATGCGCCTACCCCATATTTAAAAAAAACACTCGATGAAGTTTGGAAACTAGAAAAGGTATCGTTATTAGAAACTGCTGATGCTCGCTTCAGAAGTATAACGGATTTAAATCAATATATATTTAGATATTGGCAGCTTTGTAAAGGCGATTTTCATCCAATTAATTTTAGACGATTTTATAAATATTATGAAATCTCTAACGAAAATGTTGATGTTATTGCTAAAAAAATAACTCAGCAACACTTAAAAGTTTTGACGTTGAATGATGCATGTGAATTAGATTTCATTTCTTGCAAAATTAAACTTCAAGCTGCTTTTGAACATATATTACCCACTAAATCATCTTTTGAAATTTAAATGAAAAATATTGCTTTTGAAATATCTGATGCTCATGAACATCACGCTCATATAGCTCCTTTAATTGATGCTTTTTTAAATAGTTCATCATTTAACGTAACTTTATATTCATCGGATGAAAAACATATTGATGTGTTTTATGAGCTTTATTCGAAAATATACTGTAAGGCCAATAAAGCTAAAATCCATATTATAAAGCCTGAAATAAGTCATAAATTAAAACATGTATTAGTTTCTTTTTTTAAGTCATTTAATTCAGGTTGGCTGGTGAAAGTCTGTCGTCATTTTTATGGTTATATTAGAGGGGTGAGCTCTATAGTTGAATCAGGTAACAGACATTATTTGAGTAATATTGATTTTTTTACAAAACAAGAAGTAGTTTTTACCACTGAACTAAAAGGCGGAAAAGTACTAAAAGAGACAGGAACAAAACTTGTTTTTTGTTTGCATGGTATAATTTCTAACGGTAATCCATTCTTTAAAGATTGGAGTTGTGATTTAGTTGTTTCACCGTCTCTTTCTTTAGCTAGTCGTTTACGGAAGGAAAGTAATTTCCCTATGACGTCTCAAATATATAAACATGCTTATTTAAAAAAAGATGTAATTAATAGGTTTGCACTAAATACTCAGAATGAAAAATTATTTAATAAACAACAATTTACTTTTTTATACAATCCCCATTGGGACAATAGCTTAGGACAAAGCTCTTGGAGTAAGTTTGGAGAAAAAATATTGAATTTTTTCTTTAATAACCCCCAGTATAATTTAATATTTGCCCCTCATATTTTACTTGATAAATACTTTGGTCTAACGATTGAAAATAAATATTGTCAATCGTCAAATATTTTGATTGATATTAATTCAGATAAGTTATGCAACGGATTCTACATACCACATACAGATTGTTATATGGGAGATGTTAGTAGCCAATATTTTGAATTTTTGTTATGTAATAAAAATATTCAAGGGATATTTATCAACGCAACGTTAATGGACTGGGAGTGTCTTAATCATTATGAATATTGGAAAAATGGAGATGTAGCAGAATCTTTTGATGAACTTAAAAAGTTAATTATGGAATATGCTAAACAAAATAAAGCATATAGTAAAACAGAGTTATACGATAAGATCTTTTCAGACATTCCTGATAATCAAGTTGATAAATTAAAAGAATTCATCGTTAAAAATTACTTACAATAATATTTATTTCGCCCCAAACCCCGTTAGCATGGTTTTAAGCGTTTTAAAGAATATGTTTACATCTAGCCAGAATGATAGGTGTTTGATGTAGTAGAGGTCGTGTGCGAGCTTCTCACGGGTTGAATCGGTATCTGCTGTATAACCTTGTACTGTTTGTGCCCAACCTGTAATGCCGGGTTTTACCATGTGGCGGTAACCATAAAATGGGATATCTGCTTCAAAGGCTTTTACAAAGCTTTCTTGCTCTGGTCTTGGTCCTATTAAGGCCATCTCACCTTTTATTACATTAAAAAACTGTGGTACTTCATCTATGCGGGTTTTACGGATAAATCGGCCAATATTGGTCACTCTTGCGTGTTCTTCGGTGGCGAATTTAGAGTCTGCCTTTGGGCAACCGACTTCCATACTTCTTAGTTTGTAAATCTTGAATATTTTTCCGCCTTGTCCTATTCGTTTCTGTGTATAGAAAACCGGACCTTTACTCTCTAGTTTGATTGCGATGCTGATGATTAACATTAATGGTAAAAATATTGGGAGACTTAATAGTATTAGGCCTGTTTCTATGAAACGTTTGATTAAGCGATAGCTAGGGTTAGTGTTTAAAGCATTGAGCGCATTTTCTGATAGATGGGTGGTTTGCACTTTGCCTTCGATCATCTCTTTAATCGTTTCTGAGTGGTAAACAACCTTGTTATTGATGCTGCAGTCAGCAATAAACTTCTCTTGCTCTGCAGTTAGTGATTTATGTAAATTTACTACTAGACCATCTTTAATTTGTTTCAGATTATAAGGTGAATTGATAGGTTCAATATCGATATGTTGGTTGCTATTAAATGATGAAAGAGTGAAATTATCGATAGCTTGTAGTTTTAAAATAGAGCTTTGGTGGTTAAATCGTGCACTTATCAGTAGCCAGAATAGAACTACGGCAAATCCATAAATGAGAGTAGGGCGAGAGTATTCGATACGTAATAAAACGATAGCAATAATCGCGATACTGTAAAGTGATAGCATCACAGGCAATACATATAAACTTTTGTCGACTAATAAAAACTTAGTGACTCTAGGTAGGGTAATTACGCAGCTAGAATAAACGGCTACTGTAATAAGTAAGCTGTTGTAAACCGTTGTATAAGAGAGTGGCATAAATAAGTCTATGATGGCATAAATTAAGATTAAACCAATCGCATAAGTAACGTATTTATTGGAAAAAAATTGTTGGGTTTTATACATTACTAATAACTACTCATACAAAGATAAATTAAGGGGTTAAGTTTTCTACTTCAGGAAGATTAACTATATTCCTTTTAGCTAAAGTTATAAATTATGTTGATAATATTGGTAGAAGGTTAATACCTTAGATACATATTTCTGTGTTTCTGGGTATGGAGGAATTTGGCGTTTATAGCGCCTGACTGCTCCTTCTCCTGCATTATAAGCTGCGGCTGCAAGCTCTCTTGTTTTAAATTCTTTTAATAATATTTTTAAATATAATGCCCCGGCATAAATATTCTGTGTTGGGTCAAAAGCATCGGTGACGGAAAAACGCTTGGCTGTTTCAGGCATTAGCTGCATTAACCCTTGTGCCCCAGCGGAAGATACTGCATTACGTTGATACGCAGATTCTGCAGTGATCACCGCATGTAAGAATGCTGGATCTAATTGGTTTTTCTCTGCTGCTTTTAAAATGATTGGGTGATACTTTCTTTGTAAGGTTTTATCACGTGGAATTGATATGTTGGTATAGCTTTTCGCTTTCCAGTTTCTAAAGCTAGTGGGCTTTTTATTCGTGTCACTGCGTAATAGAAGCGTGTAGTTTTCATTTTCTTTGCGCTCAGAAAAGTATTTATTACCATTTTTATCGGTATACATATAAATGTCAGCGTGACTGGTGCTGAATAGTCCGCTTAGTAATAAAGCGATAAAGCCAAATAGTGAGCGGAATACTTTCATATTATGGCTGAGCCTCGCTACTGATATTAGCAGAAGAAGTTGCTTGGCTTGTAGTTACTGCGACAGAGGTCCTTTCTGATGCGCTCTCTTTCACTTTATCTGCATTCTTTAAACCGCTATCTCCCGGATATAAATAACGTGCATAAGCTAGTACTTCGGCTGCTCTTTCTGGTTGGTTATGATGTTGATAGGCAATATAAAGCAAATGATAGAAAAACGGTTTAGGTGTGCTGTAAATGGTTTTTTCTAAACCTAATATCACTTTCTCCATTTCAGCTTGATTACCTGTGTTAATCGCATTGGTTAAACGGAAGTTGTAAAGATGAAAAGATAAGTTATCTTCAAATACCAAGGGATTGACAATATTGATGATCTCTCGAAGGTCACGTGTTTGGCTACGTTCAAAATGCGTAACTGCATGAATCGCAAATAGATTAGTGATCATGAAAATAGCAGTAAATAATGGAATTAATGTACCTGCAACGCGTAAAAAGAAGGTGGGCGAAAAGTTTTTTTCATTATTTTTTTGTGACTCTGAATCCACATAAAAGACTAAGACCATTAATACCAGCCAATGCAATGCGGAATGGTATAAAGGATATTCAGTTTGTGTATGTAAGCCAATGGGTACCACTAAGGCAAGTAACGCGAGCGCTTTGCTAAGGTTAAATGAGCATAGTCGATAAAAGAAGGTAAGCACTAATAGCAACATACCTAAAATAGGTGCTATCCCTCCTTCAATCGCCCAAAATATAAGATCGTTATGAGGATGGGTCAATACTTGAGAAAACTTGTTAAGTTCGCCATTTTTAACACGTTCAGCATGACTTAAGAGGTATTCTTTTTCAAAACTGCCGTAACCATATCCTAATAATGGCTTCTCTTTGATCATGTGCCAACCGTGTTGATACATTTCAATACGAGCACCACCTTCTTTCATTGCTTCTACATTACGCGCACCTAATGCATCGCCTTTTAAAGAAGCAAAACCTATCCCTAACATGACAGCGAGTACAAATAAACTGAGGCGTTTCTTATTACTTTGCCATGCCCAAGGTAAAAGTAGCAATAACCCGATGAGAGTGCCTAAATATCCAGTACGAGACATGGCAATGCTGATCACCCACATATTTAATAATGCAGTTAACAGTAAAAATGCTTGTAGTCTTTTATCCTGTACCTGTTGTAACAAGTAGCCACTTAAAATAAGCGTAGTCGCCATAAAGCTGGCAAGTACGTTAGGTTGTTGGAAGATGCCATAAGGACGACCATAACCGACGCTATAACCAAAGTAATTACGGGCTGGTAACAAGTAATCTTGCATCAAGCTATAACAAGCTTGAATAAAGCCTGCTAATACAATGAGTAGTAATAGCTTAATAATTTGTTCTCGCGTAAAACTAAATTGTTGTAGGCTAAGAAATAGCAGCACACCTGCGAATAATCCTAATAGCCGGGTATAGCTTTGATCTGCTAAGGCATTATTGGGGTACGCTAAGGGTAGAAAAAACAAACCTAAAGCAATAAATACAATGGCAGTGTACTTGGAGTAGATAATTTTTTGTTGGGCGGTGATCCGCCAAAGGCCTAAGCCAATTAAAAGAGAGAAAAATATCCAAACAACGTTGTTTACAGCTAATTGTAACCCACTACCACCTTGGTTATGTTGAAAGTAGTGCGCGCCTAGCCCCATTAACAATGTAAAACTGATAAAGAAGGCACGTGTTAGCTTTTGTTGTAAGTCCATTTATCTCTCGTATTTATTATTATTATTTTAAAACAAGGCAATATTCCTGCTTATGCAGAGGTACTTTTTTCTAAAATAGGTTTTAAGAACTGTCCAGTATAACTGCCTTTTACTTTTACTACATCTTCTGGTGTGCCTGTGGCAATAATCTCACCACCTCCATTACCACCTTCAGGGCCTAAGTCGATGATCCAATCGGCTGTTTTAATGACGTCTAGGTTATGTTCTATAATCACTAGGGTATTGCCTTTATCACGAAGAGTATGGATAACTTTGAGTAATTGGGCGATATCGTGGAAGTGTAATCCGGTTGTTGGCTCATCTAGGATATATAGGGTTTTACCCGTATCACGCTTGGATAACTCTTTAGCCAATTTAACGCGTTGTGCTTCACCGCCAGATAAAGTCGTCGCTGCTTGACCTAGGCGAATGTAGGATAAACCAACATCCATTAATGTCTGTAATTTTCGTGCAATAACCGGTACTGCTTCAAAGAATTTAAAGGCATCTTCTACTGTCATATCCAATGTTTCATGAATATTCTTGCCTTTGTATTTTACAGACAAGGTTTCACGATTATAGCGTTGTCCTTTACATGAATCACAAGGTACGTAAACATCTGGTAGGAAGTGCATCTCTACTTTGATCATGCCATCACCTTGGCAGGCTTCACAACGGCCACCTTTTACATTAAAACTAAAACGGCCTGGCTTGTAACCACGAGAGCGAGATTCTGGCGTAGCGGCAAACAGCTCACGGATAGGAGTAAAAATACCCGTGTAAGTTGCTGGATTCGAGCGTGGCGTTCGACCAATTGGACTTTGGTTGATATCCACCACTTTATCCAGTTGTGATAAACCAGTAATGCTCTTATGCGCTGCAGCTTGAATGGTTGTGGCTTTGTTCAGTTTAGTTTGTGCTAACGGAAAGAGAGTATCGTTGATCAGCGTTGATTTACCTGAACCCGATACACCTGTAATACAGGTTAATACGCCTAATGGTAAGTCTAAATTGACTGATTTTAAGTTGTTTGCACTGGCTTCTTTTAGTTTCACCCATTTATCAGTTAGTGGTGTGCGTTGCGCTGGCACGACAATTTCTTTACGGCCACTTAAATAATCTGCGGTTAGTGAGTCTTTCGACTTTAATATTTTTTTGTAACTGCCTTCAGCAATAATCTCACCACCGTGAATCCCTGCACCTGGACCGATATCGATAATATGATCGGCTTGGCGAATAGCATCTTCGTCATGTTCTACAACGATCACTGTATTACCTAGGTCACGTAAATGCGTTAGCGTTTTTAATAAACGTTCGTTATCGCGTTGATGTAAACCAATCGAGGGTTCATCAAGTACATACATTACCCCCATTAAACCCGCTCCAATTTGGCTAGCTAAACGAATACGCTGTGCTTCACCACCGGATAATGTTTCTGCACTACGCTCTAAACTTAAGTAATTAAGTCCAACATTCACTAAGAAACTCAATCGTTCTAGGATCTCTTTTAAGATCTTTTCTGCTATTTTGGCTTTTTGTCCAACCAATTTAATATTTTCGAAGAACTGCTCTGCATCGGCAATAGAGAGTGCTGATACATGTGAGAGATTTACATCATTAATAAAGACATGACGAGATGACTCTTTTAAACGTGAACCGCCACAGCTAGAGCAAGATTGACGGTTCATATATTTGCTTAAATATTCGCGCATTGCTGGGGATTCTGTCTCTTTATAGCGACGTGAGCGATTGGGAATAACTCCTTCAAAAGCATGTAAACGAGATACTAAGTCACCTTTATCATTACTGTAAGTAAAGGCTATTTTTTCTGCTCCAGTGCCTTGCAGCACATATTGCTGGTGTTTTTTACTTAATGATTTAAAAGGAGCGGTGAGCGAGAATCCATAATGCTCTGCAACCGCACGCAGAATCTGGTAGTAGTAGTTAGATTTGCTACTCCATCCTTCGATTGCACCATCGGCTAAACTCAGTGTTGGGTCAGTGACCACTAGTGCTTCATCAAAATATTGTTCAACCCCTAAACCATCACAAGTTTCACAGGCACCGGCTGGACTATTAAAAGAGAAGATACGCGGCTCTAATTCTGCAATGCTGTAACCACAATGCGGACAAGAGAAATTAGCAGAGAAAAGTTGTTCAGGCTGACTATCATCCATGTGTGCCAAAATAGCTGAGCCGTTACTTAGCTCTAACGTAGTTTCAACGGACTCTGCTAAACGCTGCTTTAAGTCATCACGTACTTTAAAGCGGTCAACCACCACTTCGATAGTGTGTTTTTTATGTAACGCTAGTTTAGGTGGATCGCTTAGGTCACAAACATCACCGTCAATTCGTGCACGTAAAAAACCTTGTGCAGCTAGGCTTTCAAAGGTTTTAACATGTTCCCCTTTACGCCCTTTTACAATTGGCGCTAATAGCATCATTTTAGTGCCTTCTGGTTGCTCTAAAATAGTATCGACCATTTGGCTTACGGTTTGTGCGTGTAAAGTTACGCCGTGTGTTGGACAACGAGGATCGCCGATGCGAGCAAAGAGTAATCGAAGGTAATCGTAAATTTCAGTGATGGTTCCTACTGTCGAACGTGGATTATGCGAGGTAGATTTTTGTTCGATAGAGATAGCTGGAGATAAACCTTCAATATGCTCAACATCCGGTTTTTCCATTAATGATAAAAATTGGCGTGCATAGGCAGATAGAGACTCAACATAACGACGCTGACCTTCTGCATATAAAGTATCAAATGCTAATGAGGATTTTCCCGAACCTGATAGACCGGTGATCACCACCAATTTATCACGTGGGATTGATAAGCTAATATTTTTTAAGTTATGCGTTTTTGCACCGCGAATTTCAATATTGTTCATTATTTCTCACTCATTAATACATTGAATTGGTGTATTTGATATCTGAAAGCGTTATATAACCATCATGTTACACTGTAAATTATTACAGTGGTAGTGTGGCGGAATGTACTTTTATCGATCTCTTTTGATTTGAGATAGGCTGCTTAACGTTTATTTTTTACACTTGATTATGATTGTCATAACAAGGCTTTGCAAACTGGATCTTTCTGTTTGCCTGATAATAAGTAATTGCATGAAAACGGTTCAAGGAAGTACACAGTTATATAACGAAGTGTTATGTAAATAGGTTTATAAAGAGGAGGTTTGCTTTAATTTAAGCTAGCCGAACTTCAACACTGTTCTGCAAAAGCAGTGCTCTTAAAAATACTGATTCACAATAATAATGAGTTACGTATTAATGATTTTAAAAGATCATTAGTCCACAAAAACGACTACTGCATTTTTACCACCGTCATTCATGCCATTATCCACATAACTGTAAGCATCATCAGGTAATAGTGTGAAGGGTTCACCTGTTTCTGAGGTAGCTTGATAGATAAATTGAAAACCTTCACGATCTTCCATTGAGATATTCTCAGCTATTTTAAATTTACCGTTTTTGAATTTTTTAAATTCAATAGGCTGCCATTCGTTATGCTCTGATAATAGGTTAATGGTGCTTGCATTATTCGCCATCTCTTTACTGATTTCGAATGTCACTTTAACAATGGGTTTATTTTTTAAGAATTGCTTTTTAATGCTCATATCCACTCCTTAAAACTATATCTCTTTGAGATTTAATTTACTGCAAAATTTGTACAAATTCTAGTCAATTTTGTTCTGGTTAAACATTTAAATTAAATTGTTGATTGATAATATCTTGAGTGAATGCCTTTTTAAGATAAAAACCACGTGGCCTGACTTTAATTAATTCACCTTCTTCACCATACGCATCTGTCACCACTTGCCCATTGGCGGCTTTCGGACGTAGTTGCAATACTTGCCCGTCTCTTGCACTTATCTGCTCGATCTTGCCGAGTGCTATCTTCTCCATGAGCTCATTCCAGTCTTGACGCATTAACTGTTCTTGCTGTGCGGACGCTGTCCATAAAAATCCGTTTCCAACTAAACGCTCTGCTAATGGAATTTTCCGCTCACCTTGCACCGGCAGCCACAATACTTTACTGAGTTTATTGCGAATGTTGCTGTTTTCCCAAGTAAGGTGAGTGGTATTTAAAATGGGAGTGCTACATACAAAGGTGGTTTCTAGTACTTTGCCATTACTATCAATAGGGATAGTTTTTAGTTCAATGCCGAGGTGTTTGAAATCTTGCTCAGGTTTGCTGCCTGCCGACGCACCTAAATGCCACTCTATCAGTTGTCCTACCCAGCCTTTGTTTTTACGTAGGTTTTCTGGGGTAATGATCCCTGCTATGTCTGCTAATTCAGATAAAGAAAAGCCGGCTATAGCTTCGCAATAATTTAATAATTGAGATTCAGACGTCGGTGTAGGCTGCATAATAACTCGCTTGAAAGGTTAAAAGAGATAAACAGATTAATTGTACGTGTTTTTTTATTGTTGGGTTATTCATAGTTTTAAAATGAACTTACACAGAGTTATGCACATTTTTAGTGGATAACTGAATAGATCATAAGATCTTTACTTTGATTCAACACATTTCGCTTTAATTTTCTAAAAATCTATTTTTTATGTTTATTTTTTGAGCAAGAAAGTGCTGTTTAATAAGGGTTGTATGTTTTTTATACGACCAAGATATTCACATTCGATTGTGAATGAAACTTACTGGATCTAATTACAGTGATACCTTTTTATTGTTTATGATTTTTATTTAACATACTGTTTTTAAATGTAATAATAGGTTTTTAAATAAATATATAAAGATCTTGCGGTTTGTTGTGTTTCTTGATCCTTTTATTTGTGTTTAATTGTACACATAGTTATGCACAGATTTAGTGGATACATTAATATTATTCATTTTCAGTAAACGTGAGCTAGGTACTATCGTTTAACCTTTTTATAGTTTATGAGTTTGATGGATAGGGGTTTCTGTGAAAGAATGCAATTATAATTATAATTTCATCTATTTTGTTTTGTCGTTGATTTACTTGTGTATAAATAAGAATAGATCTTAACCTGAGAAAGTTTTTTAATGATTGATGCTGACGGCTACCGTTCTAATGTAGGTATCATCATTTGTAATAAAAATGGTCAAGTTTTATGGGCTAAACGCTTCGGTCAACATTCATGGCAATTTCCACAAGGTGGAATAAAAGAGGGCGAAACCCCTGAAAAAGCGATGTATCGAGAGTTATATGAAGAAGTTGGCTTAAAACCTGAGCATGTCAAAGTAGTGGCGAGCAGTCGTCAGTGGCTGCGTTATAAACTTCCTAAGCGTTTAGTACGCTGGGAATCACCCGCACCTATTTGTATTGGTCAAAAACAACGCTGGTTTTTATTACAATTGATTGCAAAAGAAGAGCAAATTGGATTTGATACTTGCGGACACCCTGAATTTGATGATTGGCGATGGGTTACTTACTGGTATCCAGTGCGTCAAGTAGTATCATTTAAACGTGATGTGTATAGAAGAGCATTGACTGAGTTTGCCCATGCTGCATTTTCTCTGATGCATAGAACAGATAAAAAACGAAACAAACGACCTCGTCGAGGTTCTTACAAATAATAAATACCTTCTTACCTTACTAATAGGAGCGTTTTATGTTCAGCCAACTTCGTCAAATTGTAGAGCAATTCGGTGAGGCCAGTACACTTTCTGATGCTATGAACTTATTAGTACAGCAAACTAAAAGTACGATGATCCTAGATTGTTGTTCTATTTTTGTGACTAATCAAGAAACTAAAAAGCTAACGCTAATGGCCAGTGAAGGGTTAGATAGTCAAGTAGTGGGCGCAACGCATTTTAATTTAGATGAAGGTATTGTTGGTTTGGTTTACCAAAAAGGTGAGCCAATTAATTTAGTGAACGTTTCAGAACACCCTCAGTTTAAATATCTCCCTTCCAGTAATGAAGAGCAGTTTAATTCGTTTTTAGGTGTGCCTATTATTCATAAACGCCAAGTGTTAGGTGTTTTGGTGGCACAGCAACGTACCCCTCGTTTATATAATGAACTTGAAGAATCTTTCTTAGTTACCTTAGCTGTGCACCTTGGCAGTGTATTAGGTGGCACCTTACTAGATTTACCTGAAGAAACTGAATCTAAAAGCCGATCCTTGCATCTACAAGGCAGTCCTGCGAGTTCTGGTATTTCTATTAATAAAGCACATGTATTACAGGCTCACCTATTATTAACCGATGTGGGCATAGAGCAGAGTGAAGATCCTGAACACGAAATGATCTCCTTTACTAACGCTGTGCAAGCCTGTGCAGATGAATTTTCCAAGGTATCTATCACCTTAAAGGAGCAAGTATCGAAAGATGCTTTTATGCTGTTTGATGTATACGGACACCTTTTACAGGATAAAGCGTTACTGAGTGCGGTAGAAGTTCAGATTAGGCAAGAGAAGCTAACCGCTAAAAGTGCTGTTAAACGTGTTTCTGAGACTTATATAGAACAGTTTGAGAGCATGAGTGATCCTTACTTAAGAGAAAGAGCTGTTGAAATTAGAGATGTAGGCCAGCGTTTGTTATACCACCTCTCTAATCGCGATGACGAGCAGCTAGACTTTCCGGACGAAATTATTTTAGTTGCCGAAGAGGTGACCATCTCAATGTTGGCCATGGTACCGCCTGATAAGCTGAAAGGGATTGTTTCTGTACGTGGTGGTTTAAGTTCTCATATCGCAATCCTATCGCGCACTTTAGGTATTCCTGCGGTATTAGGTGTACCACTGCGTTTGAAGAACATTGGTCAGAAAAACATGATCATCAATGGCTATGCCGGCACCATTATTATTGAGCCTGAAGCATCATTAGTTGCTGAGTATCAAATTCTCTTAGATGAAGAGAATGAGATGAAAGCGTTAGTGGAATTGGAAGCTAATCAAGCGGCAGTGACTAAAGATGGTTGTGAAGTTGAGCTGTTATTAAACACTGGTTTGAACTCAACACCAGACGTGTTCTCTGAACATAACTTCTCTGGCATCGGTTTATATCGTAGTGAATTACCTTTTATGCTGAGTAATGCCTTCCCGACAGAGCAGGAGCAAGTTAGCACCTATAAATCATTATTTGATCAGTACCAAAACTTGCCTGTTACCATGCGTACCTTAGATATTGGTGGTGATAAACAATTAAGTTATTTCCCAATTAATGAAGAAAACCCCTTCTTGGGCTGGCGTGGTATTCGTTTAACCTTAGATCATCCTGAAATATTTTTGATTCAAATACGTGCCATGTTACGTGCGAGTATCGAAACCCAAAATTTACGTATCATGTTACCAATGGTTGGCTCGGTCGGTGAGGTTGAAGAATCTAAGCGCTTGATAGAGCAAGCATGGCAAGAGGTGTGTTGGGAACAAGCTTTATCACATGAGCAGTTTCCGTTGCCTGATATAGGTGTGATGATCGAGGTGCCATCGGCTATTTTTATTATTGATCAACTTGCGCCGCTGGTGGACTTTTTGTCAATTGGAACCAATGATTTAACTCAATATTTACTGGCTGTGGATCGTAACAATAGTCGCGTAGCTGATCTATTTGATAGTTATCACCCTGCGGTATTACAAGCGATGCGGTTGATTTTAGAGCAAAGTAAAAAGAACAACATAGAAGTCAGTATCTGTGGTGAATTAGCAGGTGATCCAATTGGCTTGTTAATGCTGTTAGGCTTGGGATATCGGAAACTAAGTATGAATGCCTTTAATATTAATAAGGTGAAGTATCTTCTTAATAAAATTACCATTTCAGAGCTTGAGGTTTGTACGGAAGTCGCGTTAAAAGGGCATGATGGCGCTTTTATTAAACAAACTTTTATTAACTACTTGGATGAGAAAGGGTTAGGCGGTTTTGTTCGAGCAGGTAAGAAATAGTTGGTCATTTTTAATGCTATTCAAAAACGAAAAAACCGATCACATGATCGGTTTTTTATTGTTGTATTTTCAGAATTAGTTTTAGCTTTTAGCTGCTAACTCTTTTGCTTCTTCAGCACGACAAGCTGCTGTCGTGAAGATAACGTCAGTAGAGCTGTTTAAAGCTGTTTCTGCAGAGTCTTGAACAACACCAATGATAAAGCCGATAGCAACAACTTGCATCGCCACTTCATTCGGTACACCAAATAAGCTACAAGCAAGTGGGATAAGTAATAATGAACCGCCTGCGACCCCTGAAGCACCACATGCTGACACAGCTGCTACCACGCTTAATAAGATGGCAGTAAAGATATCAAATTCAATTCCTAACGTATGAACAGCAGCTAGTGTTAATACCGTAATAGTAATCGCTGCACCTGCCATGTTAATGGTCGCTCCTAACGGAATAGAAACAGAGTAAGTATCTTTATGTAGGTTTAATTTCTCACATAATGCCATATTAACTGGGATATTAGCCGCAGAACTACGTGTGAAGAAGGCTGTTACACCAGATTCACGTAGACATTGTAGAATCAGTGGATAAGGGTTTGAACCTAATTTGATGTAAACAATAATTGGGTTAACAATTAAGGCAATGAATAACATTGAACCCACTAATACTGCTAATAGGTGAGAGTAACCAATCAGTGAATCAAAACCTGTTTCTGCAAAGGTTGTTGCTACTAAGCCAAAAATACCAATAGGCGCGAGACGAATAACCAGTTGTACAATCTTCGAAACACCATGCGCTAGATCTTGCAGTAATTTTTTAGTCGATTCATTAGCGTGTTGTAATGCTAAGCCTAAACCAACAGCCCAAGCTAAAATACCGATAAAGTTACCTGTTAATAGTGCATTAACTGGATTATCAACGATTTTAAATAACAAGGTATTTAAAACTTCCAAAATGCCTTCAGGTGGAGTGGTGGTTACATTACTGGTGATTAGTACTAATTCAGTAGGAAAAACATAACTAAATAAAACAGCAGTAATAGAGGCTAACAAAGTGCCAATTAAATATAGGTGGATAACTGGTTTAAGATTAGTGTGGCTGCCTTTTGCTTGGTTAGCAATAGACGAAGCAACTAAGATAAACACAAGAATTGGCGCAACGGCTTTTAACGCGCTAACGAAAAAACCACCTAGAAAAGAAACTGATGTTGCAGTGCTTGGTGAAAAGCTCGCAAGGCAAACACCTGCAATGATACCGACAACAATTTGTAATACTAAGCTACCGCTCATCATACGTTGAATAAGAGTGGGGTTTGAACTCATTGAATATTCCTACTTTATTATTTTTATGCATTAATAAATGTACTTATCGATGCCATGATTAATCATTTAACGCTTTATTTCGGAAAACGCTGTTACTGCAAAACTACAGGGGATTGTAGTGAGTAATCTGTTATTGAAATTAATACAGATCATAATTTGGCGCAGAAAATAGCATAAATAGCGGGAAATTAATTCGGTAATTGCTATTTTTTATCATTTAGTAAAAAACAGCTGACAAGATGACTATTTATCTAGGTCTACTAGTTTTTCTTTTGAGAAAGAAAACTATGATTATTTTTCCACTGAAATTACGCTATGATACGGCCACTAAATTTATCAATTAGAGCAAATTATGTCCTCATCTCACTATGTATTACCTCAGATCGATCCGATCGCTATTAGTCTTGGGCCACTTGATATTCGTTGGTATGGATTAATGTATCTTGTTGGTTTCGCCTTTGCGTTTTGGATGGCAAACCGTGTATGTGATAAATCCAATGGCGTATGGACACGCGAACAAGCCAGTGATCTGTTATTTGCAGGTTTTATGGGCGTTATCTTAGGTGGTCGAATTGGTTATGTATTGTTTTATCAGTTCCCAACTTTTATCGACAATCCGATGTATTTATTTAGAATTTGGGAAGGCGGTATGTCATTCCATGGCGGCGTATTAGGGGTGGTTACAGCCATTATTATTTATGCTAAACGTCATCAACGTTCAATTTTATCGGTAGGTGATTTTATCGTGCCATTATTGCCAGTTGGCTTAGGCGCAGGGCGTATTGGTAACTTCATTAATTCAGAGCTTTGGGGACGTGTAACAGATTCTCCATTTGGCGTAGTGTTCTATAACGCAGGACCATTACCGCGTCATCCTTCGCAATTATATGAGTTTGCACTAGAAGGCGTTGCGCTGTTTATTATCTTATTCTTATTTATTCGTAAGCCCAAACCTGCCGGTTCAGTAGCTGGTTTATTCTTATTAGGTTACGGTACTTTCCGCTTTATTATTGAATTTGCCCGTGAGCCGGATGCACAGTTAGGCCTATTAACTTTTAATATGAGCATGGGACAAATTTTATCACTGCCTATGATTATTATCGGTACTATTTTAATGGTTTATGCATACAAAAATAATCCTGTTCCAGAAGTCAATGACAGCACTAAAAAAGCAAAGGATAAAAAATAATGAAACAGTATTTAGCGTTATGCCAACGCATCATAGACCAAGGGACTTGGATTGAAAATGAGCGAACTGGGAAACGTTGTTTAACCGTAATAAACGCTGATTTAGAGTATGATGTTGGTAATAATCAATTCCCAATGATCACCACGCGTAAGAGCTTTTATAAATCTGCGATAGCTGAGTTTCTTGGTTATATTCGTGGTTATGATAATGCTGCTGATTTTCGTGCATTAGGCACTAAAACGTGGGACGCGAATGCTAACTTAAATGATGCTTGGTTGAACAATCCACACCGTAAAGGTGACGATGACATGGGGCGTGTTTATGGTGTGCAAGGTCGTGCTTGGGCAAAGCCTGATGGAACCACATTAGATCAGTTGAAAAAAATTGTAGATAACCTTAAAAACGGTATCGATGATCGTGCTGAAATTCTAACGTTTTATAACCCAGGTGAATTTGATATGGGATGTTTACGCCCATGTATGCATACTCATACTTTCTCACTACTGGGTGATACATTGCATTTAACCAGTTACCAGCGCTCATGTGATGTGCCGCTTGGTCTAAATTTTAACCAAGTACAAGTCTTTGCGTTTCTAGCATTGATGGCACAAATAACCGGTAAAAAAGCAGGTAAGGCGTACCATAAAATTGTTAATGCACACATTTATGAAGATCAGTTAGCGTTGATGCAAGATGTACAATTAAAAAGAGAGCCTTTTCCATCACCACAACTGAAAATTAATCCTAAAATTACTTCATTAGAAGACTTAGAAACTTGGGTAACCATGGATGATTTTGAAGTGGTTGGGTATCAGTGTCACGAAGCGATTAAATACCCTTTCTCTGTTTAATGAGAGTGATTGATGTAAAAAAGCCTAATAATAAGCAATGTTCATTTAATATTATTTATTAGGCTTCTCTTTTTAGTATTTAGATTGAATGTTAATCTTCTGGTAACTCATCAAATAGTTTTTGTTTATTTGCATACCAAACTTTACTCGCTTCCACATCCTGGGTTAATACTTTGACCTTACGACTGGCTTCAATATGTAGCTCATCTTGTTGCATCATCATTTCTACCATATGAAGCTTATTTTGCTCTAATAGGTCTTGTAATGTATCTCCTTGAAAGGATTGTTCACAAGCGCCTCCAAGTTGTCTACAGGTCATTGTTTTCATAGTTGTCCCTTACTTTTACATTATCTTCATGATAATAAACTAATCCTAATAGGTTATACCATAGATGGTTATTTTGTGAACAAAAACACCTGTATTTTATTTATTAGAAAATAATTTTAACTAAGTTAACCTTTTAAAAACTAAAAGTATTAGTTCACATATAATACAAAATAAGCAATTTTTTACCCTATATAAATCACAGAAGACAAATAGGATAGATGACACTGATACCAAACAGTGTTTATTTGTATTACTATTAAGTGACTTTATTATAGGAAGGAATCTTATGCAGAATGCATTTGTCGAAATAGCAGGAGTAAAACGCAGCTTACATGTGCAAGTAGCGCGCGAAATTGCTCGCAAAATATTGTCTGGGGAAGTTGCTCAGAATGAGATTATTCCCGGTGAAATGGCTTTATGTGAACAATTTAGAGTAAGTCGAACCTCCTTAAGGGAAGCGATTAAATTGTTAACATCCAAGGGCTTGCTAGAATCCAAGCCAAAAGTCGGCACCCGAGTAACTAGCCGTGAAAATTGGAACTTCTTAGACTCACAATTATTAGATTGGTTGACTGGTTTGGGTGATAACGATGCAGTTTATCGTGATTTCTTATCATTACGTAACGCTCTAGAGCCTGAAGCTGCTGCACTCGCAGCTGAAAATGCGACTGCACAACAACGTATTTTATTGTCTGCCACTTTTCAACAGATGGATGATATCTCCAAAGACTTTGAATTAGAGAGCTGGACAGATGCAGATATGGAGTTCCATCGTCTGATTTTTCTCTCAACAGGTAACAGCTTTTATCTGCCTTTTGCGAATGTACTTTGCACTATGTTTAAGAGTTTCATTACACATTCATCTATCAGAGGCAGCACTTGTATTAATGAACATCGCGCTATTTATTCGGCGATCATGGCAGGTGATGCAGACAAAGCTAGACAAGCTAATATTGAACTATTAAGTAAAAGTAAACGCCGTTTACCAAGTAATGATTAAGATCTCTTCATGAGAGCTTTGTTATTTATTCCAACTATATTTAATTAATAGGTGTAAATTACTTTGATGCTTAGTGTTCGAGTATTTAGCAAAACTAATATGATTTTATAGCCATTCTCCGTTATTAGGAGGGTGGCTTTTTGCCTTAAAATGACAGTGTTTTTTAAAGGATAACTTATGCCTCAAACATTAATACCGAACATTCATGACTTCCTAGCAACGATTGATCCCTTCGATAAATTACCTAAAGAATTACAACGTAAAATTGCTTGTTGTATAAAAATAACTTACCTCGCGAAGGGGGAGCAGATTCAGTTTGGTGGAGAGCATGAGCTACGCTATTTATATGTCGTCAGAACCGGATCTATGGAGCAACGCAAGCATAATGGTATGTTACGGGCAAAATTAGGTTCGGAAGATCTATTTGGCTTTACCTTTCTTTCAGAACAAAAAGAGTCACAGGAAGATTACACTGCAGTCGCATTAGAAAATACGCTTTTATACTTGGTTCCTCATTCTGACCTATTAAATCTTTTAGAAGAGTACCCTGATTTTGCCGAGCATTTTGCCAGTAATGTACAGGTACGTTTACACTCTGCGTTAGACGTGGTGTGGTCAGATAGTGAAAAAGGTATCTTTGTTAAAAAAGTATCCGAAGTGGCTAGTGATAAAATTGTGGTTGCTGACTCTAGTACGCCGATTAGGCAAGTCGCGGAGCAAATTATGGCGGTTTGTTCACCAACAGCGGTAATTACTGAAAACGGCCAAATAGTTGGCCTAGTTACCGACCGCGATATGACAAAACGCGTTATTGTGGCTGGATTAGATTACTGTCGACCAGTTAAAGAGATCATGACGCCTAACCCATTAACTGTAGCCCCTAACGACCTGGTGTTAAAAGCCTCATCAATTATGATGCAAAACAACGTGCGAAGCTTACCAGTGGTCGAGGGTAATAATGTACTAGGGGTATTAACGACAACACATTTGGTCCGAAATAATAGGATTCAAGCAGTTTTTCTGATTGAAAAAATAAAATATGCTAAGACGGTTGCTGACTTATCTAAATTAACTCCTGAACGCCAAGCGATCTTTGAGGCGTTAGTAGAAGGTAAAGTGAGTGGCGATATTATTGGCCATGTAATGACCTTGATTATGGATGCCTATAATCGTCGTCTATTGCAAATCGCAGAAGAACATTTTGGTAAGCCGCCCTGTGAATTTGCTTGGATCGTTGCAGGTTCGCATGCGCGTAATGAAGTACATATGCTCTCAGACCAAGATAATGCGATTATTTTAGCGGATAACGCAACGGCTGCAGATCGCATCTATTTCCAGGGATTAGCAATGTGGGTATGTAATGCCCTTGACGCCTGCGCATACCCTTTGTGTAGCGGTAAATTTATGGCGGTTAATCCTAAGTGGTGTATGCCACTGAAAGTGTGGAAAGCCTCGTACAGTAAATGGGTTGCTAATCCAGAATATGATAGCTTGTTAAATGCCACGGTATTTTTAGAAACTCGCTGGTTATATGGTAATGAGAGCTTTAATAAAGAGTTACAAGACCACCTTTTCAGTAGTATTAAATCTTCACATGTATTTTTATCTTCCATGGTGCGAGATTCCGTCTCAGTAAGTCCGCCACTAGGTATTTTTAATTCATTAGTATTAGAAAAAAGTGGTGAAAACTCTAAGACCTTAAATATTAAAAAGTTTGCTTTAAGTTTGTTGGTCGATCTTGCTCGAATTTATGGGTTGTCGTCAGGCTCTGAAAAAGCCGAAACCATGGCGCGTTTCGAACATGCACATGAAAATAATTTATTAAGCGAAGATATGTTGAAAAATGTACAAGGGGCATTCCAATTTATTACCCAAGTACGTTTATCACATCAATTTACAGCGTTAAAAGAAGGACGAGTAGCAGATAATCACATCGATCCTAATGCTTTTGGTAGCTTCGAAAGAAAGCATTTAAAAGATGCCTTTAGGATCATTGCAGATCTGCAAGAATATACGAAATTGAAGTTTAATCGTCAGTGATATTTAGGTCAGAGAGAAAAACTATGCGTCGTATTTTTAATCATTTTCATCCACTTAATAAGTTACAACGTGAACGAGAGCGATATTTGTCAACACACCAAGTGCCTGACAACATACGTGTCTTATTAGAAGCGCCATTACCAGACCTAGATGATGATATTTATTCATTGGATTACTTGTCACTAGATTTTGAAACATCAGGATTTAACCCTAAAACGGATTCATTATTAAGTGTGGGATACTTGCCTTTAATTAATCAGCAGTTGTTGTTATCTGAAGCAGTAGAGACATTGATTCATACGGCTAAAAATGTCAAAGCTGAAACTGCAGTGATCAATCATATTGTTCCTGAAATGCTAGAAAAAGGCGAAGCATGGAATGTGGTGCTGGATGCAATGTTAACCGAAGCTGTTGGCAAAGTATTAATCGTTCATGGCAGCATAGTAGAAAAGCGTTTTTTAAATCATTATATGGCGAAGCGTTATAAATTACCGCCTTTACCGTTATTGTGGGTAGATACCTTACAGATGGAAAAGTCTCTACATATTTACAAAGATAATAATGGCACTGATGATTTTCGTCTTGGTAGTGTACGTGAACGCCATCATTTACCTGAGTATTCTGCACATGGTGCGCTAGTTGATTCATTAGCTACTGGTGAGTTGTATTTAGCACTACTTAAGCAACACTTCGAGGGAGCTGATTCTTCGGTTCGACATATGAAATTTGATTACACGCGTCCATTATAATCTTTAATGGAAAGTAAAACGGTAAAAATTAAATCAGTGATGGCTATTTTATAGTGGATAATAGAGTGTTTTGTACTTGATCGTTTTCTAATTAATCTTTTATTTTAAAAATGAAAAAGCCACTTAACAAGTAAGTGGCTCTAAATGATCAGACTCAATTAATCATTTTAAACTTAGTATCAATGGACTATTGCTACTAGAAGCTGTATTTAATACCCGCACGGTAACGAGCTTGGCGTTTACTAGAGCTAGATCCCTCATCTACAGTCCAGATTTCAGCAAACGGGCGCCAATCACCAAATTGGTAACCAACAATTATACCTGCATCATATTCCCAATCTTTATTATCAAATTGTTTTACTTTATCCCATGATTTCACGTAGTTTGCTTCATAACTAAGCTTAAGATCTGGCATTGATTCCACTTTGTATGAACCGGTAAGTGTTACTTTAGATTTAGTAGGGCGGTTAACTTTATTACCTGTTTCTACGTTAGTATCACCATCAGTTGGATCTGAGTAGTTAGCGAATTCATGGCGGTAACGTAGTGCCGTTTGTAAACCAAAGTCTGATTTATAAACGATACGAATTTGTGGTTTAAAGGTTCTTTTACGATCCGTTAATGCGATTGGCATGCCTGGTTTGATTTGCCATTTACCGATACGGTAAGTTAAGCCCATATCTAACTCTGTTTCAGTTAAGTAAGTATCATCAAACGTGTCTGTTTTATCGAAACTAGCAAACTTCATTTCTAGACCAAGGTTAACTTTAAGGTCTTTCATATCTTCTACAGGTCTGAAGTTGTTGCTTAGTTTAACTCGGCTTGCTTGTTGTTCGTTATCTGCCTTGTATTCATGGCGGAAGTCGATAGTAGCAGCAGATGCTGCGCCAGAGAGCACTGTAGTTGCAACAGCAAAAATTAACTTATTTTGTAGTTTCATGGTTATCTTCCAATTTGATTTAATATAAAGTTTTTTATATTTCTAGTCTTATTGTTGCAGGTATGAACAGTGCAAAACTTATTTTTACGAACAACAATAAACTTGTAATATCGTAAATACTAAAACTTAAAATATTTATTCAATACCGGTTTTAATTGGCATTTCATAATACAAATAGGATACATAATTTTTGTGCTTTTGTTCTGTGAGTTCCCTCTAACTTTTTTTGTACTAAAAATTCAGGTTTTTATAAATTTAATTATAAGTCTTTATTTTCAATGGTTTGTATTTATTTTTTGATTTTTGTATTTAATGGCTTTTAGTTCGTATAGAGAGCTGTGTAACATTTTTGTTTTTAAATAATACGACTAAAGTAGTCCTCTATGTACTTTTTTTGCGCTATGTCACAGCAAAAATTGAAATCAATTTTGATTCGGTGTGATAAGAGCATTTTCATTTTTTATTTTTTTGTTTTATTTGACTGTGCTAGTAATCGTGCGGCTTACATTGGATTTTATTTATTCTATTTGAGCGCAATAGTAGTGGGTTAAGCACGCTTAAATAATACCAACCTTATACATGGGAGTATGTTTTATACTTCTCTATATAAGGACTTCTAACAGATTGAAACCTGATCTAGATTATATTCTTTACGATACCTTTCTATTTAATATGATTTCAATCACATACTTTTATTATTGTAATACAATTAATCTTCTCTCTGAGATATGGTTTTGCCAATCATAAATAACTAAAGGGTCTCGATATGGATTTTAATATATTAGTAGTAGGGGTTTATTTCTTATTCCTTATTGCAATTGGGTGGATGTTCAGAACGTTCACCACTAATACAAGTGATTACTTTCGTGGGGGCGGTAACATGCTCTGGTGGATGGTAGGTTCAACTGCCTTCATGACCCAATTTAGTGCTTGGACATTTACAGGTGCTGCTGGTAAAGCTTATAACGATGGTTTTACTGTTGCGATTATCTTCATGGCTAACGCATTTGGTTACTTCATGAACTTTGCTTACTTCGCTCCCAAGTTTCGCCAATTGCGCGTAGTAACGGTTATTCAAGCGGTACGTCAACGTTTTGGTAGTAAAAATGAGCAAGTATTTACCTGGACAGGTATGCCGAACAGCGTTATTAACGCAGGTATCTGGTTAAATGGTCTTGCTATTATCGCTTCTGGTATTTTTGGTGTAGATATTGAAACAACCATTTGGGCCACAGGTATTGTTGTACTCGTCATGTCTGTAACAGGTGGTTCATGGGCGGTAATCGCATCTGACTTTATGCAGATGGTTATCATCATGGCGGTAACAATTACTTGTGCGATTGTAGCGCTTAATCAAGGTGGCGGCATTTCAAACATCATTGAAGGTTTCGAAGAAGTACGCGAAGTAACTTTCCTTGTTGGTACTGAAATCAACTACTTTAGCATCTTTGCGTTATGGTCATTCTTTATCTTTGTTAAGCAATTCAGTATTACTAATAACATGCTTAACTCTTACCGCTACCTTGCGGCAAAAGATTCTAAAAATGCACGTAAAGCTGCTCTATTAGCTTGTGTTCTGATGACAATGGGGCCATTAATTTGGTTCCTACCAAGTTGGTTCTTAGCGTCTACAGGTGTTGATTTAACAGCTATGTATCCAGATGCAGGTAAAAAAGCAGCAGATTATGCTTACCTTTACTTTGTTGATGAATATATGCCTGTTGGTATGGTTGGTTTACTTATCTCTGCGATGTTTGCGGCTACCATGTCTTCAATGGATTCAGGTCTAAACCGTAACTCTGGTATTTTTGTTAAAAACTTCTACCAAGTCGTTTTACGTCCAAAAGCAACAGAGAAAGAGTTAGTAACTTGTTCTAAAATCACATCAACAGTGTTTGGTTTAATCATTATCCTAGTAGCGTTATTCATTAACTCACTAAAAGGGTTGAGCTTATTTGATACTATGATGTATGTAGGTGCGTTAATCAGCTTCCCTATGACAGTACCAGCATTCTGTGGATTCTTTATCCGTAGAACACCAGACTGGGCAGCATGGGCAACATTAATTGTTGGTGCATGTGTGTCTTATTATGTAGGTCTTGTTATCTCAGCAACTGATATCCAAAACTGGTTTAACTTAGATACTGCGTTAACTGGTCGTGAATGGAAAGACTTGAAAGTAGGTCTAGGTTTATTAGGTCACATTGTTATTACAGGTGGTTTCTTCTGTGCAACTATGTTCTTCTACAAACCATTATCGGCAGAGCGTGAGAAAGACGTTGATACATTCTTCACGAATTTAGCTACGCCTCTTCATAATAAGTCTGCTGCTCAAGCACACCTTGATAACAAGCAACGTCGCATGTTAGGTATGTTAATTGGTACAGCGGGTGTTGGTATTATGGCAATGTTCTTCTTACCAAACCCATTTATGCAAAGTTTAATCTTCGTATTATGTGGTGGTATCGTGTTCGCTGTTGGTTTACTACTTGTTAAAGCAGTTAGCCAAGTAAATGAAGATGATGATGATTCAGATAAAGACCGATTACCAGAAATGGATTAATCAGGTTAGCGTTTATTAAATGCAAATAGTAAAAGCGGTTAGATTATCTAACCGCTTTTTTTTGCGTAAAATTTATGTTCTGTTATGACTTTGGCGAATTATTTTAACTATTTTGTTTTTGATATCGACTGAGCATGAGGTGAATAAAGCCGCGTGCAGTGGTCACTCTTTTATGTAGTAGAGAGGGCGTATGGTATAGCTGTATCATTTTATGATCGGGTTGAGCTCTGCGTGTCTGGTGGTCGTACGACAGCGATCGAGTGCTGCCCTTGCTTCAGCCTACTTGTTTTGGTTTGTTCGTTTATTCATATACGCTAGTTTTGCTTAGTATTGATCAACTAAGTGGATGCTCGTGTGCGATAACTGGCATACTGAAAGGCTCTTAAAAAGGGGAGGCATAGTTCACCCTCTTATGTGATTAAGGGGCGCTTAATTCATCCTTCGTCCCTTAGGTCAGGCCGCGCCTAAACATCGTCGCTTTGCTCACTTCTGTTGGCTACTTTTTATGAAGAGCGATATCCGTTAATCTATTTATTCCTGATTTTTCGAGATGTAAATCGCTTATATTTATCCTTGTTAATAATGCTTTTAGCTGTGCATGCTTTTTGAGTGGTGCTCAATATTCAAAGCATTAAACAGACCAGTTAGGTTTTGTTGTTTAAAGTTAATTGATCAGTTGTCATACAATAAAGTAGAAATTGTAATGCGGTAGGGGAGTTATAGAGGAGATGCTTAGTACTCAGGAAAAAATAACCCCTGACAAATAACACTATAGCTTGTTAATCAGGGGATATTATTAATTAATGACGGTTATTTAGGTAGTAAAAGGTAGCTTGTGCAGCTTCGTCATCTTCTCCTGAATTATTTTGGTTATAGGCACCCGCTTTGAAATACATGTATTGGCCTGTTTCGTCGTAGCCGCTATCAGTCATATCCCAAGTTTCAATCACATCATCTTTGCCATCGCGCATGATGGTAACTGTTAATGTGTTACCGACCACTTTTATTTGATAGAAAAAAGGCTCATCTAAGGCAATGCCATCACTTGGATTACTGGCGTTATTATCACGACTACCAATCATATCAACCCATACTTCATCACCAGTACGTGGCTCGTGAGCAAAGTAAATAGACCCTTTGTCGTTGTCCGGTAACTTACGGTAATAAAGGCGAACCGGTTCATCATCATTAGCATGTATTTGACCAATAATAACGCGACCTATTTGATAGCTTTCACCGGTAGTCGATACCTGGTTAACCGCAACCGTCGCATCCAAAATACCATCTACGCCACCTGCTTTTTCTTGTTCGCTGGTGGGCGCTGATGAGAATACCCAGTTATTTTCATTAACCCCTTTTGTTGAAATACTCGTATCACCTTCGCGTAACATTTCGCGTAACTCGGTACGTGTGTAAGAGGTGTTTGTTGACGTTTTATAGCCGTCTACTTCAACATAAAATACCATGCCGCCATCGTCGGTATTAGTATAAAAGTACTCAAAATCTTCATAGCCATCGCTTAAATCATCTTCATCAATGGTATCTGCCGTTCCGCTATTATCATCATCGGTTGGGATACTCAAATTCCAATCATTGAGTTCAAAGTTATCTGAAGGTGCTGAAGAGGAATCTAGATCAGCGCTTGGTAGTGTTGTTCCATTATAAGTTAGGCTTTTAAATTGAACCGTGCTGGTTCCATCTTCATATTGATTATAAACACCGGCTTTAAAGTAACTGTATAGGTCATCCCAGTAGGTAATATCTATATTAACTTTTTCATCACCATCAACATTGATAATTAAAGTGCTGTCACCTGCTTCAATGTCAAATTTTGTTGCATTATCTTGGTCGTAATCAGCTAAATAATAAAAGTCATAAGAATCAGGACAGTTGTCATTATAGTTAGGGTTGCTGTCATCTTTACACTCATAAGCATTCGTTTTAATGATCGCCCAATAAGCATTGCTGTAGGAGTCACCAGTATCATCATCTGTACGGCTTTCTCCATCCCAAACAATACGTAGTAGCGGGTGAGATAATACGGTGTCATCGGTTTCACCATTTTCACCTTTATTATGCACCTGCATTAATGTCATCTCTTGCCCATCACCACTAGATGCAACAGATTCTTCAGGTGAAATAGGCAATATTTCTGCACTTAATGTGGATATTTCAGAAGTATTGGTTCTAAAATTTTCAACAAAGCGCAATTCAGAACGTTTGCTATCTCCTGTCATTTCAAAGGTTAACCAGCCAGTGGTTGAGTCTAAATAAAAGTAATCATTATCAAAACCATTATATTCACCTGCATCAACCACTTCAGAGGTTGAACTGCTTGTTGGTGGGTTGTTTTGCTGCAATTTCGCATTATTAAGTGCATGGATATATTGTACATAATCGTAAGGTACGCCAGAGTATGATCCTGTTGAGCTTGAATTATCTGAGCTAGATGAATCTGTATCCGTACCTTCACTGCTACTAGAACTACTGCCGCTACCACCACATGCACTAAGGAATACTGATAATATGGCACTACTTATTAATTTATATTTCACTGTATGATGTCCATTTTCATAAGAGTTAATAGAGATTTTCTGTTATTAATTCGCTTTGTATTGACTCGGTTTAACAATAAAATCTAATTATAATACAAATGAAATTTCTTCCTAAAGGCAGCTTCCAAAACTGATAACTAGACACTGAAACTTGATGTAATAATGATTGTTATCGGAGGTAAGTTTGAGGAGGTATTTTTGATGGGGAAGTTGTTTTATAAAAAAAGCCGAACAATTAAATGTTCGGCCTAATAACAGAAGTGAAATGTTGTTATTGATTACTCTGGTTGTGCAGCTACAGTAGCTTCAGAACTGTTGTTGTTGTAATCATCATCAGTACCATCAAGTACTTCGTCTATATCAAAGCCTTCGAAATCATCAGAAAATACTTCACTTGTTCCATCTGTAATAGATAGGTCATCTGCATATAGTGTATACACAGTCGTTCCACTATTATCTACATATCTTACTGAGACAACTTCTGCACCTGTACCAACAAAAGTCGCTTCTTCATCAGTATCATAAGTGATTGAATATGTGTCGCCTATTTGAGTGTCGTCAATAGAAAAAGTAACATCAGCTTCTCCAGTTCCATCCGTTACCCAATTGATTTGAACATCTACCCATTCACCTGGCGTGAATGTTGTTAATGTTCCTTCAATATTTCTTAATGAAATATTTCCATCATCTAATTTTAGGTCGGCAATTTGATTTGAAGTTGAAGTACCACCATCAGAGAATACTGTTACGTACGCAGATAAATCTTCTTCTGCATCATATAAGATTGATACATTTACTTGTCCTGTTGCAAGTGTATCACTGAGTTTATATCTTAGTTCCCCAGTATCACTTGTATCAGTATCTGCAATAGCTGCAACTTGAGTTGAGTCAGTTTCTGTAGAATCGCTATCATCCGTATCATCTGATGCTTCTCCACCAACAATGGCTGGTTGCGTTTCATCGTTGTATGGGTCACCTGCGCCATCTAATAATTCATCAACAACATAATCTTCATAATCATCAAAGAAGACTTCTGTTGTACCGGCTTCGTCTGAGTAAATAGTGAAGTCATCGACCAAGAACTCTTCAGAATCAGTTAATGCATTATTACCTATTTTAAAGCCAACAGTATCAACACCCGTTGCTGTTGAATTATGGAAGTCATAAGTACCAATTTCTGTACCATCAACAGTAACTGTATAGGTACCCGCTGTTACACTCCAAGTGACGTTAACGTTAACCCATGTACCTGTAGTGAAAGTTCCTACAGTAGTAGAGTCTCCAGATCTAATTTTAATGTTGCCATCATCTAGTTGTACTTCACCTACTAGGCCGGCTGTATTTGTATCTGCATTGAATAATGATATATAAGCAGTTTCTGTTTCAGATGACGAATAGAACACGTTGACGTCAACTTGCCCTTCAGTTAGTTCAGCGCCTTCAACGGCAGCAACGTCGTAGCGCATTTGACCACTTGAGCCAGCTTCAACATTCGTTAATATTGAATATTGTCCTGTATCAGTTGTTTCTGAACCTGTATCTGTTTCACTACCAGAATCAGTTTCACCTGTAGAGCTAGTGCTTTCTTTGAATTCAAGATCATCACAACCAAAAATTAATGCTGCGCTTAAAGTGACGGCTGCAATTTTAGTGAGTTTCATTTTTTGTCCGTTTTTCATTTTCTTTTCCCTTTAAAGCTAAAAATAATTGGAGTTGATTTTGTTTACCTTTTTATTGTTCTGGAATCTGCTAAAAGGGGCAATTTTTCCATGCAAATAAAATGATCTTGCTCTCATTAGAGGGGTATTTAGGTTCATAAAGTAGATCTGTACATCATTTTAAATAGCAGATTTTGTGTTTATTTGTATGTTTAATGGTGTGTTTTTTTAACTTTTAGTACGATTTAAAAGCAAAATAAATAGCGGTAATTTTCTTTTGACAAAAAATATAGATATCATCTAAATCACTTTGCTTAATTTAAATGTGTTTAAATTCATGTGCTTACTTGACTTTTTTATGCTTGGTCACTTAATTTTAATCGTTTTATTAAAATTAAGGTTTAATATCGATATATTTATAGTTTTGTATGAGTAATTGTGAGGTGGATAAAGTTTTTAAGGATATAAACGACTAGTAGATAAGGGCTTATTTGAAATGATAGAAAGATTGTTTTGATTAGCTTCAATTTTGAATAAACGACGTGAATTAGCTTATTATTTTTATAAAGTTAAATAGATTAAAAGTAACAACTTTGACAGCTAGTGGATAAATTAAATATTTGAAATATTGTTTTCTGTACAGAACTTGTAATGAAGAAATAAATTATTAACTATAAAAATAGATGAGTTAAGTTAGTGTGATTGGCTTTACTTAGAGAGGAATAACTTTGCAAAAAAGGTGAAATAAATAGAAATAAATAGAAATGAAAAGAGCGTATATCAAATGTATGATGACTACGCTCATAATGACTGAAATAGCGCCTAGCGCATAGTAACAAACTCTTCAGAGCCCGTTGGGTGAATTGCTACCACATTATCAAAGTCAGCTTTAGTTGCGCCCATTTTCATTGCAACACTAAAGCCTTGAATCATTTCATCAACAGCAAAGCCGATGCCGTGTAGACCTACAACAACTTCATTATCACCTGCGCAAATTAACTTCATTTTACATGGTTGGCGATGCTGAGTAATCGCGGTATACATAGCTGTAAAACCTGATTGATAAACCTTAACGTTTTTCTCACCATATTGTGCAATCGCTTCTGGCTCAGTTAAACCAATCGTGCCAATCGGTGGGTGGCTGAATACCACTGTAGGGATCAAATCGTAATCCATTTTAGCTTCAGGTTTGTTGTTAAATAAGCGTTCTGATAACTGGCGGCCGGCTTTAACGGCTACAGGCGTTAGCTCTACGCCATTTTCCATAATATCGCCAACACAGTATATGCCCGGAATATTGGTTTCTTGGTATTCATCTACCTTGATATAACCTGCGTCGTTAGTTTCTACACCAGTTGCTGCTAAGTTGATTTGGTCAGTCGTTGGGTGACGGCCAATTGCCCAAATTAAAGTATCAACATTGTGGCTTTGGCCATTTTCTAGGTGCAAAGTAATACTGCCATCACTTTCTTTGGTCACTTCTTTTGGTGTTGAATGAGTGTGAAGAGTTGGGCCTTCTTCCGCCATCACTTCTACTAATGTTTCAACAATTAATGGATCAAAGCTGCGCAACGGTGATTCTTTACGTACAAATAAGTGTGTTTCTGTGCCCAATGCACTCAAAACACCTGCGATTTCCACGGCGATATAACCAGCACCAACAATAGCGACCCGCTTAGGCTGTTCAACAATATCAAAGAAGCCATTTGAATCGATCCCTAATTCTGCACCTGGTACATTAGGAATAGTAGGGCGGCCACCTGTTGCAATAGTGATATGTTTTGCTGTGTAGTGCTTTCCATCTACTTCAACGGTATTTTTATCTACAAACGTTGCAAAACCTTTGATCACTTCAACTTTATTGTTACCTAACACACGATCGTAAGACTCATGAATGCGGCCGATATAAGCTTGGCGGTTTTCAACCATTTTTGCCCAATTAAAGCTTTTCACGTCTAAATCAAAGCCGTAATCTTCAGAATAAAGGTTAATCGCCTCCGCAACTTGAGCGCCATGCCACATCACTTTTTTAGGTACACAGCCTACATTGACACAAGTACCGCCTAAATCTTTAGCTTCAATAATCGCCACTTTTGCACCGTACATAGAAGCGCGATTTGCAGAAGCGATACCGCCGCTCCCACCACCGATACAGATGTAATCAAAATCAAATTGTTTGTCGCTCATGGAGACCTCATTTTTATTCTGGAAAATTAAACAGTTATTACATCAATTACACTAATTAGCTGTTCTACTTTGCTTTTAAAATAACTTATTTCTTGATTGTAATTTTCTCAAATAGAGCAACTATTTGAGTCTCATTACGCCTTAAACTAAGCCATTTCCCTGCGCAAAATTTAGATCTGTTATTTAATATAATTGGTATTAATTTGTTTTTCTTAGCCGTTAAGTTACAGCATTGCTTGTACAAACTATAGAGTTTGCATGGAGTTTTTTGATTGTTGTGGGTAAATATAGTTATCACATCAATTCATTTACTATCTTACGCTATCAAGATAAGAATAGGATCGTTCTGCCTCGGAGATGATAAATTTTTAATGTATTGAAACCACGAGTGTTATCAAAAATATATTCATTATCAATAATGTAGATAATATAAGAGTGAGGGAATAAAGGAAGCAAGTAATAACAGCTACCAACCAGTCAGATTGATAGCTGCTTTAAAATTGTATTTAATTAAAATCTATTGTGTCACTGTTTTATAAGCCCAAGTTAACCATGGCATTAAGGCTTCTAAATCACTTTGCTCTACTGTGCTACCACACCAGATACGTAAACCACTAGGCGCATCTTTGTACGCACCAATATCTAAGGCTACATTTTCTGACGATAATAGTGTGATAAATTGCTTAAGTTGTTCAGTAGATAAGTCAACAGATAAACAAACACTAGTATTTGAACGAATACTCTCTTTTTCTGCTAAAAAATTAATCCATTCATTGTTCCCAACAAATTCAGTTAATACGGCTAAGTTCTGTTGTGACTTATTAATACAAGCTTCAACACCACCAATCGATCGAACCCAATCTAATGCATCTTGATAATCCGCCACACATAACATTGACGGTGTATTAATAGTCGCACCAGAGAAAATACCTTCTATTAACTTACCACCTGCCGTTAAACGGAAGATTTTTGGTAAAGGCCATGAAGGTGTATAACTTTCTAAACGCGCTACTGCGCGAGGGCTTAAGATAATCACACCATGGCCACCTTCACCACCTAACACTTTCTGCCAACTAAAAGTAGTAACATCTAACTTTTCCCAAGGCATAGGCATCGCAAAAACAGCTGATGTTGCATCACAAATAGTCAAACCTTCACGGTTATCGCTAATAAAGTCTGCATTTTCTACTTTTACACCAGAGGTTGTGCCGTTCCAGGTAAAGATACAGTCATTTTCTGGTTTAACTAAGCTCATGTCAGGTAGTTGACCGTAGCCCGCTTTAATTTCATTTACATTTTCTAGTTTTAACTGCTTGGTGATATCAGCAAACCAACCTTGACCGAATGATTCCCAATAACAAATATCTACAGCACGAGGGCCTAGCATTGACCACATGATCATTTCCATCGCACCCGTATCTGAAGCCGGTACAATACCCACCCGATAACCTTCAGGTAATTGCAAGATATCTGCAGTGTCATTAATCACTTTTTGTAAGGCATTTTTCCCTATTTCAGAACGATGAGATCGGCCTAATGTTGTCTGGTTTAAGCTTGCTAAATCATAGCCTGGGCGTTTTGCACACGGCCCTGAAGAGAAGTTTGGGATAGTTGGTTTAACTGCAGGTATGGCGGGCGTCATTGTTCGATCCTTTTATAAACAAATGAAGAGATATAATGGTATCGAAAATACACCAGAGGCGATTGGTTATCAAACAAATCCGTCTCTTATTCATTACAATATTCTGATCAGCATAAAAGTAAGATCTTTCGCTTTGAATATTAAAATTGAGTCTGATAACGGCCTATTTTATTAAAATCATTTATTTTTGTCTGTTTTGTAAACAATCAATCACTTTTTAGCAAAAGTTACTTTACATTAACGCTAGCTTCGGTATTATCCGCAACGTCTGCAGGGGTGTAGTTCCAACGGCAGAACGACGGATTCCAAATCCGTATGTTGGGAGTTCGAATCTCTCCACCCCTGCCACATTTAGATAAAGCCTCGACAATTGTCGGGGCTTTTTCGTTTCTAAGTCCATCTTAAAATTAATCACTTCTATTTATTCCATCATTAATCTTAAACGTTGAATTTAAATTTAAGCTATTGTGATCCCTGCCTGATAATTCATTGCTCTATTTATGCTTGTTAAGGTAACTTATAAGTTGTGTAAAGGGCGCGTTCATTTGCCTCTATTTACAGCTTCAACTAACCTATTTTCCCCCCGAGAAATTTAGATCATTTATTTAATATTATTGGCATGAAAAACCAAATAAAATTCTTTGTGAATTAATTTTCAGCACCAAAATGGTGATTTATGTTGATTTTAATAGGTTTTATTACTCTCTTTAAGGTTTTAAATTTATTATTATTACTCTTTTTGAAATTATATTTGGTTTGTTTTTGTCGTATTAATTTAAATTCTGTTTTTTGTTTATTAAGGCAAATTAAGTATTCTTTTCATTGCTATTGATTTTTTTGGCATATTGATTGCTGCTTTAATAGTACCTTTATCGTCAGTCCTATTTTATGCAGACTACGGCCTCTAATGTATGTGCAATATTGAAGTTAGTAAGCAGTGGAACTTGCGTTAAAGCTTTGGAATTAAATTCCTTCTTTGCTCGTATCTACCTTTGTTACATCGTATAAAAACGGTAATTAAGAGGTGGGATATATCATGGTAAGGCATCAATAATTGATACTTTACTTTTACCCATTTTAATAAAGGTCGTTAATAATGAAAAACTTAGATCGAATTGATTATAAAATACTTGATGTCTTACAGAGTCATGCCCGTATCACTAATCAAGAGTTAGCAAGCCGGATAGCATTAGCGCCAAGTTCTTGTTTGCAGCGTGTTCGTCGTTTAGAAGAAGACGGGGTAATAGAGGGGTTCCATGCTCGAGTAAACCTATACTCTATATGTCGCTTTGTGACTTGCATTGCTAATGTTGATTTAAAAAATCATTCTTATCAAGAGATGCTTGCTTTTGTTGAAGTGGTTAAATCAATACCTGAAATCGTTGAATATTATACAGTTAGTGGCCAATGTGACTTTATTTTAAAAGTTATTTGCCGTGATATGCGATCTTATTTAGAGATTAATGATAAGTTAATTAGCAGTCCTGATTATGTTGCAACGATTAATACGCATGTAGTACTTAATGAAGATAAAGCCTTTACTAAAGTTAACCTTGATACATTAAGCTGACAGCATGTTTGGTTTTAGTTGTTGTATCGTAACAGGCAACGAAGATACCCATTATTAATATAGCAATAATAAGTAATGACCATGGTTAATAGCAGGCTTTGTTGATTCTCCCTACGCTTAAATAAGTCAATTAATGAATAGGGTTAATAGCAGCTTATCTACCTAATTTCCTCCATTTAATTAAGGTCATGGTAATAGTGACCCATATTCAATATCACTTCTTAACAAATTGTTTTTTGTTACTCATCTTTAATTCAACTAAACGACACGAGCCAATTTGGTGCTTATCGAGTTGTTTTGGTGCGTTTTTTTGTTTTCGCTCTCAGTTAAGTCTTTATTTTATTTTACTCTAAATTTAATGCCGAATTATATTTGGTTATTTGATGTTGTTGTTAATAATATTTCTCAATTCATGTTTATAGCTAATAAAGTTTTTTTATCTATTTTGTTAAAGGTATTGGCACCTCTATTGCAAAATATTTGTTATTAACCGGCAGTTAAAAATTGTTAATAGCAAGATATTTTAGCCCATTTCATCTGATTAAATGTGAGTAAATAAACTTAATCAAAAGTAAATTTAACGAGGAAATTATGAATAGCATTAGTGAATCCAGAAGTGACTTTGACAAATATTTAATTCCAACTTATGCACCCGCTCCATTTATTCCGGTAAGAGGGAAAGGTTCAACTGTGTTTGATCAGCAAGATAAAGACTATATCGATTTTGTTGGTGGAATTGCAGTTAATGCCCTTGGTCACAGCCACCCAGCTGTTAAAGAAGCTTTGGTTAGCCAAGCAGAAAAACTATGCCATATGGGGAATGGCTACACTAATGAGCCTGTGCTTGCTCTAGCTAAGCAGTTAGTTAAGCATACTTTTGCAGATAAAGTTTTCTTTTGTAACTCTGGTGCTGAAGCAAATGAAGCGGCATTAAAACTAGCAAGAAAGTTCGCTAATGATAATTTTGGTAAGCAAAAAAATGAAGTTATCTCTTTTGAAAAGTCATTTCACGGCCGTACCTTATTTACTGTTTCTGCAGGTGGCCAACCTAAATATTCGGAAGACTTTGCTCCTCTACCAAAGGGCATTAAGCATGCTCCATTTAATGATCTTGAAGCGGTTGCTGAGTTAATTAATGAGAATACTTGTGCTGTTATCGTAGAGCCTATCCAAGGTGAAGGTGGTGTTATACCTGCAACTACTGAGTTTTTAAAAGGGTTGAGAGTGCTGTGCGATAAACATAATGCAATGCTTATCTTTGATGAAATCCAAACAGGTGTAGGTCGTACGGGGGCACTTTACTCTTACATGCAATATGGTGTTACGCCGGATCTACTGTCTACCGCAAAAGCGTTAGGAGGTGGTTTTCCTATTGGTGCTATTTTAACTACAGATAAATTTGCAGGGGCATTTTCGCCTGGCTCTCATGGAACAACTTACGGAGGCAATCCTTTAGCAAGCGCTGTGGCAGGCAAACTACTCTCAATCATTGCTGAGCCTAAATTCCTAGCTGAGGTTGGTCGTAAGCATGACTTTTTTATTCAACAATTAGAAGCAATAAATGCACGTTTTTCTGTTTTTAAATCATTACGTAGTGCTGGGCTATTAATTGGTTGTGAATTAACAGAAGCACACCAAGGAAAAGCGAAGGCTATTACCAATATTGCAGCAGAAGAGGGGGTACTTGTACTTATTGCTGGACCAAATGTATTGCGTTTTGCGCCTGCTCTTAATATTTCCGATGAAGAAATGCAACGAGGGCTTGCACGTTTAGAAGTTGCCATTAAACGTTATCTAGAAGCTTAACCATAGTGGTTAAGCTATTTGATATGGATTTTTAGTATAAAAGTAGATAAGGATGCGTAACATGATGATAATTCGGCCGGTCACGCGAGAAGATCAAACTGCTATTTATGAGTTAGCCGGGAAAACGGGTATTGGCTTTACTTCTTTGCCTGAAAATAATCAGTTAATTGAACAACGTATAGAAAGAATGTTAAAAACCCGAGAGGGTGGTGCAACAAAAGCAGAGCAAGGTTACTTATTTGTTTTAGAAGATACTGAGCTTAATAAAGTGGTAGGGGTAAGCGGCATAGAAACGGCACTTGGCCTTATTGAACCTTGGTATAATTACCATGTTGGTACGTTAACCAATGCATCGAAAGAACTAGGTATTTATAACCAGATGGAGACGCTTACACTCAGTAATAATCACACTGGTTACAGTGAGTTATGTACTCTGTTTTTAGATCCTGAGTATCGCCATAGTAAAAACGGGCATTTACTATCTAAGGCGCGTTTATTATTTATTGCGCAGTTTAAAGAGCACTTTTCGGAGAAACTCATCGCAGAGATGAGAGGAGTCTCTGATGAGAAAGGTGTATCACCATTTTGGGAAAGTTTAGGACGTCATTTTTTCACGATTGATTTTTCTTATGCTGATTATTTAACTGGCATTGGGAAAAAGTCATTTATTGCAGAGCTTATGCCTACACACCCTTTATACGTTAACTTCTTAACACCAGAGGCACAGGAGGTTATTGGAAAAACACATAAAAATACTATCCCTGCTCGGAAAATATTAGAAAGTGAAGGGATGCGTTATGGTGGGTACGTCGACATATTTGATGCTGGCCCAACCTTAGAAACCTATGTAAATGATTTGCGTATTGTTAAGACGCTTGGTGTTTGGCCGATTAAGATCGTATCTGAAGTGTCTGCTGATCAAAGTACTTGTGAGGTCAGTGTTCCTTATATGGTCTCTAATCAACGCTTTAGTGAATTCCGTGCGATGCTCATTACCCCTATTTTTTCAGATTCTCATCTTATTATCACAGAAGTGCAAGCGAAGGCTTTGCATTTATCGTCTGGTGACAGTGTATCCGCTGCTCCTTTATTCCCTGCAGTAAATAAAAATTTGAAGGAGGCGCAAAATGTTGCAGCCTAGTTTATATATCAATGGCCAATGGATGACTGGTTCTGGCACGTTATTTAATAAAACAAACCCAGCAACAAATGAGTTAATTTGGTCTGCTCATGAAGCCACACCTGAAGACGTTGAACAAGCAGTAAATGCTGCGCGGAAGGCTTTTAAATCATGGTCTCAAACTCCCTTAGTGACGCGTATTAGTACACTCGATACTTTTTGTACTCAACTAACGGAAGCGAAACAGGAGTTGGCTGATATTATCGCTCAAGAAACGGGCAAGCCTTTGTGGGAAGCGTTAACAGAAGTGCAAGCCATGATTAATAAAATGCAGATATCTATTACTGCGTTTCATGAACGTACCGGTGAAAAAACGACAGAGTTGCCTGATGGACAGGCAGTCTTGCGCCACCGTCCACACGGTGTATTGGCTGTTTATGGCCCTTATAATTTTCCTGGGCACCTTCCTAACGGGCATATTATCCCTGCTTTATTGGCCGGTAACTGTGTTGTTTTCAAACCAAGTGAATTAACTCCTTTTACTGCTCAAAAAACGTTAGAAATATGGGATAAAGCGGGTTTACCCGCTGGTGTTTTAAACCTTATACAAGGTGGAAAATCGACGGGTATTGCGTTGTCAGCACATCCTGATATTGATGGTTTACTTTTCACCGGAAGTGCAAACACTGGTTACCAGCTACACCGTCAATTAGCTGGACAGCCAGAAAAAATACTGGCTTTAGAGATGGGGGGGAATAACGCTTTGATCATTGAGTCTATGGATGATCTTGATGCTGCTGTGAACTTGACGATTCAATCTGCATTTATTACTGCCGGTCAGCGTTGTACGTGTGCTCGACGTCTTCTTGTTAAGTCAGGGGAGCTTGGGGATAAATTTATTGAGCGCTTAGTTGCAGTCAGTAAACAAATAAAAGTTGGTCAATATAATCAAGATCCTGCTCCCTTTATGGGCTCTGTTATCTCTAATCAAGCAGCAGAAATATTGCTAAATGCACAACAAGAGCTTAGCCACAATGGTGCGAAAGTGCTGTTAGAAATGACACGTTTGCAACCTGATACTGCGCTGCTTTCTCCTGCGATTATTGAAGTTGAAGACCTAACAGCATTACCTGATGAAGAGTATTTTGGCCCATTGTTAATTGTGTCTCGTTATCGTGAATTAAGTGATGCGATTACGATAGCAAATAAGACGCGCTATGGATTATCTCTAGGGTTAGTTTCTAGCAGTCGTGATGATTATGAGCAGGTTTTACTTGAAGGGCGTGCTGGTATTGTGAATTGGAATAAACCTTTAACTGGCGCTTCAAGTAATGCGCCATTTGGTGGAATCGGGGCTTCTGGAAATCATAGACCAAGTGCTTATTACGCAGCTGATTATTGTTCTTGGCCAATGGCTTCAGTGGAATCTGAATCGATTGAGATGCCTAAATCGCTATCTCCTGGTTTACAATTTTAAGGAAAGCTCATGTCTTCATATGAAGTAAATTTTGATGGTTTGGTTGGGTTAACACACCACTATGCGGGATTGTCTTTTGGTAATGTTGCCTCTACCAATAATAAAAAACAATTAGCCAACCCTAAATCAGCGGCTTTGCAAGGCCTATTAAAGATGAAAACGCTAGCTGATATGGGATTTAAGCAAGGCGTTTTACCTCCACAGGAAAGACCTTGTATTCCTACTTTACGTGCTTTGGGTTTTACTGGTGATGATACTCAGATTATTACACAAGCTGCAAAGCGAGCACCTAGAGTATTGTCAGCTGTCAGCTCTGCTTCTTCAATGTGGGTAGCTAATGCTGCGACTGTTTCACCTTCTGCAGATACCCAAGATGGAAAGGTACATTTTACTGTCGCAAACTTAAATAATAAGTTTCACCGCAGTATTGAAGCTGATACCACAGGTCGTGCATTAAAAGCTATTTTTAATAGCGATACGCACTTTAGCCATCATGCCGCACTTCCTCAACAAGCTATTCTAGGGGATGAAGGTGCGGCTAACCATAATCGCCTTTGTAGTGAGTATGGTCGTGCTGGTGTTGAGCTTTTTGTATATGGTCGCAAAGCATTCGGTGGTGAAATAGAGCCACATAAATTCCCTGCTAGACAGACTTTTGAAGCGAGCGATGCGATTACGCGATTACATCAACTTGATCCGTCAAATTATGTTTTTATTCAACAGAATCCCGATGTAATTGACCAAGGGGTATTTCATAATGATGTCATTTCTGTAAGTAATGGACCTGTGCTGTTTTATCATGAGTTAGCTTTTATAAACCAGCAAGTTGCATTCACAGAGTTGAGAGAAAAACTAGCACTCAGTGGTACGCAGTTTGTCCCTATTTGTGTACCTGCTGCGAAGGTATCTGTTGCTGATGCAGTGAGCACTTATTTATTTAATAGCCAATTACTCACTAAATCTGATGGAAGCATGGTGATTATTGTTCCACAAGAAGTACAAAATAATCCAAGAGTTTGGGCTTATTTAAATGAACTAATTACAAGTGGTTGTCCAATTAATGAAGTTAAAGTATTTGATTTAAAAGAAAGCATGCGTAATGGCGGTGGACCTGCTTGTTTACGATTACGTGTTGCGCTTAAAAATAATGAGCTCAAGGCGTGTAATCAAGGTGCTTTAATGGATGATAACCTATATTCAAGATTAACCCGTTGGATTGAAAAGCATTATAGAGATCGTTTAAGTGAAGAGGATCTTGCTGATCCTCACTTACTGATAGAGAACCGAAGAGCATTAGATGAACTAACTCAAATACTTGATCTTGGTAGTATTTATCCTTTTCAATTATAGAGGTTATCATGAATCAAGTATTAGCTTTAAGTGGTTGTTCTGACTATCCGTTAGCTTTAAAGGGCAGTAATCAACGTTTAAGTTGGCACTGGTTGGATGAAGGGGTGTTACATATCACTCCTCTTGACACTGACTCTAGCGTAGATAAGCAAGTGCTTATTTCTACAGGTATCCATGGTAATGAGACTGCTCCCATTGAAATTGTTGCGCAAATCGTATGTGCATTGCTCAATGGGGCACGCCCCTTAGCTGTGGAGCTTCTAGTGGTATTTGGCAATATTAAAGCGATTGAAGAAGGTAAACGTTATTTAGATGCTGACCTTAATCGGATGTTTAATGGGCGCTATACAGCTTATGCTGATACCGATGAGAGTCTTCGTGCGGCTAACTTGGAGCAGCACGTATTGCATTTTTTTGCCCCGCAAACTAAAGCAAAGCAACATTTTCATTTTGATCTCCACACTGCAATTAGAGGATCTGTTCATGAAAAATTTGGTTTGTTACCCCAACGACTTACTAAAAAAAATAGTGAATACTTTGATTGGTTAGTAGGAATGGGATTAGAGGCTATTGTTGTTAATCCTACCCCTAGTGGTACTTTTAGCTCTTTTACTAGTCATTGTTGCCAAGCTCTTAGCTGCACGTTGGAGCTGGGGAAAGCGACTCCATTTGGAAGTAATGACCTAACTAATTTTTACCAGATAAATGAAGTCTTAATTAAACTGATCAGTGGAAAAAAGATAGATAACTCTAGTCTCGGTGAGCCTGTTATTTATGTTGTTGACCAAGAGCTGACTAAATTAAGTGATCAGTTTAAATTTATTACAGTAGATGACAATGTCAATAACTTCACTCGTTATACAGAAGGGACAATTATTGCAGATGATGGTGAGATTAAGTATCAAGTTACTCATGAGTTTGGATGGATACTATTTCCAAACCCTTCCGTTAAAGTAGGTCTCAGAGCTGGCATTTTATTGGCAGAAGGGGATCACGAAAGTTTGTTTGTAGAAAAATAAACACTCAATTGCTGTCGCGAATAATGGTTGATAATAAAAAACTATTCGGGTGTATATCCCCGAATAGTTTACTCATTACCTTTAATTTCTAGTATAGAAATCTAAATTAACGTTTAATCAGTTTAAACTCATCAATACGGACTTCTGTCTGTTTACCAATATCACCCGATGGATCGATTTGTGATGGATCAGTAATATGCAGTTTTGCATAGATTGTCACTGAGACATTTGCGCCGGAATTAAAGTTAAGTACTGTTTGTTTGAAGCGTTTTTTTACTGCGCCTTGCGGGGCATTAGCAAGTTCTGAAACATGGGTTGTTTTACTTGCGAGCGATTTGCCTGTCATTCCATTAACGCCAAAGACTAATTCACTGATAGAGTCATCGCCTTTTTTATCATTGTAATACAGTGATAGCTGATAATCTGTATTGGGCTGTAAACCGTTAACTTGCTGAGTTAAGCCTGGTTGTGCTGTAAAGTCATCTGTTGCAGAAACAAAGCGAAGACGAGATGAACCTTCTTCATCAAATGCGGTATCTTTGGAGCTACCTGCATCGCCTAAACCCGCGTTTTTATCCGCCTCTTTTTTCCACACATCACTTTTACCACTGTTGCTTCTAAATTCAGTTAATTGTGGGTCGATAATCAGGTTTTCTCCAGATGTAACTGCCACTACTGCATCGGCCTTAGTTGATGCGGCTGACGTTGTTTGTGCTGTATTTGCACAACCCGTTAATAGTGCCGCGATAGTTAATCCTAAGTATATCTTTTTCATATCTTACCCCTAAACCTATATTTATTAATGGTGTAGGTACTCTATAGTGCTATTGTATTATTTTATGTGACTACCTAAACATTTTGAAAGTAGTGCGCGGAAATAGCGCATTCTATTTTTATTTATGTGAGATCGGTTACTTGAAAGAGTGGTTTCCAGTATTTAAAAAAATAGGGGGTCAAACCCTAACTACCTAATAATAAATGAAAAAATAACATATAAAATATAATATAAAACAATTGTCTGCTAATTAATGTGATGCCCGAGAGAGATGTTTTTAGAAGCACAAAAATCAACAAATTGACTGACATGTGCTGGGCAATTAGCTGCAGGATGATACAAGTTTAGTTTTAATGTCATATCCAATTCTTGCATGGTAATAAACTGACAATCATTTAACCCTAAGTGTTTAACGCATGTTGGTACAAATGAAATCCCCAGTCCAGCTGAGACTACTGTCATTAAGCTACGTATATTGCCATGATGAGAGGTTATATTAGGGTAAAAGCCATTTTTCTCACAATTTGAGACAATGTGATGGTGTAAATCCATGGCTTCTTCAGGTTTGAATAATATGAAGTTTTCGTTTTTTAAGTCTTGAAAGGTGATTTCATCTGTTTTTAGTAGTGGATGTCCATCAGGAATCGCAGCAACCAAAGGATCTGTATAAATTTCTGCACAATAAAAGCGTTCTTTATCTAACAAAGGTTGAGGTCTTGAAAAGCTAACATCAATCTTGTTTTCTAATAAAGCGTTTAATTGCTCCTTAGATGTCATTTCTTGAATTGATATTTTAATGTGTGGATATAACTTTGAAAATTGACTGACAAGTTGTGGGAAAAAAGTAGAGCAAGCAGAAGCAAGGTAACCAATACGTAAACTTTGTTGTTTATCTTGTGCTGCTCTGACCAATTCTGTGACGCGTGTATTGTTTGCAACAATTTCAATGGCTTCTGGCAACAGGATTTTTCCTGTTTCAGTTAAATTTACTTCGCGTGTACTACGCGTAAAAAGCTTAACACCTAGCTCTTTTTCTAGATCTGATATTTGTCGGCTAATGTTAGGTTGTACCGTATAGAGCTGCTTTGCGGCTGCTGAAAAGTTTTTTAAAGCGGCAACGGCGATGAAGGTTTTTAATGCTTTAATTTCCACTAACCCTTTCCTTTTATTACAAATTTGTATTAATGCTATACATTATCAGTATTTCTCACCCCTACCAACGGCACGTATATTTATTTGTGTGGCGTTTATCAAAGTGCCATTAAATTGAATTGTTCATCGCTTTAATAGGGAAGCTTTCCCTCCACCGAATAGGATTTTTAAAATGGATATCGATGTCATTGTTGTATTGGTTTATTTCGTCTTTTTACTTGGTATTGGTTGGATGTTCCGATCTGCTGCCGATAATACTTCTGAGTACTTTCGAGGTGGTGGTCGTATGCTTTGGTGGATGGTCGGGGCAACTGCATTCATGATGGCACTAAGTGCAATGACCTTTACTGGATTAATGGGAAAAGCTTTAAACAGTGGTATGTCGGTGGCGATTGTATTTTTTGCTAATGCGTTAGGTTACTTTTGTAATTATTTATTCTTTGCCGCTAAAGCACGACAAATGCGTGTGATCAGTCCTTTACAGGGGGCAAGAATGCGTTTGGGCAAATTCAATGAACAAGTCTTTACCTGGGCAAATATCCCGCTAAGTGTATTACAGGCGGCTATTTGGTTGAATGGTTTGGCGGTATTTACTAGCGCAGTGTTAGGTGTGCCATTAGAGCAAACTATTATTGGTGCTGGGTTAGTGGTGTTATTTATGTCTCTGGTCGGCGGTAGTTGGGCGGTCATTGCTTCTGATTTTTTACAAATGGTGATTATCACTGTGATGTCGTTTATTGCAGCTGCAGTGGCCGTTTGGAAGTCTGGTGGTGTAGGGAATTTATTAGAAGTAGGTTTACCAGAGCAAGCATTAATGGGAGATGGTTATAGCTACACTTATTTATTCGTTGGTTGGTTTGTCTGTATTTTTGTTAAGCAGTTTTTTAGTACTAACAATATGGTTGACTCTTACCGCTATATCAGTGCAAAAGACACTAAAAATGCACGAAAAGCCGCTTTACTTGCTTGTGGTCTGATGATCTTTGGGCCATTGGTATGGTTCTTACCTGCATGGTTTGTTGCGGGCAATTACCCTGATGTCACAACGTGGGGACTCGATGAACTAGGTAAAAATGTATCTGACGCGACCTATTATATTTTTGTAAAACGTGAAATGCCAGTGGGTATGGTGGGGTTAATGTTAGCGGCGATGTTTGCGGCAACGATGTCATCGATGGATTCGGCGTTAAATCGCAATGCAGGAATCTTGGTGAAAAGTGTATACGAACCGTACTTCTGTAAAAACCCAAATGAAAAAACCTTGATGCGTGCGAGTCAGTTCTTTACAGCTATGTTTGGCATAATTGTTATTCTCACTGGTTTATTCTTAACGTCGTTACGTGAATTTGGGTTATTTGATTTGATGATGCTGGTGGGCACATTAGTTGGCTTCCCTGTGTTGATCCCTTCTATTATGTGTTTCTTTATTCGTAAAACGCCAGACTGGGCAGGTTGGGGAACTATCTTAGTAGGTATGTGTGTCTCTGGCATTATTGCCTTCGGTATTACACCTGAGCTTGTGGAATCTGTTTTAGGGTTAGAGACACCACTATCTACTCGTGAGTTTGCTGAAATGAAATCGGTAACCTTAGGTGTATCGGGTCATATGCTAATTACTTTACCTTTCTTTGTATTGTCGCAGCTCTTCTATAAAGGGTTATCAGCAGAGCGTACGGCTGAAGTCGAGCAGTTTTTCTCAAACGTTGATAGAGAAGTGGTTGTTGAAGATACAGCATTAAGTATCACGATGGATAACAAACAACATTCAATGTTAGGTCGTTTATTATTAACTGCTTGTGTACCACTTTTATTATTAACGCTAGTGCCAAACCCTTTATGGGGACGTTTATTGTTCGTCGTGGTTGCTGCGATTGTTGGATTAATTGGTTTGTTATTAGTTAAATCAGTGCGCGATGTGCCAGTTGATTCAGTTAATACAAAAGCAGCTGTTAATTAATTTTCTTTAAATTGTCATTATGGAAGTGAATTTATCGATTCACTTCCTAAGGTTAGAAATATGTCTGTACAAGAAAAATTTGGTGGTGAATTAAGCGAGGAAGAGTTTCGTAAATTTACTCTATATACAACGCAAAGTAATAATTTTGAAGATGATAATAGCAGAGCGAAAATTCTAGGCTTTGTTAACGAACGAGTACGAATTGCACCGGGAGCTGTGGTGAGAATTGGTGATAATCAAATCGGTGCTCGCTCTTATGTTGGTTTATATAGTTACGTTAATGGTGATGTGAGTATCGGGGAAAATGTGTTGATAGGCCCACATGCCAGCATTGTTGCTTCTAATCATGTTTATTCTGTCGAGGATGATTTTTTTAGCGGGCGTAGTGATTTAAGCGAAGGTAAAGTGATTATTAAAGATGGCGTCTGGTTGACTTCGGGAGTGGTTATTACACCTGGCGTAACCATTGGTCGTTGTAGTCTGGTATGTGCAAATTCCGTGGTGACAAACGATGTTGAAGATTACGCCATTGTAGGTGGAACACCGGCGGTACAGTTAGGAAAAATAGATAAAGAAACGGGTCAATATACTTGGTTTAAACAGGAGAAGTAACATGTTAGAGCTAAAACGACATCATGACTTTCAGCTATTTTTCTCACCTGAAGATCAACAACCTGCGTTAACTAATCCACCTAGCTTTAACTGGCCGCAAGCAGATATTCAACAGCGCTATGACCTAGAACTGATTTGCTGTACGACTGATCAAGCTTGGCAGTGGCAAGCGATCCAATCGCCATTACAGTTATCTTTTGCTTTGGAGGTTGGTAAGTATCGTTGGCGTTTAACTGATGCCATAGGGTTTAAGTCACAGTGGTTTCATTTTGATATTGAAGAACAGACTGCTGATTATATCGCGCCTACGGCTGAGCAATTATTTGCATTATGTGCTGATAAAAACCAATTTATGATGTATTTTGATGAAGATATTGATAGCGTAAAAACAGCCGCGCAACAGGCTTATCCTAAACTCCAGGCAACGGCTAAATTAGCTGCTCATGCTGATGATATAAGTTACCCTGATCATTATAAGCGTGGTAAGGAAGCAGGTAAAAGGACTGCCATTGCTAACGTTCGTGAATGGATTGATAGAGACTTAATCGCACTCACTTTGCTTTATAAAATATGGCAAGAAGAAGAGAGTGGTCAACACGCAGTTGAATTGTTATTGAGCTTCGCGCAATGGAGCCCAGAAGGTCCTGCTTCTTTAGTTAGACCCTTAACGTGGGGCGATGAAGTAGGATTATCTTTATCGCGTAATCTATTTTTAGCTTATCACTGGTTGTCACCATTAATGACTGAGCCTGAAAAGTCATTTGTTCGACCTATGCTGATTCGTATTGCTTATCAAATGGAAGAGCGTTTAAGTGCTGATCAATTCCATCAATTTCCAGGCCACTCTCATACGTCTCGTTTACCGGGTTATTTAGGTGTGGCTGCGCTGGTATTGCATAAAGAGTTTGACCGAGATGTTTGCGAGCGGTGGTTAAATTACTCTTTAATGATTTATCGCGGAATTTTTCCTTTCTATGGTGGTCAGGATGGCAGTTGGGCAGAAGGGCCATTTTATTCATCTTCTTACAGTAAATGGCACCATGCTTTCTTTTTATCGATTGAACGGTTGAGTGACTTTTCATTTTACGAGCATCCTTTCTATAAAAACTATTGCGACTTTGCAATGGACTTTGTGGCAACGGAACAATCGATTCATCCTTTTGGTGATGGTTTTTGGTGTAAACGAAATAGTGTTGAGTGGCCTGGTTTTTTTGCTCAGAACCCTTTACGTATTTATGCACATCGTTTTGGTGATCAAAAAGCGATTCAAACGAGTGAATATTTAGAATCAAAAATCAATTGTTATAGTTTGCACTTATTGGATGTAGTGAGCACAGTGAAGCAGCTCGAATATGAGCGTCAATCTCAGGTTAAAGCAAAACCTGCTCGAACCACCGCCAGTCATTTTTATCAGCATGCAGGCTTTGGTATTGCTAGTTATGAACAGGTTGACTTATTGTTTAGAGCCAGTCCTTTTGGAAATAGCTCTCATCGTCACGCAGACCAGGGAAACCTTGCTCTGATGGATAATCGTTTAGGCGTATTAACTCCTACGGGAAGTTATGGTTATTGTTTTGGAAGCAGCCATCATAGTGAATGGACACAAACAACTCGCGCCCATAATTTGCCATTAATTGATGGTGTAGGACAAATCATTGATGATGAGAGTGCAGCAGCGAGAGTAACTTATCAGCAAGAAGGTGATGCTTGGGTTTGTTATAAAGCTGACCTTAGTTGTACATATCTTGATGCAAAGTCTTTTATACGCACCTTTATTTTAATCAAAGGTAAAGGAATCATTGTGTGGGATGTTATTCAGTTATTTGATGCAAAACCATTGCAGTGGCGTTTACATAGCCATTTAAATGCATCATTAACAGAAGGTGCGGTTGAATTATGTTCCCCTGAATTGCCTCAACCTTATCATTGTAAAGTGCAAAGTAATATTAATGTTGCTGCCACCTTGGACTTTGGTTACGAAGAAGATATCCCTGTTTCTGGGGGGATAGAGTCAGATGCGACTACTGATATTTATCATATGCAGTGGGAGTTCCCTTCCGCTAGTGAACATAATGTCGCGGTAAGCTGTTTGAAATCTACGGTGCCTATAAAAGTTAATGAGTCCGGAGAGTTAGTTATTGGATTAGATGGACAGCAGTTAGTGGTTGATGATGAAGGAGTTAACACTCAAATAATTGAAGCTGTTTTATGATGGAGTGAGTAAAGCACAATGCCTGTAATGAATAAGATTACTGGCATTGCGCTTCATTGAAAGCGTTAAAGCTTCACTCCACACCCTTTTAGAATGATATGAGTCACTAGCTCAATGCCTTTCGCAAAATCTTCGTCTGATAGTTGCTCTTTTTTCATCAAAATGCTGATTTGCAAGCCGTGATCGGCATAGGCCTGAGTGCTTGACCACAACATAAATAACATATGCTCAGGATCTATCGGATCTAGCCAGCCTTTTTCTTGCCATGCTCGAAATACATCACAGGTTTGTTCAAACTGATCCCTTAATTCGTTTTGTAATGGTTCACGTAGGTAGTGTGCTCCATGCAGTACTTCTGCGGCAAAGATACGTGAAGCATTGGGATGTTGTCGAGACTGGGTTATTTTATTCACTATGTATTTAGGAAGCGCTTCACCTGGATGTTGATCTGCACTCATTTCATTCATGTGTTTCATCCATAATACTAATAGGCGGTTAATGACCTCTTTGTATAAACCTTCTTTGGTTTTAAAGTAATAAAGTACGTTGGCTTTGGGCAAATTAACTGCTTCTGCAATGCCCGCTACTGTCGTCCCGCGATAACCACGTTCCGCAAATACATGCTCTGCAGCATCTAAAATTTGTTGCTCATTATCTTGACGTATGTCGGCTAATGAACCACGAGGTGACTGGCTTTTTTTCATTACTTTTTTCATAAATGAAGCATACTCTTTTAGCAATTTATACGAATAAGAAAGTGGACTAAATTTGTCTAATTTCTTGATAATTATATAGTAAAGCTTAGTGTCTATTATCTATAGGTTAACAGATAATTATGCTGGTGTATTTGATCTCATTGTTGATGTGTATGACATTCTGCGCCCTGTTCTTGAGAAAGTTTGCAAGGGAGTCATAATAAAGTCTTGGCTATAAGCTTAACTTACTATTCAACTTCAGCTTACCTTGGCACCTTCACCGCTACAAATTTAATAGAATCGTTATAAAAGGCTATATTAAAAGAGGTCATTGTATTTTAATAAACCCGTGTAATTATTATTTTTATATTGAAAGGTAATCTTGGTACACAGTATGCAATAGTGTAACTTGACCATATGGTCAAAACAGGATTGAATAATAGTTGATAACATATTATTAACTTTTTAAGTCTTGATATACAAAGGATTGCAACATTAAGAGAGGTTTACGTGATTCAGTTTTTAGTTAACAATGAAATGGTTCAATTGACACAGTTTGCGCCAAATTTGAGCATTTTGGACTGGTTACGCACCAATATGGGGAAAGTAGGCAGTAAAGAAGGCTGTGCCTCTGGTGATTGCGGTGCTTGTACTGTAGTGATTGGGGATCTGATTGATGGCCAATGGCACTATAAAAGCATTAATGCTTGTTTAATGTTAGTTGGAAATTTACACGGTAAGCATTTAATTACTGTGGAAGCATTGAGCGCTAAAGCAAACCCAAGTTTGGAAGAGTTGCATCCAGTACAAAGAGCAATGGTAGAGTGCCATGGTTCACAATGTGGTTTTTGTACACCAGGTTTTATTATGAGTTTGTTTGCCTTGTATATGAACTATTCAAGCTACCCAGGCAAAGCAGCCGTGATTCAAGCCTTGGGTGGAAATCTATGCCGTTGTACAGGGTATCAACCTATTTTAGCTGCTGCTGAAAAGTGTTTTAGTTATACAGCGGAATCCACGCAAAACATCAGTGATAAAGATCATCGTTTTAGTCAACAAGTCAGTGCATTGACTCTCTCTTTAGAAAAAGATCTGGCATTAAATGCTATCCCGGCGATTGAACATGGCCAGCAATACTTTTATTTACCACAAAACTTAACTCAACTCTGCGAATTAAAAGCAGCGCATCCTGAAGCTAAGTTTGTGGCAGGTGCAACGGATTTATCCGTCGAATTTAGTCAACATTTAGCTTACAGCGAACAACTGATATCAGTACGTTATTGCCCTGAGTTAATGCAATTTACTCAAGATGAAACAGGCATACACATTGGTGCAGCTTTACCTTATAGCGAATTTGTAGATAGCTTTTGCGAAGTCTACCCAGAAGCACATGAACTGTTTGAACGTATCGGCTCATTGCAAATTAGAAATGCGGGTTCATTAGGTGGCAGTATTGCCAACGCGTCACCGATTGGTGATCCCGCTCCTTTATTGATTGCGCTGGATGCAAGTATCGAGTTACAAAGCATCAGCGGTACTCGTGTTATCCCTTTGGCTGAGTTCTTTGTTGATTATCGTCAGACACAATTAGCTGATGATGAAGTAATTGTGGCGATTCATGTACCTCAGCGCCTACCTAACCAACAACTCAGCTGTCATAAAATATCTAAACGTATTGAAGATGATATTTCAGCGGTATGTTTAGTATTAAGTTATCAATTAACAGATCAAACTATGCATGCGGTGAAGTGTGCAATGGGCGGTATGGCTTCTACACCAGCTTTAGCTCCTAATATTGCAGGCGCATTAAATGGTAAAGCTTTTAGTTTAGAAAACTTGCAAGCAGCGGCACAAAAAATGGAAGAGGACTTTCAGCCGTTATCAGATGTAAGAGCAACATCAGCTTACCGATTACAAGTCAGTAAGAACTTGTTTGACCGGATTTGGTATCAAAGTGCTAGCAACATGATATTAAGCCCAAACAGTGTCGACCTGAACGCGACAGTACCCGCTATTAAGACAAGGATTAACCATGCGTCACTTTAAAACAGACAAACCAACAGGGCTGAAAGGTAATGCCATCGGCCAATCTTTTATTCATGAAAGTGCGATCAAACAAGTAATTGGTAAAGCGGTGTATGTTGATGATAAAGCGGAAGAAGTAAATACTTTACATGCTTACCCTGTTGTATCGACTATTGCACATGGAAACATTATGTCTATTGATACTGCGCCAGCTTTCGCAGTGCAAGGTGTTGTTGATATCTTTAGCAGCAAAGATATTCCAGGTACAAATGATATTGGCCCGGTTTTTTCGGGTGATATTTTATTAACCGATGAGGTGATTGAATATCATGGTCAGCCTATTTTATTAGTCGTCGCGACAAGTTATAAAGCTGCTAGAATCGCCGCACGTAAAGTGGTGATTGAATATCAAACTAGTGTACCTATGTTAGATATTAAACAAGCGATAAAAGAACAACATTGGGTGCGTCCACCCCATGCTTTAAACCGAGGTGATGCTAAGCAAGCTATTAAAAATGCAGAACATAAAATTTCTGGTGATTTAGATATTGGTGGCCAAGAACATTTCTATTTGGAAGGGCAGGTGAGTATTGCGACACCCACTGAAGAAGGCGGTATGTTTATTCAATGTTCAAGCCAGCACCCTAGTGAAGTACAGCATTTAGTTGCAAAAGTACTTAAACAACCATTCAACTATGTGACGGTAGAGATGCGTCGTATGGGCGGCGGATTTGGTGGTAAAGAAACACAGGCTGCACCCTGGACATGTTTGGCTGCTTTAGCGGCTTACCATACTGGAAAAACAGTTAAAATTCGCTTAGCACGAAGTGATGATTTTAAAAGTACAGGTAAACGTCATCCATTCTATAACACCTATCAAGTTGGTTTTGATCAACAGGGCTTAATTGAAGGCGTAGATATTAATATTAATGGTTATTGTGGATACTCTCCTGATTTGTCCGATGCCATCGTTGACCGAGCCTTATTCCATGCAGATAACGCTTATTATTATCCTAATGCACATATCAATGGTAATCGTTGTAAAACCAATACCGTTAGTCATACTGCATTCCGAGGCTTTGGTGGCCCGCAGGGAATGATTATGGCTGAACAGCTGGTGGACGATATTGCTTACTATTTGAAAAAAGATCCCCTAGAGATCCGTAAACTTAATTTATATAAACCAGGTCGTGATTTAACCCCTTATAAACAAAAAGTAGATCAATTTATTCTAAAGGATATGATTGCGAAAATGGAGGAAGAGGGGGATTACTGGGCGCGTAAAGAAGCGATTACTACTTTCAATAAAACTTCTCCAATCATCAAAAAGGGATTGTCATTAACACCGGTTAAATTTGGTATCTCTTTCACCGTGCAGCACTTGAATCAAGCGGGGGCATTGTTAGTGATCTATTCCGATGGCTCTGTGCATGTTAACCATGGTGGTACAGAGATGGGCCAAGGGCTTAATACTAAAATTGCACAAATCGTCGCACAAGCTTTCTCCATTGATATGCAACATATTTTAGTGAATGCAACGCGTACCGATAAAGTACCAAATACCTCACCAACCGCCGCATCAAGTGGTACCGACTTAAACGGTATGGCTGCTCTGAATGCAGCGAATACCATCAAACAACGTTTATTTGAGTTTGCTAGTCAGCATTTTGATGTGAGCCTTGAACAAATGCAGTTGATAGATAATCAATTAGTGCATGAAAAGGGGCGAATTAGCTTTTCTGAATTGATTAATTTAGCTTATCTGAATCGTATTTCGCTTTCCACTACGGGTTATTACGCAACGCCTGAAATTTATTATGATCGTGAAAAAGCAGAAGGACACCCTTTCTTTTATTACGCCTATGGTTTAGCGTTAAGCGAAGTGGAAATTGATATTTTAACTGGTGAAAATACAGTGACACGCACTGATATTTTACATGATGTGGGTAGTTCTATTAATCCAGCTCTGGATATTGGCCAAATCGAAGGGGCCTTTATTCAAGGAATGGGGTGGTTAACCACTGAAGATCTAAGCTGGAATGATCAAGGAGCATTAGCTAGTAACGCGCCTGCAACCTATAAAATTCCGGCGATAGGTGATACGCCAGCAGAGTTTAATGTGAAGTTATATAATTCTCAGAATCCTGCTACGACAGTGTTTAAATCTAAAGCCGTCGGTGAACCGCCATTTATGTTAGGCATTAGTGTATGGAGTGCAATTCGTAACGCACTAGCTAGCATTACTGATTATCAATTTGCGCCTAGTTTAAATCCACCTGCAACACCAGAGGCGGTGTTGAATGCTGTTCAAGCAGCGCAGCAATGGAATAAAACGGCAGCACAAACGAAAACTACAGAGATAAGTCATGCTTAATCAGTCTACACAAGGGCTACATGCTCACAGTTGGTTGCAAGCAGCCACTGAATTGGAAGCAAGCTCAGCAACTTATGTGATTGTTACATTATTAAGTGCAGCTGGATCAACACCACGAGCGAGTGGTACTAAAATGGTGATTAGCGACAACAATATCTACGCAACCATTGGTGGTGGACATCTTGAATTTAAAGCCATTGAGCATGCTCGTACGTTAATTGCACGTGGCGAAAGCTGCCAGGAAGTGGAGAATTTTCAACTTGGTGCAAGTTTAGGTCAATGTTGTGGTGGTCAAGTTTTGGTTTTATTTGAGGTTTTTGCCAGTGATAAACTGCATCTAGACGTGTACGGAGCAGGTCATGTTGCCCATGCCTTAATGCCTATTTTAGCACAGCTGCCAATACAGATCCGTTGGATAGATAGCCGAGCTGAATTGTTTCCTGAACATATCCCAAGCAGTGTACAGAAAGTGGTTGATGATGAACCCGTTGCACAGGTAACAAGCGCAGCGAAGAATACTGCAACCTTAATTTTGACCCATAACCATCAATTAGATTTTGAACTCTGCCAAGCTGTTTTGAAACGAAATCAATCATTGTGGTTGGGGGTGATAGGCTCAGAGACTAAAGCCAAAAAATTCCAATATCGTTTAATGCAAAGAGGGTTCTCTGATCAACAAATTGACAGCATGACTTGTCCGGTTGGCTTAAGTGAAGTGAGCGGGAAGTTACCTATGGAAGTTGCAGTGTCTATCGCTGGGCAATTAGTTGCTTTATACCAAAGCTTACAAGGTGATAAACCTAAACAAAAAGGCAAACAGTGGAAAGAGTTACAAGACAATCTAGTTCATCTCAGTGCATTACAGAATAAAAAAACGAAAACTGGATAACCGCTGCCAATAAAAACAATCCAAATGGTCAGTTTTGGTATGATATTAGCTTGATAACCACTCAGTAGTGAAATATAGAAAACTTATCAAGCAAGTAGTAATGCATATTGGGTGATTAAAGTATTAATAAACAGTAGTTTATGAATACTTTAATATTCACCTATAGAATAAGATGAATAATTAACTTATTGATAATCACGTATTGTCCCATTTATTGCACTACCAAGGTGCTTTATCAGATCGATTTACTGTTGCGATGATAAAAGTAAATCGTAAAAAAGGAAAAATAATGAGTTTAGACAAAATCAATAATGCCAGTGCGGATAAAGGCTTCGATATCTTTGAAAGTTGTTGCTGTGCGCCAAATTGGATTAAGAAGATGATCCAAGCAACACCATTTGCAGATAAAGCTGCGTTACTTGCAGCCTCAGAAAAAGCATTTACTGAATTAAACGAGCAGGATTATTTAATTGCATTTCAAGGTCATCCACAAATTGGAGATCTGAATACACTCCACAAGAAATATGCTAATACATCAGGCACTGCAAGCAATGAGCAAGCTGGGATGTCGGTAGCAGAAAGTGCAGTATTAGAGGAGATGGTGGCATTAAATAAAGCCTATCTAGATAAATTTGGCTTCATCTTTATTGTGTGTGCATCGGGTAAAAGTGCTGTTGAAATGTTAGCTCTAATCAAAGCCAGAATAGATAATACCCGTGAAACCGAAGTGCAAATCGCCGGTCGAGAGCAAGCTAAAATCACAGCTATCCGCTTGGAGAAATTATTATGAACCATAATCCAATAACTACGCATATTTTAGATTCATCATTGGGTAAACCTGCTGTTGGCGTGACGATTAAACTATTAGTTTTAGATGGTGATAACTGGCAGTTATTATCCTCTGCAGTGACCAATAGCGATGGTAGAATCGATGGGTGGGAACAAACAGAGTGGTATGAAGATAAAGAGATTGAATCGTTATTTGCGACCTATAAAATCTGTTTTGAGTTAGAAAGCTATTGGGAGCAACAATCACTCTCTGCCTTTTATCCTAGTGCTGAAATTTGCTTTAGATTACAGGATGAGCGTCACCATCATATCCCTTTATTATTGTCGCCTTATAGTTATTCAACGTACCGCGGTAGTTAATCGCCATTCAAGCCATTTTATTCGCATAAAGTGGCTTCTTTCCCTGCTTTAATTTTGTTTCAATCCTAATATTAGCCCTAATATTAATCCTCTCAACAATTTAAATATTAAGTTGAATTTTATTCATACTTATCCTGATCAAGTTTCATTATGAATTTTTGAAAACTATGGTTAAATACGCATATCTTATTTAGACGTATAGAAGTCCATAATGAAAGAATTAACGATTTTAGATGGTGGTATGGGGCGTGAACTTAAGCGTATTGGTGCTCCGTTTTCACAACCTTTGTGGAGTGCACAGGCTTTAATTGAAGCACCACATTATGTCACTCAAACACATCAAAGCTTTGTTGATGCTGGTGCAGAGTTAATTACAGTTAACAGCTATGCTTGTGTACCATTTCATTTAGGTGACGATTTGTTTGCAGAACAGGGGGCTAAATTAGCAGCACAAGCCGCTATCATAGCTAAAGAAGTAGCCACTACAGCTCAACATAATGTACAAGTGGTAGGTTCATTACCGCCTGCTTTTGGCTCATATCGCCCAGATTTATTTGATGCAGATAATGCCTTTGATATTTTAAATACCTTGTTTATCGCCCAAGACCAACATGTAGACGCATGGTTAGGTGAAACTATCTCTAGTATTGCTGAAGCGAAAGTAATGTTAAAGGTATTGGCTAGTACGACTAAACCTTGCCATTTTTCTTTTACATTAAGTGATGATTTAACTGGTGAGGCGAAACTAAGATCTGGTGAATTAGTCACTGAAGCTATTGAAGTATTACTAGCAGAAGATATTACTGGTATTTTCTTTAACTGTTCTATTCCAGAGGTAATTGAGCAAGCGCTTAAAGATACTCAGCAAGCTTTACAAGCTACAGGTAAAACAGATTTAGATATTGGTGTATTTGCTAATAGCTTCACGCCTATTCCTAAAGATCATAAAGCCAACGAAGCGGTACAAGCTTATCGTGACTTATCTCCCCTTGATTACTTAGCTTATGCAAAACAGTGGTATGCACTAGGTGCAAATATCATTGGTGGTTGTTGTGGTATTGGTCCTGACCATATTAAAGCGTTAGCTGAGTGGCAAGTTAGCTTAACAAATTAATTAACAGCTTTAACGTAAAAAGGCCTGAGATGAATTAACTTCGTCTCAGGCCTTTTTCTTTTCGCGTTACGTTACAGGCTAATACTTAGCGTGATTTAACGTAAGGCACACCGATTGATTTCGGACCAACGGCGCGACCAATAAATCCTGCAAGTAATAATACAGTTAATACATAAGGCAGTATTTCAATTGCTTGCACAGGTACTTCACCAATAAATGGTAGTTCAGCACCTTGCAGGCGAATAGCCATTGCATCTAAGAAACCAAACAGTAAACAACCAAACAAGACAGGAACAGGTTTCCACTTACCAAAAATAAGTGCTGCTAATGCGATATAACCTTTACCCGCACTCATGTTTGGTACAAAACCAGCACTATGTGCAGTCGATAGGTAGGCTCCTGCTATCCCCGTTAAAATACCTGCACAAATTAATGCACGATAACGTAACCAAGCAACTGAAATACCCGCCGTATCAACGGCATGTGGATTCTCTCCCGCGGCACGTAAACGTAACCCAAAGCGTGTTTTAAAGATAATCCACCAACACACAGGCACTAATAATAATGCCAAGTAAACCAGAATGTTATGACCAGAAATTAACTCACTGTACAGTAAGCCAATGACAGGAATGTCAGCCACGGCGTCAGCACCAGGTAAAGTGATTGACGTAAAGCGTTCATCATTTGATAAAGGTGGGGTTTGTCCGCCTAAACCAAACCAGTAACGACCTAAAGTGACAGTTAAACCTGCCGCTAGCATATTAATCGCCACACCCGATACAATCTGATCTCCTCTATGTGTGATACATGCAAAACCATGTAACAATGAGAGTAAAGTAGACGTAAACATCGCAGCTAATAACCCCAGCATAATAGAGCCAGTGACTGAGGTAGTGGCTGCCGCAGCAAAAGCAGATGATAAGATCTTACCTTCTAGTGCGATATTCACAATACCAGAACGTTCTGAAAATAAACCGGCTAATGCGGCTAAAATGAGTGGAGCTGATACCCTTAATGTCGCATCGAGTATTAAAATAATATTTTCATACATAATTTAAGCCTCCGCAGCGCTAGTGTTGTTAGACTTTTTCTTTTCATCTAAATAAACAAATAATCGCTCAGTTGGTTTAACTAACATTAATGACAGCGCGCCACTAAAGAGTACAACTAATGCCTGTACTACTTGGATCATCTCTCGGTCAATATTTGGGAAGTCAAAAGATAGTTCTGCGCCACCTTGGTATAAAATCCCGAATAAAATACTCGCTAACACAATACCAAAAGGATGATTTCGGCCAATCAAACACACTGCGATACCAGTGAAACCATAACCTGCTACAAAGCCTAATTTGAGTTGTTGTGCGTAACCTTGTACTTCATTTAAGCTTAATAAGCCTGATAAAGCACCAGAAATAAGCATGACAATAATGATCAAACGCTTACGGTTAATACCACCGTATTCAGCAGCAGAAGGGCTTGAACCCATTGCGCGAATGGCATAACCCCAACGTGTTCTCCAAAGTAATAGCCACACTAAAACACAGCAAAGTAGGGCAATTAAAAAGCTTAAGTTCATTGGGGATTCAGCAAAACAATAACCAAACCATCCGGCAATGGTGTGAAAACCCGGTAAACCAGCAGAGTCTTCAAATACACGTGATACAGGCGCCATTTGACCTTTTTGATTCAACACGTTTACCATTAAGTACACCATCAATGATGAAGCAATAAAGTTAAACATAATGGTCGTGATTACAATATGACTGCCACGGTAGGCTTGAAGGTAAGCTGGGATTAACGCCCATAATGCACCAAAGGCCATACTGGCAAACATGGTGATCGGTAATAGCGCCCAAAACGGTAAAGTATGATCTAAACCTAAGCAAACTAAGCCTACCCCGAGCCCGCCAATATAAGCTTGTCCTTCACCGCCAATATTAAATAGGCCTGCAGAGAAGGCAACAGCCACTGCTAAACCGGTGAAAATAAAGTTGGTAGCGTAATAAAAGGTATAACCAATCCCTTCTTGATAACCGAAGGCTCCATTGATCATGGTTTGTGCGGCTTCAATGGGGTTTACATCAACGGCCAAAAATATAATGGCAGAAAAAGCAAAGGCAAACAGAATATTGATTAATGGAAGAACAATAATGCTTACCCATGCTGGAATCTTTGAGTCATTCATAATTGCTCTCCAGAAGTTGTTACTGTATTTGATTGCAGTTCGTCAGGCATGATATTTGCCATCATCATACCGAGGATTTTTTCATTGGCTTGTTGTGCGCTGACTTCTCCCACGATGTTGCCATCAAACATTACAATAATGCGGTCCGATAAGGCCATGATTTCATCGAGTTCAACGGAAACTAATAAGATCCCTTTACCCTGATCGCGTAATTCAATAATACGTTTATGAATTAACTCAATGGCACCGATATCAACACCACGTGTAGGTTGACCAATTAATAAAATATTAGGGTCTTTATCTACTTCACGGGCGATGATTAATTTTTGTTGATTACCGCCAGAGAATAAAGAGCTACGTAATTTTGGATCACGTGGACGTACATCCCATTCTTCCATTAAACGAGCACACTCTTGGTTGATCACTTTAGGTTTGTTTAGCAATACCCCATTATAAGTTGCAGAGTTTTGATAGCCTAAAATAGCTGATTCTTCTGCACTAAAAGATTTGATCAGTCCCATCACTAAACGGTCTTCTGGGATATGTCCAACGCCTAGATCTCGCACCTGTGCTGCTGAGCTTGGGTGTCGCGCATCAATACAGGTATCACCAATATTAATCTGCCCTGAATTAGGTTTGATTAAACCGGCAAGAGCACTCATTAATTCCGATTGGCCATTGCCAGAAACACCAGCAATACCAACTACTTCACCTGCTTTAATAGAGATAGACACATTTTTTAAACGGTCAACACCTAGTTCATCGGTGTAAGTTAGGTTGGAGGTAGAGAGTAGTTCTTGTTGTGAGTCTGCCTCAGTTTTTTCTACTTTTAGACGAACCTTGCGACCGACCATTAATTCAGCTAACTCTTCTTTATCTGTGTCGGCTGTTTTACGGTGAGCAACCATTTCACCTTGACGCATTACAGATACATTATCGGTTGCCGCTAGAATTTCACGTAACTTATGAGTGATTAATAGGATCGTTACACCTTGATTGCGTAATGCATCAAAGATTTTAAACAGATGATCTGTTTCTTGTGGTGTTAACACACCAGTAGGTTCATCTAATATAAGAATTTTTGCACCGCGGTAAAGCGCTTTTAAAATTTCAACTCGTTGCTGTAAACCAACTGGAAGGTCTTCAATTAATGCATCGAGTGGGACATTTAGCTGATACTCTTTAGCTAAACGCTCTAATTCTTTTCGAGCTTTTCGTAAGCTAGGTTCTAACAGGCCGCCTTCTTCTGCGCCTAAAATAACATTTTCTAATACACTAAAATTATCAACTAACATGAAGTGTTGATGAACCATGCCAATGCCGTAACTAATTGCTTCTTTAGAGCTAGTTAATTTACGCACTGTGCCTGATATTTTAATATCGCCAGCGTCTGCAACATAAAACCCATAAATGATGTTCATTAGGGTTGATTTACCTGCGCCATTCTCTCCAATTATGCCATGGATAGTCCCTGCAGGTACTTTTAGATCGATATTGCAATTAGCGTGTACTGCACCGAATTTTTTATCGATGCCACAAAGCTCTAAAGCAATGTTCTCTTGATTGTGGGGTTGAGACATAAATTAAGTTTCTCTATTCTGTCCATTGATAAAGATCGGTAAAAATACTCCCTTACTTGTTACAACAAGGGAGCATTAATTTTCTCAGGGGAGATATTAGTAGTTACAAGTATTATCAATCATGTAATCGTGTACTTTGATTTCACCAGAAATAATCTTAGCTTTAATTCCAGCAATTTTACCTTCCATTTCAGGTGTCACTAAATCACGGTTATATTCGTCTAATGCCCAATCTACACCATTCTCTTTTAAGCCAAGGCTTTGGATGCCGGCTGTAAATGTACCTGCTTCAGCAGCTTTGAACGCATCTACTGTTGCAACACCAACACGTTTAACCATAGACGTTAACATCACACCTGGGTGAATGTAGTTTTGATTTGAATCTACGCCAATTGCATATTTACCTTCGTCAGCTGCTGCTTGGTAAACACCTACTCCTGTACCACCTGCCGCAGCAAATACTACATCAGCACCTTTACTGAATTGGCTTTTAGCTAGTTCAGCACCACGAGCAGGATCTGACCATGCTGCGTTAGTTGAACCCGTCATATTTTGGAAAACTTCTGCGTCTTTGTTAACGTATTTAGCACCTTGCTCATAACCACAAGCAAATTTACGGATCAATGAAATATCCATACCGCCAACGAAACCTACTTTATTGGTTTCAGACTTCATTGCGGCCATTGCACCGACAAGGAAAGAACCTTCATGCTCTTTAAATAAGATTGATTTTACATTTGGTAAGTCAACCACTGCATCGATGATCACAAATTGGCTATCAGGGTATTTTGCTGCAATTTTTTGTAGTGGTGTTGCATATAAGAAACCAACAACAAGAATAGGGCTAAAACCTTTACGTGCAAGACGCTCAAGACCTTGTTCACGCTGTGCATCACTTGAAGGTACTAATTCACGAACTTTAGTATCCGATTGCTCCATGAATTTAATTACACCGTTTTCCGCAACTGCTTGTCCGAAAGATTTATCAAACTTACCTGTTGAATCATAAGCAACAGCCGGTTTGAAATCAGCAGCTTGTGCTACAAATGAACATAGTGCAATTGATACTGCAGCAGCTGTGGTTGTTAATATCTTCTTCATAAATTGTCCTTAATTTTGATTGGTTGTAAAATATATAGTTATTTTTGTCTGAAAACTGTTATCTACTTAAATATTCTTAGTGATATATAAAGTATCGATAACATTACAGTTATTTATGTAATTCACTGAACTTATTGTGATTACCTAAATAGATGAGGCGCTTTCCTAGGTTTTCATATTTAGGAAAGCGCCATGTCAGTTTCATTACTTAACACTGTTTTTAGCATCAAGTGAATTAAAGCTATAAAACACTTGATGATAAAATGCTAGCTCTTAGCTTTACCTGAATGCTCATCATCAAGAGGGAAATCTTGAATAATTGGGTTGTATTCTTCAGGGTATTCTCCTAAAAATAGGGTTAATACAATCACACTTAAACCACTTGCAGTGATTGGTGAGCCAAATATGCTTTTAACGATAGCACCTAAATCACCGCCAATATTTGCAGATACTGTGTTCACTACCTCTGGTACCAATAACACTCCTAAACCCATACCAAATGAAACGGCTAATGTGAGCATATTTTTTCTGTTTAATTCAACATGAGTTAAGATTTTTACACCTGCTGTAGCAACAGTTGCAAACATAATAATTGTCGCGCCACCTAATACTGAATTTGGTACTGCGCGGAATAGAGCACCAATGTGTGGGAATAATCCCATTACGATTAAGATACCACCAATCCATACGCCTATGTATCGACTTGCGATGCCTGTTAACTGAATTACCCCATTATTTTGACTGAAAGTGGTATTTGGGAAGGTATTAAATAACCCAGCTATCAATGAATTAACACCATCGCCTAAAATACCTTGTTGAATACGTTTTATGTATGACTTACCAGCAATTGGCTGTTTTGACACCATGCAGTTTGCAGTGATATCACCTGATGTTTCAATGGCTGTAATTAAATAGATTAGCGCAATTGGGATAAATGCAGCAATATCAAAAGAGAAGCCATACTTGAACGGAACAGGTAAGCTGATGATGGATTCGACTTGATTAATGGCGCTGAAATTCACTTTACCCATTAATATTGCAGCAATCATGCCGATGATCATACCTATAATAATCGATGATAATCGTACCCATTGATTACCGTATTTATGAGCGATAATGATTGATGCCATTACTAGACCACCTAAAAATAGGTTATCAAAACTAGCAAATAACTCTGGTTTATTGGTTAGTAACCACTGACCGCCGGCTAAGTCAGTGAAGCCTACTTTAATTAAACTTATACCAATAACGGTAATAACTGTACCTGTCACAACCGGAGTGATTACTCGCTTTAGTTTATCTAAAAATTGACTAACGGCAATTTCTACAAAGGCACCTAAAACACATACGCCAAAAATCAGAGAAAGAATTTGATCAGGGCCACCACCATTAGCTTTAGCAATAAAGCCTGCAGCTAATACTGAACTTAAAAATGCGAAGCTAGTCCCTTGAACACAAATCATTCCTGCACCGATACCCATCGGTCGCTTAGCTTGAATAATCGTACCAACACCAGACACCATCAATGCCATCGAAATAAGGTAAGGGATTTCATCACCTAATCCTAGCACACCACCAATAATTAAAGTTGGAGTAATAATACCGATAAAACTAGCTAATACATGTTGTATAGCGGCAAAAAATGATTCCTTATTTGAAGGGTTATCATCGAGTTTATAAATTAACTCAGACTCTTCACTCATGGGACTTCCTTATTGAATGTTTGCAACGATTGTGACTATTCATAGTATTTTTGCAACGATCGTGCCATTTCAAATAAAATTAAAAAAACATATTTAAAACAGTTGTTTATTTTATTTATAGAATTTTTTAAAGGAGTAGTTCGAGAATCTTTATTCTGTATTGGTGCAATTGTTGCACTTTAAATGATCATGTGGGGGAGGGGACATTTGCGAGGTTGTGCATACAAGTTGATTGATCATTAGAATAAGTTGCCATGTAAAACAGCCTACTTATTCTAACAAACAGGGCAGAGAATAAATTTATTATTTAGCTCCATAACTACGGATAAAAGTGTTGATTGCGATGTTAACCCAATGGTCCACTGTTTTACTTTGTAACGGCTGATCTGGATGAGTTAAACACTGTAAATGTAATTCACTGCGTAACATTGCCACAAATACTTCTGCGACTTCATTAATATCATCACCTTGTAAATCGATTTCTTGTGCATCAAGGGCAATTTGAAAGCATTTAATCACGTTACTTTTAACAACATGCGGACCTGAATTATAGAACATATGACCCAATGCAGGAAAACGTGGAGCTTCGGCAATCACCACTCTATAAAGTGCCAGTGCAGAGTCTGATAAAGCAACGTTTAAGTAGGCATGACCTAACTCTCGTAAACTTTCAACTAGATTGCCTGGGGTAAATTTAATGCTGTGCATTGATTGTGTAAAAGAAGCACATTCACTTTGGACTACTGCTAAAAATAATCGTTCTTTATTAGAAAAATGTGCGTATACCGTCGATTTAGATACATTTGCAGCGCGCTGAATCATATCTGTCGTTGCACCATTAAAACCATGGGTTAAAAATATTTTAGTCGCAGCATCTAGGACGGTTTGTGCCTTTGGAGTGAGGTTTAGATCGAGTCTAGGAAGATGATCGTTGTTTAAAATAAGATCTTTCATTGAGTTACTCTCTTGACAATAGTAAGTGCTATATGACAATATATCATACCGAGCGGTACAGTTCAATTTGGCTATATTGATATTGCTCAAATTATACATGTTATCTATTTGTATATCTTGAGTATCAAGAAGAAAAGCTCTGATTGAAGATGTTTCGTTTTTTTATATTTACTGGTTATACCGAGCGGTACAGTTTGATTTTAATGGCTGTCGTCAGTGATAACAATATTGAAGCCATAAAACACCACTAAGCAAGTGCATTGGTTATTAGATAGGAAAGTTAAAATGATAATTAAACGTAAATATTTTAATTATTTACTCAATACGGTCAGCGTTAGTTTCGCCATTACGCTCCTGTCAGCATGTACTGTAGGCCCTAATTTTGAAAAGCCAACTCAAGGTTTTGATGAAATAACGGCTAGAGACAGTTACGAAGTGGATAAACCTCAAAATGCCAGTGACTTGAAGGTTTTTTCATCAAAATGGTGGGAATTGTTTAATGACCCGATCTTGATGCAGCTAGAAGAGCAAGCACAAGTTGGTAATTTAGATTTACAAATAGCGAGTAACAGGATCGCTCAGAGTCGAGCTAAGTTAGGTATTACAGATGCCGATAAACTACCAGTTCTCTCTGCCAATGCAAGTTATGCCCATGAGGGGAATAGTGCGAATGGTAAATGGGCAGCTCTAGGTGCTCCAACAGAGGCTGATAATTTCTTTATGGCAGGTTTTGATGCAAGTTGGGAGCTTGATTTATGGGGGAAAAATCAACGTTTAAGTGAGCGAGCTATGGCACAGTTAGAAGCGACTATTTACCAGCGTGAAGCGGCTCGAGTGAGTTTAACGGCAGAAGTTGCTCGTACTTATTTTTTATTACGTAATATGCAAGCTACATTAGATATTGCATTGAAAAAACAAGCGCTCGCTGAGCACGTAGTGGAATTATTAAGTAGTCGTGAAAAAAATGGCGTAGGCACGCATATTGAGACGATTTATGCTTTAGCTCAATTAGAGCATAGTAAAGCGGCAGTGCCTGATATACAGAAACGTATTCATGCACAAATGAATGCCTTGGCTTTATTGTTGGGTAAACAGCCTAGAGCTTTAGAGTCACTGTTAAAAAACCCCAAGCAAGCGATGCATCTTCCTAAGGGGATGTTCACGAGTATCCCTTCAGATATCGCACAGCAGCGACCTGATATTTTACAAGCAGAGGCAAATCTGCATAGCGCCGTCGCATCGATTGGTGCTGCTAAAGCAAATTTTTATCCAAGTATTTCGCTAACTGGTAGCTTAGGTGTAGAAGCTTTTGATGGGGATGACCTTGGAAGTTGGGATTCTCGTGCTTTTTCTATTGGGCCTAAAGTGTATTTACCTTTATTTCAAGGCGGTCGACTTACCTTGCAATTGGAGTTAACCAAGGAAAAGCAAAAAAATGCAGCGTTACTTTATCGTAAAGTGGTGTTAACAGCTTGGCATGAAGTGGATAACGCCATTGATGCTTGGTTAGCGCAACAAAGCCATCATCATAAACTATCAATCGCTGATGACTTTACGAAACAAGCTCTATATGTCGTTAATCGTAACTACCAACAAGGTACAGCAGATAGCTTGAGTGTATTTAGTGAACAAGCAAAAGTGTTGGATAGTCAAAATCGTTTAAATAACAGCACAACAAATGGTGCGCTAGCGATAGTGAATTTATATAAATCACTTGGCGGTGGCTGGGATAATAGTGTGAACAAAATTAACACGTTAGCATCGCATGAGGAGGCGCAATGAGCAGTGCAGTGATCGCCGACACTATTTCAGTTGCTCCTAAAAAACAAAGCTTGTTATCAAAACAAGCCCTCGCTGGATTAAGCGGTATTTTTATTGCAGCCATGATGTCTGGATTAAATAACCGCGTAGGGTCATTAGCATTAGTTGATCTCCGTGGCGTGATGGGAGCAAGTGTTGATGATGCTTCTTGGATTTCAACCGCTTATACCATGGGTGAATTAATAGCGATGCCATTTGCAGCATGGTTTGCAATCACTTTTTCGGTGCGACGCTTTCATCTATCAATGGTGTCACTGTGCGCAGTGATTGCTGTAATTTTACCTTTTATTCAAAACCTTGACCTATTAATTGGTTTGCGTTTTATCCAAGGCGTGAGCAGTGGTGCATTGATTCCGATTTTGATGATGGCTGCACTTAAGTTTTTACCGCTGAGTATTCGTTTACATGGGTTAGCGCTATATGCAATGACCGCCACCTTTGCTCCTAATTTGGCTATCTGGATAACCGGTTATTGGACCGATGGTTTATCCGACTGGCGTTGGGTTTATTGGCAAGTTATTCCTTTGTGCATTATTGCTGGGTCTTTAGTGGGCTGGGGATTACCAAAGGAAGAGATAAAGTTCGCTCGTTTTAAACAAGGTAATTGGTTAGGCATGATCTTAGGCGTGAGTGCCTTGTTATTAATTTCACTTGCACTGGAGCAGGGTGGGCGTCTGGATTGGTTTAACTCGCCACTTATTACTAGTGCATTATTGCTCGGTGTGGTGTTTATGGCGCTGTATCTTTTTACTGAGTTTACACATAAAACGCCGTTTATTCAGCCGCAACTATTAGCGCGTCGTAACTTAAGTATCGGTTCGCTTATTTTAACTTTTTTATTGGTGGTATTGATGTCGGGATCAATGTTACCTGCAAGCTATTTAGGTGCAATACAAGGCTATCGAACGATGCAAATAGCACCTATTGGATTAATGATTGCGTTACCGCAATTAATATTAGGCTCTTTGGTCGCGTTATTACTTTATCAAAAGTGGATTGATGCGAGAAAAGTGCTGTCTGTGGGCTTGTTGTTTATTGCTCTGGCCTGTTTTTCTGCTATTTCAATCAATGAAATATGGAATGGTGATCAGTTTATTGTCGCGCAAATGCTACAAGCGATTGGTCAACCTATGGCGGTTGTGTCTATTTTATTTTTGATGACCAGTGTGTTAGACCCAAGTGAAGGGCCTTATTTCTCAGGTGTAATCAATACATTCAGAGTGTTTGGTTCATTGATCGGTAGTGCATCAGTAGGGCAACTATTAACGCTACGTAGTCGCTTCCACAGTGAAATGTTATTGGAGCATGCAGCGCTAGTTGAACATTCTCTATCTAATGCGTTACCAAGCGCTTTATTGCCTAGCGTGGTTGCAAAACAATCACTTATTTTATCCATTGCAGATGCCTATTTAGTACTTGGTATCTTGGCATTGTTGCTTATTCCATTGGCCTTAATGATGGTTTATGTACCAGCACCTAATACTAATCAACCTTAACTATTTATTTTATTGAGTAATCAACTATGAAACTAGCTAAATTAATCAAAGCGCTCTCTATTGTTATTGTGGTGATCGTGATTGTGACCACTGTTATACACTTAAACCAACCAGAATCTGCCGCGGCGAATCAATCAACAGATGATGCCTATGTCCAAGCTGACTTTACTGTGGTTGCACCACAAGTTGCAGCAACCGTTGAAAAAGTGATGGTAGAAGAACATCAAACCGTTAAAAAGGGCGACCTATTAATCAGCATGGATAAAGGTGACTTTATTGTTGCGGTGAATAGCGCCAAAGCACAAGTGGCGAGCGCTCAAGCCAGCATTGAAATATTGCAAGCAACACTTATCCAACAAGCTTCTTTAGTAGCCGAAACTGAAGCAGAAGTAGATGCTAACAAAGCACAATTGGTATTAGCAGAAAGGAATTTTAAACGTTACCGTAATCTCGCATCAGATGGCTCTGGAACGGTACAAGATTTACAACAAGCTGAATCACAATTTTATATACAAAAAGCTAGCTTAGGTAAAAATCAAGCTGCATTGATTGCTAGCAAGCAGAAAATTGCGATTTTAAAAGCACAAATTGAACGTGCAAAAGCAACGCTATTGCAGGCTGAATCTATGCTAGGTGCAGCTAATTTGAAATTATCTTACACCGAAATAAAAGCGCCTATTGATGGGGTTGTTGGAAAAAAATCAGCACGTGTCGGTAATTATGTAAATCCAGGTAACCCACTGTTGGTTGTGGTACCACTGGACAAAGTTTACGTACATGCAAATTACCGTGAAACACAGCTTGCTAAGGTGAAAGTAGGGCAATCAGTTGAGTTAGCCGTTGATGCATTACCGGGTAAAGCGTTTACTGGTCATGTAGCGAGCATTGCTCCTGCAAGTGGTGTGAGCTATTCATCTGTTTCTGCGCATAACGCCACTGGCAATTTTACTAAAATTGTACAGAGAATTGCGGTTAGAATTGAAATTGATAATGCACAAAAACAAGAGAATCAATTACGTGTTGGTATGTCCGTTGTGCCGACTATTATAACGGATGAGTAAGTGATATAAGCAGTGTTTGTCACTTTTAAAGTCGTGGCAAACACTGCTTGTTATCAAGGGTCTATTGATCTTTCAAGTTTATTTTTTGCAACGAGTTGCTGGTTTTTCTACAAGGCTGGGTTTGTGAGCTGTGGTTGTTCCACATAAATAAGCGAAAGTGCAGCAGAAATAGTCAGCAAATGTTGCCCTTCGGGTTCGCCACAAGAGGTTATGCTCTTTGTTGGATAACATTTGCTGAGATTACTAGGCTAAACTTTGTCCACCTCGGTCAAAACGCCCTGTAGTGAACAAAATTTAAACGGTAAAGTTCAACTGCCCTAATAACATAGTGTAAAGCTTGATTATGATTGTTCGGCTAAATTAGCTTGTACATCAACCATTTTTTCTCGCTCTTTAGCCATCAATACTCGGTATGTAATGGCAGCAGTGAATCCACCAATAAAGATTGCATAGTTAGCTAAACCATCGATGAAGAAGGTCGCATAGATAGCTAGTAAACCTGCGATGATTAACGCGTAAACACTTTTCATATTAATGCCGTTTTGATACCAGTAAATGCCTTTTGGTGATTCTGTGTATAACGAATCAATATGAATATGACCTTTTTTAATAAAGTAATAATCAACAATAATGATGCCGTATAATGGCCCGATCATCGCGGCTAATACATCAACGGTATAATGAATAACTTCAGGGTTATTAAACAGGTTCCAAGGTGTTAACAGTACTGAACCAAAGGCGGCAATAAAACCACCTGCTTTAAAGCTAATTTTTTGCGGTGCCACATTAGAAAAGTCAAAAGCAGGGGCAACAAAGTTAGCCACAATGTTGATTCCCACAGTCGCAAAAATAAACGTTAATGCGCCAAGTATTGTAATCATGCCTGAGTCTAATCGTTTTACTGTTTCAACTGGGTCAGTGATCATTTCGCCAAACACTGGGATAGAGGCAGATACAATCAATACACTAAATAGAGAGAAGATAATAAAGTTAACCGGTAAACCTAAGATGTTGCCGAGTTTTAATTGCTTATAGCTGGTGCAGTAACGAGAGAAGTCACTAAAGTTTAATGTTGGTCCTGCAAAGTAACCAGCTACCAAACAGGCCGCAATAAACATTTGAATAATAGCATCCCAGCCAACTAATTCTTGTGAGCTTAGGTTAAAGCTAATATTGTCCCAACCGGCTAAGTTAACTAAGTAAATACATAATGCAAACATAGCGATATAGATAGCTGGTCCAGACCAATCAATCACCTTACGTATCATATCCATACCGAACATAAAGATAATTGCTTGTAAGATCCACATTGAGCTAAAGCCAACCCAACCTAAGTAAGATAACCCTAAAAATTCACTGTTCGCTAAGCTTTCTGCACTAGGGAAAAAGTACAGAATCAAAATAATAAATGCACTAGAAGCTAAGTAAGTTTGAATGCCGTACCAAACCACCGCAATCAAACCACGAATAACCGCTGGAATATTCGCACCAAACACACCAAATGACATACGTGCCACCACAGGGAAAGGCGCTCCACATTTTTGCCCTGGTTTGCCCATCAAGTTGGCAAATAATAAAACGATAGAAATACCTACCAATAAGCTGATAAATACTTGGATACCATTTAATCCCAGCGCGAATAAACTCGCTGCGAATACATACCCTCCGACACTATGTACATCTGACATCCAAAAAGCAAAGATACTATACCAGCCCCACTTTTGTTGTTTCTCTGGTAATAGGTCCTCATTGCTAAGGCGTGGACTAATTTCTAATTTATCTGACATGCTAACCTCCAATGTTTTGTTGATTGTATACAATGTTGATTAGCAATTACTGATCCAATATTGAAATATTCAGAGAATACAGTCTCTTAAGCACTTTCATCGATTTTAACTCAGTGAGATAGTGCCTTTTGTGCACTGTTTTTAAACAATTGTGATCATTTTGGTGCGTTATCTCACTTGAAATACTCTCTTTGAAGGATAAGATTAAGTAAGGAAATAAATAAAGTTGTATACATTTACTTATGTTTTGTTGTATACAATAAATAAGAGGGATTAGTAGTGAATAATATGTTGAATGATGAAGCCATCTATAAAAAAATATTGAAGTCGATTGTTGAGCACCAACTTCCACCTGGGGCAAGATTACCTGAAGATAAGTTATCAGAAGCCTTTGGTCGAAGCCGCACTAGTATTCGAAAAGTACTGCAACGTTTGGCCTTAGAACGGATTGTCACCATTGAGCCTAATAAAGGAGCACATGTAAATCGTCCTAGTGAACAAGAAGCGCAAGAGATCTTAGATAGTCGCATCATGCTAGAGCCGTTATTAATCCCTGAAATAATGAAATATTGGTCTAAAGCTAATTCCAAATATTTTCGCGCGATGCTCAAAGAAGAGAAGCAAGCTGAAGCAAATGAAGATCAAGCCGCTTTAATTCAATTAACTGCACAATTTCATTATGAGTTAGCTGCATTATCAGATAACTCTGTCATGGCTGACTTTATCCAGCAGCTTTGTTATCGCTCATCATTAATCATTGCAGTTTTTGGTTCTCGTCATAGTGTAAGTTGTGATTGTGGCGATCATTTAGAGCTAATTGATTTAATGGATAACAAACAAGATGAAAAGGCTCAAGATTGGATGAAACATCATTTAATCCATATTAAGTCTTCTTTGAAATTGGGTGTTAGCGATGGCCAAAAAATTAATTTTCAACAACTGTTTGCTAATACGGAGTGATCAATGCGAATCAACTTAATTAACCCAAATACCTGTTCCGGTATGACTGAAAAAATAGCTGCTTCTGCACGTGGAGCTGCCCTTTCAAGTACTGAAATTATTGCATCTATGCCTAAGCATGGCCCTGAAAGCATTGAAAGTGCTTTTGATGAAGTGATTGCTTCAGCCGCTTTGTTAGATGTGATTAAACAGGGGGAGGATAATAAAGTTGATGCTCACATTATTGCCTGTTTTGGCGATCCTGCATTAGATGCTGCCAGAGAAGTTGCCTCTGTACCTGTGATTGGTATAGCGGGAGCTGCTTTTCAACTCGCTAGTTTAGTCGCTTATCGGTTTGGTGTCGTGACGACTATGACGAGAACTTTACCTGCTAGTGAACACTTGCTTAATCGTTATGGTTATCAACATCTTTGTAGTGGTGTTAGAGCCACAGATATTGCAGTATTAGACCTTGAAAATATTGGAGATGATGTTTATCGTGAGTTAAAAGCTGAATGTGAAAAAGCATTATTGGAAGACGGCGCTGAAGCATTAGTTTTAGGGTGTGCTGGCATGTCTGATTTAACCGATAAATTATCGGCAGATCTTAAGGTCCCGATTATTGATGGTGTTTGCGCTGCAGTTAAATTGGCGGAGTCATTACATCAACTAGGTTTAAAAACCTGCAAGATAGGGCAGTATGGTTCACCTTTAAAGAAGACTTTTGGTGGTCGTTATGAACATTGGAATAGTAATAAAATAAAAACAAAGGAGCGTTAAGATGAGTAAAGATAATCCTCGCGATTATAGAGGCTACGGTAGACATGATGTGCCCGATGCAAATTGGCCAAATAAAGCAAAAATTGCAGTGCAGTTTGTTTTAAATTTTGAAGAGGGTGGCGAAAACTGCGTGTTACATGGTGATACTCATTCGGAAACGTTTCTATCTGAAATCGCCGGTGCAGAAGCTTATCCTGAACGCCATATGAGCATGGAGTCTTTATATGAATATGGTTCAAGAGCAGGCGTATGGAGAATTTTAAATGAATTTAAAGCACGTGACTTACCGTTAACTATCTTTGGTATTGCTACTGCATTACAACGTAATCCTGATGTAACCCAAGCAATTATGGAAGATGGCCATGAGATTGCCTGTCATGGTTTGAAATGGATTCATTACCAACATATGCCTATCGGAGAAGAGCGTGAGCATATGACACAAGCCTTAGATATTATTGAAAATTTGACCGGTCAGCGTCCATTAGGTTGGTATACAGGACGTGACTCACCAAACACTCGTGGGTTAGTAGCAGAGCAACAAGGGCTGCTTTACGACTCTGATTATTACGGTGATGATTTACCATTTTGGATGCAGGTACCTAGCTCTGAAGGTGCGAAAACAACACGCCCTCATTTAGTGATCCCATATACACTTGATAATAATGATATGCGTTTCTCATCACCTTACGGCTTTAGCCATGGGGAGGAGTTCTTTCAATATTTGAAAGATAGCTTTGACTGTTTATACGCAGAAGGTAATGAGAAACCAAAAATGATGTCGATAGGTTTACATTGCCGAGTAATTGGCAAACCGGGTCGTTTTCTGGCACTGAAAAAATTCTTAGATTATGTTCAATCCCATGATGATGTGTGGATTGCACGCCGTGATGAAATAGCACAACACTGGATTGAAAATCATCCTTGCCCTGAATAAGCTATGTTCATTTTTATACTAAATAAAAGGCGCTTAAATAAAATATTTAAGCGCCTTTTTTATAATGGGCTCTACTTGTTATCCCGCAAGTTTTTTGATCATATCTGTTAAACAGTCCAAAGCGACTGCAACATCGGATTCAATCACTTGCTCTCTTGGATTATGGCTAATACCTTTTTCACAGCGCACAAATAACATAGCAATGTTGGTAATATTAGTCATTACCATGGCATCATGACCTGCACCACTAGCAAGAAAACACGGTACTTTTTGCGTGCGAAGCTTCACTATTTCTCCCCATTGCTTTTGCAATAAGTCATCACATAACACTGCTTCCGCTTCGTAGAGTTTTTCATGGCTTAACTGTAATTGACGCTGTTCAGATATATGGGCTAGGTCTTTTAATAGTTGCTCACAACAACGCTCTAAGGTAGCTTGAGATTGACTACGAATATCCACTGTGAAGTGCACTTCGCCAGCAATAACGTTCACTGCTGCAGGAAATACTTCACAGCGACCCACGGTCGCTACAATTTGGTTTTCAAAGGCAAATTGTTCAATATGACAGATCATTTGAGCAGCACCAGACATTGCATCTTTACGTAGTGCCAGAGGAACTGTACCTGCGTGTCCTGCCATTCCTTTCAGCTTAAATTGGTAACGCTTGGCACCAGCAATGCCGGTCACAACACCTACAGGTAAGTCTTGATCTTCTAATACAGGACCTTGTTCAATATGCACTTCTAGATACGCTAATGTATCTTCTGTATTTTTTTGATCTTTACCTGCTAGGGTTGGATCTAAACCAAAATCGCGCATCGCTTGTGCCATGCTAATGCCTTGTGCATCCTCAATCGCCAACCAATCAGGTTGAAAACATCCAGCGACAGCACTTGAGCCAATTAAGGTGGTATTAAAGCGAGTACCTTCCTCATCGGCAAAGGCAACAATATCAACATGGAAGGGCAATGTTTCACCTTGTAGCTGATACATTGCCTCAAGTGCCAGTAATACACCTAGGTTACCGTCATATTTACCAGCATTGGCTACTGTATCACTGTGTGAACCGATTAATAGAGTTGGCATTGTTGGGTTAGGGGATACTTTGCGTCCCCATTGATTACCAACACTGTCTTCCCAAGTCGTTAGACCTGCTTGCGCCATCCACTCTGCTAGTTGTTGATGCGCTAACTTATGCTCTAGTGTTAAATAAGCCCTTAATAAACCGTCTGGCATCGCACTAAAACTGGCTAATTTATCTGCCCATTGCATTATTTTTGCTGCACTTTGCTGAGTATTGTTTATTGACATAAATGCTCCTACTACCGTTAGACGCTAAAGTGTTGCATAGCAGTGGTCACTGCCTGACCTGGATTTATTTTTACTTTATGTTTTAGTAACACTGACTCTAATGCTGCAAGTGTAGTAAGTACACACTCTTGTCTTGCGTTGAAGCCCATAGTACCTATACGCCAAATTTTTCCATGTAAGGGACCAAATGAAGTGCCGATTTCAATACCAAAACACAGAAGTAATTCTTGACGTACTTTATCACCATCTAATCCTTCAGGAATGTAAACACCCACTACGTTATTCATTTTATAATTTTGGTTACCAAACAAGGTTAATCCCATTGCTTGTAAACCTTTAGCCATTGCATCACCTGCTTGCTTATGACGTGCAACTACATTTTCACTACCTTCTTCTAGGAAGATACGTGCACATTCACGCGCGGCATATAACATGCTCGTCGCTTCGGTATGATGATTTAAACGCTCAGGACCCCAGTAGTCCATTATCATGGCCAGGTCGAAATAGTTAGATTGAATAATTGCATCACTGCCAGCGGTATGGTGCTCTGCACGGATACCTGCTTCAATGTGTTTACGGCGCGTGATCACTTCTGCACATTTATCACTTAAGGTGATAGGTGCGCTTCCTGATGGTCCACCCAAACATTTTTGTAATCCTGCTGATACTGCATCTAATTTCCACTCATCTATTTTGAGTTCATTACCTGCGATTGAAGCGGTGGCATCACAATAAAATAACACATCATAGCGGTCACAAATTTCGCCGATTTCTGCTAATGGTTGGTTCATGGTGGTTGAAGTATCACCTTGTACCGTCGCTAACATTTTTGGGCCAAACTCTTTAATCGCTTTTTCTACTAATTCTGGCGGGCAAACTTCACCCCACTCGATATCAATGGTTTTAACCACGGCACCAACACGTTGCGCAATTTCACACAAGAGGTGACCAAAGCGTCCCATTACGGGGATCAGTACTTTATCGCCAGGTTTAAGTACTGACACTAATACCGCTTCGATGCCTGCACGTGCAGTACCATCGACTAACATAGTCTGTTTGTTTTGTGTTTCAAACACGTCTCGATATAAGGATTGCACTTGGTTCATATAACCTGTCATTACGGGATCATATTGACCAATTAATGCTGATGAAATCGCTTGATGCACGCGTGGATATGCGTTGATTGGACCTGGCCCCATTAATAAACGTACAGGTGGGTTTAGCGTTTCAAATAAAGTGTTAGTTGTCATTATTTTCTCCAAGTAAGCTTTGCCCATCACTACGCGGGTCACTAGTTGCCTGCGCTTCACCGTGTTTGTTGAGCATAATGGCACCAGCGTGCCCCATTAATTCATTGTTATCTGCGACGGCTGTTACGTCGTGCCCTAAGGCTTTTAGTGTTGCACCGTATTGTTTGTAAAGTTGGTTCTCTAAACGTAGATTATTAGTACTGTCGCCCCAAGTGCGGCCTAATAACCAACGCGGTTTAGCCACTGAGCTAGATAAGCTGGTACCTTGATAAAGGTAACGACTAAATAGGCAGGCTTGGGTTTGTGGTTGGCCTTCACCACCCATTGAACCATAGACAATACGTCTGCCATCACTTAGCTCTGCATAAGCTGGATTTAATGTGTGAAAAGGCTTTTTACCGGGCGCTAATACGTTATGGTGGCTAGCGTCCAGTGTGAAACTTTTACCTCGAATGTTCCAAGTAATACCTGAGCTAGGTAATACAACACCTGAACCAAATTCCCAGTAAATACTTTGTATGAAACTCACCATGGTACCGTATTGGTCACAAGCACCCATCCAAACCGTATCACCAGGCTTTGCCATGTGTGGCCAAGCTAATGCTTTTTCTAGAGAAATATTATTAACGCATTCCTGAATCACTGAATCATTTAACCACTCTTGGAGCGGTTGGGTTAAGCAGTCTGGATCGGTAATTTGTTGGTCGCGGATAATAAAGGCTTGTTTCGTGGCTTCCACAAGCAGATGAATATGCTCGACTTCAGTGTTAACTTGATCAGCTAAACGATCATAAATAGCTAAAATCAATAAAGAGGCTAACCCTTGTGTTGGTGCATCTAAGTTATATAAATGGCCTTTGGATATTTCAACGCTTAATGGCGTGGTTACTTTTGCTTGATGTCGGTTGAAATCCGCTAACGTAATTGGGCTGCCTGCTAATGCTAATTCAGCTGCCATTTGTTCTGCTAATTGCCCGCGGTAAAAATCATCCAGTCCGGCCTCGGCTAACCGTGTAAAAGTATCGGCTAAAGGTTGGTTAGTAATGATATCCCCAACCTTAAGGGTTTTACCTTGTTTTAAGTAAACCGCAGAAAAAGCCTCTAGTTGTTGTAATCGATTTAGTGTTTTTTCACTGGCATCAACTAGGCTTTGTGTTACTTCAATTCCTTGTTGTGCAGCATCGATTGCTGGTTGTAGTAATTTGCTCAGCGGTAAACTACCACCGTCAATCTCTAATGCGGCTTGCCAGCCTGAAATAGTGCCTGCCATGGTTAATGCCGCTGAACCACCACTTTCTGGTAATTCATCTGCTTGTTGACGATAGCTTTGTAGGTCGATATCGAGCGCAGCAGCACCACAGGCATCAATCGCCACAGGGTGTTGGCCTGTTTTACTGATTAACCAAAAGCCATCTCCACCAATGCTGTTCATATGTGGATATTGTACAGAAACCATTGCGGCCGCAGCGACCATCGCTTCGCTGGCTGTACCGCCAGCATCGAGAATTGCTTGGCCTGCAGCGGCTGCTTTATGATGTGGAGCGGTAAAGGAAGTTTGATAAGCCATTAGTTAACCTCCTCTTCGGTAAGTGCTAAGCCAGTTGCAATCAAATCTGCTTCGCTATTAGCTAAACCCATCAATGAGAAACCGCAAGGGCCTTCATCTAAATCTGCCATTGGTAAATGCAATTGTGGTAAACCGCTTAAGCCTGCAATACTGGTTAAGCCCATCAGTTGTGAACGGTAATCTGCCAGTTTTTCACCAGTGAGCGTTAATGAAGGAGCACCTGAAGGCGTTGTTGGTAATACAAATAAGCCATTAAGTTGCTCTAAGTGATCAGTCACTTTATTGGTAAAGTCTCGTTGCTGAGTTTTTGCTTGATCATACTTTGCGCTGGTGATGGTTCGTGCCCAATCGACTCTTAATAGGATCGAAGGATCTAAAGTCTCGCCATATTTAGCCAACCATTGGTCATGCTCTTGAATAATTTCATAGCCTTGAATCGTTCGGAATAAAAGGCTGAGATCATCTAAAGTCATCGCCAACTCGCCTAATAAATTACAACCGAGTAGTTTGATCGATGATGCTTTACACCATGCTTGCAAACTATTCAAACGCGTTTCGCTTAATGACTTCGCTAAGGTGTCATCAAGGTAAATCTGAGCTGTGGCTTTTCCACTTGTGTTATCTTCAGATAGTGTTTTAAATACTGCTTTTAACAGTGTTAAATCTCGGCTGAAGATACCAGCGGTGTCAAAGCTTGTAGATAAGGTAAATGCATTGCTTAAATCTAGTTTCCCCAATGTTGGACGTAACCCAAATAAACCACAATAACTTGCTGGCACACGCACTGAACCACCTGTATCGGTACCGATTGAGAAGTCTACATCTTTCCTTGCGACTGCGACTGCACTACCGCTTGATGAACCTCCTGGTAGGCAGTTTGGGGCGATGGGGTTAGTTGGTGTGCCATAGTGAATGTTTTGTCCATTCAAACTGTAGGCAAGCTCATCGGTTTGTACTCGGCCGACACAATTTGCCCCTTGTGATAGTAACTTATCAATCAAAGGAGACGTTTTGTTGGCAGGCTCATGGCTATTTAACCAAGCTGGATTACCTGCTCCAGTAACAAACCCTGTAACATCGAACAAATCTTTAAAGACAAAGCTTTTATTATTCAATAAACCGGAGCCTGTTGCAGACAGTTTTTCAGGACCTTGTAGGCAATAAACACTGTTATCTTTTGTTGTGTTGTTACTCATATCCCGCTCCTTCTAAATCGATGTATTAGTTACTGGCTCGGCTTGTGCTGCATAACGACTGGCCAACATTGCACAGTAAAAAATTTGAATTGGGTGATATAGCATTATAGGTAATAAGATCATGCCCAGTTTAGGGTCGCTTCCAAAAATAACCGTCGCCATTGGAATGCCAGCCGCCAAGGTTTTTTTGGTTCCACAAAAGACCGCTGCAACTTCATCTGCTAATGCAAACTTGCTGCGGCGAGCTCCCCATTGAATAAGGTGAACCATGATCAATAAAATCACTACACATAATACAAATGAGGTGATCAGCATTTCTAATGAAAATGAGCTCCAAATACCATTGACGATTGAGTCACAGAAAGCGTTATATACAATTAATAAAATTACATATTTATCGACTTTATTAACAACTGCTTTATGTTTTTCTGCAAATTTTAATAATAGAGGGCGTGCTAACTGGCCTAAAATCATAGGCAGAAGTAATAATTTTGAGATGGAAATAATAGAAGCCATTAAATCTAATTCAACACCTTCAAACCCCATGAATAATTGAATAAGAAGAGGGGTAATAAAAATGCCTAATATACTTGATAATGATGCATTAAAAATAGCACCAGGGACATTACCTTTACCTACACTTGTCATTGCTACCGAAGAAGATATTGTGCTTGGTAAAACAAAGAGATAACAAAAACCAAAAGCCAGTGCAGCTGGCATATAAGCTAAGAATAGATCTCCGAAAATCACCCACAATAAAGGGTAAGCAACGAAGGTCGCTACCTGAATGTAGATGTGCATACGCCAGTTACTAATACCTGCTTTAATCGCGGCAGGAGATAACCCTAAACCATGTAAAAAGAAGACGATAGCAACACCGATCCCTGTTAATTTATCAAGATGGATGATACCTCCGCTTTTGCCGAGTTCGGCAGTAACGGTTGCGAGCGCTATTGCAATCACCATTCCAACTAAAAACCATTCTTTTTTAAGCTTACTTATAATATTCATATTAATTTTAACGACCTTGTTTTTATCATGTTAATAACACCAACTACTATGATGAAAGGACTTGTAGCGAAGCCTCTTATCTACTCTCGTTAGTATCATTACTCTAATTCATCGAGTTTGGAGTAATTTGCACTTATTTTACTGCTTACTTTAGTAGCGTTTCCTTTTAGAAGTTGGTAAGTATTGTTGACTAGATGAGCGATTAAGCTGCTTGGAACCGCATAGCTATCTAAGGGAGTTTCATTATTCATGTGGCACACTAAAAGATGCGTTGCATTACCGGCATACTTTTGGCCTGACTGATCAGTGATCAGTAATACTTTATTGTGTTGCAATTGTTCTAATAATTTAGCGAATTTCTTTACACGGCGACGGATACCTATTACCACTACAAAGTCATCTTCATCAATAGAAGCTAAGTCTTCACCTATGGTTTGCCCAGGGACTGGTAACAGTTCTACATGGCCTCTGCATTGCATTAGTTGTTGGCGAAAATGCATCGCTAACGGATAGCTATTTCGATAACCAATAATTTTGATGCGTGGTGCGTTTGCCAGCTGTTTGGTAATAGGTTGTAAAGAAGTACTCTCTAACTGCTTTTTTAATTGTTGTAACCCTTGAATATCTTGATGAAAGTCGCAGCCTTCTTGAACTGCGGTCAAAACGGGCTCACCACTTTCTCGTACTTCTAACAGTTCATTACGTAACGACAAATGATCAGCATAACCGAGGCGACGTATGAAACGACTAACACTGGTTTTTGAGACCGCGCAAGATTCTGCTATCTCATTCGTAGACATGATCAATACTTTTTCTGGATTAAGTAACAAATAATCGGCTAAACGACGACTATTTGGTGTTAACTCCGCGTAATGGCGATTAATACGATCTGTGAGAGAGTGGCTATTACTTGTCATTGATTACCTTACAGCTGCAAGAAAGCTTTTTAGTTCTTCCGTTTGTGGGTTTGCGAAAATTTCATCACTGGCACCTGTTTCCCATACTTTGCCTTGATTCATGAATACGACTCGATCGCCTACATCACGAGCAAAATTCATTTCATGTGTGACTAAAATGAGTGTCATACCTTCTGCTTTTAATTGCTCCAATACTTTTAATACTTCTCCAACCAATTCAGGATCTAAAGCAGATGTAATTTCATCACATAATAAAACTTTAGGAGACATAGCTAAAGATCGCGCGATGGCTACTCGTTGCTGTTGCCCACCAGATAAGTTACCTGGGTAAGCGGAGAATTTATCTGATAAACCGACTTTTTCTAGTAACTCTTCAGCTAGCTTTTTACTTTCTGAAGGAGATTTTTTTAATACTAACTTGGTTGCAAGCATTACATTTTGACCAACAGTCATATGCGGAAATAGGTTAAAGCTTTGAAAAACCATTCCGACACTTCGGCTTAATAAGCGCAGTTTATATTCATCATCTTCGACAGATTGGTTATCAACGATTACCCCACCTTTTTGATATTGCTCTAAGCCATTCATACAACGAAGAAGGGTGCTCTTACCTGATCCACTTCTTCCTATGATAGAGACGACTTCACCCGCTTCTATTTTAAGGTCTACACCTTTTAAAACATGGTTATCACCATAATATTTATGAACTTTATCTAGACTAACGAGCGACATGATTTTTTTTCTCCAAATAACGAGCTAATAAAGACAGTGGAAAACAGATTAAAAAATATAAAAGTGCCACAAAAGCAAAGACTTTAAATGGCTGAAAAACAGCGTTGTTGATCATAGTGCCTGCTTTAGTTAACTCTACAAAACCAATGACAGAGGCTAGGGCCGTTCCTTTTACAATTTGTACGGAAAAACCAACCGTAGGTGCTATCGACATACGCATTGCTTGAGGAACAATGACATAACGCATAGTTTGTAAGTAGCTCAATCCTAATGTACGGCATGCTTCCCATTGACCTTTTGGCAGAGCTTCGATACAACCTCGCCAAATGTCATGGAAAAATGCACTACTAAAAAGCGTCAGCGAAATTACGGCAGCTGTCCAAGCATCAACTTCAAATCCAATTAAAGAGAATCCAAAGAAGGTTAAAAATAATTGCATCAATAGAGGTATACCTTGAAAAACTTCAACGTAACCTTGGATTAAACGGGTAATAAGCGTATTACGCATACTTCGTAATATTGTTAACAGTAAGCCGAATAGACCTCCACCTATAAAAGCCAATAATGACAATAAAATTGTCCAACGAGCAGCTAAAAGAAGGTTTCTTAAAATATCCCAATCTGTAAATTGCATCATTTTAGAGTCCTCCTATAAAGATGGGTTTTTGAAAGTACAGCGTTTTACTAATGCAAAAGCTTGACGCATTAAAATAGCTAGTAATAGATAAACTAATGCAGCCACTATATAAGACTCAAAGCTTAAAAAAGTTCGAGACTGGATAAAGTTTGCTGAGAAGGTTAACTCTTCTACGGAAATTTGAGATACGACCGAAGAACCTAGCATAACGATGATGCATTGACTGGCAATTGCTGGGTAAACTCGTTGATAAGCTGGCGGTAAAATAATATGCCAAAAAACCTGACGTCGAGTTAATCCTAATGTCTGTCCTGCCTCCCATTGCCCTTTCGGAGCTGCATCAATACCGGCTCTAATTATTTCTGTACTATAAGCCCCTAGATTAATCACCATGGCAATCACGCCAGCTTCCCAAGCAGATAATTTAAAACCTAAAGCGGGTAGCCCAAAAAAGATAAAAAATAGTTGTACGATAAAGGGGGTATTTCGGATGACCTCTACATAACAAGAACAGATGGTTCTTAACCAAGTATCTTTACTGATACGACCTTGAGCACATACAGTTCCGAGTAGCAATCCACCTAAAGTGGAAATCACAGTTAATTCTATTGTTGTCCATAACCCTGCCGCAAATTGCGGCAGGAAAGGAACTAAACTTGGAAAATCAAGTTGGTAGCTCATAATTATGTGTAACCTATGACTTTAAATCTGCAGGGAAAGGTGCTTTTAACCACTTTTGCGATAAGTCTTCTAAGACATCATTTTGTTTTGCGGCTTGAATTAATCGATTAACTTCAGTCAATAGCTCATTCTCACCTTTCATTACACCTACATAACATGGTGAGTTATGAAGCAAGAACTTAGTCTCAGGCGCTTTATCTGGGTAGCGAGTTGCAATTTCAGTCACGACTAAGTTACCCGTGGCAATTAAGCTAACTTGGCCAGATAAAAATGCTGATAATGTACTATTGTTATCTTCAAAACGTTTAATTGTAGTACTATCAGGGACTAGTTTACTTAATTCTAAATCTTCAACAGACCCGCGTGTTACACCCACTGTTTTATCCGCTAAACCTGCAGCATCGGTTACATCTTCTGACTCTGTTCCAAATACCCCTAGGAAAAATGGTGCATAGGCTTCACTAAAGTCTACTACTTTTTCTCGAGCTGGGTTTTTCCCCATGCTTGAGATAACTAAATCTACTTTGCCTGTTTGTAGATAAGGGATACGGTTTGCACTAGTTACTGGAATGAGCTCTAACTTAACACCCAGTTCTTTGGCTAAATATTTGGCCATATCAATATCGTAACCTTGAGGTTGTAAATCCGTTCCAACAGACCCAAAAGGCGGAAAGTCTTGAGGTACTGCAACTTTTAGCACCGATGCTTGTTTAATGTCTGCTAATTTATCTGCTTGCACTGATTGAGCAGAAAAAAGCAACGTTGTTGATAAAACCACACTTGATAGAACCTTTAAAAATTTCATCTTTTATCTCCATGTTTTATAAAATGAAACGATTGAAACTATTCGGTGTAATTGTGCAACGATTGTGCCATTTAGTTTGTATTTTTAAAAGATCTTTTAAAACATTAACTTAGTTTCTTTACGTGAGTTAAATAAAAAATATTGTTATCAATTTATATTAATCTGGTGCGATCGTTGCACTATTTGAGGGCAATTCTATTTGTTTATTTAAACGTCAGTGCTGAGTTTCAATGGAGTGTATAAAGGTGTTTTTATTAATGTATTTCAATAGTATATTGAAGTTTATCAGTCGATTTAGGTTACAAAAAATGCTCTGTATATGTTAGTTGAGCAAATTCGAATCAAGTATTTATATTCAAGTAGGTCTTACCATGCAAAATATAGAAAATATTGAATTGTCATTATTGAGCCTTGATGATTATCAAGAGTTGAAACAGATTATGATTGAGGCTTATACCACATTAGATGATCCCTACCGAGAAGAGCATCAAATTAAATTTTTAATTGATAAGTTTCCTGAAGGACAAGTGGTTATTAAAGTTAATGAACAGATTGCTGGGTGTGCACTGTCTATTAAAGTGGATTATGCCGCTTTCGATGATAGCCATACATATAACGAAATCACTGGTAACGATACCTTCAATACTCATCGCAGTTATGGTGATACTTTATATGGTGTGGATGTTTTTATTAAACCTGAGTTTAGAGGATTGAGACTCGGCAGACGTTTATATGATTATCGAAAAGAGCTCTGTGAAAGAGCAAATCTGAAAGGCATTACTTTTGGTGGTCGAATACCTAATTATCATAAATATTCAGAGCAAATATCGCCAAAGGAATATATAGATAAAGTAAAACGTAAAGAGATACATGATCCTGTATTAAATTTTCAGATATCTAATGACTTTTACCCTGCCAGAATTATTAAAGGTTACTTGGAAGGTGATAAAGGCTCGAATGATTACGCAGTATTGTTGAAGTGGAGCAATATTTATTATGAAAAACCGAATAAACAAACTATTCCAACTAAAAAATTAGTCCGTCTTGGGTTAATTCAATGGCAAATGCGTCCTTACAAAGATTTTGATGAATTAATGGAGCAAGCTGAATATTTTGTTGACGCCGTTGCAAGTTATCATTCTGACTTTGCACTTTTCCCTGAATTTTTTAATGCTCCGTTAATGGCTGAGAATAACCATATTAGTGAACCGCAAGCAATTCGTGAGTTAGCTAAATATACAGACACTATTGTACAAAAATTTACTGATTTAGCGATTAGCTACAATATTAATATTATCACTGGCAGTATGCCTGAGATAGTAGATGATCGGCTTTATAATGTTGGGTATTTATGTCGTCGAGATGGCACCAAAGAGCGTTTCGAAAAACTGCATGTTACTCCTGATGAAACGAAAGTGTGGGGAATGGAAGGCGGGCACCACTTGAAAGCCTTTGATACCGACTGTGGCAAAATTGGTATATTAGTGTGTTATGACTCAGAGTTTCCTGAATTAAGTCGTATTTTAGCTGATGAAGGAATGGATATTCTGTTTGTGCCTTTTTTAACTGATACACAAAATGGTTATTCTCGCGTTAGAGCTTGCTCACAAGCTCGTGCTATTGAAAATGAATGTTATGTCGCTATTGCTGGTGGTGTCGGGAACTTACCTAAAGTTCATAATATGGATATTCAGTATGCCCAATCAGCTGTCTTTACGCCTTGTGACTTTGCTTTTCCTGCTAATGGTATCAAGGCCGAAGCAACGCCAAATACAGAAATGATTTTAATTGCAGATGTAGATCTTTATTTATTAAGGGAACTCCATCAATTTGGTAGTGTCAAAAACTTGAAAGATAGGCGTACCGACCTATTTAAATTAGAAAAATATTAATTATTTAGATGAGTATAAATGCAAAAACAGTCTGAAAAATGAAAGGGGCTGTTGATATGTTTATGAATATACATATCAAACGATGATGATAAACCATTGTTTTGATATGTATTATAGAAGTAAATCATATTTATATTAATTGTGTAAATAATAGTGATCTAAATACATGGTTGGTACGTATTCTTTTGGGGCGGCTTATACTGCTCAAAGTAGTTCAAATATTATATAAAGTGTTATGACTTTAAAGACTTTACTTTTATAATAGATTGTTCTTATGAAACGCTGCTTGGTCAGAGAGCTATGTTTTTGTTTGTTATGCTATTTTAAGGCAAAAACGAGTAACTATTTTTACCTCTTATTGGTTATTGTTGGTTTGTTTTATTAATATATTTTTTATTTTATAAAGGAGTATTTCTTTACCTGCTCTTGTAAAATAACTGGGTATATAGAACAGTTTTAAAGGACCTTTGAGAAGTGTTATTTATTTAGCCTTCCCAGATATTTAATTTGCAAACAAATTTTTAACATGATATTTTTTGCTAAATTTTTTATTTTTTTGTTGTGCTTATAATCACATTTAATTAAATATTTAAATGCTTTATCGGACAATTAACTAATCAAATGGATATAGAAATGATGAAACATAAAACCTCTCTTCTTGTTAGCACGCTTTTACTTACTCAATTCAACGCTGTTAATGCTGCAGAACAACCAGACGCTGACACTTTAGTAGGTAATTACTACGGTGGTATTCATGGTGCATACATGAAAGCCGATAATGACCGTCTAGACCCTTCAGACAATCAATTTACACGTTCAGGTGGTATTGGTGTTGAGTTAGGTTACCGTCTATCTGCACCTGTAGAGCTTCGTTTATCTTACACTCGTTTCGCTGCAGAACTTCATGAAGGCGATAACATTCAAGGTATTAACAAATACAACTTAGATGCATTGTACTTCCCAACAGAGCAAAACATTTACGTACTTGGTGGTGTTAACGCATTTGATTTTAATACAGACACAGAAGCTGCTGTTAATGCAGGTCTAGGTTACCGTCAATACTTCACTGACCAGTTCGCTGGTTACTTAGAAGGTAAAGCAAACTACCAATTTGAAGATAAGCAAACTGATGCAATTGCACAAGTTGGTTTAGTTTACTTCTTCAGCACTAACGATAAAGTAGTGGCTGTTAAACCAGAGCCAGCACCGTATGTTGCACCAGTAGTTGTTGATACAGATAAAGACGGTGTTGCTGATGGTGTTGACCAATGTCCTGCTACACCAACTACAGATAAAGTAGATGAAGTAGGTTGTACTGTATTTGAGCAAGAAAGACTTTCTTACCGTTTAGCTGTTAACTTTGATAACAACAAAGCTGTTGTAAAACCAGAGTACTACTCTGAATTATCAGACGTTGCTGCTTTCCTTAAACAGTACCCACACGTAGACATTACAGTTGATGGTTACACTTCAGTATTAGGTAAAGCAAGCTACAACCAACAGTTATCTGAAAAACGTGCCGCTGCAGTTGCTAACTTATTAACATCTGAATACGGTATTGATTCTTCACGTGTAACACCTGTTGGTCACGGTGAAACAAACTTGATCGATTCAAGTAACACTGCTGAAGCACATAAAATGAACCGTCGCATTGAAATCAACATCAATGAAACGCGTAAAGTTGCTGTAGAACGTTAATTTTACTGAGTAACTATTTAAACCCTCTAAGCGATTAGAGGGTTTTTTTTTGCCTATTATAAAATGGCTCTTATTTTTTATTCTCACTATTTATATTTTTTCAGAGTCTTGCCCAAGGTGATTACGTATATAACGGTGCTGTATCGTTTTGCTCTCTACAAGTGAGCCTACTTCATACTGTTGTTTATTTACTCGCTGTTAGGCCACAACCCGATAGCACCATCTCGCATAAAAATGTACTAATTTGGGTAATATCTTTTTGTAGATATTCTGGTTTGTCTGTAATGAGCAATAACTCAGCTTGGTAAGTGGCATAATGTTGTGTGCTGGACCAAATTAAAAAGATTAGCTTTTCAGGATCTACTTTTTTCATCTTTCCCTGTGCAATCCAGCTGTCTATTATTTTGCAGCTGTCTTTTAACCAAGTGCGAGTTTCTGTACGTAGGTACTCGTTTAGGTTGGGAGCTCCTTGGATGATTTCAGCTGCAAATATTTTTGATGCATTAGGGTAATGAATCGCTTGTTCCACTTTGCTGTGTATATACTGCTCAAGTGTTTTGGCTGGATCATCTTCTTCGGTAATCTCGGTAAAGGCTTGGTTCCAAATAGATATAATGTTTTTTAGTAGTGCGTCGTACAATTTTTCTTTGCTAGGGAAATAATATAATAGATTAGCTTTAGGCAATCCTGCTGCGTCTGAAATTGCCTGAATGCTCGTACCTTTGTAACCATGTTTAACAAATTCAGTTTCAGCTGCTTGTAATATTATTTGTGTCTTTTCGGCTCTTATTCTGCCTTTATTGCTTTTCCTCATTGTTTTCCCTATAGGTGAATCGATTTTATAAATATAAATGATAAGACGATAATACACGGGTTTTATAGTTGCTTATAGTCACTATATCTAACTGAAATTAATCGCCGATAAAGGCTTTATTAGTTTGCATTAGTTAAGGGTGGGTATGCTGAAAAACAGGTTCTTGAATACCTGTTAGTCAATATCAGCATACTTATTGGTTAAATGATGAAATTTAATATTAAATCGTAATGCGGGATCGATTTTTTAGCCCAAAGGGCCACTGATGATCGTCTCTTTTAAACCTGCCATTATATTTTCACCAGTCTCTTTTTTAAGATCTTGGTACCACGCTTGAGTCACTTCCATATCAACACCATGTGTTACATCGCAGCGTTTACGGGCTTTGAGTACTAGATCTTTCGCACGTTGATTACGTTTAGATTGATAATCTAACAGCGCAGTGTGGATATCTTTTGTTTCTGTAAAAGCTTGACCGAGTACAACTGCATCCTCCATTGCAGAACAACCTCCTTGACCAATATCTGGTGTCGTAGGGTGAGCAGAGTCCCCTAATAGAGCAATACGTCGATCAACATAGGTAGTGAATGGTTCAGCATCGTGAATCTCAATGCGATTAGTCGTAGATGGGTCAATGGCTTGAATAAGTTTTTGTACTGGCTCAGCCCAGTCTGAGAAGTATCCGCTAAGATCGTCTTTTACGGTACTTCGATCTTCGGCTAAACCTAATGGTAGTGGTACATCAAAAAAGAAATAGAAACGGTTATCCGAAATAGGCATTAGGGAGATGCGTTTCCCGTCGGCAACGAAGGTTGTCCACTGATCTGCTGGTGCTATTGATGTATCAACATCAATTAAACCGTTCCAGTTTACATAACCTGCATAACGTTTTTCGACAGAATGACCGAGGACAAATGATCGCGCTACAGAGTTAGCACCATCAGCTGCAATCATAAAGTCACCTTGTGCGCGACTACCATCGGTGAAATAAGCCGTCACACCTTGCTCATCTTGCTCTACACGTTCAATACGTTTATCAAATTGAATTTTCTCTTTACCCCAATGATCAATCATCATTGATTGTAAATCTGCACGTGACACAGGACATGGTCGCTCCCCAACTTCTTCAATTAACGGAACTAGACTAAACTGTGTCATTATTGCTGCGGTTTTACCATCTTGATAGGCCATATTGAGCATCGGACCACCTAGTTTATCCATAATATGCCCCATGCCGAGGTGATTCATACATTTCACTCCGTTGCACCAAACCGAAATGGCTGCTCCGACTGGTTTTATCTCTTTTACTGCTTCAAATACTTCGCATTCAATGCCTTGCTGCTTGAGTGATACTGCTGCTGAAATACCGCCAATACCTGCGCCTATTATTAATGCCTTCATGATATTTCCCTTTCTTAATGCGTTGTTATTTAATTTCGGTCTATTGGTATTAGCGATATCTTGTTATTTCTCTATGCATTTATTGGTTGCTAATACATTGCTGTATTGAAGGTATTGCAACCAACGTGCCAACCTAAGAAAAGGCTAAAACCATTTACTTACCATATGGTTAGTTTTTTGTTGGGTATTTAATCTAGTTATTTTTGCTACATGATAGTGCGATTCGCTCTATATTTGTGCGTTAGGTTGATGTAGGAAAGTTAAATTATGGTATCAAGATCGAATAAAAAGGAAGATATAAATAAAAGGGGAAGTTTCGGTTGTACTTTAAAATAGGTAACTGTTTTTAGTGCTATACTTTTTATTGATTAGTCAATATGAGCTCATTTTCTAATAAACTAAAATCTCCATAATGTTTTGCTATTAAGTTCACCTTGAATTTTTACATGTACTCCTACTTTTTAAAGGATTTTTCATTGAAAAAAATATCTATTAAGTCACTTGCGGTTTCTGTCGTTATAAGTGTATTCGGTATCTTAAGTACTTATTCAGTTTCTTTGAAAGTAGCTAGTCAATTAAAGTCAGAAAGCGCTTTAAAAATAGAGAACACTGCAAAGCAAGTTTCAAACTACCTTCAAGACTCTATCGATAAATCCCTTAATGATTTGCGTGGTTTACAAGCATTTTATAGTGTGGGTAAAGGTGGAATATCACAACTTGAATTTAATCGTTACATGGAAATTTTAGATATAAAAAGTCGTAATTACATTCAAGCTCTAAGTTGGGTTCCTTTAATTAAATCAGAACAAAAAAGTGAATATCTAGCGCGATTAAGAGCTGAATATCCTGGCTTTAATATTGTGCAACGAGACGAGAATGGTCAGTTAATTGTCAGTCCTGATAAAGATGAATATACCCCAGTAACTTATTTCAGTTCAATTCAATCAAACAAAAAAGCATTGGGTTACGATTTAAGCAGTAATGAGGTTCGTCGTAATTCATTAGAGTTTGCTAGAAATAGTGGCATGATGTCGACTACCGGTAAAATCAATTTAGTACGAGAAGCGGGAAGTTTGATTGGGGCATTAATTATTGCACCTGTTTATAACAAAGGTTTAGCAACCGACACTATCGAACAACGCATAAGTGCATTGCGCGGGTATGTGACGGGTGTTTTTAAAATCGATGTTTTGATGGAAAGCGCTAAAAAATATGCAGATATAAAAGGGCTTGAGCTCACTTTGCTAGATGTTGATGTTAACCATGTGGACTTGTTATATGGAATGGATACAACTTCTCACTTTTTTAGCTATGATTTAAAGGTACCTGAACGTCAATGGCAGTTGCATGTTTCATTAAATCAACAATTGATAGAAAGTCTTGAGTCTCCTCCTGTTATTAAGTGGGTTTTAGCTGGAGGTATTACGATTAGTCTATTACTTGGTATTGCTATCTACGCATTGCTTGTTTCCATTGAGCGAGCGAGAAGTATTACTCTCCTGAGTGAAGAACTAAAAAGTCAAAATAGTAGTTTAGAGAAAAAAGTAACACAACGTACTCAGTCTTTAGCGGATAAAAATTCGCAACTTAAAGAAAATGTAGATATTTTGGAAAAACAACGAGTTTTACTTTCTCGATTAATGAAAGAGGCTGAACAAGCAAAGCTTAATGCGCAAACATATGCAGAAGAGTTAGCTAGATCAAATAAAGAGTTAGATGAATTTGCTTATGTGGCATCACATGATCTAAAAGCTCCATTACGAGGCATCGACCAGTTAGCCACTTGGGTAATCGAGGACATTGAAGAGGGGAACTTAGAAGAGATCCCAGATCACCTTAAAATGATGAGAAATCGGATCGGGCGCTTAGAAAGTCTGTTAAATGACTTACTAGAGTATTCTCAAGTTAATCATCGGTCAGATAGTATCTCTGAAATTGATAGTAATGTATTAGTAAATGACCTATTTGTATTAGTTTCACCTTTGAATAGTTTTTCTTTAAATATTGAGGGGGAGTTACCTATCTTCTCTACGTTTAGAGCTCCTTTTGAGCAAGTAATACGTAACCTATTGAATAATGCGATTAAGCATCATCATAAAGAGTTGGGCTCGATTAGTGTTAATTGTGCGGATGAAGGTGATTTTTACCAGTTTAGTGTTACAGATGATGGGCCTGGTATCTCTGTTAAATACCAAGAAGAAATTTTTAAAATGTTCAAAACACTCAAACCACGAGATGAAACGGAAGGAAGTGGCATGGGGTTAGCGTTAATTAAAAAAATAGTTGAGCATTACAACGGACGGGTAGAAATTGAGTCTAGTGAGGGTGAAGGCTGCACTTTTTATTTCACTTGGCCTAAAAACGTTTCAGATAAATAATTTTTGATTTAAATATAAAGTGAGCATGTATGGAATATAGTGAAGTAAGCATTTTGTTGGTAGAAGATGATGACATTGATGCTAAAGCGGTAGAGAGAGGCTTTAAAAAATTAAAATTAGCTAACCCTATTACTCGAGCAAAAAATGGAGTGGATGCATTAGCAATTTTAAGAGAGCCAGCTGCTTTAGTTCGCCCCTACATTATACTATTAGATTTAAATATGCCGATTATGGGGGGGGTAGAGTTTTTAAAACATATCCGTCAAGATGATAGGTTAAAAGACTCTATTATTTTTGTCTTGACCACATCTTCTGCGGATCAAGATGTGGTAGCTGCTTACAATGAGAATATAGCAGGTTATATTGTTAAATCTGATGTGAAGGCTGGTTTTGATAAAGTCATTAAATTATTAGATTGTTATTGGCGAGTAGTGATGTTGCCCAAATAATGATGGGGAACATTGTTTTTATAAATGACAGCGTTTTATCTCGAATAATAAAAAAATACTCAACTAGGAAGAGGTTTTTTTGAAATTACAGCAAATTACAAAATCCAATAATGACATTTTGGAACATTGTGTAGAAAAATTAGCTAGGATTAATCAATCAGATTATGCCCTAGGTTTTTTAGTTGATGATGAATTGAATACACATAATGTTAATCTAGAATCTCGGGTTGTGATTGCACCTGATATGCTGTTTGAGCCCATTAAAAACCAGCTAACCAAAGACTTAACTGATTACTTTATGGATAAAGACTGTATGGTCACTCCTTATTTCTACGATAAGGCAATAGATCAAGTTGATGATGGGTTATTGAGTAATAAGTACATTGATAATTTACGTTATATCCCAATCGGTGAAAGTGAAAATATTTACGCTATTATCGTGTTAGTGAATATAGCGTTGTCTTTTCATTCCCAAAAATTAATTGATGTAAATCCATTTCTATTAGCGACTATTACACTTTTAAAAAATCAAAAAAAACGCTTAACGCTATCTCCATCTGGGCTTGTTGAAAATAAACTCAATACTTCATCTGATAACCAAAGCAAGCTTATCTTAGAATCTTTATTAACAAATACCTTTCACCCAGCGTTTATTTTTAATGATGAGTTTAAAGTATTAAAATCCAACCTTGCAGCTCAAAGCCTTTTTAACTCAAATCTAGAACGCGGTTGGCCGTCTATTGAAAAGTTAGTTAATAGAACATTACCAAGTATTGCTTTTCGTTTATTAACTGTTATCACTAAATTCTTTTTCTTAGGCCACTTAGAAAAACAACAGTGGTCAAATGTAAAATTGGTTTTAAATGAACATCAGTCCATTCATGTTGATATTCATCTCTTTGATGTAAATTATTTAAATAGTCACTGTTTTGGATTAATGATCAATGAAAAAACGGAAGTGAGCATTAATCAAGAAATTTATAATGCCAGTGTGCAAAGGTTCAATGCCTTAACTAGTGTTGTTCCCATGGCTATTTTGCAAACAGATAAAAACTTTAATTGTTCATACTCCAATCAAACTTGGGCTAAATATACTGGACAGAATGAGGAGCAATCATTAGAACAAGGCTGGCTTTCATCTATTAATAACCTTAACGCTAACGAACTCCAATTAGAGATTATACGATCGATTTCTCACTCTAATAATTATAAAGGCGAAATTGAATTGGTATCGCTAGTAGAACGTAATTTATGGGTGTCTATTAATGTTGTTGGGTTGTTTAATGATCGCTTTGAGGTGACTGGTTTCATTTTTACTATGATGGATATATCGGCAGAGCGAACGCACTCAAAAAAACTACAGAAAATGGCTAATTATGATCACTTAACTGGGCTATCTAATCGCGCCTTTTTTACAGATAGATTAACATTTGCTCTGGCTCGAGTCCCACGTCACGGTATTAGTGCGTTAATGTTTTTAGACTTAGATCGATTTAAAAATATTAACGATACATTGGGGCACCATGTAGGTGATTTAGTCATTCAAGAGGTAGCTAAACGTTTAAAGTCGGTGGTTCGAGATGAGGATTCCATTGCACGTTTAGGGGGAGATGAATTTGCTATTATTTTCACTGACCTGATGACAGAAAGTGTTATTGCTCCTATTGCTAATAAAATAGTGAGTGCAGTCAACTTACCTTTCAAGATCGAAGGTAAGTCTATGGTTCTCTCTTGCAGTGTTGGGGTGGCCATTGCGACAGAGCATAATGTGCAACCCAGCGATATTCTAAGAAAGGCTGATTTAGCATTATATGAAGCAAAAGATGCAGGGCGAAACCAATTTTGTTTTTATGAAGCTGGTTTTGAGAAGGATTTATCGTTATTAAATTATTTGACTACAGACTTGAATAACTTAACACAATCTGGATTTTCTTTTGTATTACAACCTTTAATGCAAGCCCAGACAAAAAATATTATGGGCTTTGAAGTGTTAGCTCGTTGGTCAAATGCCGAGTTAGGGGTAATCAGTCCTGATATTTTTATTTTGGCAATGGAAGAGAATGGGCTAATTCAAGCTTTCTCTGAATGGTTATTTTACCAGGTTATTGTGCAAGTTAAATCGTGGATAGAACAAGATTTATTGGTTCACCCACAAAAAATAAGCCTGAATTTATCTGTTAAACAACTCCACCTTGTTGAATTTTCTGACTCAGTTATTGCATTGTTTAAAAAAGAAAAAATAGATCCAAGCTGGTTTACATTGGAAGTAACAGAAACTGCTTTTATACAAGACCCTACGATTGCTGGAGAGAATTTAAGAAAGCTAAAAGAAGCTGGGTTTTTAATTGCCCTTGATGATTTTGGGACGGGTTACTCGTCTTTGGGTTTATTACGTCAAATGCCATTAAATTACATCAAAATAGATAAAAGCTTTGTAATGGATATTCTTCGAGACAATGAAGCTGAAAAAATAGTTTTAGCGATTATAGGCCTAGGTAAAATGCTTGAATTAGGTTTAGTCGCAGAAGGCGTCGAGGATATTGAAACCAAAGATTGGTTAATTGCGCAAGGTTGCTTGTGTCATCAAGGCTACTATTTTCATAAACCTTTAGCACAAAGTAATGCTTGTGAATTATTAAAACAATACAAAGTATCGAAACATTAAAAATTAATATTAACTCTTAATTTTAACAATAAGTTATATAACTATACTATTATAGATAGCGAGATGCATGTGATTAGATCTAAAAATACACAACATAAAACACCTTCACATGTCGTGGGTATCGGTACTTCAGCTGGTGGTTTAGAAGCGCTACAGGAGTTCTTTGGTCATCTCCCATCTGATACAGGTGCCACGTATATTGTTGTACAGCACCTTTCGCCTGACTATAAAAGTATGATGTCTGAATTGTTAAAAAAATACACGGATATGCCTATTTACGAAGTTTCCGATAGTATTGATATCGAAGCCAATGCTATTTATCTGATGCCACCTCGTAAGAATATGTTGATAACTGAAGGTAAACTTCTATTATCAGATCAGATGCCAGACCGGTTACCGTGTTTATCTATTGATGTATTTTTACGATCTTTAGCTGAAGATCAGCAACATAAAGGGATTGGAATTATCTTATCCGGTACAGGTACTGATGGAACTCGTGGTATTCGCGCTATGAAAGAAGCCGGTGGACTAGTCGTTGTACAAAAAACTGACTCTGCAAAATTTGATGGAATGCCAACCAATGCCTATCAAACGGGGTTGGCCGATATGGTATTGTTACCAAGCGAAATGGGTAAAAGCCTAGTAGATTTTATTAACCACCCATCGATTAAAGGTGATGCGCCTGTGAGTTCTTTTACTGCCTCTGATGCTGACAGTAAGGTATTAGAAGACATTTTCGATATATTAAAAAAGCAATCTTCAATTAACTTTGCGCAATATAAACCCTCTACAGTATCTCGCCGTATCGAGCGTCGCCTGGGGATTAACCAGTTAAAAACACTAGATGCTTATTTACGATTATTGACTGACTCTCCAAGAGAAGTGTCTATTTTAAGTAAAGAGTTGTTGATCAATGTAACGCACTTTTTCCGTGATGATGAAGCCTTTGATAAATTAACATCAGTGGCAGTACATAAGGTATTAACTTCGGGGAATGGTAAAGACCCTATTCGTGTATGGATAGCCGGTTGTTCGTCAGGTGAAGAGGCTTATTCTATTGCTATCTTGTTTGATGAAGCAAAAGAGAAGTATAAAATTGATCGTCAAGTTAAAATTTTTGCAACGGATGTGGATGAAGATGCGATAGCGGAAGCTAGCACAGGTGTTTACGCTGCTGAAATAGTACAAGATATCTCTAAGAGTCGATTAAATCGTTATTTTGAACCTACGGGCAATGCTTATGTTGTATCTGCTAAGCTACGTAAGATGGTTATATTTGCCCAACAGAATATGATTGAAGATCCTCCATTTTCAAATATTAACCTGCTTAGCTGTAGAAATACGTTAATTTATTTCCAGCAAAATGCACAACAGAAAGTGTTTTTATCATTCTATTTTGCTCTACAGCAATATGGGTATTTATTTTTAGGCAATTCTGAATCGTTAGGCGATATGGCTGTTCACTTTGATACGGTTGATGAGCGAACGCGTATTTTCCAAAAAGTGAGTGCGGCGCGTTTACCTGCAAAAGAACCAGCATCACTGAAACATAATGTAGCCACATCAGTGATATCGGCCAACTCCTCTACCAATATACACTCTTCAAGAATGGTGAGTAATAATAAATATAATATGGTGATGGAGCGTTTAATTGATCACTATGCTCCGGATTGTGTTGTATTAAATGAGCGTTTTGATGCTGTCCATGTTTATGGTGATATGACTCCTTATACCAAAGGTTTAGGGCGAGGGAAAGTTAGTCTAAATATCAAAGATATGATTTGTGACGATCTTGCTATTGCGGTCTCTACCGCATTATACCGCAGTGAAAAGAATCAAGAAGATGTCTTTTATAGCGATGTTGCTTGTACTTTAAATGGTGTGCCAAGCTTCATTGACCTGGCTGTGTTTATGGTCAAGCAAAGTGATCATCAAAGTTCTCCTCGTTCGTATATTTTACAATTTATCGTGCACGAACAAGGTGATGTTATTAGAAAGTCACCTAAATCAATCACTTTTGATGGTGGAGAGCAGTCTTTACAGCGCATTCATGACTTGGAGCAAGAGCTGGTTAAAAAACAAGAGCATCTACAAGTGACTATCGAAGAGTTGGAAACAACCAACGAAGAGCTGCAATCTGGTAATGAAGAGCTAATGTCTTCTAACGAAGAGCTGCAAAGTACCAATGAAGAACTACAGTCGGTCAATGAAGAGTTATATACGGTTAACAGTGAATACCAAGAGAAAATATCGCAATTAACAGAAGCGAATATGGACTTAGATAACGTCATCAATTCTACGGATTTAGGTATTATTTTCCTTGATGAAAATTTAACTATTCGTAAATACACGCCACATTCAACTAACTACATTAATTTACGAACGTCGGATATAGGTCGTCCAATTCATCATATTTCTCATGAGTTAGATTACAGCGACTTCTTAACTCAAATTGGTAATGTTAGTACTAAAGGAGAAGTGGTAGAGCAGGATATACTCACTAAAGCGGGACAAACTGCTTTAATACGAATGGCGCCTTATGCGGTTAGTGATGATATGAGCGCAACAGCACAACATGGTGTGCTTATTACGATTACTAACATATCTAGGCTAAAGTTTGTGGAAAATGCGTTGGTGCAAGCACAGGAGCAATTTAAAGCGCTGTTAATTAATCGCTCGAAACGCTTACATCATCGTATTGAAGTTAATCAACATGTGACAGTGATGGTGGTGGATGATGATGCAGTGGATCGTTTACGAGTGCAAAGATACTTCAAAGCGTCTGAAGAGCGCTCTTATACCATTGTAGAAGCTAAAACCCTAGAAGAAGCCATAGAGTTAGCAGGGCGTATGAATGTAGATGTATGTTTATTGGACTATCAGTTAGGTCCAAACACTGCAGAAGATTTTGTGAAAGCAATGAAGATCAAGAATATAGATACACCTATTATTTTATTATCAGGTCAAAAAGAATCGGTAATGGATAAATCCTTCCTTTCAAATGAAGTCATTGATGTGATTAGTAAAGACGAACTATCTAAGCCTTTATTGGTACGTAGTATTGATTATGTGCTAGAGCGTCAAGAGATTAAAGACATTGTACAAAGGTTTGAAATTTCTGATCGTTAACGTTCAACTATTGTGAAATCATAAAGCGATTAGGGGGGAACTTAATCGCTTTTTATTAATGTCTGTATTCGAGTAACTTGTTAAAAGTGATAGGGCGGCTAAAGTAGTAACCTTGAAATTTATAACAGCCTAATTCAATCAAACAATTCACTTCTTTTTCAGTTTCGACACCCTCTGCAATAACCTCCATATTAACGCTTTTCGCAAGTTGGATAATCATACTAATGATAGCTTTATTACTTTGATCTAAATGAATGTCTGTGACAAAAGAGCGATCTATTTTAAGTAAACTAGCAGGTAGACGTTTTAGGTAGGCTAGCGAAGAATAACCGGTTCCAAAATCATCAATCGCACAGGTTACGCCAAATTTTAACAGGGTATTTAAACCATCAATAGACCGCTCTAAATTCCCCATCATAATACTTTCTGTTATTTCTATTTTTAACGAAGAAGCGGGGATTTGATATTTGTTAACCATGGCGATTACGTTGTTTACAAAGTCTCGTTTAGCAAGTTGTTTAGCGCTCACATTGATGGAGATTTGTTCGAAATAAGTAGGTAAAACACGTTGTCTTAAACGTTTTATATCTCGGCATGCTTGCTCTAATACATAGTTGCCTATTTCAATAATTAAATCACTTTCTTCAGCAATAGGGATGTAAACTGCGGGCGACTCATAACCTCGTGTTGGATGATTCCATCTTAACAATGCCTCTGCACCTATCATGTTATATAGATGATCGAATTGTGGCTGGTAATGTAATTCAAAGTCATTATTGATTAAGGCTTGTTTAATCTCCTTGGTATAACGTATATGTTGGTTAAGTTGTTCTGACATAATTAATTTATAAGCGAGGGCTTTATCTTTGGACTTTTTAAATGCTTCATACATCGCGATGCTGGCATTTTTAATAATATCTTGAGCTGTTTTACTGTTATCGGTAAATCGTTCATAACCAATAAAACAAGATAAAGAGAAGTTCCCTTCTGCCAGCTCAAAAGGGTGTTCAATGGTATGAATGATTTCAGCGATAATATCGCCAATGATAAGTTGTGCTTTCATCTTGTTTGCTGGTAAATGGTCAATAATTAAAATAAATTCATGACCATTAAAGATCGCAATAGTGGTCTCTTTGTCCGTAGAGTTTTTAATTCTATCCGCTACTTGTCGTAATACTTTATCGCCAACATGATAACCAATTGCATCATTAATACTTTTGAAATTCATTAAATTAATGGATAGCACATAACCTGTCTTTTTTTCTACTGTGGTTGCTTGGATAGCTTTAGTTAAGCAACGTTGTACTTCCATTCTGTTATATAAACCAGTTAAATCATCATGGGTAGCTTGATAACGAATTTGCGCCTCCACCTCTTTACGCATTTTAATTTCAAATACCATAGTGTGGTAATTGATAGAGGCGATACAACTATTAGTGAGTTTATTAATAACTTGCGGTAAGGCGCTTTGAATCTCTTTACTAAGGGCATTTTTTCGCTCAATAATAAAGACTCCAAATTCACCTAATTTAAACAAATAATAAAATGATGAGTTGAATTGGGTAACTTCTGAGTCAATATTTTTTTCGGAAAAATCTGTGACTAAATTCATTAACTGCGATGATTGATTTGTGTGGATTCCCTCTTTTCTAGTGGGGAAACTTAAAAAATGTTGAATAGAAGCGTCGTTATTTAGTTGGTATACAGGCGTGCCTTGCTTATCTTGCATGATGAAAATATGGTTATTAGTGGTATTCAAACATTGCCCAGCAAGGTGTAAGAATGTGTATAACATTTTCTTTAAATCAGTTTCTTCACCAATGGCTAATACTAATTGGTGCTGAATCGACATAATGTGCATCGCTGTATTCATTTAGCAGTTAAATCCTTAAAATGCGCCAAGTACCGTAGTCTTGTTAAGTAATCGAATAGATCCGTTATCCGTATTTGCAATTTCACCTAATGCCATGGCACCAATTAATGGCGTTTCTGGCAGGGTGTTTTGTATGATACTTAATTCCTCGTTGATATCTGTTCCAAGAAATGAATCCCTGCTGATGCAGTTAAACAATAGTAATGTCTTGTTTTCTTGTTTATCTAGAGCAATTTCATTAGCTACCTTTTGAGTAGAAGCTAACATTTTGTGTTTATCACTTTTTAGTAAATAAACCATTGAATTAACTAATACATTACCAACACATTCTAAATATGAAGCATTGGTTTGTATCGGATCCCTTACTAAAATTTCTCCATCTAAAGAGGCCATCCCTAGCGGAAAACTTTTTGCGTATTCGACAAAAAAGTTGTCTGATAGAGGCACAGCAACTTGTTGCTGAACCACCTTTTTATATAATGAAAAAGTTGATTGGTAATTTAACGAGTGGACATAATGCCCATCTGCGGAAGTAACTAAGTATGGGCCATCAGCAATTTCCCAACCATGACCGATGCTATTTATTAATGAGCAAGGTAGTGCAATAACTTGTGTGATATAACCTTTAACTCCTTGATTTGTATAAATGACAGGCCGCGGTAAAAAATCTAAAGAGCCTGCACCTCCACCAATGACAGTCACGCCTGAGCCCATATAATTATAAAAGTGGTCAACAAAATCTTCACTGGCATTGCATAATGCATCGGAAAGGATAAGAAAGCTTTTATGATGTTGAATAACTAAGCTATTGCTTTGAATGTACTGGTCAATATCACGTTCATCACTGTTATACATAGGGTAATTAATGATTTCTGGCTTAATTCTTAAACCAACAATAATCGCACCCTGTGAGTAATTTTTTCCGTGATATATAATCTTAGGAAACATACCTCCACCGATCGGTAACTGACAATCAGATAGTATTTTATTGATCTGTGGTTCAAGGTAATTGTTATCGACACAGGTCAATAACAACAGGCCTTGGATGTTTTCTTGGCAAACAATATTAATAGCTATGTTTAATTCATCTATAGAGGAACTGTTCGTAAATCGAACAATAGAAGCCTCTGTCATAACGCTTACTCCTTATTTAACAGTATTTAATATGGGGTGCTAAAATGACTTGGTAATATTTATGTGAAATAAAAATATAGCCTATTTTTTTTAATACACCTAAGTGTTTTATAATCAATATCCCACTTTGTGATTAGTTAGACTCTATTTCCTTCACTAAGTTGATTTGTATCTAGCCAGTTGGTGCGTATTTTAGGTGGGCTTTAAACTTTTATGTTTTTATAAAGTCGTATGTAGCCTGAAGATTAATCTTCAGTAAAGATATAATAATTGGATTCTTTTAATTCTATTATCCAGTACAATTAAACTATCATTTAATAAATAAGATACAGCATTCGACTGTTTCTTTTGATCCTACAGCCTAATAATAATGACTACTACAGAAGGAAAATAAATAGCTAATGTCATACCAACTTATACTGATCTGTATTGCTGCCTTAATTGGTATTGGTATTCTCCTACACCATCCATCGCGTACCTTTGGTATCCCTTCTTTGCTTATCTTTATGGGAGTAGGGTTATTATTTGGTAATGGTGAGTTTGATTTTGTTTACGATAATTTCGCATTAACATCAATAGTCGGTAGTATTGCGCTTAATATTATTGTATTTGTTGGGGGGCTAAACACCTCCAAAAGAAGTGTACGTGTTGCTTACCGTGAAGGAAGCGTTTTATCTACCTTGGGTGTGCTATTAACGACATTATTCTTTTCGCTTATTCTATGGTGGTTATTAGACTTCTCCTTTATTTTGTGTCTTTTATTTGCTGCCATTGTCTCCTCTACTGATGCTGCAGCGGTATTTTCTATACTACAATCTAAAAAATTAAAACTAAAAGAGAAAACGGATACAGTATTAGAGTTTGAATCTGCTACTAATGACCCGATTGCATTAATTCTAGTTGTTTTATTAACAGGAATGGCATTAACACCAGAAACTGCGGTATCTGTAAGTGATGTTAGCTTAGAGTTGGTCACGCAAATCTTTAGTGCTTTGTTTATTGCATTTTGTGTTGGACGCTTATGTATATGGCTGTTGAATCATATCAAGCTGGAAGAGTACGGCCTCATCCCAGTGTTTGTTTTAGTGAGTTTTGTTTTAGCTACTTATGGTAGTGAACTGGCTGGCGGCAATATATTACTCGCCTCTTATGTGGTTGGGGTAATAATTGGTAATGGTTTAAAGCGAGGCAGGGAAATAAGTAAACATTTTTTTAATAGCTTATCTTGGTTAGCGCAAGCACTAATGTTTATTGCACTTGGATTACAGATTTTTCCAAATCAATTATTTGATGTTTTATATCAATCGATTATACCTGCTCTACTATTAATTTTGATTGCTCGACCGTTAGCAGTGCAAATATGTTATCTGTTCTTCCCCAAAACAACTTGGAGAAAACGTTTGTTTATTTCCTCAATTGGTTTGAAAGGTGCAACGCCAATTGTATTTGCATTAATCCCAGCGGCAGCTGGCGTAGAATCATCTTTAATTATGGTTGATATGGTTTTCTTTATTGTTTTAATTTCTGTATTTTTGCAGGGGGCTGCCATTGAGCCTTTAGCTAAAAAGTTACAGCTTAATATAGAAAAATAAGAACCTCTTAAATATCACCTCATTTCTGCTTTTAACATTTAGCGTTAATAGTAGCTAAACAAGATAATAATATTGCTTGTTTAGCTACTCTATTAACGCTTTATTTCTGTTTTTTTAATTCGCGTTTTTTCAGTTTTACAGTGGAATAAACAGAGAAGATAGCAAATAAAATAAAGGCTAATGCAATCGGTCTATCGTATATAAATGACCAACTTCCTTCATACAAGATCAATGATTTTCTTAAGTTTGTTTCTGCCATCGGCCCCAGAATGATCGCCAATAAAATAGGTGAAGAGGGAATGTCGAGTTTATTTAAAATAAAGCCTAATAAACCAAACGTAATCGCAATACCCACATCAAACATTGAATTATTAATAGCATAAGCACCAATTACTGAAAGGAAGATAATAATAGGAATCATCATTATTTTAGGCACTTCTATAATCCTGCAAAAAAAGCGTATTCCTAAAAAACCAATAATTAACATCACTATATTAGCCACAATCATGGAGCTAAAAATCCCGTAAACAATTTCTGGGTTTTGTGTGAATAAAAGAGGCCCTGGTGTTAAACCTTGCACGATTAATGCGCCTAATAATACTGCTGAAACGGCATCACCTGGAACACCTAAAGTAAGTAAGGGCACTAATGAACCGCCTGTTACCCCATTATTACCTGATTCAGCTGCAGCTAAACCGTGCATAGAACCATTTCCAAACTCTTCGGGGTTTTTAGCAACTCGCTTGGCTTCGTTATAACAAGCAAAGGCAGAAATATCGGCACCAGCACCGGGAACAGAGCCAATAGAGGTACCAATCAATGCACTTTTAATACTGGTTGGTAAAATCTTTTTAAAGTCAGAGAAGCTTAAAAAATTGTAACTAAACTTTGGCGGGATATCCTGTTTATCACTGGCGATTTTTTCTAGTTGATTTAACCCTTCGGCAATGGCGAATAAACCAATTAACACAGGGATAATGTTAATGCCGCTGTATAGATCTAACACGCCAAAAGTGAAACGAGGAACACTGCTGATTGGATCTAATCCGACCATAGAGATTAATAAGCCTATAGTACCGGCTAATAAGCCTTTCATTATATTTTTAGCTGATACACTAGCAATAATCGTTAATCCAAATAAGGCTAATGCAAAGTATTCTGGCGCATTAAAGCGTAAAGCAAAGTCTGCTAGCATTGGGGCGACACCAATCAATACAACAGTACTGATTAAACCACCAATAAACGATGCAACAGCTGCAATACTTAATGCCTTTGCTGCAAGTCCTTTAATAGCCATTGTATGACCATCTAGTACGGTTGCAGCAGATGCTGGTGTACCAGGCGTTTTTAATAATATAGCGGCAATTGAACCACCATAAATGCCACCAATATAAACCCCAATTAACATTACTAATGCGGGGGTTGGCATCATTGAAAAGGTAAAAGGTAATAATATTGCAACGCCCATGGTAGCTGTTAATCCAGGGAGCGCCCCTAAAATTACCCCACCTAAAACACCTAATACTAATACCGGGAAAACCTCCATACTAAAGGCAGAGGCAAACCCACTGAGTAAATATTCCATCATAATAATAACCTAGAAAAAGAGTAAGCCTTCAGGCAGGGAGATAATAAACACGTCTGAAAATAAAAAGTAGATCGCTAAAACAAACACCCAAGCAACCACATAATAGATCGGTTTTTTAACGCGGTAATAAATTAAGTAGTAAGTAAAACCAATTAGGCTCGCTGGTAAATAACCCACCAAAGTAATTAAAGCTGCATAGCCTACTAATAAGGTAAAACCAAAAATAGAGTGGCTAGATAAAAGTGGCTGCTCCTGCTCGACCTGTTTCTTTCGTTGATGCTGAATAATCAACACACAGCATATTAAGATTTGAATCACGACAATTACAGTAGGAAAAAAACCAGCACCCACCGGAGAAGCTTGATATAGAGGCTCTGGAAATTGAGTGATAAAGCCCAATATGACTAAGCTTAAGATAATCACGAAGCTTGGTAGTACTAGATGGCGATTGAGCATCATACCTCCCATTTTATTGATTGAAAGATGGGTTAAGGCTGACCTTAACCCTATTTAGCGCCTGTTATTATTTAATAAACTGACTTAATACTTTGGTATCTTCTTTAACAAAGTCAGTGAACTCTTGTGCTTTTAATGGGTGAATAGTCATTGCACCTTTTGCCATGAACTCTTTAAATTGTTCAGAGGCCATTGCTTGATCAAAAGCGTTACCTAGAATTTCAATAATCTCATCAGGTGTGCCTTTAGGTGCGCCAATACCGCGCCATGTACCGGTTGTAACATCTAAACCTTGCTCTTTTAATGTTGGTACATCTGGAATGTAAGAGATGCGTTCTTCTGACATCACACCTAATGCTTTTAATTGACCAGAACGAAGTTGAGCAATTGCTTCACCAGGTGTCACCATAGTTACTTGCGTATGGTGACCTAGTACTGAAGGAATAGCTTCTGCCGAACCGTTATAAGGTACAGCATTTAATTTGATATCTTGGTTTTGCTCTAAGGCCATTAAGTAAAAGTTAGGAGCGGCAGTCGATGCGAATTTAACTTTTCCAGGTGTTTTCTTTGCTTCTGCGACTAAATCGTTGACCGTATTAAATGGGCTGTCAGCAGGCACTAAAATAACTGCAGGATCTAAGTTAACCATACGAATTAACTTAAAATCATCAGCTGTATGCTGCATTAATCCCATTTGTGGTAATGAAGCAATCTCACGAGTTACCACTGTTAACGTATACCCATCAGGTCTTTGCTGCGCGCCAAAGCTCATTCCTACCGCACCTGCGCCGCCAGTTCTGTTCATTACCGAAATACTGGTACCTAAAATATCTTTGGCACTGTTTGCTAAAGTACGGCCCACCGCATCTGTACCACCACCTGCGCCAAATGGCACAATTAGTCGTATATTTTTAGCTGGATAATCAGCTGCAAATGTACTTGCCGACATAATTAATCCTGCGCTGATCAGTGCTGTTTTAAGTAGTTTTCTCATCGTTTCATTCCTTTTATGGATAAAAATGGCTTCTTTCTTAATCACTATTTCTGACGTTTGTTTTAATCTTTAATAAAACAGTTTTATGTTTTTACCTGTAAAAATGAATCAAAAGCTGATTCAGGAAATTCAATAAAACAAACTTTATTTGTTAAAACTTTGTAATCGAAGAGTAAAGGAAGATTATTTTTTTAGCATTGCATAGGTCACGAAAGTGATCGACAAAATGCGTTCTTTGTCAGGAAATGAGATCTTTCATTGATTTTTGGTTTTTTTTACAACTAAATTTATCTGTTTCTTTATTGGTTTATTGTTTTATAAGTATGACTTAATGTGATTTTTCTCTTATTAATTTCTTCTTTTTCTATTAATGAAATAGAAGGTTTAATGAATTTTTTAAGATAACTAAGCTGTTATTTATCTATTTTTAGGTGTTTTATTTTTTATATTTAAAATAATAAATAGCTTTTTACATTGATTTTAAAAGGGATGGTTAAGGTTTTGGGCCCTGAGTTCTTGGCGTGATTATTAAATGTGTGGAGAAATAGTTATATTCATTTAATTGGTTATTCCATATTTGGGACGATATTCGATGAATATTTATTTTGTAATATTATAAACCTATGAAAGGGAGTGGTTTGGGTGTTAGTTGAACGCTAATGTTGTATATATAAATCGACATAATTAACCCTATTTCATCTATTTATCCTGTAGCATTATTTGGATAGAAGTGATTTCGTTGATAATAGATTCTTTGCTGCAACAGGCTTGGGTATATTTTAAATAGCCTCAGTTATGGGTAAGTAAAACGATGCAATATTGCTATTTTTGCAGACTTTTGCATTAAATCCTCCCGCTTTCACTTTCTAAAATTGAGGTTAAATAACACTGAATGTAGTGTTATTTTTGTAAGCTGAGTATATTCCTTATTTACCCCTCTCCATTTTAAAAGGATATTACGATGAGTATGATCAAAAGCAAATTAGCTTTTACTTTATTAGGTGCATTATTTTTTACTCAACCTGCTAGTTTAGTGTTTGCACATGCCGAACATTGTGGCATTAAAGAAACCGTATTGGGCGATACGATGAAGTATATTAAAAGCGAGTTAAGAGCTTACAACAAAGGTTTCAAGGCTGATAATAAAGCAGAAATGCAAGATCATATTAATGAATTGATTATGTTAAGTGGCAAGGCTGAAGCATTAATGCCAGTGGTCATTGAAAATATGGATGGTGAACATGGTGAATCATCTAATGAATTGACCGAACTGCAAAAACAGCAGTATAAGCAATACCAACAGCAAATAAGTGAAATGACTCATACCTTTAAAAAGATCAAAGCAAGTTCAGACCCTGCTGAGATCAGCTCATTGTTAGAAATAGTGAATCAACAGAAAAAACAAGGGCATAAATCTTTCCGCCAAAACTGTAAAAATTAGCGGTAGATTGATTAACGCAGTACAATAATACTGCGTTAATCTAAAACTTTAACGGTTGGCTAAAAATACTTTCGAAGGATCAACCAGTAATCGCTTACCAATCGCCTCACGTCCGAATAGCATTAGATAGTTCATATCAGCACGGTCAGTTAAGGTTATTTCAATCGGCCATGTTTCACTGCCTAAGGTCATCGGTGTTTCAATGACATAACGTTCCTCTGAAGTACCGTTGGATGACTTAATCTTGCGAATGTCACTAATTAAAGCGCTACAAGAAATCAACCTTTTGACATTATGAATATCAGGGTGAATATCAAATTTTACCCAAGGTTGTCCCTTGTCCATATACTTGACAATATTATCAACATGTAATGATGAGGTCTTTGCTCCAGTATCAACACGCACTTGCATCTCTTTAATACCTAGTTCAGGTAAATCTATTGATTCAAGGCGACCAATAATCATTTTATCTTTAGATTGCATGTTATTTATTTCCTGTCGCACTGGTACGATTTAAATCATCTTCAGGGCGCAAGAAATCTTGTACTGATTCAATGTGCTCAAATACTGCTTCATCGTCTTCTTTAAAGTATGCAATATGGAACATAGCTTCACCTTCTTGCACTAGTGGTATATTTTGTTGGCCAATTAAAATACCAGAGCGAGTTGCTTTAACGACCCCTAAAATTTCACCATAAGGGCTGCCGATTTCTGCTAGTTTATCGCCACTTGTTACGCGGTCACCTAGTTCAACTAAATGTTTAACAACACCACTGGCATTGGCACGTAACCAGCCGCTGCTATTGGCAATATAAGGTTCTTTTAACTTACGTTTTGAGGTTATTTGACGCATCATTTTTAGGTGGCGCAACACATTCTCGATGCCTTTAATACCGGCATTAATTGAGAAATCATCAAAGCGCAATGCTTCACCTGCTTCGTATAAAAGTACTTTAGTACCATTGTCCACAGCAGATTCACGTAATGAACCATCTACTACATTAGAGTGTAATACCACTGGGCATGCAAATATTTGTGCTAATGTTTTAGTTTCAGGGTCGTTCATGTCACCACGGATTTGTGGCAAGTTAGAGCGGTGGATTGCCCCCGTATGTAAATCAATTCCATAGTCACAATGTTGCACTATTTGTGTTAAAAATATGTGTGCGACACGCGCCGCTAATGAACCCTTTGCTGACCCTGGAAAGCAGCGATTTAAATCGCGTCGATCTGGCATATAACGACTTTGATTCACAACACCATAAACATTCACCATAGGCACTGCAATTACAGTACCGCGGATTATTTTAAAATTAGGTTTATTAATTAAACGACGAATAATTTCAATACCGTTTAACTCATCACCATGTACAGCTGCACTAATAAAAATAGTGGGGCCATCTTTAGCTCCACGGATAATTTGTACAGGCAATGATACTTCAGCATCTGTATATAACTTGGCAACGGGTAATTCAATTTTACATTGTGTACCCGGTAAAATATCAAACTCGCCAATGCGTAATGTTTTCATCTAATTAACCTCGACCACGTGTTTTATTGGTTGTTGTTTTTGGGCTTTTTTCAAGAAAATCGAAAACCATGCCCGCGATGTTCATGCCCGTTGCTTTTTCAATACCTTCTAAACCAGGAGAAGAGTTAACCTCCATTACCATTGGTCCGTTTTCTGAACGTAATAGGTCAACACCACAGAAATTCAGACCCATTATCTTAGCGGCATTAACGGCTGTCTCACGTTCTTCTTTGGATAGTTTGACCACCACTGCTGAGCCACCACGATGTAAATTAGAGCGGAATTCACCCTCTGCCCCTTGGCGTTTCATTGCCGCTACAACGCGTCCGCCTATTACCAAACAACGAATGTCTGCGCCGCCAGCTTCTTTAATAAACTCTTGGACTAAAATATTCGCTTTTAGTCCCATAAATGCTTCGATAATACTTTCTGCTGCTTTAGCTGTATCTGCTAATACAACACCTATTCCCTGTGTGCCTTCAAGCAGTTTAATTACCACTGGCGCGCCACCAACGTTTTTAATTAAGTCTTTAATATTATCTGGTTTATTAGCAAAGCCTGTACGTGGCATGCCGATACCTTTTCGCGATAATAATTGCATTGAACGTAATTTGTCACGAGAGCGGCTGATTGCCACTGATTCATTAATATTAAAAGTGCCCATCATCTCAAATTGGCGAGCAACAGCGGTTCCATAGAAAGTCACCGATGCACCAATACGTGGGATAATAGCATCGTATTGCGGTAGCTCTTCACCATGATAGCGTACCGTAGGGCGGCTACTAGTAATATCCATGTAACAATGTAATGTGTCGATGATATCAACTTGATGGCCTTGTGCTTCACCAGCTTCTTTTAAACGACGAGTAGAGTATAAGTTTGGATTTCTAGATAAGATGGCAATTTTCATGAGTTAATTCCTATGTGATATTTCACAGATTATGTTGCGATAGTGTTCGCATAAAAGGTTAAAAATCTGAGCAAAATAGGAACTCTTGCAGATAACTGCATACTAGCCATATTGACTATTTTTAGTGTATTTAATGGTGACTCAGATTAAGTGCGTGGAGTGTATAAACAAAACGCTATATAATAAAATTAATTGTTTTGTGGTCTTTGATTAAAAATTTTGATTAGTGGTGAGTGTATGAAAATAGAGTTATTAAAAACATTTTTAGAAGTTAGTCGCTCATTACATTTTCGTATCGCATCAGAAAATCTATTTATCACTCAATCTGCTGTTAGTGCTCGAATTAAGTTATTAGAAGATGATTTAGGGGTACTATTATTTGACAGAAGTAATAGAAATTTAAAGTTAACACCGGAAGGTCATAGACTCATTAAGCATGCAAATGAATTGATTTTGATGTGGCAAAAAACCAAGCAAGACGTGGGTATCAGCGCACAACATTCAATGCAGTTAGTAGTAGGGGCAAAAAGTACTATTTGGGATATTGTATTACAGAACTGGCTACAAAAAATTCATTTAAATATTGATGAGGTGAGCTTATTAACCAACACTTACAATGCACCGGAGTTACGTAAGAGTTTGTTGAATAGAGTGGTGGATATTGGTTTCTTGTTTGAGCCAACTTTTGTCGGTGAGATTATTTCTGAAAAAGTAGCAACTGTACCACTGCACTTAGTTACAACTAATCCTGATTATGTATATAACCAAGTGCAATTACAGGACTTTATTATGGTGGACTATGGAGAATCAATTGCGGCACAGTATTTGCGCGAGTTTCCAGATACACCAGAAGCGAAACATTTTATGAGTCAACCGAGAATTGCTTTAAACTTTATTTTAGATGCCGGTGGTTCTGCTTACTTACCAAGACAAATTACTTTTGAATACTTAAAGAGTAATCAACTATTTTTAGTTGATGATGCGCCAGTATTTCGTCGTGATATTTATGCCAATTACTTGGCGAATAATCAAAAAATAGAAATGATAGAGCAAGTTTTACAACTATTCCCACATGTGAGAACGTAAATAATCCCAATACTGGATAAGAAAAGTGGAGCAACACTGCTATTTATATGGATTTATGCGTTAAATTACTTTTCAATAACCCGTTATTTCCTCAATCATTCTCCTTAATTACGCAAAATTACAGCACTGTCTAATGAGTTATCTAACCATTTGATTTTAATTTTTTTAATCATGGCTGAGGTTAAATGATAAAGACTAAAAAGAAAGGGCACTATGAAGTATGCCCTTAAAGAAAATTAGAGTAATAAAAGACTTCCCAGACCTAAGAAAACAATAAATCCAAAAATATCGGTGACGGTTGTTAATACCACTGAACCTGATAAGGCAGGGTCAATATTGAATTTATTCAATATCCAAGGTACCCACACACCAGATAAAGACGCAATTACGATATTACCCAAAATAGAGATAAAAATAGTTAACGATAGTAATGGGTTATCGAACCAGACAAAGGTAATAGCACCGATCACAAAGGCCCATAATATGCCATTTATAGCGCCTACTTTCAGCTCTTTTGCTATGATGCTTTTCTTATTGGCATCATTAATTTGCCCTAAAGCTAAACCGCGAATAATTAGGGTGATGGTTTGACTCCCAGAAATTCCTCCCATAGAAGCCACCACTGGCATTAATACAGCTAAAGCAACCACCTGCTGAATAGTGGCTTCAAATAAGCCAATAAACCATGATGCTAAAAAGGCAGTGACTAAGTTAATACCTAACCATACAGCTCGATTCTTTGAGCTTTGCCATACGTTGCTAAATAGGTCTTCCTCTTCAACTAGACCACCAGATTGATTTAATTGTGCTTCTAATATTTGTTCTTTATAACGGTAAGCTGTTGGTAAATCCAAACGACCTGTTAAACACCGGTTTTCATCGATTACAGGTAAAGCTGAACGGTCTAAATCAATGAGTTTTTCAGAAGCGTCCGCAATATTCTCATTGCTTAATATGTACTCAATATTCTTCTCAATGGCGTCCTGATATTCTTGGTCGCTTTGTGCTTTGAAGATAGCATTGAGTGCAATTTCTCCTACCAATACCGCATTATCATCGACTATATATATTACTTCAGTAAAGGTCGGTAATTTTTTACTACATACTTTTTTGACAGCCGACAGTTTTAAACGTTGTGGTATTTGAATCTCGGTAAAGTTTTGCCAGTGACCCACTTCATCTAGCGCATAATCACATGATTTTTTATATAAACTACGTTGTTTAGCGTTCATGTTGCTAACAGCGTAGTCAATAAACCGGTCATTTAAACTTTCAGAAAGTTCTAATAGATGTACCGCGTCTAACTTGGTTAACAATGGAAAACATTGCTCATCTTCTAAAGTATTGAGTAAAAGTTCTCTAGACTCATGTTTCATGACGATAAAGATATTTTGCTGTGCTTCATCGCTAAGCGCTTCCCATAAATTAAGTCTTAATTTAAGTGGAAATGACTCTAATAAAATGGCAATTTGCTCATCAGACAGTTGCTCGTAGATCTCTGTTACCAGCGACTGTATATCTTCTTCGGCTTCAAAATGATGATTAATTTTATCGATATAATCAGGTAATAAATCTAATGACATCATGCCTCCTGTTATTATTGAGGTTATCGTGGGCAGTATAAAACAGCATTGTTTGCTGCTATCACTTAATTTGAATGATCGCTTTTATTATTCATTTGTTGCTGTTCAAACCACAATTTCATGAAGTCAGCTGTCAATGATTGTTCTATCTCGAGTGCGCGTTCAGTAGGGCAAAAAATAGTGAAAATAAGTTGTGTATCACCAATATCTGAAGTTGCAACTTGGATGTGCGGTTCAGGGCCTGCTATATGAACATCCAAACGGTTTTCAATGAGTTGGTTATAACGTATAGCAACATCATTAAAATCGGCGCAATAACCATGTGCTTTTTCGTATAAAATATCTAAAAACACAAAAGGATTAACACTGCCGTCTCTGGTAATTGTGAAATGGTGCATCGCGTAACGTTTTAAAAAGTTTAAGTTTTTAATGGAAGAAGTGATTAATTTGCTGTTAGGCACATATAAGGTTTTACCAGTGTACTCGTAAGAATCACTATTGACCTCTAAGAGGGTTAATTTTGCCCAATCAATAGAGTGTACTTCACCGTAATAATCACCTACTTGTATCCAGTCGCCAATTCGAAAAGGGCGGCTCGATACAATATATAAAAAACCAATAAAGCATTGAATAAATTCTCTGGTCGCGATCACGATGGCAACCACAAAAGCGGCAATGGAGATGGCAAATTTATGGAACTCTTCAGCCCAGATATTAAAAATACCAATGAAGATGAGTATTGTAATAGTATTATTTACAATATTGATTTTTAAACGTTTATTATTTTTACCTTTTTTTTCTACTACTTTTAAAAGGTAAATTTTACAGGTTACTAACACTAAAATTAAGATGATAGTGAGTACCGTATTATTATTCATTAACGCTTGAAAAAAAGTGTTGCTTGAGAGATCTATTGACTGTAGTTTTTCAAACATAATTAGTATTACCTGTGTTAATAACTTTCTATTTTATTAATTTTAACAATAACTTACTTTAATCTCATTAATTAATCATTAATTTAATGAGTACTCGCTTTTACTTATTGTTTGTTGATCGTTAATGAACCATCAATATGTAAATCACGTTGCGGATAAGCAACACAAATATTGTGCTCTTCAAATAATTCCTCTAAGCGGAATCGAATATTGCTACGCATTACCCGTAAACCACCTTCCGCGCTAGAGTCCAACCAAAAGGTCACTTCAAACATTAAGGCATTATCACCAAAGTCTTCGAAGGTCACTACGGGCGCTGGATGCTCTACTATTTTCGTTTGTTCTGTCGTTGCTTGGGCAATAAGGTCTGCAACTTTTCTAGCTGGTGAGCCATAGGCAACACCGACTTTTACCGAGGATCTCACTAAACTATCAATTAATGTCCAATTGACCACGGTATTTTCTAATAGTTTACTATTAGGGATCAGTAAATGAACGCCATCAACGCGTTTAATACGGGTTGAACGGGTATTGATCTCCTCTACTACACCTTTAGCATCTTCAACCTCCAAAAAGTCTCCGATGCGAATAGGGCGCTCCCACATTAATATCCAACCACTAATGAAGTTGTTAATAATATTCTGAGCCCCAAAACCAACGCCAATAGCAATCGCGCCAGAGAGAAAGGCAAAAGCAGTAATTGGCACATTAATCAGCTCTAAAGTCGTAACTAATAAAATAGCCATGGCAATGATATAGAAAACACGCATTAACAGGTGAATCACATTGGGATCGACTTTTTTAGAAATAAGGCGCTTGGTAATTAATTTAGCAATCCAACGCGTTAAAACGATACCGATTAAGATCACCACAGGGATCAACAACAGATGTGTTACAGTAATCGCTTGACCAGATACGGTGATTAGCTTGTAGGATAAAATATTGTTAATTTGTGATAAGTCCATTAAGTGCTCCTCTAGGCTTGGTATTGTTCACAACAAGTCTCGCTAGTTTAGTTCATTTCAAACTTAAGGTATTGATATTGTATTAAAATATTGGCTTATTTTTTTACTCCTGCAAGAGACATCGCTTTTCTAGTGGAAAATAACGGATTGCTAATACAGTCAGTTTGTATTGAGGTTAGCTGAATAATAAAAGGTGACTAAAAGTAAAACCTAGCTTAACCTCAACTTTGTTAGTATTAAATCATCTAGAAAGAGAAATATTATGATCAGATGTATGTTATTAAAATCAGATAAATCGTGTACTTATGGCGATCAGTCTTTAATTGAGTTATGGCAACAAAATCCAAGTTATCAAATCTGGATAGATTTTGACGGTCACGATCAGGCTCAAGAAAAAAGTTTGTTGAAAGAGTTAGGTTGTCATTCCTTGGCGATCAGCGATGCGCAACGAGATCGTCATCCACCTAAAATTGAATTGTTTGATAACTATATCTTCATGCTGTATCGAGGTATTTATCACCCAGGTGATGATTTAGTCTTTGAACATTTACAAATAAGTATGTTCGTTGGCACTAATATAGTGATCACTTCTCATCGTAAAACATCGATGTCTATCGACAAGTTATTTAGCGAAGAAGGGAAGAAGTATTTATCAAAAAGCCCTATCACTTTAGCATTGCGTATTTTCCATTATAGCTGTGGTATTTATCTGCAAAAACTATTTGAATTTGAAGAAAAGTTAGAGTCTATTGAGGATAAGTTTCAACTCGGTGGCGACGATAAAATGATGCAAGAGATCACCCTGTATCAATCGCGGTTAACTAAGCTAAAACGTACTTTTAATTATCATAGTAATATTGGTAGCGAATTAAAAATATTAGTGACTGATGAGACGCCAATTATCAATCAAGCTGATTTGCATACTGTTACTGATGTCCATGAACGTATCGAGCGTTTATTAAGCTTATCGCAAATGCATTACGATATTTGCAGCGACTTAGTGAATGGCTATTTATCAGTAACTTCACACCAATTGAATGCCACGATGCGAGTATTAACGGTTATCACGGCTATCTTTATTCCATTGGGTTTTTTAGCCGGTTTATATGGGATGAATTTTGAATATATTCCAGAGTTGAAAGTAGCTAATGGTTATTTCTATCTACTCGGTTTTATGAGCTTTATTTCTATTAGTTTAGTTCTACTCTTTAAGAAGAAACGATGGTTATAAACAACCATCGTTAATTGATAATAGGTGCCTTGTATTTAGGGCTCCTTTTATCTTGTTTTACACTTTATAACCGATTATTTTTTTACACGAAGTTAACCACAGCGGGCTAATCAATAGCGATAATGCAATAACACAGATCGCTAATTGGTAACCGTAAGCATTGATTATATTAGATTGTTTTCCAACGGCTGCTAATACAAAGCTAAACTCACCAATTTGCGATAACAGCGCACCTGTATAGATACTTTCTTTCCATGAAAAGTCAGACATCTTCAAAATACCCGCATTAATAAAAGTATTAATTAACAATGCTGCAATTACTAAAGAGGCCACCTGTAAACAGTTGGCGATTAAGAAATCCAAGTCCAACATCATGCCTACAGAGATAAAGAATAGCGCGACAAACAAGACCTTTAAAGAATTTAAGTTATGATGCACCCATTGCGTTTCTTTTGCTGCTCCGATCAACATACCACCAAGGAATGCTCCTAACGCAGTAGAAAGTTCAAACCACGCGGTTAACATGGATAAACCAAAGCAAATACCTAACCCTGCAAACAACTGTAACTCATGGTCATGCTTTAACCACTTAGACAGTGGAATATGTACCTCTTTTTTGATAATAATAAAGGCCAATAAAGCGGCTGCAGCGATAGAGCCGATAACTTGTCTGCCTACATGAGCACTCTCAACAGCATCGGTCTGGTATAAACCAATAATGATTAGCATTGGAATAATTGCTAGGTCTTGAGCTAATAGAATTGCTAATGCACCTTGTCCGACTTTGGAGTCTAAGGTGTTGGTATCTTGTAATAGCTTGATCACAATAGCGGTGCTACTCAAACTGATTACAAAGCCAATAAGAATAATACGTTCGATACCCCAGTGGAAAAATAATCCTAAAACCCAAACAAAGGTTACGCTAAGAATAATTTGAAAAAGGGTACCAAAAATCGCCAGTTTCCAGTTTTCTACTAACTTTTTGGGGTCGGTTTCCATACCAACAAAAAACAATAGAAATACCACACCAGCAGCGCCTAAGCGAGCAATGTTCTCGGTGTCGGTAATTAATGAAAGTCCCCATGGACCAATAATAATGCCCACTATCAAGTAAGCAACAACATGTGGTTGGTGAAATAACTTTAGAATAAAACCTAAAGCCAACACTATAAAAATGATACTAACCATTTGTGGCATAAAAGGATCTAAGTGCATAACAACTCTTTAGTCATGTTAGGCGTTATGCCTATATTTTAATTAACTATATTAAAGCTAATTAGTTGTTTTAGGCATTGTATAACGCGCAAATTGTAATGGTGAGAATAGTACAATATACTCGATTAACCCCTAATTCATGTGAATTTATAAATGATAAAAGAACAATTTATTTGGTTTATCGACAGTCGCTTTTTTTACCAAACTAAGTCATTGGATAAGATGGTTCATCTGATCCTGCCCAACCAAAAAACACTGAAAATCATCATTGATGCAAGTGCACAATTAAAGGGGCGCGGATATTGGCATTTATTTGCAGAGAAAGAAATATTATCTGATGAAATAATGGCAAAAATTGAGTTAAAAAAAGCACAATTAGTTAAATTCTTCGCGATGAATGCTATTGATGTGGAGGTTAGCATCAATAAATCCACCGATTATCTATCGGTTTTAAATGCAGAGATAGCGAATGACTCACAGAGTTTAGTGGTTATCGAAGATAATGCAGTCGCCCAGCGACACTCTATTTTCCAACGTCTCACCGCGATTAACGCGCCGTTACTATTATTAAGTAAGCAGGCTTGGCATCAACCCTTAAGTATTGTGGCTGCCGTTGATCCACTTCACGAGCATGCTCGCTCGGGCGCACTTGATGCGAATATTGTTGCATTGGCTGAACGTTGGGCTAAGCCGTTAAAAGCAAGTTGGATGGTAGCACATTGTTATTATGTGACTTCGGTACTAAGCCAGTATAAAAGTAAGGTGCTATCCCAACATAAACAAGGTTTGATGGATTTTGCTAAAAAGCACCGAATTGCTACAAACCAGTGTGTTTTATTAGAGGGTGTGCCTGAAGAGGTATTAGCGACATATATTAATAAAAATAGCTGTCATATTTTAGTGATGGGGTTAGTGACTCGTAACAAGTTAGAGCAACTCTGGGTTGGTAGTACTACAACGGCACTCTTAAATGAGTTGCCTTGTGATCTATTATTATTGAAAAAATAACGACCAGTCAATGACACCAAAGAATACAAAGATTGCTTTGGTGTCATCTCCTTTGTTAATGATTCCTCACTCGGTAAATATCCAGCAGTGCAATGAGCCACACTGCCAACATAAGATAAGAATAGACATCTAACATTTGCATACTTCCTGCTGCTGAAGTGTTTAGCGCATTTGAAAGGGACGATACATCCATACCTATTTGGCCATGTTCAATTTGGGCGACAACTTGGTTAGCCTTTTCCATTATTTTCTTGAATAGTAATATCATGGGAATTGAAAACCCAATGATAAACACTAGTGCAGAAATATAGCGCTTTAAAGAAAGATGGCCGACACCGGGATATATAAGTGCTGAGAGTAACGCTGCTTTTAATGATTTATTCATGATCTAACCTGATAGCTTGGGATAAAAGTGGGTTGTTTAATCTTTTTTGGAAACACTTAATTAGTGTGATGAGGACTAGTTGGTGTTAACGTTAATGCATCATATAGTAATTATATCGTTTCTCATCTTTTTCACCGTTCAAAGCAATCATGGTATTGCTTAACTGAATCTGTTGACGATATTTATATTTATATTTATCTGTGCGAATGTTAAGGGGCTTACAATGATTCTTGATTCCTTTAAATTAACAGGGAAAGTTGCGCTAGTAACCGGTTGTAACACCGGATTGGGTCAGGCGATAGCGCTCGCTCTCGCCGAAGCTGGATCCCATATTGTTGGTGTTAATCGCAGCGCTCCCTCTGAAACGATGAAAAAAATGCAAGCTAATGGTCATCGTTTTCTTGACCTTAGGGCAGATCTGCTAAAGCAGGCACAAATTCCTTCTCTTATTGAACAAACCATCAAAGAATATGGGCGCATTGATATTTTAGTCAATAACGCGGGCATCATTCGTCGAGAGGATGCCATCGATTTTACTGAAAAAGATTGGGATGACGTTATGGATGTAAATGCTAAAACTGCATTTTTTATGTCTCAAATGGTGGCAAAACAGTTTATTAAGCAAGGTGATGGCGGAAAAATTATTAATATTGCTTCCATGTTATCTTTTCAAGGAGGCATTAGAGTACCGTCTTATACCGCTTCTAAAAGTGCGTTAATGGGATTGACTCGTGCAATGGCTAATGAGTGGGCCGCGCATAATATTAATGTAAATAGCATTGCTCCGGGTTACATGGAAACCAATAATACGACTGCATTAAGAGAAGATTTGGAACGAAATGAAGCTATTTTAGCGCGGATCCCTGCACAACGTTGGGGAAAACCCGTTGATGTTGCTGGACCCTGTGTTTTTCTAGCGTCAGAAGCTGCTAGTTATATGCATGGTTACACGATCGCCGTGGATGGTGGTTGGTTAGCGCGTTAACTGACTTTAATGAGAGTACTCAATTTATGAACGACCAGTTATTTTTCGCACAGTTATTAGGCTTTCTAAGCTTTTTACTTGGAGTGTGTACATTTTTCCAAAAGGACGATAAAAAGTTAAAAATTATGATGGTGGTGTTTAACTTAAATCACCTTGTACATTATTTGTTATTAGGCTCGATTGTTTCTGCGTTAAGTGCTTTATTATCTGCGTTTAGAACGGTAACAGCTATTTACGTTTCTTCTCTTGTTGTCGCTTTATTGTTTATTGTAATAGGGCTTAGTAGTGCTATCTATTTTGCTGACAGCATTTGGGAACTATGGCCTATGCTAGGCATGAGTATTGGTACTTATGCTGTGTTTGTTTTAAAAGGGATTAAAATGCGCATTGCCTTTTTAATTGGGGCGGTATGTTGGTTAATTAATAATATTTTAGTTGGGTCTATTGGAGGTACATTATTAGAGGCAACATTAATAACGGTAAATCTAAGTACCATTATACGTTTAGTAAGGGATAACCGACAAATGGCTAAAGTTGAAGAAAGTGTGATAGGGCATTAAGTGACACAGCTCATACCCTATTTTTAACCATTAACCATTAATCTGAAGCAGTTACTTTAGCCAATTCCGGTACCATCTCATCTATTAAATATTGGATTGATAAATAGCTGAAGAAAGAGAAAGCTCCTCCCACAAGATCGCCTGTAAAGTATTCTTTATGGTCTTTATAGAAAGACATACGTTCTCGGAAGATAGCTGTGCTAGCACTTTCGACCGCTTCCTCTGAGGCTAGCCAAACAACAATATCATTATTTAAAAGATCTAATCGCTCTTCACTGAATGAAGCATAAAAAGCATCACCAGCAATTTGGTCAATTTCTTCAGGGATAATAAAGCCTAAACTCATTAAGAATTGAGAGCGAAGATCTTTGCTGGCATAAGCACCGGGCTGTTTATTATAATAAAAAGCAACAGCTGCCGTTTTTCCCTCAAATTCGGGATGTTGTGATTTAACTTCTTGTAGTTTTTGCTGTAATGAGGTGACATGTTGTTTAGCCACGGCTTCAAAGCCTAGTGCTTTTCCAATCATTAAATGTCGAACATCCCAAGGAATGGTCCATTTTTCATAATCACTAGGACCTGCGAGTGTCGGTGCAATTGAATTTAGCTTTTGGTACTCCTTTTCATCTAAAGCGGCAGACACGCCTATGATGAGGTCGGGTTTTAGCGCTGCTATTGTTTCGTAATCTATTATCCTAGGATCAAGTAGCACAGGTTTAGCATCACCTAGTGCTGATTGTGCCCATGGCCACACACCGTAAGGTTGGTTACCATACCAATCACGTATTGCGATCGGCTTAACGCCAAAAGATAAAATATCATCATGGTCAACTTGCCCTACCGAAACGACTTTTAATGGCTTTTTATCAATGCTTAATGTGCCATATTGATGTGTTAATGTGACAGAAAAAGCCAAAGCATTGATGCTGAGACATAAAGCGATTAATCCTACTATCCATTTCATAACAATTCCTTAGATTATGTTTTTTTCGTCATTAATAAGTAAGCGAATAAAGGCGCGCCAATTAATGCGGTGACTGACCCTGCAGCCAGTTGTGTTGGTGCAAATAAATTTTTACCAATAATATCCGCAGCTAACACTAAAATAGCGCCAACTAATGCAGTTAAAAATAGATGATTTACAGGACCGCAACGTACTAATTTGCGAGCTAAATGCGGTGCTAACAACCCAATAAATCCTAATGGTCCTACGACAGCTGTTGCAACTGCAGCTGCTGCCACGGAAATGGTAAGCTGAATGAGCATGATGGCCTTCAGATTAATGCCTAACCCAATGGCAACTTCATCACCTAAGCTGATCACTGACATCATTCTCGCTTGGTACAGTGTTAGAGATATGATCAAGATAAAAGCCATACATAGCATATTGACATCGTGCCAGTTACTATTATGTGTACTGCCAGCTAACCAGGATAGTGCTGCCATTGCAGAGGGCAAGTCACCGTAGGTGAGTAAACTAGAAATGATAGCGCTGATAAAGGCTGCAACACCCACCCCTAATAAAATGAATTTAAGAGGGTGGTCATTACCTCGCAATAGTTGAATAACAATAGTAATGCTAACAGCCCCTAAAAAGGCAGCAATCTCACGCCAGTCATCAATATAATTAGGGAATAAAATAGTCAACGTCACAACGGCTAAGGCCGCACCTTGGCTGATCCCAACTAAGCTTGGGTCAGAAAGTGGGTTACGTGTCATATTTTGTAATAATGCACCTGATAAAGCGAATAGGGCACCACTCAATATAGCAACTAAACTTCTTGGTAAACGAAACTCCCATATAATAACGTCGGTTTGTGGATCGATTACTGACTGTTGCTGTCCTAGTAAACTCATCACGCTATCATGTAATGAAAGAGGGTAACTTCCTTGTGTTGTAGCAAATAAAAAAGTAGCTAAAAGCAGAGAAAATAAAAAGGCTGAGCATAACAAAGCGTAGCCGTTAATGCGTAATGAGATGGCTTGATTAAATAAGCGTAAAGTGAAATGCATTAACGAACCCTCACTTTCACTAACCAAATAAATAATGGTGCACCAATCAAGATCGTGATTAATCCTGTCGCTATTTCATGTGGTTGAATTAACCAACGAGCTAGGGTATCAACAAATAATAGGTATACCGCACCGAGTAAAATACAGTAAGGAATAATCCAACGATAATCTGCACCAACCCAGAACCGGACCACATGCGGGATAACTAAGCCAATAAAACCGAGAGGTCCAGCTAAGGCAACGGATACAGATGTTAAGATAACAACGCAAGTCAATAACTGCCATTTACGACGGGGAATATTAATCCCTAACCCTGTGGCGACCTCCTCTCCCATAGATAAAGCAGTCACACTTGGAGCAAGCATAATGGCAGCAACCAAACCTATGATGATCCAAGGTAAGCACCAGTAGAGGGTTGCTAAGTTACTAGCTAGCAATGAGCCTACCAACCAAGTGCGCATTTCTTCAAAGGTGTGTTGGTCTAGCAGATGGTGTATAGCTAATAACGCCCCAGTAAAAGCGGTAAAAGCAGAACCAGACAAAATTAAACTTAAGGGGGTAATACCACCTGTAACACGTGATGCGATACTCCATACAATGATTGCACTGATTAAAGCACCTATAGCAGCAACTAAAGGTAGCCAAACTAAAGAAGCGCTACTGACGAAAGTCGACCAATAGACTACCCCTAATGCAGCTCCGGTGAGCATGCCTAGTAGTCCTGGATCTGCTAAAGGGTTGCGTGTGACGCCTTGCATTAATGCACCTGAAACCGCTAAACAAGCACCAACACAGATTGCGATTAATGCTCTAGGTAATCGTAGCTCCTGAATAATCAGGTGATTAAAATTATCTTGGTTGTAAGCATAAAAAGATTGTATCAATTCATCGATGGGGATGATTTTGGTACCAATCGATAAATGCCAGATGAATGCAAACAGTAATAAACCTAGCATGATCAATATGCCTGACCAGCTTAGCCATTTTGAACGAGTCATGATGCTACCTGAGAAGATTGTTGAGTCATTGGAATGCACAGTAAAGCATCACTGTCGGGATCTTTCATGACCTTCGCGGTTAATCCAAATACAGCTTGCAGGTTATCAGCATTAAATACCTGATCAGGTGTACCTTGTGCATATACCTTACCTTCTTTCATCATGATTAAATGGTCAGCATAGGTGGCGGCTAAATTAAGTTCGTGTAACACAATAACTAGGGTACGTTGATGCTGGTGGGCTAAGTCGCTGAGTAAGTTTAATAGGTCAACTTGTACTTTTAAGTCTAAGTAAGTGGTCGGCTCATCTAATAAAATAATATCTGTCTGTTGTGCTAATACCATAGCAATCCAACATCGTTGTCGTTGACCACCTGATAAATCAGCAATAGAACGGTCTGCTAGCATTTCAACATTTGCTTGCTGCATTGCTTGTTCAACCGCTTGCTCATCCTCTTTACTCCATTGCTTTAAAAAGCTTTGGTGTGGGTAACGCCCCTGTGAGACTAACTCTTTAACCGATAAACCTTCTGGTGCGATTGGCCCTTGTGGCAATAAGGCCATCATTTTAGCCACTTTTTTAGCTGGTTGCTGATGAATGGCTTTGCCATTTAACAATACTTGACCACTAATGGGAGGGAGTACACGGGCTAAACATTTTAATAGAGTTGATTTTCCACATCCATTAGAGCCTATTAATATGCTAATTTTTCCTGGTTGAATAGTTAAATCAACGCCTTTAACAACAGGCATTGAATAGCCCACAACTAGGTCATGGGTGGTTAGGCTAATAGGTAAAGCAGTTTGTTGATTGGTTAAACTCATGATTAGAATCTTATTGTTTATTTTTATGTACTTTTGGGCAATCTGCACAGAGGTTTTCATTTATCTTATCAGCAAGGCAGCAACTGCTTCTGATGAAGTCGATAGTCTTATCATGTCGAGGTTTTAACGAATCCAATAACTTGTGGGGCAAGCCCATGGCATCAACCCAGAGCTGAGCATGTAATAAAATATCTTGATCATTAAAACCTGTTACTAATTCTTTTACTTTCAGTAAATTACCAAAAATTAAATCGGCAACAAAACGATGGGCATAACCTGGACGACAGCGCTCAATGTGATCAAGCTGTATTCGGTAATGTTCAATCAAAGGGGCAAGTTGTGATCCTGCTTGTACGATCAATTGCTTTATATCGCCTGCTAACATTGTATTATTTTGGAATACATAGCCAATAATTGCATTGTGCTGACGTTGTTGTTTAAAACAGGAAAAATCTGGTAATTTTTGTAGCCCATAGATACTGATAAAAGCGATATAGATGGGTTGCCAACATAATAGATGCCAAGTTCTAGCTTGGTAGTAAGCATTACCTGCATTAGGGAGGTGATGTTTTAAATCATTTTGTAATGCACGGATAGTAGCTTGGTCATAATGATTTCCCTTAAGCCACTGGTCATCTTCAAGCGTCATTAACAATGATGAATCTACATCTTCAAACTTACCCTCTAAATAGGGGATAACTTGCTTGCATAAGTTAAACATGGAGGTGAGTGAATCTGGTTTTTTAGCTAGATTAGACATAATGGTTAAGGGTAAATACGCCTATTAATTAGTATAGATGATTGAACTGAACGTACGGTTTAGGTATGCCTCAGAGACAAAGCAACTATCATTTTGATAATAGTTATCGTTATCTTATTGGATGATATATGAGCTATTTTTTGATTGCAACAATCGACAAGCAAACAGTGTCGAAATTCACATCATAATACTATTGGTGATATCAGATGATAGGGGGAGTAATAAGTTTGTCACTAATCACCAAGGCGGTGATTAGTTTAATATGGGATATTGTACCAATCATACTAATTAACGAAGTTAATCTTCGAAAGGCTCAACTAATGCTTTAAACTAAGTGATTTTTCCTTCGCAAAATTGAGAACACTTATTTAATGTAATTGGTATTATTAGAGCGATACTATTTTAAGTTAATTCATTTTACACAACACGTTTTTGTAAAGGTTCGATAAAACCATGGCTTAACTCAGTGATGAGGCCACCTAAAATTTCTAAGCCAGGCAAAATTTTGTCACTATTCATGGCAGAAAAACCTAACCGAATATAATTCTTAGGGGCATCTTTTTGCATAAATAGCGTATCACCTGATTCTATTAATATTCCATGTTGCGCGGCTTTATCTCGTAAATCATGGCTAGAGACATTAATAGGTAAGGCAATCCAAAAGCAAAAACTACCAGGGGTGGCATGTATTTTACAGGTGCTGAGATATTTTTTTACACCTTGTTCCATTAATAACCATCGCTTTTCAAAGGTACGACGCATACGTCTAACATGGCTATCATAATAACCTTGGCTAATAAAGAGTGCCGCGATACGTTGGTTATTAGAGGGTGGATGGCGGTAATGTAAAGCGCGTAGTTTACGTAACTCATTAACTAATGAGCTATCTGCTACTAAATAGCCAATACGAATGCCGGGTGTTAAAGATTTAGATAAACTGCCTACATAAATAACGCGACCATCTTGGTCAAAGCTTTTTAATGCAGGTAATGGTTGTTCAATGAAGTTAACTTCACTCTCGTAGTCATCTTCAATCACGATGAAATCATCTTTACAGGCCTGCTCTAATAAGCCTTTGCGACGCTCTACATTCATAGTCACCGTAGTTGGGTATTGGTGACTTGGGGTTGTGAACACATAATCACAGCCTTTTAATTGTTTACCCAGCTGTAAGCCCGCATTATCAATATCAAGTGCTTTCATTGGGCTATCACACAGGGAGATGATATGACGCAAGTTCGCATAGCCAGGGTTTTCAACACCAAAGGTGACTGATTGATCGGCTAATAAGTTGGTTAATAAAAACAGTGAGTTTTGTGTGCCTAAAGTGATCAGTATTTCATCTGATTTGGCTGTGATACCACGTTTAGAGAGAATTTGTTGGCGTATTTGTGAGACCAGTTGAGGGTCATCCATATCGATATAACCTTCTACCCATTCATGGAGTTTGCCTTTACTTTCTGCAATACGCGAACATTCTCGCCATTGATAAAGTGGAAATTCATTAACATCGATGTGGCCATAAATAAATGGATAAGGGTATTTTAACCAATTTTCATCTTTATTTAATGTGGATAATCGACTGGGTTGTTTCAACATTCGTTTAGACCAGTCGGGTTGACGTGCTGTGCGTTGTAATCCTTCAGGGTCTTTTTGCACCGAATTGGTGAGACGTTGCACCATAAGTAGGTCAGGATGAACAAAGAATCCACTGCGTTTCCGTGCAACTAAATAACCTTCATCGACCAAGCTTTCATAAACTAATACTACTGTATTACGTGATACCTTTAATAACTGTGCCATCTTTCTACCCGATGGTAAGGCTTTGTCACCAAAGGTATCTTGTTCAATTAACTCGACTAATTTTTCACGGATCTGTTGCTGATAAGTACTATTTTGATGCAATTCAATATTTATTAAAAAATCAACCATTACGTCACCTGTATAAAATTCGAGCAAATTGTTTGGTGAAAAATGTTACTGGTTTTCAATGCAACTCACCACCTTATAGATAGGCAATTTCTAAGCCAAGATTTATCACGGTATGGTGTCAAAATTTAACTTGTGGCCCATTAATTTCAAAAATTGGCTCTGTAACTAATTTTGTCGAAGTGTAGTTTAAATAAGGAAAGCAGATCATGAACATCATACAAAAATAATAAAAAGCGATTCATGGTGGCGTCAGAAAAATGGGAATGTTCAGCAAATGGTTACAAACGTTTGCAAGGTTTAAGTTAAATAGATACGAAGTTAATTATATTTTAAATAATGGGAAATAACCTAGTATTAATATTCTATTTTATGTTTTTAGAGAGTTGCTTTGTTGCTCAATAAGCTATGCAATTGTTCCCTTAGGGACTCTCGAATCATGTTCGTACAATAATCGTATTACGATGAAATATTTTATTAACTAGTTGTTTTTATTATTTGTTTTTGTTTGTTAATCTGTATTGTGATTAATAAATATAACCTAAATAAGTAACAATTGGATAATGATAATGTTGGCATAACAGGTTATGCCATAAAAGTAAGTATGTTAGCTCGTATGCTGCATATGGATCTGGAAAAGGTCTTTTTTAGATTCAATTAGGATTCTCGCGCTTATATCTAGTGCGAAAAAATCATCATAAAAAATGAGGTAATGGAAATGCAAAAAACGAAACTTATTAAAGCCCTTTCACTGACTGCAGGTCTAGTGTTATCAACCAGTGCGTTATCAGCAACATGGAAAATGGCTGTTGGTGATGGTGGTGGTAGTGCTCAAGAAGCATTAGGCATCAAATTCACTGAAGTCTTAGCTGAAAAAACTAATGACAAATTTAACACTACGTTATTTGTTAATGGGCAGTTAGGCTCTGAACAGGCGACAGTCAATGATGTGGCACTAGGTACTTTAGATATGTCTATCATCGCAGCTAACAACTTAGCACCATTCAGCCCTTCTGTAGGTCTACTTTCTCTTCCATATATATTTGAAGATATTGATCAAGCAGAAAAAGTGATTAACAGTGATATTGAAAAGCGTTTAACAGAAACAACATTACAACAAGCAAATGTTCGTATCCTTGCTTGGAGCTACTCAGGTTTCAGAATGTTAACTAACTCAAAACGTCCAGTGAAAAACTTAGATGATTTGAAAGGGTTGTTCATTCGTGTACCAAAAAGTGATCTGATTATTAAAACTTATCAATCATTTGGTGTGAATCCAACACCAGTAGCATGGTCTGAAACATTTACTGCATTACAACAACAAGTTGTTGATGGCCAAGAAACACCTTATGCAGCGATTTACTCTATGAAATTTGCTGAAATTCAAAAATATCTAACGGAGACTCATTACCTATTTTCTCTTGAGCCTTTAATTATGTCTGAGTCTCTTTTCCAAGACCAATCTAAAGAAGTGCAGCAAGCAATCTTAGAAGCTGGTAAAGAAGCGACTGAATACAGCCTTTCTTGGATTAAAGAGAAAGAAGGCAGCATCAAAGAAGAGCTAGTTTCTAAATACGGTATGGAAATTGACCAGTTAGAAGATGAAGCAGAGTGGGTTAAAAAAGCACAAGCAGGTGTATGGCCTGAGTTTTACGAGCAAGTAGGCGGTAAAGATAAAATTAATGAATTACTGAGCCTATTAGGTCGTGAGAAAATCTAAAAGATAGTTTGAAAAGGGGGTGGAAACACTCCCTTTTTATTGGTGCAGGCACAACAGCATAACAACCTATTTTAAGAGCAAGGTGCTGCTCTCTCTCAAGGGAACAGGGACACAATGATGAAAATAATTTTTAAAATATTCGATAACTTAGAAAGTTATCTATGTAGAGCATTACTGGTAACCTTTGTTACTTTGCTTTTTGCTCAAATTCTCTCCCGCGAACTTTTTGGCCATTCCATTACTTGGAGTGAGGAGCTATCCGTTTACCTATTTGTATGGTTCGTTTTTCTGGGGTCAAGTTATGCAGCAAAACTGTCAGCGCATAACCGCGTTACTTTTCACTACAAATGGCTGCCACAAAAACTCCGAACCTTTTTTGAGTTAGCTTCAGATCTACTGTGGGTAAGTTTTAATAGTTATTTTATCTACCTAAGTTATGACTTTGTTTTCAACAGAATGAATCTGTTTTGGAAGTCTCAAACGCTAGGTATTCCAATGAAATATATCTACTTAATTCTACCAATCGCATTTGTGTTAATGACTATCCGTATCTTACAAGTTAACTACTTAAAATATATTAAAGGTGTTGAGGTAATTGATCCTGAATCGCAAGAGATGAACGAATTAATGAATCACGACATGCAAGAAGAATCTACAGCTAATGATGTAGAAAACAAAAAACACACAGGGAAGATGGAGAATAACCTATGAGTGAAGCATCCATAGTAATGGTCCTATTTGGATCCTTCTTAGCCTTATTAATTCTGGGCGCACCTGTGATGGTGTCATTAGGTATTGCTGCTTTGGCGTCATTTTTCTACCTAGATGAAAATCCAATTAAATTTGTACAAATTGCCTTTAACTCGGTGGGGTCATTTCCATTAATGGCATTACCCGCGTTTATATTAGCTGGCGCATTGATGGAAGCATCTGGGATATCTAAACGATTAGTGACTCTAGCTGAAAGCTTTGCAGGTCCTGTCACTGGTGGTATGTCTGCTGCTGCTATTTTAGCGTGTATGTTTTTTGGTGCTATTTCAGGTTCAGGTCCAGCGACGACAGCCGCAGTTGGTATGCTAATGATCCCTGCGATGGTGAATCGTGGTTATGATAAAGGCTATGCCTCTGCGGTGACTGCATCATCGGGTGGACTAGGGATTGTTATTCCGCCTTCTATTCCAATGGTTATCTTTGGTATTTCAGCCTTGGGGTTAGTTGTGCCATTAGATGCGATTGCAAAACACGGCGAGTTCCAAAGTATCTCTATTCCAAAAATGTTTATTGCTGGCTTCTTACCAGGAGTGGTGATGTCTGTAGGTTTAATGACACTTAACTACATTCAGTGTCGTCGCTACGGCTTTAAAGGTAGCGGCGAAGGTTGGTCGATTGCGCAAATTGGTAAAGCAGCACGTTCAGGCATTTGGTCTATCTTAGCACCATTAGTGATTCTAGGCGGTATTTACTCGGGGTTCTTTACTCCGACTGAATCAGCAATTATTGCTATTTTTTACACACTTTTTGTGGGGATATTTATCCATAAAGAGTTGAAGATGAAAGATCTTATTCACTCTTTAGAAACAACAACTTGGTTATCAGGTCGAGTATTATTAATTCTATTTACTGCTACCGCCTTTGGTCGTATCTTAGTAGAAAACCAAATACCAGGGATTGTGGCTGAATCAATGTTAAGTTTAACTGATAACCTATACTTAATTTGGTTATTGATTATTGCTTTCTTGTTATTTGTGGGGATGTTCATGGAAACGCTTGCGGCGATTATGATTTTAACGCCGGTATTGTTGCCTGTTGCCTACACGCTAGGGATTGACCCTGTGCACTTTGGTATTGTGATGGTATGTAGCTTGTCGATTGGTTTTTCAACGCCGCCATTGGGTGAGAACTTATTTGTTGCTTCAGGTATCTCCGATACACCTTTAGAAGAAGTAACTGCTAAAGCATTGCCGTTTGCATTTGTGTCTACAATCATGGTGATTATTATTGCGTATATACCGCAAATCGCGTTGACCATGCCAAGACTACTAGGATATTAGATTGTTTAATAACCTGCTTCAAACAACTAAAGCAGGTTAACAATAAAGGGATAGATTATGTTTCAATTTGATAAAATTCTATACTGTACCGACTTATCACAGGGTTCTAATGAGTGCTTTAAATATGCTGCATTTTTAGCAAAAAAAACGGGGGCTGAAATACATGTATTACACGTAGTAGAAAAGCTTTCCAGTGATGCGAGAATTGCCTTAGAAAGTTATGTGATGGACTCGGTACAACGCGCTGAAATGTTAGGGTCTCGTAAACGTCAAGCAAAAGCCAAATTGGCGACAAAACAGGAGGACTTTTGGGCGCAAGTGACAGACCCAGAAGATCTTGCTGTGAGAAAGCAAATTAAATCGATTAATATTATTGAATCTTTTCCTATGGAAGCCATTCTAAAAAATTCACGAGAACGTGAAGTGGATTTAATTGTAATGGGGACCCATGAAAAAGGTTTTGTAGAGACGTTCTTGGGTAGTGTTGCAAGGAATGTACTAGCGCGCTCACGTATCCCTGTTTTAGTGGTGCCACTGAAAGAACGTAAACGATAACCTTCAATTTAGCTTAAAGCCAAGTTATTTGATTAACTTGGCTTTTTATTTAAATCCTACCTTGCCGCCAACGTTTAAAAAAATATAATGCCCATACCAATCACACTCATTAACGGGTCTCTTTTGTTTGTCAAAATAGCTGATTTGGGGCTGTAAGTGTTGTAAAGATATCCACTATTTACCCCTGCTTACCTTTTAAATTAAGCCATTTTTTGTGCAAAAATTAGATTACTTATTTATTATTATTGTTTCGCTTTTTACCAGGTAAGGTGTCTGCTTATGGAAAATACATTCTCAATCTTTTCAACGGCTGTTTTATTGTTCTTTATATTGGATCCATTTGGCAGTGTGCCTTTGTTATTAAGTATTCTAAAAAATATAGATAAAAAAAGACACTCTAAAATTATTATTCGAGAAATGTTGATTGGCTTGGTTATTTTGATTATTTTCCTGTTTTTTGGAGAGCAATTCTTAAGCCTGTTTCATTTAGAAACGCCTGCAATTAGCTTGGCCGGTGGTATTATTTTCTTTGTGATCGCCTTAAAAATGATTTTTCCTAACCCTAGTGGTGGTGACCTATTTGCAACCAGTAAAGGCGATGAGCCTTTGGTAGTACCGATTGCTATTCCAATGATTGCCGGCCCCGGTGCATTGGCGACTTTATTGGTATTGGCGAAAACTAACGCGGAACATACCGGTGGGCTATTTACAGCATTATTATTGGCTTGGGTGTTCGCTGTACTTGTCTTGTTATGCTCACCACAGCTTTACAAAATTTTAAAAGATAAGGGCTTAAAAGCCTTAGAGCGTTTAATGGGCATGTTGCTATTAATGATGTCGGTGCAGATGTTCATTGATGCTACTCGTGTTTTATTACCTACATTTTAAATAAATTTAAGTGACTTTATTCACCCCTTAAATACTTGATTAAAGCTATCTAAGGGGGCAACTTTAGTATTTGCCTGTCGATGCAATTTGGTACCATGAGCCACTAACCACGTTTGCAAGCTGTTGTTGATGATTGCTTGGCTTACCTTTGCTTCTTGTAGTTCATGCTCTAAACACCAATCGACAGGTTTATGTGTTGTACTGCCTAAAGTAGTAATCGCAGCACAACTAATAATGCCAATATCTGCAATAAACTGTTGGAAAAAATCATGGCTACTTTCTCCAACAATATCCCTATCTCCGTTGCGTAAACGACCTCCAGCAATCCATGTTTCAATATGATCATAGTGAGATAAGATGGATGCAGCTTCAAAGTTATTCGTGATCACGCGTAATTTTTGATGGCCTCCGAGTTGTTCTGCGATAGCAGAAATAGTGGTGCCAATCCCTAAGAATAAAGTGCTGCCATTAGGGATTTCTTGTGCAACTTGTGCTGCAATTTTTTGTTTGGCATCTGTGAAAGACGTTTTACGTGCAACATAGCTACTATTTTCTAAGGAGGCGGGAACGCTCACTCCACCATGATGACGGCGTGCTAATCCTAAATCGCATAAGGTATTAATATCGCGTCTGACAGTTTGTTTGGTGATTGAAAAGTCAGCTGAGAGTTGTTCAATGGAACAATAATCTTGTTGTGTTATTAAAGATAAAATATGACGTTGCCTATCTGATAATTCGATACTCATCTTGATGCTCACCTCATACTTAAAAGCGTTGCGGCCAGTCGGTAATAATATTATCCACATGTAAGGGCCTTAGTGGCTCAATTAATGCTGGATCATTAATCGTATAACAATGTATTTGATAGCCCGCCTGTTTGATTTTAATGGCTTGTTCTTTTTTTAAAAAACGGTAATCACAATTGACACTGAAGGCATAGATATCTTCTAGCATTTTTAAGGCATTATCAGGAATTTTTTCCCATAACTGAGAGCGACGAATACTTGGTTTAAGGCGTTTTAATAATAATAAAGCTTGATGTTGAAAACTTGAGAACACTAATTGTCCAGTAGTGACTTTACTGGCCTCAATAACGGCGATTACTTGTTCGCAGAGAGCCAATATATGTATTTCATTTTGTATTTTTAACTCTATGTTTAAGGCGATACCGTGTTTCTTTATCAGTGCTAGCACCGCGGCTAAAGTAGGGATATGTTCATTTTCATATTCATCGGAAAACCATAATCCAGCATCTAACCGAGCTAAATCCTGATAATCGATATCTTGCACTAAGCCTCGTCCATTGGTACATCGATTAACGGTAAAGTCATGAATCACAACGGGCACACCATCCCTGCTAATCTGTACATCTATCTCTACCGACTTGGCCCCTAGTTCAATGGCTTTCTGAATGGCAATTAAGGTATTTTCTGGGGCTACGCTAGATAAGCCTCGATGTGCAGTAATTAACATAATTTTTTTATCCCCATTTAAGTATCAATATAGCTTCTCAAATAAGTATGACAAGAATGTGTCATCAAATGATGAATGTTTTAGCCAGTTTTCTTTCATACGAACACCTTAATCCTGTCAAAAACATTATAAAGTTCACATGAACCTAAAGTTGCGATCAACTTACGCTTTATTGCTTTTTGAAGAAAAGTATTACTGATAATTTTAATTGGAAGGGAGCCTTAAAATATTTAAAAAATATTCAACAAGCTTAGTCGCTGCGACTCTTTTATTAAGCGCCGATGTTTCTGCAAAAACACCGAGCGATTGACTAAGTTATCTCATTAATACAACAACACCCGCTATAGAGTTTGTAAAGGCCAAGCTTTTTGTTTCTGAGGACGCTATTAGTATTGGACAATATCGAGCTTTCACCCAATGGCCAATCTTTATTTGAAGTGTTTAAAAGCAGTATCGATGTCACCAATATCAGTGGCTATTTGTCATCACCTTCTGTTGCTTCTCTGTCTATAACTTCGAAGTCGGGCGGAAGCGCCTTTTCAGTTTGCTAACCACTTGTTATAAGCCCTGCATAAACCGAGTTTATGCAGGGCTTTAAATTTTTCAGGTTTACATCTTAAGCCGTCAAAGTGACAAAGCTATTAGCCATGCCTAACAGTGCAACCACTACCATGATCGGTAAAGCAAAGCTTTTTAATGATGTTGGAGGCTTTTTGTTAAATAAGTACTGACCATATTTCACGGCAATCAGCGCCGGTAGGATTAAGACTAATACTGCGGTGGGTAAGGTACTATCGGTTAACCCTCCACTGATTAGCGAGATTACCGCAAGGCCTTCACTTGCAATGAAAAACAAGATCATAGTGGCACGCTGTGTACTGGTACTCAAATGACTAGATAACATATAATAAACTATCATTGGTCCACCAATCGAAGCGCTTGCTGTCCCTGCTCCAGCGGCCACACCAAAGCCTATCTTGCTGCTATTTTTATCGGCATTAAATGGTCTAAAGCTAGAAAAAAGCAATAATGCCAAGCCGAGGATCGCTACGCAAATAAGTAGTTTTAAAATCTCTGCTGGAATCAGTAATAGGAAGCAATAACCGATTGGTAGGCCTAAGATAGCACCGAAGATAAGTTTACGAAGAGTCGGGAAGTCTGCCTGTTTAACCGCTTGTTTCCACAGATTAATACTGCACAGGACATCTAGAGACAATACAATAGCGACACTTTGCTGAGGTTCAAAAAAGAAATTTAAACCAACCACTGCAATGACAGCAAAGCCAAAACCACTATAGCCTCGGACTATCGCTGCAAAGATTACAATAGGCATTACGTACCAAATTTGTTCCACTTATCTTCCTTAATATTAGTAATTTTCGAGGCTACTATCCTTGCATTTGAAAGGTAAGAGTAGGGCCAAAAATGATTAATTGTAGAGCCATGTTTTTCTATAAATTGAGAGATATCCAAGATAAAAATCTGGCTCTATCGAATAATTCAGCTGGTGCTAGGGAAAGACTTTATTTCTAAGTTAATGTGAAATGGACGATATTTATACCAATCACATAATCAACAAAATTGGTATGACACATTAATTCAAGGAGAAGGGCAGATGGAAGCACAAACACGCACGTTAATCGAACGAGATCGTAACCACGTATGGCACCATTTGAGTCAACATAGTGTATTAAAAAATCAAGACCCATTAGTGATGGTGAAGGGTGAAGGGTCTCGCGTTTGGGATGCTAAGGGAAACAGTTACCTTGATGCTTCATCAGGTGGTGTTTGGTGTGTGAATGTAGGCTATGGACGTACAGAAATTGCAGATGCAGTACGCGATCAAATAGCTAAACTTAATTTCTTTGCAAGTACTGCAGGTACTGAACCTGCAGCTGAATTCTCTGAAAAATTATTAGAGAAAATGCCTGGTTTGAGCCGTGTTTATTACGCAAGCTCAGGCTCTGAAGCCAATGAAAAAGCGTTTAAAATTGTACGTCAAATTTCCCAGCAAAAATATGGTGGGAAGAAACATAAAATATTATATCGTGAGCGTGATTATCATGGTTCAACGATCGGTACGCTAAGTGCAACAGGGCAAGAAGAGCGCCGTCAACATTACGGTCCATTTGCTTCTGGTTTTGTTGAATTTCCACATTGTTGTGAGTACCGCAGTCAATTTGGTAATGTGGCTAATTACGGTATTTTAGCGGCAAAAGAACTAGAAAAAGTGATCCTAAGAGAAGGGCCTGATACGGTAGGTGCTGTTATTTTTGAACCAATTACCGCGGGTGGCGGTGTGATAACTCCTCCTGATGGCTACTGGCCTGCGGTGATGGAAATCTGTAAAAAATATAACGTGTTAGTTCATATTGATGAAGTGGTATGTGGCATGGGCAGAACGGGAGAGTGGTTTGGTTACCAGCACTACGGTATAAAGCCTGACATTGTGACGCTAGCAAAAGGGGTAGCATCTAGTTACGCAGCCATTTCATGTGTAGTGACTACAGAAGCCATCTTCGAAGAGTTTTTGTCGGAAGGGGATGATCGTGAAATGTACTTCCGTGATGTTAGTACATACGCAGGTTGCACAGCAGGCCCTGCAGCAGCACTTGCAAATTTAGCTATTTTAGAACGAGAAAATCTAGTTGAAAACTGTGCTGTAATGGGGGATTACTTATTAGAAAAATTCCATGGTTTAGCGGAAAAACATGCCATTATTGGCGATGTACGCGGTAAAGGCTTGTTACTAGGTATCGAACTCGTCAGCGATAAAGAGCTTAAAACACCTGTTGCTGAAACGGTAACCGTTAAAATTGCTGGTGCATGTATGAAAAAAGGGTTAATTATCGGACGTACTAACCGTTCGTTTAAATATCTAAATAATACCCTATGTTTCTGCCCTGTATTAACGTTAACACATGAAGAAGCTGATTTTATTGTTGATACATTAGATGCTGTATTTACTGAGTTTACAGATCTTTAATCTATTAATTGCCCCTATCTAAGCGGGATTAATAGCAGTAAGGTAAAGATTGTTATTTAACTTTATCTTACTGCTCTCTATTATAGGTGTTCAGGGTTTTAAATTAAGCAACTGGATACATTCTCATTTGTATTTTTAAGGAATTCGATATGACTGCATCACAACGTCCTGTAGTACTTATTACCGGTGCAACAGCTGGTTTTGGTTTAGCAACGGCGAAAAAATTTGCCCAACAGGGTTACCCTTTAGTTATTACCGGTAGAAGAGAAGAGCGCTTAAAGGCATTGACCGAAGAGTTATCACCTTTAACTAGTGTTTATTATGCGGTGTTAGATGTTCGTAGTAGCGAAGCGGTTGCTGAATTTACTAGCAACTTACCGGATGCGTTTAAACAAGTAGCAATTCTAGTGAATAATGCGGGTCTTGCATTAGGAGCGGAGCCAGCTGATCAAGCAAAACTATCTGATTGGCATACTATGATTGATACTAATGTCACAGGTTTAGTCAATGTGACTCACAGTTTTTTAGCGACTTTAAAAGCACAACCTTCTTCAACTATTATTAACTTGGCAAGCATTGCTGGTAACTGGGCATATCCTGGTAGTCATGTATATGGCGCAAGTAAAGCCTTTGTTGCACAGTTCTCACGTAATCTACGTAGTGATTTTGCAGGCACAGGTATTCGAGTGACGAGCTTGGAGCCAGGTATGGCTGAGAGTGAGTTTAGTTTGGTTCGATTTAATGGCGACCAAAATAAGTATGATCAAATCTATCAAGGCGCTAACGCGATTCAACCAGAAGATATTGCAGATATTATTTTATGGATAGCGGAGCAGCCTGCGCATCTTAATATTAACAGTTTAGAAGTTATGCCAACATCACAGGCGTGGGACAATTTTAAAATTGTAAAAAAATAAACACCTTAAATTATTGATAGGCCTTAACGTTTAAGGTCTATCAAGTCAGTGCTTATTTGGATGGTTATACTAGTATTGATTAATTAGGAATATTGATAGTGGTGAGGTATTTTACCTCTTCCATTACAACATAGGTTTTAGAGCTTTTAATATTAGGCAGTGATAATAGTGTTTCACTGAGTACTTTTCTATAAGCTGACATATCTGCAACTCGGGTTTTTAAGAGGTAATCAAAATCACCAGAAACCAGATGACATTCTAAGATTGAGTCTAGTTGTTTCGCTGCTTCATTAAAGCGTTCAAATACATCTGGGCTAGAACGTTTTAAGGTTAACTCAATATAGACGAGTAAAGAGGCGCCTAAATGCTCAGGATCAAGTAGAGCGGTATAAGATTGAATGACTTTTTGCTTTTCTAAACGTTTAACCCGCTCTAAACAAGGTGTTGGGCTTAACCCAATTTTTTGAGATAATTCTACATTCGAAATTCGGCCATTTTTTTGCAACTCTCGTAATATATTTCTATCTATCCTATCTAGTGACATAAACTGCATCCTTTCAATATCGTAAAATTATTAACTGCAATAATACTTATATGTAATATTTTAATCTATAAAAATACAGAAAAATAAAAAAATAGAGCGAATAAAACTATTTATTAATCTTTATACTGTTGATAACGCTTATTTATTAAACAAGTCACTATCATTCTAAGGAGCAGTATATGATTATCGGCGTACCAAAAGAGATTAAAGTTCACGAGTACCGTGTAGGTATGACACCAGCTAGTGTTAAAGAAGTTACATCAGCAGGGCATACGGTTTATATCCAACAATCAGCAGGTCAAGGAATTGCCTGTAGTGACCAAGAATATATTGATGCAGGTGCAATAATACTTGCGACAGCTGAAGAGGTTTTTGCTCAATCAGAGATGATTGTAAAAGTAAAAGAGCCATTAGCTGTTGAGCGTGCAATGTTGCGCCCTGATCAATTATTATTTACTTATTTACATTTAGCTCCTGATCCTGCGCAAACTCAAGACCTAATTGATAGTAAAGCAGTTTGCATCGCTTATGAAACCGTGACCAGTGATAATGGTAGCTTACCGTTATTAGCCCCAATGTCGGAAGTGGCTGGACGTATGTCTATTCAAGCAGGCGCTGCATGTTTAGAGAAGTCACATGGTGGTGTGGGTTTATTGTTAGGTGGTGTTGCGGGAGTTGCACCAGCTAAAGTAGTAATTATTGGTGGTGGTGTTGTCGGTTGTAATGCAGCACAGATGGCAATTGGATTAGGGGCAGACACTACCATTGTTGACAACAATATTGATACCCTACGTAAAGTAAATGCACAATTTGGTTCCACTATTAAAACCGCTTACTCTAATAAATATAACCTTGAATCATTAGTTTTAGATGCTGATTTAGTGATCGGTGGTGTATTAATCCCGGGGGCTGCGGCACCTAAATTAGTAAGTGCAGAAATGATTAAAAAAATGCGTGCTGGCTCTGCAGTAGTGGATGTTGCCATTGATCAAGGTGGGTGTTTTGCTACGTCCAAAGCAACAACGCATAGTGATCCAACTTACATTGTTGATGATGTAGTGCATTATTGTGTAGCAAATATGCCTGGAGCTGTTGCTAGAACCTCTGCATTTGCGCTTAATAACGCGACATTACCGTATATATTACGTCTTGCTAAGTTAGGTTATAAAGACGCTTTATTAACAGATAAACATTTGAAAAATGGTTTAAATGTAATGCATGGTAAAGTGACTAACCTTAGCGTGTCTGAAAGCTTAAATATTCCTTTTGTATCTCCAGATGAAGCATTAGCGACCCCTTTTTCTGCTTAAAAAAATATGCCCACATAAAGTGGGCATATTTCATTTTTTGTTCTTACCTGTTACAAAGCTAACCTGCAATATTCACAACCACGCGTCCGCGTACTTTTCCTTGAATCAGTTGTTCAGCAGTATCAATCGTTTCTTCTAGCGTAATCTCTTTGGCAATATCATCAAATACTGATGCATCTAAAATATTAGCTAATCGATCCCAAGCTTCAACCCTGTCTGCTGTTGGGCGCATTACGCTATCAATACCTGCTAAGGTAATACCACGTAGAATAAATGGCATAACAGTGGTAGATAAATCCATACCCTGTGCTAAACCACAAGCAGCGACTACGCCACCATATTTAAGGCTTGCACAAACGTTAGCAAGTGTATGGCTGCCAGCTGCATCGATTGCTGCTGCCCAACGCTCTTTGGCTAATGGACGGCCTGGTTCAGTTAATAAAGCACGGTCAATAACCTCTGATGCCCCTAATTTGGTGAGGTACTCGGTTTGCTCCATACGCCCAGTAGAAGCCACAACTTGATAGCCTAGTTTGGCTAAAATACTAATAGCAAAGCTACCAACACCACCATTTGCTCCTGTTACTAAAACTTCACCACTGTCAGGAGTAATGCCATGTTTTTCTAATGTAATCACACATAACATAGCTGTGTAACCAGCAGTACCAATGGACATGGCCTGACGAGCAGAAAAAGCATTAGGTAAAGGAATTAACCAATCGCTGTTTAATCGTGCTTTCTCAGCGAGGCCGCCGCAATGAACCTCACCTACACCATAGCCGTTAAGTAAAACCTGATCGCCGACTTTAAATTTATCGCTAGCAGTCTCTTCTACTGTACCAACGAGGTCGATTCCGGGGATCATTGGGAAGTTACGTACAACAGGTCCTTTACCTGTGATTGCTAATGCATCTTTATAGTTCAGAGTGCTATAAGCTACTTTGATGGTGACATCACCTTCCGGTAACACACTCTCTTCTATTTGTTGTAAAGCAGAACGGTATCCTTGTTCATCTTTTTCAATTAAAACGCCTTTGAACATATATTGCTCCTATTAGACCGATCGTCTATTAAATATTGAAAATAAATTTTAGCGGGGTAATCCCGTCATAAAATGATGAAAATAGTTATCTATTGGTGTCGTATTTTGTGTTAATCGTGTTCGACTGACTGCACCTTCCCAGCCAATCCAGAAGTATTCTGCTAGCTTTTCCGTGTTTGCGCTTTGTGATAGATCATGGTTTGCTTTTGCAAGCTCTAAACAGTCAGCTATACGGTTTTGCCAAGTAATAAAAACATGGCTTAAAATGGGGCGAAAGCTTTCAGGCAACAAGTCCACTTCTTGACCTAGGTTGCCAATTAAACAGCCGCGCTTAAAGTGGTGATAAGCCAATCCTGACTTTGCATCTTCTACAAAGTTAGCAATACGGGTGAGTGCTGGATAGCTCTCATCTAATAAATATGTATCCAGTTTATGCGCAAAATAGTTTGCATAACTATCAATCACGGCTAAACCAAAAGCTTCTTTACTACTAAAGTAATGGTAAAAAGATCCTTTCGGTACGCCCACTTTTTTCAATATAGGATCAATACCTGATGCGGAAAATCCACTTTCAGTCAGTTGTTCGAGTCCGCTACGTATTAGTTCTGCGCGTGTATCTCGATTATCAGTCGTATTTTTTGGCGGTCTACCACGCCGTGGCTTTGTTATTTCTATTGTCATCACAATATAATAGACCGATCGTCTAATTAATTCAAAATGTTTATTAAAAAGACTGATAATGAAGGGAGAATCACCTTGAAAGAGTGTGATTAAGTTTCTCTCTGGTAATTCTCTGTATAATCTAAGAATTTCTGAGCCGGCATTGGTTTACTAAAGTAATAACCTTGTACGTAGTCACAACCTAAATCATTTAAAATATTGAGCTGTTCACTGATTTCTACGCCTTCGGCGACTACTTTTAAACCCAAGCTATGAGCTATCGCAATGCTCGCTTTAACCAAGTCTCGGTCTTCTTTGTTAATGGTAATACCATTCACAAAACTTCTATCAACTTTAAGCACATCGAAATGATATTGTCGTAAATAACTGAGTGATGAATAACCAGTACCAAAGTCATCCATGGATAACTTCACACCTAATTCTTGTAGTTCAATCAAGGCCTCTGTAATGTAAGACTGGCCTGTCATTAATACACCCTCCGTTATTTCTAATTCTAAATGGTCAGGACTAAGGTTGGCTTTTTTAAGTGCTTCTTTAATCACTTTAAGAAGTTTTTTATCTCGAAATTGACGAGGAGATAAGTTGACTGCCATTACAAAATCATTGTTTTGCTGAGTTTGCCATAAGCTTAAAAAGCTAAGGGATTCGTTGATCACATACTGGCCAATTGGAACGATTAGACCTGTTTGTTCTGCAATAGGGATAAATTCGTCAGGAAAAATATTTCCTAAAGCGGGGTTATGCCAGCGTAATAAAGCTTCTGCACCAATAACGTTTTGTGTCCTTGAGTCGAATTGAGGTTGATAAAATACCTCGAACTCGTCACGTTCAAGGGCATTGCGCATCTGCTCTTCCACTTCAAACCTGCGTATCATGGCTGTATTCATCTCTTTTGTGAAAAAAGAGTAGGCGTTTCGACCTAACGTTTTAGCTTGATACATCGCGGTATCAGCATTTCGTAAAAGATCTGAAACTGTAGTGCCATTATCTGGTGAAACAGCGACACCCAGGCTTAAAGTAACGATTAATTCTCGACCATCGATGTGGAAGGGCTTACGGAATACCTCAAGTAAGTTCTGTGCAACGACTTTGATACTCATTTCATCGTGTAAACCTGGCGATAATAAAATAAATTCATCTCCGCCTAATCTACCTACAGTGTCTGTTTTACGGGTTGCTTTTTTTAAGCGTTTAGCTGCTTCAATTAATAGCTTATCGCCTATTTCATGACCTAAAGAATCATTTACTTTTTTAAAGTCATCTAAGTCTAGGAAGCAGACCGTTACATTTTCATTGTTACGATCTGCTTCATTGAGCATTTGTGATAATCTGTCTAACGATAAAAAGCGATTAGGTAAGGCTGTGAGAGTGTCATAGTACGCATGTTGTTTAATGGTTTGTGACGATCTATGTTGTTCAGTAATATCACGTACGATCGTTAATATTTGTTGGTATTCAGGCAAATAATTAATACGCGCTTCGAAATAGGTTAACCCGTGAGGCAACATAAGTTCATATTCAAAAGTGAATGGAGCTGCTTCTTTAATCACTTTGTTTATATATGTATTATATTTCTTAGCAACGTCGGCAGGTAATACCTCACTTATTTTATAACCAATAAATTTTGAAGGGGGCGTATACAGGTTTTTACTGCTACCAGCATAATAGTCGGTGATGGTGCTATCTTTTTCTATTAAGAAAAAAAGATCTGGCGTTGCTTCAAAAATGGTTTGTAACATGTGTTCTTTAAAGGACACTTGAGCCTGGGCATTTTTGGTGTCTGTCATATTAATATCAACACAGTACATTTGTTTTTTATTGTATTGATTTGTAAACATAACATGGCTAGAGAACACTTCAACATCAGCACCATCTTTGTCATGAAGGGTTATTTCTGATGCAGGGATCTCTATGCCTTTTTGAACCCAATCACGATGTGCACTGATGACAAATTCACACATATCCTTAGGTATAATCAGGTCTTCAATTTTTTGTCCAATTGCTTCTTCTTCGGTGTAACCATAAATTATTTCACTGCCTCTATTCCAATAAATAACTCGACGATCTTCGTTATAGCCCTGAACAGAAATAGCATCCACTGCATCAAACAATTGATGTAATGGATCATTCAGAATTGCTTTTTCTAGAAGCTCGTATTTATTTATTGATTTCATAGTTCTCGCAATAAAAACTCAGATCATAATAACACTATAGTTAATTGGTTATTATTTTTCAGATAAAAGTGAAAATTTATGAGCTAGGTTACTATCCTCTACCCCAAAATATGAAATCGCGATGATACTTACTTTTAGGTATAAGGTAAACTAGCCTTCTAGTATTCTGATTGAAATTGCAGCTGCAGAAGTGCGATTATCAACGCCTAATTTCTTGTATATTTGCTCCAGATGTTTATTTACGGTACGCGGGCTCATGGTTAATATTTGAGATATTTCCCAGCTAGTCTTACCATAGGAAACCCAATATAAAACCTCAGACTCGCGTTTTGTAATAGGTAACTTTTGTTGTAAATCTGTTGCTGATTTTTGTGTTTTATTTTGAACAATTCTCAGCAAGTGCATCTGTTGTTGTTGACGTTCGTAGGCAATACTGATTTTGTTAACAAAACAATTAATTACTAATTCAGTCTTTGTATCATTCGCTAGCCATTTTTCTATTAATGGCGCAAGAGTTGCCCAAGGGCTAGCATCACCTGGTGATACTTGATCGATTAACTCATGCACATGGGGGGTCGCCCAAGATAAACGACCTACAGGGCTAACACAGAACACTGTCTTGCCTGCATGATCTAATGCGTCCTGTGCGCTGAGTGCTAATTTTGCCGTTTCAATATGGCGTTTTATACGCACAATAACTTCATCGGGAGAGATAGGTTTAGTTACGTAATCCACTCCACCAGCTTCAATGCCTTTCACAATATCTTCTACATCAGTTAAGCCTGTCATAAAAATAATAGGAGTATTAGGTAATAATATTTTTAAACGGCGACACGTTTCAAAGCCATCCATTTCAGGCATCATTGCATCTAACAATACAACATCAGGTGGTACTTTCTCTGCTATTGCAAGTGCTTGTTGGCCACTTAATGCAACCAGTGCCGTATAGCCTTGGCTATTTAAAGCAACATTGAGCATGCCTAATGATTCTGGTGAGTCATCAACCACCAACACCACATCACTACTATTATGATCCATCATTTAACTCGTTTAAATATTCAATTATTTTAGGGAAGTTACACACTTCAACATATTCAAGAATTTGTGATTCACTTCCTGCTGGGTAACGGTACTCATCTTTTATTTCATCAAATTTATGTTTAAAACCAGATAGATAACCAATTTCAGCCATTGCAATTAAGGCTTCATATTGTTCAACCCCTAACTTAGGTTTGTGGGCTTGATTATCTTTATCTTTAAAAGCATTATCAGTCCGTTTGTATTGCCATTGTAAATCTAACAACTGTGCTATTTTGCCTAATAATGCATCTAAATTGAGTGGTTTGGCAATGTAGCCGTCATGGTATCCCTCTGCCTGTTGATTGTACTCTGCATCTCGTGCATTCGCTGACAGCATTAATACTGGCATATGGTAATGTTGTTCACGTAGCGTTTTGACCATTTGCCATCCATTGATATTAGGCATTTGCACATCCATTAAAATCAGATCAACTTTTTGCTGTTGTAGTTGTTGATAGCCCTGCTCTGCGTCTTCTGCTAATAGTATGTTAAAACCAATAGGTGATAATAGATCTGTCATTAACTCTCGCTGATTGAGATTGTCATCAACAACGAGGATAGATTGTATTGGGCCATCATAACCAATCGCTTCTGACTTGGTTAATTCAGGCTCTTTTGGATCTTTATGTAGTTTGAATAACATTAAACGAAAATTAAAAGTGCTGCCTTGACCGAGTTGACTGTTTAAGGTTATCTCACCTCCCATTAATTCAGCAAGAGAGCGTGAAATAGTTAAGCCTAATCCAGTTCCACCAGTTGATTGAGATTGTGAATGGCGAATTTGCTCAAAGGGTTTAAAGATGATCTCTTGGTCATGAAGCGCAATACCGGCACCAGTATCAATCACACTAAAGTTCGCTACCTCACTGCGGTAAGTGACTTTAAAAGTTACCGAACCTTGTGCGGTAAATTTAATTGCATTGGAGATCAGGTTAATCAAAATTTGTCTAAAACGTTGTTTATCCGTCGCCACATAATCAGGTAAGTTTGGGCTACTGATATAATTAAACTTAATGCCTTTTTTGCTTGCTTGCATCTGAAACATATCAACTAATTGCTGCAAGATGGCTTTTAGATTAAATTCATCGCGCTGAAGTGTTACTCGACCTGCTTCAATCTTAGATATCTCTAATAAGCTCTCGATTAAGTCTGCGAGGTGTTGGCCGTTACGGCGAATAATTGCAATAGTTTCTTGCTGCTTAGGCGGTAAAGCTTGATCGCGCAGCAGTAGCTGAGCATAACCTAGCAGTACATTTAAGGGGGTGCGAAGTTCATGGCTTAACGCTGCTAAATAACGACTTTTAGCCTGATTAGCTGATTCAGCCACTTCTTTGGCAGTCTGCAATGCAAAAGAGGTGGTTTCATGGGCATCAATTTCTTTGGCAAGCGCTTTGGTTTGTGAACGCAGCTCTTTTAGTGCATTTTGATTACCATCCCGGGCGAGAATAAATAACCAACTAATAATGCCGATAATAATGATTAACAGAAAAAATGTTTTAATTAGGGTATTTGCAAATAGTTGTTTTACCTGCGCACCTTCTAAGGGCACCTGCAGATACACCAAAAATAAAATAGCGGCACTTATCAGGCTTAATACTAAGGTTAATGCAATAAACTGAGTTAATGGTGTCGTCAGTACTTTTAAGGCCTTTTCACTGACAAATCGAGTAAAGAAATCGTGTGCCTGTTGTGAAATAGTTGCATGAGGACGACATTGGTCAGCACAGCGTACATCTAGGCTGCAACATAAAGAGCAAATAGCTTTACCGTAAGCTGGACAGAAGGTCATATCTTCTTGATCAAAGCTATTCTCACAAATGTGGCACTCGCAAAATTGCTTAATTTCAATTTCTTGATTATTGGCTAAGTAATATTTACCTTGGGTTAACCAAGCAATTAATGGCACGGTAATAAAAGGTAGAAAACAGGCTATAAAGGAGGCTAATGCTTCCGCTGTCTCACCATAAAATCCCATATGAGCGGTGAAACCAGCTATAGATGCCAATAGCATAGAGCCAACACCAACAGGGTTAATATCGAATAGATGTGAGCGTTTAAATTCAATATGTTTAGGGCTGATCCCTAAAGGCTTGTTAATGATTAAATCAGCTACAACAGAACTTAACCAAGCTAATACTAAAACCGAATAAACCGATAACATACTGGCAATCGTCTGGTAGATACCGAGTTCCATTAATAATAGAGCGATGGCCACATTAAATACCATCCATACAACTCGGCCTGGATGGTTATGAGTAACGCGAGAGAAAAAGTTAGACCAAGCTAACGAGCCTGCATAAGCATTGGCTACGTTAATTTTTAATTGCGATAAAATGACAAAGCCGCAGGCAACGACAGAGATAACAGTAATGTTATCAAAGACATAACTATAAGCTAATTGATACATATGAGCAGGATCACTGGCTAGGTTTGCTGGTATACCTTGTTGTAGTGCAAAGTAAGCGAGAAAAGATCCTAAAAATAGTTTCAATGCTCCGAATAGCATCCAACCTGGCCCCCCCACTAATAACGCTATCCACCAGCGACCAGACTTTTTCTTTGGTTTTTCAGGTAAAAAGCGTAAAAAATCTACCTGTTCGCCGATTTGTGCCACCAAAGCCAATAATACGGCAGAGGCGCCGCCAAACAGTAATAGATTAAACTCGCTACCATGCACCCCTGCATTACCAGTAAAAGTAATCCACTCCTTAAATTGACTATCACTGTGAGTAAAAACAAAAAAAAGTGGCAATAGTTGTAAAGCAACCCAAATAGGTGATGACCAAACTTGAAATCGACTAATGTAGGTAATGCCATGGGTCACTAGAGGGATGATGATAATGGTACTGAGGATATACCCAATCGGTAAAGGCACTGCAAATAGAATCTTTAAGGCCATCGCCATGATTGCGGCTTCAAGGGCAAAAAAGATAAACGTGAAGGAGGCATAAATTAGCGAAGCGATACTGGAACCAATATAACCAAACCCAGCGCCACGGCTAAGTAAATCAATATCGACACCATATTTAGCGGCGTAATAGCTAATTGGGAGGCCGGTGATAAACACTACTAAGGTTACCGCAAGAATTGCCCAAGCTGCATTGGTAAAGCCAAATTCTAGAGTAATAGCTCCACCAATCGCTTCTAATACTAAAAATGACACAATCCCCAACGCAGTCATAGAGACACGATTCAAAGACCATTTTCTTGCGCGCTTAGAAGTAAAACGCAAGGCAAAGTCTTCCATCATCTCATTAGCGACGAGTTTATTATAGGTACGACGGGCTTTCAGTATTTTTTGGTTTGATTCCATGGTAATTGATTATTCCTTTAACCATCCTACGTGCCATCCTAGCGTATCTTAACCTCTTTGCCATCTTTGTTATGAAACGTTGTTACTGGTATAAGCTCGCGCGTATCATACTTGACCTTATATTTTTTCTATATGCGCATAATTGCGTAGTCTATTGCGCGCTTCTACGCATTCTTTCCTTGCCACAATTCCTAGATACTAACCTCACTTGGAAAAGGGCGTGATTGATACATTTGCCAAGTACAAATACTAATCACTAAAGACTAAAAGGAAAGGAATTACCTATGAAACTGAAGAAGCTAATAGTTGCAAGTTCGATTGTTGCAACAGGTTTAATGACTAACTTTGCGTATGCTGCAGACACTATTAAAGTTGGTGTCTTACATTCTTTATCAGGCACGATGGCGATCAGTGAAACGACACTGAAAGATACAGTATTGATGATGATTGAAGACCAAAATGCAAACGGTGGTCTATTGGGCAAAAAAATTGAACCTGTGGTTGTTGACCCAGCTTCAAATTGGCCTCTATTTGCGGAAAAAGGACGTGAGTTATTAGCGAAAGATAAAGTGGATGTTATCTTTGGTAGCTGGACTTCAGTTTCACGTAAATCTGTATTGCCAGTATTAGAAGAGCTAAATGGCTTAATGTTTTACCCAGTACAGTATGAAGGTGAAGAGTCATCTAAAAATGTTTTCTACACAGGTGCTGCGCCTAACCAACAAGCTATTCCAGCAGTTGATTACTTAATGAATGATATCGGCGCTGAACGTTTCGTTTTACTTGGTACTGACTACGTTTACCCGCGTACAACTAATAAAATATTAGAAGCTTATTTAATGGCAAATGGCGTTAAAGCTGAAGATATCATGATTAACTACACGCCATTTGGTCACTCGGATTGGCAAAGTATCGTTTCTGACGTTAAACGCTTTGGCTCAGAAGGTAAACAAACTGCCGTTATCTCTACTGTAAACGGTGATGCAAACATCCCATTCTACAAAGAGCTAGGTAACCAAGGTATCTCAGCTGAAGATATTCCAGTTATCGCATTCTCTGTTGGTGAAGAAGAGTTATCTGGTTTTGATACAAAACCACTGGTTGGTCACTTAGCGGCATGGAACTACTTCCAAAGTGTTGATACTGAAGAGAATGCTGAATTTATCGCAAAATGGAAAAAATACATTGGCGATGATAAGCGTGTAACAAATGATCCAATGGAAGCCACTTACATTGGTTTCAAAATGTGGGTTAAAGCTGTTGAGAAAGCCGGTACAACTGACGTTGATGCGGTAGAGCAAGCAATGATCGGTATCGCTGTTCCTAACTTAACGGGTGGTACGGCTGTAATGAACTCAAATCATCATCTATCTAAACCAGTATTAATTGGTGAGATTCAAGAAGATGGTCAATTTGAAGTAGTTTGGGAAACGCCTGATACAGTAATCGGTGATGCATGGTCAGACTTTTTACCAAGCTCTAAAAACTTAGTTGCTGATTGGACTTCACCAATCAAGTGCGGCAACTTTGATATCACTACTGCAAAATGTTCTGGTCAACAATTCTAAATATAACCTTTTCTAGCAAAGTGAATTAACGCTTAGTCGTTTTTCCTTTGCTTGTCATTAAACACCCAATGGGAGATGTTCCTCCCATTTAATGAACTGAATATATTATTCTAAGGAACAGTCCATGTTGCGCCTATTCCCCTTTCTCTTTTTCTTTGTTTTATCGCTTCCTGTATTTGCTGCAGAGGACGACGTGCAAGGTGAATCTGAACTTATTTCGTTGGTTGGGCAGTTGCCTTCCACTAAATTAAATAAACTGTCGTCTTTAATCGAGCAAATTGCCGACACATCTGCACCGCAAGTACGTGCTATTTTAGAGCCGTTAATGGCAGGTGACCTATATTACTTAAAAGCCAATAAACAAGTGGTATCAGTATCTGAAGATACTAACAACCAGTACCAATTAATTGATGTGTTGAGTAACGAAGCATTACCTACTGTCAGTAAATCAGCCATTAAAAAAGTAAGAACCAATAACCGTCTACGTGGCCAGATTCGAGACCTATTAGCAAATTTAGATTTAACGAGTGATCAAGTCGATGTGCGTATTTCAGCGTTAAAATTACTGTTAGATAAACCAAATAAAGCTGCTATTACAGCTGTCAATAAACTGATTAAAACTGAGCAAGATAGTGAAGCAAGAGACCTAATGTCAGCAATTTTGCTAGTTGAGCAGTTAGAGAACGGTAACGACGCTGAAAAGTTATCTGCAGCTAAACAACTTTCAAACCGTTTAGAGCCAAGTGTTAAAAATGCTTTAGTCAGTCAATTGCAGAAAATACCAGGATCACAGCAAGGTGGTTCGTTAAAAGCAGAATTAAGTAATGCTATTGACGATATTGAACAACAAATTAGTGTCTTTAAGTTAGTTGAAAATCTGTTCTTTGGATTGAGCTTAGGTTCAGTATTGTTATTAGCTGCAATAGGCTTAGCGATCACCTTTGGGGTGATGGGTGTTATCAATATGGCTCACGGTGAAATGATGATGCTAGGGGCTTATACCACCTATGTGATTCAGCAAACTTTCCCTAGCTTAATTGAATATTCATTATTAATGGCCGTACCCGCTGCGTTTTTAGTGTCGGGCTTTGTTGGTATTTTAATTGAACGCGGTGTTATTCGTTTTCTTAAAGGTCGTCCATTAGAAACTTTATTAGCGACCTTTGGTATCAGCCTTATTTTACAACAACTTGTTAGAACGGTTTTCTCTCCGTTAAATCGCCAGGTAGAAGCGCCTTTGTGGATGAGTGGTTCTTTGGAAATTAATCCAGTTTTATCAATTACCTATAATCGTTTATACATTATTATTTTTTCGCTAATGGTGTTCTTTTCATTACTGATGATTTTGAAACGCTCTTCATTAGGTTTACATGTTCGTGCGGTTTCACAAAATCGAGATATGGCTAGAGCATTAAGTGTTAAAAGTTCGTGGGTTGATGCGATCACCTTTGGCTTAGGCTCAGGAATTGCGGGTGTCGCTGGTGTGGCATTAAGCCAGTTAACTAACGTGGGGCCAAACTTAGGACAAGCTTATATTATCGATTCTTTCCTTGTTGTTGTATTTGGTGGGGTGGGGAATTTATGGGGAACCTTAGTGGCAGCGATGACCATGGGTACTTTTAATAAAATATTGGAACCATCAATGGGACCAGTATTAGCCAATATTATTGTGTTAGTCAGTCTAGTCTTGTTTATTCAAAAACGACCTAAAGGACTATTTCCACAAAAAGGGAGAGCGGCAGAATAATGGATACTTTACTGAATTCACCAATGATAAAAAAAATGAGCAGTTTGCATGTTGTGATTGCAATACTGTTTATCTCAACACTCTATGTAACTGTGTGTAATCTCTTTTTTGCTGAAGGTTCAGCTTTACATGTGAGTGATTATACGGTCAGTCTATTGGGTAAATATTTATGTTACGCCTTACTAGCCTTAGCGGTTGATCTAGTCTGGGGATACTGCGGCATATTAAGTTTAGGTCATGGCGCCTTCTTTGCCCTAGGTGGTTATGCGATGGGGATGTACTTGATGCGCCAAATCGGTGATCGTGGTGTATATGGCAATCCCGAGCTACCTGACTTTATGGTGTTTTTAAACTGGACTGAAATACCATGGTATTGGGCTGGTTCGGACAATGCATTAGTCATGATATTACTGGTGTTTGCTGGACCTGGTTTATTAGCTTATATCTTCGGTACATTAGCGTTTCGTTCACGAGTTAGCGGTGTGTATTTATCGATTATGACGCAGGCAATGACTTATGCGCTATTACTTTCATTCTTCCGAAATGAAATGGGCTTTGGTGGTAATAACGGACTAACTGACTTTAAAGAGCTATTTGGATTCTCATTGCAGTCACCAACAACAAAACTTGCTTTATTTGTAGCTACTGCTGTTGTTCTGGCAATCGGTTATGGCATTAGTCACTTCATTGTTAACTCTAAAATGGGCCGAGTAGTGACAGCTATCAGAGATTCGGAAAGTCGCGTTCGCTTTGTAGGTTATAAACCAGAACATTATAAAGTGTGGATCTTTGTTGTCTCGGCCATGTTGGCTGGTGTGGCTGGTGCTCTTTATGTGCCACAAGTTGGCATTATTAACCCAGGAGAGTTCTCGCCACTTAATTCAATTGAGATTGTTATATGGGTAGCGATTGGTGGGCGTGGCACTCTGTATGGAGCATTAGTTGGCGCAATCGTCGTGAGTTACGCCAAAACACGTTTTACCGCGATTATGCCTGAAGCTTGGTTATTTGGACTGGGTGGTTTGTTTGTGTTGGTCACTTTGTTATTACCGAAAGGCTTAGCAGGCTTAGTGACTAACTTAATGGATAAATTAGATCCTCCTAGTCAAGGTAAACAGAGTGATATAGAGAATACCCCCCCTGTTGCGGAGAATAAATAATGATAGTTAATAAACATGGTTCGCCGCTATATTCAACCGAGAACCTTAATCCCGATACACGCCATGGCATGATTTTATATGTAGAAGATGTCAGTGTTAGTTTTGATGGTTTCAAAGCACTTAATGACCTTAATTTGTATATAGGTGATGGTGAATTACGTTGTTTAATTGGTGCAAACGGCGCAGGTAAAACGACGCTAATGGATGTGATCACCGGAAAAACACGTCCTGATACTGGGAAGGTTAGTTTTGGTCAGCAAATTGACTTGCTGGAATTAGATGAATCTGAAATTGCACGCGCCGGCATTGGCCGTAAATTTCAAAAGCCAACAGTATTTGAGGCGCTTACTGTCTTTGAAAATCTAGAGCTGAGCTTATCTGGTGATAAAGGTATTTTAACTTCTTTATTTCATAAGCTGAGTGGAGAGCAAAAAAACAAAATAGATGAAGTGTTAGAAACCATCGGTTTAATAGCCGAGCGATATTATCCTGCAGGGCGTTTATCGCATGGTCAAAAGCAATGGCTAGAAATAGGTATGCTATTAGCTGCTGAGCCAAGGTTGTTGCTAGTAGATGAGCCAGTAACCGGCATGACTACTCAAGAAACTGAGCGAACTGCTGAGCTATTAACCTCGTTAGCAGGTAAACACTCTGTTGTGGTCGTTGAGCATGATATGGCTTTTGTACGATCTATTGCTCGTAAGGTAACAGTTTTACATCAAGGTACAGTATTAGCGGAGGGTTCAATGGATGAAGTGCAAGCCAATAAACAAGTGAGGGAAGTGTACTTAGGCGAGGAGCAAGACTAATATGATTGAATTAACATCAGTAAATCAAAAATATGGCGGTACACAAATCCTCTGGGATCTGGATCTTAACATAAAGAAAGGATCGCGCACCTGCATTATGGGACGTAATGGGGTAGGTAAAACTACCTTATTAAAAACTATCATGGGGCTGTTGCCAATCTCCTCGGGAAGGCTAATTATCAACGACCAGGATATGAGTAAAAGTAGTGTAGAAAAACGTCCTGAAATCGGCGTTGGTTATGTGCCACAGGGGCGTCATATTTTTCCACAATTGACTGTTGAAGAAAATTTAAAAATCAGCTTAAATTGTAGTCGACAGGAAAGTAAAACCATTCCAAATCATATATATAAACTTTTTCCTGTGTTAAAAGAGATGCTACATCGACGTGGTGGGGACTTATCTGGTGGGCAACAACAGCAATTAGCGATAGGCCGTGCTTTGGTGTTAAACCCTGATATTTTGATTCTAGATGAGCCGAATGAGGGGATTCAACCGAATATCGTGCAACTGATTCGAGATGTATTATTAAAGCTTAATAAAGAACAAGGAATGACTATTATTTTGGTCGAGCAGAAGTTACCTTTTGCTCGCGCCGTTGGCGAGAACTTCCATATCATGGAAAAAGGTCAAGTTATTGCCTCTGGGGAGATGAGTGCCTTAGATGATCAACTCGTCAGCCAGTACTTAGCGGTATAGACTAACTCTACTATCAATTAAAGGATTTAATAGATAATAATGACCAACACAGTTGTTGATGAAATCAAACCTAGGATGAGTAAGCCATTGAAAAATCAGTGGCTTGCTCATTTATCTTTGCAGTTTAGCCATACTTCTGTGGGTACGCAATTAACTGCTACACAACGTAAAGGGCCATTATCAGTACAAAAAGCGTTTTACCCTGAAGGGCGTGACTGTGCTCATATCTATCTTTTACACCCACCTGCGGGTATTGTTTCAGGTGATGAACTGCGTATTAATGTCACTATTCAAGAACAAGCCCATCTCTTATTTACTACGCCCGGTGCTGGGCGCTTTTATCGTGCTCGTACCAATTTAGAGATTGGTGATACTAAACAAGCGCAGATGACAAATTTCACCATTGAAGCCGATGCTAAGTGTGAAAATTTTCCGCAAGAAACCATCGTCTATGAAGGAGCTGATGGATTTAATACAGTGGATATCGAGCTAACTAGTAGCAGTGCTTATTTAGGCTGGGATATAACCTGTCTTGGACTGCCTGATTCAGCACAACCATTTGTTGAGGGTAAATACTGCCAACTCAACCGTTTATTTTGCGATGGAAAATTGATTTATCATGATCGTATCGCTTTATCACCTGCTAACCAATTATTAACTCACCCTGCAGGCTTGGCTGGGCATAGTGTATTTGCGACCTTTCTAGCTTATGCCCCAAAGCAACTAACTGATAAACAACAACGCGCAGATTTAGTTGAGCAGCTACGCCAAAAAATGATTGAGGTGAATGCTCAAAGCACAATTAGCATTACCGATATTGAAGGGCTATTAGTAATGCGTTATCTCGGTTCTCACGCACAACAATGTAAACAGCTTTTTATACACTTATGGGAAATATTACGTCCCATATTAGTAAATAAAGCAGCAAATCAACCTAGAGTTTGGCATACATAAAAAGAGATTATTATGGATTTATTACCAAGAGAAAAAGATAAGTTATTGCTTTTTACTGCTGCGTTATTAGCAGAGCGTCGTTTAAAGCGAGGTGTAAAACTTAATTACCCAGAAGCAATGGCATATATTTCTATGGAGATCATGGAAGGTGCGCGTGATGGTAAAACTGTCGCTGAAATGATGGATTACGGTCGTACGCTATTAACCCGAGATCAAGTGATGGATGGTATTGCAGAAATGATTCCAGAAGTGCAAGTAGAAGCGACTTTCCCCGATGGTACAAAGTTGGTGACGGTACACAACCCAATTATTTAATGGAGTAAAGTTTATGATTCCAGGTGAAATTATAACGGATAGTGGCTCTCGAGAGCTAAATGTTGGTTGTGAAAAAATAACCGTCAGTGTTGCTAACTCCGGTGACCGTCCCATCCAAGTTGGATCTCATTACCATTTTTACGAAGTCAATAAAGCCTTAGTTTTCGAGCGTGATATAACCAAAGGTTACCGTCTAGATATTACTTCAAGTACCGCTGTACGTTTTGAGCCAGGGCAAAAAAGAGACGTTACCTTGATTGCTTATCGCGGCAAGCGTCGTGTATTTGGTTTCCGAGGAGATATTCAAGGTGATATTCCAAGCGACTCAGAGGGAGGTAAATAATCATGGCAACAATTGATAAGCATGCTTATGCGCATATGTTTGGTCCGACAGTGGGTGACCGCGTTCGTTTAGCTGATACTGACTTGTGGATTGAAGTAGAAAAAGATTTTACTGAATATGGCGAAGAGGTCACTTTTGGTGGTGGTAAAGTTATTCGAGATGGTATGGGTCAAAGCCAAGTATCATGTTCTGAAACCGTTAATTTAGTGATCACTAATGCATTAATTCTGGATCATTGGGGGATTGTCAAAGCGGATGTTGGTATCAAAGATGGACGTATCGCTATTATTGGTAAAGCCGGTAACCCTGATATTCAAGATAATATTGATATCGAAATAGGTGCAGGTACTGAGGTCATCGCAGGAGAAGGTCAAATTCTAACGGCTGGTGGCATAGACGCTCATATTCATTTTATATGCCCACAGCAGATTGAAGAAGCACAAATGTCAGGTGTGACCACTATGATCGGTGGTGGTACTGGACCTGCAACGGGGACTAAAGCGACAACCTGTACGCCTGGACCTTGGAATATTCATAAAATGTTGCAAGCCACCAATGACTTTGCAATGAATTTCGGTTTTTTAGGGAAAGGAAACGTTAGTTTACCCAAAGCTATTGAAGAACAAATTGAAGCTGGAGTGTGTGGGTTAAAACTGCACGAAGATTGGGGAACAACCCCTGCAGCTATTGATAATTGTTTATCGGTTGCTGAGCGATACGATGTACAAGTTGCTATCCATACTGACACTTTAAATGAGTCAGGTTTTTTAGAAGATACACTCGGTGCATTTAAAGGGCGCACTATTCATACTTACCATACAGAAGGTGCTGGTGGTGGTCATTCACCTGATATCATTCGTGCTTGTGGTGAGCCCAATGTATTACCTTCATCAACCAACCCAACAAGACCATATACAGTCAATACCATTGATGAACATTTAGATATGCTGATGGTTTGTCATCATTTAAACCCTTCTATTCCAGAAGATATTGCCTTTGCCGATTCACGTATCCGTAAAGAGAGTATTGCTGCTGAAGATATCATGCATGATTTAGGGGCTATCAGTATGATTTCATCTGATTCTCAAGCGATGGGACGTGTTGGTGAAATGATCACGCGTACTTGGCAGACTGCACATAAGATGAAACAACAACGCGGTCCATTATCCCCTGATACAGAGAGAAACGATAACTTCCGAGCTAAACGATACATCGCCAAATACACGATTAATCCAGCCATTAGTCACGGTATTAGTCATGAAGTTGGCTCTATTGAAGTAGGAAAAATGGCTGATTTAGTATTATGGAAGCCTGCATTTTTTGGGATTAAACCATCAATGATCATAAAGTCTGGTTTTATTGCCGCTGCTCCAATGGGCGATGCAAATGCTTCTATTCCAACACCTCAGCCTGTTTACTATCGTCCAATGTTCGGATCATTCGGTAGTGCTGCAGCTAAAACGTCAATGACTTTTTTATCGCAAGCTGCAATCGATAAAAATGTACCTGAAATAGCAGGGATGACTCGTTTAGTGGGGGTGTGTAAAAACACTCGTAATATTGGTAAAAAAGACATGGTTCATAATGATTGGATGCCGAATATTGAAGTTGACTCGCAAACTTATGAAGTTCGCGCAAACGGCGAACTATTAACTTGTGACCCTGCGACGGAGTTACCGTTAGCACAGCGTTACACCTTGTTCTAATTTATTACGTGCGTTATAAAAATAACAATAAAAACAAGATAATAGGAAAATGGTAAACAATGTTACAAGTATTTGAAAGGTTGGATCATACCCATGATGATATTAATGATTCGATTACATTGGATCATGATACGCGTAAGAAATCACGCATCAAAGGTGTCACAGATAAAGGTGTAGATATCGGTATTTTTGTAGATCGCGGTCATCCTCTTTTAGTGGGCGAAATCCTAAAAACAGAATGTGGGTTATTAATCGAAGTGAAAGGGCAAGCCGAAGCCGTATCTACTGCGATTGGTAAGGACTGGCTAACGTTTAGTAAAGTCTGTTATCACTTAGGCAACCGTCATACGACATTACAAGTTGGTGAGTTATGGATACGTTTTAAACCTGATCACGTATTAGAAGAACTAGCTGAAAATTATGGCTTAATAATCGATAAAACACCTGCAGTATTTGCACCTGAAAATGGTGCTTATGGTAAAGGTAGTGGGCATGCTCATCGCCATTCTCATGCTGGGCACCATCATGAACATTAATATAGCGACCCCTATTAAGCTCAATCGACTATTACAATTATGCAGTGCTAACTTACCCGTCGGTGGATTTTCTTTCTCACAAGGATTGGAGTACGCAACGGAAATGGGCTGGGTAAACAATCAAAAAAGTACCTTTGATTGGATTGAGTTGAATCTTAAAGAATCGATTGCTCGCACTGACTTAGCGTTATTAAAACGACTTTATCAAGCATTGAAAGAGGGGGATTTTGTCAGCTTTGCATTACATAATCAGCACCTCATTGCTTGTCGTGAAAGTAGTGAATTACGCCTTGCTGATGTTGCAATGGGGAAAGCATTAATTCGTTTATTAAAGCAATTAGATGGTATTGATAGTGAGCCATACGATGAATTATTCAAACAGTCAGAAAGTAGTTTTGTGAGTGTGTTTACGATTGCTGCTTATCTTTGCGAGCTGGATTTAATCTCTGCGCAAAGTGGGTATTGCTGGACATATTTAGATAATCAAGTGGCTGCAGCGACTAAGTTGGTGCCATTAGGTCAAACACAGGCACAAAATTTACTGTTTGAATTAAGTGATAAAGTAGCTGCTGCTATTAGTATTGCAAATCAGATTGATGATGCAGACATTGGAGCAAGTTTACCGCGATTAGCGATGGCCAGTGCTTGGCATGAAACGCAATATACACGGTTATTTCGTTCCTAATATCTAATTGAAGTTTAAGCTTATGCAAATTATTTTAGCAATATGAGAGAAATAGAATGAGAAAAAAACAATTATTACGTATCGGTGTAGGTGGTCCAGTCGGATCTGGTAAAACGGCTTTATTGAGTCAACTTTGTTTAGCTCTGCGTGATAAATATGAAATGGCGGTGGTAACAAATGATATTTATACCCATGAAGATGCACAATTTCTAACTCGTAATGATGCCTTAGCGTCAGATCGTATTATGGGGGTTGAAACAGGTGGTTGTCCACATACAGCAATTCGCGAAGATGCCTCAATGAATCTCGCGGCTATTGATGAGTTACACGCTCGTCATCCTGGCTTAGACTTTGTTTTGGTAGAAAGTGGTGGTGATAATTTAAGTGCCACTTTTAGCCCTGAATTATCAGACTTAACCTTATATGTTATTGATGTTTCTGCGGGTGATAAAATTCCACGTAAAGGTGGTCCAGGCATTACTAAATCCGATTTGTTGATAATTAATAAAATAGACGTAGCTGATTTAGTGGGAGCTTCACTGGAAGTGATGGATCGAGATGCGAAGAAAATGCGTGGAGATAAACCGTTTATTTTTAGTAATATGAAAACACAGCAAGGTTTAAATGATATTATCGACTTTATTGAAACACAGGGCATGCTGAAATAGCCTGCTTTTTAAAATTAACAAGGAAAAAACATGAAATTTTTAACGTTTATCTTCAGTTTATTACTGACTTCTCAAGCCTTTGCACACGCTGACCATGCATTAGGTGATGGTGCATTACATATGCTTTATCATGCTGTATTTTGGATGTTACTTGCTGTTGTTATAGTAAAAGCAGTGAGTTACTTTAAAAATAAAAAAAAGCAAAACGCTAAACTTTAAGCGAAAAAATAGTGGCTGTTAGCATTAAGCTAGCAGTTTCACTACATATTGTCCTTTCTTAGATTATAGTTTCCCGATTCTTGTAAATTATTGATGTTTTTAACGCATTTAAACTAATCATTAGTTGACTTAAGTTGGGGTTCAGATACTATAAAGGTCAGCAGAAATAAAGCCTATTGTTTACATTCTCCATATCGTTGTTTTAGTTATAATACCTCGTTTGTAGTTTTTAAGTTCCAGCCTAATTTACGCTATGCAAGCCTATTAAAGGCAGTTTTCAAATATACAAACAGGATAATTATTATGTCTAAAGTTCAAGGTACAGTTAAATGGTTCAACGAATCTAAAGGTTTTGGTTTCATCGAGCAAGCTGCTGGTCCAGACGTATTCGCACACTTCAGTGCAATCGTAAGCGAAGGTTTCAAAACTTTAGCTGAAGGCCAAAAAGTAGAATTCACAGTAAGCCAAGGCCCTAAAGGTCCTCAAGCTGAAGGTATCGTAGCACTTTAAGTTGCTGTGATATTTTAGCCGCTTCAATAAGCTGCTAACTATTCTAAGAAAATGGTAAATCCGTAAGGGGTTGCCATTTTTTTTGTGTTTAAAAAATAAAAAACGATATATTTAAGTCGATTACATTAAATATATTATCTAAATTTCATGCTGGAAAAATCAGTTTAATTCAAGGCGTAAATGGCTGTTCTCTTTACGAAATTTACAACGAGAAAGCGGGTTGTTTTAACAAATAAAATAGATAAGCTATTTATTGTGATTGGCATTATTGGGAAGTGTTAAAAATGAAGGGCTTTATTGTGCTACTTCAGATAAAAGCAGCACATTAATTTTTGCACGTTATGAATGGTGCTTGTCTTATTAAGTGATAACTTGATAAGTGCTTTTGAGAAAGCTGATAAGGTTAGAGGCACCTTATACTATTTGCATGTTAAATCTTGCTTCAACTGATATTCTTTAATCAGTTTGATGTTAACCGAGCGGGGCTAATCTGCTCTTGTTAAATTCTTTATTTTATTGCTTAATTTTGTGCTGTTACTTCTTTCTCTTTCATTACTTGTTGGTTTTCATCTTTGTTAAGTTGGAACCAAAATCTTTTTCTACCTGTAGAACGAGCCATATATTTTCCTTATGGTGTTAATTCCCTGTACTTTATGTAAAGCCGTTGGGATAAAAATCGTTACTGTACTCAATTTATATATCGAGATACGCACGAAAAGTTAATTGCAAAATTGCATGCACTGAACTTGAGATTATTGAATGGTTTTTATCAAGCTGAGGGAAATACTAAGGACAACGAAAACGATGTAGCAGAGAATATCTTGGACTTTATGGTGACATTAATAACGCTTTAATTTCAGAGCGAAGGTCATCATAAGGTATATAACTATATAATACTAGTATTATTTGCATTTTATTTAAACAAATTGTGCTAAAAATTTATCCCTTCATTAATAACTGATAATTTTACGTTATAAATTTTCTATTGATCTAGCTAGTGTGATGCTCTTCTTAATAGCATCACACTGATAAATAGTTAATGTTAGATTTCATCTAACGGAAGCCAATCAACGGCCACACCTGATTGATTAAACATATCTTCACTAAGCTTAATTTTATCCCCCCAGCGAGATAAAAAGTCGTCACTTTGCGCTGGACAATGTACGGCCTTAATACCTGTTTGGATTATTTTAGCTGCACAATTAGGACAGGGGAAATGGGTGACCCAGATTTCACAGCCGTTTAAATCGCGCTTAGCATAAAGTATTGCATTCTCTTCGGCATGTAAGGTTTTAAGTAGTTTTATTTCACGTAGATCTGTTCCCGCACTATCAGAAATACCTTGAGGGTAACCATTAAAGCCTAATGATACGATGCGATTTCGTTCGGTGATCACTGCGCCTACTTGTGTTGACGGATCTTTACTCCAAGACGCAACTAATTCTGCCATCTGGATGAATCGAGGTGCCCATTTAGAAATCATATTCAAGTTAATCCTTATGCTGGTAGGTTATCGTCTGCTGTTAAGTTTTTATTAACCTTTGATTAAATTCTTTCGAATATACTTAATCTTGGTGCTTTTATATTATCTGCTAGTCAAATTAGGAGGTAATAATGATTAGTGATATTAGCAAAATACAATGTAATAAACATATTATTCTATTCGCTGTTGTTGGTGCATTATGCCTGTCTCCTATTATCTCTTCGCCGGTTGCATTAGTGCTCGGTTTCACACTGGCGACACTAGGGTTAGTACCAACTCAAATTGATATAGGTATGTTAACAAAGCGTCTATTAGCTATCTCTATTGTTGGTTTAGGTTTTGGCATTAATGTTGACCAAGCTGTGCAAGCAAGCTCTGGTAATTTCGGCTTGATTGTGGGCTCTATTTTTAGCACTTTATTGATTGGTAGCTTATTAACTAAAGTATTCAAGATGGATTCAAAAACTGGGCATTTAGTCTCTTCAGGTACCGCGATTTGTGGCGGTAGTGCTATTGCAGCTGTGGCGCCAGCTATTCAAGCAAATAACGAACAAACTTCTCATGCTTTAGCTACAGTGTTCATTTTAAACAGCATCGCGTTATTTGTGTTTCCACTGGTTGGTCATGCTTTAGGAATGAGTCAATATAACTTTGGTTTGTGGAGTGCTATTGCGATACATGATACATCATCTGTAGTGGGTGCAGCTTCTGCCTATGGTGATGAAGCCTTAGAGATTGCTACAACGGTGAAGTTAGCACGTGCTCTATGGATAGTGCCTGTTGCTTTTATCAGTGCATGCATTTTTAAAAGTGATAGTAAAAAAGTATCGGTGCCCATGTTTATTGTGTATTACTGCATTGCTATTGCCATTGCACATTTTTTGCCGCAATTCCATGGTGCATACCAAGAGGTATTCTTTATTAGTAAGCGTTTATTAGTGGTCTGTTTATTCCTGATTGGTTGTGGGATTACGGTGAAAACGATTAGAAATGCAGGGTATAAGCCAATGTTATTAGGTATCTTATTATGGGTAACCGTGGCATCAGTCGTGTTAGGGTATATTCAATTTACATTGGCATAATATGCCTAGACTCTTTATCTGATTCCTTTTATGCTAGCCCTAATTATTTTTTAGGGCTTAACTCATGACAAATACCGATCAAAACCATCCAAGCAAAACTGAATTAAGTGGGTTAGAACGCCGCTTTTATGAAATCCGCAATAACAAAATCTTTGAGTTGTTTGTGATTGCTATCATCATTTTTTCGGCATTAATGATAGGCGCTAATAGCTATGAAGTGTCTGCGACAACATTGCAGGTTTTATCGGTATTAGATGTTGCTATTACGGTTATCTTTTTAGCTGAAATTATAATCCGTTTTATTGGCGAGCCTAATAAAAAACGTTTCTTTTTTAATGCTTGGAACGTCTTTGATACCTTCATTGTTTTGGTCAGCTTAATCCCTATTGAAGATAGTGAATTAGCGATATTAGGTCGATTAGTACGTATCTTTCGTGTACTACGTATGGTGTCTATTATTCCTGAGTTGCGTATCCTTATTAACTCTTTAATTAAAGCGTTACCACAGCTAGGTTATGTCATGCTGCTGATGTTTATTATCTTCTACATTTATGCTGCTATCGGTACAACTTTCTTTGCTGCTATTAATCCAACGTTATGGGGTGATATTGCGGTGAGCTTATTAACCTTATTCCGAGTAATGACCTTTGAGGACTGGACAGATGTTATGTATGAAACCATGGCTGTTTATCCGTTGTCATGGAGCTTTTATTTAACCTTTATCTTTTTTACTGCATTCGCTTTTTTGAACATGGTGATTGGTATTGTCGTTAATGTATTAGAGCAGGAGAGGCAGTTAGAAGCTGATTTAGAAAGTGATAAAGAAAACCAACCAAGTATGGCTGATTTACAACAAGAATTAGCAGAAATTAAGGCTTTATTGAAGCAGAAGTAAGGCGAAAATTATTCTTGTGGTGGCTTAGTTCCAGTTTTCTGATTTGCCACAAAGTAGAACAATAAAGCAAAGGCCAGTAATGAAAAAGCTGCGGCAATGATGCCATGGCTTAATACTGCAACGATCAGTGACAACATAACTAAACTAATAATAATGGGGGCTTTCACTTATCTTTCCTATTAGTGTTAAACAATAACCTATTATTCACAACTGCTAGAGAAAGGGATAATAAATAAATCTTCTAACTAATAGCGATTTGCCCTTAACTCAACACCATCATAAAAAGATTAAGATATTTAAATGAAGAAAAGCGATAAAAAAATAGAAAAGCAATTATGTAAAACATTAACCGAAGTCTGTGAGTTTGCATTGGAAGATATTAATGGTTATCAGTGGATAACCCATAGGGTTAAATTTGATAGTTTCCCAAAGTCTTTAGTGGTGACGTGTGCTTTTGCTAGCCAAAAGCATATTGATGAATTGATTGAATCAGGGCAAGCTGCGTTGTTGAAAAAGCTCATTATGCAAAAGTTAAATGAGGTAAATATTAAAATAGATGATGCTAATAAACAGATCAAATGGATGGTAGAGGCATAAAAAAATAGCCCAGTAAGTAAAAACCTATTGGGCCATTTAAGTATTTGTAGAGTGGTTAATGTTTAAATGTATTAACCTTTATATATTTTAGGATTAAACACATCACGCAACCAATCACCTAATAAGTTGATCACCAGTACTAAGCTGATTAATACAATCCCAGGGAAGATTGTGATCCACCATGCACCCGAGAAGATGTATTTAAAGCCAATACTAATCAATGCCCCTAATGATGGCTGATCCACCGGTAGCCCCAATCCTAAGAATGATAGTGCGGCTTCTGACATGATAGCATTCGCTACCTGTACCGTTGAAATTACTAAGATAGGTGATAAACAGTTTGGCAGAATGTGACGGAACATAATACGCATCGACTTAAAGCCCATGACCTGAGCCGCTTCCACATATTCTTTTTTCTTTTCCGCTAACACAGAAGCGCGAATAGTACGCGCATATTGCGGCCACTCTGCAATACCAATAATCACTACCAGCATGATGACTGCATATTCAGCAAAGAACTCTGCACCAAAGCTCGCTTTAAAAATGGCAGTAATAATAATTGCTACCATCATAGTAGAGAATGACAGTTGTATATCAGCAACACGCATTAATAAACTATCGACTCGCCCACCAAAGTATCCTGCTGACAAACCAATTACGATACCAAACACCAATTGTACCGCAACGGCCAGGAAACCAATCGTCAGTGATAGGCGTGAGCCGTAGAGTATGGTCGATAGAATATCTCGCCCTTGGTCATCAGTGCCTAACAGAAAGCGTTCTTCACCATCTTCTAACCATGATGGTGGTAACTCAGAATCCATTAAATCGATTGATGTAAGGTCATAGGGGTTAGTAGGCGAAATGACTGGTGCAAATAAAGCGGCAATAAAAAAAGCTAAAAATACAGCGAAACTAAACATCGCCACTTTATCGCGTTTAAAGTGGTAGATGAAATCAGAGTTTTTAAAACGCTGTAAGCGAGATGGAGCTTGGTTTTGTTCCATTATACTAGACATATTATGCTCCTTTCCCTGTGATATTTACCGTCGGGTTCACTACGCCATACAATAGATCAACGATGGTGTTGGTTACTACAAAAATTAATCCAACAAAGATCACGTAAGCGGTAATCAATGGCGTATCAACACGGTTAATTGCCTCTAAAAATAAGAAGCCTGTACCAGGCCATTGGAAAACGGTTTCCGTTAATATGGTGTAAGCGACCATAGTGCCAATTTGTACACCACCTACAGTTAATACCGGTAACATGGTGTTTTTAAGCGCATGTTGATAATAGATTTTATTCATTGCTAGACCTTTAGCCGTCGCAAATTTCACGTATTCAGAACTTAATGCTTCGAGCATTTCAGAACGTACTAAACGAATAAACAAAGGCAGCATAATAGAGGCTAGTGAGATACAAGGTAATATAAGATGCAACAGACCATCGGTTGTTAAATAACCTGTTTCCCAACCCAATACATTGAGTGTTTCTCCTCGGCCGTAGGAGGGCAACCACTGCAGTTCAATGGCAAAAACATACATTAAAATTATAGCGGTTAAGAAAACTGGAATGGAGATACCAATACTACTAAATGCCATAATCGCCTTCGTCCATAAACTTTTTGGATTAATAGCGGAATACACGCCAAGTGGAATAGAGACTAAAACAATAATAATAGAAGCGCCGAGCACTAACTCTAGTGTTGCCTCCAACTTATCTAATATGACGTCTACAGCAGGGCGTTTAAAGAAATAAGAATCACCTAAATCGCCTTGTACTGCATTACTAATAAAACGAGAATACTTAGTGATGTAAGGGTCGTTTAATCCCAAGTCATCACGTAACACTTGTCGTTCTGCTTCAGATACGGATTGGCCTACCATTTCTCGAAGTGGATCGCCTAAGTTATCTTGGATTGCAAATGCGACTAGGCTGATCACAAACATTACTATCAATGCTTGAAAAATTCGCTGGACCAAAAAGGTAAACATGGAGTTGTTTCCTATAAAGTTAATAACGACCCAGAGGTTGGGTCGTTTTATTATGGTGGTATATGATTAACTAAGTTGTTTATTTAACAACGAGATCCCCTAGGTATGGGAAGTTCATTGCATTCACAACAGGTGAAAGGTTTAAGCTAGACTTTGCACCCCACGCTAGGTTCTGCCAATGTAGAGGCACAAATGCAGCTTCGTTATATAAGATATCTTCAACTTCTTTTAACATCTCTGCACGTTTTGCTGGATCAGTTTCTGCGTTTGATTGATTAACGAGTTGATCCACTTTTGGATTTGAGTAATGGCCGCAGTTGTAAGCACCTTTACCAGTTTCAGCATCACGTGTCATCGTTAAGAATTCAGAGAAGTTCGCTGAATCTTCTGTATCTGAATGCCAACCGATCATCATAATATCTGCTGAACATTTATCAAATTCAGGCCAGTATTGTGCTTTAGGCATGGTTTTTAAGTCAACGGTAATACCAATTTTAGCCAGCATAGAAGCTGCTGCTTGTGCTATTTGAGCATCGTTCACGTAACGGTTGTTTGGGGCCATCATTGATAATTTAAAGCCATCTTCATAGCCCGCTTCTTTCATCAATGCTTTAGCTTTTTTCAGATCGTAACGTGGTACTAAGTCTGCATCGTAACCAGCGTAACCTTCAGGGCCTTGTTGACCAGCTGTAGTGGCAAAGCCTTTCATGATCTTTTTAACAATCGCTTCATTGTTAATCGCGTATACAATTGCTTGACGAACACGCACATCTTTCAATGCTTCATTTGAGTTTTGGTTCATTTGCAGCGTAATGATACGAGTACCTGCGACTGTGGTTAGCTCGATGTTTTTAGTATCAATAACACGTTTTTGATCGTTAGGTGCTACTGGATAAATCATATCAACATCACCAGATAGTAATGCTGCAACACGAGTAGCATTCTCTTTAATTGGCACCAATGTTAATTTGTCTACGTTACCTGGAGATTGTTTATCCCAGTAATCATCAAAACGATCAAAGACAATTTTTACGCCCTGTTCACGTGATTCAATAGTAAATGGACCTGTACCTGATACGTGTGTTGAAGCAAACGAGTTACCATGCTTAATAATTTCTGATTTATCCTTACCATCCATGTCACCTGAATAGAACTTGCTGTCCATTGGGAATAGGTAAGTCGCTGTTTGTAAAACTAGTGGGTAAGGTTCATAAGATACTAGTTCAACCGTGTAATCATCAATTTTGACTAATTTCTCATAAGGAGAGAAAACCGCTTTAAAATCTTGAGATTCTTTTAAACGATTAAACGTCCATACTACGTCATCAGCAGTCATTGTATTGCCAGAATGGAACTTCACACCCTGACGCAGGGTAAAGCGGAATGTAGTGTCATCAACACGTTCCCATTTTTCTGCTAAACGCGGCTCAAAGTCATAGCTTTTAGTGAAACGTACTAGTGGATCGAATAGCATGTGTGACATTTGTAAAACGCCACCAGACAGTTGCTCGTGCGGGTCAAGTGTTACTGGGTCTGAGTCGTAAGCAACGGTAATATCTGCCGCTGATGATGCAAAGCTTAAACCGGTAGCAAGTAAAGCAACGGCTAGTTTGGTTTTTAGAAACTTCATTTAAAACTCCTTTTATGAAAATACTTATTTAACGTTAATGTTCTAATCGTGAAACGGCATTAGAGACTGTTCCGTAACCCTTTAAATTCAGGCATTAAAGAAATCAAATGCTTACTGTAAGCATGTTGAGGTTGAGTAAATAGCTGCTCGCTCTCATTAACTTCTAATAATTGCCCTTGTTGCATTACCCCAATACGGTCACAAACTTGACGTATTACTGGTAAATCATGGCTAATAAATAACATAGTTAAATTTAGCTCATCCTGTAAATCTTTTAACAGATTTAAAATTTGTGCTTGTACCGATACATCTAACGCTGACGTTGGCTCATCGCAAATTAATAAACGAGGGCGAGTTGCTAGTGCGCGAGCGATAGAAATACGTTGACGTTGGCCACCAGAAAACTCATGTGGATATTTAACGCCCGCCATTCTTCCTAAACCAACATGATCTAGTAGATCGAATACAATTTGTTGAATTTGAGACTCAGAAGCGGCTAGTTTATGAAAGCGAATCGGCTCTGCAATGATGTCATAAATCTTCATACGAGGATTCATCGAAGTATAAGGGTTTTGGAACACCATCTGCATTTGACGACGGAAAGGGCGTCGTTCACGCTCTGACTTTATTGCTGTTAAGTCTATGCCTTCAAAGGTTATTTTTCCTTCATTAGGTGGATATAAGCCGGTAATAACACGTGCAATAGTTGATTTACCTGATCCTGATTCACCCACTAAACCAAAGGTTTCACCTTCATTGATGCTAAAGCTAACATTTTTGTTGGCTTGTACATATTCACGCTTACTTTCAAAAAATGAGTCTTTCGTGACAAAGCGCAAACTGACATTTTCAACATTTAATAACGGACCTTGATAGTCACGCTGTTGCTCACTTTGCCCTAGCCAATGATTTTTGATATCCAGAGCTTGCAGTTCATGAGCTTCTTCGATGTAACTCACTAAAGGAAATCGATCTAGTTTACGATCTGAACGAGGTACTGCTGAAATAAGGCTACGTGTGTATTCGTGCTCTGGTTCGCTGAGTATTTTCCCGGTTTCTCCAAATTCAACAAGGTCTCCTCGGTACATTACTGCCACTTTGTCAGTGACATTTGATACTACACCCATATCGTGTGTAACCAACATACATCCGACATTCTTATCGATACATAGGTTACGAATTAAGGTCAATATTTGATCTTGAATCGATACATCTAAGGCCGTTGTTGGTTCATCAGCGATGATTAAATCAGGTTCACCCGCGAGGGCAATAGCAATAACCACACGTTGACGCATACCGCCAGAGAATTGGTGAGGATATTGTTTAATACGTACTTCAGGCTCTGGAATACCTACTTGTTGCATAAGGTTGATAGCACGAGCTATTGCATCACTTTGTGAAACATTTAGGTTTGCATGAATAGTTTCTAAGAGTTGTTGTTCAACAGTAAATAGTGGGTTTAATGAGGTCATTGGATCTTGGAAGATAAAGCCGATTTTATTGCCACGAACTTTACGCATTTCATCCAATGTTAAGCCTGATATCTTTTGACCGTCTAAAAATACCTCACCTGCTGCGATCACTCCAGGAGGACTGAGTAAATCGATAATGGCATTACCTACGGTAGATTTGCCTGCGCCTGACTCTCCGACAACACCAACAATCTCTCCACGGTTAATCGAGAATGATAGTGATTTTACTGCTGCATGTACGCCAAATCGAGATGGGTACTCAATACGTAGGTCGCTAACTTCTAATAATGACATTTAATAATCCCTTATAGTTTTTAAGGATTTGAGCTTTAAAAACGATTGAGTAAATTTATATTTTTGTGACAGAACACGCATCCATTGCTTCCTTTGGTCTACTTAATGTCATAAATACTTAATGGATCACATTAATTTATGTGACCTGTGTCGACAAATGTTAAATGTGATTTATGTAGCACAGTTCAAAGTAACGATATTTTTATCGTATATTAAGTCACCAAAAGTGACATATTTAAGCAATCTTAACTGAAATCGGTTTTGATATAGATTAAAGCACAGTGCAATTTTGACTAAGTTAATTAGCTTAAGGGCGACTATAATTAGCATAAACCTGATTAAATGGTCAACTTGTTGGTGCTCAGTGTCGTTTATAACGCTCAGTTTTTTGATGTAATCGCTATAAATTTATTTAAAGTGCTTACTGTCTTGGTAATAGCTCTATTTTTTTGATCATATAACAGTGCTAGTTTGAGGCTAATACTTCGATCCATTACTAATCAATGTTATATTAGCGCTTCTATTTTTGATGTCAGGCTGATTATGAAACACCAACAAGCAGTTTTTTTACAGGAGATGGGGATTACTCATTGGCAAGTAAGAAAACCTGCGTTATTTAAAGCTGAAGAAGTGCATAAACAGTTAAATCTATCGCAATGTGAACTATTGGTGGTGTGTACCAAAGAAGATAAGCAGCATCCATTGATGCAAGCTATTCTCAATGCCTTTGAAATTGATAAAGATAAAGTGACTCACTGCTCTTTAGCGCAATTTGAAAATCAGCAGGGGGAATTACCTACTTTGATATGGTCTACTATCGGGAAACTTGAGGTCGCGCCTGCTCATCAGCTATTACATTCTCCTGCTTTAGCAATACTTGCTGAGCAGCGTCATGCAAAACAAACACTTTGGAAACAGTTCTGTGCCTACCGTCAGTAACCCAGATAATACTGCCATTATTGCTATGGCGATCAGTGACCTTCCTGACGTATTAACCATTGAATCAGCCGCACATAGCCACTCTTGGTCAGAAAAATTATTTATGAGCAATTTGGGGAAGCGTTATATTAACCATGTATTACTCTTAAATGATAAAATAGTAGGTTATTTTATTGCGAGTTATGTCGCTGGCGAAGTGACTCTATTGAATATTGCCATTGCGCCTGAGTATCAAGGGCAAGGCCTAGGCAAAGCATTATTGATTTATTTACAAGGCTTTTCGAGGGAATTAGCACAGCAGGAAATTTGGTTAGAAGTACGCGCATCAAATCAAACAGCCATTAAGTTATATCAAAAGTTAGGCTTTGTAGAAGTTGATATTCGTCCTGCTTATTATCCTACAGATAATGGCCGAGAAGATGCGATTATTATGTGTTGTTATTTATAATTGGAAAAACCATGATTTCTAAAAATCAGTTAAAACTTATTCATTCTTTAGAACTTAAAAAACAACGCAAAAAGTTAGGCTTGTTTCTTGTTCAAGGTGAAAAAAATGTTGGTGAGTTATTTCAATCTGACTTTGAAATCGTTAATTTATTTGCGACAACGGACTACATTAACAAACAAGCTAAGCAACTGACTGATCAGCTGTTAATTGCCAAAACGATTGAAAGTAGCGAAGAAGAGTTGCAAAAAGCTGGCACCTTAAAAACCAATAATAGTGTCATTGCTGTGGTTAAATGCAAAATGTTTACCCCTCCAGAACAGCAACACGCCGGATTAGTATTGGTGCTAGACCAAGTAGGAGATCCTGGAAACTTAGGTACGATTATTCGTGTCGCTGATTGGTATGGCATTAAACATGTGGTGTGTAGCACAGACTGTGCTGACCTTTACAATCCAAAGGTGATTGCTGCGACTATGGGCTCTTTTGCTCGTGTGCAAGTGAGTCACGCGGATCTTACTGAATATTTAAGTGCGCAAGATAAACCTATCTTTGGTGCTTTTTTAGAAGGTAAAAATATTCATCAATGTAAATTACCGAGTAGTGCATTAATTGTTATGGGTAGCGAATCGCATGGTATCTCTGATTCGGTTGAAAAATTAATTACCGATAAAATTACTATTCCTAACTTTGGCCAAGCCGAATCATTAAACGTGGCGATGGCAACTGGTATTATCTTAGATAACTTCAAAAGAGAGTGAGCTAGTTAACATTTTTTGCTTTTTTAAAATCCGATCTTTGTATCGGATTTTTTATGCCTAATTTAAAAAATTTGACTGAATTAAAACACCTCTAACAACCCCTTCTGAATAAAAATCAAACAAAACAATAAGATACTGATTAACTATGTTGCTAATTAAATATCTTTAATGCCTACACTAAGAATGGTTAATAACTCCTTCTCACCTTAGGCTATAGGCGCTTTTATTTTATTTTAAAAATTATTGATTTTACTTGTTGACAGATAATAATGATATCTATTATCATTTAGTTGTTGCCAGAGATAGCGGCTATTAAGTTGACTGAATTTATGAAGTAATCTTCCTGTCCAGAAGATGATGCATAAAAAGGAGTAAGTCCTTAATAGGTGGTAAACCCGTTATTTCTGTAGAGAGTAAGAGAATCGTCCTATTCTTTAATACTTTCTGTAACGCTAACTTATACTGATAACGCACATTATTAGTATAGGTTAAAAATGAGTCTTGTACCGCACAATACAAGCCTCATTAATAGATAAACTTTTCCATGAAAGTTTGTCTACACCATGGGATAAGCCACCCATCGGTGAATTGGTAAAATTAATATTGCAGCCTATAAAGGCGGGGGGTTGGAGTAGTCTGCAATATTAATCCCACGGTTAACTTTATTTTATAAACTTTTTAACTATCAGATCCTATAGCCACTAATGCAGATTTACATTGTCGACATAAGTAGGTTGTGCCTTTTTTAATTTTATTATGGCGGCGGATAGTTAGTTGATGCTCTGTACAATCACAACGATAGGTAAATAGTTTTCCCTGTACATCTCTGACATCTAATTGATGAGTGGTTGAAGCGGGGAGCTTAAAAACCTGTGTCATGATGCTTTGCCATTCTTTACCATGAGGTCTTACTTTACCAAATAATTGGTAAGTGATTAGGTGTGCAACTTCATGGGCAACGACTTGCTCAATAAAAATTTTTTTATTTTGTGCGTAGAGTATGGGGTTAAATTTGATGATGTTCTTTTGCAGATGTGCTGTCCCAGCGCTTCGACCTCGTTGGTTAAAGAAGTAGGTCGGTCTAGGAAAGTGACGATCAAAAAAGCACTCGGCTAGGATGAAACAATCTTCCCCTTTTGCTGCGAGTGCTTTTTTATCTTCAAACGTGAGCATTAATCTATGGTCGTTAAACTAAGATTAAAATGCCGCTGCTTTTAGAGCTTCTACTTTATCTAGTGATTCCCAAGGGAATTGCTCACGACCGAAGTGACCATAAGCAGCTGTTTCTTGGTAGATTGGCTTGATTAGGTCTAACATTTCAATTAATCCGTATGGACGTAAATCGAAGTGTTCACTGACTAAGCTTACGATTAAGCCTTTTGCTACTTTTTCAGTACCAAATGTTTCTACACTGATTGATGTTGGCTCGGCAACACCAATTGCATAAGATACTTGGATTTCACAACGATCAGCTAAACCAGCAGCAACAATGTTTTTTGCTACATAACGAGCTGCGTATGCTGCACTACGGTCAACTTTTGATGGATCTTTACCTGAGAATGCACCACCACCGTGACGAGCTGTACCGCCATATGTATCAACAATGATTTTACGACCTGTTAAACCACAGTCACCTACCGGACCACCAATAACAAAGCGACCTGTTGGGTTGATATGGAATTTAGTACGTTCAGATAATAGTTCTGCTGGTAGTACTGGTTTAATGATCTCTTCCATTACCGCTTCAACTAAATCTGATTGTTTAATATCTTCACGGTGCTGTGTTGATAATACAACCGCATCGATACCTACAATTTTGCCTTGGTCATAAGCGAACGTTACTTGGCTTTTTGCATCTGGGCGTAACCAATCTAGTTGACCACTTTTACGTACTTCGGCTTGTTTTTTAACAAGGCGATGTGCGTAAGTCACTGGTGCTGGCATGTAAACTTCAGTTTCATTAGTTGCATAACCAAACATTAAACCTTGGTCACCAGCCCCTTGCTCACGTGGATCTGAACGGTCAACACCTTGGTTGATATCTGGCGATTGCTTACCTACTACATTTAATACCGCACAAGAATCAGCATCAAAACCCATTTCTGAACTAGTGTAACCAATATCACGTACTGTTTTACGCGTAATCTCTTCAATATCGACCCAAGCATCAGTAGTGATTTCACCACCTACCATTACCATGCCTGTTTTTACGTAGGTTTCACAAGCAACACGTGCTTTAGTATCTTGCTCTAAAATTGCATCAAGTACCGCATCAGAAATTTGATCGGCGATTTTATCTGGATGACCTTCAGAAACAGACTCTGAAGTAAATAAGTCACGTGACATGTGAACTCCTATTCGGGATATTTAAATTAACATTCTTTGGATGTTTTTACATCTAGACGTCTATAATACATTTTTTTATGATGGATAACACCCTATTATTTTTAAATAAGATAGAACTGTTTTCTTACTTTAATAGTCGTAGAACAATAAAATTGCTGTTTATTTGTCTTAAACATAGCTTTTCTATGGGTTATACTCGCAAACATTTAAATTTTGCGGTTATGTTTTTTCCCTGTCTAATCGAGATCGTTTATGTCTTTGTTGCTCCAATGTAAAATCATGTTTAAAAAAGCACTTTTCTTTGTAAATAACTTGCCTCGTTTGCATTTTTGGGTGGTTATTTCTTTATTTCTTCTCCTACTTATCATTAGCTTAATTCCCACTCATGGGGATAAAAATAAAAAAATCAAACGTGAGCTAGTGTTGCCTATTAGTGAAACAGCCAAAGGGGATTATGCTGTTGCAGAGCCTTTGGATGCTATCAATGTTGGTAGTGATAAATTATTTCCCGAGTTCTCCGGTAATCGAGAAATACAAAAAACAATCTCTGCGGGTGATACGTTAAGTGAGATATTCTCCGATGAAGGAATATCTGCTGCGGTGCTGCAAGAGTTGTTAGAAGCTGATACGGAATATCTTCGTTTAGCCAATTTACTACCAGGCCAAGAAGTACAATTATTAATTAGCCCTGATAATCAATTATTAGCGTTAAAAGTGATTATTGACCGAGCAAATACCCTTAGCTTTGTATTAAAGGATGGGGCCTATGTATCAAAGTTAGATATAAAAAAGGGCGAATGGCGTAATAGCTATTACCAGGGAAGTGTGACTGGTAGCTTTTACGTTAGTGCAAAAAAAAGTGGATTATCAGCTAGCCAAATTCAACAGGTATCAAGTGCATTGCAGGATCAATTTGATTTCAATCGCCAATTACGAGCGGGTGATACATTCCATGTGTTAGTTGCCAAACAATATATTGAAGGAGCTTATAGTTTTGATAGTGAGGTGTTGGCGGTCATCATTAAAACAAAGTCGCGTAACTACACTGCCTTCCTCAATGAAGACGGGCGTTATTACGATAAAGATGGCAAAGGATTAACGAAAGCTTACCGTCGATATCCAGTTAACGGACATCCAAGAATTAGCTCTCGCTTTAATCCGCGTCGATTACATCCTATTACTAAACGTATAAGTCCGCATAACGGGACTGATTTTGCTGTGCCAGTTGGTACAAATGTTTATGCAACGGGTGATGGTGTTGTGGTTCGTGCGGGTTACCATCCCGCGGCAGGTAACTATATCGTGATCAAACACGGTCGTAAGTATACAACGCGCTTTTTACACTTGAGCAAAATCCTTGTTCGTAAAGGACAACGTGTAGAGATGGGTAAGCTTATTGCTAAGTCTGGTAATACAGGACGTTCTACTGGGGCTCATTTACACTATGAGTTCCATGTTTATAATAAACCTGTGGATGCAATGAAGGTGAATTTACCATTATCTCAAAAAGTGCCTGAAAAAGAGCGTAAAGCCTTTAATAAACGTCGTGACTTGTCATTACGTGAAATGGGCGAGCTTTAATTATTCCAAATATTGCTTAAAATAGTGATATTAGCTATTAAGTATATTATTAGATAGAGACATACATTATGTTATTAAAAAGTGATGCATACGATGCATGCATTGGTTACTTTGCTGACAATTTAAGTATCTTTGAAGGTAGCTCAAGACCTGCTACAGGCGAAGTGATTGCAGATATTGTTTTAGACGAAGTATCACAACTATTAATGAGTTTTTGTGAGCAGCAACCGCAATTAAGTAATGAAACACGTTTAATGGTAGTGGCTGAAGGGGATAAGTTAGTAGAAGATATTGAGCAAATATTAGGGAAGTGTTGGGAGTACAAAGCTTCACAAGAGCAAATTGAATTTATTAAAGAGTATTTTCTGTTAGTTAAAAACAGTTTAGATTCTCAAGTACCTTATTTATAAAGTATTCAAGTTTGGCATCAATCAAGCTAAAAGCATGCTTTTAGCTTGATTGATGCCCCATAGATTATATGAAGTTACTCAGTCATTATTATGCAAAAGTATGATGTAGATGCACCACTTCTAATAGTTTATCTTCTCGTTCAAATCGACTTTCCATTACTTGTCCTAACTCTGAAAGGTCACGATCAAAGTTCAGTAAAGTTTGGTCCGACGCATTTTCTGCATAGGTATCATTAAAATTGAGCGCAGTATCTGTTGTACTGTTTATTTTAGAATAGAGCTCTTGCGCTACTTTTAGGTTCTCTTCGCCATCTAGCTTTGATTTTTCGATAATTTGTTCATAAATTTCAAAGTGGCCGGTAGAAGCATAGTCTAATAGCACTTGGCAAAACTCAGTAATAACAGCTTGTTCAGGTAAGCTACGCTTTTCTTGTTGGTAAGGTGGTAACCCTGCTAACTTACAATATAAAATAACCAGTATTTGTCGTTCATCTAGCCAGTTATCTAAGATAGACAGTGTGCCACCCCATTCCTCTTTTGCTTGCTTTAGTTTTTTAAGCATAAAACCTCCTGTAAGTGAATCGTCATCAATGACTTAGGTTAATAAACTAATTCATCAATTAATTGATCTATTTTACTGGTTAAAATAACTTATTTATTCGTTGTAATTTTCGTCAATGGAACAACTATTTAACTAAAATTACGCCTTAAACTAAGCCATTTTTCCTACACAAAATTTAGACCACTTATTTAATATAATTTATTAACACAAATAGACATTTAGTTTACACAACCTATTGACAATTTACTGTGAACTTATGCCCATTGTAAAAGGGCAGACATAAATAAAGTGTCCATATCATTACTTATAATAACGGTGATGGCTATGATTATTTTTTGATTGTCAATAACAAATTTGCTCGTTAGAAGACTTGTTTAATACCCATTCAGTGTTGCATTATATTGTTTCATTTTTACAAGAGTGTGGTTATGGCTGAATTGAGTACAAAAGACGAGCTAAATGCATGGTGGTTTATTTTATCACAGGGTAAATTAGTCGCATTAGATAAAGGTGATTTTATCCCTTTTGGATGTATTAGTGAGTTACCTTTTCCCGATGGCATAACTAAAAACAAGCGATTATTAGGGCACTACATGGAACAGCCTTGTTATCTTGTGGATTTACCTGAACCCTTGGATGTAGGAATCGGAGAATATGTTGGTCTGCGCTCCTTGTTAGGGCGTGTTGATGATCTGCTTTTTGATATGACAGGACGTGCCTTTCAAATTAGTCTGTTTTATAAAACGCACCAATTTTGCGGGCAATGCGGGCAAAAAATGAACCCTATAGATTGGGAAATTGCAATGAAGTGCTATCACTGCCAACATCGCGCTTATCCTCGTGTATCACCTTGTATTATTGTGGCTATTCGCCATAAGAAAAAAATATTATTAGCCTTGCACAGTCGTCATCACAAAGACAATTACCCCGTTTATACAACCTTAGCAGGTTTTACTGAAGCAGGAGAAAGCTTAGAAGCCTGTGTCGAGCGAGAAGTCTATGAAGAAGTAGGGTTGAAGGTCAAAAATATTCAATATGTGAGCAGTCAGCCTTGGCCTTTTCCACATTCTCTGATGATGGGATTTATAGCTGATTATGCATCCGGAGAGATTGTGGTAGATCCGCATGAGCTAGTGGAAGCCAATTGGTATGATATTGATAATTTACCAATCGTACCAAAGCATGGCACAATTGCGCGGAAATTAATTGAGAAAACATTAAAGCGATGTCGTTAAGCTAGGGCTTAGGTATCGAAGTGATAGGTAATACCAAATTCATTTATGAAGTAAAGGAAGGTATATTCTATCAATAATTTAGAATTATCGCATAAAAGCTATCAATAGCTAAAATAGAAAAGGTTACTAATGACAGATTTAAAAAACGATCGCTATATTCGTGCTTTGCTAAAGAAAGAAGTAGATAAAACGCCTGTCTGGATGATGCGCCAAGCAGGACGCTATCTACCAGAATATAAAGCGACTCGTGCTCAAGCTGGTGATTTCATGTCACTATGTCGTAGTGCTGATTTAGCCTGTGAAGTAACCTTACAGCCTCTACGTCGTTTTGACCTTGATGCTGCTATCTTATTTTCTGATATTTTAACTATCCCAGATGCAATGGGCTTAGGTTTATACTTCTCGGAGGGAGAAGGCCCTAAATTTGAACGCCCTATTCGCTGTAAAAAAGATGTAGACAACTTAATCATGCCTGACCCTGAAGGTGAGCTTCAGTATGTAATGAATGCGGTTCGTACTATTCGTCGTGATTTAAAAGGTGAAGTGCCATTAATTGGTTTCTCCGGAAGCCCTTGGACATTAGCGACTTATATGATCGAGGGAAGTGGTTCAAAATTTTTCACTAAAATTAAAAAAATGGCATTTGCTGACCCGCAAATTTTACATACATTATTAGATAAGTTGGCTGATTCAGTGATCAGTTACCTTAACGCACAAATTAAAGCTGGCGCACAGTCGGTAATGGTCTTTGACACTTGGGGAGGGATTTTATCGCCACGTGATTACCAGGATTTCTCATTACAATATATGCATAAAATTGTTGATGGTTTAATCCGTAATTATGAAGGGGAAAAAGTACCTGTTACCTTATTCACTAAGAATGGCGGTCAATGGATCGAGAAGATTGCAGATACTGGTTGTGATGGCATAGGTTTAGATTGGACGATTGATATTAAAGAAGCAAAAGCACGTGTAGGCTCCCGCGTTGCGCTACAAGGTAATATGGATCCATCTATGTTATATGCATCACCTGAACGCATTCGAGAAGAGGTCGCTACTATTTTAGATGGCTTCGGTAAAGGCTCTGGTCATGTCTTTAACTTGGGGCATGGTATTCACTTAGACGTACCACCAGAAAATGCGAAAGTGTTTGTTGATGCGGTGCATGAATTAAGTACTCCTTATCATCAGTAAGCGTACAAAATTGGATTTAAATTTGACTTAATAAAACATGCTTCGGCATGTTTTTTATTTGTATTGATCTCTCATTTTTAACCCACTAAGGTTAGTTGTTTGTTTTTTGAACGATATGATGAACTCTCATTTGTTATCAATGAGGTTAATATGTCTTTGTTTATTGAGCATCAGCAACTAACCGTTCGCCCCTTTACCGCCGAAGACAAACAAGATTTTGTACAATTAGTACAGCACCCATTGTGTATGAAATATAGCATTACTGGCATCCTATCAGAGCAACAAGCAAATGACTGTTTTGACACCTTACTGAATAATAAAAAACATAAAATGTATGCTATTCAATGTGTTAAGAGTGGGTTTGTCATTGGATGTACAGGTTTACAAGACTGCTTTATTGATGACCAAATCGAACCTTCATTTATTCTTCGTCTATTGCCAGATTTCCATGATCACCAAGATTTATTACCTACCTTAAGCTTACTCGTTGAGCAATTACTTATTGTGTATCAGTTGCCTGAATTACAAACTGTCATTTCACAAAAGAACCAACTCAACATGCAATTGATGAGTGCACTAAACTTTCAAAAAACCAAAGAGGTGACATGCCGTGGTATTGCTAGTTACCTCTATAAAAGGGGATTGTGAGCTCGCTTGTGAATGATTGAGGTTAATTCCTATATTTTTTTGCTTTTTTATTTAACAAAGTGAATAAAATGCTTTCGATTCGGGTAGAATGCGCGCAAGTTCAACTTTTTGGAAAAGCCAATCAATTGAATGTTTCACCGATGAAAACATTAACCGAGGAATGTGAAAGATAATGGAAAATAGCCGAACAATTAAACGAGCACTGATCAGTGTTTCTGATAAAACTGGTATTGTAGAGTTTGCACGTGAATTAGCTGACAAAGGGGTTGATATTCTATCAACGGGCGGCACATGTAAATTACTTGCAGAAAATAACATTAAAGTGACGGAAGTTTCTGATTACACTGGTTTTCCAGAAATGATGGACGGTCGTGTAAAAACTTTACATCCTAAAATTCATGGTGGCATTCTTGCTCGTCGCGGTATCGATGAAGATATTATGGCAAGCAATGATATTCAAGCAATTGATATGGTAGTGGTTAATTTATACCCATTTGCTGCAACTGTTGCAAACCCAGATTGTAAGTTAGAAGATGCTATCGAAAACATCGATATCGGCGGACCAACTATGGTACGTGCTGCTGCAAAAAATCATAAAGATGTTGCTATTGTTGTAAACGCTTCTGATTACGGTCGCATTCTGTCTGAAATGAATGAAAATGATGGAAGTTTAGTTTACAAAACACGCTTTGATTTAGCGATTGCTGCTTATGAGCATACAGCTCAATATGACGGCATGATTGCAAACTACTTTGGTACTATGGTGCCAACTTACGGTGAGAACAATGAAGGCGATGAGGAATCTAAATTCCCACGTACTTTCAATGCTCAATTCCAGAAAAAACAAGATATGCGCTATGGTGAAAACTCACACCAAGCAGCAGCTTTCTATGTTGAAAACAATATTCAAGAAGCATCAGTTTCAACGGCAACACAATTACAAGGTAAAGCATTATCTTACAATAACATTGCTGATACTGATGCAGCATTAGAATGTGTTAAAGAATTCTCTGAGCCAGCTTGTGTGATCGTTAAACATGCAAATCCATGTGGTGTTGCAGTGGCTGGTACTATTCTTGATGCTTACGAAGGCGCATACAAAACAGACCCAACTTCAGCATTCGGCGGGATCATCGCCTTTAACCGCGAGTTAGATGCAGTTACGGCAGAAGCAATTACTTCTCGCCAATTTGTTGAAGTGATCATCGCCCCTTCTGTTAGTAAAGAAGCTGCAGAAATCGTAGCTACGAAAAAGAACTTACGTCTATTAGAGTGTGGTGAATGGGCGACGAAAACTACAGAGTTTGACATTAAACGTGTTAACGGCGGTTTATTAGTACAAGATCGTGACCAAGGTATGGTGGGGCTAGACGACCTGAAAGTGGTGTCTAAACGTCAACCTACAGAATCAGAAATGAGCGATTTACTGTTTAGCTGGAAAGTGGCTAAATTTGTAAAATCAAACGCCATTGTTTATGTTAAGAACAGCACAACAGTCGGTGTTGGTGCAGGCCAAATGAGCCGTGTTTACAGTGCTAAAATTGCAGGTATTAAAGCAGCAGATGAAAATCTAGTTGTGGAAGGTTCTGTTATGGCCTCTGATGCATTCTTCCCATTCCGTGACGGTATTGATGCCGCTGCTGAAGCGGGTATTAGCTGTGTGATTCAACCAGGTGGCTCAATGCGTGACGATGAAGTTATCGCGGCTGCTGATGAACATAACATGGCGATGGTATTCACAGGAATGCGTCACTTCCGTCATTAATTAATTTTTTGCGTCATGCTTTAGCTCGAACTCGGCGTTAAAAGTGCTTACTTGCAGTAGCAAGCTCGACGCTTTTGCCTTGACTTCAAACTAAATCACTTAGCAAAAATACAATGAAATGAATTAGTTAATGAGGTGGCTATTTGTCGCCTTTTTATCCAAATGATGTAAGCGGTTCAGAGCCAGAGTTACTTCAAGCTAGTTTGACAATAAAGCACGGAGTTTAGCACACTAAATGAGTACTTTTGACGAGAAAATAGCGCTGAAATAACAACGTTCTGCACTGTGTGAGGATGTAATATGAATGTACTGATTATTGGTAATGGTGGTCGTGAGCATGCATTAGCATGGAAAGCGGCACAAAACCCTGAAGTTAAGAATGTCTTTGTTGCACCTGGTAATGCGGGTAGTGCACTAGAAGATAAAGTGTCTAACGTTAATATCGGTGTTGAAGATATCGATGCTTTAGTCACTTTTGCTAAAGAAAACAATGTTGAACTGACGATTGTTGGCCCTGAAGCACCCTTAGTGATTGGTGTAGTTGATGCCTTCCGTGAAGCAAAACTAGCTTGTTTTGGACCTACTAAAGGCGCTGCACAGTTAGAAGGTTCTAAAGCCTTTACTAAAGACTTTTTAGCGCGTCATGATATCCCAACTGCATGGTACGAGAATTTCACTGAAATTGAACCTGCTTTGGCTTATGTACGTGAAAAAGGCGCTCCAATTGTAATTAAAGCCGATGGTCTTGCTGCTGGTAAGGGCGTGATCGTTGCGATGACATTACAAGAAGCCGAAGATGCTATTCAAGATATGTTAGCGGGTAATGCATTTGGTGAAGCTGGCCATCGTGTTGTGATTGAAGAGTTCTTAGATGGTGAAGAAGCTTCATTTATTGTAATGGTAGATGGTGAAAACATTGTGCCAATGGCTACTAGCCAAGATCATAAACGTGTTGGTGATGGGGATACTGGGCCGAATACTGGTGGTATGGGCGCTTATTCTCCTGCACCAGTAGTAACGCAAGAAATGCATGACCGTATTATGGACTTAGTGATTCGCCCTACAGTGCAAGGTATGGCTGCTGAAGGTAATACTTACACTGGCTTCTTATACGCGGGTCTTATGATCATGGCTGATGGCACACCTAAAGTGATTGAATACAATTGTCGTTTTGGTGATCCAGAAACTCAACCTATTATGCTACGCATGAAGTCTGACATAGTTACTTTGTGTTTAGCAGGTGTTAATGGTGAGCTTGATGGTATGGTTGCAGAGTTTGATACTCGTGCTGCAATTGGCGTGGTATTAGCTGCAGGCGGTTACCCAGCTGATTATACTAAAGGCCATGTTATTTCTGGTATTCCAAGCGCAAGTGAAGGTCTTAAGGTGTTCCATGCCGGTACTGCAGAAAAAGATGGCCAGGTAGTGACTAGTGGTGGTCGTGTACTTTGCGCAACTGCACTCGGAAACACTGTCACAGAAGCTCAACAGAAGGCTTATGAGCTAACTAAGCAAATTAGTTGGGATGGTATGTTCCATCGTAACGATATTGCTTACCGTGCGATTGCACGTGAGAATGAGCAATAATACCTCAGTTAAGTACTGATCGTAAAAAGCCCCCGACACCTTATATGTATAAGGTGTCGGGGGCTTTTTTGTTGCTATAAACAAGTTATACCAATCATTCTCATTAACTGATCTATTTCACTTGTTAAAATAACTTATTTCTTCGATATAAATATCGTAAATGAAACAGTTATTTACGGTATTTATGCCTCAAACTAAATCATTTTTCCTGTGCTAATTTTAGAACACTTATTTAATATAATTGGTATTAATTTTTTATAACTTAAGACGCGATACGAATCGGCGTTAATACGTATCGGTTTGCCCATGCTGCGATCACATCTGCAGCGTATTCAGCATCTTCTTTTCTGGTTAACAAATGATCGGCTTTATCTAAACTGACGAAACTTTTTGGGTGTAATGCCGCTTGATAGATTTTTTCCGCTTCTTTAATGCTAACTGTATTATCGATAGGAGAATGCATGACTAATAGGGCACGTTTTAGTTTACTAATATGGCTGTTGCCGTAACTATTAATATCATCTAAAAACTGTTTTTGTATGGTGAAGTCACGACCCGCTAAGTTAACTTTTGCAGCGCCTTTGGTATTGATCTCATCAATATGGTCAGAGAAGTTATGTGCAACGTGTGCAGCATCTGAAGGAGCACCAATGGTTACTACCGCTACAGTTTCAGCTAATTTATTCGCAACGCCTAATACGGCTGCGCCACCTAAGCTATGACCGATTAATAGTTTAGGTGCATTATACTCTTTACGTAAGAAATCAGCTGCAGCTACTAAATCGCGTACATTAGATGAAAAGTTAGTATTCGAAAAATCCCCAGCACTGCTACCTAGCCCAGTAAAATCAAAACGGAAAACAGCAATCCCTTTTGCTGTTAATGCTTTACTGATACGAGATGCCGCTGCGACATCTTTACTGCAGGTAAAACAGTGAGCAAATAGCGCGTAAAATTTAATGTCAGATGTTGGTGTTTCTAAAACACCGCTAAGCATGTTACTTCCATTAGTAAATTCTACCTTTTGGCGCATGCTGGACTCCTTATGAGTAATAAATTGTGTTGATAAATAGAAACGCCTATTAGATCACATTTTTAGTAAAATTAACATGAATATTGACATTATTTAACATTTTTGAAACAAAAAGGTGGGGAGAAAACATACGAGAGGAGTATATATAAAAAAACCCTCTAAGAAGAGGGTTTAATATAATTAAACATTAACAATAGGTCATAGTCTCTATGACACAAATAATGATTATTTGTTTACAGATTCTTTAAGCGCCTTACCAGCAACAAAAGCAGGAACGTTAGCTGCTTTAATTTCAATGTCTGCACCAGTTTGTGGGTTACGACCTGTACGTGCTGCACGGTGATTTACTTTGAATGTACCAAAGCCGATTAGTTGAACTGGTTCGCCATCTTTTAGACTGTCAGTTACACTAGCTAAAATTTGTTCTAAAGCTGCTTTAGCTTGTACTTTAGTTAGGTCTGCTTTTTCTGCGATGTCTGCTACAAGTTGAGTTTTGTTCATTATTTGACTTCCGTTAGTATAAAAATATGCGTAAGAATTTAAACACTTATTTAATGTATTGCATTCATTCCTTGCAAGTAAAGCATAATCACTTTAAAAATGAAGAAAGTAGCAATTTATTTACCTTAATGTGTTAAAAATCACAAAATTATAATGATTTCGCGTGATTCTACAGCGTTGAGATACCAATGCTAGTACTTTCCAACGCATTGATATGGACTCTTATTGATTTAATAAGTTCAGGGCTGCGTTCATTTTCTAACATATTAAGTAAAGTCTCTTGTAGAGCTAATTGCTCAATAAATAACGGCTCTTGTAATAATTCTTCTTCATCAATTTCTTGGTCTGTCTGTAATTCAATGAAACTAGCGATAGTTGCAAAACTGGTTTGGCTTGCATTAAGCGCTTCTTCTTTTGATTTAGTGGTAAAAGAATTGAAGATACATTGCGTAATGACACAATAATCTACCGCTGGATAAACACCATAAAAATCATAATCACTGCTTTCCGGAATAATAGCATCAAAGTTTTCTTCTTGAATAGTGAAGTTAATTTTGGCGCCTTTTACGGTCATTTTTTCCCAAAACAATTGTAAAATATTTTCTGCAATAGCTGCATTTTCACTGTCAATAGCTTGGCTAAACATGGTGAAATGAGTGATATTTTGCTCTGCTAAAGCCATGCAAAACACGCTTTGTTGCCAAGCCTGTAGGTTAGTCAGGCGGTCATTAATGGAAAGCGATAACATAATCGTCCTATTGATACTTTCAAAATAAGTTAAGATTATAGGCAAATCACCATTCTGTCTTTATATATTTGATTCTTTTATGGGAACAGATAATGTATTCATTTAGGAAAGGGGATATTTCTTGGTAAAGTTATACCAACTCCGTTAATCAAATGAGTAGATAATTAGCGGTATTGCCATTAGATTGTTTAGCGGGTTTCAGGCATAAAAAAAGCGACCATTGAGATCGCTTTTTTAGATTAAAATAAGTGAGGGTTAGCCCATGCCGTATTTTTTAAGCTTCTTGCGTAACGTACCGCGGTTAATACCTAGCATAGTTGCTGCACGAGTTTGATTACCACGAGTGTATTGCATGATGATATCTAACATTGGCGCTTCAACTTCTGCCAATACTAATTCATATAATTCAGTCGTATCTTGACCGTTCAATTTTGCCACGTAACCTGAAACAGCTTGACGTACTGAGTCACGTAATGGACGTTGAGTTATTTGCCCTGTAGCAGGAATATTAGTTGTTGTAGTCAGTGCTTCTTGAGAAATATTTTGTTCAAACATGGGTGTTAACTCTTTTAATTACAATTGATTTAAATAAGTTTCTAACGCAATAAGCTGCTCGGTGGCGTTGTCTATTGCATTAAATTTTCGCTTAAAATAACCTAACCTGTCTTGCTCTTTTAAATACCACCCGACGTGCTTCCTAGCGATTCGAGGCCCCATTACATCACCATAAAAAACATGCAAAGCTTGCACATGATTTATGAGTATTTCTGTAACGTCCATTTGCGCTAAACGTTGAGCATGTTGCCCGGTGTTTAGATAGTGGTTAATTTCATTGAATATCCAAGGTGCACCTTGTGCGCCTCGTCCAATCATAATGGCATCTGCCCCTGTATGGTCCAGCACATATTTAGCTTTCTCTACAGAGGTAATGTCACCATTTGCAATCACAGGGATTGTTATACTTTCTTTAATCGTTTTTATAGTGTCGTATTCAGCCTCGCCTTTAAAAAGGCACTGGCGTGTACGACCGTGCACTGATAGTGCTTGGATACCTGCTTTTTCAGCGATCTGTGCAATCTCTAATCCATTTCTATTTTCTGGATCCCAACCAGTGCGAATTTTCAAAGTCACAGGCACATCGACAGCATCAACAACACTTTCTAAAATAGCTCTCACTAATTCAGGGTGTGGTAATAATGCTGAGCCTGCTTTTTTCTTATTCACTTTTTTAGCTGGGCAACCCATATTAATATCAACGATCTGAGCACCTTGCTGAACGGTTAACTGTGCAGCGTTAGCCATCGCTAGTGGTTCAGAACCAGCAATTTGTACAGAGCGAATACCTGATTCGTCATGGTAGTCCATTCGTAACTTAGATTTAGTGCTATTCCAAACACGAGGATTGGATGACAACATTTCCGATACGGCTAATCCAGCACCTTGCTTTCGGCAAAGCTCTCTGAAAGGGCGATCAGTGACGCCAGCCATCGGGGCTAAAATAAGATTATTGTCTAATTGATACTGTCCAATGCGCATATTCTAAGCGTTCTCTAAGTTAAGGCGGCGTAGTCTACGCATTTTTTCACCCAGAATAAAGGTTAATTATTAACCATTTTGAAATTATTTTGCTTGCAAATTGAGCAACACTTTGTTCTCAGTAATTTAAGCGTGCTTTATCCCCGATAAACGGGCCCATTCTTCTTTGATTTCAGCTGCATCCATATCGAACCATTGACCGTAAACGGACAATAATTCCTCTGCTTGTTGCTCTAAAATTCCAGATAATGCTAATTTACCCTGTGGTTTTACTAAACACTCAATATTATTTGATAGTTCACGTAATGGACCAGCAAGAATATTCGCTACCACAACATCTGCAGTGATCCCTTCAGGGGCATCTTCTGGTAAATATAGCTCTAGTTGGTCTGATACTTGGTTACGCTGGGCGTTATCACGACTTGCGGTAATGGCTTGTGGGTCGATATCGATCCCAATAACTCTTTTAGCGCCTAACTTTAATGCTGCAATAGCTAAAATCCCTGATCCACAACCGAAATCGATAACCACTTTATCTTTTAAGTCTTGTGCATCTAACCAAGCTAGACATAAAGCTGTAGTTGGGTGAGTGCCTGTCCCAAAAGCAAGTCCTGGGTCTAACATAACGTTAACCGCATTTTCATCAGGAACTGGCTTCCAGCTAGGGCAAATCCATAAACGCTGACCAAATTGCATTGGGTGGAAATTATCCATCCATTCACGTACCCAGTCTTTATCTTCAAGTTGTTCTATTTTAAACGCAAAGTCATCAGCTAATAAATCGCTGGCTTTTAATAAAGCGACTACAGGTAACATATCTGTTTCTGCGTCATATAGGCCTGTTACGTCTGTATCTCCCCATAAACGAGTTTCACCGGGCATAGGTTCAAAAATAGGTGTGTCTTGGGAGTCTGTAAACGTTGCAGATAGGGCCCCGTTATCCATTAATAGTTCACCAATTGCTTCTGCATTTGTGTTGCTTGCATTTAATTTAAGCTGAATCCAAGGCATGATTTTCTCTTTTTTGATTACGGTAGATAGATAGGGTGCAAGAATACAGGGAATTAGTTGATTAATATAGCGCTAGCAATGGATTTGAGTATCACTGGAATAGACAACTGATGTTCAATAGTTGTCATCTTGATGTAATGAAATGGATGTAAAAAAATTTATATTTACCTATTCTAAGGTATCTTTCCTCAGTACTTTTATAGGTATAATAATATGCTTAGATATTGAAATTTATAGTGTTTTAGAACGCAATTTTATAGAAAATGGTATTTTGTTGACCTCTTTTTAAGTTTTAATGTGTTTAAAGACAGTATACTAATTAACTCCTGAATGAGGACGAGTGATTTCATTGGAAATAGTGGGTTTCAGAAAGGAAAGGTGTTTCAATGAATAAAATAGTGATTATTGATGATCACCAGCTTTTTTTATATGGTCTAAAATTAACCTTAGAAAATGAAGGCAATACGGTGATGACTTTTGACAGCCCAATTCAAGCGCTGCCAGAAATAAAACAGATTCAACCTGATTTGATTCTGATGGATCTCTATATGCCGGATATGAGTGGCTTAGCGTTAATAGAAGCACTAACGAAGCAAGAAGTTGTCTCTCCAGTAGTGGTATTATCTGCCTGTGAAGACTACCAAGATGTTTATTACGCCTTACAAAAAGGTGCAGCAGGTTTTATCCCTAAGTCTTACTCTCCAGACGCTATGCTAGATGCTTTACAAAGTGTTTTTGCTGGTGATATTTTTGTACCTGAAAATGTTGCTTTAGAAATTCAAGAGATAGCTGAGTTAGAAGAAAGAAATAAAGAAATCTTCCACTTATCAGAAAGACAGCTACAAATTCTTAAACTGATTCATGAAGGAAGAAAAAACAGAGAAATTGCGGATATTCTATGTATTTCGCAGGATACAGTTAAATTTCATCAAAAAGGCCTATATACAGCTTTAGATGTCTCTGGGTCATCAAGTCGTATACAAGCCGTCGATAAAGCATTGAAGCTTGGTTTAATAAAGGTCTAATCAAATTTCAAGCTGCCTAATGCTTGGATAGATTGCTCTATATTTTTTAGTTTAATAACTGTTTCAATAAAAATCTCAATGATGCTGGTTTAACCGGTTTATTTAGAATTTTGTAATTAATTATTTTTCCTGTGTCCTGAACTTCTTTTAATTTCCCTGGGTCAGCTTCACCTGTTAATAAAATGGCTGGGATATTATCTTTCTTTTTTATTTCTTTAATCATATCTAACCCTGTTTTATGGTTAGGAAAGCGATAATCAGTGATGATTAAGTCGTAACGGTTGGCGTAATATTTTTGTAAACCAGCTTCTGCTGTTTCTTCGCTGTCAACAATGTATCCCCAGTTTTCAAGCAACATACTTAACGCATTTAAAATGCCTTGGTCGTCATCAACTAATAATATTTTATAGTGTGTAGAGATGTTGGAAAATTTATTAAGATTAATATGTTTGGTAACATGCTCTGCTGTTTCTAACATGACACTAAAACGACTACCATGCTGGTTAGTAACAGCCTCTATTTTTGTGCTACACAATAAGGCTTTTCGTTGTGCTACCGCTAAGCCTAAACCGACTCCTTTGGTTTTATTGTGTAATAGGTTTTCTGCTAATGCGACTTCATCAAATAAGCTTTCAAAGAGGGTAGTTTCAATTTGACAGCCTTGGTTCCAAACCTGCAGTAATGCTTTATTTTTGTAATGTCGAACGCTAAGTAATACTTTTGAGCCTGGTGTTTGTTTGCCATGGATGAGGGCGTTACTCAGTAATACTTCGACTATCTCCGTTAATAATCTTTTATCACTTTTAACGGTTAATTCAGATAAACGGCTAGTTAATTTTATTCCCGATGATGATGCTTGATGTTGGTATTTCTTAATCGAAGGTAATAGTGCAGATGCTAAACTAAACTCATTTATTTTAGGCGTGATCGTACCGCTATCAAGGCGTGCCAAATCCAATAAACTTGCCATCCATCTATCCAAGTCTTCTGAAGCCAGCTTAATATTTTTAGCTAGTTTTTCTTGCGCAGTTCCAGCCAATTTATTCTCTAATAAATGACCATATAAAGACAAGCTGCTTAAAGGTTGTCTAATATCATGCACAATACGTTTCAAATAGCGCGCACTTTGTTGGCTCAATAAGTTGGCGCTTTCTTGTTTCACTTCTGTAATGGTTTGTTGATCGTTATGAGTTCGGTGTGGGGTAAAGATAGTCAGGTATGACAAGCTTATTAAAAAAGTGCTATTAAATAAAAATACTAATGTACTGGTTTCTCCTAGCAGTGAAGAGAATACGTAACAAAGTGCTAAAAATAGATTATTAAATATGAGCTGTGCTTTACTGTATGCAAAAAGATAAGAATAAAAAAAGGGGAGTAATAAAACTAAGTACAAAAAACTATTTTGATAAGTTTGCTCTTGAAAGTGGCTATTAATAGAGACAAAAAGCGTAATGGAAAAACAGATTATTGGCATAAGAAAATGAGTTAATGTCTCTTTTTTCTTCACTAGGCCAAATAACGCTACGATAGAGAATAATAATATCGAAACAGGGAAGTGATATGTGCTGATAAAGATAGGTGATGAATTTAAAGCACTATAACTTTGTACTGAGCCGATCAGAAAAAAGAAAATAAATGAAATCATGATCACAATATTAAAATGACGTAATGACTGCCACCTTGTTTGATGTATATCGGAAGTATCTTGGTGCATTACACTCTCTATTTTAACTATTTGTTGAAATTAACTTATTGGTATACCGAGGTTTGATTAGATTTCCAAGTAATGGATCTTTAATCTGAGGTATGAGCGAGTTAACGGAATAAATATAGTATAAACGGAAGGCAAAAAAAAAGCCTAACAAAGTTAGGCTCGCCTGTAATATGTCTTTTTATTACAAATCGAATAAAAAATCCATTTAGTCGGCATCAAAGTGGGTGTACTACTATGCCTCAATTCCTTAAGACAACTATACAATGCCTCAAGCCTCTTCAGAAAGTAACTACCCGAACGGGTAGTTTTTAACATTCTTGAAATTAAATGACTTTTTTTAAGTTTGTAATACGAATTTTATAGTTTTTTTTGCTCATTTTGCTAAAAATTACTGACCTTTAGACAGGCAAAATCGTGATGCGCTTTGTAAAGCAAACGAGTAACCTTGTGCACCCATCCCGCATATTACTGCACATGCAATATCTGAAAGGTAAGAGTGATGTCTAAATTTTTCACGTTTATGGATATTAGATAAATGTACTTCTACGAAGGGAATAGCGACACCTAATAAAGCATCTCTTATTGCTACGCTAGTATGAGTAAATGCAGCAGGATTGATAATAATAAAGTCTATTTCACCTGCACTTTCATGAATCTTTTCAATGAGTTCATATTCACGATTTGATTGTAAGTGTGACAGCGTTATATTTAACGGTTTTGCTTCTGCATGTAGGCCTTCAATAATATCGTTGAGTGTTTGGCTACCATAAACTTCTGGTTCACGTTTGCCTAATAAATTGAGATTTGGGCCATTTAATACTAATACCTTCACTACTTACTCCTTTGTCTTTACCTAATAAAAAAACACCTCGATAACGGGTAGGTTATCGAGGAGTTTATCGGTAAAGTGTCTTGTTGGCTATCAGTAAGCTCTGCTCTAAATAAGAATAGAGTCAGTACAAAGTTTAACTTCTCATTGCTATATTTATTGGATCTCTTGATTTTCTTTAATCAATTGCTCCACGACACTTGGATCTGCTAACGTTGATGTATCTCCAAGCTGATCGCTTTCACCTGTGGCTATTTTACGTAAAATTCGACGCATAATTTTACCTGAACGTGTTTTAGGTAATCCTTCAGCCCAATGTAAAATGTCAGGGGTTGCGATAGCACCGATCTCTTTACGAACCCATTGTTTTACTTCTGCGTACAGTTCTGGAGAAGAGTACTCTCCTGAATTTAGCGTAACGTAGGCATAAATGCCTTGACCTTTGATCTCATGGGGAACACCTACAACAGCTGCTTCTGCTATTTTAGGGTGTGATACCAATGCACTTTCTATTTCTGCCGTTCCCATTCTGTGCCCTGAAACATTTAATACATCATCCACGCGGCCTGTGATCCAATAGTAACCATCTTCATCTCGACGAGCACCATCGCCAGTGAAATACATATTATCGAAGGTTGAAAAGTAAGTTTGTTCAAAGCGATCATGATTACCATAAAGTGTGCGCATTTGGCCTGGCCAGCTATCTAGCATCACCAAGTTACCTTCTACAGCCCCTTCTAAAATATTCCCTTCATTATCTACAAGAGCTGGTTTAACACCAAAGAATGGTCGTGTTGCCGATCCTGGTTTTAGGTCTGTTGCGCCTGGCAATGGGGTAATTAAGATACCGCCTGTTTCTGTCTGCCACCAAGTATCAACAATAGGACAACGTTTATCGCCTATTTTGTCGTAATACCATTGCCAAGCTTCAGGGTTAATCGGCTCACCAACTGAGCCAAGTATGCGTAATGAGCTGCGTTTGGTACCAGCAATTGCTTCATCACCTTTTGCCATTAATGCGCGAATTGCGGTCGGTGCAGTATAGAGTAATGTGACGTTATGCTTATCTACTACTTCACTCATTCGTGCTGTAGTAGGGTAGTTAGGAACACCTTCAAATAATAATGTTGTCGCGCCATTCGCTAATGGTCCATAGACTAAATAACTGTGGCCCGTTATCCACCCTACATCTGCAGTACACCAATAAATATCACCTTCTTGATAATCAAAGACATACTTAAAGGTCATTGCGGCATAAACAAGGTATCCGCCAGTGGTGTGTAGTACACCTTTAGGTGTGCCGGTAGAGCCTGAGGTATAGAGAATAAATAATGGATCTTCCGCATTCATTACTTCTGGTGTGCAATCTGTAGGTTGAGCGTCGGTTATCTCTGTCCAGTCAATATCTCGACCTGCTTGCCAATTAATATCTGCACCAGTGTTTTTTAAGACAATGACGTGTTCAACACAGTTTGTTCCATCGCGCATTAATGCTTCATCAACATTGCCCTTCAATGGAACCGTTCTGCCTCCACGGCGGCCTTCATCTGCAGTGATCACTAATTTTGCGTTGCTATCGATAATTCGACCTGCAATCGCATCCGGTGAAAAGCCACCAAAAACAATAGAGTGGACTGCACCAATACGAGTACAAGCTAACATCGCAACGGCTGCTTCTGGTGTCATAGGCATATATAGACAAACTACATCACCTTTTTTAATACCTAATGATTTTAATGCATTCGCGAATTGACATACTTGTGTGTACAGCATTTGAAAAGTGATATTAGCGTCTTGATCTGGTGTGTCGCCTTCCCAAATAAGTGCGACTTGATCTGCACGTGTTGCTAAATGACGGTCAATACAGTTAACAGAAACGTTTAATTCGCCATCTTCAAACCATTTGATATTAACTTGGCCTGGTGCGTATGAGGTGTTTTTTACTTTTGTGTAAGGGGTAATCCAATCTAAAATTTTCCCTTTTTCATTCCAAAACTTTTCAGGATCTTCGATTGATTCAGCATAACCAGATAGGTACTGATCGTTCGTTAATAAGCTTTTCTTGGCTGCTTCAGATGAAACTGGGTAAATATTATTTTCGCTCATTGCTCGCTCCGTTATTACGTAAAATTCATTACTTAAAAGGTTAATGCTTTTTAATCATTTATCACTTGATTCTAAATGACAGATAAAATCGTTATTGTGAGATAGGCCTATGTTGTTAAATAAATGTTAATACTCATTGAGTTAGCTGTAGATTTGAGATCAATATCAAGAAAAAAGTAAACCAAACATCAAATATTTTTTACTTTATCACTCGTATATTATGCTTTTGTGGCTACGCTTAATGAACACCACAGAAGAGCATAAAACGTCATTGGGTATTGGAGAAAGCGTTAGTCTCTTTAGTGTGGGATGCAAAAGCACTGGAGAGAAGTTATGGACAACAAACACCGTGGCTTTGCGGTATTAACTATTGTGATGGTATTAAGCATTGCAAGTATCGCCTACAACACCAATATGGCTTATTTACAACTCATGGATAATAAAGTACTGAGTAATTACTATACTAATAGTGAGGCCTTTATTAACGCAGAGTCAGGTATTAATTTGGTATTGAACAAATTAACTTCCCCCATCAATGCGCATGAAATGTTAAGCCAATTACCCTTCACTTATTCTACTCCTGATCACCTTTCGTTAACTTATGAAGTGAGCGTAACCAGCCTAACCAATAATAAATTAGCAATTTCATCAACGGGTTATTCTAGTGATAAATCTGCGCTCAGAATTATATCTTTAGAAGTCTATTATGATGTCGATTTTGACCTCCCCAATGCTCCCTTGCTCAGTAATGGCCGTTTGAGTCTCAATTCAACAGATACGATTAATGATGGATGTGAAGGTGTATCCCCTGATGAGTGTTTATCTCCGGGTAATATTGCCGATAATATTGTTACTAGTCAGCCGGATGTGAGTTTAAATGAGCAAAACCTTGCTTTATGCCCTGATAATAAAGGTGTGGAAGAGCAGGCGGTTTATGGTGAATTAGTTGATGTAGAGGGGGCATCGCGCATACAAGAGGTTAAACAACAACAATGGGGAAATGCGGCATCGTTTAGTAATGCTATCTTCGATCAAATTTCTCCAATTGACGACATCAAAAACAGTCGCTCATTATTCGAGAGTACTTTTGCTGTTACTTGGGCAGATGCAAAACAACATTTTATTGAATCTGAGCAGGTCGCTTACATTGATATGCGTTATGGCAATGCCATGGATTGTTCGCATCAGTTATCACAGTTAGAAGAGACCATTTCTATTATTTATATCGAAGGGGACTGTCAAATCAGCCCGTTAGATGTTGCCTCTAGTCCATTGTCAGGAGAGCAGCATTTTACAGTCGGAAGTACCGAGTCTCCTAAAATGGTGTTTATGGAAGGAGGTACATTTATAGCCCCTCAAGATACACAAAGCACTGTGATTGGTATGTTGTACCTGTTACCTGATAGTGAAACGCTTATAGATAGCAGTGATCACCTTTTATCCCAAGATGGTTTACAACAAAGTAGCCAACAACTTAATCAACAACAGGCAGTGAACCTTTCAGGTATAACAGTAAATGGAGCGTTATTAAGTGAATACAGTTGCTCTTATACTCAATCATTAGAAGGAGGCAATAGGCTGACATCTGATGATTTGTCCGTGCGTTATGATAAACAAGTATTGAAAACCTTGTATCAAAAAATCGCGGTGCTCCCTTCGGCAAGTCATTATCAATTAGTCGCAGGTACATGGAGGGATTTTTAATGGTCAAAGACATACAGGGCTTCACTTTTGTGGAGATATTAGTGTCACTAATTATTGTCAGTTTAACCGCATTGAATATGAGTGGTTTACAAATAAAAATTTCGCAGCAACAAAATAACAATATTGCACATGCGTCAGCTATTTCATTAGCAACCAGTAAATTAGAAGCTCTATTAAGTGCAAATACCCCTAATGACATACTGGCTCTACACAATAAAATAGAAACTGATATACAATTGTCCAATACAATATTCTCTATTGAATGGGAAATTACTAATGTATCCAGCGATTTTAATGCGAATAATCAATTTAAAGAAATTAATTTGCATATATCTTGGTCTAATTATTTAGGGGAAGTTCAGCGGGTTGTTTATACACAACAAATTAATCTGATGACGGTGATATCAGAACAATTCGAACAACAAGTTGAAGCGCTATTTCCAACCATTGTAACGCCTAGCGTTGCAATCAGTGAAATGCTTTATTTTGACCCTAATAAAGAATATCAAGCAGGTGACTTTGTTATTTATAACAGTCATGTATATAAAGCGAATGGACTTTATTCTAATAACAGTAAACCACCTATTAACAGCACTGATGCAAAAATAGGATGGGATAGTTATGGGCAAATAGATCAATTAAATTTATTCAATCATTAAATTTTTTGATAAAAGAAAGAATAGTGTAAATCCCTTCGATGTTATGACTTTGTGATAAATAAACAAGTGTGGCCATGTTACAATTGAACTATAAAGTACTCATTGTACTCTAACTTATATTATTTAATTTGAAGGAATGTTTGGCCAATGATAGAAAGCCAACTTGTCATACTACAACAAGCTAATACTTATTTAGCAGCAGTGACAGAAGCTCAGTATACAGAAATCATTTCTCCGATGTTTATGAGCTCTGCAGGCGCACATATGCGTCATATATTAGACCATTACCAGTCTGTCATTAATGGCTTTTCAGACGGCTTAATCGATTACGACAAACGCAGTCGTGGTGGTGTTGTTGAAAGTTGCCCAAAAGCTGCACAAGCTGCAATCCAAGATATTGGTTTGTTTTTACAAAGCTTAACCCCGGAGCAACTTGCAACGAATGTTAAATTGTCTACTGAGATTTCGGTTGTCGATAAGCAAGTTGCTACTGTCGATACAACTCTTGCTCGAGAAGTTATTTTTGTGGGTAGCCATACAGTTCATCATTTAGCGACTATTAAACATATTGCACAAGTTCAAGAAGTCGATATTGAACGTGATTTAGGCATTGCTCCTGCAACGGCGACCTTTTTACGTGCAGGTTAGATAATGTGTACATTAACTTATCGATTATCTGAACAAGGTTATCAGTTATTTTTTAATAGAGATGAACAACGAGCTAGACCTCAAGCGATCGCTCCCATTGCTAATGATGCATTAAATGCTGTTTATCCAATTGACCCAACAGGTGGAGGTACTTGGATAGCAGTACATCAAAGTGGTGTTAGTTTAGCTCTGCTTAATTATTATCAAGCGCAAATTGATCCAAGCTTAAAAAACTTCACTAGCCGTGGCATTATTATCCCTCGTTTATTAGAGAACGTTCAGCAGATTCACCAACAGTTAATAACTATGGACTTGAGTTGTTTTCAAGCTTTCCAATTGTGTGTTTTTGATGGTGATTTATCATCAAGCAAACAACATGGGGGAGCTCAACAGTATATATGGGATGGGAAGGAGCTAAGTCATTCACCATTAACACTAGATTCCTCGCTTCCAGTAACCTCTTCAGGTGTGGATTTCGAGACAGTATCAGCTTACCGTAAACAGCACTTCCTTAATGTTATTAATGTGCAAACGGCCAGTATCGAAGATTATATTCAATACCACCAGCATCAAGGTGAATCTGGGAAGTGTTCGGTGAAAATGTTTCGTGATGATGCTAAAACAGTTAGCTTTACGCATATTGAAGTGAATCAAGGACGTGTACTAGGAGAGAAAGTAAAGTTAGATTACATTGATTACTTTACTGAGCAAGTTAATGAGCCTTTATCACTGACTTTTTAAAGGGGTTGTCAGTCAGTGATAATTGAGCGAGTTTTGGCAGTGTTTAGTAGTGAGGTGGTCGCATCTCTTCTTTTTCTGACGCCAGCTGATTAGGCTGACTTTCTTTTAGTTTTACTGCTAATAAGGCCACTTGTTCAATTAATTGCTGGGTACGGCGTTGCTGTTCAAATATCTCTTGGTTAAGTGTGTCGATATTGTCTTCTTGAAAAGCAACCTTCATTTCTAATTGTTCTATGCGTTCTTCTAATTCACTTTGTTTATTCGTCATGATGTCTCTTATAAAGGGCCTAATGGCCAAATTTCTAATAAGCCTGCGGAGCTTTCAGTCGCAATTTCTGAATCGCTCCATAATGAAGCAGAGTATACTACAGCTGTTTTAGGACGTGTCTCTTTTCTTGCGGTAACAGCCCATTCTTGTCGTTTAAGGCCTGTGTTTGTATCCCACAGGCTAACCGATTGGATAGCATTACCGGTTAACAAGTATTGCCCATCTTGGATAAAGCGTACCGTAGAGAAAATTGATTGGCGGGCTTTATAAATAAGTGTACTTTGTAACTTACCTGTTTGTAAATTCCAGATTTGAGACGCTTTTTGAGTATCTGCAATAAAAGCAAATCGCCCATCCTTCTCTAATCTTACCAAGCTAACTCGTTGATCAAACTCAAAGCGTTGTATCACTTGTGCCGTATCTGTATCCCATAAAAAGGCTTGGTGATCGTTACCACCGGATAAAACATAACGACCATTACTAGACATATCGAGACTATTCACTTTTTCTCGGTGTAATGGCGCTTCTAAGCGGCGTCCTGACCGTAAATTAATGTGAACTAACTTACCGTTAACCTGTCCATAAGCTACAACATTGCCGTTTTCTGATAGCTGAATATCGCGTATCGGGGAATCTGATACTTGGTAAAACCCTAGAGATTTTCCTGTTTTGGTATCCCATAACGCAAACTCATTCCGGCTAGCGGTTAAGGCAACACTATTATTCGCAGATAAACGCACAATAAAAACGTCATTCTCTTGATTTTGATGGTGATACCAGTTGAACAATAGTTTATTGTTTCGGTTGTCCCATAAACTGATACCATGGTGAATGGAAGATATAAGCGAATAATCTCCATTATCGGAGATTTCCGCACTGAAAGCTCCCTCTGCAGCATGCTCAAATTGCTGTAAAGGTTGTGGATATTGCTCACAAGCAGTTAAAAATAGGGTGCTTACGAGTAAAAGGGATTTAAAAGTATTAGCTAATTGCATGATTAAATTGTCTTTGTTGGTAAACAGCTATAAGGTTAGTATAAGTTAACTGTTTTAGATACTGCTTTACAATTTTTGAAGTGAAATCAAAAGCTATCTGTTTTAATTTAATATTTGGAGTAACAATGAAAAACATTTTTAAAGTTTCTTTACTAGCAGCTACAGTTGCATTGACCGTAGGTTGTAACCAAGAACAAGAATCAGCTGCCCCGGCTCAAGAAGCAACTGCTGTGAATTTTAAAGATGCTAACGAAAAAGCAGCCTACGCAATCGGTGCTTCATTTTCTCGTTACGTTTCGACTACATTAGAAAAACAAGCTGAATTCGGCATGACATTAGATAAAGAAGTTATCCTACAAGGTATCACTGATACATTACGTGGAAACTCTAAATTAACTGATGAAGAGATGATCGAAACACTAAAAGTATACGATACAGAAGTTAAAGCAGCTGCAGAGAAAAAACAGCTAGAGTTATCAGAAAAAGCAACGGCGGAATCAAAAGCATTTTTAGAAGAGAATGCAAAAGCTGAAGGCGTAACAGTGACTGACTCTGGTTTACAATACTCTGTTATTACTGAAGCGGAAGGTCCTAAACCTGCTGCTGAAGATACAGTAACTGTTCACTATGTTGGTACATTAATTGACGGTACAGAATTCGATAGTTCTGTTGCACGTGGAGAACCAGCTAAATTCCCACTAAACCGCGTTATTCCTGGTTGGACTGAAGGTGTTCAATTAATGAGTGTTGGTGAGAAATACAAGTTTGTTATTCCTGCAGACTTAGCATATGGCGAACAAGGCGCTGGCTCTATCCCTGCCAATGCAACGCTTATCTTTGAAGTTGAATTATTAGATATTGAAAAGAAAGCGGCAGATACAGAAAAGAAAACAGCTGAATAATGCTTTTAAAGCGTAACTGATTTACCAAAGCCACTTTTTAGTGGCTTTTTTTGTGCTTGGTTTTTCAAAAGTTAATCGTTACGTTGAATACTTTGTAGTGTCCATTGATCTGCCTCATAAGTTAGATGACAGACGCTAGCATTGTGAATATTAAATTGCCGAGGTGCATCCACTGGGATGTGCAAAATTTGTTTTAGCAACATCACAATCGATAATCCATGTGTCATAACTGCTATAGATTGACCTGGGTGTGATAATGCAATTTCATTTAGCTTATTAACAACTCGCTTTTGCACTTCTTGTAAGGTCTCTCCTTTACCAATACGATAACCTAGTTCCCCAGAAAATAAGCGCTGTAGCTTTTGTTTATCTTGTAATGTTAACTGCAGTTTAGGTTGTCCGTCTAAATAGTCATAACTAATCTCACGTAACCGCTTACTAGTATGTAAAGTAAGCTGATGTGTTATAGCTAATGGAGTTGCAGAATTCTGAGCTCTGCCTAGGTCACTGCAATAGAGTTGTTGTAAAGGAATTGCTTTAAAGTATTCGACTAGCTGTAAAGCTTGTTGTTGGCCTTTTTCTGTTAATGGGCTATCTGAGTGCCCTTGAAAGCATCCCTGTTGATTAAATAAGGTTTCGCCATGGCGAATTAAGTACACATTAGTCATCGTATTCCTTAGTATAAAAGAGAACTAATATTAGCACCATAAAATGGCAAATAGTGTATCCTTGTGCGATAAATTTTAGACGATAATGAACAAGTGTTAGGTGATTGATGTGATTGGTTTTGACGTAGTGGTAATTGGTGCTGGTGCATCTGGTTTAATGTGTGCCATTGAGGCAGGTAAACGAGGACGAAAAGTACTGGTTATCGAGCATGCTAAGCGTATTGGTCAAAAGATTATTATGAGTGGCGGTGGACGTTGTAATTTCACTAACTTATATGTGGAGCCAAGTAATTTTCTTTGTAGTAATCCTCATTTTGTTAAATCAGCTTTAAGTCGTTACACGCAATGGGATTTCATTGCCATGGTGGATAAGCATAATATTGCATGGCATGAGCGCGATCATGGGCAACTTTTTTGTGACGATAGTGCTAAACAGATAGTAAAAATGTTATTAGATGAAGCCCAAGCAGCAGGCGTGACTATCAAAACGCAATGTGAAGTAATAACACATCAACAACTAGGCGATGACCATTTCAGTCTGCAAACCTCACAAGGTGATTTTGAATGCCAATCATTAGTCGTTGCAACAGGGGGGTTGTCATTACCTAAGCTAGGTGCGACGCCTTTTGCTTACCAATTGGCTGAACAGTATAATTTGCCAGTGAAACCAACACGCGCTGGTTTAGTGCCTTTTACTTTACAGCCGACTCAAAAAGAGAAACTAACTGAATTATCAGGTATTAGTTTACCCGCATCGGCCACTGCAATTAAAAAGAATGCGACTAAAAAAGATCGTCCAATGAGTTTCAGTGAAGCGTTATTATTCACGCACAGAGGGCTAAGTGGCCCAGTTATTTTACAAATATCGAACTATTGGCAAGCTGGTGATACGATCTCAATCGATCTATTACCAAGTGAAGATTTAAATTTATTACTGACTCAAACCCAGCAAGACCGCCCCGAATTAGCGTTAAAAACACAGCTATCACAACATTTACCAAAACGAGTGGTGGAATGTTTATTAAGTATTGCCGAAATTGAAAGCCGCCCTTTAAAACAGTTCACTGAAAAAGAGTTATTACAAGTTGTAGAGCTGTTCCATCAATGGCAACCTTTAATCAACGGTACAGAGGGCTACCGCACTGCGGAGGTAACTTTAGGCGGCGTTGATACTGATGTTATCTCTTCTAAAACCATGGAGTGTAAATCAGTTAAAGGATTATACTTTGTAGGTGAAGCAATGGATGTAACAGGGTGGTTAGGTGGCTTTAACTTTGCTTGGTGCTGGAGCTGTGGTTGGGCTGCAGGGCAAGCTGTTTAGTGAGAAGGTGAGTTTTACTAACATTGAGTTATCCTCTGTTACTCATTAGTGTTTTACAGAGGCTAATTTTTATTTTACTTTTCTTCTAGCATATTGATGATGTAATCAAAAGGTGCATCAGCTAGTTCATTTTTTGATTCGTATAAATCATTTACAGTGTCTAAGACATCAACGGTAGTTCGAGTCCCAACTTCAAAACCAGATTGTATTGCTTCTCTATCTGTAAATGTTGTTAAAGATAATAAAAAACTGGTATGTACTTTTGAAGAGTATGAGCAATCAAAGTATAAGGCATATTTAGTCTAGAAAGAGCGTAAATATCAGACTAAAGCGACTCAAATTATGATTGAAATATTACTTGATGAAATAGGAATATTTATGGGTTAGTGGTGGAGTAAATATCGTGGAATATGAACGGCTTAAGCTTTATCACATATATTATTGTACATAACTATATGTTATCTCTTCAATTAACAGTTTAAATATCTACTTAACTTTTCTCTTCGCTTTAAGTGGCAAGTACTGCAGGAGTCCTCAGTTTGAACTGGCTTTATCTTCGATATACAGGTTAAATTCACTATTTTTTATTACTGCCTATCGGCCTAGCTTAGGTTTCAGCCCATAAACGTAATAAGTTAGCGTGTGATTTACTGATTTTGTCAAAGGCGCTGCTTTTACCTTGTTGTTTCATTATATCTCGTCTGGCACTATCAAGATCTTTCAGTACTTCACGTTGTTCTGCATGACGTATGTAACTCTCTAGCCAGGTTACCGCAACATGCCTTACTCCTTGAGTAACAGGCGTGACTTGATGTAGTGATGTCGAAGGGTAAATAATGGCATGTCCTGCGGGTAGTTTATAACTGAGTTGCTGTACTCCGAACGAAAAAACTAATTCTCCTCCTTGGTAATCCTCTGGATCGGAAAGAAATAATGTACAAGAAAGATCAGATCTGAGTATTGCTTCACTACCCATTAACGCATCATCTACATGATCACCATAACCACCAGAATGTTGGCTTTGACTAATCAAAAAAGGGGCTATTTTTTTAGCATAAGTGCTGGTGGAAAATTCTGAGTGTGTAACCAATTGGCTGGTTAGGGTGTTAGTTACTTCAGATTCTAATTCTGGCGTTGCTTGCCATTGCTGATTAGTTTTTACTGATTTAGCAGCCCAACCTGCCGTGTCGGAACCTGCATAAAATTCGCCTAGTGTAAGTGTATTATGGATGTTAACTAAGGTTTCTTTATCTAATACATTTTCTAGAATGGTGATCATGAGGTTTTATATTACCTTTGTTAATGAGGGTGAACAGTAATATTACTGCCCACCCATTTTAACCGTTATAAACGGTATTTAAAGTCCAAGGTGATTGAACGAGGGTCATTGGCTTCTGCTGAAACCCAGTTTGGTGTAGTTACTACACGGCTTTTGTCAAATAGGTTACGTACCACAAGTGATACATCCCATTTTTCCATTTCGTAGTAAGCACCAAAGTCGAACTCTGCATAACCAGGAATAGTATAATCACCATCGTTGCGAGAACCTTCCGCACGCATACCTAAGGCAAAACGCATTGGTTCATTTTGCATCGCATAGCTATTCCATACTGAGAATGCATGATATGGAGTATAGTTAGCCTGTCTACCTGCATCATCACCAGAAGTATCATGTGCATCTGTGTAAGCATAGCTAACGCGGCTAGATATTTGGTCATTAAAGTGGAAGATGGCATCAACTTCTACACCTGTTGATCTAAATGCTTCGCCTAACTCTTGTGTTAAGACGCGCTCTCCATCGATGGTTTCAGTGCTCGTTGGATTTTTAGTGTTAATGTAGAACAATGTAACACTTGCATCTAGTTTCTTATCAAAGAAATCGCCTTTTACACCTATTTCATAGTTGTCACTTTCTTCTGACTCATACTCAACACCATCTTGACCATATTGAATTAGGTTTGAAGTATCAACTGGCTCATAAGCTTGGCTGTATGAAGCAAATAGATTGATTTCAGGGTTAAGTCGGTAGACAACACCTACATCATAAATGAAGTTAGTCAGGTCTTGATCGTAAGCATCATCACTTGAGCTTGTTTCTTCACCGACGTATTTAGTAAAACCAACACCTAATGCAAGGGTAAAGTCGTTAAGCGAAATACGATCTTTTAGGTATAAATTAAGCTCTTTATCAGTAGCGGTAGAGAAGTCACCTTCTTTTAAAGAGTCAGGCATAGCAGAGTATAACTGACTATCAGGATCATAAAGGTCAATTGTATAAAGGCCTACTGCTTCTGCGTTATCTTGGAAGTTACGCATAAACTTAGTTTCTTTATAACGGAAGTTAGCCCCTACAATCATATGATGTTCAAGCTCACCAGTATCAAACTTGCCTTCAGCATTCATATCTAATAATGCGTATTGATCTTCACCCTTAGCGTATACCCATTTTCTTTCGAAGGTGGTATCACCGATACTGTTACCTAAAGCACTACTATTACTAATGTATAAATCTTGAGATTCTGATTCAGTTTGAACAGCGGCTGCTCGAGCATTTAATGTCCAATTTTGTAATTGGTGTTCAATACTGAGTTCTAATGTAGTAGATTCAGTTGTACCTTTATCCAAGGGGCTACCATAGTAACTGCCTCGATTGATAACACTACCGTAACTATTGGTGGTATCATCTAATGTGCCGTTCGCAAAATTAGTGGTGAATACTCCATCTGTCCAAGCACTTCCGCCGACTCTTTCTTGGTTTTTATATTCTACACGTGGTGTGATTTTTGTGTCTTCACCGATTAAGAAAGTTAATGAAGCATCAACTAGTTGGTCATCATAAGAACGACCTTCTTGGTAACCATCAGCATCAGGTGTGAGCTCTGCATTGATTCGATACAATACTTTGTCACTCACTAACTCTCCTGTGGAGTCGATATTTACTGATGTTTGATTTCTTTCAAAGTAACCCGTGTCATCAGAAACAAAAGAACGATTTTTAATGCCTAAGGTTGTTTCAGATTCTTTTTTAGGCTTTTTAGTGGTGACATTTACCATACCGCCACCAACACCAGTTCCATATAAAATTGCATCAGATCCAGTTAGGAAAGTCGCAGACTCAAGGTTATAAGTGCTCGGTAAACGTGACCCTGTACCTGTTTCCCCACCTTGCAATGAACGTAAACCATTCACCATAAAATTATCGATATTAGTTTCAATTCCTCGAACAATCACACGACGAGCAGCAGAGCTTTCAGTGTGGAAACTTGCAACATATTCAGATATATCACGTGTATCTTCAGCAGCCATATCACTGATTTCTTTCTCTGATACTTGTACAACAGAACGACCTGTTTCTTTTAATGTTAGGTTCATTTTTGTTGCTGTTGAGTCAACGGTATTATTAATACCTTGCTGTTCTGACTCTGCTGTTACAGTAATTGTTTCAAGGCTCGATGCTCCATCTTCAGCCTCTACTTCTGTGGCAAATGAGGTTGGAGATAGCGCGGTGATCAGCGCTGATCCTACTGCTAAATGAGAAAGAGATTTTGAGGTGTTGAAAGACTTACTAGACATGCTCCATAGTTTCCTTTTAGATAATTATTTTGTTAATCCATTTATGTATATCCAATATACTGGCGCGGACTTTAAACTAAATGATAATTATTACCATTAGTTGGAGGGCTAATTTACATTTTTTACATTTGTTGTTTGGCCTTCTAAAGCATCAGTCGCTATATTTTCACCAAATAATGATAGGAAGATAAGCCACTGAATTTGAATAAATTATTTTAAGTGGATGGATTATCTTATTTTGGTTTAATGATGTGATTTTATATGTGTTTATTTGTATATATTATTTATGTTATGTTTGTTTTGCTGAGTGAAGTCTACACGTTTAGTTTAGTGTTTTTAGTTTGTAGGTCCTTTAGGAGAATAAAATGTCCAATACCAATTCAAATCTACCCAATATCAACGAACAAGCTTTTGATAGTCCAACTATAGATAAGTTAGCTATTACACCTTTAGTGACTGAAGATATTCATAAGCCAAGGATCTTATTACTTTATGGGTCATTACGAACACGTTCTTATAGCCGTTTAGCAGTGGAAGAAAGTGCTCGCTTATTAGAAGCAATGGGGGCGGAAACTCGAATTTTTGATCCTACGGGTTTACCGCAACCCGATACAGAAGATGAAAGCCACCCTAAAGTAAAAGAGTTACGTGAATTGATGATTTGGTCTGAAGGGCAGGTTTGGTGTTCGCCAGAGCGTCACGGTTCGATGACAAGTATTCTAAAAAGCCAAATTGATTGGATGCCATTAAGTATTGGTGCAGTGAGGCCAACACAGGGTAAAACCTTAGCGATTATGCAAGTATGTGGCGGTTCTCAATCTTTTAATGCGGTAAATCAAATGCGTATTCTAGGTCGCTGGATGCGTATGTTTACTATTCCAAATCAGTCCTCGGTGGCAAAAGCATTCCTGGAATTTGAAGAAGATGGGCGTATGAAACCTTCATCTTATTACAATCGTATTGTGGATGTGATGGAAGAGTTGATGAAATTTACTTTATTACTACGTGATAATAAAGATTACATGGTTGACCGTTATTCTGAGCGAGTCGAAAGTGCAGCTCAGTTGAGTGAACGAGTTAATCAAAAGACAATATAAATAAGTTACTGATTTGAACATCGTTAATCATTGCGATGTTCAAATAGAGTTTTAGATTAAGCTTGTATTAACTAGCAGGTTGTAAATATTGTTCGATAACTTGTTTATGCTTTTTGGCTAGGGCTCCGGCTTGCACTGGAGGAATACGCATCAAATCTACTTTTTGATTCGTTTTAGAAAACTCACTAGCAAAGTGAGCAGCTAATTCATGCTTACGAGTTTGTTGTGATAGGTCGGCAATATCTGCAATGTCTATACTTGGATCAAAACGGTGAAAGCCTCGGTAATTAAAATGTTTATCCACATGTAAATCACTTAATCTAACAAACTCATGCATTAACCCTCTACTCAAAGTATTCAACGAAAGGTCTTCAACCATTAGGTATAATGTCGCATTAGTCATTTCTATCAAGGTACTGCGCTCACTTTGATGGACATTGATATCCACTAACCACAGGCCATTTGGTCGCTGCTGTACATCAAGTAAGCTTAACGTGCTGTGATCGTAACTAATTTTAGCCAGTGTATTTTCCACTTCTTGCTGTGCATTAAAGGTGATGTGCTGCTCATTAACCAGCTCATCTTTATTATAAAACTCAGCCATTAAAGGTAAATCTATATGTGTGTTGAATGGGGTGGTTGTACTGTCATTAAGTGTTAGTTTAAATAGCTCTCTTACTTCATGCTCACGAGATTTTTTAATTGCTAAAAAAACGCTTTGAATGATTTCGGAGGTTGGTAGTTCAGGCTCAACACGCCATTTTCTGCCAAATAATAACTTTTCTTTATTCTGTTTTAGTGACGATTTTTTGTGATAGTTATCGTGTCCAATTACGCCGACTTGAATATATAAACCATTGGCTTCTTGTGCAGCAAAAACCACATACCTTGGATCGTATTCAATATCACATATTAATGCTTCCACACTTGCTAGCGTGTGATGATAGGTCAAATAGTGTTGAGGAACACAATAATCACCATTGCTCAGTAATACTTTTGGCGCTTTAGGCATCATTTTTTCACCTAAACGCAGCACGACTTCTTTCACCATCTGAGAAACCTTCTAAGGAATATTATTACAGTTTAAAACATATACGCCATGCAATTCGTGAAAGTTCACTGAATTGATAAAAAGTCCAGATAAAGACCTGTAAAACGTTAGAATAATTTCATCACACACTGATTTTCGCCCAACTTAAACTTTGCATAATAACAGTCTCTTTATATTCAAAGTGACTGATACCAATCACACTGATTAATGGATCTACTTTAGTTGTTAAAATAACTTATTTTGTCGTTAATTCTTCGATATATTATTAACGAAGTTAATCTTCGAAAGACTCAAATTACGCCTTAAACTAAGTCATTTTTCTATGCAAAAGTTAGATCATTTTTTAATATAATTAGTATGAGACAGTGTTATATGTTGTGGGGAATATAAGCGACAACCATGAAGTATTTATTACTATTGTGGCAATTTTTAAAGTGATGGAAGTGGTAGGCAAAGCTAGAAGAGAAAAGCCATAGATGAATACCTAATTATCTATGGCTAATTAAATTATAAGAGCCAAATTTATTTTAATTTGAAGTAACTAACAGAACTCAGTAGTTCTTCACTCAAGTCCGATAATGAAGAAGCAGAAGCCATTGAGACTTGAGCTCGATTATTGTTCTCTTCGGTAACTTGGTTAACCTCTTTCACATTGGCGCGGATCTCATCCAAGGTATTGGTTTGTATAAGCGATGCTGTAGAGGTTTGTTTGGAAATATCTTTAATTTGCTCCACGGAAATATTAATTTCATCAATCACATGGCCTGTATTGGAAACATGTTCAACACTTTGTAGTGATTTATTGTGACTATTATTAATCACAGAGACTGCACTCAAAGTACTGCGTTTTAGGGTTTCTAATGTGACTTGAATTTCACCAGTAGAATCTTGTGTACGCTGTGCTAAATTTCTAACTTCATCGGCAACTACAGCAAAGCCTCGGCCTTGTTCTCCGGCTCGTGCTGCTTCAATAGCTGCATTTAATGCGAGTAAATTAGTTTGGTCAGCGATACTTTTTATCACCTCTAAAATATTGGTAATATTATCTGCTTCAATATCTAACTGTTGAATAGCTGTCACTGAGTTTTCGATCTCACTAGCTAAATCTTCAATAGAATTAATAGTGTCGTACACTATCTCTTTACCTTTTTGTGCCGACTCAATAGCATTGTCTGATTTAGCGACCGCATTGTCGGCATGTTCAGCAAGCTGTGTCGACACTTGATAAAGGTCATCCACTGAATTTGATAGGGTTGTCATTCTAGTGCGTTGAAATTCAGCATCTTCAATTCTTTGCTGATTATCTTTTAGTAAGCCATTGGTTGAGTCATTTAAATTATTAGCCATCGCAATCACTGACTGGAAAATACCTTTTAAATTACTGGTCATCGAAGAGACTGAGCGTTTAATTTCACTGATCTCGTCTTTATTGTTACCTACATCAATATTTTTACTCAGATCTCCCTGAGCTAAAGAAGAAGTAGCAGAAACAATACTATGCAGGTCTGTTTTGAGTTTCCTAATGATTAAAAAAGAAATCACAATCACGATAAAGAAGATGCTCACGGCTAACACCATTGATTGAATCATGATGTAATTTTCTTTTTCAATAATGTTGGTTGCACGAATATTCACTAATTCATCATGCATATTATTAATGCGCTCGATACTGTCTAGAATTGGAGGAACGGCTAAACGCGCAGCCTTTTCTGCTTTTTTACGTGCTACAAAGGTCGCTTGGGTTAACCAGACGTTTGTTAAGTCTGATAAAGCGCTTTCTAATTGCTTAATCTGCGTTACTAATTGGTCGCGCGCTACGATTAAACCTTGATCTTGGGGTAATGAAAGTTGCTCATCCCATTGTTGTTGAAGTGTGGGACTAATTGCCAATAAATTACCTTGATAGCTTGCTAGCAGTGTTTTTACTTTATTGGTTGATGCCTCTAGCTCTGATTGTTCAATGGCGCGAGCAGAAAACTTCATGCCCATCTCTTCCGAGTCTTGATAAGCTTTAGTGATCTCTTTCCATTGGTTGTTGGTAAGGGAGTAAAACTTTAAAATCTCTGAGTCTAAAGTGATATTTTTAACCACTTCCCTACTGTTGTTGACTAGGTTAATCGAGATAAATAAGAGGGCGCATAATAGAAGCAGCACCAAGCCTGATATCTTAAATGATAACGTTAAGTTTCTAAATAAATTCAAACTAAATCCTTATAGTATAAAAGTTATTGTGAAATACGATAATTAGACTGTATCATTACTACCTAAAAAGTGAGAGTAAAAATTACACTCAAGCTGTTTGAAAAATCACCGTCACCTATCACGATTAAGCATAATATTTAACTTTAAACGATTGAATAGGAGACTAAGCATCAACTTTTTAACTATCTTCGAGTGTTGATATGGAAGAAAGTAAAGGCAAATACTGCCTTTACTGTATCGGCGGAAAATGAAAAAGCTTAATTAATTTTTAGGCATTTATTTGTTAAGCAAACCTAAATTTAAGGCGTGGAAGCGTAGGTGAGACTCTATAAAGCTGCTAATAAAGTAGTAACTGTGGTCATAACCTTCACGCATATTAAGTTTAAAGTAATTAGTATTTTTAGTGACCAGTACAGAAAGATTTTCTGGTTTTAACTGCTCTTGTAAAAATGAATCTTGGGTTCCTTGATCAATTAAAATAGGTTGATGCTCAGTTAATGGTGCTAGTAGTTCGCAGCTATCGTAAGCCTTCCAAGCGTTGCGATCTTCACCTAAGTAAGCCGTAAATGCTTTTTGTCCCCAAGGGCAATTGGTTGGATTACAAATTGGGCTGAATGCACTGATTGATGTGTACAAGTTTGGATTACGTAAACCAATAGTTAATGCACCGTGTCCACCCATTGAATGCCCACTGATTACTCGCTGTTGAGTGACAGGGAAGTTGGCTTCTATCAAGGTTGGTAGTTCATGCACAATGTAGTCGTACATTTGATAATGTTTATTCCAAGGCGCTTGTGTCGCGTTAACGTAAAAACCTGCGCCTAAGCCAAGGTCATAAGCTTGTTTTTCATCATCTGCTACATGCTCTCCACGTGGGCTAGTATCAGGTGCAACAATTGCTATACCTAACTCAGCAGCTAATCTCTGAGCGCCTGCTTTTTGCATGAAGTTCTCATCACTACAAGTTAAACCGGATAACCAATACATGACAGGTACTGGGTTATTAGCACTTGCTTGAGGAGGTAAATAAATAGCAAAACGCATTTCACAATTTAATACAGAAGAAGGGTGAGTATATTGTTTGTGCCATCCTTCAAAGAGTTTATTACTACTGATATTTTCAAGGATCATCATTATAGCCCTTTTAAAACAATGAAGAGGCTAAGCATTGATACATGCTTAGCCATAAGTAAGCGATCTATTTATTTGTGTTCGAAGTGAATTACACTACGGATACTTTCACCACTGTGCATTAAATCAAATGATTTATTAATGTCTTCAAGTGGCATGGTATGGGTAATAAAGTCACTTAATTTGAATTCTCCAGCTAAATACTGTTCAACGATGGCTGGTAATTGAGAACGCCCCTTAACCCCACCAAATGCAGTACCACGCCATACACGACCTGTTACTAATTGGAATGGGCGAGTTGAAATCTCTTGTCCTGCACCAGCCACACCAACAATTACTGATTCACCCCAGCCTTTATGACAACATTCTAACGCACTACGCATTACATCAACATTACCAATACATTCAAAAGAGTATTCAACGCCTCCGTCTGTCATTTCAACAATCACATCTTGAATTGGTTTGTCGAAGTTTTTAGGATTGATACAATCTGTCGCACCTAATTGCTTCGCTAGTTCAAACTTACTCTCATTGATATCAATACCAATAATTTTATTTGCTCCGGCCATTTTTGCACCGATGATTGCAGATAGGCCAATGCCACCTAAACCAAAGATCGCAACGTTATCGCCTTTTTCTACTTTAGCTGTATTTAATACTGCACCCATACCTGTTGTTACACCACAACCTAATAAACAGACTTCTTCAAGTGGCGCTTCTTTGTTTACTTTTGCTAGTGAAATCTCAGGTAATACTGTGTATTCAGAGAAAGTTGAACAACCCATGTAATGGAAGATAGGTTGACCATCTTTATAAAAACGGCTTGTGCCATCTGGCATTACCCCACGGCCTTGTGTTTCACGAACGGCACTACATAAGTTAGTTTTACCTGATGTGCAGAACTTACAAACACCACATTCAGCGGTATACAATGGGATGACATGATCACCAACACTTACACTGGTTACTCCTTCACCAACTTGTTCAACGATACCACCACCTTCATGACCTAAAATAACTGGAAACAAGCCTTCAGGATCTTCACCTGATAATGTGAATGCATCTGTATGACAAACACCCGAAGCGATAACTTTAACGAGCACTTCGCCTTTTCTTGGTAACATTACATCAACTTCTTCAACAACTAACGGTTGATTTGGGCCCCATGCAATAGCTGCTTTTGATTTAATAAATTGATCTGTCATATCTACTCCAATTATGTGTGTATGTCATTTTTGTGTAACTATTATATTTGTTTCTACAATAATGATAATCTATCTAAAATGAAAATTACTTTTACTAGGTGGTAACAATGTCATGGCAAGGGATTAATGAATTTGTTGCCGTCGCGGAGAGCAATAGCTTTTCGCTCGCGGCTAAACAACTGAATATATCAACGGCACAGGTTAGCCGGCAAATTAGTACCTTAGAAAAACGCTTACAGGTCAAACTTTTTTATCGAACCACACGTAGAGTATCACTCACCGAAGAGGCACAATTATTCTACCAACATTGTCGTAATTTACTGGATGGTTTGAATAATGCAGAGCAAGCAATCACTAATCTGCAAAGTAAACCACAGGGGAATATCAAACTTACCGTTCCCGTGACTTATGGCGAACAAAAAATACTACCACTGGTTAATGACTTTGTCGCTTTACATGATGGTATTGAAGTGACAACTGAGTTAACCAATAATCGTGTAGATCTTATTGATGGTGGTTTTGATGTGGCGATCAGGTTAGGTCAATTACAAGATTCCAGCTTGATTGCTAAAAAACTAAGCCAGCGTTCTAATTTCGTGTGTGCATCTAAAGCTTATTTACAAAAACACGGCGAAGCACATTCATTGTCTGAATTAAAACAGCATAACTGTTTACTAGGCACTCGTGACTATTGGCGTTTTATTGAGCTGGGTAAAGAAAAAAATATCAGAGTAAAAGGTAATTTGCGTTGTAATAGTGGTTTAAGTCTAGTGGATGCCGCTTTAAAGAATATTGGCATTGTACAGTTACCTGATTATTACGTGCAATCCTACATTGAATCAGGGCAGTTAGTGACTATTTTAGATCAATTCAGAGAACCATCGGAGGGGATTTGGGCCGTCTACCCACAGAATCGTTATTTATCACCTAAGATAAGGTTATTGATAGATCATTTATCTGCCAACTTAAAGTAGTGATGCTAACCTTTATTTAAAATAGCCATTTAACTTTTACCCCGATCTCTATTTGATTTTGATAGGAAATGTAGTGATTTCGGGGCGATAGTTTTACTTCAACTTCAATACTTTTTGGATCCACTCAGCGATATCAACTAACTGCTCTGCAACGACTGAATGTGGCATCATGTAAGATTGCCATTGAGCCGGATAACCTGCATCAACCAATAGTGTATTTGCCATTTTACCGGCACTGATTGGAACAACTTCATCTTGCTCTCCATGGTGCTGCATAATCGGGGTTTGCTGATTGGCTATAGATAACTCTGAAGGTAAATGATCTGGGCTTGGTAGGTAACAAGACATAGCAAGTACACCGGCTAACTTTTGCGGGTAGCGTAATCCTGAAAATAGACTAATTACACCACCTTGACTGAAACCAGCTAGTACAATCTTATCTGCAGTAATACCACTATCAATCTGTTCTTGAATTAAAGCATGCAAACGTTGTTCTGATTCCATGACTCCTGTGATATCTGCTCGGTTATGCAAGTCCATACTTTTGATATCGTACCAAGATCGCATCACTGCACCTTGATTAATAGTTACTGCTTGCTCCGGTGCATGCGGAAAAATAAAACGAATAGCGTGGTCTTTTGGTAACTTTAATGCTGGTACAATAGGTGAAAAACCTGCACCAGAATCCCCTAAACCGTGCAACCAAATGACGCAAGAAGTAGCTTCCACTGTGGGGTTTATGATGATTTTATCTAAAGTTGAAGACATATTGTATTCCTTATAAATAACTTAATAATGTAATTTTGTATAAAGAGGTTACGCTAATCTAATGGCAATGCAGTCTTTTTTAAGACTTCGCGTAACACAAAACTAGAATGGACACCTGTCACACCCTCTAATTTAGTGATTTGACCTAATAGAAACTGTTCATAATGCTGCATATCACGTACCACGACTTTTAATAAAAAGTCAGCTGATTGCCCTGTAACAATTAAACACTCTAATACTTCTGGTAGCGCGGTTACTGATGCTTCAAAGTTTTCAAAACGTTCCGGCGTATGTCGATCCATACTGATACCGATCATGGCCGTTAGATTTAAGCCTAAGGCTGCGGTCTTTAATAGTGTGACATGTTTATCAATGATACCAGACTCTTCTAAGCGCTTTACGCGTCGTGAGCAAGGAGTCGGTGATAACCCAATACTATCTGCTAATTCTAAATTACTAATACGGGCATTATCTTGCATGAGCTGTAATATTTGTTTATCTATCCGATCTAATTTTACGACTGATTGCATGCTAACTCCTTAAAATGTTATTGATCACTACTATTATTGTTATTAGTAGTGATTTATTGCAATATTTTTACTTTTTAATGGTCACTTTGCAATCACTCACTCAAAAAAGTTCGCTATAGTTTACACCATGGATAGCGAGCAAAGTTTCTAACCGGAAATGGGGGCAATATTCTTACCATGATGAGCCAACTCGCTAATTCTTTTATCTTTATCTGTAATTTCTTAGTATGATACCCAGCAAATAGTAACCATTAAAGAATCGTTTTTAGGGAATGTCTTATGTCAGCCAATAATAATCAAGCATCTAGTTTCAATCATAAAAAATATCGTGCTTTTGCACCTATTCAAAAGACTGATCGCCGTTGGCCTAACCTGGTAATCGACCATGCGCCTGATTGGTGTAGTGTTGACTTAAGAGATGGTAATCAAGCATTGATTGAGCCAATGAGCCCAACTCAAAAACTAGAAATGTTTAAGTTATTAGTGGATGTTGGCTTCAAAGAGATTGAAGTTGGTTTTCCTGCTGCATCAGCTCCTGACTTTGATTTTGTACGTCAATTAATTGAAGAAAACCATATTCCAGACGATGTGACTATCCAAGTATTGACGCAAGCAAGAGAACCACTTATTGCACGTAGCTTTGAAGCATTAAAAGGGGCTAAAAAAGCAATTGTACACTTATACAATTCAACATCTACTGTACAACGCGAGCAAGTTTTCAAAAAATCTCGCGATGAGATTAAAGGTATTGCTATTCAAGGTGCTGAATGGGTTAAAGAGATGGCTGAACAACAGCCTGAGACACAATGGTCATTCCAATATTCTCCAGAAAGTTTTACTGGAACAGAGATGGATTATGCATTAGAAGTGTGTGACGCAGTGATCAATGTATGGCAACCAACGCCAGATAATAAAGTTATCATTAACTTACCTGCGACAGTTGAAGTATCAACACCAAATGTTTACGCAGACCAAATTGAATGGATCAACGATAATATTAGTCATCGTGATTCAGTAAGAATTAGCTTACATACACACAACGACCGTGGTTGTGGTGTTGCTGCTGCCGAGTTAGGTGTATTGGCAGGCGCTGACCGTATTGAAGGCACGTTATTAGGTAATGGCGAACGTACAGGTAATATGGATATCGTGACTATGGCTATGAATATCTATAGCCAAGGTATTGATCCAGAATTAGTTTTATCAGATATGGACCGTATTATTTCTACGGTTGAACGTTGTACTCAGTTAGCCGTTCATCCACGTCATGCTTATGCGGGGGAGTTAGTCTTTGCAGCATTTTCTGGTAGTCACCAAGATGCGATTAACAAATGTATGAGTATCGATGCAGAAAAACGTAAAGATGACCCAAATGCACATTGGGAGGTGGCTTATTTACCGATTGATCCTCGTGATTTAGGACGCAGCTATCAACAAGTTATCCGCATTAATAGTCAATCAGGAAAAGGTGGCGTGGCGTACGTACTTGAACAAGATTACGGTATTCAAATGCCACGTTGGATGCAGGTTGATTTTAGTCCTCACATCCAAGCTTTTGCCGAGCAAAGTGAAGCTGAAGTAGGGCCAACAGCAATTCATGAGATATTCTCGAACACTTATTTAAACCCTGTGCATGCGGTAACGATTGATAGTTATCAGTTAAGCCGAGAAGGCAGTGTTGATACCTTAGAGGCTAAAGTACAGGCACAGGACCAACATATTGAGCTATCTGGTAAAGGTAAAGGTGTATTAGACGCCTTTGTGAAGGGATTAAGTGCCGCTATTGGACACGACATCGTGTTACTTGATTACAATGAGCATGCTTTACCAAGTAAGTTAGGGGCAGAGAACGAACAAGCTGAAGCAATGGCTTATGTGCAAATTAGTATTCAAGGCCAACGTTACTGTGCAGCCTCTCATTGTGATGATATCGTTACAGCTTCAATGCAAGCGTTGTTAAACGCATTAAGTCGTAGTGATGTATCAGTAGCAAAAACAGCGGCTATCTCAGCTTAATAAATGTATAAGAAAACTTCGTAGATACTTCTTTCTACGAAGTTTTTCGTCGATTAATCATAAGACACGCCTTTCCCGCCAAGATATCCACAATCATATATTGATAAAACATTAATCAGAAAGTAGAATACGACTCATTATCATTTATAAGGGTTGTTATGTCTAATATAGTAGTGGTCGACACCGATCTAGAAAGTCGATCATTAATCACTAAAATACTGATCAAAGCTTCACATCAAGTGACCTGCTTAAGTAATAGTGACAGTGTACTTAACCTCCTAGAACAACAAGGTGCAGACCTTGTTATTATTAATGACTGCACAAGCTCGGAAATCATTGTAGAGTTGATTGCTAAGATCTATGAAGATTTTGCTGCTCCTATTTTGCTTTTAAGTGAGCCAGATAAGCAAGATACATTACTTGAACAGCTTAGAGCAGGGGCAGATCAATACTTGATGAAGCCTTTCTCTGCCAACGCTTTATTGGTGCATACAGATGTACTACTTCGCCGGGTCGCTTTAGAGAAACAACGCGCTAACTTTAGCCATTGCAGCCAACAATTCTCCTTTAAAATATCACGCTTACCTTTCACTGATACTGAAGAGCAATTAGTGCAATATTTAACAAGCAAAGAGGGAGATATCATTTCTAAAGCGACCTTACAGAAAGAGGTGTTAAAGAAAGAACTTTCGATGTTTGACCGAAATTTAGATGTGCATATTAGTAATATTCGCCGCAAAATGTCTAATGCTGGTTTGTCTAAGTTACATATTAAAACAGTCCACGGTAAAGGTTATAGTTTTAGCGAGAGGTTAAGTAAAGTTGCCCCTCTATTATTCTTTTTCCTTTAATAATATTGGAATCTAGCGGCCTATTTTCTGTCCACCTTTCAATTTTTTCTTTTTTAGTTAACTACTTTTAAGGACTTTCTCCCAACCATAGAAAGCCTTTAAAATATTTTTATCTACAGAGTAAAAACACTCTCTTTTAATCGTTCCCAAAAACTATTTTTTTAAATTAACGTTTTTTATAGGTCGATTTTTATCTTAATTCAGTCGATTCTTTTAATATATTTTTATGTTCTTATCTTTAATTACCAAATGTAAAGAATGTAAATTTATTTATTAATTAAATGATAATGAATTACATTTGCATTCCTTATAAGCAGCTCCTTAATTAAGATCTTTTTTCATGGCTCTCTCTTTAAAAAACAAAAAAGTACAACTATGGGCAAGACGCTTACATATTTATGTTTCGATGGCTTTATTACTTGTTGTTTTGTTTTTTGCTATTAGCGGTATTACTTTAAATCGCCCAAATTTATATACCAGCGATACTCCACAGGTCGAGCAGCAAACATTAATTATTCCAGATCATTTTTTTAGCATGAAAAACTCACGTTTGACGGTGAATAAAGTCGGCTTACTTGATTATCTTAATCATAAAGCAAACCTTTCTGGCACACCTTCTTCTATGCAGGTTTTCAGTGATATTGAGCAAGGGGAAATGCTCGAAGGAGAAGTCTCTTTAGATTACAAAGGCCCTGGCTTCAATAGCACCGTATTTATTAACCTCGTCACTAAAGAAGCAGAAATAGAGTCAACACATTATGGTGTCGTGGCGGTACTAAACGACCTCCATAAAGGCCGTAATAGCGGTCAAGTATGGGCATGGTTTATTGATATTAGTGGTTTCTTAATGGTCTTTTTTGCTTTAACAGGTGTGTGTCTATTGGTTCCGAAAAAGAAAAGTTTTAGTTTAGGACTGAAATGGATGACCTTTGGCTCTGTAGTCACCCTGTTAATTTATCTATTTGCTGTACCTTAATGAGAGTTTAAAAATGAAATTTAAAAGTGTGTTTTATGTATTGAGTTTATTACTTACCTTACCTAGTTGGGTGAATGCAAAGACTCTTCCTGAACAAGCTGTGATGGATGTTGAATTCACTATTCCTGCTGTAGAAGCGAGCATTTATGCACGCCCTTATGTTGCTGTTTGGATTGAAGATGAACAGCGTCAACCAGTACGTACTATCCAACTATGGGTTGGTGAAGATGAGTGGTTAAAAGATTTAAGAAGTTGGTGGCGTAAAGTAGGGCGCAATGATCGCGCTGTGGTAGATGCCGTGACTTCTGCAACTCGACCTGTTGGCCAGTACCGTTTCTCATGGGATGGATTAGACCAACAAGGTAAACCTGTTGAGCAAGGTAATTATACCTTCTATGTTGAAGTGGTACGTGAGCATGGTGGACGTAACTATTTACGTCAAAAAATACAACTTGCCGAACAAGATTTTAAGCTGACGTTACAACCTACCGAAGAAACTGGCTTGATTAATCTGCATTACCATATTCAATAAATTTACTATTAACAATGAAAAGAGAGAATCACATGTTATCTAAAAAAATAAGTATAGTTACTGTTCTTTGCTCTATGGTGGCTGGTCTTGCCTTCTCTACTGTAGCGAATGCTCATCCGCGTTGGATATTGCCGTCTCATTTTAGTATTTCTAAAGAAGGTGGTGATTGGTTAACATTTGATGTAACTGCATCACATGGTACTTTTGTATTAGATAAACCAGCTGGTGCTGAAAATGCACGTATTGTTATGCCTGATGGTCGACAAGAACGTCCTGATACAATTTTACGTGGCAAGCGTCGCTCTGTATTTGATTTTCATTTTACTGAAGAAGGTACGCACCGCGTAGAAATTAACAACTTCCCAAGCTACGTAACTCAATATAAAGCGGGTAAACGTGATACACGTAAAAGATTACGAGCAAGCAAAATAGAGCGAGATGCATTATTACCAGAAGGTGCTCGCGATGTAAGCAGTACACTTAACTACACCCGTGCAGAAGCTTACATTACTGTGGGTAAACCTAGTGATAAGCCTTTCCCATTAGAAGGTAAATACTTAGAGTTGCAACCAGAAACTAACCCGGCTGATATCGTGGCAACAGAGCCTGTGCGTTTTCAGTTGTTCTTTAATGGTAAAGCGCAAGCAGGTGTAAAAGCTGAAATTACACGCGACGGCACATTATACCGTAACCAACAAGAGCAAATAGATGTGGTAAGTGATGAACAAGGTTTTATTGAGTTTACACCTGAAGTCGCTGGTCGTTATTTATTAAAAGCATCACATAGAGCCCCAATTGAAAATAATCCATTAGCAGACAACATGAATGTTGCTGTGCACCTAACCTTTGAAGCGGTACTACCTTAGTGTCATTGGTTAAGCGCATCGGAAATAGTGTGGCCGGGGCTGGCTTGCTATTCATTAGTAGCGCAGCATTAGCCCATTATCCTTTGATGGAGTGCTGGTCAAAAGGCGATATTATCGAATGCCAGGCAGGTTATAGCGATGGCAGTAAAGCAACTGATTATGCCGTTAAAATGTATGATTATGACGATAACTTAATTGCTAAAGTTAAAACTGATAAGCGTTCTATTGCAACGTTCAAGCTTAGTGCTGATGAATTTTACATTGTCTTTGATTCTGGACATGAGTACCCAGTTGAAGTTGACGGTGTAGAGATTGATGAAAAATGATCACGCAATCCGTTGTTAGCGAAAATAGGGGGCATGAAGGGTATTGGATTGCCTTTTTATGTGCCCTTATCCTTGTATTCGGTGCCTTGTTATTACCTTTTAATCGCACCCATGATGACCATCATACATTGGCAAAGCATCAGGTATTTATCGACGACTTAACCCCTACTCCATTAGCTATGATTGCTGATCTTCGATTAGCTCATGAAGAGATTCGTTATTTATATGAGACGAATCAAACATGGCCTGACGTGGTGCAGTTAGAGGAAAGTTGGTTAGCTCCTTTCGTCAAAGATAAAAGTTGGGAACACCGAGGCCAACATCAATGGTTATTGGTTGCGCCGGGAGTGTATCAAAGCGAGCCAATTGAAAGTGGAACACGTTATTTATTAAATAGCCAAGGTCAGACAGTAGATATTTGGTTGGATAAAGATCAACAAGCTAGCTTGCTACATGCGTTAACGTCGATAGAAAGCAACTCAATAGATTTATCTGTAGCGCAATTTATTAGCGCTGGTTGGATACAAGTTATTTTTAACAATGAAGTTGAAGATACAGCACACCACCATTAATTATTTTTATATAGGCCAAATTATATTTGGCCTTATTGTAGCAGCGAGACCATTACCATGTTTAAACGCCTCTCAATCACCTTATTGTTGTTGATCTGTAGCACCTCAATTTATGCCAAGAAATTCACTGTTGGTATTACTCTGCAACCTTACTTTAGTTATGTAAAGGCGGTAGTGGGTGACCATGTTGATGTATTACCATTAGTCGATGAAGGTTTTAATCCACATAACTACCAACCACAAGCTAATGATTTACGTCGTTTAAACCAAATGGATGTGATTATTGTGAATGGCATTGGTCATGATGACTTCGCTTTAAAGGTAATTAAAGCTGCTAATCGTGACGACTTAATCGTGATTAAAGCCAATAAAGATGTGCCTTTATTGCCAGCAATGGGACAGTCAGTGGGGAGCGGTGTCGTAAACCCTCACACCTTCGTTGGAGTGTCTACGACGATTCAAAAGGTTTATACCATTGCCACTGAAATTAGCAAAATTGATCCTGATAATGCTAAGTTGTATCGTGCTAACGCTAGAGCCTATGCGCTGAAGTTTAGGAAGATGAAACATCAGGCAATGATCGAATTGAGCGACATCAATACCGCGGGCATGAAGGTAGCAACCACACATAATGCCTATGGCTATATTCTACAAGAGTTTGGTGTTGAGGTTTCTGCAGTTATAGAGCCTGCTCATGGCGTTGAACCAAGCGCTAGTCAATTACAAGAAACCATAGAAAAGATTCGTTCATCGGGCATTGATGTGCTGTTTTATGAATTGAATATGCCTAATCGTTACGTTGATACTATTGAAAAAGAGACAGGGATTAAATTATATCGGTTCTCGCACATGACCCATGGAGCTTATCGGTTAGATAAAGTAGAGATCGAAATGCAACAAAATATCGACACCTTGGTCGAAGCGATGAAGTATACCGCACAGCAAACAGGTGGCGCGTAATGGGGCCAACAATTATATTAAATGATGTTAGTTTACGCTATGAAAACAACATCATCTTAGAAAAGATTACTGCAACGTTAGAAGCAGGGCAATGCCATGTTGTGATGGGACCTAATGGTGGCGGAAAAACCTCACTGCTGCGTTCAATACTTGGACTAACCCCCTTTAAAGGTGATATTGAATTTCAATGGCAACAATGTAAAGGCAAGATCGGTTATGTACCACAAAAAGCCACCTTTGAACCGAGCTTACCGCTGACCGTATTAGATTTTATATTATTAAATCAAAGTCGTTCTCCTTTGTTTTTCAACTTTAATAAAAAGCATAAATTAAAAGCATTACAGCAACTCGCTCGAGTAGGCATGGAAAAGCGTGCAATGTTTCGTATGGGGCAGTTATCCGGAGGTGAACAACAACGAGTGTTGTTTGCACAAGCGTTATTAGATGATCCTGATTTACTGATTTTAGATGAACCAACCAATGGTATGGATGATCAAGGTGTACGTTACTTTGAATCGTTAATTAATGACTTGGTTAAAGAGAAGAAAACTATTCTGATTGTTCATCATGACATCAGTGCTGTACGTCGTTTGCAAGCCACTGTACACGTAGTGAATGGTATTTTATTAGAGAGTGGGCAAGCGGAAGACGTTTTAAAACCAAGTAAAATAGAACGACTATTTAACCATTATCGTCATCATTCAAGTCAGCAAAAAAGTGGGGACGCATAATGGATACGTTGCGTTTATTAGCAAACCAAGGGGCTGAAGCCGGTTGGTTAAGTGAAAGTTTTTCCTATGCATTTATGGTCAATGCCTTAGTCGCAGCTTTGCTAGTCGGCCCTTTGTTGGGAGGGCTAGGTACCTTAGTCATTGCAAAACGTTTAGCATTTTTCTCTGAAGCGGTTGGCCATGCGGCATTAACTGGTATTGCCATTGGTGTGTTATTAGGAGAGCCACCAGAAAATCCAATTATCGGGTTATTTTGTTTCTGTATGATATTTGCCTTGCTATTGCATTTTGTGCGCAATCGCACAGCAGTGCCTTACGATACCCTAGTTGGTGTATTCCTTGCGGTAGCTTTAGCTGGTGGCGCGGCGTTGTTAATGTATGTAGCACGTAAAATTAATATCCACATGCTAGAGAACGTCTTATTTGGTTCAATCTTAACCATTACAGACTTTGATTTATTAGTCTTAGGCCTCAGTTGTTTACTGATAATTGTAGGTTTAATGTTTACTTTTAATCGCATTCTATTAGCGTCTATTAGTCCAGATATTGCAAAAGTACGTGGTTATAACACGCACTTCTATGATTATCTGTTTGTAATGATGATCACGCTCGTAACCATAGCCGCGGTCAAGATTGTTGGTGCTGTTTTAGTAGGGGCATTGTTATTAATTCCAGGTGCAACGGCACGCTTAATGACTAAAAGCATGGGCAGCTTTGTGTTGTTATCATCTCTGCTCGCGACCTTAAGTTGTATTATCGGTACCTTATTGCCGATGGAGCTTAAACTGCCTATACCATCTGGCGCATCAATCATCTTAGTGGCTGCAAGTTTCTTTTTAATTGCTACGGTTACGCGTATTGTTGGGAGAAAGTAATCATGAAAAAAACGATTTATTTACAATCTTTGTCTAGTTTAATCCTGTTTGCAAGCTTGTTACTACCTAGCCATGCAGAGGCTAAAGATATCCTAACTACAACCCCTGTAACCTATATGCTCGCGACTCAGCTAATGAAGGGGACGCCGATCACAACAACGTATCTTGCACCTAAACGATATGGTATTGAACGATTAGGTCATTGGTTTGCGACAAAAGGTGAAGGCAAAGTGATGGCTGAAGCTCAACAAGCTTCTGTGGTAATTACATTGCGTTCTCTTTGGCCACAAGACCCGCTATTTGCTTATGCGCGACAGGGTAATATTAAGATCATCGAAGTCGATGCTTCTCAGTCAATTTCACCAAGAGCAAAAGGGGTTGCGACAGTGCAATTAGCAAGTGGTAATACGTCGCTTTATGCCTGGCTTAATCCGAATAACTTAAGCACTATGTCGAGTATTGTTAGTGATGACTTAAAACGAATTTGGCCAGAGCAACAACAGATCATTGAAAAAAACCAACAGCAATTGTTGATTGATATTCGTCAATTGATTAATCAGCAACAAACCACGCTATTTGATAAAGAGATTGACTCAGTCGTGTTATTGTCAGAGCAGTTAGAAGACTTTGCCTCTGCGAATCAATTGTTTGTAGTAGACCGTTTGTTTAAAGAGGAATTGAACTGGACGGAGCAAGATAAAGCACAATTAAAAGCGTTAATTGATGAATCTCCGGGAGTGTGGATCTTAACCACTAGAAAAGTATCTGCTCGATTGAAACAATTATTACCAGAGTTCGAGCGTATCTTACATGTAAATAGTATCGACCGTTGGGGCAGTAAAGGGATCAGCTTAGAACAGCCATTACAATCTTGGTTGTTTTAGCTGTGTATCTAGTCGTTATCCGCTATTGGATAACGACTTTTATGAGTTAAGTACGTCGTTTGATATGTAATAACGAAGAGAGTTTCGATTGACGTTTTTTATCTGCTGGGTCTTTAATTTTTGCCTCTCCCGCTTTCACTATTTCTACAATACCAGAACGGTTTAAGGTAATTCGGTAGCGCTCGAATTGCTCTAAGTATTGGCCTTGGTCAACAGCCACAATAATGTTGATTTGATAGCGTCTTTCAATCGTCGTGCTTTGTATTTTATCTTTATTATTGGTTGCATTTAAACGCTCAAATACCTTACCTGTTCCACCTTCTGCATAGCGAGTAAGCGGACGTAAGCTAAATAAAATATTCTCTTCAATTGTATCATAGCCAGCTTGAAAGCCATTTTTGCTGATGCGGCTTTCAATACGGTAATGTAATAGCTGTGCACTTTGTTTATTTTGAGTATTACGCTCAGCTAATAAGGCTTTGGTTTGTTGAGGCAACCTGGCATTACTGGTGTAATCCAGCCAAACTTTTTGTTTTGCCATTTCATGTTGATTGGTTGAATCATACAAAGTACGAGCCCATTTCGGCTTGCCCTTACGTATCCAGCGCCACAAAATATTTTTAAAGTCATCTTTAAATACTTCGCGGACTCCGTAAATAATCGACAGTATAAATACCATGAGTGCAGTTAATTGGCTAAAGGCCCCCTGAGTTTTGATAATTAATACTAATACCACACTCATTAATAATGCTGTGGCAACGCCCGTAACTACTTTACGAGTAATATTACCAAGTACAATAGTTTTACTCTTGAAGATAACACTGTATTCAATTAAGCGGCGTAATAAGCGCATTTTATTGGCGATACGGTTAGCGTCTTTCAGAGTCGAATCTGAGTTGTAACCTTTCTTCTTTCGGTATTCACTTTCTGACTCACAAATTGCCAGTAATGATAAACGGACCTCTGAAAAAGCACTTTGACGTGGTTTTTTAACTAACATACGAAGAATAGTTTGCTCAGTAAACCAAGATAAATAGTTATCCACATTTTCATAGATCGAGTTGAGTTTTGTACTTTTAGGGTGGTGACCACGATGCTTTTTTAAGATATCTAAACAATGCTCTGCTAGCTCAGTTGCTGACTCATAGAAAGCTTCTAATCCTTCATTTTCACCAATAGCGAGCACTTCATTGGCATCTGTTTCTAACGCTGAAATATATTGGTAAGCAAACATGTTTAGGTTGCTTTTGTACTCTGCAGTAGAGCGTTTCATTCGGCTTGCAAAGCGACGGTGTAATAAAGGTAAATGCAAACCATGAGTATGGTAAGCACGGCGACCATCAATACCTGCGTTAAAGTAATCACTTTCAGATAAGGTGTTCTTATTAATACCCATCTCTTTTGGCAAAGAAAAATATAAATCGATACGTCGAAACGTCCCTTGTGTCATGTGGTGGGTGAGTTTAAACGATAATTTTCCGTCTTGCTTTAGAGCGATGTTGGGCAATGGGTCCTCCTTAGTGGGACTCTATTATAGCTATGTCATTACACTTTGTAATGGTAAAGCTGTGAATTAATTTAACTTTTTATATTATTTATTTTATTTATATTTTAAATCACAGTGTTTTTTTAGATGTTAATAATATGTAATTAGTACTTTCGGATTTGAAAAAAATTGGATATATTAACTTAGCTTTTGGTGATTTTCGGTTGTTAATAATAAAAACGCTTGAACAAGGGCTTGTTGAATTCAAGTCAAAAATCATAGTTATTTTTTTTAATCTCAATTTAACTATGGGCGAATTTTATGAACCAAAAATCTATTACAGCTATCCGCGCGAGCTTTTTACACTTCCTTAATGATCCTGCAAAAGTCGACAATATTGAAGACGCATATCAATACATTGCTGACGGAATTCTGGTCACTGAAAATGGTAAAGTCAGTTCATTGACTACTTTTTCACAAGAAAGTGCAGATTTATACCCTCAATTAGAAGATAAACGTGGGCAACTGATTATGCCTGGTTTCATCGATACACATATCCATTACCCGCAAACAGAGATGATTGCCGCTTATGGCGAGCAATTATTAGAATGGCTAGAAACTTATACTTTTCCAACAGAAAAACAATTTTCAGATAAAGCCTACGCGAAAAAAATATCGCAGTTCTTTGTTAATGAGTTATTAAAGAATGGGACAACTAGTGCGTTAGTGTTTGGTACTGTGCATCCTGAGTCAGTTGATGCGTTGTTTGAAGAAGCCGATAAAATAGATATGCGTATGATCGCGGGTAAGGTCATGATGGACCGAAATGCACCAGATTATCTATTAGACACCGCGCAATCAAGTTATGACCAATCCAAGGCATTAATCGATAAATGGCATAACAAAGGCCGTTTGCAATATGCGATCACACCGCGTTTTGCACCCACCTCTACACGAGAACAATTAGCGATGGCTGGTAAATTAAAAGCGGAATATCCAGATGTGTATGTACAAACTCATCTTTCTGAAAATAAAGATGAGATCGAATGGGTTAAATCATTGTTCCCTGAACGTGCTGGCTACCTTGATGTTTACGACCATTACGGATTAGTAGGCGATAAGTGTGTATTTGCACATTGTATTCACCTAACTGAGCAAGAGTGGCAAACCATGGCAGATAGTGACTCGGTGATTGCATTTTGTCCAACATCGAACCTGTTTTTAGGGAGTGGCTTATTTAACCTAGAAAAAGCGGATGATATTAAAGTACGTGTTGGCTTAGCGACTGATGTGGGTGGCGGTACTAGCTTTTCTCAACTGCAATCTTTAAGTGAAGCCTATAAAATTATGCAGTTACAAGGACAAACGCTATCAGTCTTTAAAGGCTTATATATGGCGACCTTAGGCAGTGCTGAGTCATTAAGTATGGCTGACAAAGTAGGTAATTTAACTGCGGGTAAAGAAGCTGACTTTATTGTTGTAGATTGGGCTGCAACCGATTTACAAGCTTTACGCCTTGAGAATTCAACCAATCTACAAGATAAGTTATTTGCATTAATGATGTTGGGTGATGAGCGTAATATCCAATCGACTTACGTTGCAGGTAAATTAGTGTATAGCGCAGCGTAATCCATATATTTAAATACTTTTCCTGTCTATAATAGGGCGCTAAATTTAGACTTTGCTATTACTCTGTTACAGATAGGAAACACCATGAAATTAACGCAATTAACTACTGAACTTTATACTAAGCTTTATACAGATATTACGCAGTTTAGAGAAACTTTTGATCTACTGTGTAATGCTCCTGAAAGCATGGATGAAAAAGCCGATGAATTACATACCTCATTAATCATCGAAGAGTTAACTGAGTTAGCTGAAGCACCTTGTAAAGTAGAACAGGCTGACGCCATTGTCGATAGTGTTTATGTATTGATGGGACGCTTGGTACATTTAGGTGATACGCAGGTTGAAGATAACCTAGCGATTGCTTACTTAATTGATCTATTTTTAAATGTCGCTAAGCAACGTGATATTGATTTCATTACTTGTTGGAATGAAGTTCATTCAAGCAACATGAGTAAGGTATGTCGCAATCAACAAGAGTACGACGATACTGTTGCTTTTTATGCGAAGCAAGGTGTGCAATTAACAGATAGTGTTAAAGGGGATTTTATCATCGCTAAGTGTGCTGAAGATGTGCAGTTAGAAAACAAACTCGTACGCAAAGGCAAGGTATTAAAGTCAGTGTATTACCGTCCTGCTGATTTAGCCCCATTAGTAAACTAATACCAATCACACTAATTAACTGATCTATTTTACTTGTTAAAATAACTTATTTCTTGGTTGTAATTTTCGCAAATAGAACAGCTATTTAACTTAAATTACGCCTTGAACTCAGTCATTTTTCCTGCGTGAAATTTAGATCATTTATTTAATATAATATCGTTTTATGTCGATTAAATAACCATAAAAAAGCCAAAATACAGCAATGTATTTTGGCTTTTTTGTTCATGGGTATTATTCAATATTAGTTTGGTCAGGCAAAGTTAATCTCTACATAATGACCATTATCTGTGGCTATATTCTTATACTGCCATTCATAGTGATTTACTAAGCGTTCTATTAGCTCAAGTCCTAAGCCAAACCCTAAATCGTTCTCCACCATATTTTCAGATACCTCTTGATTATGAATTATCAGTTGATGGGATGATTGCGTGATCACTATTTTACCTTCATTAGTATGCTGTAGTGCATTTCGGATTAGGTTGTTGATAATTATTCTGCATAATACTGCTGGCAATTGATGTTGTGTTTGATCGGTTTTTATTTGTATATCAACCTTTTTATCATTGAGTAAATATTGTAATTCATTGAATAATTGTTCGGTTAATTGACCAAGTGAAACGGTACTTAATGGAATCGATTTATCCGCTTGGCGATTTAGCCATAACAGCGTTTCCGTCAAGTTGGTCATGTTTAAACTAGCACGCTCTATCCTATCTAAGACTTGTAGTTGCTTTTCTGTGCTGATCTCTTTCTCAATCATTTTGCGCAATAATTCAGTATTGGTGCGCGTGATCGCAATAGGGGTTCGTAATTCGTGGCTAGCATACCCTAAAAATTGTTGTTCTCGTTCCAAGCCTGCTTGTACTGATTGTAAGCTCGACTTTACGATTTCCGCTAAGCTGTTAAGCTCGCTATAGTGGAAGTCAGGGGCTGGTTTAGTTAATTGTTGTTTATTAAGTTGTTTTGCCCAAGCCATTAAGTTTTCAATTGGCTTAGTCACTTTACGTAAAATGAAATAAGGAACTAACGCAAATAACGCCATTGCCGTAAAGGCTATCATGACTAAATATTTAAAAGGCGGGAATAATTTATCCGTATAAGGCCTATCTACATCAGAAAAGAATGAAGTCGCAGCAAAACGTATTTCGCCATTGCGTTCTAGTTTCATCGCAAAATATCCGGCTTTAGGAGGAGCAAATAAAAGGTTTCCTTCAACGCTCTTAACTAACTCTCCAACCTCCATCTTTTTTTCATCTATCTTGCTTTTAATAGACTCTGGCAAATCATTAAAGGTACTGGCAATAATAAAATTATTCAGTTTAACTGGCTTGCCTTCAGAAACAGGCAATTGATAAGCCTGTGTGCGCATCTCTTTACGTATTGAGAAATCTAAACCATTGATAAAATAGTTAAAACTCACTACAGACATAATAGAAATAGTCGTAATACCGGTAATGATCATTACGATAAGAAAGTAGACGCGTAAGCTAGGTTTTATCTTCATTGGCTCTGCTCATCTTTTAAGACAAACCCGTAACCTACTAAGGTGTGGATAAGTTTTGTTTGATGCTTATTTTCACCTTGACCATCTACAGCTTTTCTAAGGTTAAACATATGTACTTTTAAGCTATTGCTGTCGGGTTGCTCCTCCCCCCAAACACTTTGTATTAACTTTTCTCGATTAACCGGATTAGGGCTTGCTAACATTAATGTTTCTAAAATTTTGAAGTTAATAGGGGATAGCTTTAAACGTTTACCATCACGCATTACGATTTGTTGTTCGTTGTCTAATGAAAGTCCACTAATGATCAGTTTTTTGGCTTGTGCACTGCGTCGGCGAGATAATACTTTAATGCGTACGATTAATTCTTCCATAGCAAAAGGTTTAATTAAATAGTCGTCGGCACCTTTGGCAAAACCTTGTAGTTTATCATCCAGTGTGTCTTTCGCTGTTAACATTAAAATAGGCACATCGACACCTTCAGCTCTTAATGTGTTGCATACCGTTAGTCCATCCATTTTTGGTAAATTCAAGTCGAGAATAACGGCATCGTAGTGATTCGATTTGATTAAGTTAAACCCTGATAGGCCATTAGCAGCATGGTCGCATTGGATCTTTTCAAGTTCAAAGTAATCGATTACAGCGGTGGCTAAGTCAATATCATCCTCAACTAATAATAACTGTAATTTATCTATATCCATGAACAACCTCGATTTATGCGACAAAGAATTTATTTTGATACATGATACTAGCAATAAATGGGTTAATTAGAGGTTAATTTATAATCAACTATCATAAGCTGAATTTACAATAGTTCACTACTAATAGATTGTTTGCTAACAGGCATATTATAGAAAGGATAAAAGCGACTCGAAAGTCGCTTTTATAATAAAAATGGGAAACCTAGTTATAATTAACGAACACCTACCAAAATTAGACCCGGTAAGATAAAGAAAGTCCCAATCACATAACCAAAGGCGAGGAACTTGTTCTTAGTGCCTACTTCAGCTAATTTTTCAGCACCTTTTAATGGTAGTTCACGTAGGAATGGAATACCGTAAATCACGATTACTGCCAATAAATTAAATAGAAAGTGCACCAAAGCAATGGTTAATGCTGCTTCTGCCATTTCGCCTGAGATAGCGGTAGCCGCTAATAGCGCTGTAATGGTTGTACCGATATTTGCCCCCAATGTGAAAGGGTAGATTTGACGTGTGGTAAACATACCGCTACCGGCTAATGGAATCATCAAGCTTGTTGTTGTTGAAGAGGATTGCACCATTACCGTCATTAATGCGCCAGATGTAATACCTGCTACTGGGCCTTTACCTAATGCGCTATGTAATACAGCTTTTGCTTTGCCTACTAATACTTTACGTAAGACTTTTCCTAGGAAAGTAACAGAGAATAAAATAAGTGTCACACCGATGATGACCATTGCAATACCAGCAAACTTACCTGGTATAACAGATGCGATATCTGACACAACATTTACGCCAGGTTTCGTTAAAGGTTTCATAAAGTTGAAACCTTTCAACGACATATCTGCACTGCCAACTAATAGGTGTGAAGTTGCACCGGCCATTTTTTCTAATAAACCAAACATTAACTCCAATGGTAGGAAGATAAGTACTGCAATTAGGTTGAAGAAGTCATGTACAGTTGCGGCACTGAAGGCACGTTTAAAATCATCACTGTTACGGACGTGACCAATTGACACAATAGAATTAGTAATTGTTGTTCCGATATTTGCCCCCATGATTAATGGGATTGCAATTGAAATAGGTAATCCACCTGCAACAAGGCCAACAGTTACAGCGGTAACAGTGGAAGATGATTGTACTAATGCAGTTGCTAATGTCCCTAAAATAAGTGCAACTAACGGGTTGCTCGCAAATTGAAATATTTCAGCAGCGCCTGCAGCACCACCAGAAAATAGTTTGAAGCCGCTACTTACACTGCTAACAGCAACCAACATACAGTAAACTAAAAACACCACTGCAGCCCAATTGAAGTATTGATTTAGTGTTGTGTTGTGATTTTCGTTTTTCATAATTATTAAGCCTATTACTAACGTGATGTTTTCAATTATTTAATTTGTTTATTTTTTATCGTGGCGATTAGAACAGAGAAATGTGACAGAAATATTTCAATTGTAATAATTTGATAATTTTTTTGAAATATTACTGTCACACTTGGCGAGAATTGAGAGTTAAATGAGATTATTGAGTTTTTCGGGTAAATCTATGGGTTTAGTAAACAGAGTAGGGGAGTAGTTGTCAGTGATGAGGGAGTGAATAAAATGAGTTTATCTGTTTGAACACAGATAAACTCATTGATATTTTTATAGTTGCTCTTTAAGTTGATACAAAGCGGCTAAGGCTTGTTTAGGAGTTAATTCATCAGGGTCTAAACTCGCTAATAGCGTCACGGCTTTATGCTCTTCAATAGTTGTAAAGTCTAAACTACCTTGAGGATTACTCGGTGTAGTTAGCGTTTCAACTGCTTGGTTTGTATTGCTGTCTTGAGCCTGTATTGAAGATGCCTCTAATTGCTGTAACTTCGTTTTTGCATTATCTAATACTGATTTTGGGACACCTGCTAAGGCTGCAACTTGTAAACCATAACTCTTATTCGCAGCACCTTCTTGTAAGGCATGCAAAAAGGCGATGCTATCACCATGCTCTACGGCATCAAGATGTACATTGACTAACTCTGGAATAGTTTCTGGTAATCGAGTTAATTCAAAGTAATGTGTTGCAAATAAGGTATAAGCTTGAATTTTCTCAGCCAGTTGCTCTGCACAAGCCCAGGCAAGTGATAAACCATCAAAAGTACTAGTTCCTCGGCCAATCTCATCCATTAATACTAATGAATTAGGTGTTGCATTATGCAAAATATTAGCCGTTTCAGTCATCTCAACCATAAAGGTTGAACGTCCGCTGGCTAAATCATCGGATGCACCAATACGCGTGAAAATTCGATCAATAGGGCCAATAGTTGCACTTTCTGCTGGAATAAAGCTACCAATATGTGCCATCAATACCATTAAAGCAACTTGGCGCATGTAGGTTGATTTACCGCCCATGTTCGGACCTGTAATGATCAACATACGTCGGTCATTATGCAGATTAACTGGGTTGGCAATAAAAGGTGTTTTACTCACTTGCTCCACTACTGGGTGACGGCCTTCTTGAATATTGATGCCGTTTTCTTTCTGTAAAACAGGGCGAACGTAATTCAAGGTTAATGCTCGTTCAGTTAAGGTATTAAGCACATCTAACTCAGCTAGGGCTTTTGCGGTAAATTGTAAGCTTCTTAAGTGTGGTAGTAATAGGTCGATAAGTTGCTCATAAAGCTTCTTCTCTAATGCTAATGCTTTACCTTGGCTAGATAGCACCTTTTCTTCGTGCTCTTTTAGTTCCGCAATAATGTAACGTTCTGCACCCTTAAGGGTTTGGCGACGCACATAGTGCTCAGGTACTTTATCTGATTGGCTACGACCAATTTCAATGAAGTAACCGTGCACTCGGTTATAGCCCACTTTTAAGGTGCTAATCCCTGTGCTTTCACGTTCACGTTGCTCAAGCGCTTCTAAGTAATCCGTTGCACCTTTGGATAAGTTACGCCAATGATCTAGTTCTTCGTTATAACCTTCTTTAATGACTCCTCCGTCACGAATTAATACGGGAGGATTATCGATGACTGCTGTTTCTAATAAGTTGAGTAATTCAGGATAATTTCCCATCTCTTCACTTAATGTTGTAACCAACTCTTTGGGTAATTCTGCAATAAGGTGTTGTAACTCAGGTAATAAAGAAAAAGCACAACGCAAACGGGTTAAGTCGCGTGGACGCGCAGAGCGTAATGCTAATCGTGCAATGACACGTTCAATATCACCAATTTGTTTTAGTGGAATTGATAAGGCATCAGTTAAATCAAAATCCATTAATGTTTGGATCATGGTTTGACGATAATTAAGGACAGTTAGATTACGTACTGGTTGGTGGATCCAACGTTTTAATAAACGGCTACCCATAGGGGTAACAGTAGTATCAAGTACTTGTGCTAAGGTGTTATCGGTTCCGCCCGAGAGGTTAAAGGTAAGCTCTAAGTTACGACGCGTCGCCGCATCCAAAATAACGGTGTCAGTACTTTGCTCTAGTGTCACCGATTGAATATGCGTTAAGGCGGTACGTTGGGTATCTTTTAAATATTGTAATACGGCACCAGCGGCACAAATTGCAAAGTGTGATTGTTCAATGCCAAAACCTACTAAATCCTGTGTGCCCAATTGTTGCGTTAATAAGTTCTTACAGGTACCAAATTCAAACTCCCACTCTGGACGTCGACGAATCGTAGGTAGATGCTCAATCAGTTCTATTGATTCAAAGTTATCTGGATAAAGCAACTCTGCCGGATTCAAGCGTTGTATCTCTGCTTGTAGTGCCTCTGCTTTAGTAAATTCATTAACAATGAAACGACCACTACCAATATCAAGAGATGCGATGCCGAAGTTATCACCTTGCTGATACACAGAACACAGTAAGTTATCTTGTTTATCATCTAGCAAAGCTTCGTCTGTGATCGTACCTGGCGTAATGATACGTACAATTTTACGTTCAACTGGACCTTTGCTAGTGGCAGGGTCGCCAACTTGCTCACAAATGGCAATGGATTCACCTAGGTTAATTAGCTTTGCTAAATATCCTTCTACACTATGATAAGGAACACCGGCCATTGGGATTGCATTACCACCGGTTTTACCGCGTTGGGTAAGAGAGATGCCTAATAATTGTGATGCTTTACGTGCATCGTCAAAGAATAATTCGTAGAAATCTCCCATACGATAAAATAGTAAGGTGTCTGGTACCTCACTTTTTAAGGTTAAAAATTGTTGCATCATGGGAGTATGTTGTTTTAATTCTTGCGCTGTTGGCTTCATAATGAATACACTTAAAATAACTATTTCTAAAAAAGGCGGAAAACTATGCTGACTGAAAAAACCGTTCAAGAATTAGCGCAAGTATTAGGTGAAAAATTAACTAATGCTGGCTTAGTAGCGACAACCGCTGAATCCTGTACCGGTGGTGGTGTAGCATACGCTATTACTGAAATTTCTGGAAGTTCACTGTGGTTTGATCGTAGTTTTATTACCTATAGTAATGGTGCCAAAACCCAGATGCTAGGTGTTGATCCAGATTTAATTAATGAATTTGGCGCAGTTTCCAAAGAAGTGGTTAATGCAATGGCCATTGGCGCAGTAAAAAATTCAGATGCAGATATCGCTGTCGCAATCAGTGGTATTGCAGGGCCCGATGGAGGTAGCGAAGAAAAACCTGTAGGCACTGTATGTATTGCTTGGTATAACGCACATAGCGGTCATAAAACTGAGAGTTACCTGTTTGTTGGTGATCGAAGTGCAGTAAGAACACAGGCCATTCGTTTAGCACTCTTAGGTTTAATAGAGAACGCGGATGCGCTAGGATCAGTATAAATATAACCCTTTTTTGAATAAAAAACTTGATACTGTATAAATGGTCAGTATACTGCTTGCATATACAGTAAAAACCCAATCACTGGAGAGAATAATGAGTCAAGACGCAAATAAAGATAAAGCATTAGCGGCGGCGTTAGGCCAAATTGAAAAGCAATTTGGTAAAGGTTCAATCATGCGTCTTGGAGACGGTGCAGCAGCCATGATGGAAGTTGAATCAGTGTCAACTGGCTCATTAGGTCTAGATGTTGCTTTAGGCATAGGCGGTTTACCTTACGGCCGTGTTGTTGAAATTTACGGTCCAGAGAGCTCAGGTAAAACGACATTAACATTACAAGTAATTGCTGAAGCGCAAAAGCAAGGCAAAACCTGTGCATTTATCGATGCTGAGCACGCACTTGACCCATCTTATGCAAGAAAATTAGGCGTAAATGTTGATGACCTATTAATCTCTCAACCAGATACCGGTGAGCAAGCGTTAGAAATCTGTGACATGTTAGTACGTTCGGGCGCTGTTGGCGTGGTGATTGTCGATTCGGTTGCGGCGTTAACACCAAAAGCTGAAATTGAAGGAGACATGGGTGATTCTCACATGGGACTTCAAGCTCGTCTAATGTCGCAAGCATTACGTAAATTAACTGGTAACATTAAACAAACTAATACGATGGTTATCTTTATTAACCAAATCCGTATGAAAATTGGCGTTATGTTTGGTAACCCTGAAACCACTACAGGTGGTAATGCACTTAAATTCTATGCGTCAGTTCGTTTAGATATTCGTCGTATTGGTGCTGTTAAAAATGGTGATGAAATTACCGGTAATGAAACACGTGTTAAAGTGGTTAAAAACAAAGTATCACCGCCATTTAAACAAGCTGAATTCCAAATCTTGTACGGTCAAGGTATTAACAACTTGGGTGAATTAATCGACCTAGGTGTTAAGCAAGAGTTAGTTGAAAAATCAGGTTCTTGGTACGCTTACAACGGTAGCAAAATTGGTCAAGGTAAGACTAATGCTTGTAAATTCTTACAGGAAAACCCAGCGGTAGCTGAAGAGCTAAATGGCAAGTTACGTGAGATTTTACTGGCTAAACCAGTATTAACACCAGAAACTCAAGAGCAAGACGGCCCAGCACCAGAGTAAGCTATTAACTCAAGCTACCCGTTAGCCTTAAATGAAAAAGCCGATGTTTAAACCACATCGGCTTTTTTGTTGGTGTTTAATATAGTTGATATTAGCCCATCAAAAATTTCAGTAATAGAAATAGCAACATACCAAAGAAGATAGTTTTAAGTAGGCTTTTAGTGACCACACTAATCACAACACTAAATATTGCGGCGAGTAGATAGACATTGTGCCAACTGAAGTCGATCTCACCCGTAGGCATCACTACTGCTGGAACAATAATGGCTGTTAATACCGCTGGTGGCACAAATTTTAAGGATTGTTGCATCCAGATTGGAAAGGTGATTTTGCCTGCAAATGCGAACATAATAAATCGAATCCCGAAAGTGATCACAAACATACCTACAATTAACCAAACTTCATTCATATTTGCTTCTCCTGCGGAATAGATGCTTTTTGAAAATGTACAACAGTTAAGCCAATAGCAACCCCAATTAATGCACTCACAATTAAGCCTAATTTATTAGGTAAATGAGCAAAGTATAAAGAAGCAATAGCAGCACTTAGCATGGCACTGAACATCGCTTTTGTGTTGAGGTATGGAATAACCATACCAATAAAGGTGACAGACATAGCAAATTCTAACCCCCAACTGGTCATATCTGGGATAACATTGCCTAATATTAATCCTATTGCCGTGGCAGATGACCAGCTGACATAAAAACTAAACATAGAGCCAAGATAGAAGAAGTGGGCAAACTGGTGATCATCACCTAATGGTGAGTTAGGTTGATAGCGTTGGCTCATATTTGCAAAGGTTTCATCGGTTAAACCAAAGGCCAATAAGCTACGCAATGGAAGTGACAAATGGCTAATATGAGGCACTAAGGCTGTCGCATATAATAAGTGGCGTAAGTTCACTACAAAAGTGGTTAATAGGATAACTTCTAAAGGAGCTTGCACTGCAATCAGTGCTAACACAATAAACTGCGCTGACCCGGCAAATACAATTAATGACATCGCCATGGTTGCCCAAACTGATAAGCCACTGCTTGGAGCGAGGGTGCCAAATAAAATACCAAAAGGAATTCCCCCCACGATCAAAGGCACAGCTGCTTTTGCCCCGCCGAGGAATTCTGCTTTTTTAATGCTGTTAGAGTTATTGTTTGTTTGCATATTCAAATATCCGTTAGTTAATCCATAAACATGGTTAATAATTCATTTAAATAACGATGGCCTAATTCTGTTACTTGGCAGGTTTCAGACTGCACTTTTAATAATCCCTTTTTTTCTGCTTGTTGGAGTGCTGGATTTAACGCTGCACGGGGTAATCCTGTGTAATCTTCAAACTCAGAAAAACAGAAGGTTTCCATTAATCGCAGACGATTCATCATATATTCGAATACTAAATCTTCTTTGTTAACGTTAATGCAGTCGTCCATGTAAGCCCGAGAGGGATCCAAATAGCCCTTTGGATGTTTTATTTTAGTGGTTCGCACTATTTTGTTTTCAAGTGGTAATGACAGCTTGCCGTGAGCTCCACAGCCAATACCTAGATAATCACCGAAACGCCAATAATTTAAATTGTGCTGACACTGCCAGCCTGGTCGACTATAACCAGATATCTCATATTGTTGATAGCCATGCTCTGCTAATAATTTCAGACCGGCTTCTTGAATACTCCAAAGTGTTTCATCATCGGGTAATTTAGGTGGATGAGAAAAGTATTGAGTGTTTGGTTCAATGGTTAATTGATACCAAGATAGATGAGTTGGATTAAGCTCGATCGCTGTATTTAAGTCACTCATTGCATCTTCTAAACTTTGGTTTGGCAAACCATGCATTAAGTCGAGATTGAAGGTTTTCATTCCTACATGGTGGGCTTGCTTTGCCGCTGTTTTAGCTTCATCGACCCCATGAATTCGACCAAGCTTGGTGAGTTTTTCTTGTTGAAAGCTTTGTACACCAAATGAAAAGCGATTAATACCTGCGCTTTTGAAGTCTGCAATTTTTTGGTTTTCAATAGCACCTGGATTAGCTTCTAGGGTGATCTCAATATTATCGTTAAATGGAATTAACGTTTGGATATTATCCAATAGCGATTTAATACCCGATGCTGAAATTAAGCTTGGTGTTCCGCCACCAATAAAAATGCTAAATAGACGGCGTCCTTGCACAAAACGTAAATCTTGTTTTAAGTCATCAATTAATGCATTTAAGTATTCTTGCTCAGGTATCTCTCCTTTTAGTTTGTGAGAATTAAAATCACAATAGGGGCATTTTTCAATACACCAAGGGATATGAACATATAAACTGAGTGGGGGAAGTTGTAACATTAATTTTTCCAATCTAAAAAGCGACTATAAAAGTCGCTTTAAAATACTTGTATGGTGAAAGCTGAGTTCATACCAATCACAATAAATAGCTTATCTATTTTATTTACGTCAATTTTCGCCTTGAATTGAACTGTTTTTTCAGCGAAAAATTTAGATAATATATTTAATGTAATCGTTATGACACGTTAGCTGATAATTGTTCTTTTAATAAACTCACTAATTGAGTTAACGCTTTACCACGATGACTTAATTCACTTTTACGCTGTTTAGTCAGCTGAGCTGAGGTTGATTGTTCACTTTCAACCCAAAATATTGGGTCATAACCAAAACCTTGTTCCCCGAATACCTCTTCTGTAATGCTACCTTCCCAAGTACCTTGGCAAATAATTGGTGTCGGGTCTAGTTCATGACGCATATAAACCAGTACACATTGAAAACGTGCTTTACGTTGTTCTGGGTTAATACCGACTAATTTCGATAGTAATTTGTCGATGTTCTCTCTGTCTGTCGCAGCTTCACCTGAGTAACGAGCAGAGTAAATGCCTGGTTGGCCATTTAAAAAATCTACTTCTAAACCAGAGTCATCAGCAATAGCTGGTAGGCCAGTCAATTTAGACGCGTGACGTGCCTTAATGATCGCATTCTCAACAAAAGTCGTACCGGTTTCTGGTACATCTGGCACATTAAATTGGCTTTGAGGCAATACCTCAATTGAAAAGCTATTGAGTAATTCGCTCATCTCTTTTACTTTGCCTTGATTGCCTGTTGCCAGTACCCATTTCTGTTTCATTTTTATTCCTAACATTGATGTTGAAAGTGAAGCGTATTTGATTTTTTTAGTGTTGGTTAGGTAATTATACTGTTTTGTTAGCTGAGGTGAAGGAAAGTTATGAAGAGGAGGTAAGTATGGCGAGGATATTTCGCCATACTGCTTGAATATGGGGATTCAGAGGTGATTAACCAAGTATTTGTGCTAGTAGATCTGTGACTAGTTTTTCTACAAATTGTAAGCCTAGTAATACAACTAACATCGATAAATCAAAACCGCCTAATGGAGGAATGATACGACGAATAGGTCGAAGTAGCGGCTCCGTTAGTTGAATCATTACGGCTTCAACTGGATGTTGACCTTGACTAACCCAACTTAAGATTGCGCGGATAACTAACACCCAGAAAAGCATCTTAAAGATAGCCGTTACTAAGATAAATAATCCAGAAGCTAAGACAATAGGTACGTTAATACCGTAATTAAGCACAGCACTGAGCACTAAGATCTTTGCAACTGCAACAACAAATGCAAATAACACCGTGGCGGTATCTAACCCTCCAATAGGCGGAATAATACGACGTAGAGGAGCAACAACAGGTTGCGTTGCTTTTACGATGAATTGGCTAAACGGATTATAAAAATCAGCTCTAGCCAATTGTAACCATACGCGTAGTAAAACAACCATTAGATACAGATCAAATACGGTATCGATTAAAAAGTTAACTGCATTCATTTATTTCTACCTTTTATAGAATGTTTATTGCAATGGGTTAAAATAGTTTTTCCATTTCTGCACCACGATCTGATGCCGCTTGCATCGCTTTACCTACGATTTCTGGTAAGTCGAGTTCGTTAAAGGTACGAATAGCTTCAGCAGTTGTACCTCCCTTAGATATAACGTTATTACGTAAAGTTTCAAGGTCTAAGTGAGCATTTTGTTTTACCATTTCTGCACTACCAATGGCTGATTGCTGGACTAGTAAACGTGCATCTTCTTTACTGAAACCCATTTCCATTGCTTTCTTTTGCATTGACTCCATGAATAGGAAAAAGTAAGCGGGCGCTGAACCTGCTGCTGCAATCACACCATTAATTTGGGCTTCATCTTCGACCCACACAATTTCACCCACGGCGCTCATTAATTCGCTAGCAAAGTCTTTATCTTGTGCAGAGACTTGTTGAGATGCAAATAGACCTGTCATGCCTTTTTGTAATAAAGAAGGGGTGTTTGGCATAGTACGGATAACAGCGGTGCTCTCTCCTAACACTGATTGGAAACGTGTCACTGACACACCGGCTGCGATTGAAATAACTAATTTATTAGTAAAATCAACGCCACCATCAACTAATGATTGGCATACATCGGCCATCATTTGTGGTTTAACACCTAACACAATCACATCCGCCCAAGATGCTGATTGGTTGTTGTCTTGGCTTGCTGTAATTGCAAGGTCGTCCGCTAGTTTTTGAGTATTGGTTAAACTGGGTGCTGATGCGCAAATCAAGTTGGCAGGGTAGCCACCTTTTACTAAACCATTAATGATACTGCCAGCCATGTTGCCTGCACCAATAAAGGTGATTTTCTTATCTTGCATTATGTTTTTCCTTTCTATTAACGTTTATCGTGCGCCAAAAATGTCGGTACCAATGCGTACCATGGTGCTGCCGCATTTAATTGCACTTTCTAAATCACCACTCATTCCCATCGACAGCGTATCAATATCTTTATATTGCTGTTTCAAGGTTTGGTAAATCTCATGCAATGCTAAAAATTGTTGCTCGACTATTTTTGGGTCGTCACTTTTTTGCGGAATCGCCATGATACCACGAAGTTTTATGCGCGGAAGATCTTGAACTTGTGCAGCTAATTCTAATACTTGCGATAAAGTAGTACCCGATTTGCTCTGTTCTCCGCTAATATTAACTTGTAAGCAAATATTAAGGTCCGGCATATCATCTGGGCGTTGTTGACTTAAGCGTTGTGCTATTTTTAAACGGTCAACACTTTGCACCCAATCAAAATGCTCGGCGACTGGTCGTGTTTTATTGGACTGTAATGGACCAATAAAATACCAGTGAATCGGTTTATCAAAAGAGGGATCTGTTTTTATTTGTTGAATTTTTTCTACGCTTTCCTGTACATAGTTTTCTCCAAAGTGAGATAAACCCTGTAAGAAAGCTTGTTTAATTGAGGAAACCGGCTTGGTTTTACTTACTGCTAATAACCGCACTTTGTCTTGGCGTTGTGCTTTTATACTAGCTTGGGCTATTTTTTGTTCAACAGCTACGATATTGTTAGGTATATTAGTCATATTATTAGGATTTTTAAATTATGGATATAACGGAATTATTAGCCTTTAGTGTAAAGCATAAAGCATCAGATCTACACCTTTCTGCAGGTGTTCCTCCAATGATTCGTGTGGATGGGGAAGTACGTAAAATAAACATGCCTGCTTTAGAGCATAAAGAAGTGCATAATTTAATTTATGACATAATGAGTGATCAGCAACGTAAAGACTTTGAAGAGCTATTAGAAACAGATTTCTCTTTTGAAATTAAAGATCTTGCTCGATTTCGTGTGAATGTCTTTAATCAAAATCGTGGCTCTGCTGCGGTATTTCGTACCATCCCTAGTGAAGTGTTAACTTTAGAAGCACTAGGTGCACCTGCTATTTTTAAAGATATTTCAGATTACCCTCGAGGGTTGGTATTAGTGACAGGCCCAACGGGCTCAGGTAAATCTACTACATTGGCGGCGATGGTCGATTATATTAATGATTCTCGTAATGAGCATATCTTGACTATCGAAGACCCTATTGAGTTTGTACATACAGCTAAAAAATCACTGATCAACCAACGTGAAGTGCATAAAGATACATTAAACTTTGAAATGGCGCTACGTAGTGCATTACGTGAAGATCCCGATGTTATTTTGATTGGTGAAATGCGAGACTTAGAAACAATTCGTTTAGCCTTAACAGCGGCTGAAACAGGTCACTTAGTGTTTGGTACCTTACATACCACTTCAGCTGCAAAAACCATTAACCGTATTGTTGACGTGTTTCCTGCTGCTGAAAAAGCCATGGTGCGTTCTATGTTATCAGAATCATTACGTGCGGTTATTTCACAAACGCTGTTAAAGAAAAATGGCGGTGGTCGTATTGCGGCTCATGAGATTATGATTGGTATTCCAGCTATTCGAAACTTAATTCGTGAAGATAAAGTGGCGCAAATGTACTCGGTTATACAAACGGGTAAAGTCCACGGAATGCAGACGTTAGACCAATGTTTACGAGATTTGGTTGCTCAAGGTTTTGTGGCTTATGAAGATGCAGCTTCAAAAGCGATGGATCCTAAAACATTTTAAGGAGTAGGTATGCTAGATGAGTTATTAAGTTCTTTAGATCGATTAAAAGCCTCAGACCTTTATATTTCAGTGGGCTTACCACCGACAGTTAAACTCAATGGGCGTTTATCTTCCCTATCCGATGATAAGATGACATCTGAAGATATTTATAATTTATTAGCGCGTACTATGGATGATCAAGGCATCGCTCAGTTTAAAAGCCAAAAAGAAGCTAACTTTGCATTACATCTTGAAGGGCTAGGGCGTTTCCGTATTAGTGCTTTTATGCAAAAAAATAATCCTGGTATGGTAGTGCGTCGTATTAACGACAAGATTCCAACCAGCGATGAATTATACCTTCCAGATCAGCTGAAAGAGATTTGCATGGCTAAGTCTGGTTTAGTGTTATTTGTTGGGCCTACTGGATCTGGCAAGTCTACAACACTAGCCGCGATGGTGGGGTTTCGTAATCAACATGCATCTGGGCATATATTAACCATTGAAGATCCCATTGAGTTTGTGCATGAGCATGCTCGCTCAGTGGTCACGCAGCGTGAAGTGGGATTAGATACTGACTCGATTGAAGAAGCATTACGTAATGCCACTCGTCAAGCACCGGATGTGATTGTACAAGGTGAAATTCGTAGTGCGGTGAGCATGTCGCATGCTATTAGCCATGCACAAACTGGCTATTTAAGTATGGCAACGCTTAATGCAAATAGTACCGATAAAGCACTGGAGCAGATGCTACATTACATACCTGAAGAACGCCATAATCAGTTTTTAAACGAGCTTTCGGTCAATTTAAAAGCAATTGTTGCACAACGTCTTATTCCGACTTTAGATGAAAAAGGCAGTGTTGCTGCCTTTGAAGTAATGGTTAATTCACCTGCATTATCTAATGCGATTCGTAAAGGGGAACGACACCTGCTAAAAGATATTATGAAAGCATCTAAACAAGCGGGAATGCAAACCTTAGATCAGGCGTTATTTAAATTATATTCAGAAGCAAAAATTAGTTATAGTGAAGCTCTAGCACATGCAGATTCAGCCAATGATCTACGCTTAATGATTAAATTAAAAGTTGGGTCAAGTTCTAACCTTGCTTCGGATAGCTTAAATGAATTTACTATCGACTGATGTCTGTGAATGAAAGTTAAATAGGGCTGAGGATTATTGCCTTATTTTTTTAAAGATTAGGAAAAAATATGATAGTTGTTATTTCTCCAGCTAAAACCTTAGATTTTGAAACACCGGCAACGACTTCTGAATTTACAGAAGCTAATTTATTGTCCGAAAGTCAGCGATTAATTAATCGTTGCCAAGAATTATCGATGCAAGAAATCGCTTCATTAATGAAAGTCAGTGATAAAATCGCTGGATTAAATGTGGCTCGTTTTGCAGAGTGGAAAACACCTTTCTCATTAGACAATGATGCAAAGCAATGTTTGTTTGCTTTTAAAGGTGATGTTTATACTGGCCTTGAAGCGGAAACTTTAAGTGAAAGTACATTACAATATGCACAAAAAAATCTGCGTATTTTGTCTGGCCTATATGGCTTATTACGCCCGTTAGATTTAATGTTAGCGTATCGTCTTGAAATGGGGACACGTTTAGATAATGAGCGTGGTACTAATCTGTATCAATTCTGGGGTGATTTGATCACTGAGCAATTAAATATGCAGTTAGTTGCACAAGATTCACAATACCTCATTAACCTAGCATCAAATGAATACTTTAAAGCTGTAAAACCTAAAGCCTTAAAAGCAAAAGTCATTACACCTATTTTTAAAGATCAAAAGAATGGCCAGTATAAGGTGATTAGCTTCTATGCTAAAAAAGCGCGTGGTTTAATGGCTCGTTATATCATGGAAAATGAAGTTACTGATATTGAACAGCTGAAAGCATTCACTGAAGCTGGATATTACTTTGTCGAAGCGGCTTCAAGTGACACTGAGTTAGTTTTCCAACGCGAAGAGCAATAATGCGTTTATTGGCTTAGCCGATACTGATTGATAAGTAGAAGCCGATTTATTGGGATTACCCTAGTAAATCGGCTTTTTTATTGTGTTAAATAGTATTAGCTAGCGTTAAGATTTCCGCAAGTTTTACTGCCACACCATGCTCTTTCGAGGATTTAGTAACTTCTGCATTAGGTAGGGAATTCAATAGGTCTTTTTGTGAGTTCGCCATTAATATCGGCGTACCAATACTTTGTAGCATTTCAACATCGTTCATCCCATCGCCAAAAGCAATACCTTGATCTGCAGTGAATCCCATTGATTGTAAAACAGTTTCAACTGCGGCACCTTTATTGGTTTTCGCTCCCATCACTTCTAAACATTTATCAAGAGAAAAGGTAAGGTTAACTCTGTCTGAGAAAGCGTCACTTAATTGATTATAAATTTGGTTGAGTTTATCTCTTTCTCCCCAAAAGAATATTTTAATGGTATTGGATTGATCAAGGGTCTTTAAATCCACCTCTTGGCACATAAAGTGACTATCGATACTCATCCCCATTAATGCTTGTAGAGAAAAATTTGCGTACCATTGTTGATCAGTAAATAAGTTTACTTGTACTGTTGGATCAAAGTCCATCTCACAGATTGCCGTTGCGATATCGTCAGGTAGGTTTTGTTTTAGAACAATCTTGCCATCTTGGTCATGAACACGTGCGCCATTAGAGGTGATGAGAGGAATTGGCTCACCTAAGGTATCTTGGATTTTTTTAGCTTCTATATAATGACGGCCGGTTGCAATGACAAATTTCTTACCACTTTGCTTCCATTGTTTAATAACTGCTTTAGTTTCACTTGATACTTGGTGGTCTGGGCCAAGTAATGTTCCATCTAGATCTGAAATGGCTATTTTATACATGTTGACTTACCTTGTTGAGCGGATTTAAAGAAATCTAATGTTTGATTGAGCGCAGGTATTCTATATTGATCTTGTTCCAATAATATTTCATGCTTTGCACCTTCTACACATAACAGTTGGCTTTCTTCACAATGACTACGATTGGCGAGAAATTGCTGTTGGCCTTTTTTAGTGACAATAGTATCTGCGCCTGCTTGAATTAATAATACGGGGATATTTATCTTTTTGGCATTTTTTACTGCTTTTTCTGTGGCGTATAAACTTCTATTCACCCAGCGCATAGTTGGCCCGCCTAGTTGAGTTTCTACCACTTGTTCAAAAACAGTGAATATGGCATTAAAGCGTTTTTCACTTGATGTTAATTCATTTTGTTCGAATATCCCCTTTTGGTATTCACCTACCTTGGGCGCATAACATGCTAGTTCATTAAATAAACTATATGCAGCATCACATATAAAGCTAATGAGTTTAGCTGCCCAAATTGGTATTTTTCCAGTATTAATGGAAAACATTGGGCTACAAAAAACCACTTTGTGAAAGGGATGTGATTGTTCTTGTAAATACAAGGCGCTAATTGCAGAACCCATAGAGTGAGCCAGTAAAAAGCATGATTGATAGTGTTCTTGTAATGATAATGAGTTAACAAAATAACGCAAATCCGCGACATAATGTTCAAACTCATGAACATGCCCTCTATGCAGGTCTCCGCCTAATCGACTTGATAGCCCTTGCCCACGATGATCAATTAAAAAAATATCGTAGCCTTGTTTGCTTAGATCAAAAGCGAGCTCTTTGTATTTAAACACTGATTCATTTCGACCTTGGCAAATAACAATGGCTTGTGAGTTGCCGGTCTTAATATGTACAGTATGAATGCTACCCTCATGCTCACTATCAAATGTATGTGTTGTGGCATGTTGCTGCCAGAAGTTATGAATCTCTAGTGAAAAATCATCGTTTAATAAATCTTCAGTATTGAGTTGATATTTATTGTCTAACATTCGCTGTGTACTCTACAAATTTTTCAATAAGTTTATCAGGATAAAGAGGAAAAATGAGATATAAAAAAACCACGCTAAAAAGCGTGGTTTTTAATGGTCAGGTTTTAGACTAGATGATGATTAAGCTAATTTTGCTTTAATGAAAGCAATGGCTTCTTCAATCTTAACTTCTTCTTTCTCACCAGAAGCACGGTTTTTATATTCGATAACACCGTTATCAATACTACGATCGCCAATCACTAGTGTATGTGGAATACCAATTAACTCAGCATCAGCAAACATGATACCCGGGCGTTCTTTACGGTCATCTAACAATACTTCAATGCCAGCTGCTTGTAATTCTGCATAGTATTGCTCTGCTAACTCTGCAACGCGATGTGACTTTTTCATGTTCATTGGCACAATCACAACAGTGAAAGGCGCAATCACATCATTCCAGATAATGCCGTTTTTATCATTGTTTTGCTCAATAGCTGCTGCAACAATACGTGAAATACCTACACCGTAACAACCCATGGTCATTACTTGGTTTTTACCCTGCTGGTTTAATACTGCTGCATTCATTGCTTGCGCATAAGTATCACCTAACTGGAAGATATGACCAACTTCAATGCCGCGTGCAATTGATAAGGTACCTTTACCACATGGGCTTAGATCGCCTTCAACAACATTACGTAAATCTGCAACTTGGCCTAAATTTACATCACGGTTCCAGTTAATATTGAAGTAGTGTTTGTTATCAATGTTAGCGCCAGCAGAAAAATCACTCATCACGGCAACACTGCGGTCCACAATAAATGGCATAGGCAGTGATACAGGACCTAAAGAGCCAGGACCAGCTTTAACCAATTCACGGATTTCAGACTCATGGGCAAATGTTAAAGGAGAAGCTACTTCAGCTAGGTGCTCTGCTTTTATCTCATTCAGCTCATGGTCTCCACGAATAATCAGTGCGATTAAATCCGATTCACTCTCTTCAGAAGCTTTAACTATTAATGTTTTAACTGTTTTTTCAATCGCAATGTTATGTTCAGAAACAAGTTCAGCAATGGTTTTTGCATTAGGCGTGTCTACTAATTCCATCTCAGCGGTTGCAGCTGCTAGTTCAACCTGTGGGCCAAGAGCTTCTGCTTTTTCAATGTTTGCTGCATAGTCACTTTGATCAGAGAAAACAATCGCATCTTCACCGCTTTGTGCTAATACGTGAAATTCATGTGACGCACTTCCGCCGATGCTACCCGTATCTGCAATTACAGCACGGTACTCTAAACCTAAACGATCAAAGATACGGCAGTAAGCATCAAACATAGTTTGATAAGTCTTTTCTAAACATTCTTGGTCAAGGTGGAAAGTGTAAGCATCTTTCATAATAAATTCACGAGTACGCATCACACCAAAGCGAGGACGAGTCTCATCACGGAATTTAGTTTGAATTTGGAATAGGTTAAGTGGTAACTGCTTATAGCTATTCACTTCCTTACGTACTAACTCAGTGATCACTTCTTCGTGAGTTGGCCCTAAAACAAAATCACGGTTGTGGCGATCTTTAATGCGTAATAATTCACCGCCGAATTTATCCCAACGGCCAGATTCTTGCCATAAGTCAGCTGGCTGTACAACAGGCATTGATATTTCAATAGAACCCGCTCGTTCCATCTCCTCACGTACAATACGTTCAACTTTACGTAAAACACGTAAACCAGTGGGTAACCAGGTATATAAACCCGAGGCAAGTTTTCGAATCATCCCTGCGCGTAACATCAGCTGGTGGCTGGCAATTACTGCATCACTTGGTGCTTCTTTTTGAGTGGATAATAAATAATTGGTAGTGCGCATGGTGATCCTTGTTGATAGTTATCTATCGTATAACGAATATTAAGTTGGCTGATTTTAGCAGTCGATTGCTGTGGACTAAAGCATTGTTAGTTGATTTAAGTAAATAATATTGTGTTTTTTTATAAATTTTGGTTAGTTTTATAACTCTAGCCAAAGGAGTTAATATGCAAAGCTATTTTAAACCTGTCAAACACAGCTTAGTGATCATGTTATGTTGTGTCGTATTGTTACTGTTAAATACCGTTTTCCAGATCAACCGTTATGGCATTGCACCAAGAGAACTAAACCATTTAACAGGGATTATCTTTGCTCCTTTTTTACATGGTGATTGGGCTCATCTAGCCAGCAACTTCTTTCCCTTTGTTATTTTTTCATGCTTGATTGGACTGCATAGTCTAAAGCGCTTCTGGTTGGTGTTCGTATTATCTATATTAATGACGGGTAGTTTAGTTTGGTTATTTGGACGGGCGGCAAGTATTCATATTGGCATGAGTGGTGTTGTTTACGCAATGTGGGGATATTTAATCGTGTACGGCATCAAACAACGCCATTTTCGTGATCTGTTAATCTCTATCTTAGTTTTGGTTATCTATGGTGGATTGGTATTCGGTGTGTTGCCAAGCTCACCGAATATATCTTATGAAAGCCATCTTTTTGGAGCTTTATCTGGTGCATTGATAGGTTATCTTTTATCAAAGACCAAGCCAACATAAAGGATAGGAAGTTTAAATGTTATCAATCGATAATACCTTGATCTTATCAAACTCGCATTGCCACTTGATATTGAAATCGGAGAGGTGCATTGCATAAACCTTAGTATCTACTTTTGATTTTTTATAAGCAGGCCTTGGATCTTGTTGTAATACTTCAATGATAAATTGCTTTAGCATTTGATATTCAGCAGGCAGATCAGCCAGCTTAGATAGAGACTGCTCACTAAAAGTGATAATCAGTGGCGAGCTAGGCGTTGTTTGTGCAAATCCAGCCGCTGCATCAGGTTTAGCATCTGCATAAGGCAAGTAAGGTTTGATATCGATAATGGGGGTTCCATCAACAAGGTCGATATTACTTAATGAAAGAAATAACTTACCTTCACGTTGGATTAGCCCATGAAACCTCACTAATGATAAACCTATCGGGTTAGGTCGGTTAGGGCTGCGGGTCGCAAATACACCGACGCGTTTATTACCACCTAAACGTGGAGGTCGTACCATAGGGCTCCATGAATTCGCAGATTCGGAATCAGGGCAAAGGTTTTTATGAAAAGTGAAAATAAGCCATAAATGACTAAATTCATCTAAACCATTAAATGCATTAATATCATTAAAGGGCGGTAAGATCTCTAATTCAGCCTTTGCGCAGGGAACCAATCCAGGTTGCCTTGGAACAGCAAATTTCTCTTTATAAGGAGAATGTACCCTCCCTATAATAGTATGTTGTACATTAACCATTGGTTGGTTCTTCAACATCTAAAGCTCTGCCGTAACAAATAACATTACTAACACAGCTTTCATCACGTTCAAAATTAATACAAGATTGGAAAATAACACCATTTGCGTTCATATCAGCGGCATTAATACGAGCTTCTGTACGCGCTTCTGATTCACTGGCTGGCAAGTCGATTTCATCAATCTGACAACTACTCCCTTCAACTGCACCTAACACAGTATATTCAAGATCTAATAATTGCTCCTTATTATAAACGGTCACTTTAGAAGGTTTGAAGTAGGTTTCAAAATTCTCTTTATCAACATTAGAGTGCAGTTGGTAATCACTACAACCTGCGATTAGGATAAGTAATGTAAGTATAAGTAGTCTATTCATGGCCGTTACTCTTTATTAATAGTAGGGAATAATAATGAATGGCATAATAACATTATTAAACAGCCCTGAAATAGAGAAGTGCAAATGAGTAAATCAAAACCAGCAGTATTTTTAGATAGAGATGGTGTTATCAACAAAGATAATGGCTATGTGTCAGAAATTGATGACTTTGAGTTTCTAGAAGGTGCAATCGAAGCATGTATTGCATTAAAGAAAAAAGGTTACCTACTAGTTGTTGTTACAAACCAATCTGGTATTGCACGCGGTTACTTCTCGGAAGAGCAATTTCACACATTAACCGAATGGATGGATTGGTCGATGGCTGATCGTGGTGTTGATTTAGATGGTATCTATTATTGCCCACATCATAGTGAAGCTGGTATCGGCGAATTCAAAATAGATTGTGAATGCCGTAAACCAAAGCCTGGTATGTTGAGTAACGCTATTGACGATTTAAGTATAGATGTTGAAAACTCAATTTTAGTAGGAGATAAGGTGTCAGATATTCAAGCTGGTATTGCAGCTGGAGTGAAAACTAACTACTTGGTACGTACTGGTAAAGCAATAACAGAAGAAGGTGAAACTTTAGCAACAGCCATTTTTGATGATTTGACGGCAGTTGTTGAAAGTATTTAATAACTCTGTGGATAAGTTGCACATATTTGTGTGTAACTTGTGCCCAAGAACAGTATAAAAATTAATTGCAAATAATCGTAATAAAACGCTTGCCAATGAGATCTTAATCCCTATAATGCGCACCCACAGACACG
>NZ_JAPNXS010000043.1 GCF_030397575.1 Psychromonas sp. 14N.309.X.WAT.B.A12 | reverse complement strand
TCAGCGACGCCAGTGGTTAGCACAGTCAATGATGCGCCAGAAGTGACTATTACCAACACCAATGCCTTTGTGGAAGACGATGGTAGTGCGGTTGCTGGAGCAGAAGTCTCTACCTTTACTACCTCAGATGAAGACGGTGATGATGTTACCGTTACTCTGAGCGATACAGTCAACTACGAAATCGTAGATGGCACGGTGGTGCTAACAGAAGCCGGCGCAGCGCTTGTAAACAGCGGTGAAGCATTACCAGAATTCACACTGACGCCTAATGACGGTATGGTTGACGGTGAGCCAGACTCAGCGACGCCAGTGGTTAGCACAGTCAATGATGCGCCAGAAGTAGAAATTACCAGTACCAATGCCTTTGTGGAAGATGACGGCAGTGCCGTTGAAGGGGCTGTCGTTGCGACCTTCGAAACCTCTGATGAAGATGGCGATGACGTAACGGTAACCCTGAGCGATACAGTCAACTACGCGATCGTAGATGGCACGGTGGT
>NZ_JAPNXS010000042.1 GCF_030397575.1 Psychromonas sp. 14N.309.X.WAT.B.A12 | reverse complement strand
ACGATACAACGCCTGCGTTAACCGGCACAGTAAATGATAATGATGCAACGGTTGTAGTGACGGTCAATGATATTGAATACGATGCTACTAATAATGGCAACGGCACGTGGACGTTAGCGGATAATGAATTAGCGGCATTAACCGAAGGTGAAATTGCGGTGAGTGTGGTGGCAACAGATACGGCGAACAACAGCAGTGACGCTGCAACCGGCACCATCACTTTAGACTTAACGGCGCCAACAGTCGCGGTGACGTCAATCACTACAAACGATACAACGCCTGCGTTAAGTGGCACAGTAAATGATAATGATGCAACGGTTGTTGTGACCGTGAATGGCATTGAATACGATGCAACTAACAATGGTAATGGCACGTGGACGTTAGCGGATAATGAATTAGTCGCATTAACCGAAGGTGAAATTGCGGTGAGTGTGGTGGCAACGGATACGGCGAATAACAGCAGTGACGCTGCAACCGGCACCATCACTTTAGACTTAA
>NZ_JAPNXS010000041.1 GCF_030397575.1 Psychromonas sp. 14N.309.X.WAT.B.A12 | reverse complement strand
ACGATACAACGCCTGCGTTAAGTGGCACGGTAAATGATAATGATGCCACGGTTGTTGTGACCGTGAATGGCATTGAATACGATGCAACTAACAATGGTAATGGCACGTGGACGTTAGCGGATAATGAATTAGTCGCATTAACCGAAGGTGAAATTGCGGTGAGTGTGGTGGCAACGGATACGGCGAATAACAGCAGTGACGCTGCAACCGGCACCATCACTTTAGACTTAACGGCGCCAACAGTCGCGGTGACGTCAATCACTACAAACGATACAACGCCTGCGTTAACCGGCACAGTAAATGATAATGATGCAACGGTTGTAGTGACGGTCAATGATATTGAATACGATGCTACTAATAATGGCAACGGCACGTGGACGTTAGCGGATAATGAATTAGCGGCATTAACCGAAGGTGAAATTGCGGTGAGTGTGGTGGCAACAGATACGGCGAATAACAGCAGTGACGCTGCAACCGGCACCATCACTTTAGACTTAACGGCGCCAACAG
>NZ_JAPNXS010000040.1 GCF_030397575.1 Psychromonas sp. 14N.309.X.WAT.B.A12 | reverse complement strand
CCGCACTACCATCATCTTCCGTAAAGTCATTGCTGGTTAAGATAGTGATTTCTGGAGCATCATTCACGGTGGTCACACCTGGATCAACACTTACTGCATCGCCATCAACCGTGCCGTCGTTTGGCGTTAAGGTGAACGCTGGTAATTCTTCGCCACTGTTGACTAGCGCAGCGCCGGCTTCAGTTAGGACAACCGTACCATCTACGATTTCGTAGTTCACGGTATCGCTTAGCGTAACCGTCACTTCGTCGCCATCTTCATCGAAGGTATCGAAAGTCGCCACTTCTGCGCCAGCAACTGCGCTACCATCATCTTCGGTAAAGTCATTGCTGGTTAGAATAGTAATTTCAGGTGCATCATTCACGGTCGCAACACTTGGATCAACGCTTACGGCATCACCATCAACCGTGCCGTCGTTTGGCGTTAAGGTGAAAGCAGGTAATTCTTCCCCACTGTTGACTAAGTCAGCACCGGCTTCAGTGAGCACAACCGTACCATCTACGATTTCGTAGT